>NZ_JACFOM010000002.1:0-385782 GCF_016102505.1 Bartonella sp. B10834G3
GAAGGATGCTTATGGCAATCTTGTTGCAGGATTAGGCAATGACCTTACCTTTGACATTGTTGACGGGGGTGGTAACAAGCCGGATGTGAACAAGGTTGTTCTGTCGAACATTCAAGAGACACCGGCTCAAAGCGGCATTTATGTAGCTACATTAAAAGGCACGCTTGCGGGAACTTATAAAATTACACCGAAGATTTCTTCTGTTGCTGTTGGAACTCTTGAAGCCACTGTAACGATAAACGGCGGTAATATCGATGCTACAAAATTCGACTTTTTTGCAGAATCGCCATCCATTACAGCAGATGGAAGCACAGAATCGAAACTCATTTTTAAGGCTAGGGATGCTTATTCCAATCCCGTTAACGGACTAGGTGGAGATATTATTTTTACCATCAAAAGAGGAACGGTGGTGGTCACAAATGGTAGCACCGTTAATCTGTCGGAAGTTCGGGAGACAGAAGCTGGCACTTATATAGCCAAATTGAAAGGCACGGCATCCGGAGTTTATACAGTAACACTTAACCTTTCGGGCAATGCATCAGTCACACGTACAACTCAGGTGACATTAACAGCCGGTGAAATAGATGAAAGCAAGTCGAGCTTAACATCGAGCGCGTCTTCGGTTATCGCAGATAAAACATTAACGCTGACGTTGATAGCGCAAGATAAATTTGGCAATCCGATTGATTATGATTTAAGCACGCTAAAATTTGTCGACAAAAACGGGAATGATGCAGGCGTAGCGATCGGTGAAATATCGAAAGCTAATGTGCCGGGGCGGTATCAAGCCACGTTAACCGGCGTGATTGCCGGAGACTATGAGATCGTGGCCAAGTCGGGTGACACAATTTTAGCAGCAGGTTCGGCACCCGTAAAAGTCATTTTTGGTGATCCGGTTGAAAAAGGCAAGAATAACGAATTCCGGTCAACGATTGGTGTCGATCGGGGCGAAATAGTTGCAGATGGAACAACAACGGCCAAGCTGAACTTTATTGCGAAAGATATTTATGGAAATGCTGTGACCGGTATAAAGGACAAGCTTAAATTTGTCGTAAAAGCTTCTCCCACCGGATCATCTTATACAATTGGCACCATTGAAGTGGATGGCAATTCCTTTAGCGCAACTTTCAAAGGAACGACACTTGGTGTTTACACGATTGTCCCACAATATAATTCCAGTCAGGTTGGTTCGCTTTCTGTTAGTATAACTGTAAAGGCAGGTGACGTCGACACGAGTGAAAAAACGAAGTCCACATTCGGGGCGAGTGCTTCGTCGATTACAGCAAATGACGTTGAGACAATAACGCTCACTTTTAAAGCCAAAGACCCGTACAATAATCCGGTTTCGGGTTTGGGAACGAGACTTATATTTGACATTGCCATTCAAAACGCCGGTGCACCGAACGATGGTGATGTCAAGCTTGCTGAAATTCAGGAAACAACTGCGGGAAGCGGAGTTTATACGGCCAAGCTGAGTGGTCACGTGGCCAATTCTTATGTTATAAAGCCAAAAGTTGACGGTAATAATGTCGGAAATCTGAATGTCGTAGTCTCTCTAAAAGCGGGAACTATTGATCCGGACCACTCCACGTTCACTATTGATTCATCGGAAATTGTAGCAGACACGAACACAATAATAACGCTTGAGGCAAAAGACAAATTCGGAAATATTGTAAAAGGAGTTGCAACTCAGCTACAACTTGCAGGAACTCCGGCATTAGCAACGGGGACACTGGTGTCTACGACGGAGCCGCAACCCGGCATCTATAAATTCAAAATACTAGGAATAACTGCAGGCACATACAAAATTGTGCCTAAGCAAAACAGCAATGAATTAACCGGGTTATCCGTTGACTTGACGATCAAAGCCGGTGCACCTGTAGCCTATATTTCTCCATCATATGAGGCGAGGTCAAAGTTCTCTGCCGATCAGGGAACACTTCCTGCAGATGGTGTAACCAACGCAAAACTCACATTTGTTGCAATCGACAAATATAAAAACCCGGTGAATGATATCGGGGACGATATCGAGTTCTATATCAAGTTTGTTTCGGACGGTGGTAATGCAGCTACGGTGAGCTTGGGAACCAAAGAAGCTAATGGCAATACCTATACAAATACCTTCAGGGCAACAGCGGCTGGTAGATATAGTATTTACGTAAAATATAAGAATGCTGATATCATGTCCGTTAGTGTGACGGTTCAACCTGGTCCGGTGGCTGTGCTGGGCGAGAATGGAGAGGTTCGTTCAACTTTTGTTGCCGACAGCACTTCGGTCACATTCGACGATAGCGTTTATTTTACGCTGACTTTAAAAGATAAATACGGCAATGTTATTACCGGTATCCCGAACAATAGTCTGAACTTGTTGCTTACAGGAAGAAATTCTGGAGTTTCAGGGGCTACTGAGAACAATTATTTTTATGAGACGTCCACAAAAGGTACTTATAGAATATATTTTTATCCGTCTTCTTACCCCGTTAAAAAACCCGACAGCTATACGATCGTACCACAGCGTCTTGGTACCCCTATTTCAGGACTTTCTGCGACTATTCAAGTTTCGCTAGGCAAACCATATAAGACAGATTCTTCAGGCAATCAAAGCTCTACTCTTACTGCCACTCCGCAATCACGAACAGTAAGTGACACGGAATTTATAACGCTGACATTTGTCGCGAAAGACCGTTATGGAAACGATCTTACCGGAATTGCAAACCAACTTGGTGTTAATGTTCAATATGGTATCTATGGTGGAACAATCGAGAAATTTATCGAAACAGAAACGCCAGGTACCTACACCTCATTGGCTCGATTTACTAAAGCAGGGAAACAGACAATTTATGTAACATATAAAGGAAACAATGTCGCTTCCTACAACAACAGCAATGATTATCTCATGGTTGAACCTCGTTGGACGGCAGGTGATCCCGCTGATAAAGATATAAAAGGCAACCAACAGTCAACATTTGTTGCCACACCAACGAGCATAGAGGCGGATGGCATCGATAGTACGACCTTGACATTCAAGGCTATCGACGTTTTTGGTAATGCTATTTCTGACGATATTACCGATAAACTCAAGTTTGAAGTAACGAGTGGTAATCAACAAGACTTATCATTTGGACAGATGGTAAAGTCAGGGAATGTCTATACGGTAACTGTAAAGTCAACAACTGCAATAGGACAATATACGATAGTTCCGAAATTTAACGGTGTGCAAATAGGATCGCTTGCGGTGACACTCGCGACGACTGCGCCTCGACCTGCTACAGATAAAACTATTATAAAACTCGACAAATCTAGTTACGCATTTGAAGAAGATATGTTGGTTACCGTAACGGTCAGGAATAAAAATGGTTATCTGTTGGTCGGGCAAACCAATTGGTTGAGTAATGGTGGTTATGGTGGCAAAGGGATTATGGTTGATGGAGGGAAAATAAAAGATACTGAGTGGATAGATAATGGTGACGGGACTTACACGCGCACTTATACGGCTTGGAACTCCGGGTCACGCTCATCCTACATAGCTATCACTAGTTATTCCAAGGCGACTTCGAATAAATATACAATTGGCCACGGGGAAGCACTTGCTGAATATTCATCAATCGATTTAGGCGGTAATAGCTTTAAGGTTACTACTTATTCCCCAATATATTTCAAGGTTACTATAAGAGACAAGGCAAATAATGTTATCAAGGATGATTTGGACGCTGTACGTAACAATATTGTTGTACCGGAAAATGTAACAGTCTATAACGAGTGGAGTGTATGTAGCGACAACACGATATCTTATTGTCGGTCTTACCTGCCTTACAAGGTAGGTTCCAATTTGACTGTTACCTTGAAATTGCCCGAGTGGACCAGTGAAATATCATCTCAAACATTCAAAATCGTAGCAGGCTATATTGATAGAAATGCATCGACAGTAACTCTTGATAAATATCTGCTGCAAATAGGCGATGTCATAACTGTTACTGTTTGGATGGCGGATGTCAAAAACAATCCGATAACAACCTGGAACCCGTATGCTGGTGATGATGGTAGTATTTTCGACTGGGAGCCATGTTATGCTGTGGGAGGAGGATATGGTTTTCAGCGTTTGACGAAATGGCTCCAGGAAAGCGATGGTAAATATACAGCTTCATTTAAAGCAATAAGAGCAGTAACGAATTATAATTTTTTAATAGAATATAGGTATCAATGTAAGGGATTACCCAACGGTAACTATGATTGGTCTAAATTATCTTTACCTTACACAATAAAGTAGTTTATTAAAATTGCGTATTTATAAATAAAATTACGCATTTAATTCATATTTTAAAAATTAAATTATAAATTTATAGTTGATTTTTATTGTATAATTTTTAGGTTCATAATTACAGATATTATATGGTAAGCCCGCGTACAAAAACTTATAATTAAACTATCGCGACTATTTTATTAAATTCCGGACTATAGTTTTCAAAAATCTCCGGATTTATGTTTGTTGCACTGACTTTACGGAATTCAAGACGCCAAGAGATTTGCTCTTTAACCGTGACGGCCGGCGGTTAGGTCGACATTAATATCGGCAGTGCCGGTAAGGCGTGCTTTATAAACCTGATAGTTTTCCATAACACGCATGACATAGTCGCGCGTTTCCGAATAAGGAATACGTTCAACCCAGTCGACAACCCAATCGACCGATTGCCCGCGCGGGTCGCCATAGCGGCTGATCCATTCATTGGCGCGTCGTGAGCCGGCATTATAACCGATAAATGTCAGGATATAGGAACCGTTGAAGCGGTCAAGTTGCTCACCCAGAAAATGGGCTCCCAAAGTCGCATTATAACCTGCATCGGTCGCCAATTTTTCCGGTTGCCATTTTATCGCGTTTTTGGTTGCAACCGCTTTTGCCGTTGTCGGTAGAAGTTGCAGCATACCCTTGGCACCCGCACCTGACACTGAATCTGTTTTAAATTCGCTTTCCTGCCTTGCAATGGCATAAGCAAGTGCCTTGCCGGAAGCCGAAATATTGGCGGTTTCGGGAATTGCTCCGACAGGGTGGGAGAGGGAGCCTACATCCATCCCCCTGATAACCGCACTTTTGCCGATCTTCAGGCTCGTATAATGGTCGCCTTTACGCTCTGCCATAACAGCCAACATTGCAAGTTCACCAGGGCTATCAAGCTCGTCTCCGAGCTCACGATAAAGGACGCCTGCACGATCGGAATATCCTATCGCTTCAAGCCTCTTTATAGCCATAACCGGTTCGCGTGATTCAAAACGCTGGCGGTCGCTTGCTGTCGGCTTCGGATAGGGAATTTCAAGCCTTTGTTCTCCAAGCCGGGCAGCGGCAAGCTGGCCGTAAAAGGTAGTACCATAATGGGCAGCACGGCGAAAATATTGTATGGCGTTGTTACGATTCCCCTGTGCTTCAGCAGTTCTGCCCATCCAGTAGTAACCACGCGAGGCTGCAACCGGTCGTGACGAGATTTGCACAATACGGGAAAAGTGTTGCATTGCGGTTTTATTATCGCCCAGAAACCGGAGAGCATACCAGCCGGCATGAAATTCTGCGTCGGCTGCCAAGGTCGGGCTTTCGGCCGAATGGGCTGCTGCCAGTTGATAGGCGATTTTCGGCTTGTTTTCATCAAGCATTTCGCGTGACAAAACACGCCGTTCGATCCACCAGGCATCGGGATCAACAAGCGTAAGGGCATCTTTCGGTGCTTTTAACATGAGTTTTGCCGCGTCATCGCATTGGCCGGAACGGCGCAAATATTGAATTTGGGCAAAAAGATAAAGTGAATCCTTACGGAAACTTTTATCAACATCTGCAAGTTTCTGGCGGGCATTCGAGTCATTATTGGCGACAGCCGCAAAACCGGCATAGAGAGACCGGGCATTTGCCAGTACAGCAACCCGTTCGGCTGAAGAAATACGATTGGCATAAAGCATGGCGCGCATGCGTTGGAGATGGTCGGCAGGTAGCAAGGCAGCACCAGCCTTTTTCAAAACGAGTTGCTCTTCCGCAGCACTCAGCTTTGCTTTATACCACCAAGGTGCAATAATTTGTCTGGCTCGTGCCGACTGACCGGTTTCGATCAGAGCACCGCCAAGGGCAGCCATGCCTTGGGCTGTTACCGGAATATAATTTCCAAAGCCATTGATAATCGCTTGCGGTGAATTCATTTCACTGGCAAGGGCACGCTCGGAATTTTTGCGCATTGCTGTCATGCCGGGCCAATCATGCAGTTCCTGTGCCGCATTGAATATTTCCGAACTTGGAACTCCTGATACGCCGGATACACCGATCGCCCAAGTGAGGATATGCCGGTCAAGGCTGTTCTTCGGCATAGCGTTGCGGATAGCAATGGCGCTTGACGCCTGTTTGTTATAAAGCGCATCAAGGCCGGATTTCAGGCTTCCGCTTGCCACGTCGCCATTCGTCCTTGGAATGCCACTTGTCACAATTGCATCGGACTTGAACGGGGTTGGCGCTTTCTGTGTTGAAGCAAACGGGCGGGTGGATGGCACGGGTGGATTGTTTTTCACCGAGCTTGCATAGCTTACAGTTGTGGCAAGCATACTGCTTGCCAAAAAGAATGAAAACGCCGTTTTTGCCAAAACACCTGATGAGTATTTATGCATCGTACTTATAAAGACCCATTTCCTCAATTTTTTAGCGTAACATAAGCTGCAACTGTGAAAGAGGCGTTAACGCTTTTTACCTCTTTTATTTTGTGAATGACAAAAATTCGCGCAACAAATCTGTTGGCGAATATCCTTTCTTCAAAGTGTTGCATATTTCTGCCATCCGGAACATGCGAATAGAACAAAATCAACTTGCGTCATTCGTATGGCGATACTATGGTCTTAAAGGCTAATTGAAGGGGCAATTGCCTTAATGCTGAATATATAATCAGGGAGTTTACCATGCTCAAGGGAGCACTGACCGCACTCATTACACCTTTCGACAATAATGGCAGCGTTGCAGAGAAAACATTATGTGATCTTGTCGAATGGCAGGTCAAACAGGGCATTAACGGCCTTGTCCCCGTCGGAACAACCGGTGAATCGCCAACACTGAGCTATCAGGAACACAAACGTGTGATCGAGCTTTGCGTTCGACAGGTTGCAAAACGCGTTCCGGTTATTGCCGGTGCGGGATCAAACAGCACCAAAGAAGCGGTCGAGCTTGCCGAATTTGCCGAAAAAGCCGGTGCAGACGCGGTTCTGGTGGTTACTCCATATTATAACAAACCGAACCAGAGAGGAATGTATCAACACTTCTCGACGGTCGCCAAAGCCATTTCTATTCCGCTTATCATTTATAACATTCCCGGCCGGTCGGTCATTGATATGACGGCTGATACAATGGCAAAACTGCATCATGACTGCAAAAACATCATCGGTGTCAAAGATGCAACCGGCAAGATCGAACGCGTCAGCGAGCAACGGCAAAAATGCGGCACTGATTTTGTGCAGCTTTCCGGCGATGACAGCACGGCTTTGGGCTTCAACGCACAGGGCGGGGTCGGGTGCATTTCGGTTACGTCCAATATTGCGCCGAAACAATGCGCAGAATTGTTTCAGGCTTGCCGCGAAAACAATTTTGCCAAGGCACTTGAGCTTAATGATCGCTTGATGCCGCTCAACCGCGCGCTATTTATTGAACCAAGCCCTGCCGGTGTCAAATATGCAGCCGAAAAACTTGGTATCTGTACCAGTGTTGTACGTTCGCCGATTGTGCCTATCGAAGAGGAAACAAGAAAAATAATAGATGCAGCATTAAAACATGCCGGTCTTCTTGACGAATAATCATCAGGAATAATGACTGGCGACGGAAATAATTACTGGCTATCCGGGTATCTATGAATAAAAAAAATGCTTCTCCGGCCTATAAGGTTGTTGCGGACAATCGTAAGGCACGTTTCAATTATGAAATTCTGAACACATTGGAGGCCGGAGTGGTTCTGCAGGGAACCGAGGTCAAATCGTTGCGCTCACATCACGGAAACATAGCCGAAAGTTATGCAAGTTTTGAAAATGGCGAATTCTGGCTGATTAATTCTTACATTCCCGAATACACGCAAGGCAATCGCTTTAATCATGATCCGCGTCGGCTGCGCAAACTTTTGCTCTCGAAGCATGAAATGTCACGTTGGGCAAATGCGGTTGCGCGGGAAGGTTTGACAATTGTTCCATTGAAACTTTATTTCAACGATCGGGGACGGGTCAAACTGGAATTAGCCCTTGCACGCGGCAAAAAGCTTCATGACAAACGCCAAACCGAAAAGAAGCGCGACTGGAACCGCGAAAAATCACGTCTCATGCGCGAACGCGGCTGATATGTCACTGAATCCCGATTAAGTTTATCTGTCCGGCGTTTCATGCCCTTATTTTCCGACATTATCGGCAAAGTTTCGCAACAGGCTACTATATAGATTGAACATTCGTGTGGCAGGTAGGGACGGAACATAGCTTGTCATAGTGTTCAAAAGAACCTGACATTTCGGGGAGGGGGGTATTACCGCGATCATCATATTGGTGATGCAGAAATATCTACCGCAATAAAGGCATGTCTGAAATGGCCGACGACTTCAGAAATCACCCCCCCAATGTCGTGAGAGTGAATGTGTTGTGCCTGTAACATAAGCTTGTGACTTAATATTTTTATGACTTGTGACCGGATTTTAACGAAAACGGGTGGCTTTTTGCGATGATTTAAAGAACTAGAAGACCTGTTATTTCAGCACCGGTTTTTCATTTTTAGCCGCTTTATTTCAAGCCTTTGCACTTGAAGTTATCGGGACTGACATCTTTTGTCACATGATCGTTTTATTGAAAGACGAAAGTTCAAGGTAGTTCGGAAAAAAGATAGCGCTTACAATCAACCGAATGTCTGAATGTAAAAGTCGACTTTCAACCGGACAATCAATTTTTACCAAGATAATCGTGTACTGCCGAAAAGATTTCATGAAACATCAACTCGGTCAATCTTCCGGTGTTGGTGTTGTAGCGCGAACAGTGGTAGCTTGGAAATATGCGTATATTTCCGATTTCGGTTATTTTTCCGTGGCCAAAAGGGTGCAGTGCCAATTTGGCACCTAGTGCACGTATGGTTGATTGATGGGCAATCGAACCCAATGTCACAACGGCTGTGAGCTTTGGCAAAGAATGGAGGAGTGGAGCAAAAAATTGCCGACATTTGTTAATTTCGGCTCCCGTCGGTTTGTTTTCCGGCGGCACGCACCGCACTGCATTGACAATCGTCGTGTCGATAAGTTCCAGGCTATCGTCCGGTCTTGCCTCGAATATGCCGCGGGCAAAACCATATTTTTTTAACGTCGAATATAAAAGATTTCCGGCATAATCACCGGTAAATGGCCTTCCTGTGCGGTTCGCCCCGCGCAGCCCCGGTGCAAGACCAACAATAAGAAGCCGTGTTGAATTGGCGCCGCCAATCGGAAAAAACGGTTTAACCGGCCCATTATACCAAAGCGGTTCTTTTTTGCGCCATTCTTCGCGAAAATCATGGAGCCTTGGGCATAAACCGCAATCATAAGACGGTTCGGGACAACCGGCGGCAACAGTTTTATTCAAATGCTGAAGCATCAGTATAATTCGTCGTCGCCATTATCTTCATCGCTGCCAACAGGATATTCCTTTTGCGGTTTATCCGACGGTGCACGGCCAATTTCCGGCTTTAACGTTGTGAGATCTATGAAATGGTCGGCCTGTCTCCTTAATTCGTCGGAAATCATGGCCGGCTGGGTGGTAAGGGTGGAGACAACACTGACTTTGCGGCCACGCCGCTGCAAAGCTTCGACGAGTGAACGAAAATCACCGTCGCCGGAAAAAATCACGAAATGGTCGACCGTATCCGACAATTCCATGGCATCGACAGCAAGTTCGATGTCCATGTTACCCTTCACTTTGCGTCGACCGGCGGGATCGGTAAATTCCCGCGCATTCTTGGTGATAACGCGATAACCGTTATAATCGAGCCAGTCGATCAACGGGCGAATGGATGAATATTCCTGATCTTCAATTAGTGCAGTGTAATAATAGGCCCTGAGGAGATAGCCACGCTTCTGGAAGGCCTTTAAGAGTTTTCGATAATCGATATCAAAGCCAAGCGTTTTCGAGGTTGCGTAAAGGTTCGCTCCGTCTATAAAAAGAGCTATTTTTTCTCTTGGGTCAAACATCGTTCTATATCCATTTTACCATAAAGGCATAAATCACTAATTATTACCGTTAGATATGTCAGCTCTGACAGCACTTGCCAAGAGAGCTTTTGGGAAAATTTATCAAGTTAATGCAGTTTTTCTTGTTTTTTAATTTCAAATTGTATATGCCAAAGACAATTTCATCAATTTACGAACTCTTAGGAAAGGGGCATCTATGGCCCGCGTTACGGTAGAAGATTGTATTGATAAGGTTGATAACCGCTTTGAACTGGTGCTTTTGGCAGCTCATCGTGCCCGCCAAATATCACAAGGCGCTCAAATCACTGTTGATCGAGACAATGACAAGAATCCCGTTGTAGCTCTGCGCGAAATCGCTGACGAGACATTGTCACCGGCAGATCTTAAAGAAGATC
Organism: Bartonella sp. B10834G3; assembly: GCF_016102505.1. NCBI lineage: Bacteria > Pseudomonadati > Pseudomonadota > Alphaproteobacteria > Hyphomicrobiales > Bartonellaceae > Bartonella > Bartonella sp. B10834G3. The sequence continues at coordinate 10,589 of NZ_JACFOM010000002.1, forward strand.
TCATCCATTCGCTGCAGAAACATGTTGAAGTTGACGAGCCGGAGCCGGAGCCCGCTTTGATTGGTCACAGTGAAGAAGCGAACGACGTGTTCGGTTCAAATGGCGAAAAGTCGGATGAGAAAGTTTCGTTCGATCATATGTCGGAAGATGAACTGCTGGCCGGTATTGAAGGTTTGGTTGCACCGGAAAAAAATGACGATTATTGATTATCAATCCACATTTTAATCATGATATATGCGCTACCTTGTTGGTAGCGCATATTTTTTGTGCTTTTTGATTATTGTATCGTTTTTTTCCGGTACAAGATAAGCATGTTATTATAAACTAAGCCTATTATCGAATAAAAGGAGTATGCCTCAATGATGCGTCAGTACGAGCTTGTCGAGCGTGTCCAACGTTACAAGCCTGACGTTAACGAAGCATTGCTTAATAAGGCTTATGTCTATGCCATGCGCAAGCATGGCTCGCAGAAACGCGCGTCCGGAGACCCTTATTTTTCACACCCTCTGGAGGTTGCAGCGATCCTGACCGATATGCATCTTGACGAGGCGACGATAGCGGTTGCACTTCTTCATGATACAATCGAAGATACAAGCGCAACACGTGCGGAAATCGACCAGCTTTTCGGACCTGAAATCGGTAAATTGGTGGAAGGGCTGACCAAACTTAAAAAACTCGATCTGGTGTCGAAAAAAGCCATTCAGGCGGAAAATTTACGAAAACTTCTTATCGCCATTTCGGAAGATGTAAGAGTGTTGTTGGTCAAACTTGCCGACCGGTTGCATAATATGCGCACTCTTGGCGTGATGCGGGAAGAAAAACGCCGTCGCATTGCCGAAGAAACAATGGATATTTATGCGCCGCTTGCCGGACGCATGGGTATGCAGGATATGCGTGAAGAACTTGAAGATCGCGCATTTTTTTATCTTAATCCTGAAGCTTATCGCGCAGTGACAGACCGTTTGGCCGATCTGTCGCAACGAAACCGCGATCTGTTGTCGACCATCGAAAATGAGTTGACCAAGCTTTTTGCCGAACATGGTATCAATGCTTATGTTAAAAGCAGGCAAAAAAAGCCTTATTCGGTTTTCCGTAAAATGGAAACAAAGGCGCTATCATTCGAGCAATTGTCGGATATTTACGGTTTTCGTGTGATTGTTGATAGTGTTGCCGATTGTTATCGTGCACTGGGCATTATCCACACAACCTGGCCGATGGTTCCGGGCAGATTTAAAGACTATATTTCAATTCCCAAACAAAATGATTACCGCTCGCTTCATACAACAATCGTGGGGCCATCAAGACAACGTGTCGAACTGCAAATCAGAACACGGGAGATGGACGAGGTAGCGGAATATGGTGTAGCCGCACATTCCATTTACAAAGATCGCGGCTCGAATAATTCGCCAAGCAAACTCGAAAATGAAACCAATGCCTATGCATGGTTGCGCCAAACCATACAATCATTGTCGGAAGGGGATAATCCGGAAGAGTTTCTGGAACACACAAAACTGGAATTGTTTCAGGATCAGGTTTTTTGTTTTACTCCGAAAGGGCGCCTCATCGCCTTGCCGAAAGGGGCAACGCCGATTGATTTTGCTTATGCTGTCCATACGGATGTCGGTGATTCATGTGTCGGTGTAAAAATTAACGGGCGTATCATGCCGCTCATGACAACCCTTACCAATGGTGACGAGGTCGAGATTATACGCTCGAAAGCACAGGTTCCGCCGGCCGCATGGGAATCTCTTGTTGTGACCGGTAAAGCACGCGCCGCAATCAGGCGCGCTACACGTGTGGCTGTGCGCAAACAATATTCCGGCTTGGGAACGCGTATTCTTGAAAGAACATTTGAACGGGCAGGAAAACAGTTTTCCAAAGACGAACTCAAGAAAGTTCTGCCGCGTCTGGCACGCCTTGATGTCGAGGATGTGCTTGCTGCGGTTGGACGTGGAGAGTTGCCTTCTGCCGATGTCGTCAAAGCTGTCTATCCCGATTATCAGGATAATCGAGCGCAACAAAAATCTTCGGCCGGTCCGCGTGAAGAAGGCTGGTTTAATATCCAGAATGCGCAAGGAATGTTATTCAAAGTGCCTGACGGTGACAAGACAAAACCTGTAGGGTCTTATCAGGAAGACCATGCACTGCCAATTCGCGGAACACACGGTGATGTTCCCGTGCGCTTTGCACCGGAAGGAGCTGTTCCGGGTGACAGAATTGTCGGCATTATGCAACCGGGAGCCGGTATTGTCATTTACCCTATACAGTCACCGGCGCTGAAAGCGTTTGATGACCAGCCTGAACGCTGGATAGATGTTCGTTGGGATATTGATGCTGCAATGACCGAACGTTTTCCGGCTCGTATCAGGGTACTTGCAATCAATTCGCCGGGTTCACTTGCCGAAGTATCGCAAGCAATAGCCAAGAATGATGCCAATATACAAAACCTTTCAATGGTTCGGACAGCTCCGGATTTTACAGAAATGATTATTGACCTTGAGGTATGGGATTTAAAACACTTGAACAGAATTCTAACTCAACTAAAAGAAGCGGCATCGGTAAGCACGGCCGAACGTGTCAATGGTTAACATATTTGTCTGTCGGGCATTTGGTCGGGCAGGAAAAAGGTTCGGCCCTATTTTTTGAACTGAAAACAATTGAAAAATGAAGTGGCGGATTACACCGCGAAAATGACTGAGGTTTATTCATGAATACGCAAGATGTGCTGGATATTTTTAAAAAAGCGGGTGCTATATTGGAAGGCCATTTCATTTTGACCTCCGGTCGGCATAGCGCAATCTATATGCAGAAAGCGAAAGTTTTCATGCATGCCGATATGACTGAAAAACTATGCCGTGCGCTTGCCGAAAAAATACGTGCAAATGTTGCGGGTAAGATTGATTACGTTGTAGGTCCGGCAATTGGCGGATTGATCCCGTCTTATGAAACATCGCGGCATCTTGGAGTGCCTTCTATTTGGGTTGAACGCGAAAACGGAAAATTCCGCCTCCGCCGGTTCGATATTCCTGAAGGTTCACGTGTGGTTATTGTGGAAGATATTGTGACAACGGGTCTTTCCATACGCGAAACCATTGAAGCTATGCGTGAAGCGGGTGCCGATGTTGTCGCCGCCGCTTGTATTGTTGACCGCTCGGCAGGAAAAGTTGATGTCGGAGTGCCTCTTATTCCGCTAGCAGAATATGCTGTTCCTTCCTATCCGGCCGACCAAATACCGGAAGAACTGGCAAAAATACCGGCTGTCAAGCCTGGCAGCAGAAATATATAATTGTTTTCTTTAACTTTCATCTTATCTCATTTATGCTGAGTTGAGAAAAAGTCTGCGGGTATTCAACAATATCATTGATGGGTAGCAAATTTGACTTCTAGGACTGACGAATATTGTCCGGATTGTTCGGGGAACATCAAGGATGCGGGGCGTTGCCAATCATGTATGGTGCACGATTTGGCAGTGTGTGCGCCGCTGCACGATGAAGACTTGCTCGAACTTGAACATCTTAAAACGCGCGAGAGCTTTTCAACAGGGGATACTATTTTTCAGGAAGGTTGCCCACGAGAAAAAATATATACAATTGTCTCCGGCGCGGTGCGACTGGTGAAAACCTTGAATGATGGCCGACGTTGCATTACCGGATTTGCTTTTGCCGGTGATTTTCTGGGATTTATTGAAAGCGGCAATCATATTTTGACCGCCGAAGCCGTTACACCGGTTCATGTCTGTTCGTTTGATCGGAAAATGATCGAAGCCTATCTTCGCGAACATTCCGAGGTTCGGGATCGTGTGCTTGATATGGCAAAAAATGCGTTGCAACGCTCATATGAGAACCAGCTTATATTAAGCAGGTTGTCGCCGGTCGAGAAAGTAGCGCGTTTTCTTTATGATCTCATCGGGCGTATGGAAGATAACCGGTTGAAGGCGTCACCTCTCACTTTGGCGATGAACAGAACCGATATTGCCGACCACCTCGGTTTAACAATCGAGACTGTGAGCCGCTGTTTTTCCAAACTGAAAGTGCAGGGGATAATAAAATTGATTTCTGCCAATCAGGTAGAAATTGTTGACAAGATGATGCTGAAACAGACAGCGGCAATTACCGGCGAGGTTGAATAACACCTTGTCGATGACTATTTTGTAGGGAATGTGAATTAACGGATCTCTTCAGCCAACAGGGAAGGATATAACATGAAAACGGAAACACTGTTGCATTACGCGACATTGGCGGTCCCGCGTTATACTTCCTATCCGACAGCTGCAGATTTTGTAACTGTCAGCGATGAACAGCGGGCAACATGGCTTGGTAAAATCAAGCCTGATGAGCCTGTTTCACTCTATATTCACGTGCCCTATTGCAGACAGCTTTGCTACTATTGCGGTTGCCATGCGAAGGCAACAAGGAAGGATGATGCAATTGCCGGTTATGCGGATAGTCTTGTAAAAGATATAAGGCTACAGGCACAGCATTTGCAGGGTAAGCCGCGCGTCGTGCATTTGCATTGGGGCGGCGGGACGCCTTCGATTTTGCCGCGTCAATCTTTTCAGGCAATTATGGAAACGTTACACGAATTTTTCGTATTTGATGAAAAGGCCGAACATGCCATCGAGCTTGATCCGCGCACGGTTACCCGTGACCTTGTCAATACCTTGTTGGAAATGGGTGTCAATCGGGCAAGTCTTGGTGTGCAGGATGTAAACCCGCAGGTTCAAAAAGCAATCGGGCGTATACAACCGGCGGCGGTGGTTAAACGGTCTGTCGATTATCTGCGCGAGGCAGGAATTGAACATATCAATTTCGATTTGATCTATGGTCTGCCGCTTCAAACAATCGAAACACTCAACGAGACATGCCGGACAATCGGTGACTATCGTCCGAACCGTATAGCCTGCTATGGTTATGCACATTTGCCGAAAAGACGTGCCAACCAGCGGCTTATTGATGCCGCATTGTTACCTGGTCCGCTTGAGCGTTTCTATCAGGCCGAGGCAGTTGAAAAAAATCTCGTCGCGTCGGGATATATGCCGATAGGTATAGATCATTTTGCTCTACCTGATGATAATTTGGCAATTGCTGCCAAAGAACATAATTTGCATCGAAATTTTCAAGGCTATACCGACGATGATTGTCCGGTTTTGATCGGATTCGGTTGTTCTTCCATCTCCGAGTTCCACGACGGCTTTGCCCAGACAGTTGCCGGTATCGCGCAATATCGGCGCACAATTGATGCAAATGAAATGGCAACAGTTCGCGGTATTGCAATAAATGATGATGATCGGCTACGCAGTGCGATGATTGCCGAACTTATGTGCAACTTCAAACTGGATCTCTCGAAATTCGGTGGCAAAGAAAAATTTGCCGATGCTCTTGAACGACTTAAACCGATCATTGCTGACGGATTGGCGCTCGAACACAACGGCCTTATCGAGATGACAGACGAAGGTCGCCCCTTTGTTCGCGCAGTTGCCAGCCTGTTTGATGCCTATAGACAGCAAAATATCGCACAGTTCAGTGCTGCTGTGTAACAATCAATCGGGTTTCGCAATATCAAGGCAATATCAGGCTGGTGATATTTTCTTGTCGTCGGGGTGGTGTTTTACGTCAAGCATGGCCTGTGCGTATTTTGGGAAGAAAAACCGCAATAAGTCCCAAAGCCGGCATATAAGAGCAAATTTCAAACATGGTTTGTGCCCCCACAATATCCATCACACGACCAAGTGCGGCAGCCGATAAAGCTCCGATTCCAAAGGAAAGACCAAAGAACAGCCCTGCGACAGTTCCGACTTTTCCAGGCAGCAGTTCCTGTGCAAAAACCACGATTGCCGGAAATGCCGAAGCCAGAATCATTCCGATAATCACGGTAAGAATCGCTGTGAAAGGCAAGTTCACATAGGGCAGAATGACAGTAAAAGGAAATACGCCCAGAATTGATACCCAGATGACTGTTCTTGCGCCGATTCGATCGCCAATGGGGCCACCGAATATTGTGCCTATCGCGATTCCGCCAAGATAAAGAAATAACAGAAGTTGCGCCTGATGAAGACTGACGCCGAATTTCTCCATTGTGTAAAACATATAATAATTCTGCATGCTGGCCATGTATACATATTTGGCAAACATCAAACCGACAAGAACGAACAAGGCGTTACGAACCTGCGCTTTGGGCAGATGATGTCGATCGGCGGAGGCTTTTTTTGTCAAACGTCTTTTGAGGTTATTGGCATACCAGTGGCTTACAAAAGTCAGAATGATGATACCAAAAAAGGCAAGAATGGAAAGCCAGCCGATGCGTTGTTGCTGGCTTATGAAAACCGCTGCAATGACCGGACCGATTGCCGAACCGCAATTGCCGCCAACCTGAAAAATTGATTGTGCCACACCATATTTCCCGCCGGATGCCAGACGCGCAACGCGCGAAGCTTCGGGATGAAAAATGGAAGAACCTAGCCCCACAAAGGCCGAACCGATCAATAATATGTAATAATGATGTGCATTAGCGAGCAGAAGAAGCCCGACCATGGTTGACGCGGAAGCAAAAGGCAGTGAATAGGGACTGGGTTTTTTATCTGTATAAAAGCCGATAACCGGTTGTAAAACCGAACCGGTCATTTGATAAACAGCCGTAATAATACCTATCTGGAGAAAGGTGAGGCCATAGTTTTCGCGTAAGATCGGATAAATTGCCGGAAGCATGGATTGCATGACATCATTGAGAAAATGTCCACAACTGACGGCCAGGATGATTGAAATGAATGTGGTTTCCACTTGTCGATCAGCATTGCTGTTTATTATGCTCATGGCTTCCTCACTCCCGTGGAAGGATATTTTTTAACTTTAAAAAAAATAGTCGGCAAGATAAAAACTGTCGGGTAAAGTGATTGTGTTTTTGTATAGAAGTGAATTTTTTAAGTGAGGGCAATAATTTGAATATTAAACATTGTTTCCGGCTTTCAGGGCGTTTATGACAAAAAAATGCTTTTTCGCCGAAGAAAACCTGTAAGTTTCCTGGAACGCGTACGTTTGTGGCTTTGGCCACGGCGTTCATTTTCGCGTTCTTTGAAATATTATGGAAAACGCCTGCTACGCATCTCTGCTACACCGCATCAAGTGGCATTGGGGTTAGCAATCGGTGTATTGGCGGCAAGCTCGCCATTATTCGGCTTTCACATTATTCTGGCCGGTATTGTAACATGGCTTTTGCGCGGCAATGTGGCTGCTGCTATTCTCGGAACAATGCTATCCAACCCGTTGACATTCTTGCCGATAGTCATGCTCGACTATAAACTCGGACATTTCTGTTTTGCACTTTTTGGCAATGTCGACGGAATACCTCTCACCGAAATCAGAGCAATGTTCGAGGGGCTGTCTGTCTCGCAAGCCTGGGTCATACTTCTTGAAGCATGGGACACGGTGATGAAACCCATTCTGTTTGGCGGACTTATACTCGGATTGTTTTTGGGAAGTCTGGCCTATATTTGTGCTTATCGGGCAACAGCACGCTTCCAGAAGCACCGGCAGGAGAAAATGGCTGAAAAGGTTCGTATGCGGTTGAAAAAAGACCAGAAACAGGGTGCTTGATAGTGATTATAGGCATCGGCAATGATATGATCGATATTCGCAGGGTTGAAAAGACACTTGCGCGCCATGGAACACGTTTTATTGATCGTATTTTTACGCCGATCGAACAGAAAAGATCGGAAGGGCGGAAGAATCGGGTTGCGTCATATGCGAAGCGGTTTGCCGCCAAAGAAGCCTGTGCCAAGGCACTTGGTACCGGAATTTCGCGCGGTGTCTGGTGGAAAGATATGGGGGTTGTCAATTTGCCGGGTGGCAAACCCACAATAATGCTCACCAATAACGCGAAAATATTTCTTGATAAAATGACACCTGAAGGACATAAAGCTGTGATCCACTTGACAATTACAGACGATTTTCCTTGGGCTCAAGCTTTCGTCATTATCGAGGCAGTCTCTCTTGGAGATATTGCTTGAAACGTTATACCAATAACCGAAATCCATAAACAATAGAGTGAGCTTTATTATAAAAGGCAAAATGGAAATGAACGAAATGGAAAACACCACTCTTTCTCCCAAAGACAAAAAAAGCGGGGGAGCTGGCGAATTTATCTCTATTGTCATACAGGCGCTCATTATTGCTGTTCTGTTTCAAACCGTTCTTTTCCAGCCCTTCACAATACCTTCGGGGTCGATGCGCCCGACATTGCTTGTCGGCGATTATCTTTTTGTTTCCAAATATGCCTATGGTTATTCACGTTATTCTATACCGTTCTCGCCCGATCTGTTTTCGGGACGTATTTTCGGCAGTGAACCGAAAAGGGGCGATATTATTGTGTTCCGCCCGCCGAACCGAATAAACGATTATTATATCAAGAGACTTGTAGGCCTCCCCGGTGACAGGATACAGGTTCGCAACGGTACGCTTTATATTAACGATGAAGCAGTACCGCGTAAACTCGTCGGACAAATTACCAATGCCGATGTGACCGAAGTTTCAAGACCTGTCGATGTTTACCGCGAAACCATGCCGAATGGCGTGACCTATAATACACTCGATATGGAGTTTTATCCCGAACTCGACGATACCAAAGTGTTCGAGGTGCCAGAAGGCTATTATTTTATGATGGGGGATAATCGTGACCGCTCGGACGACAGCCGCATGAATGTCGGCTATGTCCCATACGAGAATTTGGTCGGCCGCGCCAATCTTATTTTCTTTTCGATAGGAAACGGTGCAAGTGCATGGAAAATCTGGCGCTGGCCAGTAGATATAAGGTGGAGCAGATTGTTTTCGTCGGTGAACACAATCAAATATTTTCCGCCTGATAAATAGGTATGAAGATGGATCACCAAAAAGTCGAAAAACTGGAAAAATCGACAGGCCACAAATTTTTGAACGAAGAACGTTTAAGACGTGCTCTGACACATTCGAGCGTTCAGGATCAAACACATGGCAATTATGAAAGGCTGGAATTTTTAGGCGATAGGGTGCTGGGACTGCTTGTCTCCGAAATGCTTTTCAGGTTCTACCCGCGTGCCAGTGAAGGTGAACTGTCTGTTCGCTTGAACGGGCTTGTCAATGCGGTGACTTGTGCCGAAATTGCGCAAGAAATCGGTTTGCCCGATATTGTCTATGTGGGCGCCGAAATGAAAAATCTTGATGAACGAAGATTGGCAAATATGCACGCCGATGTTGTCGAGGCGTTGATTGCGGCGATGTATCTTGACGGGGGGCTTGATGCGGTGCGCCCCTTTATTCGTCGATATTGGGAAGAGCGTGCCCGTCAATCGGGTGCTGCCCGCAGAGATGCAAAAACCGAATTGCAGGAATGGGCGCATACGCAAAATGGAGCGCAACCGCAATATAGGGTGCTTAAACGGCATGGGCCGGATCATGACCCGATTTTCGATATAGAGGTTCGGGTTTCCGGATTTGCTCCGGAAACGGGGCGTGGACGGTCGAAGCGGGAAGCCGAACGGAATGCAGCAGAAAAACTTCTGGTACGCGAAGGTGTCTGGAAAGAAACCGAAAGTCAAAAAGATGAATGATAATCAAAAGACCCGTTCCGGTTTTGTTGCTTTGATCGGCGCTTCCAACGTCGGTAAATCAACACTTGTCAACCGTCTGGTGGGAACAAAAGTATCGATCGTCACGCATAAAGTTCAAACGACGCGTGCGCTTGTTAAAGGTATTATCATTCACGACAATGCACAAATTGTGCTTATTGACACACCGGGAATTTTTCTCCCTAAACGACGTCTTGACCGGGCGATGGTCACAACCGCCTGGAGCGGTGCAAAAGACGCCGATATTGTACTTGTTCTGGTTGACGCGACCAAAGGTCTGGACGAAGAAACAGAAGAGGTGTTTACGTCACTTTCCAGAATAAAACAGGAAAAAATACTGGTTATCAATAAAGTTGATGCTGTGCCTCGTCCATCGCTCCTTGAACTTGCACAAAAGTTGAATGAAGGCCAACAGTTTTCCGAAACCTTCATGATTTCCGCGTTGAAGGGCACCGGTTGTGACGATTTGCTTGATTGTCTGGCAAAAAAGCTGCCGGAAGGCCCATGGTATTATCCGGAAGATCAGATATCCGATATGCCGATGCGGCAACTCGCAGCAGAAATTACGCGTGAAAAGCTTTATATGCGTTTACATAACGAGTTGCCTTATGCTTCCACGGTAGAAACCGAGAGCTGGGAAGAAAGACCTGATGGATCGGTCAAGATCAACCAGATCATCTATGTCGAGCGCGAGGGGCAGAAAAAGATTGTTTTGGGTACCAAAGGTGAAGCGATCAAAGCAATAGGGCAGGCAGCCCGAAAGGAACTGATGGAAATTCTCGAGCAAAAAGTGCATCTGTTCCTCTTTGTCAAAGTGCGTGACCATTGGAGTGATGATCCGGAACGCTATCGCGAAATGGGATTGGATTATTCAAACTAGCGATGCAATGGAAAGAACAGGCTTTTATTCTTGGCACGAGGCAGCATGGTGAAACGAGCGCCATTGTTGAAGTGTTAACCCGTTCTCACGGTCGGCATCTGGGGCTGGTCAAGGGCGGGAGATCGCGCAAGATGAGTGCTGTTCTCCAGCCGGGAAACAAAGTTATTGCCGATTGGTGGGCAAGGCTTGATGAACATCTCGGTATTTTTAAACTCGAACCGGTTGATTTCAATGCATCTCGTATGATGCTGGAGCCACACGCTTTATACGCTTTGCAATTGGCTGCCGCCCATATCAGGCTTCTGCCGGAACGCGATCCTTATCCGGCACTCTACGATATATTTGAACTGTTGATCGAAAATAGCGATAGCGAACTTATCGTCGGTGAATTGATGGTGAGATTCGAGATGCGGTTGCTGGAGGCCATGGGTTTCGGGCTTGATCTATCAAAATGCGGAGCAACCGGAACACGCGAAAATTTGAAATATGTCTCGCCAAAAACTGCGCGGGCCATTTGTGCAGAAGCAGGAGCGCCATGGAAAGACAAACTGTTACCTCTTCCCGAATTTCTGTTAAAAAAATCGGGACGACCGGAAGGGGTTGAAGACATAAAAAACGGCTTTCTGTTAACCGGTTATTTTTTAATGCGTAATGTCTGGAACGCGCGCGGCATTGAACCGCCGAAGGTTCGCGATCGTTTTATTGAAATGCTTTCGCGTGTTTTTGAAGGCGATTGATTGAGGTTCTGTTCATTGCGGGCAGATCATATTTGGCGAAATTAACAATGAAATTTGTAAGGATAATAATCTTGCCACGATTATTGCCGATAACCAAAGCAGATATATTTTAACAGAAAACTGTTCTTTTTGACTGAACCGGAAAGCAGAAGGTTTTTGAAAAGAGCAGAACAGTTCGGGGTTATAACGTGTAAAAAGCTATTTTTCGTTCCTGGAAAAGGGCATAGTTATCGGCCATAAAACAGTCGGTAAGACCGATCACTGTTCATTTCCGTTTTACATTTACGCTTTGTCGCGGATTGCATTGGAAAAACACTATATTTAGTATTTCTTTTACGAATCTCTGTTTTTTTAATGACAAGTTTGCAAAACTGGCAAACTGAACCGTCCGGCTGTATTATTGTTGTTTCATCTGAATATACGGTCTTGAAGATTGCATATGGCTTTGAAAATGTCCGGCTCTTTTAAAACAAAAAATTGTGTTCGTGGCACTTTTGTCGACATCTTCATCCGGCCAAATATCGCTACCAAGCAAACTCGGAAATCTCGGAATTTTGATTATAGAAGTTGCGCAATATCGGCCTATTGTCGGATGGAACCGCCTCGCGACTATATAAATTGAAAACATCACTGTAATGGAAAAACCAATGAAAAAACCGTTCAAGAAAATAATTTGTTTGGCATTTGTCGCGTCTGTCCTGTCGTCTACAGCAATGGCTGAATATATGACATCGGTCTTATCGCTTGATGACGCACGTGGATTGATTGCCAAGGGACATACGTCAGCGGATACATTAAAAGTCAATGTTTGTATGGCTGTTGTCGATCCGAGTGGTAGCCTTATTGCATTTGACCGGATGGATCGCGCACCATATGGTTGTGTTGATGCAGCCATTGCCAAAGCCAAATCGGCGGCTTTGTTCAGAGTGAAAACATCGGTCAATATGCAACGCGTCAACGGAGACGAACCCGCTATTGCCAGCACTCCGCATATGGTTCCTCTTGGTGGTGGTGTGCCGGTAACAAATAACGACATCGTTGTCGGCGCAGTCGGTGTGAGCGGCGCAACCAATGCAATGGAAGTAAAAATTGCCGAAGCAATGGTTGCCGGCTACGGTGTCATACCGGCAAAATAATTCCATTCGACATAGTTGTCGATTTTTGGTGGTCTCATCGCTTTAGCGGAATGCATGGACATGAAAATCTTCAATAGAATTGACGACCTTCGCCAGCAATTGGCAGAAGATAGAAAAGATGGCCGGACGATAGGTCTCGTCCCGACCATGGGGGCACTTCATAACGGTCATTTGTCACTTGTGTCGAAATCTCGGTCAATGTGTCAAAAAACCGTTGTTTCGATTTTTGTTAATCCCAAACAGTTCGGACAGGATGAAGATTTCAGCGCTTATCCTCGCGATCTGGCGGGGGATTGCACCTTGCTTGAAAAAGCCGGTGTCGATTATGTGTTTGCGCCTTCAGTAGAAGAAATGTGGCCGGAAGGAAACGCGACGTGTGTCGAAGTCGAAGGATTATCCGACATCCTGATTGGCAAATTGCGTCCCGGACACTTTCGGGGCGTTACCACAGTTGTCGCCAAGCTTTTCAATATTGCACAACCCGATTTGGCGTTTTTCGGCGAGAAAGATTATCAGCAGCTAGTTATCATCCGCCAAATGGTAAAAGATTTGTGCTTTCCGGTAAAAATAGAAAGTGTGCCTATTCTGCGCGATGAAGACGGCGTTGCAAGCTCTTCGCGCAATGCATTACTGACGCCGGAAGATCGCAAAGCCGCAATCGTTATTCCTCGAAGCTTGAAAGTCGCAGCCCGGCTTTTTCGCGAAGGGGAGCAAAAAATAGCCACTCTTCGTCAAAGAATTTCAGAGGTTTTGAATAGTGAACCACGAGCGAAACCGGAAGCAATAGATTTTCGTGATGCGGCGACACTGGAAGAAGTCGAAGACAGGATTGTTAAACCGGTCGTACTCTTGTTGACGGTGCGTTTTGGTTCTGTCAGGTTGATAGACCAATATCTATTCAAAGAGGGTGACAGAGAGTGAGCGCACAGAATGGCATCAAACGTGTAACAGTACCGGAAATCAGGGCAAGAAAAGGCGGCGAGCCGATTGTTTCGCTGACAGCCTATTCGGCCTATAGCGCGCGGATTGCCGATTCTTATTGCGACTTTCTGCTTGTCGGCGATAGTGTCGGCATGGTGGTTCATGGCTATGATTCAACTTTGCCCGTTACTGTCGATATGATGATTCTGCACGGGCAGGCTGTGGTTCGCGGCTCAAAACATGCGCTGGTTGTCGTTGATATGCCGTTCGGCTCCTATGAAAAGAGTCCCGAACAGGCTTTTTCAAATGCTTCCCGCATGATGTCCGAGACCGGTTGCGGCGCAGTCAAACTGGAGGGTGGCGCCGAAATGGCGAAAACTGTGCGCTTTCTGGCTCGTCGGGGAATACCGGTGATGGGGCATATCGGCCTGATGCCACAATACGTCAACAGCTTCGGTGGATTTAAAACGCAGGGCCGCCGTCAAAGTGACTGGCCTCGCATCGAGAGTGATGCCGCTGCAATTGCTGAAGCAGGAGCTTTTGCTTTGGTTCTCGAAGGTATTGTTGAACCCTTGGCGGCAAAAATAACACATGATTTATTTATTCCGACAATCGGCATCGGAGCTTCCAACCAATGTGATGGTCAAATTCTGGTTATGGAAGACATGCTCGGATTTGGTGACTCTGTTGCAAAATTTGTCCGCCGTTATTCCAATCTTGAACAGCAATATGGCGAGGCGATCAAACATTATGCCGATGATGTGAAAGCCCGCACCTTCCCTGGCCCGAACGAGACCTATGCAAAGCTCGACGAATAATATATTTTTTTCGTAAACGAAAATTCCCGCTTTAAAAACAGGCTGGACTATTTTACCTCATCCGGCCTGATTTTCGATAGGCAGAATAAAAGGTGTTCCTTCAAAAGCTTCTGCCCCGCGTCCAATATCCGCAATAGCGGCACTCATGCGCCCGCCGCGGCCGAGTATTTTATCAGCAAGTGCGACCATGAGTTTGTTAGGCGTGGCAGTAGCCGAATTTTGGCGTAGAAGTTTGGCAATGTCGGCTTCGCTTTTTTGCGGCTGGAGTGCACAGGCCATCAGAAATGCAGCCGCCGTTGAGCGTGATATTCCCAAAAAGCAATTTATCAGCAGCGGATGGGAACGGTTCCAGTTACCGGCAATATCAAGAAGCTTGTAAATTTCGGTTTCAGTGGGTGCAACAAGGCCGTCTTGCGGTTCATTAATATCATTGAATTCAAGGTAATAATGGCAATTTTCCGCAATCATGGCGGGGCGTTCCATTGCGGTGCCTTTATTCATCAAGGTAACAAGTTCGCGGGGAGAGTGCCGAAGGGCGGTTTCAGCCAATTTTGAAAGCGGTGATACGACAAGATAGGCCATCATTGCTTCCTTTCTTGTTCGATAGCGTTGAAACGGGCGAGAAACGCGCCCTCTATTTGCGGAGTTGGTCGTGGTACCAGATCAAGCCCTTCGGGTTTGATCGCATCAGGTTCGCCAAAATAACGGATTGCTTCTTCCTTGCTGAAGCCGGCAAGCCTTGTTGCTTCAAAAAATGCAGCAATACGATCGGCATGTTTTAATTGTTTTATGGTTTTTTTTGTGAGTTCGGTGGGAAGGCCGAAACGGATACGGATTGCGTCTTCAAGCCTTTTTTCTATGATTTCGTAACTCCCGCCCATAACCGCTTTGAAGGGCGAAATCATATCGCCAATGACATATTCAGGCGCATCATGGAGAAGCGCGAGTTGCTTTTCTTCGGCCGTTGCCGAGTGATTAAGGCGCCGGTAAATCTGTTCGACCAATAACGAATGTTGTGCAACAGAATAGGCATATTCGCCTTTTGTCTGTCCATTCCAGCGCGCAACACGTGCAAGACCGTGAGCAATATCGCTAATCTCGACATCAAGAGGAGATGGATTGATGAGATCCAGTCTGCGCCCTGACAACATGCGTTGCCAGGCACGGGCTTCTCCATTACGGGTTATTTCGGCGTCAGCCATTCATTCACCTTCCGACACTTCATCGGGGAAACTGTAATTCATATTGGGTGCTATTGTCAGAGTTACGGGCACATTTTCCACGAAAAAAGGAATGTGTTTATCAATGCCGGCCTTCACCTTGTCAATCCGCACAATTGCCGAGGCATGGTTACCAATGACTGTGCCAAGATTGCCAATCATTTTGCCGTCACATTCAATAGAACCCGCATTCGGAAGATTGTCTTTTCCTTCGACCACCAACATCCGGCGACGGATAGTGCCTCTATGGTGCATTCGCGACACCACTTCCTGTCCTATATAACATCCTTTTTTATAAGAAATGGCGCCGGTCTCGTCAAAATTGATGTCATGCGGGAAAACATCGCCGACATTAAAATCTTTTCCGCTTTCGGCAATTCCATATTTTATTCGCAGAAGATCCCATTGATCGGATGCTGTTTGCGAAAAGGGGAGGGCGGGCAGTTTTTTCCCATAGGTGCGGATAATTTTTTCTTGTGGCGGAAAGCGTTTATCGACAAAACTTGAATCACTTTCCGAAGTAGCTGAATCTTTTTGCCAAAAAATCCGGATAACCGATTCAGGAGATTCATTAATTTCCACTTTGGAACGCATTCGATAAAGGTTCAACCGTTTCATAAAATTGTCGGCAAGGCTCGCAGAAATATCAATGAGATAAGCAGTGTCGGACCGGCCAATCAGAAAATCGAAAAGCACTTTACCTTGTGGTGACAGTAAGGCACCGGGCAATAGTTCGCCAACGCCGATTTTTTCGACATCGGTGGTTATCAGACGTTCTAAAAAATGCGTCCTATCATCGCCTGTAATCGTCAATAGACGGTGGTTTTCGAGGGTAAGAGAGCAGTGACTTTCAAGCATTTTCCTTGCCTTTCTTCTCGCATTTACGTAATCGGTATAGTTATGGGCTGCAAGGAGCAAAAGTAATGTCGAGAACATTTGATAGGATTTTTAAAGGCGGAACAGTTGTCAATCATGACGGGATCGGCCAAAGGGACATTGGCATTGTTAATGGGCGCATCGCCGAAATTGGCGATTTGTCGGCTTGTTCGGCTGGTGAAACGGTTGATTGCACGGGACTTCATATTTTGCCCGGAATGATTGATAGCCAAGTGCATTTTCGTGAACCCGGTGGCGAATATAAAGAAGATCTTGAAACCGGTTCACGGTCAGCCGTATTGGGCGGTGTGACAGCAGTCTTTGAAATGCCCAATACCAATCCTTTGACAACCAGTGAAGCAGCTCTCGCCGACAAAGTGAAACGCGGCTACCACCGCATGCATTGCGACTTTGCTTTCTGGGTCGGTGGAACGCATGAAAATGCCCGCGATGTCGGTGAACTCGAACGTTTACCCGGTGCTGCCGGTATAAAGGTTTTCATGGGGTCATCAACGGGTAATCTGCTTGTTGCCGACGATGCGGGAGTGAAAGAAATACTCAAACATACCCGCCGTCGCGCAGCATTCCATTCCGAAGACGAAGCACGGCTTAATGAACGCAAACATTTGCGTG
Organism: Bartonella sp. B10834G3; assembly: GCF_016102505.1. Classification (NCBI taxonomy): domain Bacteria; kingdom Pseudomonadati; phylum Pseudomonadota; class Alphaproteobacteria; order Hyphomicrobiales; family Bartonellaceae; genus Bartonella; species Bartonella sp. B10834G3. The sequence continues at coordinate 27,405 of NZ_JACFOM010000002.1, forward strand.
TCGAAGGTGACCCTTCATCCCATCCGGTCTGGCGCGACGTGGAAGCAGCCCTTCATTGCACAAAGCGTCTGGTCAAAATTGCACATGAAACCGGAGCACGCATTCATGTTCTCCATGTCTCGACGGCCGAGGAAATCGAATTTCTCAAAAATCATAAAGATGTTGCCACTCTGGAAGCAACACAGCACCACTTGACTTTGACAGCAGATGATTATGCGCGTTTGGGGACACTTATCCAGATGAACCCGCCAATCCGTGAAAGCCGCCATCGTGCCGGCATATGGTATGGTGTCAGACAAGGCATCATTGATGTTCTCGGTTCCGACCATGCGCCACACACATTGGAAGAGAAGCACAAAACCTATCCGGCATCACCTTCGGGCATGACAGGCGTTCAGACCACAGCAGCCATTATGCTCGATCACGTCAATGCCGGCAGACTTTCGCTTGAACGTTTTGTTGACCTCACCTCGCATGGCCCCAATCGTATTTTCGGTATCAGTCGCAAAGGGCGCATTGCAGCCGGTTATGATGCAGATCTGACAATTGTCGATTTGAAACGTGAAGAAGTTATTCGCAATGGACAGATCGGCTCGAAAGCCGGTTGGACACCCTATGACGGCAAGAAGGTCAAGGGGTGGCCGGTGGGAACCATTATTCGCGGAAAAACTGTCATGTGGCAGGGCGAAATTGTTACGCCATCGACTGGCGAACCGATCGAGTTTCTGGAATGTTTGCACCATACAAACTAAACGGTAATGACGATCACCACTATCGGCCTTGATGGCGATGATACACTTTGGCACAATGAAAAATCGTTTCGGGAGGCTGAACAGCACTTTGTTCAGCTTCTTGAAAATTGTGCCGATAAAGAAACAATTGAAAACGTCCTTTTTTCTACAATTTCGCGTAATATCGGTCTCTACGGCTACGGTTTTAAACCGTTCACACTTTCAATGATCGAGGCTGCAAGCCTCATTTACAAACGAACCATCCCCTCGAACCTGATAAAAGAAATTCTCTCGCTTGGGCGCGGGATGATGGAACAGCCGGTGAAGCTCATTGATAATGTTGTCGAAACTCTTGAAACGCTCCATAAAAAATACCGTTTGCTGCTCGTAAGCAAGGGAGATCTTGTCGAACAAGCCCGCAAGTTGGCAAAATCGGGATTGGCCGATTATTTTGACAGAATTGAAATTGTCAGCCACAAAGACAAAGCTGTTTACGAGGAATTGTTGAAACGCAACGGACTCAACGCCAAAAACTTCGTAATGATAGGAAATTCATTGAAATCGGATATTTTACCGGCGCTCGCGGCCGGAACCTTCGCCGTCTATATCCCTTATGAAATTACCTGGATTCATGAAATGGCAGATGAGCCCTATAATCATGAGGGATATTTCAAAGTTGAAAAAATCGCTCTTCTTCCTCCACTCTTGCAAGCCATGACTGCACAAAATAACGGCGTCGCGTAACGTTGAAAGTTTACCTTCACCTGTGTGGCACAGGCAATCATCATGTTGATACAGGAAATTATCGCGCGAAAGTCTTAGGCGAAATCTTTAGGCAAAATTGTTGGGCGAAATTGGCGGGCGGTCAACAAAATCGCCTAATCACCGGTGACAAAAAAACGCCACGTACCGTCCGGTGTTATGCCGATCCGGAAAAATGAGTAAGTTCCGATTTCCTTCATCTCTTCAAGATCACCGGCAGTCATAATCTGGAATAGTTCAACGAGCTGTGGCTTTGACAGCTTGTCAATCGGCAAGGCTACAAAATAGGGCCAGACATAAATTTCCTCGTCATCTTCTTCGTCAAGATGAACATAACCGGAGTTCAAGAGATCAATCATGATAGCCATGGTTTCAAGGCCATCACCATCGCCGGAAAGCTGTTTTATATAAGCAATCGGATCTTTCACATTGTCGGAAACCGAAAGCTGGGTGGGATCACTACTTGTACCCAGTAACGGTTTAAGGTTGTTGACATCACCGCTTTTTGCCGCATCAATAATTTTCTGCCGCATCAGTTTGACAGGGGCGGGCAATTTCTCGATGTCATATTCAACCTTGGGCGGTGTATCTGTGCTTTTTACCGCTTTGCTTTTTTTGGCTTCCGGCAAAGGAATGGGATTGGCAGAATCATCGACTTTCGGAATATCTGTTTTTACTTTCACACTCTCGTCGGTCAAATCGGTCGAGGCGAGTTCAAGCGAATTTGCAACCGGCGAGTAAAATAAAACACCACCCAGGAACGCGCAAAAAACAAATTTCTTCAATGATGTAAGACCTTTTATTGAATCGTTTTATGATCGCTTAATTCACCCCTTATGACTTTGTCATGCATACGGGACAATAATTTCAGTACCTGTTTTTCACTACGCGCCTGAAGCAGATATTTGAGCGCGGTATCAAATGCAGCTTCTGCGAGAATTTCCGGTTCAATTCCGTTGGAAATACCGCCCACCCACGCTTCTGATTGAAACTCGTGGGCTACATGTTTTTGCTCTTCGGCAATAATGGCCGGAAGGTCAGTATTCGATTGGCTCATCGGTGAACTCGTTATATCTGTGCTGTTCAGGAGCTTACATTACCATAAAATCTTTGTCTGTCAGTCTTAATAGTCAAAAAGGGTTAATTGCCATAACGGTTCAAAAGCTCGTGCGAAAGGGCTGTTCCTTCCTTGATATAGCGACGATCAGCAGCAACAGCAGCTTTTGTGCATGTGTGATAATTGTCGGAAAAAGCACGATAGGCATTGTTGAAAGCCGCATAAAGGCGTGCACGGCGTGTCGGCGTCGGATCTTCGGCTTTGATAAGCTCTTCCATCTTGTCGCGCCACAGAGGCGTCTTTTCACCACACAAATTACGCAAATAATGGAGCGAGCCAAGGATTTCGGCAAGCCGCAACATTTTGGCATCATATTGGGGAACCGGTTCGGCATGAGCCGGAATGACCGACAAAAGAAAAGTAAAAATAACAAGGTGTTTCAAATACTTGTTCATTTTTCCGGACTCTTTTTGTTAGCAGGATTGAAGTTAAACCCGATTGCGATGGCCTTTATAGGGCTTTTTGCGGTTTTCGGGCAATGTCAAAACGTCACTTTATAGCGGAATTGGAAAATGCTTTGAAAAATGGCCTTTTATCCGGTTTCGTTTTATTGTCTCCGGCTTTTTTGCCCGATATTATAAATCGGATATGAAAAATCTATCGGATAGGCCTTGGTCTTTTGATTCGGCGGCATATTTTGTTGTTACCTCGACTGTCGCCTGACGCGAACCGTTATTTTTCACATGATGAAAGCTCCCCTTTCTTGTGTGAAGACTATTTTGGAACTGGTGAATAAAGAAGGATTGCCATGTGTGGTCGCTACGAGCTTGCAGCCTCGAAAAACGAGGTGGCCAATGCTTTTGATGCCTGGATAGAAGAAGATTTTCCCAAGCGCTACAATATTGCGCCAACCCAACCAATTCTGGTTGTCAAAGCGCCGGAAGCCTATCGTGATCGTTTCTCGAACAAGCCTGAACATGATGCTGTTCTGGTGCGTTGGGGTTTTATTCCTTCCTGGACAAAAAATCCCGATCAATGGCCGCTGACATTCAATATACGCTCTGAAACAGTTGCGGTGAAAAAGTCTTTTACCAACGCATTGCGACATCATCGTGTGATTATTCCGGCAACCGGCTTTTATGAATGGAAAAAACAGCCCCATGGCAAGTCACAACCTTATCATGTGGCTTTCAATGATAACGCCATTATCGGTTTTGCAGGGCTTATGGAAACGTGGAGTGGTCGTGAAGGTTCGCAAATTGATACCGCGGCTATTTTGACAACCGAAGCAAAAGCACCTTTAGCGGAAATTCACCATCGTATGCCGGTTATCGTCCGCAAGAAGGATATAGAAAGATGGCTTGATTGCCGGAATTATCGTCCCGCCGACATTATGGATATTCTAAAAAACACGCCTGCCGAAGAACTTCATGTCTTTCCTGTATCCGATAAAATCAATAATGCAAATTATCCCTATAGCGACGTAAAAGACAGGATAAGCGTTGTCGACGAGAACAACGACACCGGTGACCGGCTCAATCATAAGGCTGAAAAACAGCAAAATGAAAAACCGGACGATCGAAAACGGGGGAAAACTTTAAAGAATAAAGACCAGCTTGATCTTTTCTAAATGCTTCACTGAGATATTTAACATTATAAGGGTAAATGCCTTGACCATTTTTTTGTGGCTTGCCAAGGATCTGGTATTACCTGACAGATGAAAGATTATAGATGACCAGTTTGCATTTCTACAACACGCTCACAAGAACGAAAGAGGAATTCCATCCGATCGACGCTGACAAGGTGCGCCTTTATGTCTGCGGGCCTACAGTTTATGACTATGCCCATATCGGCAATGCACGTCCGGTTGTGGTTTTTGACGTGTTATTTCGTTTGCTGCGCCATGTCTACGGAAAAGAACATGTCATCTATGCCCGTAACATTACCGATGTCGACGATAAGATCAATGCACGTGCCGCCCGTGATTATCCCGAACTTCCGTTAAACGAAGCCATCCGTATTCTAACAGAAAAAACCAATAACCAGTTTCAGGAGGATGTGGCGGCTCTTGGCTGTCTTCCTCCGACAACCCAGCCACGTGCAACCGATAATCTTGATAACATGCGTGCGATGATCGAACGTCTGATTGAACGTGGTCATGCCTATGTTGCGGAAGATCATGTGTTGTTTTCTGTATCCAGCATGGGAGATCATCCCCGTTATGGTGCTCTTGCACGCCGGTCGCTTGATGAAATGATAGCGGGAGCCCGTGTCGATGTTGCCGCCTATAAGCGTGACGAAATGGATTTTGTTTTGTGGAAACCGTCGAAAGAGGGGGAACCGGGTTGGCCTTCTCCTGCGGGTATCAAAACCAGAGGGCGTCCGGGGTGGCACATAGAATGTTCGGCTATGTCGATGGCAAAATTATTGGTTCCTTTTGGCGGCGGCCTCACATGTGATAATCCGCAAAACAATGTTTTCGATATTCACGGCGGCGGCATAGATCTGGTTTTTCCCCACCATGAAAACGAAATTGCACAAAGTTGCTCGGCCTTTGGAACAGAGCGCATGGCAAATCTGTGGATGCATAACGGCTTTCTACAGGTTGAAGGGCAAAAAATGTCCAAAAGTCTGGGCAATTTCATCACGATTCATGATGTGTTGGAAACCGCACTTAATGAAGTATCGCCACAAGTTGACGAAAAACTGCGCCACCAGTGGGTGGGTCTCAGTGCGCGCCTTTCCATGTTGCAAACCCATTATCGCGAACCTTTAAACTGGACAGCACAGCGCCTTGCCGAATCAAGCAGCGAACTTTATCGCTGGTATGAATTATTGCGCCAGCAAAACGTTCGTTCCGGAGATGGTGCACCGGCAAGCGACGAGCTTGTCGAAGCTTTGGGCGAAGATCTCAATTGCTGGAGCGCCATTACCTTTTTGCGTCAATATTATAAATCGCAAAATGTTGCAGCTCTCAAATCCGGTATGGAGCTTTTGGGCTTGTTGAATGAAACATGGCTTAATGACAAAGATTGCCCGCTCTTTAACAGACAAAGCGAAATAGATAGCCAATTTGTCGAGAGCCAAATTGCCAAACGCTTGTCGTTTATAAAAGACAAAAATTGGGCAGAAGCCGACCGCATCAGAGACGAGCTTCTCAAGAAAGATATAGTGCTGAGGGACGAAAAAAATCCGCAGACAGGCGAACGCGTGACACATTGGGAAATGAAACATTAATCCCGCCAGAATTCGCCACTGGCAATGATAAAGAAGGTCTAACGTATGGATTACCTTTTTGGTTATGGCTATGTGGCGCTCAAGCTTTTCATAGGTCTTGCTGTATTTCTTCTGGTGCTGCGTACAAGCGGTAGGGGAAGTCTCAGTCAGATGACGCCGACGGATTTGATTAGCAATTTCGTGATGGGCGGTATTATCGGCGGTGTTATCTATAATCCGAAAATCACTGTTATCCAGTTATTAATTGTTTTGATTATCTGGCAATTATTGGTTATAGGATTGAATTATTTGCGTCGCCATTCGGTGTTTTTCCATAATCTTGTGGCTGGTGGTGATGTTGCACTCGTGCTTGACGGCAAATTCCAGATGGATGAAATCAAACGGCTCAACATTGATGTGAACGATTTTGCAACAATGCTTAGAATAAAAGGCTGTGCACTTCATGAAGTAGCCTTTGCCCGCCTTGAGTCCAATGGCAGTCTTTCGGTTATCCGCAAGGAAGAGGGAAAAAACGCGACACTTGTTGTAAAAAATGGAAGTATCGTTGATGGCAGCCTTGATGAAATCGGTAAAGATGAAGCCTGGCTTGAAGAGCAGTTGAAGAAGAAGAAAGTATCTCTTGATAATATTTACGCAGCCGAGTGGTATGAGGAAAAAAGCCGGAATGGCAGAACACGCACGGGACTTTTTATTGTAAAAGGTACGACCAGATAATTTTATTGAACAATTAATAAAAAGCGGGATTATTTGACAAATGTTTATGAAAAAGCCTGTTTTAAAAGATAGCAAGGTCTTTCCGGCCAATATTTCAGGCTTTTTGGCGGCACTCGGCGCATATGCTATTTGGGGCATTTTTCCGCTTTATATGAAAGCTGTCGCCCATATTCCGGTCATGGAAGTCGTTGTTTATCGGGTGTTGTGGTCGCTACCTATTGCGCTTGGCATTATTATTGTGATCGGGCATACGCGTGCCCTTTGGGAAGCATTGAAGAAGCCGCGAATGATGGCTATGGCTTTTCTGACGTCTGCGCTTATGACTGCCAATTGGAGCATTTACATTTGGGCAATCGGCAATAATCATGCCGTTGATGCTGCGCTGGGCTATTACATAAACCCTTTGGTAAATGTCATACTGGCGCTTATTTTCTTGAGGGAACACCTCAGTCGTTGGCAGTGGGTTGCTATTGCGCTTGCCTTTATTGCGGTTTCCATTTTGACAATAAACGCCGGTGGTCTGCCATGGATTGCGATTTTGTTACCGCTCACTTTCGGCTTTTATGCTTTTTTCAGAAAATCTCTACCTATCGGACCGACAGAAGGTTTTGCACTTGAAACATTGATTATGACGCTCCCCGCATTGATCGGTTGCTTTTATTTTATTGCAACGGGCGAGGATTATTTTTTCCACGGTTCATGGAAAGATGTGGGGCTACTCGTATTGGCTGGCCCCTTTACGGCAATTCCGTTTATCCTGTTTGCAGTCGGAGCCAAGACGCTGAATTTAACCACACTGGGGTTGATGCAATACATGACCCCGACATTTCTTTTTTTGATAGCCATTTTTGTTTTTCACGAACCGTTCTCGTCAGTGCAATTGGTTGCCTTTTCAATAATCTGGCTGGGACTGGCGATTTATACTGTATCCAGTCTGTCAGCGATCAAACATAAAAAGACAAAAGAAACGATTATCGAACTTAAAAAATAATCGGAAAAACAAGAGATCACCCCCAAAACATATCGAAGCGACAGATTTCAGGAAGTTAAAGGTGGAATTCTCGTCATTGCGGGAAGAATATCGAAAGCTTTCAATGACTTACAATACGCTAAGACCCTGATTTTTTGAAAGAGCAGTGATAATTTTTTCGATATTGTCAATAACAAGAGGCTTCAATCTATGGTCGGAATGGATGAAGCCTTGTCTTGCCATATGGTCGAGAAGAGCAATCATCGGGTTATAAAAGCCATCTATATTGGCAAAAGCGATCGGCTTCATATGTCGGCCAAGCTGCGCCCACGTCATGATCTCGACAATTTCTTCCAGTGTTCCAATGCCACCGGGTAGAGCAAGAAAAGCATCCGAGCGATCGAACATCAATTGTTTGCGCTGATGCATTGTTTCAGTGACAATGAACTCGTCAAAGAGGTCATCATTTTTATTGCGGGCTTCTTTTTTGATAAGAAAATCGGGAATGATTCCGACCACTTTTCCACCATTGCTTTTTACTGATTGTGCAATTGTGCCCATAATGCCGGTTGTGCCACCGCCATATACCAGTGTAATGCCGGCTTGAGCCATAAGTTTGCCAAGTTTGCTTGCGGCGTCGACATAATCGGGATTGTTGCCCGATGAAGAACCACAATAAACGCAGATAGAATTGATTTTTGTCATAAACAGTGTTTTGCCGTTTTAAAAAAATTCCGTCAAGTGGTTACGCACACCACAGGAAAAAGATCGTCCGGACGAGTTTGGTATTCCGTTTGGGTTACAAATGGAATAGGACAGAAAAAGATTGGTCAAGTGCTCGAAAAACAGGATTGTTGATGGCATTCTTTTTGTCGATAAAAAAAATTGCCGTAACTTTGACGCTCTCATTGATGGGGGCGTTTATGTTGTTTGTCGGCATTGCATCCGCGCAAGAAGAAAAAAACAATGTTCAATCAGACCAGCTTGAAAGTCCGAGTTTCGAGAGTTTCATGTTGAATGACGATAATTACGCAGTCATCCTTGGCAAAGCACCGGCAAATTCGGTGGTCGAACTTATAGACGGCGCACGAAAACTTGGCGAAACAAATGCGGATGAAAAAGGCACCTTCACGCTGACATTGCAAAAAAATCTGGGTAAAGGCCAATATCATTTTGTTTTGAGGGCAACAGACAAATCGGGAAAATCGTTCACATCGGTTGAAACGGTCACGGTTATTGTTTCACATAAAGGTGCAGACGGATTGACGGCTTTTATGAACGACCCTGCCGGTTCTTCGCGATTTATTTCCAATACTCCCGCAATTATCGAACTCGGAAAAAATAACGATAAAAATTTCGATATAACAAGAATCACCTACAAAAATAGTATTTTGACAATTAGCGGGCACGCCGGAAAACAAATGCAGGTTATTGCAACGCTGGGGAATATGCGGCTAGGGAGTGGCAAAACCGACGAAGCCGGAAATTTTTCTATTCCCCGTTTTGTCACACTATTTGCCGGTGACCATGTTTTTCGTGTCGACCTCTTCAATGAGGGAGGTGAAATTGTCGGCTCACTCGTTACACCTTTTCGTATCGGTGAACGTTACCGGCCCGTTAATCAGGTCTACCGTCACGGAAAACCTGTGAGAACCATTATTGTTGAAAAAGGTGACAGTTTATCGTCTATTGCCGAAAAAGCATATGGTTCAAGCCGTTATAGCGACGCGATATATTCGGCAAATTCCGATATTTTGAAAAATCGTGACTATATCACAACCGGTCAGGAATTGGTTTTGCCCGAAATAACCGACGTGCAAAAAACCGATGCTTCAAGTAGCCAAACCGATTTGAAAGAAAAATGACAGAACCTAATAGAGCAAAAACTGTTTCGGCCGATTCAGGAAATACGTTTCGTACGATCCTCAATCTTTGGCCTTATATGTGGCCATCCGATCGGCCGGACTTGAAGCTGCGTGTTTTATGGGCAGTCCTATATCTTGTATTGTCAAAACTGGTTCTGATCTCGGTTCCGTATTTTTTCAAATATGCCACAAATGCTCTGAATGTTGATTATACACCACCTTCCTGGCTTCCGGCTATCTTTGCAGCACCTTTCATGATGGTTCTTGCCTATAATGTGGCACGCATTTTACAGGCCGGACTAAACCAGTTACGCGACGCTTTGTTTGCAACAGTCGGCCAACATGCTGTCAGGAGACTTGCCTATCAGACTTTCGTTCATATGCATGAATTGTCTTTAAGATTTCATCTTGAAAGGCGAACCGGCGGGCTATCACGAGTGATAGAACGTGGCACGAAAGGCATCGAGGCAATTGTCCGCTTTTCCATATTGAATACAGCACCGACCGTACTTGAATTCGCGCTCACTGCGCTGGTGGTCTATATCAGTTATGGCTGGCATTATATGAGCGTCGTTGCTGTAACTGTCGGGCTTTATACGTGGTTTACAATCAAGGCTAGCAATTGGCGCATTTCAATTCGCCGTGAGATGAACGAATCCGATACCGAAGCAAATACAAGGGCAATCGACTCGCTTTTGAATTACGAGACGGTGAAATATTTCGGCAATGAAGACCTTGAGGCAAAACGTTTTGATAGCTCCATGGCCGGTTATGAAAAGGCTGCTATCAAAACGTGGATTTCACTGGGGTGGCTCAATTTCGGTCAGGCCGTCATATTCGGTGCAGGTATGGCGGTGATGATGCTGATGTCGGCATATGAAGTGATGCATGGCACACACACGCTCGGCGATTTTGTTTTCATCAATGCGCTGCTCATGCAACTTTCGATACCGCTTAATTTCATCGGTTCGATTTATCGGGAAGTTCGCCAAGGTTTGACAGATATTGAAGCCATGTTCGATCTTCTGGATGTCAAACAGGAAGTTACCGACGCTCCCGATGCCAAACCGCTTATTGTTAAAGAAGGCGAAATCCGCTTCAACCATGTCGAATTTTCTTACGATACAAACCGGCAAATTCTTAAAGATATAGATTTTTCTGTACCGGCGGGAAAAACTGTTGCCATAGTCGGGCCTTCGGGGGCAGGAAAATCGACGATTTCAAGGTTGTTATTTCGTTTTTACGACGTTCAAAAAGGCTCGATTACGATTGACGGGCAGGATATACGTTCTGTAACACAAAAAAGCTTGCGTCAAGCGATTGGCATGGTGCCACAAGACACAGTGCTTTTTAATGATACGATTGCCTATAATATCCGTTACGGCCGTCCGGATGCTTCCGACGAGGAAGTGAAAAAGGCGGCCGACATGGCGCAAATCGGCGATTTTATCGCGCAATTGCCGGATGGTTACCAGTCAATGGTCGGCGAACGCGGGCTGAAGCTTTCAGGTGGTGAAAAACAGCGTGTTGCGATTGCCCGTACAATTTTGAAAGCTCCACCTATCCTCATTCTTGATGAGGCAACCTCGGCTCTTGATACAGCTACGGAACTCGAAATCCAGCACGCGCTTGATGTTGTAAGTCGTGGGCGTACAACTTTGGTGGTGGCTCACAGACTTTCGACAATTATCGGAGCCGACGAAATTCTGGTGTTAAAAGGCGGGCGGATTATTGAACGCGGCAAACATGAAGAATTGCTCGCCAAAGATGGCCTTTATGCTTCAATGTGGCACAAACAGCTTGAAGCTTCCAAGGCAGAAGAGCAATTGCGCAAAATTCGCGAGGAAGATGAGTTGGGCATTATCTCCCATCATTGACAACTATCTTGCAGATGAAGATGAAACAAACTATCGCTTTTTTCACGTTGATTGGATAAACAGGAACCGGCTTCGTGTCGAACGGGCAGGTGCGGTGTAAGATAAATGGGGAATACACGTATGAGCATTGTAAGATCGGTTCGTAACGGTTTTGCACCCATCCATAAGGAAGGGTACCCGTTTATCGTCGGTTTTTTCATTTTGTCGCTCGTTCTGGGGTGGATATGGGATCCACTTTTCTGGTTCGGGCTGGTTCTAACGATATGGTGTATCTATTTTTTCCGTGATCCGGAGCGTGTTACGCCGATTGATATGAACCTTGTTATGAGTCCTGCTGACGGTCGCATTTCATTTGTCGGTTTGTTTGTTCCGCCTAGGGAACTTGGTCTAGGCAACAATGAAATGATGCGCGTTTCGGTGTTCATGGATATATTTTCATGTCATATCAATCGTATACCGATGGATGGTGTGGTAAAATCCATTGTTTACCGGCCGGGAAAATTCGGCAATGCAGAGCTGGACAAGGCAAGCGACCATAACGAGAGAAACAGTCTCGTCATTGAAACAGCTCATGGTGAAATCGGTGTCGTACAAGTGGCTGGTCTTGTTGCCCGCCGCATAGTATGCTGGTCGAAAGAAAATGAACCTGTGGTCGCAGGCAAACGGTTCGGCCTTATCCGCTTCGGTTCAAGACTTGATGTTTATCTGCCTGCTCATGTAAAATTACGGGTGGCGATCGGCCAGAAGGCTATCGCCGGTGAAACTGTTTTCGCTTCGTTTGATAAGAGCGCGACCATAACAGACTTTAGACTGGATTAGATTTTAATGGAGAGTTCTTCGCCTTTTTCTTCGTTCGATCCGGAGGGACACAAAAATGATGATGCGAAGCCGCGTCGGTCAATTTCGATACGCTTTGTCCTTCCCAATGTCATTACCATTCTGGCAATATGTGCGGGCGTGAGCAGTATCAGGCTCGCTTTTGAACACCGTTTTGAAACGGCTATTTTAATGGTTTTGCTTGCCGCTGTCCTCGATGGTGTCGACGGGCGGTTGGCGCGCCTCATGGGCGGTGGTTCTTCATTCGGTGCACAAATGGATTCCTTGGCCGATGTTGTGAACTTCGGTGTTGCTCCGGCTTTGATTGTCTATTCTTTTCTTCTCAATCAGGCTCATCAGGTTGGCTGGATAGCCGCGCTCGTTTACTGTATTGCCTGTTGTTTGCGGCTTGCCCGTTTCAACGTGATGATTGATAACAAACACATTCCACGCTGGCAGCGGGAATATTTTGTAGGTGTTCCGGCACCGGCGGGGGCGTTGTTGGTATTGCTGCCGATCTATCTCGGATGTCTTGGCCTCGAACCGGGTGCGGGCTGGGCGTTGGTTTTCAGCCTTTATACGGTTGTTATCGCTTTTCTGCTTATCAGCCGTCTGCCGGTCTGGAACGGAAAAACAGTCGGTCAGCAATTGCGTCGCGACGTGGTTATACCCGGTATGCTGGTTGTTGTGATCTATGTCGGTTTTCTTGCCACTTACACGTGGCAGGTGCTTCTTGTTACAGCAATCGGTTACATGGTATTTTTGCCATTCAGCTTGATGGCCTATCAAAAACGCTCGGTTCGTGAAGCGCAAAAAATAAAAGACGGCGTTGCAACAACCGACGAAGAAGAACCGGAAGACAAAGATTAAATCTCCGATTGGAATTCCGGTTTTTGGGTGGGTATTCGCATAGTGAATTCTTGCGGCTTGCTGTTCGGATTGAATTGGCGTTCCTATAGAACAAGCTCGCAAATCCGAAATCTGGAAAAACCGACTTTCAGGCTTGAAAAGCTTTATTGGCGTTTTTAGACATTTTTCGGAACTTGCGCGGAATCTTCCGGCTGTTAAACTTCATATGACCGGATTGTTACCGGCCGGAATTTTGGCGATTGTCACAAAATGTTCCGGCAATGGTGCGCGGTCTCAACTGCCGCAATTGTAAGAATTATAAAAGGCAGGGATTATAAAGATAACTCCCATTTTTTTCGTAAGGTTATTTCTGCCGGCGAAAAATGCATTTCGCAATCTGCGCCATTCACAGACGCAGATAGAGCGGTAAAAGACAACTATTCCGGAAAAACAGTTCGGACTTTTCCTGCCGTTTATCAGGTTTTTCCTAATCAGGAACGTGATAGGTTAGAAAACGATTTTTACGGGCATCGAAAAACTGTCCGGTCTCTTCCAGATCAGGGGAAGCCAGTTGAACAATTTTGGCTGCAATTTCTTCGGCTGAAGGCAATGTGTTCGGGTCTTCGCCTGGCATCGCCTGTGCACGCATAGCGGTACGTGTGGCTCCCGGACTTGCAATATTCACCTTTACGGATGTGTTTTTCAATTCATCGGCCCAACAGCGCCCTAACACCTCGAAGGCAGCCTTGGAAGCGGCATAAGGCCCCCAAAAAGCCCGTGGTTTATGGACGACGCCGGACGAAAATAGAATAGCGCGGGCGCAATCCGACTTTCTCAACAGCGGTTCTACGGCGCGGATCAAGCGCCATTGGCTGATAACATTGATTTCAAATACGTCTTCAAATGTTTTTGCTTCGACATGTGCAACCGGTGAAATAGATCCCAAAACACCGGCATTGGCAACCAGCACATCAAGTTTATGCCAACGTTCGTTAATCTCGTTTCCCAACCGGTCGATCGCTGCCATATCATGAAGATCAAGCGGTACCAATGTTGTAGAAGAACCGGCCTTCCTGATTTGGTCATCAAGTTCTTCCAAGCCACCAACAGTTCGCGCAACGGCAATGATATGGGCACCGCGTTTTGCAAGTTCCAAAGCGAGATGGTAACCGATACCGCGTGAAGCACCGGTTACAAGAGCAACACGACCTTTAAGGTCGAATAATTGATGTTTTTCCATTATCATCCACAATTCAAAACAGAAAGCTTATGAACATTATCGGCATTTTCCTGATCGACAAGGCGGGTCGGGTAATCGCCGGTAAAATAATGGTCGGTAAATTGCGGATCGGCATTGTTTCTGACTTCACCGCCGACCGCCATATAAAGCCCGTCAAGCGACAAAAATTGTAATGAATCGGCGCCGATAAATTCACACATGGATTTAAGATCGGGATATTGGTTGGCAAGGAGTTTTGCAGCTTCCGGCGTATCAATACCGTAAAAATCAGGATAAAAGATCATCGGGCTTGCGACGCGTATGTGCACTTCTTTAGCTCCCGCCTCGCGCAGCATTTGCACAATTTTAATGGATGTTGTGCCGCGTACGATTGAGTCATCAATCAGCACAACGCGTTTTCCTTCAATAACAGGGCGGTTGGCCGAGTGTTTGAGTTTTACACCGAAAGCGCGGATTTGTTGTGTGGGTTCAATAAAAGTCCGGCCTACATAGTGGTTACGAATAATACCAAGCTCGAAAGGAATGCCGCTTTGTTGCGCATAACCGATTGCAGCCGGTGTGCCGCCATCGGGAACCGGAACAACCACATCACCCTCACACGGGGCTTCTTTGGCAAGATAAATGCCCATATTCTTGCGGGCATTATAAACGCTGCGTCCACCAATAATTGAATCCGGACGGGCAAAATAGACATATTCAAACAGGCAAAGTTTTTCCGGTTTACGATCTTTCGGTTTGATTGTGTTAATTGTGATTTCGCCATTTTTTTGCAACTGGCAAATAATCACTTCGCCATTCTCGACGTCACGAATATATTTTGCCCCGATAATATCGAGAGCACAGGTTTCCGAACAGAAAATCGGCTTGCCATCCAGTTCACCCATAACAAGCGGTCGAATGCCAACAGGATCACGGGCGGCAATGAGCTTCGAGCGGGTCAAGGCGATCATGGCAAAACCACCCTCGATCTGGCGTATAGCGTCGACGAAACGTTCGGATGATTTTGCGTGACGCGAGCGGGCGATGAGGTGAAGGACTACTTCCGAATCGGATGTCGACTGGCAGATAGCTCCCGATGCAATGAGTTGACGGCGGATTGTGAGCCCATTGGTAAGGTTGCCATTATGGGCAATGGCAATGCCGCCCACCTCAAGTTCGGCAAAGAGCGGCTGGACGTTGCGCAATGCTGTTTCACCTGTCGTTGAATAGCGTGTATGGCCGATTGCGCGGTCGCCGGGAAGGTTCGCCAATGTTTTCGGGTTGGTGTAATGGTCCCCGACAAGTCCCATATGTTTTTCCTGATGAAATACGGTTCCATCATAAGAAACGATACCCGCTGCTTCCTGACCACGATGTTGCAAGGCGTGGAGGCCCAGAGCTGTTAATGTCGCCGCATCATTATGTCCGAGAATTCCGAAAACGCCGCATTCTTCATGCAAACTATCGTCATCGAAAGAAAAATCGGGTTCACAAAAGACCTCTTTTGCCATTTTCACCATCCCGTAGAGAATTAAATAATATTAGCTATTAAAACATGTAATATAGGCAAAAATGGGCGGCATATAGGCCACCCATTTTAATTCAATCACCCGGTTGTGCCGGATTTTCTCCGACGCTATTGTCGGTATTTAACGGTTCATCTTTTTTCAACACAGTTGAAGCCTTGTCGAAAATCCAGTCCGGATCCTTCGGTAATAAATCCCAAATCTGGTTACTCAAAGAATCAAGCATGGGCTTGGTTTTAGCATCTTTCAGCCATGGTGCCTGATCTTCCGGTTTGATAAGCTGGTTGATGAGCAACATGGCGATGACCATAATGAAAAGCCCGCGAACAACGCCGAAAATAAATCCTACGGTGCGATCCAGTGCACCGATTCGGCTATCTATAATAATATCCGCAATTTTCATTGTAATGATGGAAACAATGAGAAAAACAACGACAAAAATGATTGCCAGACTCGCAATTAGCGCGATTGTTTTGTTGGAAAGGTAAGATTCCACAAAGGGCAGGAGGTTTTTATAAAGAAGCACCGCCGCAACGGCAGCAATGACCCATGATGCCAAAGATAAAACTTCACGCGAAAAGCCGCGTACCATGGCCAGAAAGGCTGAAAACAGGATTACTGCAATAACCAGGCCATCAAGGGCTGTCATGAACATCAGGCTTGTCCTTAAGTTCGCTTCGATCGGCAAAATATAATGACAGTGTCGTCAATTACGTCTTCAATGCCAGTTTGGAAAACCAATATCAATATTTCCCTTTATTTAAAAGTGGTAAGCCCGCTTTTTGTCCACAAAGTCAATTCTGTGTCGGGGGCGAGGCACGCCTTTTTCCGGAAGCAATTGCTGCAACAAGTTCGGGCAAGTCGCCAAAGCTTCTCTGCCTGAAAGAGGGCGATTTGATGGTCTCGCTCGTACCCGATGGCAAAATTGCGCCTTTAAATCCGAGTTTTTCAGCTTCCTTCAATCTTTGTCCGGAATGGGAAACGGCACGCACCGCTCCCGACAAACTGACTTCGCCAAAAAAGACATAGTTTTGAGGCAGCGTTATTCCGGCAAGAGAAGAAACAAGAGCTGCCGCAACTGCAAGATCGGCGGCGGGTTCGGAAATGCGGTATCCGCCAGCAACATTGAGATAAACATCATGTTGCCCGAAACGGACACCGCAATGGGCTTCAAGAACCGCAAGAATCATGGAAAGCCGGTTGCTGTCCCATCCAACAACTGCGCGTCTTGGCGTACCAAGGGAAGTTGGCGCAACCAAAGCCTGTATTTCGACAAGGATCGGCCTTGTCCCCTCCATGCCCGCAAAAACCGCCGCACCGGGCGCATTGCTGTTGCGTTCTCCAAGAAATAGTTCGGATGGATTATTGACTTCCCGCAAGCCATGATCCGACATTTCAAAAACACCGATTTCATCAGTCGGGCCAAAGCGGTTTTTCACGGTTCTTAAAATTCTGTACTGGTGTCCGCCTTCACCCTCGAAATAAAGCACCGCGTCAACCATATGTTCGACAACGCGAGGGCCCGCAATTTGCCCGTCTTTTGTGACATGACCAACAAGGACAACTGCTGCCCCCGTTTTTTTGGCAAAGCGTATCATCGCCTGCGCACCGGTTCTCACCTGCGTTACTGTTCCCGGAGAAGAATCGACCGCCTCGGACCAAAGCGTCTGTATAGAATCGATGATGACGAGATCAGGCTTTTTGGCATTTGTGAGCGTTGCAAGAATATCTTCGACATTGGTTTCGGCAGCAAGCTCCACAGTTGTGTTGGCAGCACCCAAACGTTGTGCACGCAAGCGGATCTGCGCCACCGCTTCTTCACCGGAAACATAGATAACATGACAGCCTTGACGGGCAAGCGCTGCTGCGGCTTGCGTTAGAAGTGTCGATTTTCCAATTCCCGGATCACCGCCTACAAGAAGTGCCGAGCCTCTCACAAAACCGCCACCTGTCACACGATCAAGTTCGGCGATTCCCGATTTTATCCGCGGTGCGTCTTCAATAGAGCCGGAAAGCGAAGTGAGGGCAACGACGCGCCCTTTACGGCTGCTTTTGGCAGGCCCGCCGCCAATACCGCCGCTCGTTCCTTCTTCGACAATGGTGTTCCATTCGCCACATGCATCGCATTTTCCCGCCCACCGGGAATAGACCGTGCCGCAATTTTGACAGACAAACTGGGTGCGTGTTTTTGCCATAGAGATCAGCCGAATTGCTCTGGTAGCTTGTCACTTTCAGCAAGATCGGAAAAGCGCGTATATTCGGACTGAAATGCCAATCTTACAGTTCCTGTCGGACCATGACGCTGTTTCGCCACAATCACTTCGGCCTTGCCAAAGACTTCATCCATCTCGGCTTGCCATTTCAAATGTTCTTCACTGCCAAGCTTCGGCTCTTTGTTTCTGATATAATATTCGTCACGATAAACAAACAGCACGACATCGGCATCCTGTTCGATAGATCCCGATTCACGAAGATCGGAAAGTTGCGGGTGTTTGTCATCACGCGCTTCAACCTGACGGGAAAGCTGCGACAATGCAATGATCGGGATATTGAGTTCTTTGGCAAGAGCCTTCAAACCGGTCGTGATTTCGGTAATTTCCTGCACGCGGTTTTCCGACGCGCGTTTCGAGACGCCGGTCATCAATTGCACATAGTCAATGACCAGAACATCAAGCCCATGCTGGCGTTTAAGCCGCCGCGCGCGGGCTGAAAGTTGTGCAATGGAAATGCCACCTGTCTGGTCGATATAAAGTGGCGCTTTCTGCAATCTTGTCATCGAATGAAGCAGTTTTGCGAATTGATCTTCGGTAATATCGCCACGGCGGATTTTGGAAGAAGAGACTTCCGCCTGTTCGGAAATAATACGCGTTGCCAATTGTTCCGATGACATTTCGAGCGAGAAAAAACCGACGATTCCGCCTTCATTTTCTTCTTCCGGAAGTTTGTTTTCTTTCGCTTTGATAAAGGCATTGGCAATGTTGAAGGCGATATTGGTGGCAAGTGACGTTTTACCCATGCCCGGACGACCGGCAAGGATGATAAGGTCGGAACGTTGCAAACCACCCATTTGCTCGTCGAGCTTTTTGAGCTGTGTGGGAATACCAGACAGTCGGGAAGTGCGCTTTTTTGCAGCTCCCGCCATATCGATCGCTTTTTTTACAGCATCATCGAAACTTTCAAAGCCGCCGCCATATTTACCGGTTTCGGCCAGTGTGAACAGTTTTTGCTCGACATTTTCGATTTGTTTTGAAGGAGTAAGGTCAATCGGCGCATCATATGCGGTATTGACGATCTCATTTCCCAGATCAATCAAAGAGCGACGTGTATAAAGGTCATAAATGGCGCGGCCATAATCTTCTGCATTGATGATGGTGACGGCTTCTGTTGCCATGCGGACAACGTAACTAAAGACCGTCATGTCGCCGATTTTTTCATTAGCCGGAATAAACGGTTTGATTGTAACGGGATCGGCATGCTTGCCGTTTTTAATAAATTCGCTCAAAACGGCAAAAATCGTTTGATGTAATGGCTCGAAAAAATGTTCAGGCTTTAAAAAATCGGACACACGGTCAAGTGCATCATTATTGATGAGAATTGCCCCAAGAAGAGCCTGTTCAGCTTCGATATTATGCGGAATCTGCCTGAACGGGAGTGTCTCATCACCATTGGTTTGCCCGATATTGAGAACTTTTGCTTCTGACATGAGTCTATTGCTGCTCGCCTGAATTTTGTTTAATTGGAAACCCCTGTTACTGTACACCATTGTGGGTAGGGACTGCCACTTTTTTTTCTCCATTAACAAGGTTTTACCCGATTGCCAGATTTTTCAATCTATTACCAGCCGGAAAAAGAAATGGCAAATGAACCGGATTTCCGTGCGTTTTAAATATTAAAATCCCGTCTGCCGGAAATGGATTCACATTCCGGAAGAGAAAATATAAATTTTGTATTTTTTAAAAATGCCACACATCCGGCCATATATGGCATTTTTCTTCAAAAAGAAATTGTTTCGACAACCGGAATGACAATCACTTTGAATGTTGAAATATCCGCATTTTCACGAACTTGTCGTTTTAGTTGATTCACGGAATTTCATTTCAAGAGAACGGATTTTTACAGGGCATTTTCAGCGAAACCGGCGCTTTAACCTTGTCCTGTTTTCCTATTGCCTCAGTTGCTTTTTTTGTTTTTTGCCACTTTCAAATTCGGATCGGCGTCAATTTTTTCAAGACGCGCTTCTTCCTCGGTAATATAATCGCGCGTTAAAGGAACTGCATCCTGCTTGTGGGCTAGCTGGATCTGGAAAACCATCATACCTTGCCAGCGGAAAGCACTTTCCGATGCGGCAAGATAGAATTCCCACATGCGACAGAAACGTTCGTCGTATAATGCTTTGGCTTCATCCCAATGAGCAAGGAAAGCTTCTCGCCATGCTTTCAATGTTTCGGCATAATGCAGACGCAATATTTCTATATCGGTAATGATAAGTCCGCTTTTTTCAATAACCGGAATGACTTCCGACAATGAGGGAATATAACCACCGGGGAAAATATATTTGGCAATCCATGGATTGGTAGCACCCGGTTCGCCTGAACGGCCGATTGAATGGAGAACAAAGCGCCCGTCGGGTTTCATCAATCTTTTGACATGGTCGAAATATTCTTTGTAATGGCCGATGCCGACATGCTCGAACATTCCCACTGAAACAATTTTGTCAAAGCTGTCATCAAGCTTGCGATAGTCAAGAAGCAAAAATTTGGCTTTATCCGAAAGTCCCATATCTTTGGCACGCTGGTTGGCAATGCCATGCTGTTCGTGAGAAAGCGTAACACCTGTAACATTTGCACCGAGAACACGTGCAAAATAGAGACCAAGTCCACCCCAGCCACAGCCGATATCAAGAAGTTTTTCACCCTGTTTGACTTGCAACTTGGCTGCCAGATGGCGCTTCTTGGCTAATTGCGCCTCGGCAAGGCTGACATGCGGATTTTCAAAATAACCACATGAATACTGGCGATCGGGATCAAGAAACAATTCATAGAGTTTGCCTGATAAATCGTAATGATGCTCAACGTTTTTTGCCGAGCGGCGCAATGTGTTCATCTGCGCGAATCGTTTTGTAGCAGTGCGAATGAACGAAAATGCTTTCATCCATAGTTGATTTTCAGCAATTGGGCCTGTGCTTTCAAAAATTGTTTCGAGCAGCGTGTAAATATCGCCTTTAACAAATATAAACCCGCCTTCCATATAGGCTTCGCCCAGTTTCAAAGCAGGGTCGAGGGCAACTTCACGTTCCCATTTTGCCGATGTAAAGCGTATTTGAATTGGCTTGCCCGTCTGGTCGCCGAACTGGTGTGTGACCCCACGTGAATCGGTAATTGTCAAATTACCTTTAGTAATAATGTGGCTGGCAGCCGTCTTCAATAAAGCAAACATCTATCGAGTCCCATCTTCCATTTAATAAATTGGCCGCTTTTATGCATAAACAAGCGTTTAAATTGCTATTAAAAATCTATTTCAAGCGATGCGCTGTTTATAATGCTGATTTTTAAAAAAAACACCCGACCATCGGGTCGGGTGTGTTCATTTTTTTTTGACATGTCAAGAAACAACTGTACCAAAACACTAGGACGGTGTGTCGCACTCAAGACAATGTTATCGTAAACGGCGACTCAAAGCTTATTCGGCTTTGGTTTCTTCCGTCTTTTCTTCGGCCTTCTTTTCGGCTTCGTGTTCGGCACCTTCCTCGTCGAAAATTTCTTCCGAGAGCGGTTGTTCCTCAATGCCGTAGATAGCTTCAATCGAAGTCAGATCTTCACCGGCAGCCTGACGTTCGGCTTCTTCAGCAGAACGGGCAATATTGATGGTGACATTGACCTGAACTTCAGGGTGAAGATTGACAGCGACATTATGCAGGCCGATTGTTTTGATCGGGTGATTAAGTTCTACCTGCGTGCGAATAATTGTGAAGCCTTCAGCCGTAATAATATCGGCAATGTCGCGGGTCGAAACAGAACCGTAGAGTTGTCCGGTTTCACCGGCAGAGCGAATGACGACAAATGTCTTGCCATCGAGTTTGTCGGCAACTTGCTGGGCCTCGCTCTTGCGTTCGAGATTGCGGGCTTCCAATTGGGCTCTTTCGTTCTCGAATTTCTTTTTGTTTGCTTCATTGGCGCGCAAGGCTTTTCCCTGGGGAAAAAGAAAATTGCGTGCAAAGCCGTCTTTCACAGAGACGGTATCACCCATTTGGCCGAGGCGGGCAATGCGTTCGAGAAGTATAACATCCATTTTAAATTCCTTTCAGCTGCATTTATTGTTTGATTTTGCCGTGTTGACGGCTGTCTTGAATGGTTGTCCATATCCCCATCAAAAGAAGAATGAGGGATACCGGAACAGTGAATATGAACGTGAAAAGCGAAACATAGACGAATCCCAATATAAAAATCCGCCCATTAATGCCGCGCGTCAGATTATGTAGATAGGCAAGTCCGGTCATTGAAATTGCCAATGTAAAAGTCGTGTTGAAGACCGACGCGCATAGATTAAGAAATGTCCCCAGTTGGAAAAATGTGGCCCCGAAGGCGACAATGAAAATGATAAGTGCGGGCAATGGCAGACGGAATTTTTTCGGCCAGTCATCGCGCGGGCGGGCGAGTCGTTTCATGCGTTGCGCACCGACAAGCGCAAAATACAGATTTCCGGTGAGAAAGAGCACGCCGTAAGTGGACAGACTACTCGATAATAACGGTACGATATTGGTTACCAGAAAGTCGTGGAAGGTGATGATGTCGGCTTCGCTTGCCGAATTGGTCTCACGCAAGGAGTTTGCGATAAAACTGGCAATTTCACCGGCAATGATCGGCGTGGTCGGGTTGTTGTAGAGTATTGTGCCGATGAAAACACAAATAATCGAGATGAAGCCGGTCAACAAAAAGATGACAGAAGAAAGCGGATACCACTTGATGGCATGGCCATCCTCGTCCATTTCGGCAAGCCCTAACAGCCAGGATGCATAGACGGCGGGAAGGAAAAACAGCAATGTAAAGCCAAGCCCGATATAGAAATTTTGTGCAAATATCAGAACGACTGTTGCTGTAACAAGAGAAATGACGCTGGCAGCCGTGCCCCAACCAAAGGCCACTATGAAAATCGGTAGCGACATAAAGCAGCCGAGTAACAATGCAAGTGGCGGAAAGACCAGAAAAAAGCTCATAATAGCTGTTGCAAGGACGGCAGCAAACAGCCCGCCCAAAATACCCGCCGGAAATGTATAGGATTTTTTTTGCAACATTGATTCGCTGTCCTGCCTTTGCAGTTAGGGGCCAAGATGATTGCTCCAACTCCGGTTTTATTTAAACCTGCACCGAAAGCAGGGGAAGCAGCCGGTCAAACCGGCTGCCGGAATTGCTTACTTGACGACATAAGGCAGAAGGCCAAGGAAACGGGCGCGCTTGATAGCTTTAGCCAATTCGCGCTGCTTCTTCTGGCTCACTGCGGTAATGCGTGAAGGAACGATCTTGCCGCGCTCGGAAATATAGCGCTGAAGAAGTTTCACATCCTTATAGTCGATTTTCGGTGCGTTCGGACCTGAAAACGGGCAGGTCTTGCGACGACGATGGAAAGGACGACGGGTCGGGATCTGACTAATATCAACCATTATTCATCTCCTTCATTGTTATCATCATCACGTGAACGACGCGAGCGGCGTGGACGGTCATCATCCTTGCCATAACGTTCATCACGATCGCGACGCGAAAGCATCGCGGATTGGCCTTCCTCAAGCTCGTGAACGCGAACCGTCATGTAACGGAGAATGTCTTCATTGATGCGCATCTGCCGTTCGACTTCTGCAATGGCAGCAGCCGGAGCATCGATGTTCATCAAAGTGTAATAGGCTTTGCGATTCTTGCGAATGCGATAGGTCAGCGTACGCAAACCCCAATTTTCAATACGCCCGACTTTGCCGCCATTGGCTTCAATGACACCCTTGTAGAGTTCTACAAGCTGGTCAACCTGTTGCGGTGCAATATCCTGTCGGGCAAGGAACACATGTTCATAAAGAGCCATTGTTTTGCCTTTCTTCTGTTAATCTTTGTCGACCTCCGGCGCAGAGCCTCTGCGACTTGCCTTTCCGGCTAAAGCCGAAGAAGAAAGGACGCGTGTTTCGAGACATTCGAGAGCGGAGACACGGGAGGCTTGAAACATTAACGTTTCCTGTCGCTTGTTTGGCGACCCTCCGTTCAACCCCCGGCCAAATGCCGACAATGAACGCGCGGTCTTTACAGTGTATTTGGAAAAATAGCAAGCAGGAAGACAACAAAAACCGTTTTCGGGTTGGAAGAATGGTATTGTCGATATATGAGTGATTGAAATTTAACAGCCAATTTTCGGAGTTCAGGCAAAATGGCTTTTCTGGAAAATATCGATATTTTCATTTTCAATTTTTTCGCCGCAACACCGCAAACCCCGACACTCATTGCTTATTTGGGCATTGTTTGTGCGAAATTCCTTATCTATTTCATTCCATTCCACTTGATTATATTATGGTTTTTTGGCGGGCGAGGGGAAAGGCAAGCAGCCCTTTCTATCGTGATTTCAGTGGCTGTAGCGCTTCTCCTCAGTTTTATTATCGGACAACTTTGCTATCGACCGCGTCCCTTTGTGGCAGGAATCGTCAAAGCTCTTATCGAACACAAGGAAAATGCTTCCTTTCCGAGTAATCATGCCTTGATTTTCACAATCTATGTTTTTTCATTATATTGGTATCGTTATAAACAGGTGGCCAGAATTGGTCTTGTTCTCGGTTTGCTGACTTGTTGGGGGCGTGTCTTTACAGGCGTCCATTATCCTTCCGATATTTTCGGCGGTATCGTTCTGGGGCTTGTAATTTCTATGATAGTAGCGCGATTTCTTATGCCGTTTGTTCCCAAATTTATTTATGAATTGCCATATTCACCAAAAGGAAGAGGAACAGATTTACAGGCCTGATCCGTTAAGTCCGGCTTGACTTTTAGCACTTTTATAGGCCAAGACCTGATAATCTTTGTTTTTAAGCCAGGGAGTACACTCTAATGGTTTGTGCATTTACCTTTCCCGGTCAGGGAAGTCAGACAGTTGGTATGGGCAAAGCACTGTCGGAACAATTTTCCGAAGCGCGTGCAGTATTTGAAGAAGTCGATGATGCTTTGGGTGAAAAACTTTCCTCGGTTATGTTTGAAGGGCCGGAAGATGTTTTGACATTGACCGCTAATGCACAACCGGCTTTGATGGCGGTTTCCATGGCTGTCATCAGAGTGCTCGAAAAAAACGGACTTGATCTCAAGAACAAGGTTTCATTCGTAGCAGGGCATTCTCTTGGCGAATATTCGGCATTGTGTGCTGCTGGAACGTTCAGCCTTGCCGATACTGCGCGCCTTTTGAGAATTCGTGGAAATGCCATGCAGGAAGCGGTTGCAGTAGGCGAGGGGGCCATGGCAGCAATTATCGGCCTTGAAGAAAACGTTGTTGCAGAGATTTGCAGTTCGGTTCTGGGGGAAGGCGTTTGCGAAATTGCCAATGATAATGGCGGCGGGCAACTTGTTATTTCAGGCGCGACAAAAGCTGTTAACGAAGCAGTCAAACTTGCAACAGAAAAGGGCGCAAAGCGGGCAATTCTGCTTTCTGTTTCGGCACCGTTCCATTCCAGTTTGATGCAGCCTGCTGCTGAAGCCATGCATGATGCTCTTCTCGACGTGAATAAACTTGCACCAAGTGTGCCGGTTATTCCCAATGTTTCTGTCGAGCCGGAAACAAATCCGGAAAAAATCATAGAATTGCTCGTTCGTCAGGTCACAGGCCGCGTGAGATGGCGCGAAACAGTGGAATGGTTGGCAGCTCATCAGGTCGATACACTTTTTGAAGTCGGTAGCGGCAAAGTTTTAACCGGACTTGCAAGACGAATCGACCGGAATTTGCACGGCCTGACCGTAGGGACGGCCGAAGAGATTGACAATGCGCTGAAAGCGCTTGGTGTATGATTAAGGAATTTGGCGATGTTTGAATTTAAAGGGCGTAAGGCACTTGTAACCGGAGCGAGCGGTGGTATCGGCGAAGCGATTGCACGTCGGTTGCATGAACGGGGCGCTATTGTCGGACTTCATGGCACACGCGAGGAAAAGCTGAAAGCTCTTGCCGAAGAGCTGGGTGATAATTGTTTCGTTTTTCCTGCCAATCTTTCCGATCGTGAAGAAATTGCAAAATTGGCAGAAAAAGCCGAAAATGAAATGGATGGCATCGATATTCTGGTCAATAATGCCGGCATAACACGTGACGGACTTTTCGTGCGTATGAGCGACCGTGACTGGGATGATGTGTTGGCCGTCAACCTGACAGCGGTATTTCTTTTGACACGCGCATTGACCCACCCGATGATGCGCCGCCGCTATGGGCGCATTATCAATATTTCGTCTATTGTCGGTGTTACCGGTAATCCCGGTCAAACCAATTATTGTGCAACCAAAGCCGGCGTCATCGGTTTCTCGAAATCTCTCGCTCAGGAAATTGCAAGCCGCAATGTGACAGTCAATTGTATTGCTCCGGGGTTTATTGAGTCGGCAATGACCAACAAACTTAACGACAAGCAAAAGGAAACAATTATTTCGGCTATTCCTATGAAGAAAATAGGAACAAGCGACGATGTAGCGGCTGCCGCGATCTATCTTGCAAGTGACGAGGCTTCCTTTGTCACCGGCCAGACATTGCACGTCAATGGCGGAATGGCGATGATCTGACGATTGATTGTGAAAGACTCGAATGAGTATTCACCAATTTTAAAAGTGCAATATTTTGCGCCGGATGCTATGTTTTTATAGTTTTTGCTTGAGCAAAAAGACATAATTCTGGCACAAAATGAAGAGAAAGACGCAAAATTTGCTAAAATATCTTTGCGCCTTGGCGCCGAGTATGGTAACTGGCGCCTTTAAGGCCGGCGGGTAAAGCCGGTTGATCCCTTGAGGGGATATCCACAGGATGTATTTGAAAACCTAAAAATGATAGGGTTAAATGCATCTATTGCTTGATTAGATGAGCCCGTGCCGCTAACCAAGGCAGGGAAACAACAAAAGTCGAGGATCCGACATGAGTGATACAGCAGAACGCGTCAAGAAAATCGTCATCGAACATCTTGGTGTTGATGCAGATAAAGTAACCGAAAACGCAAGTTTCATTGACGATCTTGGTGCCGATAGTCTTGACACCGTAGAATTGGTCATGGCTTTTGAGGAAGAATTCAACGTAGAAATTCCTGACGACGCAGCCGAAACGATTTTGACCGTTGGCGATGCCGTCAAATTTATCGACAAGGCTTCGGCCTGATTGCTTAAGGAGGCAAAAACCTTTGTCGGTTTTTGTCTCCTGTTCTTTTTTGCTCGCCAATATTTGCTCGCCAATAAACGAGTAATCCGGTTTAATTTTTAAGATTGGGATTTGAAAGTATGAGACGTGTCGTCATTACCGGTTTGGGGCTGGTTTCTCCACTGGCCGGCGACGTGGAACATAGCTGGAAACGGCTTCTTGAAGGTAAAAGCGGCGTTCGCCGTGTAACCGAGTTCGAGGTCGATGATCTTCCGTGCCAGATTGCCGGCCGTATACCACTCGGTGACGGTACTGATGGAACGTTCAATGCCGATCTTCATATGGAGCCGAAGGAACAGCGCAAGGTTGATCCGTTCATTCTCTACGCAATGGGAGCGGCGGACGAAGCACTAGATGATGCCGGCTGGCACCCGTCGAATGACGAAGACCAGATTCGTACCGGAGTTATAATCGGTTCGGGTATTGGCGGTGTCGAAGGAATAGTCGAAGCCGGATATACTTTGCGGGACAAAGGTCCAAGGCGTATTTCACCATTTTTCATTCCCGGACGACTTATCAATCTCGCATCGGGTTATGTTTCGATCAAACACCACTTGCGCGGCCCTAACCACGCTGTTGTTACTGCATGCTCGACAGGCTCGCACGCGATTGGTGACGCATCAAGGCTGATTGCACTTGATGATGCTGATGTTATGCTTGCCGGCGGCACTGAATCACCGGTGAACCGCATTTCTCTGGCCGGATTTGCTGCTTGTAAAGCGCTGTCAACCGGTCGTAACAATGACCCCGAACATGCTTCACGTCCTTACGATAAAGACCGTGACGGGTTTGTTATGGGGGAAGGCTCTGCCGTTGTTGTGCTTGAGGAATTGGAACACGCTAAAAAGCGTGGTGCCAAAATTTATGCAGAAGTGATCGGCTACGGTTTGTCCGGCGACGCCTATCATATAACAGCTCCTTCCGAAAGTGGTGATGGAGCAGAGCGGTGCATGCGTGCAGCGATTAAACGCGCCGGAATCGATCCTTCGGAAATTGATTATATTAATGCACACGGAACATCGACGATGGCCGATACAATCGAACTGGCAGCCGTTGAACGTGTCATGGGCGCACATGCCTCGAAAGTCTCGATGTCTTCTACAAAATCATCAATAGGCCATCTGTTGGGGGCTGCCGGTGCTGCCGAAGCTATATTCAGTGTGTTGGCCATCCGCGACAATATTGCACCCGCAACAATCAATCTCGATCATCCGTCTGTCGAAACGAAGATAGATCTCGTTCCCCATAAACCGCGTGAACGCAAGATCGACACTATTTTATCGAACTCGTTCGGATTTGGCGGAACCAATGCATCGTTGATTATGCGCCGTTTTTCAAAATAGATGAAAATTCCGGAATATTTCGCTTTTTCGCTACATTCTTGAAATTTTGCCGCAATCTTGAGATAACCGGTGATGACGGGAAATTTGTAGCAAACAGGATGTGTGCTTATGTCTGATGAAGAAAAGAAGATGACATCCGACCATAATTTTCCCCGGTCATCCTTATCAGAAAAAGAATCGCAACAGCTAAAACAGGATCAATTCGCCTCGGAATCCGGTGCATCGTCATTAAAACAAACTCCTTCGCAAGCGGAACCGGCTACGCAGCCTTCCGGACAAGCTAGCGCACCAGTTGCCGAGGGAGAGGTCGAGAAAGATCAAAACAGTCTGCCGACTTTACAGCAATCTTCGATAGAGCCTGAAGAAGAACCTGAGGAAGCGCATTCATCGCGCTTGCAAATTGGCGGTAGAGATCAGCAGCAAAACGAAGGGGTAAACCCCACGCCTTCCGGAAATGACAATTCCGGCAACATTCCGAACGAGAAAGGTACGACTTCGGAAAAAAATGGTGGCGCAAAAATAAAAGCCAAGCCGAGCCGGTCCAAAGTTGCGCGAAATCCGTTTATAATACTCGGAAATTTCTTCCTGATGCTGGTTCTGGTGGTGATTCTGGCAATCACGATACCGATATATGTCGGAAAAAACATGTTTCTTGCAGCAGGACCGCAGGAATCCGAACAAGTGGTTCTCATCAGTCAAGGTTCCGGAATCAGGGAAATTGCTTCCATACTTGAAAAACAGGGCTTGATAAGGTCGGCAGATATTTTTGTTTACGGTGTCGGCTATCAGGATAAAGCGCGGCTTTTAAAAGCCGGAGAATATGCCATACCGGCACATGCTTCCATGAAAGATATTATGGACATTCTGGTGAATGGAAAATCGATAGAACATTCATTTACCGTGCCGGAAGGGCTGACTGTGGCGCAAGTTTTCGACCGTCTTGCCGCCAATGATATTCTGGTCGGCGATTTACCGAAAGTTTTGCCGCCTGAGGGAAGCCTTATGGCAAATACCGTTAACTTTACCCGCGGGACGACGCGTGAACAGATCGTGAAACGGTTACGGGAAGGCCAGCAGAAACTGGTTGCCGACATCTGGGCAAAGCGCAGTGCCGATTTGCCTATAAAAAATATCAATGATTTTGTGACACTTGCTTCAATTGTCGAAAAAGAAACCGGCATCCCGTCCGAAAGACCTCAGGTGGCAGCGGTTTTTTATAACCGGCTTGAAAAAAATATGCGGCTGCAATCCGACCCGACGGTCATTTATGGTTTGTTCGGGGGGAAGGGTAAACCATCCGACCGGCCGATCTATCAATCCGATCTTGATAAAGAAACTCCCTATAACACTTATAAAATAAACGGACTTCCGCCTACACCGATTGCAAACCCAGGAAAAGACGCGTTAGAAGCCGTAGCCAATCCACCTAAAACGGATGCACTTTATTTTGTTGCTGATGGTACGGGCGGACATGTTTTTTCAAAAACATTGGATGAGCATAATGCAAATGTGCGCAAATGGCGCGCTCTGCAAAAAGACGAGTAAATTAATCAGGCAGAAAAATAACCTGTAAAACTCTTATCAAGCAGGCGGTCACCCGCACCGGATTGCGTCGACATTGCGATTTGCCGAATAAAGAGCATCTATGATGTCGAATTATTCGTTACCGGCATTTTACGAGCATTCAAGTTGAAAGACGTTATCAAATCCGGCTTTTTAAATAGCACGGCGTTTTAAACATTTTTCTCAAATAAAGTACGTTCATGATTTGTCGGGTGAACTATTCAAATGACCCTTTTTCTTGCATGCAATTCGATTGCCTCGATTTAACTGATAATATAAAAGTGGGAATGATTAGTTTGTCTCACGCTATTTTGAAAAATTATGGACGCTGAACCAATAGAGAATCGGAAAAACTTAAAAACCAAAGTGCTTGAAGATGGTGTGCGGAAATGTGATTTTGTAGAAAATAAAACAGCGATCGGCATAGCTCGACAGAAATCACAGACCGGTTCTGCCGAAGGATCGCTTTTCCCGTCTGTAATTGTAAAAAGTTTGAATGTCTCACCACCGTGGGAAGGTTCTATGACTGTTTTCACCCGTTAGTTTTCAGAAATGTTGTTTGAGGGGACAACAATATTTAACAGGAGTTTAGTGACATTGCAGAGTATGACAGGATTTTCCCGATCAATGATGACAGCGGAAAACGCGACAATTGTTTGGGAAACGCGTTCGGTTAACGGCAGGAATCTGGATTTGAGATTTCACTCGACCATTGCCATTGACACTATTGAATATGAATTGAAAAAAAAGGCGTCCGAGTTTTTTTCGAGGGGCAATATAAATTGTTCGCTTAATGTGTCTTTTGCTGCGGGCAATTCCCACCCGAAAATCAATCGGGAGTATCTCGATTGGGTATTGAAGTTATCCGACGAACTCGAACAGACATACGGGATTCAAAAACCCACGATCGACGGCTTGTTGAATATGAAAGGTATCCTTGAATACGGTACGCCGGAAAATGAAACAGTCGAAAACGAGGATCTGAAGCGGGCTATCGTGGGCGGATTTGAAAAAGCGCTCAATGAACTCAAATTTGCCCGCGAAAAAGAAGGGGGCAATCTTCAAAAGATTCTGTCAGGCCAGATAGATAATATTGAAAAACTGGTCAATGAAGCACGCAATGATCCGGCGCGAACACAAGAAGCAATAAAAGACCGGTTAAAAGAGCTTATTGACTGTCTTCTCGGAGCCGGTGACAAATTCGACGGCCAGAGATTGGAAATGGAAGCGGTTTTGCTGGCTACAAAAGTCGACATTCAGGAGGAACTAGACCGTCTTGATGGACATGTCGAAGCTGCACGATATTTGCTCGGATTGAACGAACCGGTCGGTCGGAGGCTGGATTTTCTTGCTCAGGAATTCAACCGTGAAGCCAATACTCTGTGCTCGAAGGCGCATACAGCCTCGCTCTCGACCATTGGGCTGTCATTGAAAGCGGTGATTGACCAGTTGCGAGAGCAAATCCAGAACGTTGAATAAATGAAAAGTCATGGCGCTTGGGGCTTTACTGCTTTATGACGATTAATGAAGGAATGGACAATGGAAAATACATCTGAACGCGAACTCAATTTGAAAAATGCGGGAACACGACGCGGTGTATTGTTGGTGATTTCATCACCATCGGGTGCCGGTAAGTCCACATTGTCGCGTTTATTATTGGAAGACGGTCATCTTGGATTATCGGTTAGCGTTACGACGCGAGAACCAAGACCGAGCGAAATTAATGGTGTCCATTATCACTTCATCAGCGAAAAAGAATTCAAAAAAAAGCGCGATAATGACGAATTGATAGAATGGGCGGAAGTTCACGGCCATTTTTACGGTACATTACGCGAAACGGTGGATACAGCTCTCGCCGCAGGCCGTGATATGCTTTTCGACATTGATTACCAAGGCGCCAGACATTTACAGGAAAAAATGCCGAATGATGTTGTCTCCATCTTTATTTTGCCGCCTTCGATGAAGGAGTTGAAATCACGTTTAACCGGACGTGGAGAAGATTCAAAAGATGTGATTGACCTCAGGCTCCATAATGCACGAGGAGAGATCGAGCATTATAAATCATATGATTATGTAATAATTAACGAAGATCTCGAACAGTCATTTTCCCTTATAAAAGCCATCCATCTGGCCGAGGCAATGAAAAGACGCCGCTGTCTCTACCTCACTTCTTTCATAAATGGCTTATTGAATGAAAAAGTGGAATAATTTGGTCTGAACGGGAATATCAGCCATTGGCAGTGTCAATGATACATGACGCTGCCCGATAAATCGCCTTTCGGTGTTTTGCGACATTTCACGAAAATATTGCCTCATGTTTTGGTTCGAGAAGCGAAAATAATTGATCGTTTGCAAACAATATTGCTTGATAGAAACGTGAGGGTAGCGTGCTCTCTGGAATTTGTCTGCTGGCGGTTGTTTTTCTGAAGCGGTAAAAGCTCTATCCTTGTTCTTCAAGGGCTTTGGCAAGGTCTACAAATTCTTTTATATCGAGTGTTTCGGCTCTTCTTGTGCCGTCGATTCCCACTTTTTCAAGTAAAGACTCGCCACCGAGCGATTTAAGACTTTGGCGGAGCATTTTGCGTCTCTGTCCGAATGCCGCTTTGGTCACGTTTTCCAGATAATGCAGGTTACAGTGAAGCGGATTATTATTCGGTATGATGTGGACGATCGAGGAGGTTACTTTAGGGGGAGGTGTAAAGGCTTGTCTTGGAACATCGAACATTATGCGCGAATATGTGCGCCATCCGGCGAGAACGCCCAAGCGGCCGTAATGCGGGGAACCGGGGAGTGCCACAATACGTTCGGCCACTTCTTTTTGAAACATCAATGTCATGGATTTATAAAAAGGCGGCCAAGGTTCGGCTGAAAGCCAACGTATCAGAAGTTCGGTTCCGATATTATATGGAAGATTGGCAACGATTGCAGGCTTTTCTGTGCCATTAAAAAGGCTTTGATAGTCTTCGACAAGTGCATCACCTGAAATAATACGCAGGCGATCAGGATAGATTCCAGCAATTTCTTCTAACGCGGCAATGCAACGTGTGTCGCGTTCGATGACCGTCACAATTGCACCTTGAGCGAGCAGGGCGCGCGTCAAGCCGCCAGGACCGGGTCCTATTTCCAATACCGGCTTTCCGGCTATGTCACCCGCCTGACGTGCTATTTTTGCGGTCAAGTTGAGATCGAACAGAAAATTTTGTCCAAGCGATTTTTTTGCACTCAAGCCGAATTTTTCAATGACTTCACGTAAAGGAGGGAGTGAATCTATTGTCATGACTGGTGCGTGTTTTTTGCAAGTTCGTCGGCAAGCTTCAAAGCGGCGATGAAGCTTTCAGGTGAAGCTATTCCTTTTCCTGCTATATCAAAAGCTGTTCCATGATCGGGGGAAGTGCGAACAAAAGGCAGCCCCAGAGTGACGTTGACGGTGTCATCGAACCCGATTGTTTTAACCGGTATCAATGCCTGATCGTGATACATACACAACGCAGCATCGTAATTTTCGCGAGCACGGGCATTGAACATGGTATCTGACGGAAGTGGACCAATAAGCTCGATTCCCTCGGAGCGCAAAATGTCCATCGCCGGTTTGATAACGGTTTCTTCCTCGTGCCCCATCGCACCACCTTCACCGGCGTGCGGGTTAAGGCCGGCTATTGCCAGTCGTGGAGTTTTTATAGCAAACTTTTCGGATAAATCCCGTGCGACGATACGCCCTGTTTCGACCAACAATTCCTTGGTTAAAGAGTGTGGAACTTCTTTTATAGCAATGTGGACAGTTACCGGAACGGTTTTTAATTCAGGACCGGCAAGCATCATAACCGGTTTATAAGGCCGTCCATCAAGCTTTGCCGCGAGATCGGCTAAAAATTCTGTGTGGCCGGGAAAATGAAAGCTTGCATCATAAAGAATTTTCTTAGCTATCGGACACGTAACCAATGCACATGCCTTTTTCGAGTGAACAAATCGAACACCGCGTTCTATTGCTTCCACAATTCCGGCTGCATTTTTTGAAGAAGGTTGCCCCAGTTCAGCCGATTGCCGGTTATTTAATGCGACAATCGGGAAAGTCGCGTCGAATTTTTTCTCGACCGCGTCAATATCGACAACCGCAAAGCGGACATCCATTTTCAACAATGAAATTGTCTTTGCGACCATATCAGGGTCAGCCAGAACAAAAAAAGCCGGTATCTGGCGAAAATGGCGTAATTGCCAGGCTTTCAGTGCAATTTCCAGCCCGATCCCTGCAGGATCACCACTACTGACGGCAAGGACAGGCATCAAGGATTTTCAATGCGGGCTTTTGACCGCAATTCCTTCACATATTTTTCACTTAAGTCCTCGGCCTTTTTATCTCCGGACTTTTCATTGTCCTGAATAGTAAAGACCAATTGAGCGACTTTATCGTCCGAAACCTTTTTAATATTGCAAACGGCAATCGCTTCAACGCCCCTTGCAGTTTCCTGTGGTGGGGTCATGCGCCCGACAGGAGTTGCCTTGATTGCTTTTTCCCACTCTTCCGGCAATTGAGGCTCAAGCACGCGGCCGAGGTTACGCACAGTGACATCAAGCATAGTTGTTGCTTGTTGTTTAAGATTGCTGCAACCGGAAAATTTCGAGCGGAATAATTCGGCGTCCTGCTTCCTTTTTCCCAATATTGCATTGCGTCGGTCACTTGGAACAACAAAAATAACTTGCTGCAGTTCGTATTCGTTAGCGGTAGGTTTAACGCCACCGTTTTTCAACATACGCTGTACGGCTTCCTGTTCGGAAATAATTCCGCCCTCGGCGCGATAACGTGCACTGACCAAACGCCCCCATCCCATCTGGACGCGAATATAATTTTTAAAATGGTCGGCTGTTACACCGGCTTGGCCCAACATATCTGTAAGCTGTGCCACAGTCATATGATTTCGTTCGGCAAAGCCCATAAATGCCTTGTTTACCTCGTCGTCCGAAACGTCGATATTGCGTTTTTTCATTTCGACGCGCTTGAGCATTTCTTCAATAAGTTCGTCCTTGGCTTGCGAAGTCAGATTTCCTGTTTTTCTTTGCAATTTAAGGAAGGCCGCACGCCTTTGAATGTCATAATTGGTAATTGCATTACCATTAACAATGACGGCGACAGCCGTTTGCGCCGAAACTCCGGCCTGCTGGGCTCGTGGTGCACAAAAGGCGTTGCTGTGTAAAAAAGTTACGCCCATGAGCGACGCAATACATAATGCCAATGAGCTGTTTTTTATCTTCTTCATTGTTTCTAGCTTCCGCTTTTTGCCAATTTTTCAACAAATAATCGATATATTGTTCTTATCATAAAAACATGAATTCACCAAAAGACGCTCGTCTTGACTTACACTGTTACATGGCCTTGCCGATGTCTGCAACAGTACGGAAAGACAACAGAAAGCCGAATGTATGCTTTGGCTCGTTTTCCCAAGGGTTACGGGTTTGAGAATAACCGAGATTGAAGCCGAAACATTCGTCAAGATAATTCACGCCCGTGCCCAATCTCACGAAAGTATCGGAAACAAGGTCGTAACTCGAATTTGCATGAATCGACCAATGTTCTGTGAATTTATAATTGCCATAGAGGCTGACTTCCTGACGATCCTGAGCATAGCCATAATCCGGCTGACTTTGAATATAGGCGTATTGCGAGGAAAGCGATACCCGCTTCCAGTTTTGTGAAGCTTCTACTTCGCCGCGCCGTATCGAACCGGAATCATTGTCGAAACGGCCACGCGAGGCTATTGCAAAACCATGTTCATTGCTTGCACCGATCATGGCAACATAATCGGAACGGGCGCTTTCCAGCCCTGAATCGGCCCCGACGCTAACGAAATCTTTGGCGTTATAAGAGTTTTTCCCGAAAATCTGGAAAGATTGACCGGCCAGACCGTATAGCGACCAACCGTTGTCGAAGTTACCGGAATATCTCAGACCGACATTCGAGCGCGTTCCACCTTCTGCACGGTCATAACCGGAAAATTTGTCGCGTTGAAATAATGTTGTGGCATCAAAGACAAAGCTTTGGGCATCTTCGTTAGGCAGGCGCCCGGTATATTGTTCATTATTGCGAATGAAAATTTGCGCGATTGGCTCGATGACATGGGTGGAATTACCGGCAGTAAAGAGCAGGGGATAGCGCAAATCCAGTCCCGCAGTTGCAATTCCGCGGAAAGCACCCGATTTGATATCCAACTGGCTATAGCTGCCATCTGTCATGTAGCCGCCATAATTACCATGGGCGTCCGCACCTATACCATCACCACGCAATGCCAGAATTGGTGTAAACACCAGACCGCCTTGACTAATCAGGCTTCTTTTCCATTCAACGTCGGAGGTCAAGCGGAAATCTGTTCCGGACATACCTGCGAGTCTTGCCGTATTAAGCGGGCGTCCTTGCCAGTCGGCAAATGCAAAATCCGCTTTATCACGGTAGATAGATTGTACATTGGCATGGAAGGTGAATTCGCCGCCATAGACTGCTTCGTCAGGTATAAAAGAATAATCAATGCGGGGAAGAACCCATGGTTGACGTGTATAACGTTCGCTTGGATTATCCTTCAGCATCGAATCCTGCACTTCAAAGTGATAAAAGCGCATATCGAAATAGTTACGTCCGGCAAGACCTTCCAAATAGATCTGGGAACGGAATACATCGTTTTTGTAGCCTTCCAGATCATAGGTGCGGCTGAAATTTCTATCCGATTGGGCTAGAATATCCCATCCATATGTCCAATCGGAATTGATCCGGAAATCACCTTTGGTTGCCACCATATAACGATTATCGTTATTGCTATCAATCGTATCATGGTCGAAATCATCAGGATTTGCCTGATAAATATGGGCAAAACGGATATTATATGTACCGGTTTCCAAACGGTGGCGCCATTCGCCTTCGGTCAGCAGCCCTTGATTGGTGTAGCCGGTTGCGGAAAGTGTAAAATCATAATTGGGAGCCAGATTCCAGAAATAGGAATTACGGACACCGAAACCCAGATCATTCGTATAAACAAAATTCGGGGTTAAAAGACCTGTTTTGCGTTTGACTGTCGGATCCGGCATTTCAAAAACCGGAAACCATGCAACCGGCAAGCCAAAAAACTCGAAATGGCTATCCTCGAAACGCATTGTTTTGGTCGCGCCATTCCAGATGATCTTTTTCGCTTTAATCTGCCAGAGGACATCCTTATCGGGCTTATAATAGCAGGGTTCGCAGGCAGTATAAGCACCGCGATTGAAGACAGTCATCTGCCCGCCGCTGCGTTCGGCACTCACTGCTGCAAATCGTGTGTTATCCGGCGTTTCGGCTCTGAGAGAATTGACGAAGCCTTCCCCCAGATCATCGGTCATATCTATTTGCTGGGAATAATATTTGCTCCCGTCAGGCTGGACAATTTCAACATCACCTTCGGCCAGAACGCGATTCGTTTTCTGGTTATAGACAACTTTACGGGCGACAATGCGGTTGCCATCATATTCGATCTGCACATTGCCTTGTGCGGTGACTGTATTGGCATCACGATCATAGACAAGCTCGTCTGCTGAAAGCAACATACGTGCGTTAGGATCAGTTTGATGCGTGGCTTTCATAGCACTGAAGTCCTGAGCAGAAGCAACATAAACTGCGCCTATACCCAAAGAGCAACCCAATGCGGTACCGAGTGCCAACGCCCTGAGGCTGTTTGAAATTTTCATTCCACTTGTCAATTGTCTCACCTAGCCATCCTCTTTATGCAACAAAAAGGATATACCAAAAAATAACGCAATAACAACCGGCACCCAAGCAGCAATGACAGGTGGCACATAAGCCGCCTTGCCAAAAGCCTGCACAAGAACCGTGACTACATAAAGCACGAACCCGGCAATGATTCCACCCAAAATCATTGTACGTGATTGACCAAACCTTACAAATTTCAATGTAACAGTTGCTGCGATCAATGTCATCGCAATAAGAAGAGCAGGAAGTGCAATCAGAGATTGCAACTGCATATCGAACGAATTGGCCGAATAACCGAATGATCTGGCGATTTCAATTTTTCTGGGCAAATCGTAAAAAGGGATGGTTGCCGGATCGGCCAATTTTTCTTCGACAAATTCCGGTCTCAGATTTGTCGGAATCTTCAATTCTGTAAAATTTTCAGGCTCATGGCCAGCCCTGTAGCGAGCACCACTTTCGAGCAGCCAATAGCCGTGTGTGAGGTGTGCACGTGTGGCATTGAGCCAATCCTTGATTGTCGCATCGTCATTATATTCGACGAAGGTCGTATCCACCAGTGTCAAGCCGCCGTCAGCAGTCGATTTTGTACCTATGGTTGTAATGCCGACATCGGTTCTTTGCGTTAACCATGGAACACGTTCGTTATCCACAGTTGCCTCGACATTTTTACCTTTCCACTCGGAAAGTATTTTTTCCGACTGCGATGTTCCCCAGGCTGCGATCGGATTGACGACGACGACTCCGAAAAGGCCGAATAAGAATGCGCCGAAACACAAAGGCGTCAAGAACTGCCATGCCGAAACACCGATAGAGCGCGTAACGACAAGTTCCATTTTTCTGTTCAATGTAATCAACGTTGCCATTGCCGAAAACAGAGCAACAAACGGAAATAACTGTTGCATATTAAAAGGAATACGCAGTGCCGAGATAGCCAGTGCTCCGAATGCCGAATAGCCGGGTAGCCCTGCCAGTCGCCCGGCATTGATCGTGAAATCAATCAGCAGCGACAGAACGAAGATTCCGAGCAGAAAATAAATTGTGGTTTTTACATATCTTGTAAAAAAATACCGTCCCAAGGTCCAACCGATCATGATGCGCCTCCGTTGACATCAGATTGTTTGTGACGGAAAATTTTTGCTCTAATCCGCTTCATACCGGTCAGAAGTTTGTCACTGAACCGGTCGGGAAGTGTCATTTTTCGATTCGTTATAAACAGGAAGGCAATGAAAGCGCAAACGCCGATCGGCAAAATATATAAAAGCGGTATATAGCCAAGGTCATTGTCGGCACGGTCGCCAAAGAAATAGCCGACCGCATAAACGAGGAGCGAAAGCGAAATTGCGGAAAACGATGCCGAAATACGAGCCTGACGCTGCGAGCGTGCATCACCTGCCACTGCCAAAGCAATCAAGGCAAAAACAATCGGGTAAAGCCAATCGGTGAAGCGACGGTGTAATTCTGCGGTATATTGTAACGGACGCCTTTGAAAATAAGAATCATTGGCATCGGGATGAAACAAATAGACGAGCGGGCGATCTTTCGGAAAAATAGTCGGTGTTCCATCACTCGCGGTGAAATCGCTGAGGTTGAATGTATAAGAGCCGAACTTGATAATCGACACGGTTTCGGCCTTATTATCACGTCTTTGTACTTCGCCATTATTAAGGATAAGAAAATCCCCATTATCATTGCTGACGATAGAACCGTTTACGGCATAATAATAAAGGTCGGTAGAAGGGTCTCGCTGGTCGGCAATAAAAAGCCGCCCGATTGTGCCGTCATCGTGACGTTCGCCAATTTCCATATAAAGATCATCGGTTAATTCGCGAAAGTTCCCTTCCTGAATAAAAACATTGATAAGGTCGGAATGTGTTGTGGCCATCATTTGCCGCATGGTGATACGCGCCTGCGGGCTGATGAAATTGGTAATCACAAATGAACAACAAGCCGCCAGCACTGCGAGGATGAGAATCGGTTTCCAGACGGTTCCCCTTGGTGCTCCCGAAGCATTGATAACTACGAGTTCCGAATCCTGATTCATCGTCGATAAGGTTTGCGCTATCGCAATAACCAAAGCGAAGGGAATGACGAGGGGAATGACCGACGGAATAAATAAAGATGAAAATTGAAGAATAGTAAAAACAGTCTGGCCACTTGTCGTCAGGAAGTTGAT
This sequence comes from Bartonella sp. B10834G3, assembly GCF_016102505.1. Taxonomy (NCBI): domain Bacteria; kingdom Pseudomonadati; phylum Pseudomonadota; class Alphaproteobacteria; order Hyphomicrobiales; family Bartonellaceae; genus Bartonella; species Bartonella sp. B10834G3. The sequence goes on from NZ_JACFOM010000002.1 coordinate 67,221, forward strand.
TCTGGAAAGAACCTGCACCGTCCAGCTGATACCGACAGCCGCTAGCAGAACTGCTGCAAACAGAACAAAAACACGCCGCAGGATGTATAGTTCAATAATGCGCATTGGCGAAAAATACATCCTCACTATCAAAATTCATGACATCCAGCTTTTTAGAAGCGGGAATTCATATCCAAACCGTTCATTTCTCTTTTCTGTCAAATATCATAATGAATCTAACAAGAGGCAAAAAAAATTAGTTAACCGCTTCTTAACAATTTTCTTTTGCCACAAGTGACGGTTAAGTTGCAAGATGGCAAAAGACATCTTGCAGTGCACAGGACAAAAAAATACATTTTAGTGCCGACAGGTCACACTGCACTTCCGGTTTCGATATTAAAGACAAGATTAAATGCAAGCCGAGCGATATGATTATGCGAATTTACGGCTTTAAATCAGCAATTGGCAGGAGTTATTGAATGCAAAAAGATATTTTAATAGATAGCAATACGGTTTCCGCGCCGAAGAAAGCGACAGTTGTTGTTCTTGTTAACGAAAACAGGAAAACCACTTTTGAAGTCGAAAAAATGGTGGGAAAAGCACTGATCGAAAGGATCGTTTCGGTACGCGGCTTCAAAGGGAAAAAACTTGAAGTTGTCGATGAAGTTTGTGACGGCAAAAAGGGTTTTGACCGGTTGGTTCTTCTTGGTATTGGCAATACCGAACAGCTTGACGGTGACGACTGGATCAAAATTGGCGGTGCAGCATTTGCATCCCTCAAAGATACTGATTCAGCCGATATTTACCTGACTGTAGCCGGTGAAAAATTAAAAGACGAAAACATTTTCGACTTTGTTTTAGGGCTAAGGCTGCGCAATTATTCGTTTGATGACTATAAAACCGTTTCAAAGACCAACGATAGCCACACAAAGACGATGAAACTTGTCCTCCAGTTGGAGGATGCAAAAGCAGGCGAGGCTCTTATTGAAAGAGCAAATTCGCTTGCCGATTCGGTTCTTCTTGCACGCGATCTTGTCAATCAGCCTGCCAACATTCTGGGAACCAAAGAGTTTGTCAAGGAAGTCGAGAAACTCGAAAAGATCGGCGTGAAAGTTGAAATCCTCGACGAAAAAGATATGAAAAAACTGGGCATGGGGGCTTTGCTTGGTGTAGCGCGCGGTTCCAAACGTCCGCCCTATCTTGCGGTCATGCAGTGGCAAGGGGGAAAAGCCAAAGATCGCCCATTGGCATTTGTCGGCAAGGGTGTGGTTTTTGACTCCGGTGGCATTTCCTTGAAATCCAGTGCAGGCATGGAGGGAATGAAAGGCGACATGGGCGGGGCAGCGGCCGTTACCGGCTTGTTGAAAGCTGTTGCTTCGCGAAAAGCCAAAGCCAATGTGGTCGGTGTGATAGGGCTTGTTGAAAATATGCCTGACGCAAACGCCCAACGCCCCGGTGATATTGTCACGTCGATGTCGGGGCAGACAATTGAAGTTATCAATACAGATGCCGAAGGCCGGCTGGTTCTTTCGGACGCATTATTTTATACCAAAGAGCGTTTCAAGCCCGCAATTATGGTGGATCTCGCCACTTTGACCGGTGCAATTATGGTTGCTCTTGGAACCGAATATGCGGGGCTTTTCAGTAATCAGGATGAATTGGCCGGTCGTCTTGTGAATGCAGGGCATAAAACAGGTGAAAAGCTGTGGCGGATGCCTTTGAGCGAGACCTATGACAAAATTGTCGATTCCAAGGTTGCGGATATGAGAAACAGTTGTGGCCGTCATGCCGGTTCGATTACCGCAGCTCAATTTTTGCAACGTTTTGTGGGCGAAACCGCTTGGGCGCATCTTGATATTGCGGGTACTGCGATGGAAGCACCGCTGAACGAATATAACCAATCCTGGGCTTCGGGCTTCGGCGTCCGCTTGCTTGACCGGCTGATTAGTGACAATTACGAGGCTTGAGGTGGCAGAAATCCTTTTCTACCATTTGACCCAATCAACGCTTGATGAAGCCCTGCCAGGGCTTGTCGAGCGTTCTTTGGCGCGGCACTGGAAAGTGACAATCCAGTTTATGAGCGATGAACGTCGCGATGCAATGGATTCCTACCTGTGGGTCTATGCTGACGATTCGTTTATCGGTCACGGAACGGAACGCGATAAATTTCCGGATCTTCAGCCGGTATATCTGACGGTGGGAGAGGAAAACCCGAATGGTTCGCAGGTGCGTTTTCTGGTCGAGGGCGCGGATTGTTCCAACCCGCAAAATTATGAGCGTCTGGTCGTCATGTTCGATGGCCGCGATCAGGAACTTCTTGCAGAAGCACGAAGACAATGGAAATCCTATAAAGAACAAAATCATCAGCTAACTTATTGGCAACAAACCGAAGATCGTCGTTGGGAGAAAAAAGCCTGATGCGCATAACCCCTGTTATTCTTATTTTTATCGGTTTTGCCGGTTTGATCTATCCGGAAAAATTTATTGAAGACGGTTCCGGCGGCGGACGTTGGGTTTTCGTTATTATTATCGCACTCGGCGTTTATACAATTTTGAGAGCCGCCAGAAAAAATCGGGACAGATGAATTTTATCCGGCTATTACATCTTATCTGGGCTGTTTTCTTCGCTTTCCTGATAACGTCATGGATTGGCTCGACCCGTATTTTATCAGCTACGTTCCATATCGAAAATATAGCCTTTGCAGCCAATGTTATTTTTATCTCTACAACAGTTCTGGTGGCTCTTTTACTTCATCTGGTTTTACCATCGGTTATGCCGAAAAAAACAGCAGTGGCAGCTTTTTTGCTGCCACTGCTATTTTTCCTGTTTTTGCTCGCCTGATATTTTTAATTTATCAGTGAGAAATTTCTTTGTCGGTAAAGCCTACAAAACATGTCAGAGAGATAAAGGAACTCAGTAACAGATAATAACCGATATAAGCGGTTCCGAAATTCTGGACGAGTGTCTCGGCAATATAAGGAGCAAATGATGCACCGACAATTCCCGCAAAGTTGAATGTCATCGACGCACCGGTATATCTGATTGTTGTGGGGAACGGCGAGGCAAGTGCTGCTCCGATCGGACCATAGGTGAGCCCCATCAGGCCAAGGCCGACGGCTGAAAGTATAAAGCTTCCGAATACACCTCCATCCAAAAGATAGGGCATGAGAAAAGAAAAAAGCCCGATAAAAATCGTAACCCAGATCATCAGAGTGCGGCGTCCGATACGGTCGGATATTTTTCCTGAAAACGGAATGAGAAGGCCGAAGAATACAGCACCAACCATCTGGATTTCGAGTGCTTGGCCGAAAGTGAGGTGAAGGTGGTGGGTTGAATAGGATAACAAATATGCGCTGCACAGGTAGAACAATACAAAGGTGGTCATACCGGCAAAGCTGCCGAGGAAAAGCGCCCGCGGATATTTAACAAAGACATCGATCAATGGCACTTTGACGCGTTCGGCACGTTCAATAGCTTTTTTGAATTCGGGCGTTTCGCTGATGGAAAGGCGTACCCAAAGGCCGATAATAATCAGGATAATCGAAGCGATAAAAGGTAGCCGCCATCCCCATTCAAAACGTTGGCTTTCGCTTAAAAAATTCCACATGAACCAGAATGTACCGGCAGAAAGGATAAGTCCTATGGGCGCACCCAATTGTGGGAACATTGCATACCAGCCACGTTTTTCCTTCGGTGCGTTTTCTGTTGCCAGCAAAACAGCGCCGCCCCATTCACCTCCCAGACCAAGACCCTGACCGAAACGGCAGAGTGTCAGCAATAACGGGGCGTACCAGCCAATGGATTCATATGTCGGTAGAAAACCGATAAGAACAGTCGAAATACCCATCGTCAGCAATGCAGCAACGAGTGTCACTTTGCGACCCAATTTGTCACCATAATGACCAAAGACGATTGATCCTAAAGGACGTGCGAAGAACGCAGCCGAAAAAATGGCAAAAGAACTTAGAAGCGCAACAGTCGGATCGCCCTTCGGAAAAAATAGTACAGGAAACAGAAGTGCTGCTGCCGTTGCAAAGACATAAAAATCGAAAAACTCGATTGTCGTGCCGATCATACTGGCAAGCAAAATCTGCGCAACCGAATTATGAGGTTGGGCATTTTCTTCGACGATAGCTGTTGACATGATTGGAAAGTCTCCACCCTATTAATCGTAATGAAATTATAAAAATAGTTTGCAATAGTTATAAAAATTTCTTTGTTGTGTCGAGTCTCGTTTAAATAAAAAATTTGGTGAACGATAAAACCATCAACATGTTGGGGTTTTTGTCTATAGACGTTAGCAGAGTTTATCTGTTCCGGCTTTTATTTTGCTTTAAGCGGGGTAGCTTTCGGGGTATCTCTCCGGTTTTGGCGAATAACAGCTTTTTGCCGCTTCGCTCACACCAAGAATTTCATGGCGAAAATTATATGATGAGGCACTTTATCTATATTTTTAACGTTTAAACGGCAGGTGCTGGCAGCTTGGAAAATGTGATGAATGGCGGTTCGACAAGTAAAAAATTGAACTTACTGCCTGTCGTCCGGCGATATTGATTTACCACGAGAGCTTGCAGCCCGATATGGTTGCAAATGAAATCGGCTTACGGAATTTCATGAAAACACTTGAATATAATCTTTAATCTGTTCATTGCAGACTAAAATTTTCCGTTCTTCATGGTTGACCGGACATTAAAAAGAACCCGATAAAGCCTGTTTTTCCGGCTTTATCGGGTGGTTGAGCAATAGATAATATATTGCTTGCTGCGGGTAATATTACATGGCTTGTTACCCGATAGCGTCCTCGTAATCGCTACTCATTTTAAGCCAGCGGCTTTCGGCGTCTTCAAGCCTGCTTGCAGCATCTGCACGTTCTTTAGCAAGCTCCGCGCCTTTTTCGGGCGATTTTGCATAAAGATCAGGCTTTGCAAGCTCGCCGTCCAGACGCGCAATCAGTTTTTGCAGCCTTTCTATCAAGGCTTCGGTATCGGTTATCTGTTTTTTGAGCGGCGCCAGTTCTGCGCGTTTTTCGGCACTGGCCTTGCGTTGTTCATTTTTTGATTTTTGCGGGGTGGCCTGTTTTTCTTCTTTGACTACGGATTTTGCTTTTGTGAGGCCCAATATGTCATTGCGATAATCATCCATATCGCCTTCATAGGGATGAACTGTTCCGTTACTTACAAGCCAAAGCCGGTCGGCTGTTGCTTCGATAAGGTGACGGTCATGCGCAATGAGAATGACTGCGCCTTCAAAATCATTGAGTGCCATTACAAGAGCTTCACGGCTGTCAATATCGAGGTGATTGGTCGGTTCATCGAGGATGAGAAGATTCGGTCCTTCAAAAGTTGCAAGTCCCATGAGCAAGCGGGCTTTTTCACCACCCGACAACTCTTTGGCTTTTGTCATCATTTTTTCGGTAGACAAGCCCATGCGGGCAACGGCCGCGCGAATTTTTGCTTCCGGTTGTTTCGGCATGAGGCGGCGTACATGCTCGATCGGATTTTCTTCCGGCCTCAAATCATCCATCTGATGCTGGGCAAAAAATGCAACTTTCAGATTGGGGGAAACTGTTATCGTACCGGCTTCGGGTTTGAGGCGCCCTGCAAGCAATTTTGCCAAAGTGGATTTACCGTTTCCGTTTGCCCCCAGAAGTGCAATTCTGTCGTCATTATCTATTCTAAGGTCAAGGCCTTTTAATACCGGTTTTCCCGCTTCATATCCGACATCGACTTTCGATAGTGCTATAATCGGCGAGGCGGCTATCTTTTCAGCAGAAGGGAATGAAAAAGGCTGGACGTGTTCATCTTGCCATACGCTCACAGGTTTCAGTTTTTCCAAAGCCTTCAAGCGCGATTGTGCCTGTCTTGCTTTGGTTGCTTTGGCACGAAAACGCCGGACAAAATCCTCCATATGCTTGCGATGGGCTTCCTGTTTAGCCGCCTGCTTCAGTTGCAGTTCTTTTGTTTCGGCGTGCTGGCGTTCAAATTGGTCATAATTGCCACGCCAGAGGGTCAATTTTTTATTCTCAAGGTGCAAAATAGAGTTTGTAGCACTGTTGAGCAATTCGCGATCGTGACTGATGATAATGACCGAATAGGGGTAACGGCGTATATATTCGATAAGCCAGAGTGTTCCTTCAAGATCAAGATAGTTTGTCGGCTCATCGAGCAGGAGCAAATCGGGTTCGGAAAAAAGAACCGCAGCAAGTGCAACGCGCATACGCCATCCTCCGGAAAAGGACGATGCCGGTCTCTGCTGGGCATCCGCATCAAATCCCAATCCCGATAGAATGCTGGCGGCGCGGGCCTCGGCAGAATGCGCGCCGATGTCACCAAGACGCGCATGAATTGCGGCAATTCGCATCGGGTCGGTTGCGGTTTCGGCTTCCTTCAGCAATGCTGTACGTTCTTTATCGGCCGCAAGGACAATAGAAATGAGCGAATCATCAGTTCCGGGAGCTTCCTGTGCAACCTGTCCGATGCGGGTATCTTTAGGGATGGTAACATCGCCTGTTTCCGGCGCAAGATCACCCATAATGACACGGAAAAGCGTTGACTTGCCTGCACCATTATGGCCGACAAAGCCGGTTTTCGTTCCCGTAGGGAGCGTGGCGCTGGAATGGTCAATCAGGAGACGCCCGGCGATGCGGACTGTAATATCGTTCAATATCAACATAACCTAAGGCTTTTGCATGGGTTTTGAACCGAAGGCAAGAAAAATCGCTGCAATAATTGTTTAACAAACTTGTTAAAGGCTCAAGGTCGTTATCAAGTCGAAATAATGCATATAATTTGTCGAATTGTGCCTTAACGGGAAAAGGGTTTTACTTGGCAAATGTCGGTTATACGGTTATAGAGACGCAACTGAAAATATATTTATAAAGGTGGCAAAATGGCTATAGAACGCACTTTTTCAATGATTAAACCCGATGCAACACGTCGTAATCTTACGGGTGCCATCACCAAGATGCTTGAGGAGGCAGGCTTGCGCGTTGTCGCTTCCAAACGTGTGTGGATGAGTTTGCGTGAAGCAGAAGGCTTTTATGCTGTTCATAAAGACCGTCCGTTTTTTGGCGAATTGACAGAGTTCATGTCATCTGGCCCGACAATTGTCCAAGTGCTTGAAGGCGAAAATGCCATTGCCAAAAACCGTGAAATCATGGGTGCGACCAATCCGAAAGATGCTGCCGAGGGGACAATCCGCAAAACATTCGCTTTGTCGATCGGGGAAAACTCGGTTCACGGTTCCGATTCGCCCGCAACAGCCAAAGAAGAAATTGCCTATTGGTTTTCCGGCACTGAAATTGTCGGCTGATGATGACGTCACTGAAAAAATTCGAGTAATAATAAAGCCCGGAACTGATACCGGGCTTTTTATTCGGTTGGCATTGAAGGCCGGAAGACAGAGTTTCCCGTTATTTGCTAAATTTTGTATTTGTTAAAGTTTCTTTCTGTTTTTCGATAGGTCAGAGATCCGGCACAAGGCGGGCAACATAATTGCCATTTTCATCTTTCAAAATAAGTCGGCCCAGATCATCGAACATGTAGGATTTTGCTTTGGCAAGCATTTCAATGAAGCGGCTTTCCTGTTGCGAAATCGCTTCTGCGCAGGCCATGAAAGTCATAGCTGGCGGGTCGAACGAGATAATGTCTCTCTCGTCATCAATAACAGCAGAGGTTGTATAACGATTACAGCCGCCACTGCCGGTTATACGATATTTCGGATGGTCACCGGCCTTTTTATCTTCAGCTTTCGGCTCGACGGCGACAGTCAGATGGGAATTGTCGATAATGCCGGTTCCGAACATATCTTCGACTTTCCATTCATGTCCGGAAATTGTCGTTGAAACAGGTTTCGGTGTTGTTGTCGATTGATTGACCATGCCCAATACAAGTTCATAACGAGCGTTTTTATCTTCGGGAACAATCATCTTTCTTTCATCGCTTACAAACCATAAAACATCGCCAACGGCAATGCGTGCCTGAAGCGCGTATTTGTGTTGTGGAGCAATATTGGCATGATCGACCGGAAGATCAAATTCGATAGGAACCGAACCATTAGGCTGTTGCGCGATTTCTGCAACGATAGGGAAGGGGCCATCAGCATTGGTAACATCGACGAGTTGAACAACGAGATAGGCATGTTGCGGAAGTTCTATCCGCTGGAGATAGGTGACATCACCATGAATGGTTAATGTTTCCGATGCAGCACTATATGTAGGTACAACTGTATTCATTATAAACGCCGGTAGAACAACGAGAGAAACACTTGCCAGCGCTGTCGCGCCAAATGTAAAAGCCGCCAGAATATGTCGTTTCATGAATTGATGTTACCCCTGTTGAACACAGATATATCAATGGCCAATGCCCCCGTTTGATTGAACCACTGTAGCTGCCGACAGTACGTCAACGCGCTACCCCATAAGTATGCCTCTTTTTCTGGAAAAAATAAGGCACAATGACCTGTGATCCACCAAAACCTGCGGATATATTTGTTCGTTGTTTACTTCTCTATTCCCCGATAAAAGACAATGGCGTCATAAGCATCGCTTTTAAAAGGATTCGGTTTGCATTATTTTTTCGATTGCCCGGACTTTTTTTGCCATCTCACCTTCGTATGTTCATCAGTCGCTTTGGCTTCAACCCAGTTTTGTGGTGTCCCGTCACGAAGATGTTCTTTCTTCCAGAACGGAGCTTCGGTTTTCAAAAAGTCCATAATGAAGTTCGCCGCGTCAAACGCTTCCCGCCGGTGAGGGGAGGCGGTTACAACCAGAACAATTTGTTCCCCGACCTTGATTGTCCCGAAACGGTGGATAACCGTGACGCCTTCCAGTGACCAGCGCGTCGAGGCATCGTCAACAATCTGTTTGATGCGTTTCTCGGCCATTCCCGGATAATGTTCGATTTCGAGAGCAGAAAGACGCCCGCCTTCGCTTCGGCATAAACCGCAAAAAGCCACAATACCACCCACCGAGGCAGAGTGATTGCGGATTTTGTCGACTTCGGCACCCATGTCAAAATCTTGCGGCTGGACAGAGATTTTAATTTTCATGTTTCAACCACCTGTCATCGGCGGAAAAAGGGCAATTTCATGCGAATTTCCAATGAGGCTATCGTGATCGACATGTTCTTCATCAATAGCCACGCGTATAAGCTCCGGGTTCTCCAGAGCGAAAGCATAGTTTTCCCCAAGGGTTTTGAGATAGGAGAGAAGATCATCTACCGTTTTCACGTTCTGCGGTAATTCAAGAGTTTCTTCTCCGCGACCGATACGTTCGCGAACCCATGCAAAATATTGTAATTTCATGCGTATCCTTCAATCAATCACGTGTTTAAGACCGGCGCGGAAATAATCCCAGCCCGTCCATAGTGTAAGAATAGCGGCGACCCACAACATGACAAGGCCAAATTCGGTGGCATAAGGAATAACTTTGTCACCGGCAGGGCCGGCAAGCAGAAAAACAATGGAAAACATTTGCACGGTCGTTTTCCATTTTGCCAATCGCGAAACCGGAACACTGACTTTGAGTGATGCCAGATATTCACGTAATCCTGAAACCAGAATTTCGCGGCAAAGAATGATGATTGCCGCCCACAGCGCCCAACCGGCAATTGTACCATCAGCGGCTAGCAACAGAAGGCAAGCCGAAACAAGAAGTTTGTCTGCAATCGGATCAAGCATACGACCGATATTCGAGGTCTGTTTCCAGACGCGCGCAAGATAACCGTCGAAAAAATCTGTAATAGACGCGACCACAAATATGATAACCGCCCACCAGCGTGCTGTATCGGTCGATTGCAGACGGCCTTCCACAAAAAAGCACAAGACAACAAGCGGTACGGCAACAATGCGTGCATAGGTAAGGATGTTTGGCAACGATAAAGTATGATTTTTCATTCTGCCGTATTCAATCCTTTTAACGTCTTGAGGCTGCTTGAAAACAAAACGAACAAAGCGGCCGATCGGGTGAACTTAAAAAAGCAATCAAATATACCCTTTTTGAGAAGAGCGTACCAATTGAATCAAGTTACCTCTATTAATTAGCGATAGAATCGTCAAAAACAAGCATTATCTTTCATTAAAATGATCGTGAATTTGTTGAGCTGTTGCTGCCGAGATTCCTTCAACTTTCATCAAATCTTCCACCGCCGCGCCTGCAACGGCTTTTGCAGTTCCAAAATGGCCAAGCAGGGCCCGCTTGCGTGCCGGCCCGATGCCTTCCACTTCGTCGAGCGGATTCTTCATCATTTCTTTTTTACGTTTTATGCGATGGGTGCCGATGGCAAATCTGTGTGCTTCATCGCGCAAACGCTCAAGAAAATATAGGACAGGGTCGCGCGGTGGTAACATGAAAGGCGGGCGACCGGAAACAAAAAACCGTTCCCGTCCTGCCTCGCGATCAACACCTTTTGCAACACCGATAGCCGTGACAACATCGTCAATGCCGAGTTCTCTGAGCATCTCGTGCACCACTGTCATCTGGCCTTCGCCGCCATCAATCAGAATAATATCGGGCCATGCAGGAAAACTGTCGTCATTGGCCGCAGTATCATCGGCTTGGGGTACCGGTATACCATGCTCTTTGATAAGCCTTTTGAACCGCCGGTCGATAACTTCCTTCATCATACCGAAGTCGTCACCCGGTGTAATATCGGTCGAACGGATATTGAATTTTCTATATTGATTCTTGATAAAACCTTCGCGTCCGGCAACGATCATGCCGCCCACCGCATTGGTTCCCATAATATGCGAGTTATCATAGACTTCGATACGGCGGGGTACTTTTTCAAGTCCGAAAGTCTCTGCAACCCCTTGCAACAGTTTATCCTGTGTTGAAGTTTCAGCAAGCCGACGTCCCAAAGCTTCGCGTGCATTGGTCAAGGCATGTTCAACCAGTGACTTTCTTTCACCCCTTTGCGGCACCGATATTGTTACTTTGCGCTCTGCTTTTTCGGAAAGGGCTGTAGCAAGCAATTCTTCCTCGTCGACATGATCGGAAAGCAGAATAAGCTTCGGTACCGGCTTGTCGTCATAAAATTGGGCAAGAAAAGCGCCGAGCACTTCGGGAGCAGAAATTGAAGGGTCGGCTTTCGGAAAATAGGAACGGTTTCCCCAGTTCTGTCCGGTTCTGAAGAAGAACACCTGAATGCAGGTCATGCCGCCCTGTTGGGCGATCGCGAAAACATCTGCTTCGTCGACAGTTTGCGGGTTGATTTCCTGATGTCCCTGAATATGGGACAGGGCAGACAAACGGTCGCGATAGACCGCGGCTCTTTCAAAGTCGAGTTTATCGGCAGCTTCCCGCATGATTTTTGCCATATTGTCTTGAATAGCCTGACTTTTTCCCGAAAGAAACGCTTCCGCCTCGTCGACAAGTTTCATATAATCGGCGTCACTGATTTCGTGAGTACAAGGAGCCGAACATCTTTTAATCTGATAGAGCAGGCAGGGTCGCGTGCGTGATTCCATGACCGCGTCGGTGCATGTTCTGAGCAAAAACGCTCTTTGCATAGCATTGATTGTTCGCGTTACAGCACCGGCAGACGCAAAGGGACCAAAATAATCGCCTTTGCGAGAGCGTGCACCACGATGTTTATAGATAGCAGGAGCGCGTGTGTCGCGCGTAATGATAATATAGGGAAAGCTTTTATCATCGCGCAGCAGAACATTAAAACGCGGGCGCAACCGCTTGATGAGATTGGCTTCCAGAAGAAGGGCTTCGGTTTCTGTACTGGTAACCACAAATTCCATATAATGGGTGGCTCTTATCATGCGCGCGATGCGGTTGTTGTGTCCGTGTCCACGCGCATAATTCGACACACGTTTTTTCAGATTCCGCGCTTTGCCGACATAAAGGACATTTCCATCCTTGTCGAACATCCGGTACACTCCGGGCTTGTTCGGCAGATTTTTGACAAATTCCTGAATGAGCGGTGCACCGGTGAGCTTCAGATCATCATTTTTGAAACCACCCTTATCCCAGATAATATCGGGGCCGTCGGAGCGCGAATGTTGATCTTCACCTGATTTCGCTTCCCAATTTTTAGCGGCATCAGTGTTTTGTTCGGTCAGGGAGTTCATAATTATTCATTTCGTCCTGCAATATCGGGCGTTTGCCACATTAAATGTTGCCCGCCATCCAATGCAATCATTTGTCCGGTTATTGATGTTTGACACCAAAAATAACGTATTGTTGCACCAAATTCGGCCAAGTCAGGCCCGTGTTCCAGCAAAACAGAATGCGCTTGTCGTACAAAATCGTCTTCATCCTGTCTCGAACTTTTAAGCGTCGGTCCCGGACCGATAGCATTGACCCGAACACGCGGTGCAAGTGCTTGAGCCAGAGTTTTCGTCAATGTCCATAAGGTCGACTTGGATAAAGTGTATGACAAAAAGTTGGGGTTAAGCTTCAATACCCTTTGGTCAATAATATTGACGATCAAACCTTTGAGGTTTTCCGGTAATAAAACAAACATACGGTCGGCCAATAGAGCGGGCGTTTTTACATGTATAGCAAAATGGTTATCCCAAACATTCATATCAAGTGCGCCGATACCATCATCGAGAAATAGCGAAGCATTGTTGACAAGAATTTCAACCGGCCCCATTTTTTCCGTTACTGTTTCGACAAGACCTCTGCCATGGGTTTTCAAAAGATCGGATTGAAAAGATAAAGCTTTGGCTCCGGAAGCTTCCAATTTAGGCAGAAGTGCATCGGCTTCCTGCCGTGCTTCATTATAATGAATCGCGAGATCAAAACCGTTTGCAGCCAGATCAAGCGCCATTGCGGCGCCTAAACGTTTGGCACCGCCTGTAATCAGAACAACAGGACGCCTCTTTTCCATTTAATCAAACAGTTTCCATTGACAATTTTGTGTAATATCCAGGCTCGCAACAAGTTTGGAACATTACAATCCAAAATGGCGATATTTTTCGGTGAAATCAAGGCTTGTAAAATCACAAAACAAATCACCCATGCGGTGAAGCAAAAAACGTGCGCTTTTATGTGTTATCATCGGTTCATAGATGAAGGCTCTATTTGTAACACTAAACTTACCGGATGCTGACGAACTAATTCATCAGATATGAAAAGTGGTGATATTGCCCGATAACATTGCAATTTTGAATTTATGAATGCGGGTATATTTGTGAGAAAAATATCTGGCAGTGAACCACAGTCACTCAAGCGCCCGTTTGTCGGAAATTGATTTTCGTCACTGGCGTTTTCCACCAAACGCAATATTTTTTTAAACAGGCTCCACAAAATCATTGTCAGGCAGAACTAGGGTTCAATGTGCGGGATGCTGGTGATACCGGCTTTTCAACCTCGCCGGATATATGAATTTGTCTGTTCAACTTTTATCTTGTCTATTCGGGAAAAAATAACACGGCCTATATCATAGCAGATCTCGTTGTAAAATCTTCAACACGAGAGAGATATTCATGACCACAGTCGGAATAAACCGCTCAAGCTTTGGCTCGCAAGCCCCGACATTCCGCTTTCGGGACGATATTTTAAAATGTACGGTCGCAGCCAATAAGCGGATGATCGGAAATAGCAGTGCGTGCTGCTGATAATCTGTTCAGGACACTTGTAAAATGCTGCTCGCCCGAAATGATTTCATCGCCATAGATCGGAAGGATTCTTGATCGGGAGAATGGTAGGCGCAACTTTGCCGAGAACTGGCGTTTCAGATCGAAGTCGTCAGAACGTGTTATGAAACTTGTATAATCACAAGACGGGAACAGAGAAGAAAGGCAGCGCGTGTCCGGCTTTTATTATTTGACTGCCCGACAGTTACCGTCCTGAATTCGCCATTTGTCGAAACCTTCAACACAGAATTCGACATTGTAGCCACTTACACCAGTGAAACCCTGACCATATTCCACCATATAATAAAGCGGATAGCTTGACCCGTCATTCATAATGGCTGTTGCACGGCAAAATTGGCGGGGAATATTGAGCTTTGTAGCCGGATTTTCGCCGCGACCCATTGTTATATCTGTAACATGTTCGATATGAACGGGCGGCAGACCCGGAACGTTACGCACCTCATGACGGAATTTGTAACCGACTTCCCAAAGAATGCGTTTATAACCACACACGCCCGCATCGTTGACTGAAGAGGCTTGCGAACGGGGAGCAAGCGATGTTGCCAAGTCGGCTGCTGTTGCAGAATTCACGCAGGCGTAGAAGCCAAGCCCGAAAACCGAGAGAGACAAAACTTTGCGAAAACTTGCATTAAAGAACGATGACTTGTGCATGATTATTCCACGTTGACCATTTATTCCTGCAATATGTTTCATTGTCGCTATTCCGTCAAGTTCAAACAGCTTCACCATTTATCCATTCGTTGATTAATTGTGCATGTTTGTCTGCTCCAAGGCGATCAAGCAAAAATGGTTTAAGCTTGTCCATTTCATGGGGCAGCACATAGGGCGGATTAACAATAATCATACCACACCCGTCAAGTCCGGGCATTTCGGAACGTTGTTTAATTCTAAGCTCCAGTCGCAAGATTTTCGGGATCGAAGTGCTTCTCAACTCGTTCATAAACCAATTGAGTTCATTATAATGTTTGACCGGATACCAAAGTGCGTAGATTCCGCCGGGAAACCGTTTATACGCTTTTTCAAGACCTTCGATAAGCCGCTCGAATTCGTCGTTTTTTTCAAATGGCGGGTCAACAACGATAAGTCCGCGCTTTTCCTTTGGCGGCACATGGGCACCAAGGGCAAGATATCCGTCGAGATGGATGACGCGGGTCTGATAATCACCGGCAAAATTATTCGCCAATTTTTTATAATCAGCTTCATGAAGCTCTATCGCTGTTAGCCGGTCCTGTTTTCTCAACAGTTTTCGTTCGATATAAGGTGAACCGGGATAACGGCCGAATTTTCTGCTTTTATCATTAAGCTCGTTGACCACATCAAGCCAGGGCTTGATGAGTAATGCAACATCCGGAGCCACAGCTTGATCGAGAATGCGGCCGATGCCATCAATCCATTCACCGGTTTTTTGTGCCTCATCCGAAGCAAGATCATAAATGCCGATGCCTGCATGTGTATCAATCACACGGAACGCATGGTCTTTCTTTTTAAGATATTCGATGATGCGGGCGATAATGATATGTTTGAACACATCGGCAAAATTGCCTGCATGATAAATATGGCGATAATTCATTGTTTTGTTCTAACCGTTCCTCACATTAGCCGAGGCCGATTTTATGCGGCAAAACGACAGCGCGGGTTCCCACCGGTACGCGGCTATAAAGGTCGATAATATCCTGATTGAGGAAACGTATACAGCCTGAGGATACCCGCTTGCCGATTGACCAGGGTTCGACTGTTCCATGTAAACGGAAAAGTGTATCGGTACCACCTCTATAAAGATAAAGAGCGCGGGCACCCAGCGGATTTCCGGGACCGCCTTTCATGCCATCCGACAGATGGCCGTATCTTTGCGGCTGCTTTTGCATCATGCTTGCAGTCGGGTGCCATGTTGGCCACACCGCTTTGCGGCCGATTGTTGCTTCTCCCTGAAAATCGGCCGCGGCCGACCGCGCAACACCGACGCCGTAACGCATGGCGCGTCCTTCGGAAAGCACAAAATAACAAAAGAAGTTGGTTGGATCGACAACAATAGTTCCCGGCTTATAGGGCATATGGAATGCAACTTCCTGACGCAGATATTCCGGATTGATCCTCCTTGTATCAACAGCATTCACCGGAAAACCGTTATCGGTTGTGGCGGCATACATGGATGCGTATTTTTCGTTTAACGGGTATTCGCCGTAACTGACCTTCTTCTTTTGCGTAACCTTCGGTTTTGCCTTGTGCCGCCTTATAACATAGGTCGTTGTCGTTACCGGCTCGCCGGTATCAATAGGAACCATTTTGGGTAAAGGGTGGCGAAAAGTACAACCGGCGAGAAAAAGCGGTGCTGAAAGAAGGAAAAAGCGTCTGTTCATTTTAAAGATCTCGATAGCCCCGACAAACCGTACGACTGTAGGTCGATTTTGGTCTGCCATGATTGGAAAAAGCAAATATCCTTCGATAAGGTTTGACGAGCAGATAAAAGAAAATGCATATCGACTCTTCTCTGCAAATCAATTTTTGTGCGGGAAGCTTTTAACACAAAATTAACGTGATTTGATAGAGCCTATAAAATCTGATTTTTTTAATTTCATATAATTTTGTTGTTTTTATAGATTTGCTTTTTGTTGTTTTGTCGAGCGGGAAGTATGCGGGATGTCGGGCTTGATGGTGTCACTTGTGCTTTTGGCGGCATTGATGCATGCGCTATGGAGCATCCTTCTGAAGTTAACCGGTGAGGCAAAAGCCAATATTACGGTTTTCATGGCCGGCTCTTCTCTTCTTGCGCTTGCAGGAATTCCTTTCCAATCCTTACCGTCACTTGCGAGCCTGCCGTTTTTGCTGGTTTCTGTCTTTGTGCAGATCATATATATGGTGCTTGTCGGGGTCATTTATCAAAAAGGCGATGTCAGCCAATCCTATCCGGTCATGCGTGGTGTCGCACCGCTTCTCGTTGCGATAGTCAGCGGGCCGGTTCTCGGTGAACAACTGTCTTTGGTGGCGTGGTGCGGCGTTATTCTTATCTCGTCGGGAGTGCTGACTTTGGCTTTTGAAGCAGTAAGACGCAGCGATAGGATTGAACCTTCTATCATTCCGCTTTCTTTGCTGACGGCTGCTTTTATAGCTCTGTATACTCTCCTTGACGGGATCGGTATCAGATTATCAGGGGCGCCCGTTTCTTATATCTTGTGGTTATTTTTTTGGATCGGCGGGACGAAAGTCGTATATGACCTATCAAAACGCAAGAAACGTCAGCATTTTTTGTCCAGCTTTAGAAAATATTGGTTTATCGGGCTTATTGGCGGTTTTTTGTCGCTCGGATCCTATGGCCTTGCATTGTGGGCAATGACAAAGTTACCGGTGGCACTTGTGGCCGCCGTGCGCGAAAGCGCAATCGTTTTTGCTGTTATTCTGTCGTATTTTGTATTGCGTGAACGTGTCAGCTTTTTGCGCTTTGTCGCCTCGCTGATAATTGTTCTTGGCGTTATTGCTGTGCGACTAGCCTGAAAATAGTAAAATTGGTAAATAAATCCGTCTTTACTGATTTGAGTCGGAATTGCCATGAGCAACGTAGAAATTGGCCATACAGCCTGTCCCCACGACTGTCCTTCAACTTGTGCACTTGATGTGGAATTGTTGTCTCCGACAAAAATAGGCAGAATTCGGGGGGCAAAGGAAAATAGTTATACGGCAGGTGTTATCTGTGCAAAAGTCGCCCGTTATAGCGAGCGTGTACACAATCCGGAACGATTGTTGAAGCCGCTTGTCAGAAAAGGTCCAAAAGGCGAGGGCAATTGGCAGGAAGTCTCATGGTCTGATGCACTCGACCTCATAGCCGAACGCTTCCAAAAGGCAGAGAGCAAATATGATTCAACCACGATATGGCCTTATTTCTTTGCCGGAACCATGGGATTGGTGCAGCGCGATTCAATCAATCGTTTGCGCCACGCTGGAAAATATTCGGGGCAATTTTCGACATTTTGTACCAATACGGCGGCAACCGGCTATTTTGCAGGCACCGGCCGAATAGCCGGTGTCGACCCGCGCGAAATGGAAAAATCCGATCTTGTGGTGATCTGGGGGACCAATGCGGCAAGTACGCAGGTCAATGTGATGACCCATGTCACTAAAGCGCGTAAAGACCACCATGCGCGCATTGTTGCGATTGATGTTTTCGAGAGTGCGACCGTTCGTCAGGCCGATCTCGGCCTGATTGTAAGGCCGGGAACCGATGCTGCTTTGGCCTGTGCCGTCATGCATATATTGTTCCGGGATGGTTTTGCCGATTGGAACTATCTGGAACTCTATAGCGATGATCCGCACGGGTTCGAGCGCCACTTGAAAACAAAAACGCCACAATGGGCAGCCGAAATTACCGGCCTGTCTGTTGAAGAGATCGAAACCTTTGCCCATTGGGTCGGCACTACCAAACGCACATTCTTCCGGCTCGGATATGGTTTTACCAGACAACGTAACGGTGCGGTTGCAATGCACGCAGCGCTTTCTGTGCCCGCTGTTACGGGAGCGTGGCAATATGAAGGTGGCGGTGCATTTTTTTCCAATGCGTCGATATTTGCCCTTAACAAGAATGAAGTTGAAGGAACGGCTTTCTTTGACCCGAAAATACGTTCGCTGGATCAATCCAAAATCGGCAGAATTCTGCTTGGCGATCAAGAAACGCTTTATGGTGGCCCGCCTGTAACTGTGTTGTTTATCCAGAACACCAATCCGGCAAATGTTGCACCCGAACAAAGGTTGATCCGCAAAGGCTTGGCACGCGAAGACCTTTTTACAGTGGTTCATGAGCAATTTATGACAGATACAGCAAAAATGGCCGATGTCGTGTTGCCTGCAACGATGTTTCTCGAACATGATGATATTTATCGGGCAGGTGGCCAACAGCATATTCTCTTGGGGCCGAAATTGATTGAACCGCCGCTCGGACCGAAACCCAATCTTTATGTTATAAACGAATTGGCAAAGCGACTCGGTTTCGGTCATATGGCGGGATTTGACAAGACAGCCATTGAACTTATCGATAATATGCTGAGAGCGTCACACCGCGGCACTTATGACGAACTCAAGAAAAAGCGCTGGCTTGACGTTCAGCCGCCTTTTGAACGGGCACATTTCCTGAACGGTTTTGCATGGCCTGACAAGAAATTCCGTTTCAAGGCCCGATGGACGGGTTATAAAGCTCCGGATACTCCCCCTGACACAATGGGCTATCAAGGACCTTATGATGAAATGCCGGATTTTCCCGACCAGTGGGATGTTATCGAAAAAGCCGATGAAGAACATCCGTTCAAGCTTGTTACCTCGCCTGCACATAATTTTCTGAATTCGACATTTTCGGAATCGCCGACATCTTTATTGAAAGAAATTCGCCCGACGCTCATGATTCATCCCGACGATGCGGCAATTTATGAAATTGCGGATGGCGATCTTGTCGAGATAGGCAATCACCGTGGCAGTGTGGCTCTTCATGCGAAATTGTTTGAAGGCCTGAAAAGGCGGGTTGTTATCTCGCAAGGATTGTTTGCCAATTCCAGTTTTGTTCGGGGGGAAGGGATAAATGTTTTGACCGGAGCAGATTCACCGGCTCCCAATGGCGGGCTTGCCGTTCACGACATAAAAGTGTGGTTGAAAAAACTGGAAAATTCCGAAAAAACGCGACATTAGTAAAATGAACTGTATTTACCCGAAGATCTTATAAAACGAATATAAGAAAATATGGAAAGGCGCCGGGGACGGCGAGACAAGTAAAAGATGCAAAAAATGAAAGCTATGATTGTTGGTGTGTCCGGCCTTTCACTGACAAATGACGAAAAGGATTTTATCGCTGAAAACCGGCCTTGGGCTTTCATTCTTTTTGCAAGAAATATCGGCTCGGCCGACGAAATCAAACAATTGACTGCATTGCTTCGCTCGGCTTGCGGTCGCGATGATGCTTTTATTTTTATCGATCAGGAAGGTGGACGTGTTCAACGGTTGCGTGCACCTCTTGCACCCGATTATCCAACGGCAGCGACTTTGGGTGAACTCTATAAAAAGGATAAAGCCAAAGGGGTGCGCGCAAGCTTTATCATGTCACGTCTTCACGCATTCGATTTGCAGCGGTTGGGAATAAATGCAGATTGTCTGCCGGTTCTCGATGTTCCGATTGCAGGAGCGGACAATATTATCGGGAACCGTGCTTATGGCAACGATTGTGAAACTGTGATAGCTTTGGGACGTGCAGCAGCCAAAGGCTTGAAAGCAGGCGGTGTTTTGCCGGTCATGAAGCATATTCCGGGTCACGGTCGTGCATTATGTGATACCCATAAAAGCCTTGCACGTGTCGATGCTCCGTTAGAGACTTTGCGGCTCACCGATTTTGCTCCGTTCGAGGCATTATCCGATCTGCCGGTGGCAATGACTGCGCATGTTGTTTATGAAAGTGTCGATCCGGAAAAACCGGCGACTTTGTCGAAAAAGATAGTGGGTAGCATTATCCGCAACGAGATCGACTTTGACGGCTTGTTGATGACAGATGACTTGTCGATGAAAGCGCTTTCTGGCGACTTGGGTGATTTGGCAAAAGAAGCTTTTGCCGCGGGATGTGATTTGGTTTTGCACTGCAATGGCGAGAAAGAGGAAATGGAGAAAATTGCTGCTGCAACACCTTGGCTTGAAGGCAAATCGGCTGCGCGTGCGCAAGCGGCGACGAATTGGGTTTCCCAGCCTGACAATGCCGATGAAAAGGCCTTGCGGGAAGAATTTCACAGTCTCTTGATGTTCAAATAACGGATATAAGATTTGGCACCAAACGATAAAAAATCGCCGTCGAGCGGGAGAAAGAACACCGGACATCCTGCCCAGAGGGCAATGGAACCGATTTGGGAACAGGAAGAAGAACATGGCGTCAGTGAACCGACACTGGTGATCGATGTTCAGGGGTTTGAAGGTCCGCTTGATTTATTGTTACAATTGGCACGTAACCAGAAAGTCGATTTGGCACATATATCAATTGTCGAACTTGTGCAGCAATATCTTGATTTTGTTAAAACAGCGCATGAATTGAGGTTGGATCTTGCAGCCGATTATCTGGTGATGGCGGCCTGGCTTGCTTACCTTAAATCCCGCCTTCTGGTTCCACAGAGATCGGATGATGAAGGTGAAAGTGGCGAAGAGCTTGCCGGATTGTTGCAATTCCGTTTGCAGAGGCTTGAAGCCATGCGCGAAGCGGCAGGCCAGCTTGTAAACCGTAACCGTTTGGGACGTGATGTTTTCAAGCGTGCCAATCCGGAAATGGTCGTTGTGGAAAAAAAGCACCTTTATGACGTATCGCTTTATGATTTGTTGATGGCTTATGCCGGTTTGCGCCAAAGGCAGGCAGTGAAGCGCGTCGAAGTGGGAAAGCGGGAGGTCTGGTCGCTAAAGGCCGCGCGTGCAATATTGGTGCGGTTGATGGGCGAAGCAAAGGACTGGCAGGCCTTGGACAAATTCCTTTTTGCCTTTATTCCGACAGCGCAGGAACGTCGCACCGCTTTAGCGAGCACTTTTGCGGCAAGCCTTGAAATGGTGAGAGAAAAGCAGCTTGATATTCGTCAGGCAGCACCATTTGCTCCGATTTATCTTCGGGCGCACAAAAAAACGGAAGGCGAGCAAAAAACGGTGAACGGCGATCGGGCAGAGCAGGGAACCAAGTGAAATGGCTGAACAAAACACAGCAGAAAAAAACCAGAATGGCGAACTTGACATTACGCCCGAACTTGTCCGCATGGCCGAAGCGATTGTTTTCGCGTCGAGCGAGCCGGTAACCGACCGCGCTCTGGAAGAGCGGCTCCCTAAGGGCGCAAATATTGCTGCCATTATGGATGTGCTTACACAGGATTACAAAAAACGCGGTGTCAATCTCGTCAAAGTAGGTAATGCCTATGCTTTCCGTACAGCACCCGATCTTGCTTTTCTTCTGAACAGACAAGAAGAACGTCCGAGGAAGCTTTCTCGTGCCGCTTTGGAAGTGCTGGCAATTATTGCCTATCACCAACCGATAACACGTGCGGAACTAGAAGACGTCAGAGGCGTTGAAACATCGAAAGGTACGTTGGATGTGCTGATGGAAGCAGGTTGGGTGAAAATTCGTGGAAGGAGGCGCGTTCCGGGGCGACCCGTCACTTACGGAACGACCCTTGCTTTTCTCGATGAATTCAGCCTGCCGGAAATTTCCGATTTACCGGGGATGGAAGAGCTGAAAGGTGCAGGTCTTCTATCGTCAAGATTACCGGCAAGTTTCCGTATGCCATCACCAACCGCCGATCCTGATATTCTGACCGATGAAGAAGAACCGCTTGAAGATGTCAATTTGGAACAATTAGGACTTTTAAGTCCACTTGATCGGGAAGAAAAATCTTAAAATCACCTTGTTTGGGAATAAAAAATGTAAATACACGTGGTTGTGTTTAAAAGACTTGAAAAAAGTGTCTAAAAGTACACATTAAGACAGTTCCAGCATTGAAGAGAGTACATAATGGGAAATTTCTTTTCACCTGTTCACCTCATAGTGATCCTACTCATGATTCTTGTCCTATTCGGTCGTGGTAAAATTTCTGAATTCATGGGCGATTTTGCCAAAGGTATCAAGAGTTTCAAAAAAGGTCTGAAAGATGACGATGACGAGGTTGAAACTCAGCAACCGGCGGAGCGGCCGGAAATCAAAACTATTGATGTTCAACCGGAAGAGACAGTTCAACCGGCCAAACGTGTAGCGAGTACACGTAAACCGGCGGCAGCGAAAACCGCATCCCGTTCAACCAAATCGAAAGCTAAAACAACGCAACGTAAAACGACGAAGTCGTAAAGTTTTCTTGTTGACGGAGCTTTTCTTGAGAAAGCCTTTCTTATGGGAAAGGGTCTTTGAATAATGTTCGGAATTGATGGACCGGAATTTATTGTCATCCTTATCGTGCTGATTGTTGTGGTCGGCCCGAAAGACTTGCCGAAAATGTTGAAAGCGATCGGTAAGGCGACGGCGCGTATGCGCTCGACAGCCAACGAGTTCCGGCGTCAATTTGATGAGGCGATGCGTGAAGCCGAACTCGATGATTTGCAAAAAACACTTTCGGATGTGAAAGATCTTGATCCGCGCAAAAAACTCACAGAAATATTCGATCCTATCCGTGACGTAGCAAAAGACGTCAAAGCAAGCATAGATGTTCAAGAAAATGATGACACATCCAAATCGGGTGCGTCGTCAACGGAAGATGCTGGCGAAGAAAAACCGGTTAATGCAAAAAATGGCGCGCCTCAAGGGCAAATAGCGGGAAGTTCTGCCACAAGTTCGGTAAGAATTGTCGATGACGAAAAATTCCAGTCGGCCGAAGTTCCAATGGCATCGGCCGGTGGCGACACTGTAGCGAGAGCGGAAAATGCGTCGCCGCAAAGCTCGGATGAAGCTGAAAAAACAAAACAACCGGCCAGAAAAGCAACAAAAGAAAAGATAGCGGCGAAAAGTAGTTCTTCTACCAAGTCGAAAGCTGCGACTAAGACCAATAGAGCCGCTTCTTCAAAACAGTCCGCGTCAAAAAAAGGTGTTGAAACTCGGGTGGCAGACGCTCCTTCACGCAAACAGAAGAGTGTAAAAGGGGCGGTTTCTGAAACCAAAAAGAAAACCACTATCGGTGTTTGAATAAAATAGGAAAAATCATCGTGCATGAGGATGAAGACGAAGTCGAAGCGAGTTCGGCGCCGCTACTGGATCATTTGATCGAGTTGCGACAACGCATTATTGTGTCTTTGATCGCGTTTGCCATTGCGTTCATCATCTGCTTTTTCGTCAAGGATTATATACTGAACTTTTTGTTATGGCCCTATCAATGGGCAATGAAAATTTCGGGTGGCAATCCTGATAGTATCCGGTTGCAATCGACACAGGTCTGGGAAACATTTCTGACAAAAATGAAGCTTGCAGCTTTTGGCGGTGTCATTTTGTCATTTCCTTATCTTGCGTTCCAGCTATACAGCTTTATCGCACCGGGGCTCTATCGCAATGAGAGGCGGGCTTTTTTGCCGTTTCTCATCAGTGCACCAATTTTATTTCTTTTGGGTGGGGCATTCGTCTATTGCGTGCTCGCGCCCATGATGTTGTGGTTTTCGCTTTCACAGCAATTGTTGCCTGATTCTCATTTGAAAGTTGAATTTATTGCACGTATTTCCGATTATCTGAGCTTCATGCAGTCTTTCATTCTTATATTCGGGCTTATCTTCCAGCTTCCTCTTGTTACCAGCCTGTTGACAAAAGCCGGGCTTATTACGTCGAAAATGCTGGTTTCCAAACGGAAATGGGCAATTCTGATTGCTGTTGTTGTTGCGGCAATGGTGACACCTTCCGATTTCTTTACAATGTTTGGCGTCGCACTTCCTACAATTTTGCTTTATGAAGTTTCTATAATTGTTTCACGTTGGATCGAAAAGAAAGAAGCAAAAGAAAAGAACAAGGCTTCCTGATTAGTCCATTGTGGTTTAAGAACAGAAATAGAATTCAAAAATTTTATACAGGAATATCTTGATGCTTGATATCAAATGGATTCGCGAAAATCCGCAAAAACTCGACGAAGCTTTGGCAAAACGCAATGCCGAACCACAGGCAGAGAAATTGATAGCGCTTGATCTTGAACGGCGTAACCACGTTTCACATGTGCAGGTTGCCCAGGAAAGACGTAACGCCGCATCCAAAGAAATTGCGCAGGCTATGGCTTCCGGTGATACTGAACGGGCCGAAGCTTTGAAGTCGGAAGTGGCGGAACTCAAAACATTCCTTTCAACAGCAGAGACAAAAGGGAAAGATCTGACAGCAGCCCTTGATGATGCCCTTTCGCGTATTCCCAATATTCCACTTGACGATGTTCCCGTAGGGCGCGACGAAAAGGATAATGTGGAACGCTATAAGGTGGGAACACCACCGTCGTTCCCGTTCGAGCCGAAACAGCATTTTGAAATCGGTGAAAAACTTGGTCAAATGGATTTTGATCGTGCAGTCAAACTTTCCGGCGCGCGTTTCACAGTCTTGTCGGGACAACTCGCCCGTCTTGAAAGGGCACTCGGCCAATTCATGATTGATGTCCACACTCTGGAACACGGTTATCGTGAAGTTTCAGTTCCGGTACTGGTTCGTGACAGCGCACTTTTCGGTACTGCCCAACTGCCAAAATTTGCCGAAGACCTGTTCGAGACAACCGACGGCCGTTGGCTTATCCCCACAGCAGAAGTGCCTCTGACAAATCTCGTTGCAGGCGATATTCTGGATGCAAAAAAGCTTCCAATTCGTGTCACTGCGTTAACACCATGCTTCCGTTCGGAAGCCGGTGCTGCCGGTCGTGACACACGCGGAATGCTGCGCCAACACCAGTTCTGGAAAGTCGAAATGGTGTCTATTACCGACGAAGACAGCTCGTTGGATGAGTTGGAACGCATGACCGGCTGTGCCGAAGACATTTTGAAACGGCTGGGGCTTCCATTCCGCACAATTACTTTGTGTACAGGCGATATGGGATTTAGTTCCCGTAAAACATATGACCTTGAAGTGTGGTTGCCAGGGCAAAATACCTATCGCGAAATATCGAGTTGTTCTGTATGCGGCGACTTTCAGGCACGGCGCATGAACGCGCGTTACCGCAAAGAAGGCGAAAAATCGCCTCGCTTCGTTCACACTTTGAACGGTTCGGGCGTTGCGGTCGGCCGTTGTCTCATTGCAGTCATGGAAAATTATCAGCAAAAAGATGGCTCGGTGGTTATTCCGGAAGTTCTGCGCCCCTATATGGGCGGATTGGAACGGATTGAAGCTTAATTTTTTCAAGGAACTTCAATATGCGTATTTTGCTAACCAATGATGATGGTATCCATGCGGAAGGGTTGAAAGTTCTCGAACAGATAGCCCGTAAACTTTCGGATGATGTCTGGGTTGTTGCTCCGGAAGAAGACCAAAGTGGTGTATCGCATTCTTTGACAATTTCCGATCCTTTACGTTTGCGTCAGATTGATGAAAAACATTATGCTTTGAAAGGTACGCCGACCGATTGTGTCATTATGGCCGTCAAGCATATTATGCCGGAAGCACCCGATCTTGTACTTTCGGGTGTTAATGCCGGCGGCAATCTGGCTGACGATGTGAGCTATTCGGGCACTGTTTCGGGTGCAGTAGAGGGGATGATGCAGGGAATCCGCTCGATTGCCCTTTCGCAAGAATTTTTGCATGAAACGAACCGCGACAATATACCTTGGAATACAGTATCGTCTCTTGCGCCCGATATTTTGAAAAAGCTCGTAAAAATTCCGCTTCCCGAAGGTGTTCTTTTGAATGTGAATTTCCCTGCTTGTGAAGCTCGTGAAGTTACCGGTTTGTCCGTTGCTCCGCTCGGTCATCGCGGGCACAAGATTCTGATTGACAAGCGTGCAGACGGCCGCGGCTTGCCCTATTACTGGATGTATTTCAGCAGGGGAAAGGGCGAGAACAAAGAAAAGACAGACATTGATGTCCTGCAAGACAAGGCCATTTCTGTCACGCCTATGAAACTTGACCTGACAGCCCATGATTTTCTTCACTCATTGGAAAAAGCACTTGGGAGTGCGTGACGAATGGAAGCTGCTTCGCCCTTGTCAGAGCGGGAGGAATTGATAAATCTTGTCCTCAAAATGCGGGGCAGAGGGCTTGATGATATGGCGTTGTTTGCAGCTCTGGAGCGAACATCGAGACGCGGCTTTGTATCGGCACCATTTATTGAAAGTGCTTATGAGAACAAAGTCATTCCGATTGAATGCGGTGAATATATCGAACGGCTTGAAGAACAATTATATATTATATCGGCTTTGGCATTGGAAAAGAAACACCGTGTGCTGGAGATCGGAACCGGTTCGGGTTTTACCGCAGCATTATTGGCGAGACTTGCCGGCCGTGTTACAACAGTCGAACGCTATAAAACTTTGTGCGACATCGCTCGCCAAAGATTTCACGCACTTGAAATAGATAACATCGTTTTACGGCAAATGGACGGTAGCCGTGCATTGTCGGGCTCAGGCCCTTATGACAGGATTCTGGTTTGGCCTTCGCGAAATAGAGAGCCACAAGAATTTCTGGATTTGTTGGCAGCAAACGGAATTCTGATAGAAGCAATCGGACCGGACGAGGGCGAACAGATGGTCGTGAGGTATCGCAAAACCGGTAGCCGGTTCGAGCGGATGGATATGTTTCGTGTGCGCTATCAACCTTTTATTGAAGGGATCGCGGCAATTTTATAAACCACATCAAAAAACGCGAACGGGTTGGAAATAATGGCACCGTAAAGTCGGGCGGCTTTGTCGGAAGTTAATGGACAAACCCCGTTTTTTGTCAAATGCATGAAAATGATATATATTTTGTAACGGTTAAAAACCTGTCGGGAACCGTAAGCCAAGCTTTTGTCGGCAATAATTTTTTTTAACCTTAACAGAAATTTTAACCGTCAAGTAACATTAACACGATTTAATGCGCTTAGTTGAGTATCGGGTAAATGGACAAAAAACATGCGTTTGACAATAATGAGTAAAGCTTCGCACCGCTATCTTCAAACAGCGGCATTGTTCATCCTAGCTGGTTTTGCCACGGGATGCAGTTCCGGTACCCAACGTTTTACGGATAGTTTTTACACTGGCGCAACCGCCAATCAACAACAGGCGATCAATAAACAGGCCGGTTATCAGCAAATGCCGCAAACGACGGGTTCTATTCAAAGTAGCGAACTACCGCCGGTTGCCGGCCAACCGTCCTATCAGGCCGCCCAGTCGCAATCGCAACCAACCTATAGCGCGTCAGCTTCCCAACCCACCCAGGTAGCATCTGCAGGTCAGGTCATGGGCACACCGCCGCATAACCTTGGAGAAATGCCTTCATCTTCATCGTCCGGTTCGGCAGCAACAGCGAAGAAAAATGGCAGCTATATCGTTCAGAGTGGTGACACTCTTTATAGTGTTTCCCGCAAAACCGGCGTAAGCGTCGAATCACTCAAAAGCGCAAACGGCTTGAGCAATGGAGCTATACGGGTCGGCCAATCCTTGATTGTTCCGGGTGGTCATAACACCGAAGTGGCTTCAGCAAACACAAAAACAGCGACACCGGCCGCTCTTCCTGAAACAAAACAGACAACGCCTGCAAAAACAGCCGCTGCAACCCCGCAGACACCCGCTCCGGCAGCAACCGAGCCGACAAAGACCGCACAAAATGAAACGGCAAAACCGGCAGCAGAACCGGCCGTTGCCAAAAGCAGCGATACAACAATCAATCAGGCTGAAAATGTAGCCGTTGTCGCACCGCAAGCAACGGGCATTTCAAAAATGCGTTGGCCGGCACAAGGGCGCATTCTGTCAAGCTTCGGTCAGAAAGATGGCTCCAGTACGAATGACGGTATTGATATTATGGCGCCGGAAGGTTCATCGGTTAAGGCAGCAGAAAACGGCGTTGTTATTTATGCCGGTGACGGCCTGAAAGAATTCGGCAATACAGTGCTTATCCGCCACGAAAACAATATTGTGACTGTTTACGGACATAACAGCAAGATTCTGGTCCAAAGAGGTCAAAAAGTTCGCCGTGGTGATGAAATCGCAAAATCGGGTATGTCGGGCAATGCATCGACACCGCGTGTCCACTTTGAAGTGCGCAAGAACTCAAGTCCTGTTAACCCGATCAAATATCTGGAAAACTGATAAGACGATCAAGGCAAACATGCTATAAATGAAGTTACTTAAAAAGCCGGTTTTGAACCGGCTTTTTTGTGATTTCCATTATGATGTTTTCAATCGAGTTTCTTGCCTAAACGACCGGCAAGGGCGAGAATAAATTGCCATGCGACACGCCCCGAACGGTTTCCACGCGTTGTTGCCCATTCAAGTGCGTCGTGGTGGACTTTATCCAGTGGTTCATCAAGCCCGTAATGACGGACATATCCGTCAATCATATCAAGATATTCATCTTGTGCGCATTTATGAAAACCGAGCCATAAACCGAATCGGTCCGAAAGCGAGACTTTTTCTTCAATCGCTTCCGATGGATTGACAGCCGTCGACGATTCATTGTCGATCATTTCGCGCGGCATCAAATGACGACGGTTCGAGGTTGCATAAAAAAGGACATTTTCCGGACGCCCTTCAACACCGCCATCGAGAGCGGCTTTGAGCGACTTGTAAGAGGTGTCGTCCTGATCGAACGACAGATCATCACAAAAAATAATGGATCTATAAGGTGTTTTTCTGAGTTCACTTAACAATACGGGAAGTGTTCCTATATCCTCGCGATGGATTTCAATCAGTTTTAGGGGACGTTTGTCTTTATTTTGCTGGTTAATTTTTGCCTGAACGGATTTTACCAGTGAAGATTTTCCCATGCCACGCGCGCCCCAAAGAAGAACATTGTTAGCGGGCAAGCCGTTGGCAAATTGGCGCGTATTTTCAATGAGCGCATCACGTGCCTGATCGACGCCTTTGATAAGATCAATATCGACCCTGTTTACATGTTTGACCGGATTGAGCGTCAATTTTTCAGGATTCCAGACGAAGCAGTCGCATTGATCCATATCAAGGGGAGTAACTTCAGGCGGTGCCATGCGCGACAATATTGCAATCAATTGATCGAGTTTACGGTTTAATGTTTCATCAGTCATTTGAATCTTCCGCCAATTGTTTTACGTATGTCATTATCACGTGTGAGAATAAAACCAAAATTTTTCTTCTTGAAAGCTTTGTCGGTTGCGTTATCAAGGGCAAAGCTTTAATGCCTAGGATTGAATGGTGACCGCTTGAAGCGGTTGATCGAGCTTCGACCATGTAAATCGTGAAGTTCGACTTATCGATTGAACGAATATGTCCAAAACGGATATGTCCAAAACGGGTGATGCCCGCTACCAAAGCTAGGAGATAGTTAATGTTTATTACCAACGCTTATGCACAGGCCGCTGGTGGTTCGACGGGGGAAGTGTCAACTTTGATGACGTTTGCACCTTTTATTCTGATATTCGTCATCATGTATTTTCTCATTATCCGGCCACAACGTAACCAGATGAAAAAGCGTCAGGAAATGCTTAATGCTATCCGTCGTGGTGATACAGTGGTGACTGAAGGTGGTCTTATCGGTCGCGTTACAAAAGTCATCGGCGATGCCACAGGCGAGTTAGAGGTGGAAATTGCTGAAAATACGCGTGTTCGTGTCTTGCGGTCAAAAATTCTGACTGTCGAAGTCAAGGGTGAGCCTGTATCCGAGCCAAAGCAAAAACCGGCTTTGAAAGCGAAAAAGGGTAAAAAACAGCTTACCGATGCAGGCCGTCAGGACAATGTCCAGACTGAAGAAAAAACCGAAGACGAACAGGCAGACCAGAACGCCAACGAGGCTGACACATCCGGAGCTCAAAAAAATACCGATACTTCGGAAAGTCACGAAAAGACCGGAGCGTGAGTAAAGTTAAAACGGCTATTTGACGTTTTTTTCAAGTTTGCTAAAGATGATTCCCGTTAAACGGGAATCGTTGATTCTCGGGAATGCAATCATTGTTGGCATTCCTCTGGAAACTGGCGGTTAAATCTTTTTAAAAAAGGTGGCCGCGCGCTTGTGTTACGTTTTCGGGTAGAAGCGTTATGATCGGGTGGTGATTTCAGTTTTCAAGGAAGTAAATTTCGAGGTAAATTCGGGAGCCTGCTTATGCTTTATTTTCCTCGCTGGAAACGGCTTCTGATCTGGGTGATCGTGCTGCTTGGTGTTGTTGTCGCATTACCAAATATTTTGCCTCGCACTGTTCTTGACTACCTGCCAAAATTTTATTCTACGCTTCATTTGCCGATGGGTGTCGATTTACAAGGTGGTTCACGCCTTGTGGTTCAATTACCAAAGAATGAACTTGATAAACGTGACGCTACGATAGATGTCATGAAAAGGCGGCTTGATATAGGGGCTGCCGGTTTCAAAGACTATTCCATTGCCAAGCAAAGCAGGGATAAAATCCGCATTGAAGTTCCAGGTCTCTTCGATGTCCAACTTCTCAAAGATATAGTCAGCGTTACTGCCCGTTTTTCGCTTTATGAAGAAGATACATCTGTTCCGGTCAATGAAGTTGTTATGGGTAAAATCGCTCGTCCCGAAGGGACGATCGTTACCTATTCGATGGATGATCCGCCGGTAAGCTATTTGTTGAAAGAGCCGCCATTTCTCACCAATGACAACATTGCCGGTGCTTATGCGGAAAAAAACAAAAACGGGTCATTGCTGACTGTTGCACTGGATAGTGAAGGGGAGCAGAAGCTTTCCGGATTTACCGGAAAAAATCCTGATAAGCGCCTCATCATTGTTTTCGACAATGAAGTTCTGGCCGCTATGAGATTTCCTGTCCCTATCAACGATGGTTATATTCGTGTGGGCCCATTGCCGGATGACGTTGCTCACAATCTCGAAACGGTTCTCACAACAGGTCCTTTGCCGACAGATCTGACCTTCATTGAAGAACGGACTGTAGGGGGCGATCTCGGCACTGCCTACGCTAAAGCCGGTCTTCACGCGGCTTTCGGAGCTCTTGTCATTGTCGCCGTGTTCATGATCTTGTCCTACGGTTTACTCGGATTGACGGCAGATGTCGCACTGGCCGCCAATTTGATGATGCTGGTTGCAGTCTTGAGCATTATCGGCACTCCGCTAACGCTTGCCGGATTTGCCGGTCTTGTCCTGATAATCGGCGTTTCGGTTGACGCCAATATTTTGATTTATGAACGTATACGTGAAGCACGGCGCAACAATTATTCGGTTACGCAGGCGGTCGAAGCCGGATTTTCCGGTGCAATGAGCACGATAGTCGACGCCAATGTCACAACTTTCATCGCAGCCCTTGTGCTCTTTATGTTGGGAACAGGGCCGATTCACGGCTTTGCACTGACTGTTACGATCGGCATTCTGACATCACTCTTCACAACATTTACCTTCACACGGATGATGATAAGTTGGTGGATCAGGACATTTCATCCTCGCGAAATTCCGCAACGCATTATTCGCATTATCCCGCCGAATACCAGTATCCGCTTTATGAAACTGGGCAAAATAACACTCGCAGTATCGACGGTTCTGATTATTTTGACAGGCAGCCTTTATGTAACAGCAGGGGTCAATTACGGCATCGACTTTGCCGGTGGGTCGCTTGCAGTGCTGGAGGCAAAAAACGGTAAAGCCGATATTTATGACATTGCTGATCGCGTCTCCGACCTCAATATCGGCGGTGTCAATGTTTCGCCGACAAAAAAACCTTCGGAAGCGGAATTGACGATTGCCAGCCAAGGCAACGGCGAGGATGCAGAACAAACCGTTGCGGTAAAACTTCGGGGCGAATTCGGAAATGATTATACATTGCAACGCCTTGATATAGTCGGGCCGACTGTTTCAACCGAGTTGAGCCGTGTCAGTGCGCTTGCCATTTTCGTATCTTTGCTGGCGATATTTATTTATGTTTTATTGCGTTTCCGCTGGCAATTTGCCGTTGGTGCGGTTTTGACGACTGTACACGATATTATTATTCTTGTTGGCATTTTTCTTTTGTTCCAATGGCAGTTCAACCTTTGGAGCATTGCAGCGTTACTCGCTATCATCGGTTATTCGCTCAATGATACGATCGTCGTCTATGATCGGGTGCGTTCGCTTCTTAAAAAGCGCGGCGCGATAGATATGCGCAGTCTCGTTGATATTGCTATCAACCGTACATTATCGCGTACAATTTTGACATCGCTTGCGACTTTGGTTGCGCACCTTCCGCTTTATTATTTTGGCGGTGCCGACATGAAAGATTTTGCATCAGTGCTGCTCATTGGTATAATCATAGGTACGTATTCGTCTATATTTATAGCTGGTCCGCTGCTTGTACTTTTGAAAGTGAAGCCAAATCAGACTGGCGACAAAGGTTTGTAATGTCTGATGCAATCAAGATGAAGGAAGCGCATTTTCCAGGACGTGCGCCAATTGATGCTTATGGAAATGGCGGGTTCCGCTTTGCAGACATGTCCCATCGGGGTTCGATTGTTTGCGTTCCATCGGGCATATACGGGATTGAAATGAAAGCCCCCGTGCCGGAGATGGCTGATATGCAACATATTCTGGATGAAGCGGATAAAATTGAAGTGTTGCTTGTCGGCACAGGAGAAAACCTGTTACGGCTACCGCAAAATTTGCGAACTTTATTGCATAACAAACATATCTCGGCTGACACAATGAGCACCGGTGCGGCAGTCCGCACATTCAACGTACTTCTCGCAGAAGATCGTGCGGTTGCTGCAATCTTCTATGCAGTTGAATGAACGAGGATATTTCCCATTGTTTCAGACTTTTAAAAGAGAGCGATAGAGATCGCTATCTTTCGATTTTATTCGCGCCGCAATGCCACCGCGAAGGCTTGGCGAGCCTTTTTGCTTTCAATGTAGAGATGAATCGCATTTCGGAAACTGTACGTGAACCGATGATCGGCGAAATCCGCTTACATTGGTGGCGTGATGCGATCGAAGCCGATAAAACGGGAGAGGGCAATCCTGTATTAAGTGCATTGCTTTCCACTATCCATAAATACGAATTACCGAAAGCTGCCTTATTACGCTATTGTGACGCACGTGTGTTCGATTTTTATGACGACCAAATGCCCGACGTGACAAGCCTTGAAGGCTATTGTGGGGAAACAGCAAGTGCTCTTTTTGAGCTGGCATGTCGAATTCTTGATCGGAATGCTTCGTCGCAGACAGCGGACGCTTCGGGGCATGGCGGTGTCGCGGATGTCGTGTGTCGGCTCTTGCGTTCGCTTCCTTTGATAAAGTCACACGGAAAACAATATTTTCCGAAGACTATGGTTGAACCGACTGCGGATGATTACCTCGTTTCAAAAACGACGCAAAAGCCTGTGGAACGGCAGGAAAAAATGTTGAGTGCCGCAATCGGGTTGGCTGAAAAACATTATCGGGAATTCTATCACCATTATCGGACACTCGATGCAGCCGTTAAACCGGCTTTTTTGCCTCTGGCAATTATACCGGAGGCACTGAAGAAGATTGAAAAGAAAGGTGCACTCGCATTCAAGGAATGTGTGACACCTTCGCCCCTTCGCCATTATCTGCTGATTACAAAAGCAGCTTTGAGTGGACGCATGCCGAAACTATAAAACTATATTGAAAAACTATAAGCCTGCACCTTCGGGAATGAAAATACGGCAGGGTTCTCCAACCTGAAGGGGCGTTCCATTTTCCTCGCGGATGATGAGACAATCGGCATTGGCCATTAATCGTATCAACGACGAATCCTGACTGCGAACAGGCGTGACCCAGCGCTCGCCTTTTGAATTGACAGTCAGATTGGCACGGACAAAATGACGCCTTGGGCCGTTTTCGGGAAGCGGAACCGCAAGAAGCGCATCTTCAATATGCGGACGATAATTGCGTCCGGATAGTTTTTCCAATATCGGCACCAGAAAAATATGACCGCAAACCATGCTGGAGACCGGATTTCCGGGAAGCCCCAGTACCAACATTTTATGATCGTCAGGCAAAACACCGAACATTAACGGTTTTCCCGGCCTCATTGCCACTTTCCAGAAGTCGAGTTTCATACCTTCCGACTTCAACACCGTTTGCACGAGGTCATATTTACCAACCGAAACCCCGCCGCTCGTGACGAGGAGATCAACTTTTTCTTCCCTTGCACGTTCAATTTTTTCACGGATCGATTCTTCGTTATCGCGTGCAATGCCGAGATCGACGACATCACAATGATGCGCTCTGACAAGATAGGCAAGGCCGTAGGAATTCGAGCAAACAATCTGGTCTTTTCCCGGAATTTCGCCTGCCTCTACGAGTTCGTTTCCGGTTGCAAGTATTGCAATTTTAGGTCTTTTGACAACTTCGACCGCTCCATGCCCGGTCGAGGCACAAAGTGCCAAGGCCGACGGTGTCATAATCCGTCCTTTTTCAAGAACGCTGTCGCCTTTTTGAAAATTTCCCCCTCTGGGGCGGATATTGGCTCCCGCTTCGGGTGCTTTCGTAAAACTGACACGCTTGCCTTCAAGCTTTGCATCTTCTTGAATAATCACTGTGTCGGCATCATCGGGAACGGGAGCACCCGTAAATATGCGGACTGCTTCGTTTTTCCCGATTTTTCCGCTATAGCCTTTGCCAGCCGCCGATTCTCCTACGAGATCGAATTCTCTGTTCTGTTCGTAATCTTGATAGCGTATGGCGTAACCATCCATCGCAGATGAACGAAAGGGCGGCTCTGTCAGTTCTGCAATGACATCTTGTGCAAGCACTTGTGCTTCACCGATTTCAGCAAGCGGCGTCAGCTCGCTTTCAAGTGTATGCGTTGCGGCTAATAAACGTTTTAAAGATTCGTCAACATTGATGAGAGGCATTTTTATCTTCTCGCTTCCACGTGCCAGATTTTCCTCCCCGCTTTTCCAGTAAACAGATATTGCTTATGACCATGCTTTTATCCAGAGCTTTTGCCATGTCATAAATGGTCAGACAAGTCACCGATACGGCAGTCAGTGCTTCCATTTCGACACCGGTCTTTCCATTAAGGCCAACGGTGGCTGTAATTTGATAACCGGGTAAATCGTGATCGGGTGTGATGTCGACAGATATTTTTGTGAGCATCAGCGGATGACATAGCGGAACGAGTTCCGATGTCTTTTTTGCTCCCATAATACCGGCAATTCTGGCTGTCGCCAGAACATCGCCTTTCGGGGCATTGCCGTTCTCGATTGCTTCGAGTGTTTCTCTTGCCATCTTTATCGAACCATGTGCGATGGCTGTACGGTCAGTCTCCCTTTTACCTCCGACATCAACCATGTGTGCTTCACCTTTGGCATTCACATGGGTCAGTTTATCTGTCATTTCATAGCCCTAACAAGGTTTTTGTGGCCTTTACGACATCAGTCTGGCGCATCAAACTTTCCCCGATCAGAAAAGAACGAATGTTGCTTTTTTCCAATCTTTTCAGATCGTCATGGGTGAAAATTCCACTTTCACCGACCAATAAGCGATCATCAGGAACCATATGGGAAAGCCTTTCCGAATTGGCAAGATCAACTTCAAAATTACGCAAATTGCGGTTATTCACTCCGATAAGAGGTGAACGAAGTTTCAACGCGCGTTCAACTTCATTTTCATTATGCGTTTCAATGAGCACATCCATACCAAGTTCAAAGGCGGTTTCTTCCAGTGCTTTTGCCAAATCATCATCAACCGCGGCAAGTATGATAAGGATGCAATCCGCCCCCCATGCACGGGCTTCATAAACCTGATAGGTATCGAACAGAAAATCCTTCCTGAGGGCAGGAAGATTGCAGGCTCTGTGGGCAGAGCGCAAATATTCGGGCGAGCCTTGAAAAGAGGGCGCGTCGGTGAGAACAGAAAGACAGGCAGCTCCCCCTTCTTCATACGCTTTTGCAAGTGCCGGCGGGTCAAAATCTTCTCTGATGAGACCCTTTGAAGGGCTCGCTTTTTTTATTTCGGCAATCAAACCGAAAAGACCTGCATCTTCTTTTGCTTTCAATGCACGATAAAAACCACGTGGTTGATCGGCTTCTGCGGCGAGGCTTTTGAGTTTTTCAAGTGGCAAGGCCTGTTTGGCCTTGCTGATTTCCTGCCGTTTATAGGATTCAATTTTCTTTAAAATATCACTCATTGACGTTATCCAAGGTCATTTGAAACCTTTATCAATTGCTCAAGCTTTTCTTTGGCTTTACCCTGATCGATACTCTGCTCGGCAATTTTGACACCCTCTTTTAATGTGTCGGCTTTTCCGGCGATGATAAGGGCGGCGGCGGCATTCAAAAGAACAATATCACGATAAGCCCCTTTTGCCCCTTCAAGCACTGCACGCAGCGCACGTGCATTATATTGCGGGTCACCCCCTTTGAGGTCTGCCATGGTAACACGTTTCAAACCGGCGTCTTCGGGCGTGACGGTAAATGTTGTCAGGACTCCGTCTTTCAGGGCTGCGACTTCGGTTTCACCGGCGGTTGTCAATTCATCCATACCGCTACCATGCACAACCCAGAGCGATTTCGACCCAAGCCCCTGAAGAACTTTTGCAATCGGCACCACCCATTGCGGTGAAAAAACACCGATCAACTGGTTGGTGACACCTGCCGGATTTGAAAGAGGCCCAAGTATATTGAAGATTGTTCGTGTGCCAAGTTCGACCCGTGCAGGCCCGACATGGCGCATGGCCGAGTGATGTGTCGGGGCAAACATAAAACCAAGCCCCACTTCGCGGATGCAGCGTCCTATCATTTCGGGGGTTGCATCAATATTGACACCGAGTGCCGCCAAAGCGTCAGCCGCACCGGATTTTGACGAGAGTGCCCGATTGCCGTGTTTACCGACCGGTACACCGGCACCGGAAACAACAAAAGCTGTTGCCGTTGACACATTGTAAGAGCCGGATTGATCGCCTCCTGTACCAACAATATCGACAGCGCCTTCAACAGCATCTACCCGCAACATTTTTTTGCGCATGGATGCAACAGCGCCGGTAATCTCGTCTATTGTTTCACCACGTACCCTCAGCGACATTAAAAAACCGCCAATCTGGGCAGGTGTCGCCTGGCCGGACATCATGATCGTGAAGGCCTGTTCGGCTTCATCTTTTGTGAGTGAAGCGCCGGTTGCGACCTTGTTTATGAAAGGTTTTAGGTCACTCATGAGATCCTCATTGGAAAGTGTTGGTAATCGCTCTAAGGTTGTTTGTATTGGCTTTCACAGGTGCGATTTCATTGGCTATCTGCAACATTTCCATGCGCAGATCGGTTTCGATCATGGCATCGATGTTTTCTTTTATATTATCTTCGACAGATTTTTCGTCATTATTCAACGGTTCTACCACTTCTGTTACCTGATAAACGATGCGTTGGGTATGAATGGCAGCTTTTGAGATACCGCTGTGCCCCTTCGGTCCTGAAAACACGGCATTGACACCGTCGCTCCCCAGAACCTCGTCCGAACCGCCGCGCTTTAGCCCGCGGGCTGTTTTCTTTGTGACACCGAGTTGTTTTGCAAGATCGTCAATCGTTTTATGATCGGACAATTCTTTTTCCAGTTGCGAAGCTTTCTCGTCGAGCAATTTTTGAGTTTCGTCAGCTTTCCATCCGGTCACAACTTTGTCTTTTACTTCGTCAAGAGTTCTATCGCGGGCATTTATGACTTTGTCGATGCGATACCAGACATAACCGCCACCCTGAATTGCGATAGGGTCAAGGTCTGCGCCTTCAGCCGCCTGAAAGATTCCATCAACCAGAATGGATTGTTGTGGCAGGTTACCAACGGTTTGCCCTGCAGGTGTTTGTGCTTTGGAATCAATTGTTATTTTGCGTAAAACAAGTTTGTACTGGTTTGCGAGGTCATCAAGGGATACCCCCTCGAAACGGGCATTTTCTATCGCATCATGGTCTTCTCGCATGGCCTTGGCAGCATTGTTTTTTGCCAGAATGTTACGAATGTCCGGTTCTGCTTTTTCAAAAGGAATGGGACCCTGCGGCGTAATGTTTACGACACGCATGATGACCGGACCTTCAAGATCATTGATAACATCGCTGACTTTACCCTGTTCAAGACCAAAAATATCGGCAGAAATTGTCGAAGGGAAGCCGGTCTTTGAAGCAGGCCCTTTGGTTATATCAGCAAGCGTTTTGTGCTCGGATTTGACAAGATCATCGAAAGTCATCCCACCTCTAAGCTTTGCGGAAGCATCATCAGCTTCCGGTCTTGATTTGAAGCGCAATATTTGGACAGTACGTTCTTCAGGAGAGATAAAATGTGAACTATTTGCATTATAATATTCTTTAGCTTCATCCTCTGAAATGTCGGCCGGTTTTATCAAGCTTTCGGGAGTCATCTCCATAAGCGTGACCTGACGATATTCGGGGGCGTGAAATTCGCTCTTGTGAGCGTCAAACCATTTTTGCAGGTTGTCTTCTGTCGGCTCCTCAAGCTTGCCGGCTTCTTTGGGTGAAATAACCAGATAGTCTGCCGAGCGTGTTTCGCCGCGATAGTTCAGTAATGCCGAATAGAAAACGGCGGGTGCTTTCATGGAGCCGGTCGCCGAATAGATGAGCTGGTCACGTTTTTCTTTTGCCGCATAATAGTCGACAAAATCGCCTTCATGAGTGTTGAGTTGACGCAGATAACCGTTAAAGAGATTGCGATCGAAATGCCCATCCTGCTGGAAGAACCGGTCAGCTCCGATAGCACGCGCAATACCGTCTTTGGAGACACCGATTTTCATAAGCCGCGCCTGTTCGTCCAACAGAACATCCTGTTGAAGCTGAGCCAACACCAATTGCGGGATACCATATTGCTGTGCTTCACCTTCCGAAAGCAAACGCTGCATACGATTGGCAACTGAAAAACGCATTATCTGGTCGCGCAGTGCAAGCCTGTAAGCATCGGCTTTGATCGTTGATTTTCCGGAGATGAATAAATCGTGACCACTGGTTTTTCTTAATTCCGGTACCCCCCATAAAAGTACAAAGCATAGAACAAGTAAACCGAGAAAAACCTTGGCGACCCAAGAATTGACAGCACTTCGTATTGTATCAAGCATTGGCTAATTCCGTTTTAATTGGCTTCATTTCAGCAGAAAGCTCTGATAGGATGTGCAACAAAGACGCGCAATATGCAAGGTTTAAGACTTGCTTTAATGGTGCAATTTGTTAGTTAAGGCGATTAATGCGCCGTTTTAAGACTGTTATTGAGGTAAAATCATGACACCGAATGTTCGACCGCTTGTTGCAGGAAATTGGAAAATGAACGGAACCGGCGAATCTCTCGCCGAATTACGGGCTATATCCGCCGGTGTCAATTCGGATTTCGGCCGGCTGTTCGAGGCACTTATTTGTGTGCCCGCCACGTTATTGTCACGTGCGGCCGACAGCCTTGATGGCGAAAAGCTTCGTCTCGGCGGCGAGGATTGCCACACTGCAGACTTTGGTGCGCATACCGGCGATATTTCGGCTCCGATGCTCAAGGAAGCCGGTGCAAGTTATGTCATTGTCGGTCACTCGGAACGGCGCAATGACCATCACGAGACAGATGAACTCGTTCGTCAGAAAGCCGAAGCAGCTTGGCGTGCCGGAATGGTTGCCATCATCTGTGTCGGTGAAAAGCTGGAAGAACGTCAAAGTGGCAAAACACTCGATATTATCAAGAAACAATTGGCCGGTTCTGTTCCCGATGGTGCTACACCGCAAAATACTGTGATAGCCTATGAACCCGTTTGGGCAATCGGCACAGGTAAAACTCCAACAGCCGAAGATGTGGGTGAAGTCCACAAATTTATGCGTGATGAACTGGTGGCACGCTTTGGTCAGTCCGGACTGCTCTTCCGTCTCCTTTACGGCGGATCGGTAAAACCGTCCAATGCAGTCGAACTTTTAGGTGTTGAAAACGTGGACGGTGCGTTGATTGGCGGCGCAAGCTTGAAAGCGAGCGATTTTTTGGCAATTTGCAGTGCTTATCGTAAATTATAACTAAAGTTTTTCATTGCACCTCTTGGAATATGTGTAATTTGCGTGTAAAGAGCGGCGAACAGTAACATCAGAGCAGAGCTTATGCAGACAGTATTGATTGTCATCCACCTTTTAATTGTCATTGCACTTGTCGGCGTTGTGTTAATTCAACGTTCGGAGGGTGGTGGTCTCGGTATTGGTGGCGGTTCCGGTTTCATGACTGCACGCGGCACAAAAAATGCGTTGACGCGTTTAACTGCGATTCTGGCTATCTGCTTTTTTGCGACATCTATCGCGCTGGTGGTGCTGGATAGTGTCTCCAAACCTGGCGCCGATATTATCAACCGTATTCCGGTGAATGATGCAAAAACACCTGTAGAGAATGCACCGTCAACCGGAACCGGACAAGCACCTGCCGACAA
Organism: Bartonella sp. B10834G3; assembly: GCF_016102505.1. Lineage (NCBI taxonomy): Bacteria > Pseudomonadati > Pseudomonadota > Alphaproteobacteria > Hyphomicrobiales > Bartonellaceae > Bartonella > Bartonella sp. B10834G3. The sequence goes on from NZ_JACFOM010000002.1 coordinate 107,732, forward strand.
TTCAAAAGAACCGACGATTTTTGAACAGCTCGGCGGCAAGGATGGAAACAGCAGCGAGAACAGCTCGCAGCCTCAAAACAGCACAGGAACGCCGGCAGAACAGAATCCGGTTCCTCAACAACCGGAAAATCCCGTTCCGAATAATTGATGGCAGGAATATTTCTGTTTCCGGTTTTTCGTAAAAAATTCAAAAAGAGCGTTTTCGCTCTTTTTGCATAGTGGTGATTTTGTGCGGTACTGAATTTTTTTAAGGATTATGCCTTTTTACGAGGTTCGATTTTGAATATCCGGAGATAATCTTTCTGTTTGATCCCGAACCTTTAACAATCAAAACATTACTGCAATTGCCAAATCATATAAAATAAATCATATGGCAAATTGTGTTTCGGCTTGTATTCGTTCACTAATGCAGCAGATCGGCTAAATGTTATCATTAACCTATTCTAAAAGATTCTGTTAACGAGGTCCTGTGACAAAAGGATTGGGCGCTCCTATTGAGGAGGTGCGGGGAAAACAATAGACATGTGTGAAACATGCCGGTTCAAAATAGAAGACTTTTAAAGTTGAAAACCGAAAAATAGGCAGCAAAAGAGGAGGGGCGTGCAATACCAAGGTGAAAGGTTCGAGAAATCAAGATGAAAAGGTTCGAGAAATTTCTTCCAAATGATTGAAATTGGTTGTTATTTTGTAACGATCAAGAAAATTCGTTGAAGTCTTTCACTATCGGCAAAATGTTTGTCAAAATAGAGCGCTCTATGCACGTTTTGAATCATTCTTAAAAATGTGTTGCATTGCTGCCATAGCAATTCATCATCTTTTATTTCACCACTTGAAAAAGATTGAGAAGATACGAAATTGGTCGTATGGAAAGGGCAATTGTATTGCAAAGCTTTTTGTATTGCAAAAGAACCTTTCAAATCTTCGTCGCGGAATTGAGCTTGAAATGAACCACCGTTTATTGATTGCCGGTTTGTCCGGCTTGTTTTTTTTGTCGGGCAATGTTGCCTTTTCAGAAGAAATCGCTGATAGCAATGATGCAGATAGCGCGCAAGTTGCTTCTATCGCTCCTGTCGGACATGTGCAGATACCATCTGTAAAAAGCTATAATGTTCCGGAAAAATATCGTCCGCAGACAGTATCATTTTCTGGCTATAAGCCCGGCACAATCGTAATTGATCCTAAAAACTATTTTCTTTACCTGATCGAAACGCCAACGACAGCAAGACGCTATGGAATTGCCGTCGGTAAAATCGGTCTACAGTTTAAAGGAACTGCGAATATACGTTTCAAACGGGAATGGCCACGCTGGATTCCGACAAAAGACATGGTAAAACGCAGTCCGGAACATTATGCAAAATTTGCCAATGGTATGGATGGTGGGCCAGGAAATCCGCTCGGCGCACGTGCTCTTTATCTTTGGCAGGGTGATAAAGACACCTATATCCGTATTCATGGAACAGTGCAGCCGTGGACAATCGGCTCCTCGGCGTCAAACGGTTGTTTCCGTATGATTAATGATGATGTCCTTGATCTTTATGATCGTGTCGATGTCGGCACAGAAGTCGTTGTGCTGTAACTTGACAGAATGAAAAAGTTCAAAGCCCCGTATATGACGGGGCTTTTTTATTGAATGAATACAATTGGTTGAAGTGAAAATATGAATCATTTCGTTAGCTTTTCTTCGACCGGTTGTTGAAGTTTGTCTTTTGGTTCTCATTATAAAATGCTTTAAGACGGAACTGTCAGGAACGCTATTTCAATCCTTTAAAGGGATTTGAAAACGAAATGCAAAAGACAGAAAATTTGCATAAAACCCAATTTTTTGCTGGAAGAATCATCAATGAACAGTTATCTCCATAAGCCCATGGCACGATATGTTTTTATTACTGGTGGCGTGGTTTCTTCCCTTGGAAAAGGCATTGCCGCAGCAGCTTTAGCTGCATTGTTACAGGCTCGCGGGTACCGTGTGAGGATTCGCAAGCTCGACCCTTATCTCAACGTTGATCCGGGCACGATGTCACCTTACCAACATGGTGAAGTCTTCGTGACAGATGACGGAGCCGAAACCGATCTTGATCTCGGACATTACGAGCGTTTTACCGGCCGTTCTGCCAATAAGCAGGATAACATCACGACCGGCCGGATTTATCGGAATATCATCGAACGCGAGCGGCGCGGCGACTATCTCGGTGCGACAGTTCAAGTCATTCCTCATGTTACCGATGAAATTAAAAATTTCATCATGGAAGGAAATGAAAATTACGATTTCGTTTTGTGCGAAATCGGCGGCACTGTCGGTGATATTGAAGCGATGCCGTTTCTGGAAGCAATCCGGCAGCTTCATAATGAATTGCCTCCCCATACAACGGTTTATATGCATCTCACATTGATGCCCTATATTCCGGCTGCCGGTGAATTGAAAACCAAACCGACACAACATTCGGTAAGGGAATTGCAATCGGTTGGTATCGCACCGGATATTTTGTTGGTTCGTGCCGATCGTCCTATTCCGGAATCGGAGCGTCGCAAGCTTTCACTCTTTTGCAATGTCCGCCCGTCGGCAGTTATTCAGGCACTTGATGTCGATACGATTTACGATGTCCCGATCGCCTATCATCGCGAGGGGCTTGACTCGGAAGTGCTTGCTGCCTTCGGAATTGATCCTGCACCCGAACCGAAAATGGATCAGTGGGTTGAAATCAACCGTCGGCTTCATAATCCGGAAGGTGAAGTGACGATTGCGGTTGTCGGTAAATATACCGGCTTGAAAGATGCCTATAAGTCGTTGAATGAAGCTTTGACGCATGGTGGCCTTGCCAATAAGGTCAAGGTCAATCTCGAATGGATAGAATCGGAAATTTTTGAAAAAGAAGATCCGGCTCCTTATCTGGAGAAAGTTCACGGCATTCTTGTTCCGGGTGCTTTCGGGGAACGTGGTGCCGAAGGCAAGATTATGGCAATCCGTTTTGCCCGCGAACGTAAAGTTCCATTCTTCGGTATATGTTTCGGTATGCAAATGGCCTGTATTGAAGCTGCGCGAAATCTTGTCGGCATCAAGAATGCGTCTTCCACCGAATTTGGTCCGACCGATGAACCGGTGGTCGGTCTGATGACAGAATGGCTTAAAGGAAATGATCTCGAAAAACGTGCCGAGTCAGGAAATCTTGGCGGCACGATGCGTCTGGGTGCTTATGAAGCCATTTTGAAGGAAGATAGTGCTATTGCAAAGATTTACGGCAAAACCGATATTTTCGAGCGTCATCGTCATCGCTACGAGGTCAATATAGACTATAAGGAAAGGCTCGAAAATTGCGGCCTGATTTTTTCCGGCATGTCACCGGATGGTGTCTTGCCGGAAACGATAGAATATCAAGATCATCCCTGGTTTATAGGCGTTCAGTATCATCCGGAATTGAAATCTCGTCCGTTTGAGCCACATCCGCTTTTTGCCTCCTTTATCAAGGCTGCAATGGTACAAAGCCGATTGGTATAACCGAAGCTTGTAGTTTCAAAAATTTCAAGCCTTGCAAATTGCGCCGGATGCGCATTTGCAAGGCTTTTTGTTGCGCCGGTCTCAGGCTTCAGCCGATCAAAATAATCGAAATTTTCATGGTGTTCAAAAACTGTTTTCCGTATGGAAAATGCCGGTTTCGGGTTCGGCTTTATAACGGGTCTTTTAGCAAGACGTTTTGAAAATTTAAAATTCGGGAAAGGTTCGATCGAACTGTCGCAATAATGGCTTCCAACCGGCATAAATTCCTACTGGCATAACTTCCAACCGGTATAACTTCCAATTGGCATAACTCTCAAATCGTTATGGCCGATCACATATTATTAATAGCCCCCATTATCGGAGCTTTTCATAAATAAAAAAATTCATAAGGTTGAAACAGAATTTTTTTGGGAAAGAGTTTTCAGCTTTTCAGGACTGTTCCGAAACAATGATATTGAACAGTTCGGGTTTTATAAGGTAAGGTCTGACAATCAGTAAAGATCATGTCAAAATGACTGGATTAGAGGATCAAATGACAAAACCGAATAGCACTGTCACCGTGGGTAATGTTAAATTTTCCAATAGTGCGCCCCTTTCAATTATTGCCGGCCCTTGCCAGATGGAAAGCCGCGAGCACGCTTTCGATATGGCAGGCAAGATCAAGGAGATTACAGAAAAACTGGGCATCGGTTTTGTTTATAAATCAAGTTTTGACAAGGCCAATCGTACATCGCTCAATAGCAAGCGTGGCATTGGTCTTGAAAAGGCAATGGATATTTTTGACGATTTGAAGCGGGAATTCAAAGTTCCGGTTTTGACCGATATTCATACAGAAGAACAATGTGCAATTGTTGCCCCCCATGTCGATGTGTTGCAAATACCCGCTTTTCTTTGCAGACAAACCGACCTGTTGATTGCTGCTGCCAAAACAGGGCGCGTTATCAATGTCAAGAAAGGCCAGTTTCTCGCCCCGTGGGATATGAAAAATGTGCTGGCGAAAATTACCGAAAGCGGAAATCCGAATGTGATGGCTTGTGAAAGAGGTGTTTCTTTCGGTTATAACACATTGATCTCGGATATGCGTGCACTCCCGATCATGGCGCAATTCGGTTCTCCGGTCATTTTTGATGCGACACATTCTGTCCAGCAACCGGGCGGGCAGGGCACATCTTCGGGAGGACAACGCGAATTTGTTGAAACACTTGCACGTGCAGCTGTCGCAGTCGGTGTAGCAGGTGTCTTTCTTGAAACGCATCAGGATCCCGACCATGCGCCGTCTGACGGACCGAATATGGTCAAGCTTGAAAACCTGCCACATCTGCTTGAAACATTAATGGCATTTGACCGGCTGGCAAAAAAACTTTAATCGATTTTATAAGGCAATGGGTATTCCCTCATAAAGAGAGTTTGTCTATTCATTGAAAAATAACGAACCCTGAACGGGAAGGAAACGTGAGATGACTGCAATTGTAGATATTGTTGGCCGTGAAATTCTGGATAGTCGTGGAAATCCGACTGTTGAAGTCGATGTTGTGTTGGAAGATGGTGCATTTGGTCGGGCTGCTGTTCCCTCAGGCGCATCGACCGGTGCCCATGAGGCTGTCGAATTGCGCGATGGTGGCTCTCGCTATCAAGGCAAAGGGGTCGAAAAAGCCGTAAGTGCAGTCAACGGTGAAATTCTTCAGGAACTCGGTGGTCTCGACGCAGAAGATCAAATTGCGCTTGATGAGGCGATGATTGCTCTTGATGGTACGCCGAACAAGTCACGTCTTGGAGCCAATGCGATTCTCGGTGTTTCTTTGGCAGCGGCCAAAGCGGCAGCAAATTCTGCCGGTCTTCCGCTTTATCGCTATGTTGGCGGCACACAAGCCCATTTGATGCCGACACCGATGATGAATATTATTAATGGCGGCGTTCATGCCGATAACCCGATCGATTTTCAGGAATTCATGATTTTGCCGGTCGGTGCACCCACAATCAAGGAAGCCGTACGTTACGGGGCAGAAATCTTTCATACATTGAAAAAACGTTTGAAAGATGCAGGTCTTAACACCAATGTCGGTGACGAGGGCGGTTTTGCTCCCAATCTCAAGAGTGCAGAAGCAGCACTCGAATTTATTGTGGAATCGATCAAAGCCGCCGGTTACAAACCGGGTGAACAGGTTGCGCTCGGTCTTGATTGTGCGTCATCGGAATTTTACAAAAACGGATCATATGTTTATTCGGGCGAAGGCAAAACACGCAATGCCGAACAACAGGCCGATTATCTGGAAAAGCTCATTTCCGATTTTCCGATTATTACAATCGAAGACGGTATGGCCGAAGACGACTGGGATGGCTGGAAAATTCTGACCGATCGCATCGGCAAAAAGTGCCAACTCGTTGGTGACGATTTGTTTGTGACCAATTCTGCACGTTTGCGCGATGGTATCAAAATGGGTGTTGCCAATTCTTTGCTCGTCAAAGTCAACCAGATTGGTACTTTGAGTGAAACGCTCGATGCTGTCGAAACCGCCCATAAGGCCGGCTATACGGCTATTATGTCCCACCGTTCGGGAGAGACCGAGGATTCGACCATAGCCGATCTCGCAGTTGCCACCAATTGCGGCCAGATCAAGACAGGCTCTCTTGCCCGTTCCGACCGGCTTGCCAAATATAATCAATTGATAAGAATTGAAGAAGAGCTTGGTTCTCAGGCACGTTATGCCGGTATTTCGGCTTTTCGTATCTGATTGAAAAATGGCTTTACCAATTTTGATTTTCAAGAGCGGGCATGATGCCCGCTTTTTTTGCGTTTTTGAGACTCGTTTTTTCAAGTTTGTTACTTATTTAATCGGGTAATTCCAACTCATCGGATTTGAATTTAAAAAAGTGCAAAATTGATTGCCGATCAGATTGGTGATTTTGCAACTTGTCACGCAAAGATCAGGAGTTTTCATGCGCGGTTCGATTATAAGCTACAACAGGAACAAAGGTCTTATTTCGGGATTTGACGGCAACCGATATGAATTTTCGCGGCTTGACTGGCACGGCAAGGGGGAACCTTCCGAGGGACGGGAAGTCGATTTTGTTGCTGAAGGCGTTTTTGCGAAAAATATATTCCCGTTGCGAACCGACAGCAAGCATTCAAAAGTTGTTCTGGCAATCGTTTGCTGGTTTTTCGGGATTTTCGGTGTACATCGTTTTATGGTCGGAAAAATTGGCACAGGCGTGTTGATGCTTCTTCTCACAATCACGGTTTTCGGTTCGATCATCTCCCTGATCTGGACAATTATAGACTTTATCGTGATTCTTATGGGAAAATTCAAAGACAAAGATGGAAACCCGATTACGAGCGAATATCTTTAAGCCAATCGTTTCCGATAAATGGATGAACGCCGGAAAGGGCAGGAATTTTTGTCATGATCGGATATAGCTCAGGGTTAATTTCGGCTTTTCATTCTCTAACCGGAAAATAGGAGAGCATTGTTTCTTCGTGACCAAACATTCATTTATTGTGATCGGGTATTTGCCTGCGAGCAATTGCTTTGCGTTTTGATAATGGCAGGGGGGGCGCGATATTTCAGTTTGTTTTGTTTTTTCGGAATTTAGTCTTCCGGTAATCTATCTTTAATCAAAATCGTGCATGACTGATAGCAGCTCGACAGGAAAGAATATGATGTGGACAAAACAGAAACGCAGATCAATCAAGGGGCGATTTATATTGCCGCTTATGACAATTGGTGTGCTCAGCTATTTTGGCTACCACATTTATCACGGTGAATATGGATTATATTCGCGCGTCAAAGTAGAACAGCATATTGATAGTCTCAATAACGAGCTGAAATCTCTTGAAGAGCAACGTAAAGGAATTGAAAAAAAGGTTTCACTTTTAAAAGACGGGCATATCGAACGCGATATGCTTGATGAATATGCCCGTAAAAATTTAAATCTTTCCAAGCCGAATGAATTTGTTATCCTGACGGGTCAAGGTGATCTGTCAAAATAAAAAAATTCTGTTCATTTCTTAAAAAACAATCATATCAATATTTTACACCACGTTTTACAAACATTTATAGTGCTTGTATGTTCGGCGGGGAAAGCGTATTTTTTAAAACACCAATTAAGGGAGTTTAATATGGCAGCACGGGCTAAAAAAACTTCTGCGAAAAAGACGCAGACCGTATTAACCAATACCGCCAGATCACCTGAGCCGGCGGAATTTACCAAAGAAGAAGAACTTCAGTTTTATCACGATATGCTTTTAATCCGACGGTTTGAAGAAAAAGCCGGTCAGCTTTATGGCATGGGCGTTATCGGCGGCTTCTGCCATCTCTATATCGGGCAAGAAGCGGTGGTAACCGGCACAGTCAAAGCGATCAAGGAAGGCGATCAGGTTATTACTTCCTATCGCGATCATGGTCATATGCTGGCAACAGGTATGAACCCCCGCGGTGTCATGGCTGAACTCGCCGGTCGCAAAGACGGCTTTTCCAAAGGGAAGGGCGGTTCGATGCATATGTTTTCCAAGGAAAAGAACTTTTTTGGCGGGCATGGCATTGTCGGAGCGCAGGTGCCGATCGGAACGGGTTTGGCGTTCTCCAACAAATATTTGGGACGCGACAATGTAACGCTTGTCTATTTCGGTGACGGTGCGGCCAATCAGGGGCAGGTCTATGAAAGCTTCAATATGGCTTCGCTATGGAAACTTCCTGTCGTTTACGTGATCGAAAACAACCAATATGCAATGGGAACGGCAGTTTCTCGTGCTTCTGCCGAGACCGATTTTTCACGTCGTGGTTTGTCTTTTGAAATTCCCGGCTATGTTGTCGATGGTATGGACGTTTGCGCTGTAAAATCGGCAGCCGATGAGGCCGTCGCCTGGGCACGTTCAGGCAAAGGCCCGATTATTCTTGACATGCAAACTTACCGTTATCGCGGCCACTCGATGTCGGATCCGGCAAAATACCGCACCAAGGAAGAAGTTGAAAAAGTCAAGACCGAACATGATCCGATCAATCAGGTGAAGAACCGTTGTATTAAAAAGGGTTGGGCAACCGAAGACGAACTGAAAGAGATTGACAAAAAGGTTCGTGCTGTTGTTGCCGATGCAGCAGACTTTGCGGAAAACGATCCTGAACCGGATGTTTCCGAACTCTATACCGATGTTCTTCTTTAATAGCGAGGAAAGCGACTATGTCTATTGATATCTTGATGCCGGCGCTTTCGCCCACAATGGAAGAAGGCAAAATTTCAAAATGGGTCAAAAAGGAAGGCGATAAAGTCGAAGCCGGTGATGTTATTGCCGAAATCGAGACCGATAAAGCAACGATGGAAGTCGATGCTGCCGATGAAGGAACAATCGGCAAGATTCTTGTTCCGGAAGGAACAGAGGGTGTGAAAGTCAATACGCCTATTGCGGTTCTGCTGGAAGATGGTGAAACAGCAGCAGACATTAAAAATGCGGTTAATCCTGCAAAAGAAGCGGCTCCCAAAGCACCGCAGCCTGCTGCACCTGCTCAAGCTGCGCCAGCCGCGTCTGTTGCGGCAGCGCCGAAACCTTCGCAACCTGTTGTCCAGTCCGATCCGGATATTCCGGCAGGAACAGAAATGGTCAAAATGACGGTTCGTGAAGCTTTGAATGAAGCTTTGGCAGAAGAAATGCGCCGTGATGACAAGGTTTTTCTGATTGGCGAAGAAGTTGCGCAATATCAGGGTGCTTATAAGGTCAGTCAGGGGCTGCTTGATGAATTCGGCGCACGACGTGTCATTGATACGCCAATTACCGAACAGGGATTTGCCGGTCTTGGCGTTGGGGCGGCTTTTGGTGGCTTGCGTCCGGTTGTTGAATTCATGACGTTCAATTTTGCGATGCAGGCAATTGACCAGATTATAAATTCTGCTGCCAAGACACATTATATGTCGGGCGGACAGATGCACGCACCGATGGTTTTCCGTGGCCCGAATGGAGCGGCTTCGCGCGTTGGTGCGCAGCATTCCCAGTGCTATGCTTCGTGGTATAGTCATGTGCCGGGCTTGAAGGTTATCATGCCTTATACTGCCGCAGATGCAAAAGGTCTTCTAAAAGCTGCAATCCGCGATGATAATCCGGTCATTTTCCTTGAAAACGAATTGCTTTACGGCCATCAATTCGATGTACCGAAGCTGGATGATTTTGTTTTGCCGATAGGAAAAGCCCGTATCCATAAGGCCGGTAACGATGTTACGATCGTCGGTATGGGCATGGGAATGAATTATGCAGTTGAAGCATTGCCTGAATTCGAGAAACTCGGAATTGATGTCGAGTTGATCGATTTGAGGACAGTTCGTCCTATGGATTTGCCGACCATTATCGAATCGGTGAAGAAAACCGGTCGTCTGGTAACCATCGAAGAAGGTTTCCCGCAATCATCTGTCGGAACTGAAATTGCTACCCGTGTGATGCAGCAGGCATTTGATTATCTTGATGCACCGATTGCCACAATTGCCGGCAAGGACGTTCCGATGCCTTATGCGGCGAATCTCGAAAAGCTTGCCTTGCCGAGCGTTGCCGAGGTCGTCGATGCGGTAAAATCTGTCACTTACAAAGCCTGAAGGAGATTGCACTATGGCTATTAAAATTACGATGCCGGCGCTTTCTCCGACTATGGAAGAAGGAACTTTGTCAAAGTGGGACATCAAAGTCGGAGATAAGGTTTCCCCCGGTGATACAGTTGCCGAAATTGAAACCGATAAAGCAACGATGGAAGTGGACGCGGCAGACGAGGGAACGCTTGCAAAAATCGTTGTTCCTGCCGGCACACAAGGCGTGAAAGTCAATGCATTGATCGGTATTCTGGCGGAAGATGGTGAAAGTGCCGAGGATGCTATTAAAGCGATTGAAGATGAGGAAAAGAAACAGGCTTCATCTTCTCCGGCAGCCGCACAACCGGCTTCTCCTGCTGCTGCCCCGCAGAAAGCCGATGCGAGCGCGCCTGTTGCCGCAGCTACCAGTCCAAATCCCACTCCGGCAACTGCTGTGCCTCCGGCTTCCAAAGCTCCGGTGACAGACAAAGGAAACCGGATTTTCGCTTCCCCGTTGGCTCGCCGGCTTGCAAAACAAAACGGGCTTCAACTGGAGCTTATTTCGGGTACAGGACCGCATGGACGCATCATCAAACGCGATATTGATGCGGCATTGGCAAATGGTACCGGTAAGGCTGCGCCTGCGACTGCACAGGCTGTCGAAACTCCTGCTTCGGCCGGTAGCTCGTCGTCGGACGAACAGGTATTGAAGCTCTTCAATACCGACGAATACGAGATTGTTCCTCACGATGGTATGCGCAAAACCATTGCCAAACGTCTGGTTGAATCGAAACACACAGTTCCGCATTTTTATGTCACAATCGATTGCGAGCTTGATGCCTTGTTGAAATTGCGTGCCGAATTGAATGCGGCAGCTCCGATGGTTAAAACGAGTGCAGGCGAAAAACCGGCTTATAAACTTTCGGTCAATGATATGGTTATCAAGGCGACTGCGTTGGCACTTAAAGCCGTTCCGGATGCCAATGTTTCGTGGCTTGATAGTGGTATGATGCGCCATAAATTTGTGGATGTCGGGGTCGCCGTTTCCATTCCGAACGGCTTGATTACTCCGATCATCAAACATGCCGAGGAAAAATCGCTTTCGACGATTTCCAATGCAATGAAAGATTTGGCAAAACGGGCGCGCGAACGCAAGTTGAAACCCGAAGAATATCAGGGTGGAACAACTGCCGTTTCCAATATGGGGATGTATGGTGTCAAAGATTTCTGCGCTATTATCAACCCACCACATGCAACGATCTTTGCGATCGGTGCAGGTGAACAGCGTGCTGTTGTCAAAAACGGTGCATTGGCTATTGCCACTGTGATGTCGGTTACATTATCAACCGACCACCGCGCAGTAGACGGTGCACTCGCAGCAGAACTCGCACAAGCCTTCAAAAAGTTCATTGAAAACCCGATGAGCATGTTGGTGTAATAATGAAAAAAACTGTTCCGGCTTATGGAGATACCCTGTCACGGGGATTAAATCCGATAAACCAAACACGTCACGCAAACGAAATTCGTTGGCCCCGTGTGCCGGAACAGCAATTTGAAGGTTCGGTTGAAGTTGTAGAGGCGGCATTGTGCAGATGCATGAATTGTTTCAGCGATACAACTTCAATCGGAGTTCGTGATGGTTCGACGAGATTTCCCAGGGTTTCAGGCTTTGGCTGGCCGCTTGATCTCGGAATGATTATGCTTGCAACAAATGACGTGAAAACATGTGTTGCAAGAAAAAGAGTGGCAGCAAGTGAAGGAATGGAAAGACCGGCTGAAAACGTCCGCTCCCGTTCTCATCCATTGCAAAGCGAACCATCGAAAATTATTTTTGTTTCGCCACTTCATGCGGCAGAAACAATCCATCCCTTGCGTAGCGGGCTTTTTAACGGCACTGTTGCCAAATCGGGAAAGCCCGCAAGTTTCTCACCGGATATTGCTGACGAGATGGAATGTGCCTTCTTCGACGCGGCGTCTGTCCCTCTTGTGTCACCACTTGATGGTGTGCATTGATGAAAACAACACAAAAGCAATTGGCAAAGGGCTTCAACCATTGGTGCATGTCGTTCCCGGCCTCTCGCTCTATCTTTCCCCATGGAGGAAAAATTGGCAAATTCGTATGATGTTATTGTTATAGGTTCTGGCCCCGGCGGATATGTGACCGCAATCCGTTCAGCACAATTAGGCTTTAAAACTGCAATTGTCGAACGCGAACACCTCGGAGGCATCTGTCTTAATTGGGGATGTATCCCGACAAAAGCACTGCTTAGAACAGCAGAAATCAAGCATTTTAGCGAACATGCCAAAGATTATGGTTTGAAACTCAATGGTTCGATCGAAGCGGATATAAAGGATGTTGTCCAGCGTTCCCGCAATGTTTCTGCCCGCCTTAATGCAGGTGTCGGCTATTTGATGAAGAAGAACAAGATTGATGTTATCTGGGGTGAAGCCAAGCTGACAAAGGCCGCGACAGACGGTGGACTTGGCGAAATCGTCGTCGGAAAAATAACCAAAAAAATTATGCAGCCACAAAACCCGATTCCAAAGGGTACTTTGGGCGAGGGGACATATCAGGCCAAACATATTATTGTCGCAACCGGCGCGCGTCCGCGCACTTTGCCCGGTATCGAACCCGACGGCAAACTGGTTTGGACCTATTTTGAGGCGATGGTTCCGGAAACCATGCCGAAATCCATTGTCGTTATGGGGTCGGGTGCTATCGGAATCGAATTTGCCTCCTTTTACCGTGATATGGGGGCGGAAGTTACGGTTGTTGAAATGATGCCGCAAATCATGCCGGTTGAAGATGCGGAAATTTCGGCTTTTGCCCGCAAGCAATTGGAGAAAAAGGGCATCCGGATTCTGACCGAAGCGAAAGTCTCGAAAATCGAGAAAACGTCCAATTCTGTGACAGCCCATATTGATATAAATGGCAAAACCGAGACAATCACTGCCGATCGTCTGATTTCTGCAGTCGGCGTGCAGGGCAATATAGAAAACATCGGACTGGAAGCGTTAGGAGTAAAAACCGAACGCGGCTGTGTTGTGATTGATGAATGGGGACGCACCAATGTCGCCGGTATTTATGCTATCGGTGATGTTGCCGGAGCACCGATGCTTGCCCATAAGGCTGAAGAAGAAGGCGTGATCTGTGTCGAGCATATTGCAGGGCTTGAAACAGCCGAACCGTTGGACAAGAGAAAGATTCCCGGTTGCACCTATTGCACACCGCAAGTTGCCTCGGTCGGGCTTACGGAAGCAAAGGCCAAGGCCGCAGGCTACGAGATAAGGGTCGGGCATTTTTCGTTCTCGGCAAACGGCAAGGCAATTGCCATGGGCGAGGATCAAGGAATTGTCAAAACCATATTTGACAAGAAAACCGGCCAATTGCTCGGTGCACATATGGTTGGTGCAGAAGTAACGGAATTGATTGAAGGTTTTGTAGTTGCTATGAATCTTGAAACCACCGAAGAAGAATTGATGCATACAGTCTTCCCTCATCCCACACTTTCGGAAATGATGAAGGAAAGTGTTCTGGATGCATATGGTCAGGTGTTGAACGCCTGACAAACATCAAGAAGTGAATTGCAATCTTGATGCTTATACTCCATATGAAGTGGGAAAGAGCGTGAGGTACTAAATGGTAACCGTTGTTGACACTTTATCGCAGAAGCGGGTACGGCATCCGGAGAAAGCCAATCGTCCGGATTCAGAGGTTCTGAAAAAACCTGACTGGATCAGGGTGAAGGCACCGTCGTTACGTGGGCAATATGCCGAAACCCGTCATATTGTTCGTGATAACAATCTGGTGACGGTTTGCGAAGAGGCCGGTTGTCCCAATGTGGGCGAATGCTGGACGCAGAGGCACGCAAGTTTCATGATTTTGGGTGCAATATGCACGCGCGCATGTGCTTTTTGTAATGTTGCAACCGGCATACCTCTTCCTGTTGACAAGGATGAACCGGAACGGGTTGCCGATGCAGTCAGACAAATGGCGCTCAAACATGTGGTTATCACCTCTGTTGATCGCGATGACCTTCCCGATGGCGGAGCCCAGCATTATGCCGATGTGATTCATGCGATCAGAAGAAAGTCACCTGGTACGACTATTGAAATTCTCACACCTGATTTCCGTCATAAGGAAGGCGCACTTGAAACTGTGGTAGCGGCCAAGCCGGATGTGTTTAACCATAATCTTGAAACCGTGCCGTCAAAGTATCTGACGGTGCGTCCGGGTGCGCGCTATTTTCATTCGATCAGACTTTTACAACGTGTCAAAGAACTTGACCCGTCGATCTTTACAAAGTCCGGTATTATGGTCGGACTCGGTGAAGAACGGAATGAAGTCCTTCAATTGATGGATGATTTGCGCTCCGCCGATGTTGATTTCATGACCATTGGCCAATATTTGCAGCCCACGCGTAAACATCATCCTGTTATCCGTTTTGTTACGCCGGAAGAGTTCAAATCCTATGCTATTATCGGCAAAACCAAGGGATTTCTTCATATGTCGTCAAGCCCGCTAACCCGTTCGTCACATCATGCGGGTGAAGATTTTGAAGCACTCAGAAAAGCGCGGGCGGAAAAACTGGCTCAAAAACGCGGATAAAGAATGCCGAAATTCAATACCCACCGGCAAGTCAAACATACCGATCTGGAGATGTTCAATCTCGTTTCGGATATTGAGTGCTATCCGGAATTTTTACCGATGTGTGAATCTCTCAATATCCGCTCACGTGAAGAACGGAGCGATAAAACATTGCTTACCGCCGATATGACTGTTGGCTATAAAATGATAAGGGAAACTTTTACCACTCAGGTTTTACTTAATCCCGCTGAAAGACGTATTGACGTACGTTATATTGATGGCCCCTTCCGTTATCTTGAAAACCGTTGGATATTCAAGCCGCTCGAAGACGGTAAATCATGCGATGTCGAATTCTATATCGATTACGAGTTCAAAAGCCGGATGCTTGGCGTGCTTATGGGCGCCATGTTCGATATTGCATTCAAACGCTTCACCGAAGCTTTTGAAGCGCGTGCCGATAAAATATATGGCTTGGCTCAAGCCTGATTATTTTATCAGCGCGGTTTTTCCCGCTTGTCATCCTGTTTTGAAAGCCGGTTGAAAAACACCCTTAAAAACTTGATAAAATAAATAAAGTTTAATGAAATCAATAGATTAAATAAGTTTAACTTTTCTTTTTGTGAGTTGGATTCTATTTTCTTGTAATGAAGAAAATGAGTTTTAGCTTATAATGAGAAACTTGAAGATTTCGTATTTTTTGATCGTCCTGATTTCTATTGCGGTGTGGTTGGCAACCGGTGAAATTTTTGGCATCACTCGCGGTTATTTTGCTTTCCGGTCCGAGGCCATTCAATTGACAGGACTTGTCGCTTTCGTGGCAATGAGCATTGATGTGGTGATTGCCTGTCGTCTTAAAGTGATAGATGATGCATTGGGCGGGTTGGACAAGGCCTATCGGCTCCATAAATGGCTTGGTATCACCGCACTTCTTACGGCCATCATGCATTTTCTCCTTGCCAAAGGAACAAAATGGGCCGTCGGCTGGGGGTGGTTGACAAGGCCTTCCCGCCATATTGATTTGGCTACAATGCCGGAAAAAGTCGGGCTTGAATATGTTTTCTCTGCATTCAGAAAAAATGCGGAAGTTTTCGGGGAATGGGCGTTTTATATAGCTGTAGTGCTTTGTCTTATCGCACTCATAAAACGTATTCCTTACCGTTTATTTGCGCATGTCCATACAATTTTCGCGGCGGTTTATCTCGTTCTGGTTTTTCATGCGGTTATTTTGACGAAATTTACCTATTGGAGCGAACCTTTCGGGCTTCTTGTATTCGGCTTGTCAATTTTCGGGTCTATTGCTGCCATCACAATATTGCTGAAAAGATCGGGCTTTGGACGTAAAATCATGGCGACAATCGTAGGCAACAGGATCGATACGTTAAATCATGTCATGCATCTGACGCTGAAAGTTTCCGATAAATGGTCGGGGCATAAAAGTGGCCAATTCGCCTTTGTGACATTGGATAAAGGAGAGGGAGCACATCCGTTCACGATTGCCTCTTCCTGGAATCCGGAAAACCGCTTGCTAACGTTCTTTGTCAAAGGACTTGGTGATTACACAGATAAACTTTTGAAACGAAATCTGCTTCATAAGAAAGTGCGTATTGAAGGTCCTTATGGCAAGTTCTGCTTTTCTGATGATAAATCGCATGACCAGATATGGATTGGCGCAGGAATTGGAATTACACCATTTTTAGCCAGACTTGACGAATTGGCCTCACGACAGGAAAACCGCAATTCTCAAATAAATTTTGTTTATATCGCTCAAGCACTTGATGATGATGACGAGAAAAAGCTTTCGCAATTGGCGCGGTCGGCGGGTGTCGTTCTAACGCTCTGGCTAACGCCGAAACAGGGAAGATTTAACGGAACTCTGTTGCGAAAAATGTTTGCGGATTGGAAACAATCATCAATCTGGTTTTGTGGTCCGAAAAATTTTGGTGAAACCTTGGAAAATGAAATGGTTCAATGCGGGTTTGACCGTCAGAAATTTCATCGCGAATTATTTGAATTGCGTTGAACAGGCGGTGGAACCAATTTTGTTTGTTACGACAAAATTTTAGAGCCAATAGCAGTTGAGATTGCCCGCTCCGGTAACACCCCGCTATAGTTCGTCAAACAATCTGTCAATTATCGGGCGAAGATCAATGAATGTGTTTTAATGGAAGAACAATTGGTTGAACCTTGCAAGCCATCTGGCGAGGAAAAAGGCGGTAAATAACTTCACTGTCAATGTCGTTCTGGCAATAAGCTTCCGGCGTTAACCCGAATTTCTTTTCGGCAATCGTTAATCGTTTAAATGCCGTTTTACCGGTTTTTCGTGCAAATGCGGATGCTGCTTGCAGACTATATTGAACCTCGATTGCAGACTATATATGAAAACTCTGTTGTTCGGCCGGACGATGGATTTAGTTGTTTTGCATATCGGGACGCAGGGTAAAATCGAATCCTCTACATTGCTAAAAGACGGAGACGGGCATCAGGCTTTTGCAACCGCTTCCAATAAAAGATCCAATGCCCGTTCAACGGTTGCGTGACGAACATTTTCGCGGCCAAGATCGCCAAAACGGGCTTCATAATGAAGTGTCGGCCTATTTGCCAAAGCAACCGCCATATGAACCAGACCGACCGGTTTTTCGGCACTCCCACCGCCGGGGCCGGCTATGCCTGTCACAGAAACGGCAATGTCGGCACGCGAATGTTTGATACCACCCTCGGCCATAGCAATAGCCACCGGCTTCGACACGGCGCCATAGCTTTCGATCATCGCAGAAGGAACACCGACCAGTGCAGTTTTCGCTTCGTTGGAATAGGTAATAAATCCACATTCAACCACATCCGAAGAGCCTGCTATGTCGGTAAGACTGCCGACAATCAGGCCACCTGTGCACGATTCAACGGTTGCAAGCTTCAAATGGTGCAAACGACAAGCGGCTAGAACTTTTTTTGCTTTGTCTTCAGCAATAAGTGTCATTCTGGAATACTCCCCGGATAAACAACTGTTGCGGTGGCAATAGCGGCAATACCTTCTTTACGCCCGACAAAACCCAATTTTTCATTGGTTGTGGCTTTGATAGAAATACGATCTGCAGAAATTCCAAGCATATCCATGAGTTTTTCGGTCATTGCTGCGCGGTGCGGCCCGATTTTCGGTGCTTCGGCAATTAACGTAATATCGGCGTTAGCAATCCGCCCGCCTGCATCTTTGATAATTGAAACAGCGTGGCGCACGAAAATATCCGATGAAGCACCTTTCCATTGTGGGTCGGAAGGGGGAAAATGTGTGCCAATATCTCCGGCTCCACGCGTCGCAAGAAGCGCATCGGTCAAGGCGTGAAGAGCGACATCCGCATCCGAATGACCACTCAACTTTTTTTCATAAGCGATTTTCACACCACACAGCGTAACACCGTCACCTGTCTCGAAGGGATGGACATCATATCCGTTGCCGGTCCGCACGTCCGGAAATTGTAAGGAAGAGGGGGCTTCGTTGATTTCGTTTGTCATGTTTTCTGTTTTCATGCGTAATTGCGCTAAAGCGAGGTCGGCAGGCCAGGTAATTTTGATATTGTCACTGCTGCCTTCTACAATCTTTATAGGAAGTCCAGCCGATTCCGCCAAGGCGCAATCGTCGGTAAAACCGGTTTGCCCAAGCTTATCAGCATTTTCATGCAATTCTAATATTTTGGAAAAGGGAAACGCTTGGGGCGTTTGCGCCCCGAAAAGATGATCGCGTTTGATCGTCCCGATAACCATGCCATTGTCATCAGCGCGTTTTAACGTGTCAGAGACAGCAACAGCAGGTAAAATTCCACAATCGGGAGCAAGCGCGTGTTGAATGCGTTCAAGAAGCGCTTCTGATACAAATGGTCGCGCGCCATCGTGAATATAAACATATTCAGGGTGTCTATCTTCCGGCATTGCGTTTAACGCACGCAGTCCGCAAAGCGTTGATATTTGCCGTGTACTTCCACCATGCACAATGGTAATTGCATCGCTTATGCCATCAATCGCCTTTTTGCATAATTGTTCATCGTCCTTATGAATGACGAGCACAATGTTTGAAAAAAGCCCGCTGTCAATAAAATGCTTTAGCGTGTGAAAAATAACAGCGCGACCGGCAATCATCCGATATTGTTTCGGTCCGTTTTCAGGTGAACCGATGCGTTCACCTCTACCGGCCGCTAATATAATGGCTGCATTGGATATGATAATCCCCTTCAGAAAAATTGGAATGCAAAAACATTTACCTTTTAATAGATATTAATTCAATGCTTTTACATGTTCTTCGCCTTCGGTGATACCGAGACGTTCTCTGAAATTGGGGCGTTGCAAATCGGCGATAGAAGTCGATTTCAGAACATCAAAAAAAGCGTTCAATGCCTTGCTCAATGTAGCATTGAGACCGCAAGAATTAACCAAAGGACATTCGATAGCGCCATTTTCAAAACACTCGGCCATGGCGAAATTTTCTTCGGTGACCTTTACCACATCGGAAACAAAAATTTCATCAGCAGGCTTGGCGAGTTTCACTCCGCCGTTGCGTCCACGCACTGTCTGCATCAAACCGGCTTCGACCAGCGGATGAAGTATTTTGAATAAGAATAGCTCGGAAACCGAATAAGCCTTGGCTATTTCAGGCACACGGCTCAACTCTCCCTCGTTGGCAGCGCAATACATTAACATCCGGATGGCATAATTCGTCTGTTTTGTGAGCCGCATTTCCAATCCTTTCTGTTTTCACATCATCTCTATATAATTTAGAACGATTCTTAAAAATGTGAAGATGTTTTCTTTACTTTTTTTAGAAGGTTTTACTAAAACATAGAGGGAGTGACTAATCCACCCCCACTTCGGAAAGATTCTAATAAAAACGGCTTTTCTGCCCAATGCACTCAATTTCTGCCTTTTTTCGGCGTTTAATTGTCAGTCTACCTATAGCGAGGCAAATTTTTGTTTTATGCCCCTTTGATTGTTCAGTGAGCGGGCACAACCAAAAATCAGCCCTAACAATAATTCAAAAATGAATCGAGGTTGATTTTGATACATTGTGCATGTGAAAGGTGTGATTGGTTCTTCAATGCGCCATTAAGTGGTTTTAACAAAGTGGAATGAAAATCTCTGTCCATGAAATTCTGTGTAAGCGGATTAACGTTTTTTATTCCATTATAAATGGCATATAGTCTTGAAAAACCTCATTCGGTTTAAAAAGTTCCATAATATAAGAACAAGGATTTAGGACATCATATGTTCCCGAATTCTCAAGACAGTTAGTCAAAATCCAATATCGTTCTTTTAATCAATCATTTTAGATAAGTTTGATAAACGTTATAAATGCTTGCATTGTCTTGGTGAGAGGTAGGAAAAACTTTCCATTGAGCAGGCGCGAGCGTAGAATAACGACCGGAAGGAACGTGCTATTCAAAAAGCGCTTTAGTGACTGACCGGGCTAAACGTGCTGGAGCAAACAAAAAGACAATCGGAATTTTGCATAATCGGTTTTATCCATCAGTTGCGTTAGCATCTGTGGATGAACTTGCGTAAGCGACCCGAAGGTCTGTAATCTGTAAAACCGACTTCCTTATTGAAAAATCTAACAGGATTTCAACGTTTATGCAGCCAATCTGTTTTTAGCCAGTATACTCTTGTCATGACACTATGTGTGATTGAATGCGAACTGACAAGGGGGGCGCCTTTGACATCGCTTGAAGACATCAACATTGGCAAAACTTCAAATACGAATGGGAGCTGGCATAAAGGAAAAAGGCTCTTGAAGGTTAAGGAGCCACGGCACGCTACTCACCGACCTAATCATTACGGACGTAGATGGCATAAAGGTAATGCGCCGCCAGAGGTGTCGAGCGGCTAACGAATATCGAGAAAACATTAACCGAATTGTTGAATTCATTAATTCAGCGGTCGGAGAGTTATCAAGTACAAACAGGGCAATTGAATAGGCTATCGAACACGTTAAACCAATCGTAAAACAACACGGACAGGCCAGAGAACAAATCCGTTCAAAAAATTATTTGATAAAATGTAAAAAAAAAGACCTAAAAGGCTTAGTAGAAGGGTTCTTTTTTGTTCGCAAATTTTACACCTCTAAAAATCTTCATTTTTATTGCTTGCACCATTGCATTTCACGTGTGAAGTCGCCGTGCGTATTTGTGATTTAAAAGTTTTTAGAGGTTAAAAATAGTGAAATACGAAGTGGTTTAAGTTAATCTGCATATTTGGGTAAACTTTCCATATGAAAGCTAAAACATTGAACCATTTAGACAAACTTGGAGCCAAGTAGGAGCTCTAAATTAAGGGAAGGAAAACTTGATGAATTATTGGGCAATGCGTACTTCGCGAGATTCAGAAGAACATATTAATTTTGTAAGAAATGAATTGGAGAATAAAGGCATACTTCGGCAGGGGTGGGGCTATTGTGACGAACAAGATTTAAGAAAAATATATGATAAACTAAAAGCTTCTAATTTTAATCGGAAAGAATTTTCATCTCATGAAGAAGACGCATTATGGAACATAAAGATGCTTGGTAAATATTGTCAATATTCTAAGACTTATATTCAGGTAGGTGATATTATCCTCGTGCCAAATATGCCTAATAATAGCTCTTTTACTTTGTGTCGTGTCACTGGTGATTATTCTTATAGCGAGGATACAGACGTTCATGATTTGAGGCATATGCTTCCTGTTGAAGTTATCACAAAAGGTGGAGTTCCCTATTCTAATAAAAATGTTGATGCCGCATTGCGACAGTCTTTAAGATGTCGGGGAAGATTGTGGAATATTAATCCATACAAAGACTGTGTTGATAAGATTATTTCATTGGTGAATGATCGAAAAGAATATCTCTTGCGTGAAGGGAGTGATCATGTGGAGCGCGCTAAGGGGCTCGTGGACGACGAGATTAAAACAAGTGTAGATAATTTATCAGAGACGATCATCGAAAAATTACCTAGTGTTTTACAAGGAGCGGAGTGGGAACCTGTTTTGTGTTATGCTTTGGATCCATTAATGAAAAATATTCAGATTGAGCATACGGGCGGACCATCGGAATGTGGAGCTGATATTGTAATTAACATCCCGAATCCATTTAAAGAACAATTCCCATGGATAATCGTTATTCAAGTAAAAAACTACAAGGGTGAAATAGGCGTTCAAGTGGCAGAACAATTGATTCAAGCAATTGATTTACGGAAAGATCAAGGACGAGTTATAGCTGCATATGTTTTAACAACAGCGGATACAATCAGTGAAGATCTTAAAAAAGCTATAGAGAACATAAAAAAAGAATACAAAATAGCAGCCGATTGTGTAAAATTATCTCAAATAAAACAAATAATAACAAAAGGTATGATTCTCGCTTCTATATCTAATTAATCTGGGTGTAATTTATATAAAAATACTTAGGATTGGAGGTCTTTGGTTCGTTAACGACCTAAAAGATATAATATCATATTCTGTTATATTATATCCCAATATAAATCGAAAAAAGTAGTTCATCATAGTGCTATTTTTTCCACCAAGGTCGAGATACATTTTGTGTTTGCGCTCGCCACGCATTACGATCTTTTTTTAAAATATCAATGATGCTGGTTTCGGCTTTAAGTTCAGCCTCTAAAACAGCTAAACGCATGTGTATCACATGAATAGAGTGCGCAGGGATGAGCGTTGCTTGGGCAATAGGCAGGCAGCTTCACTGCGCACTCCCCAATGGGCAATATCTGCATCATCAATCTGCATCTGCATCATCAATCTGCCATTGATTGCAATTGTCACGGACGGCGTGAAGTTTGTGTTGTCCAATACCCCACATAACGGTTCGGCGAAATATTCCTAATTTTTTCGCGGCTTGGTTGGGCGTTAAGGTAGGCATATAGTGATGTCGTATATGGGTACGTCCATTTGGCGGTCAGTGAGCTATATAGGTACAACCATTTAATCCGTGGAAAATCGAGTTGGCGTCGGATTTTTTATGGGTGCAGTGTTATGCATCGGGCTTTTAGTGGTTATTTATTTGTCCTTTGGTGTTTTTCGATATTCACGCATAAAGGAAACTCGATCTCCTTTAAAAAAGAGCAGGATTTACCCAATATTGATTTGGAGATTCGGGATATAAAAACGCTTTTCCAATGAGTCCTTTTAAGCCACGTTGAAAAGATTTTTCAGACATATCATAGGAGCACCATTCAGCCATCACGCAAGAAAAAGAGGGTGATCGTATCACTGTAACCGCCTGTCATCTTTGATAATTGATAGTCTTGAAGACCGGTCGGAAATAAACGGTCTCCGGTCTTTGTCAAGTCAAATGCAGCTTTAACGCCATCAGCAAAAACTTTTACAAAATGTTCTTTATCAGCCTTTTCTGTAATATGAATTATAGATGCCCCGACTACTTTGCCGGTTTCTACGTCAATCAACTCGTTCGGCTTCAAGCATATCAGCACTTGTAGCCATTTCCCGCCTCATTTATTGGGACAGGTGGACGTGATTTGATTTTTTGGGGGCAGGAAACAATCCCGATGATCGGGGAATCGATAAATAACGTCATTTAAAAATTCCGTTTTCACTCCGATTGCCGAATTTACCTATATTTGATCGTCATTTGATTGTTTCTGTTGCATTTTCGCCACAAAGTGTTGCATGATTGTGACGACAATTGCTGGAAATGGGAAGAATCGCAAATTGGCAAAGCCTGTAGAAAAAAGCATATATAGCGGCAAACTACGCAATATGCATGCCTTCTTTGGTATTATGGTCATTGCGCTTGCATTGCTAACAGCAGTTGTTTCTTTCACAATTCTGTTAGGCTTCACGCCGATTATTCCAAGTACCTTTGTAACTCTGGTTCTTATCGGGGTTAATAGCGTTTGGGTGTTAGGGCTTATTGCTATCGCAGTTTATGAGCTTATGCCGATCATTCAGGCTTGGAAGGCGAGACGGGCTGCTTCAAGGTTGCATGTCCGGATCATATCGCTTTTTGCGCTGGTTGCGACGCTTCCGGCGGTTGTCGTGGCAATTGTCGCCGGTGTTACTCTCAATCAGGGGCTAGACCGTTGGTTCGATACGACAACACGGCAGATCGTCGCTTCGTCGATAGATCTTGCCAATGGTTATGCAGATGAAACACTGCAAAATTTGAAAAATTCTTCTTATGCTATGGCATTGGCACTCGATAACAGGCAATTGCTGGCCTTGAATCCGACCGAATACCGGTTGCAACTCACCCGCCATGCAGCCGGCCGCGATTTGCGAGGTGCATTTTTGTTAAGCCCGAACGGGACTGTTTTTTTGCAAAGTAATCTCGGAGGAGAAGACAAACTCCCGATCCCGCCAGCGAACCTTATCGTGCAGGCAACAAAAGGTAGCCCTTTTACTTTTCAACCGGGTGAACACGACTATTTCGGAATTATACTGAAACTCAATGATATTCCGAATACGTTTCTTTATCTGGTACGCGATGTGGATCAACGGGTTCTGGCGGCTTTGCGTTTGACCGAGGCGAATACAGCTCGCTACCATGATCTGAACGAAAATCGTGTTCCGACACAAATTGCTTTTGCCGTTCTTTATTTTTGTCTTTTTCTAAGCCTGTTGATCTCTGCTATCTGGACGGGAATTGCGGTTGCCGATCGCTTGGTGCGGCCAATCCGTCTGCTGATAGGCGCAGCCGATGATGTGGCCTCCGGCAATATGGATGTTGTCGTCCCTGTGCGCGCCAAGGATGGCGACATCGGCCAGCTTTCCAGAACATTCAATTATATGGTGAGCGAACTTAAAAGTCAGCGCAACGAGTTGATTTCTGCACGTGACCAGATTGACGAGAGACGGCGTTTTTCGGAAGCGGTGCTTGCAGGTGTCAATGCCGGTGTGGCCGGAATTGATGAAAATGGTGATATTACAATTATCAATCGTTCCGCGCAGACAATGTTCGCTCTTGACCCGAAGGAAGTCATTGGAAAAAGTCTGATGTCGCTTAATCCGGAGATCGGGCAGGTGTTTGAGGTTGCACGGTCTTCGGGACGGAAAAATCATCGCGAACAAGTCACACTCTCTCAGGACGGGCGTAACCGCGTTTATAATGTACAGGTTACCATGGAAGAAAATGATGGTCGCGGCCAATCGTGGGTATTGACAATTGATGATATTACCGATCTCGTTGAAGCACAAAGATCAAGTGCATGGGCCGATGTGGCAAGGCGTATTGCCCATGAGATCAAGAATCCGCTTACGCCTATCCAATTATCTGCCGAACGGATACGACGCCGTTATGGCAAAGTCATTACTGATGATCGCGAGGTTTTCGACCAATGTATTGATACGATCATCAGGCAGGTCGGCGACATCGGCAGAATGGTGGATGAATTTTCTTCATTTGCCCGTATGCCGAAACCGGAAATGCGGCTTCTTGATATGCGTGAGCCATTAAGGGAGGCGTTTTTTCTTGTCGAGGTGTCCCGTCATGACATCAAGTTCGAGCGCGATTTGGGAGATGAGCCGCTCATGGGAGAGTTTGATAGCCGTTTGATCGGACAGGCGTTCGGGAATGTTATTAAAAATGCGAGTGAAGCAATAGATGCGGTTGCCCTCGAAAAAAATATCGAGGGGCATATTCTTGTTCGTTCCTATTGTCAGGGTGATAAATTGGTCGCTGATGTCATAGATAATGGCAAAGGCTTGCCCAAGGAACAAAGACAAAAATTATTGGAACCCTATATAACAACCAGAGAGAAGGGGACAGGGCTTGGACTCGCGATAGTACGAAAAATAGTTGAAGACCACGGAGGTTACATGGAATTGCATGATGCACCGGTGAATTTTTATAATGGC
Source organism: Bartonella sp. B10834G3 (assembly GCF_016102505.1). Lineage (NCBI taxonomy): Bacteria > Pseudomonadati > Pseudomonadota > Alphaproteobacteria > Hyphomicrobiales > Bartonellaceae > Bartonella > Bartonella sp. B10834G3. Next base: position 133,198 of record NZ_JACFOM010000002.1, read on the forward strand.
CGTGGTGCCATGATCCGTATGGTCTTTCCGGCAGCAGATATTGGTGAATCTGATGTCGAAGAAGTAAATATCGAGAAATAGGACGGTTAAGTGAGATGGCTTCGGATATTTTGATTGTCGATGATGAAGCGGATATACGCGAACTGGTCGGCGGAATACTTGAGGACGAAGGGCACGAAACGCGCCTTGCGGCTAATTCCGACGAGGCTCTTCAGCAGATCGAGAATCGTGTACCGAGATTGATTTTTCTCGACATCTGGTTACAGGGAAGCCGCCTCGACGGGCTGGCGTTGCTTGACAAGATCAAGACCCGTTATCCGGATTTGCCTGTCGTGATGATATCCGGTCACGGTAATATTGAAACCGCTGTTTCGGCTATTAAACGCGGTGCTTATGATTTTATTGAAAAACCCTTCAAAGCCGATCGTTTGATCTTGGTTACCGAACGGGCGCTTGAAACATCCAAGTTAAAGCGTGAAGTCAACGAGTTGCGCAAACAATCAAGCGTGACACCGGAATTACTCGGCAAGTCGCTTGTTATGAACCATTTGCGCCAGACGATTGAAAAAGTAGCCCCCACCAATAGCCGTATCATGATTACAGGGCCTTCAGGGTCGGGTAAAGAAACAACAGCGCGTGCCATTCACGCATTGTCAAGTCGTGCCAATGGGCCTTTTGTGACGATCAATGCTGCTACAATTACACCCGAACGCATGGAAATCGAACTGTTCGGTACAGAAATGGATGGTGGAGAGCGTAAAGTCGGTGCCCTCGAAGAAGCCCATGGCGGTATCCTTTATATCGACGAAATAGCCGATATGCCGAGAGAGACACAAAACAAGATTTTGCGGGTTTTGACAGATCAGACATTCGAGCGCGTGGGGGGAAGTAAACGTGTTAAAGTCGATGTAAGGGTGATTTCATCAACAGCACAAAACCTTGAAGGGTTGATCGCCGAAGGGCGGTTTCGCGAAGATCTCTTCCATCGTCTGGCTGTTGTCCCGATAGCGGTTCCGCCACTCGCCAGTCACCGCGAGGACATTCCCGAACTCGTCCATTATTTTATTCACCAAATATCCGAACAGGCAGGCATAAAGCCGCGCGAGATCGGTGATGACACAATGGCAATTCTACAGGCTCATAGTTGGCCCGGTAATATCAGACAGTTGCGCAACAACATCGAACGTCTGTTAATTCTGGCACGCGGAGAAGGTGGAGACGGGCCGATTACGGCAGAACTTCTGCCTGCCGAAGTGGGTGATACATTGCCGCGCGCCCCGACAGATTCGGATTTACATATCATGGCATTGCCATTGCGTGAGGCACGGGAGCTTTTTGAAAAAGAATACCTTGTTGCGCAGATCAACCGGTTCGGCGGCAATATTTCGCGTACTGCCGAATTTGTTGGTATGGAGCGGTCAGCATTGCATCGTAAACTCAAATCGCTTGGAGTTTCTTAAAATATGCGCGTCATCATTTGCGGTGCCGGTCAGGTGGGGTACGGGATAGCGGAGCGTTTGTCGAACGAACAGCACGATGTCACGGTTATTGATATCGAGCCGAAGCTGATTGAAAAAATCCGCGATACTTTGGATGTCCGCGGAATAGTCGGCCATGGTGCGCGCCCCGATGTGTTACGTGCAGCCGGAGCCGATGAAGCGGATATGCTTATCGCTGTGACACTTTCTGACGAAGTCAATATGGTCGCCTGTCAGGTTGCCCATGCACTTTTTAACGTGCCGACAAAAATTGCCCGCGTTCGCGACCAATCCTATCTCGACCCGCAATATCAGGGCCTATTCCAGCGTGACGCTTTGCCGATTGATGTGGTTATTTCGCCTGAAATCGAGGTTGGCGAAATGGTATTGCGCCGTATTGCATTGCCGGGTGCTTTGGATGTTCTTTATTTCAGCTATGACGATATTGTCGCTCTCGCGCTTGAATGTATGGAGGATTGTCCGGTTATCAATACGCCGCTCAGGCAGTTGACCGATCTCTTTCCCGATCTTTTGACGACTGTTACTGCGGTAAAAAGGGGAAAGAAACTCTTCATTGCCCATGCAGATACCGAATTGAAGGTGGGGGATATTACCTATCTTGTTGCATCACGCAGTCAGGTTCGTCGTGCCTTGGGGTTGTTCGGGCATGATGAGCAGGCGGCCAATCGCATCATTATCGCAGGCGGTGGTCATATCGGACTTTATGTCGCCCGTGCTATGGAAAAGCGCCAACATAAAGCAAGGCTGCGCATTATTGAAGCCGATAAAGAACGGGCTATGGCTATTACCGACCAGCTTGATCGTACGGTAGTTTTGAATGGCAGTGCGCTTGATCCGGCAATTTTACAGGAAGCAAATGTCGATCAGGCCGATTTGATCGTGACATTGACCAATCAGGATCAGGTCAATGTGCTGAGCGCCATCATGGCAAAAATGTTTGGCTGCAAGTCGAACATGGTACTCATCAACAATACGGCTTTTCAGGAATTCACCCGAAGTGTCGGCATTGATTCCCATCTTAATCCACGCAGCGTCACAATTTCCAAAGTGCTCCAGCAAATGCGTCGCGGTCGTATCCGCTCGGTCTATTCTGTTTTAAACGGCGAAGCTGAAATTATTGAAGCAGAAGCCATGCAAACTTCCCCGCTTGTGGGCAAACCTTTGTCCGAACTCGCACTGCCGGAGGGACTGCGAATAGGAGCGATTTATCGTGACAACACGATGATAAGGCCAAAAGGCGATACGCGGGTTTTAGCCGGTGATATGGTGGTTATTTTTGCAATGGCCGATGCAGTGCGTGATGTCGAACAATTGTTTCGGGTCAGTCTGGAATATTTTTAAAAGGGGCATTCAATGGACATCTGCACTTTCTGGTATGGAGATCGTTTGCGACCCATTGATTGGCTATGCCTTTCTTCCATGGTCAAAACCGGACAGCATGTGAAACTCTATAGCCACGGGAATGTTGTAAATGTTCCTGAAGGGGTAGAGCTTCTGGAGGCAGAGCCGATATTGCCACTTTCAACGCTTTATCGGTTAGACCCCACTTTCCCCGACTTCAAACCCATTCGCACAATTGTCCAGCTTTCCGATTTGTTTCGTGTAAGGCTCATGAAAAATTCTGCCGGCGTATGGCTTGATACCGATGTTTATCTCGTCAAACAATTTCATCCGGAAGAGGGCAAAGTTTGGCTTGCGCGTGAAAATCGTTCACGTGTCGGTGTTTCGGCGCTTTATCTGCCTGCGGATAATCCGATAATAAAAGAGTTTGACGATTATCTCGAAAGTGGCCGAATGGTGCCGAACTGGCTGGGGTTTCACCGCGGTGTCTGGTTGCCATGGCGTCTCAAGAGGCAAAAATTACCGGTCGTTCCGGGGCGTTTGGGAATTACTGTCTTTGGCAATGATGGCATATCCCGCCTTGCCAAAAGATATGGCTTTTTTAAAGAAGCAAAAGAAAAAGAAACCTTTTATTATTGGACCGGACGCGACACCGAACGCATTTTCGATCCTGCTTACGGTCTTGAGCCATTGAATGATCCCCGTTTTATCGGCTTTCATGTCCATAAGAAGGAAAGAACAAGAGATCCTATAAAAAGCGGGAGTTTTTACGATTGGGCCGTCAAACGGATTTCCGGCTTTGATAAAGTTCTGGAACAGGAAAAGAATAATTAAAACTGGCGAATTGCTGATATAGAGAGCTGGTAAATCAGCTATATAAAAAGTTCGGCCGCATTGCGCCGGAGTGCTATCCCGTCGTACCTGATTTCGCGTTTGTGAGCATTTTGTCGACTTGGCATACTTTAATTTATGCGTTTGAATGTCCGGTCATTTTTCAAAAAAGCTGTGTTTATTGTTTTGTTATTTTGTTCCTCGCATCGGGGATTGAAATTACAGTGCTAATAACACATATAAGCTTGTCTCCCTTCATTCGAAGAAATCTGCAATTTTTCCATTTTTCGATATATCAGGTCATGCCGGTCGTTGTAAGTGCGGGTAAACAAGCGTTTCAAAAGGCAAAACAACAATCTATTGATCTTCTAATGGATTGATATTCTAGTTATAACGACATTTCAGGTCGTAAATGACGATTCGTATAATATGGAAGTGAAAATGAGTGATCCGATCCAGACTGCCCTCAATCTTGTTCCGATAGTTGTAGAACAGACAAATCGCGGCGAACGGTCCTATGATATTTTTTCCCGTTTGTTGAAGGAAAGAATTGTCTTTATAAATGGTCCTGTCGAAGACGGTATGGCTATGCTTGTCTGCGCCCAATTGCTGTTCCTTGAAGCGGAAAACCCGAAAAAAGAAATCAGCCTTTATATCAATTCGCCTGGTGGAGTTGTCACCTCCGGCATGGCTATTTATGACACAATGCAGTTCATCCGTCCTGCTGTTTCTACTCTTTGCATGGGGCAAGCAGCTTCAATGGGTTCGCTATTGTTGACTGCCGGTGCGAAAGGGCACCGTTTTGCTTTGCCGAATGCCCGCGTTATGGTGCACCAGCCGTCGGGTGGTTTTCAGGGGCAGGCTTCCGATATCGAGCGTCATGCGCAGGATATATTGAAAATGAAACGGCGTTTGAATGAAATCTATGTCCATCATACCGGACAGGATTATGAGACAATCGAACGCACACTTGATCGTGACCATTTTATGACGGCTGATGAAGCCAAAGAATTCGGCCTTATTGACGAGGTCATCCAATACCGCGCCGAAGCCGAAGAAGAAAAAAACGATCAAGCTTGAGACAAGCTTGAAATGGGATGATTGACGGCTAAGAACGGAGTAGGGGGCAACCCCTTCTTCAAATTGCTGTTTCCGGAATTTATGGAAAAATAACGTTTGGCATTTACCTATGACAGAGGAAACAGCGGCAAGTTATATGGTCGAACCTGATATTTGTTTTAGTTTGTTGGTGGAATGGTCTTGAAAAGTTTAACCGAAAAGGCAAAATATTTCATGCAATTCGGGCGAAAGGAAAAATGAAATGAGCAAAATTGGTAATAACGGGGGCGATTCAAAGAATACGCTTTATTGCTCATTCTGTGGCAAAAGCCAGCATGAGGTGCGTAAACTGATTGCCGGGCCGACTGTGTTCATTTGTGATGAATGTGTAGAGCTATGTATGGATATCATTCGTGAAGAGAACAAATCTTCAGGAGTGAAGGCTCGCGATGGCGTTCCGACACCGCAGGAAATCATGTCGGTTCTTGATGATTATGTTATCGGGCAAGCGCATGCAAAGCGTGTTCTGGCTGTTGCTGTCCATAACCATTACAAACGTCTGGCAAACCAGTCAAAAAGTAATGACATCGAGCTTTCAAAGTCCAATATTCTTCTGGTTGGCCCTACCGGTTGCGGTAAAACCTACCTTGCACAGACGCTCGCGCGCATTATTGATGTGCCCTTTACAATGGCCGATGCAACAACATTGACAGAGGCCGGTTATGTCGGTGAGGATGTCGAAAATATTATTCTGAAACTGTTACAAGCCGCCGACTACAATGTAGAGCGTGCCCAACGCGGAATCGTTTATATCGACGAGGTTGATAAGATTTCACGTAAATCCGATAACCCTTCTATTACCCGTGATGTATCGGGCGAAGGTGTGCAACAGGCATTGTTGAAGATTATGGAAGGCACGGTTGCTTCGGTTCCGCCACAAGGTGGACGCAAACATCCGCAACAGGAGTTTTTGCAAGTGGATACAACAAACATCCTGTTTATTTGCGGCGGTGCGTTTTCAGGCCTTGAAAAAATTATCTCTGCACGTGGAGAAAAGACATCCATCGGTTTCGGTGCCACGGTCAAAGCGCCCGATGAACGTCGTATAGGCGAGATTTTCCATGATCTTGAACCGGAAGATCTGTTAAAATTCGGTTTGATACCGGAATTTGTCGGACGTTTGCCGGTTATTGCCACATTGGAAGATCTTGATGTGGACGCATTGGTTCAGATTTTGTCGAAGCCGAAAAATGCTTTGGTTAAACAATATCAACGTCTGTTCGAGATGGAAGATGTCAAATTGACTTTTCATGATGATGCTTTGCGGGCAATTGCCAATAAAGCAATCGAACGCAAGACAGGTGCACGTGGTCTGCGTTCCATTATGGAAAAGATTTTGCTTGATACGATGTTTGAACTTCCAACCCTTGAAGGCGTTCAGGAAGTGGTTATTTCGAGTGATGTTGTCGAAGGCAAAGCGCGTCCGCTTTATATTTATGCCGAGAGAGACCATCCGAAAGAAAATGCCTCTGCCTGATTGGACGGCTATATCGGTTGGCAATTCAAAGTTTGAACGGTGTTGTGTTCCGGTTTCGCGTAGCTCTTGATTTATTGGTGGAAACACACCACCTAATCCCTTTGTGCGTGGGCATTTGCTTATTTTAAGGGGTGCCGACGTTGCAAACGAGCCTCAGGCTCCAGAAAGGAAATGTTATGCAACATGATTTAGAGAAGACGGCGGATGTCGGCGATAAGCTTTATGCTGTTTTGCCGCTTCGCGATATTGTTGTCTTCCCCCATATGATTGTGCCGCTTTTCGTTGGTCGTGAAAAATCCATACGTGCTCTTGAAGAGGCGATGGGTCAGGATAAGCAAATACTTCTGGCAACCCAGAAGAATGCCTCTGATGATGATCCGAAGGCCGACGATATATATGATGTCGGTACATTGGCAAATGTACTGCAATTGTTAAAGTTGCCGGACGGTACAGTAAAAGTTCTGGTTGAAGGTGTTAAGCGCGCCAAGATTAGCGGTTTTTCCGATAATCCGGACTATCATCAGGCTTATGCAACGCCTCTTGACGAACCGGAAGAAGATAAAGTCGAAATCGAGGCTTTGATGCGCTCGGTTGTTTCCGACTTTGAAAATTACGTGAAATTGAACAAAAAGATTTCACCGGAAGTCATCGGTGCTGTCAGCCAGATTGACGACGCAACAAAACTTGCCGATACAGTCGCTTCACATCTGGCAATCAAGCTTTCCGAAAAACAGGAAATGCTTGCTTTGCTATCTGTCCGTGAAAGGCTCGAAAAAGCGCTTGCCTTTATGGAAGGCGAGATTTCTGTCTTGCAAGTTGAAAAACGGATACGTTCGCGTGTCAAACGCCAGATGGAGAAAACCCAGCGCGAATATTATCTCAATGAGCAGATGAAAGCTATCCAGAAAGAATTGGGTGATGGCGAAGACGGCCATGACGAGATTTCCGAACTGGAAGAGCGTATCAAAAAAACCAAATTGTCGAAGGAAGCCCGCGAAAAGGCAGAAGGCGAAGTCAAGAAACTTCGCAATATGTCACCAATGTCGGCTGAAGCAACAGTTATCCGCAATTATCTTGATTGGCTCCTTGGTATCCCTTGGGGCAAAAAATCCAAGATCAAGAATGATCTCGACTATGCTGAAAAAGTCATGGATGAAGAACATTTCGGTCTTGAGAAGGTCAAAGAACGTATTGTCGAATATCTGGCTGTGCAGAGCCGTGCAGCAAAGGTAAAAGGGCCGATTATCTGTCTTGTCGGACCGCCCGGAGTTGGTAAGACATCGCTTGCCCGTTCGATTGCCAAAGCAACAGGGCGCGAATATGTCCGTATGTCATTGGGTGGTGTACGTGATGAAGCGGAAATTCGCGGTCACCGTCGCACCTATATCGGGTCCATGCCTGGCAAGATCATCCAGTCGATGAAAAAGGCGAAGAAGAACAATCCGCTTTTCCTTCTCGACGAGATTGACAAGATGGGGCAGGATTTCAGAGGTGATCCTTCATCGGCTTTACTGGAAGTTCTTGATCCTGAGCAGAACAACACGTTTATGGACCATTATCTCGAAGTCGAATATGATCTTTCGGATGTGATGTTCGTGACGACCGCCAATACGCTGAATATTCCCGAACCGTTAATGGATCGTATGGAAATCATCCGTATTGCCGGTTACACGGAAGAAGAAAAAATGGAGATTGCCAAACGCCATCTTCTGCCGAAAGTCATGAAGGAACATTCTCTTTCCAAGAAAGAGTTTGTCGTGACTGACGAGGCAATCCGTTCGATCATACAATACTACACGCGCGAAGCGGGTGTGCGTAGTCTTGAACGCGAACTGATGAAGCTTGCACGAAAGGCAGTGACAGAGATCGTCAAAAAAGAAAAGAAGGCGGTCAAGGTCGATGATAGCAACATTGACGAGTTCCTCGGTGTCAAACGGTTCCGTTACGGACAGATTGAAGGCGAGGATCAGGTCGGGGTTGTTACAGGACTTGCGTGGACGGAAGTCGGTGGCGAGCTTTTGACCATCGAAGGCGTCATGATGCCGGGTAAAGGCAAGATGACAGTCACGGGTAATCTGCGTGATGTTATGAAGGAGTCAATTTCGGCTGCTGCATCATACGTCCGCTCGCGTGCTGTCGATTTCGGTATAGAGCCGCCTTTGTTCGAGCGTCGTGATATTCACGTTCATGTACCCGAAGGGGCAACCCCGAAGGACGGTCCTTCGGCAGGTGTTGCTATGGTAACAGCCATTGTGTCTGTTCTCACCGGCATACCTGTTCACAAGGATATTGCGATGACTGGTGAAATTACCTTACGCGGCAGGATTTTGCCAATCGGTGGTTTGAAAGAAAAATTGCTTGCGGCGTTACGGGGCGGTATCAAGAAGGTGCTCATTCCGGAAGAGAATGCCAAAGACCTTGTCGATATTCCCGATAACGTTAAAAACAATATGGAAATTGTTCCGGTAAGTTTTGCAAGTGAAGTTCTCGATCACGCTCTGGTTCGCCGGCCTGAACCGATCGAATGGGTAGAGCCGACAACCCCCGCTGTTGGCGGCAATATTACAGGTGATGAAGACGGTGTTGCTTCGATTGCACACTGAATCACTTGTCGATTAAATGGTTAAACAAACGTCGGAAAAGGCAGCTTTCTGCTGCCTTTTCTTTTTAACCTTGTTTTACAAGTGTTAAATGCGGTATTTTTTCCGTGAATAACTGTGATTTTCCCATTAATTCGGGCTTTTTTTGTCGAAATTGGCTTCTGTTTGCCATAGTTTTCAATAAACTCGCACCCAACCGGTTGAATCAATATTGTCCGGTCATAGAAAGAAAGGAATTATCCAATGAATAAGAACGAATTGGTCAGCTCTGTAGCTGAAAAAGCCGGCATAACAAAAACGCAAGCTGCTTCGGCTGTGGACGCCTTCATTGCTTCCGTTACCGATGCTTTGAAAGATGGCGGTGACGTTCGTCTTCCCGGATTCGGTTCATTTGAAGTTTCCCACCGTGCGGCTACAAAAGGACGCAATCCTTCTACTGGCGCAGAAATCAACATTCCTGCCCGCAACGTTCCGAAGTTCTCTGCCGGTAAAGGCTTGAAGGACGCCGTCAACAGTAAATAATAAAAAATCATTTTAAAAGCCCGACCTTTATTCCAAGTGTCGGGCTTTTTATTGTCTAGATCGAATTATTCTACAGATTTTTCAAATCCATATATTGCTTCAGTTCGTCAATAAATTCCTGAAGTTCATGAACATTCTTGGCACGGTTATATTTCTGGCACCACTTGCGTAGCGATATGATCCCCGTTTCACCAATCCCGTCGACCAGTACAAGGGTAGGGCTGCCGTTCCTTGAACTTAAGAGTATATTGTCGAATTTCAGGTCGTAACAAATGATGCGGGTTGTCTTTACCCAGTCAATAAAATCCGCGATTTCCTTGCGGTAATGGGGAATTTCGGCTTTAAGCGCACCAAACGGTTTGGCATAGTTTCCCGACAAATCCCGTTCAGCTTTGACAAGCAATCCCCAACCGATGTCTGTGGAAACAATACCTGCTATTTGCATCAGATGTTTTTCATTCTGTGCTTTTTCGGGATCGGGAAAATGACGCATATATTCGCGGATTTCACGTGTGTTCGGCGTGTTTATATCAACGGCTTTTCGCATTTGACGCAATGGTGAAAATCCGGCAATTTTTTCCCGCCATGCGTTAGACGGAATTTTTATCAGATAATCGGGATCACTCTCATTGACATAGACCGAGCGCGTTAGCCCTTCAAATAACGGCTTTTTATCCGATAAACTAAGGATATAATCCATTTTGACGTGATCTCGCTGTCGTAAAATCCGGGAAATATAGCCTTCCTGTCGCCTGGAATGTCAGCCAAGACACTTGGCAACAAGTTGCGGTGTCAATTCATTGAAATGACTTATTATTTTCGTCGGATTAAATGCGCTGACAGGTTTGTCTGTATAGCCGAAATCGACCGCGATCACCGGAATATCGGCACTTTGAGCGGCAAGAATATCTGCCTGACTATCGCCGACCATCAGAGCTTTTTCAGGACTGCAACCGGCACGCTCGATGGTGGAGAGGATATGGCGTGCGTCCGGTTTATGATAGGCAAATGTGTCTCCGCCAACAATGGTTGCAAAACGGCCCGCTTCACCCATTCCCTCTAGCAGACGACGTGCCAGTTTTTCATGTTTGTTGGTACAGACAGCAAGTTTGTAACCTGCTTTGGAAAGCGCGTCGAGTGACGCATCTGCGCCAGCAAAGAATTGCGTTTTACCGGGCATATTTTCAGCATAATGACGCAGGAAAGTTGCAAGTAACTGCTCGACATGGGTCTCATCCGGTTTGATGTTCTGGAATGCGAGTGCACGCTCGATCATAATCCGTCCACCCATGCCGACGAGACGGCGAATATCATCGGGTGCGAAAGTCTTCAGCCCCTCTTGGCTGAGACAGAAATTGAGACTGTCAAGCAAATCCGGTGCTGAATCAACAAGTGTTCCGTCAAGATCGAAGACAATTATGGGCGAGATACTCATTGGATTTTCCCCTCGTTCAACCATGTTTTGCAATCAGCGAGTGCGCGTGCTGTCAAAGCACGTTTTTTCGCCAGAATTTTTTCTTTTCCACGTAAACGTATACCATCCTGTTTTTCAACCTCTACCGGTGGAAACAGTCCGAAATTGATATTCATCGGTTGAAACGATTGTTTGCCGGTGTCTTCTGTCGGAAGATGCCCACGGGTTATGTGATTAAGCAATGCACCGAACGCCGTCGTAACCGGCGGCAGTTTCGGTTTCACGCCATTATAATCGGCAATTGCAAAGCGTCCGGCAACAAGCCCCATTGCTGCCGATTCCACATAGCCTTCACACCCCGTCATTTGACCGGCAAAGCGCAACCGTTCAAGCTTTTTCAGCCTTAAAGTTTCGTCGAGCAGAACAGGCGAGTTGAGATAGGTGTTGCGATGGATACCGCCAAGACGTGCAAATTCTGCATTTTCAAGTCCCGGTATAGAGCGGAAAATGCGCGTTTGTTCCCCATATTTGAGTTTGGTTTGAAATCCGACCATATTGTAAAGCGTTCCCAAGGCATTGTCCTGTCGCAACTGGACAATGGCATAAGCTTTTACAGTCGGGTTATGCGCATTGGTAAGTCCCATCGGTTTCATCGGGCCATGGCGTAAAGTCTCGCTCCCACGCTCGGCCATGACTTCGATTGGCAGGCAACCATCGAAATAGGGCACTTTTTCAAAATCGTGAAATTCGGCTTTTTCGCCTTCCATCAACGCTTTCACGAAGTTTTCATATTGTTCTTTGTCGAGCGGGCAATTGATATAATCCTTGCCTGTACCCCCTGGTCCAACTTTGTCATAACGGGACTGGTACCAACAAATATCCATATCAATCGTATCTTTATATACGATCGGAGCAATAGCATCGTAAAAGGAAAGGGCATCGGCGCCGGTAACAGTGGAAATAGCCTCTGCAAGACGGGGAGAGGTTAGCGGGCCAGTTGCAATAATAACGTTACCCCATTCTTCCGGAGGAAGCGTTGCAAGCTCTCCCCGATCAATGTCAATGAGCGGGTGGTTTTCTATTTTCTCTGTTATTGTTCGGGAAAAAATGTCACGATCTACCGCAAGTGCACTTCCGGCAGGAACCTGATGATCGTCGGCAACCTTCATGACAAGCGAATGGGCAAGCCGCATTTCGGCATGAAGCAAACCGACCGCATTGGTGGCAGCGTCATCCGAACGAAGTGAATTGGAACATACAAGTTCGGCAAGCCCCGCGGTTTTGTGTGCCGGTGTTTGTTTGACCGGTCGCATCTCATGCAAAACCACCGGAATACCGGCTTCTGCTATCTGCCAGGCAGCTTCCGAACCTGATAAACCGCCGCCGATAACATGGATCGGCTTGTTGGAAAAATTCGACATTGGCATTCTTTGCGTTAAATTATAAAAATCAGGGTGTTAAATTATAAAATCCGGCGTTACCCTATAAAAATCCGGATATAAGCCGGTCAATATCATCTTATGGCAGAAAAAGCACGGATATAATGAGAGCCTTTCAGCCCGTTTAAGGAATAGGTTCGATACCGATATTCAGGCCTATCAAGGGAAAACGGTAGCGACAAAAATTCTCGAATTTTTGACTATATGAGGCCGAAGGATGTAATTGATTATCAATCGTTCTTCAGCCGTTATTTAATGAATGTAACCGGAAAATTCTTATAAAATGGCCTGACATAGCATGGATTATCGCCGGACTTTTTGACGTGAACAAAATTGGCCGCACTCGATCAATCGGCTTTTCAACAACCGGATTTCTAACGCTCGCGAATCAATCATTCATGTCAATTTTCAAGGAAACGGGGCAATGAAAAGTCCGGTTGGTCTGGATGGGGAGGTTGCCGACCGATGTTTATCGGAAATATTTTTTCGTTGTTTATAGGGAACTCAAAAAACGCCAAACAGGATGTGCAACGAGTGCATTTCAAATTTTGTTCGTCGCAGTCGACTGGTCTATCGACGATCGCATCTCATCGAAAAAATAAACAGACGCTGACTTTCTCGCTAAAGTCGAACGGATGATTGTTCGACTTTTATTCAAGCTTTTACGGAGCAATCCCGAAATTTCGATGAAAACAGAAGATTTACGTGTTTTACAGATCTTCAAAGGGGCATTCTGTTGAAATGGTTTTCCGATTATCGTTTGTTAACAAACCGGATTGTGTGATTTTGATCTATCTTCTACGCCAAATAAGCGTTAAAAAACGCAAGAGTCGGCTTTTTTCCTTTGATTGATAGAAATTGAATGATATAGAGACGCCGCTTGCCTATGGTTTGTTGCAAACCTGATTATCAGGATTTGCGGATGTGGCGAAATTGGTAGACGCACCAGATTTAGGTTCTGGCGGGTAACCGTGGGGGTTCGAGTCCCTTCATCCGCACCACAGCAACAACCTTGAATGCAAAGAGAATTTTTGCGGGGTTACGCTTGAGGCGGAAGCCCGCTTCATGGTATTCTGACGCTTTAGTGTTGGAGCAGAATTGGTATCGGACAGGGCTTAAGCACTTGTCCTTAGAAAAATGAAGGTTGTTCGATGCAAGTTACCGAGACGCTTAATAAGGGATTGGAGCGCGAGATCAAGGTAGTGATCCCGGCTAAAGATCTGGAAGCAAAATTAAATGAACGTCTTGACGACGCTAAAGACAAGGTCAAGCTGAACGGCTTCCGCCCTGGTAAAGTGCCTGTCAGCCATTTGAAAAAGATGTATGGCAAGTCTTTCATGGCTGACGTCATCAACGAAATTTTGAAGGACACACCCCGTTCAATTCTTTCGGATCGTAATGAACGTTCGGCTACCCAGCCGGAAATAGATATGAGCGAAGACGAAAAAGAAGCCGAAAAGGTTTTGAACGGAGATGCCGATTTCGTCTTTACGTTGAAATATGAAGTTTTGCCGAAATTCGATCTCAAGGATGTTTCCGGTATTGCTGTCACCCGTGAAGTTGTTGAAGTTCCTGAAACCGACATTGATAAACAGGTCGAGCGCGTTCTTTCTTCAACCCGCACTTATACGGAAAAGAAAGGTAAAGCCGAAGAGGGTGATCGGGTAACGATCGATTATCTTGGCAAGCTTGACGGAACACCGTTCGAGGGTGGTGCAGACAATGATGCCCAGCTCGTTCTTGGTTCAAAACAGTTTATTCCGGGTTATGAAGAACAGCTTATCGGCGTAAAAGCCGGAGATAAAAAGGTCATCACGGTAAAATTCCCTGATGATTACAATGCAAAACATCTTGCCGGTAAGGAAGCAACTTTCGACATTACTGTAAAGGAAGTTTCAAAACCGGACGAACTCAAGATCGACGATGAGGCCGCCAAAAAGCTTGGTCTCGAATCACTGCAAAAGCTTCGTGATGTCATTCGTGAGCAGATTGAAAATCAATATGGTACAATTACCCGCCAAAAGGTAAAACGCCAGATTCTTGATGCTCTTGACAACGATTATGATTTCGAGACACCTGAACGCTTGGTCAATGTGGAATTCAATAATATCTGGGCACAGATTACCAATGAATTGAAGCAGGCCGGTCGCACTTTCGAGGATGAGGAGACAACAGAAGAAGCAGCCCGTGATGAATATCGCAAGCTTGCCGAACGCCGTGTCCGCCTTGGCCTTGTTTTGTCCGAAATCGGTGAAAAGGCCGGAATCAACGTTTCGGAAGATGAGTTGCAACGTGCGGTTTACGATCAGGTTCGTCAGTATCCCGGACAAGAAAAGCAGATTATCGAATTTTTCCGTCGCACTCCCGATGCAGTTGCCAATTTGCGTGCACCGATCTTTGAAGAAAAGGTTGTCGATCATCTCTTGGGCAAAGTCAAAGTTACCGACAAGAAAGTAACGGCCGAAGAACTGCTGAAAGAGGACGAAGACGAAACTTCGCCGAAGAAATCCGGCTCCAAGAAGAAGGCTGAAAGCAAGAAGTCCGACGACAAAAAGTCGGATGAAAAGAAAGCTGCTTCAAAATCTCAGAATGAAGAAAAAGCTCCAGCTAAAAAGCCGGCTGCCAAGAAAACAGCCAAAAAAGATTGATTTGCTTTTGAAAGCGAATTTATGGCCCGGTTTTTCCGGGCCTTTTTTATAAGCCCGACACTCTTTACTTGCACTTGGCGCTTGTTTGGACTAGCCATTAAAGACAATTTTATTTTGAAATAACAATGATGGATTTCTGATGACAATCGTTGATGCCCGCACAGCTGACCCGAAACGTTTCATTTCTGGAGCTACCGGTGACTGGGAAGTCATTATCGGGTTGGAAGTACATGCACAGGTAACCTCCAATTCAAAACTTTTTTCCGGTGCTTCGACAAAATTCGGGGCCGAACCCAATGCGCATGTGTCGCTCGTCGACGCGGCGATGCCGGGAATGCTACCTGTCATTAATCTCGAATGCGTAAAACAGGCTGTACGAACCGGATTAGGACTTAATGCCAAAATCAATTTGAAGTCGGTGTTCGATCGCAAAAATTATTTTTATCCCGATTTACCCCAAGGCTATCAAATTTCACAGTTTGAGCAGCCGATCGTCGGCGAGGGAAAAATCACCATTTCGGTGGGGCCGGACAAGAAAGGTGAGTTCGAGGATGTAGAAATCGGTATCGAACGTCTCCATCTCGAACAAGATGCAGGAAAGTCTATTCACGACCAACACCCGACAATGTCATTTGTTGACCTTAACCGCTCTGGCGTTGCCCTGATGGAGATTGTTTCCAAGCCGGATTTGCGTTCATCGGATGAAGCAAAAGCTTATGTGACCAAGTTGCGTACCATTGTGCGTTATCTTGGCACATGCGACGGCAATATGGATGAAGGCGCAATGCGTGCCGATGTTAATGTCTCGGTGCGTCGTCCGGGAGAGGATTTCGGCACAAGGTGCGAAATCAAAAACGTCAATTCGATCCGTTTTATCGGGCAGGCAATCGATTACGAAGCACGTCGACAGATAGCGGTTCTTGAGGACGGCGGTACAATCGATCAGGAAACAAGGCTGTTTGATTCCGCCAAAGGTGAAACACGGCCGATGCGTTCCAAAGAAGAAGCGCATGATTACCGTTATTTTCCTGATCCCGATTTGCTGCCTTTGGTTTTCGACCAGAAATTTGTCGATGACCTGAAAGCCGGATTGCCGGCCTTGCCTGATGAAATCAAGTCGAACTTTATCAATGAAATGGGGTTGAGTGCCTATGACGCCTCGATCCTTGTGAGTGAAAAAGCGATTGCGGATTTCTTTCAGGCCGTTGCCGAAGGTCGCGATGGTAAACTTGCCGCCAATTGGGTGATTAACGATTTGCTCGGCGCTTTGAACAAGGCAAGCCTTGATATTTCGCAATCTCCAATGAGTGCAGATCAACTTGGCGGAATTATCGACCTTATCAAAGAGGGTACGATTTCAGGTAAAATCGCAAAAGATCTTTTCGAGATTGTTTGGAATGAAGGCGGAAATCCTGCGAAAATCGTTGAAGAACGTGGAATGAAACAGGTGACTGACACCGGAGCTATCGAAAAGGCTGTCGATGAAATCATTGCTGCCAATCCGGATAAGGTTGCACAAGCCAAAGAAAAACCGACTCTGGCAGGCTGGTTTGTTGGTCAGGTTATGAAAAAGACCGGTGGCAAGGCAAACCCGCAAGTGGTGAACAAATTGATAAAGGCAAAACTTGGGATTGAATAACGATCATGTGGATTCGCACTGCATCCAAGGATGATATCAATGCTATTCATGATCTTCTGATCGAAACATGGCATGCTGTATTTGATGATCTCGTCGGACGTGAAGAGGTAGACCGTAGAATCTCCCATGATTATACGCCCGACATATTGAAGAAAATGCTCAGCCGTCCCGCATCCGAATTTATCGTCGCAGATGATGGCGAACTGCTTCACGGGGTGGCTTATGCAGCGCAGGGCGCTGTCAAGGGTGATTCGGAAATAGCTCTTGTGTTTCATTTATGTGTAAAGCCGGAAAGTCAGGGGCAGGGGATCGGTCAACGTTTGTTGATAGAACTTGAAGAAGCCTTTCCTGCTGCGCGGAAAATTCGTATCTCGCTCAATAAAAAAGACGAGCGGGCGCAAAAATTCTTTGAAGAACAAGGCTATAAAAGACTGGGGAAAAATAGCGACAATGTCTCGAACGATGATATTGTGTTCGAGAAAACGCTATTTTGACAATGTGAATAATAACTTGCTTTTAATGCTGTCGGGCTGCATAACATTTAAAGTTTGTTATTCGTTTGAAGCTTATGGGCTGGACTGAAGGAGCTCGCACTGAAATGGCTGGTATCTGGAAACAGGTTTTTACGTGGTGGAATGGTAACACCATCAATACGCGGTTTTTTACGTGGCTACACGGCAAGCGCGTCGGCGAGGACGAGTTCGGAAATATCTATTATGAAGGTGGCCTTCATAAAGACGGTTATCCACGTCGCTGGGTCATTTATAAGAATTATTCCGAAGCTTCGACAATTCCTGCCGGTTGGCATGGCTGGATCCATCATCGGACAAATACACCACCAAGCGCTGAAAATTATCACGCACGTGAATGGGAAAAGCCGCATCACCCAAATCTCACCGGCACAAGTCAGGCCTATACGCCAAAAGGCTCGATTACACATCATGGTGAGCGGCCACATGTAACCGGCGATTATGATGCCTGGACACCGGGTAAATAATTAAACAGTGGCGGACAAACCGAAGGTTTCCGCCATATTGCCATAATTGGCAGATAAGCTTCGGGCTTTAATTGAAGTTGTTGATGCGGTGCTATGAAATTTTTTAAACCGTTTCCAAAAAGTTGCTTATTTGCCGTGATTGGCGTTGCCGGTATCCTCGCTGGCACCACGTCGGTATTTTCTCAGGAAACAACACGTTTAAGCAATCCGGTTGCCGTCTTTTCGGGGCTGGATAAAATAACCGGCCGTATTACAACATTCGATGTCTATATCGGCGAGACATATCAATTTGGTGCGTTGCAAGTAACCCCGCGTGTCTGTTACTCGAACTCGGCAGATGAGGCTACACGTACCGATGGATTTGTTGAAGTCAATGAAATCACGTTGGACAAAAAAATAAAACGCATTTTCACGGGGTGGATGTTTGCCGACAGTCCTGGTCTGAATGCCGTCGAGCACCCGATTTATGATGTTTGGCTGAAAGACTGCAAACAAAAATCGAAAGTTCCCGCACCTCAGTGATCTTTCTGAATTGGCATTTATTATTCATTTCATCCGGTTCATGTAATGAGCGGGCAATCGCCGTGCTATTTCCCCCCCATAACAATGCGAATGTTGTTTGAAATCGGTATTAACCGGTTGGAAGCTGTCATTTTCCGGAAATCTCTTGGTTGAAATCAGCATTTTACGCCGGATAGCCGTTTGTTTTTTCAAAAATTCAGGCAAAAGCACCGGTCATCTGAAAGGCGTGAAACTGAAAGGCGTGAAACCGGAATGTTCTGACGTGACACTGCTTTTGGTGCAAGGTTATCCCGAAAGGAAATCTATTTTTCACCCAAAGGCCGCTTAATCCGGTTTTATATGAAATGGATATTAAAAATTATAAAAAGCTTGGCCTCGTCAATAATTGTGACTTCAAGTCTTCAAGCAGTTTGAATTACACATTGCGAAGTTGAAAAGTTAATATTCGGGCGTGATGTCCGTTGTTTTCAGAAGCGGATTGCCTTTATTTTCGATTTATTTGCGTTTTTATATCTCAAACAACAAGGCTTAAGCTTGGCGTAAGCGTCGCGCATTAATCTTTTAATCGGAAAATCGCAGTGTTTCAGAAGGCGCAACATGCTGTCAATTCGTTTTGTGAAAAAGAGTCTTGCTTATCTGATTTTGGCTTGTTGTCTCACCGCCTGCCAGTGGACGACAGAACCTTCAACAACACATGATTATTATACGCGTGTTACGGAACTTAGCTCCAAAAGTTTCTATTTTACGAACAATCCTTTGATACAACTGGAAATGCAGGCAAAATGGATAAGCAATCAAGGTTACGTCATTGATACGATCGCAACGTCTACAAACAGCAACGATCTTGATATTAGTCTGGCATGGTCGCAGAAACGAAACTATCGTTATGTTGCACGGGAAAAACTGAATATAGTTTGTACGATCGGATGTACAAATTCAGAAAAAGGTCGCATTTTTATTCCTGAAGATGAATTTCGCCAATATGCTGTCAGCGGATTTATTTTTAAACTTGTCGGGCGCGGGAATTATGTTGACGGATTTCTTGATAAAAGAGCTTTTCAGCAAGTTCTTGACCAGATGCAATCCATGCCGAAATATTGAATATCAAAATCAATTTATCAGATAAAAATTCAACGATTTTTTATTTTTTTCATTTCCTTTAGTTTTTTAGCGTTTTACGCTGGGCTATGAATTTTTTGAAAGTAAAGTGGGGTGGGGATGCAATGCGTTGGAAAATATCTGCTGTTTTTATGGGAGTGTTGGTACCGTCATTTTTATTGACAGATTTTGCTTTGGCTGACGACCTATTGGCGTTGGTGAATGTATCGGAACAAACAATGGTCGTTAAAAAAAACGGCAAGACACTTTATCATTGGAAAGTATCGACAGGCCGTAAAGGTTATACGACGCCAAGCGGAACTTTCAGACCCGTCAGAATGCATAAAATGTGGCGGAGCAGAAAATATGACAATGCGCCTATGCCTTATGCGATTTTCTATAACGAAGGCTATGCAATCCACGGAACTTCATATGTAAGCAGGTTAGGTAGCCCTGCAAGCCATGGCTGCATACGCCTGAATACGGCAAATGCGCAGATACTCTATAAAATGCTGCAAGAAGCGGGGCCGGAAAATTTGAAAATTGTGATTAAATAATGGTTTGTAATCACCGGAACTGGCCAGCATTTTTTGAACATTATCAAATATGGTTTTATTGCGTAGCAATCGTTATAGGGCTCGTTACCGGATGCTTTTCGCCAATATCAGGTTTTGCCAATCGAGCATTACAAGTGATGTTACCTCTATTGCTGCTTGTCACATTTTTGCAGGTTCCGTGCGCAGCAATTGTCAATAGTTTCAGCGACAAACGTTTTATTGCGGGGCTAATCGTCGGCAATTTCCTGTTTATTCCGGCTCTCGTGTTTTTATTATTATGGTCGGGTTTGTCGTGGCTGGATTTTCCGGATAAACAGCTTTCTTTTTCGACATTAACATCCGGCAACAATCCTTATCTTTACTTTTCCCTATTTGGAGCAATCCTGCTTTGCGCACCTTGTGTGGATTATGTTGTGTCTTTTTGCCGTATGGCAAAAGGTGATGCCACAGCTCTGACTGCGATGCTTCCGGTTTTATTGATCGTCCAACTGTGTTTTCTGTTTCTTTGGGGGGTAATGGGCTTCGGGAATACTGAAAGTCTTGCAGATGAACGGCAAAAAATCGGTGAATTTTTGTTTTCGGTTGTCTCGGTTCTGGTTTTACCGTTATGTATTGCCTGGCTTCTTCAGGGGATATCCCGTCATAACAAATTCATTTCCACTTCGACTTCGGTCATGGAAAAAAGTGTCGTTCCTGTTACCGCACTCACATTGATGGCTATCGCTTTCTATGCCAGTTCGGAAATTTTTTCGACATTCAAAAATTGCTGTTCTGCTGCGGAAAATACGAGTTTATTTGGCCTGAATAATCGGCTATCGGGCGAAAATTTACCTATGCTCGATAATGCTGAACCCGTTTCTTGTTGTGATAAAAAGCAATTATCCGGTGCATTTTTATACGGGGTTTTATTTTATGCACTATATGCCTTTCTTGCGCCATTTATCGGTTTTTTAACTGCAAAATTAATGAGGCTTGGCCGGAAAAAGGCAATTGCTCTGAGTTTTAGTGTTTCCACGCGAAATTCTCTGGTTTTGTTGCCACTTTTGCTATCTATAGCACCCTCTGGTGGACGCGCTCTGATTACCGGCGTTGTTTTGACACAAACCTGCGTCGAACTTGTTGCCGAAATTATATATGTACGTCTGATACCGCGTTACGCACAAAAACATTTCCGATGTCAGGAGACTGAATGTGAACAACGACTATAACGACCACGCTTTTAACCGAAGGCAACACACACCGCTGTTCAATATACCAACCATCATCGTTATCATCGTTGCGGTATGTATTTTCAGTTTTTTAATTCCGGAATATTTCTTTTCACCCCGAAACTACGATATATTTTATACCTATTTCGCTTTTATTCCCGATTTCTTCAGTCACGCTTTCCTGAAATTCTGGTATACACCGGTCAGCTATTCATTTTTGCATGCAAGCCTCATGCATGTTGGCGTCAATATGATGTGGCTTGTGATATTCGGCTCGCCGCTTGCCAACCGGATAGGCAGTTTGAGGTTTATTGTCTTCTGGTGTGTATGTTCGGCTGCCGCCGCGTTTGCGCATTTATACATTTATCCCGATAGTTATGTGCCGATGGTTGGTGCGTCAGGGGCCATATCCGGTATGATGGGAGCTGCTGCACGCTACGGTTTTAGGCAGGTGCAAAATCAAGGATATAGACAACGGTCGGAATTTGCCGGACCGATTTTATCCATAGGTCAATCACTGGTCTCGAAGAATGTGGTCGTTTTTATCGGTACATGGATCATAATCGACATCATTACCGGCATTGCGACACCATCTATCGGGGGGGAAGAAACTTCAATCGCCTGGGTAGCACATATTGGCGGGCTGTTAGCCGGCTTCTTTCTCATAGGGATATTTGACAAACGCAGAAATCAGGAACTTTAGCAGCCACCTGATTCCGGTCGGCATGGTGTTTTCTCAATTTGATGAAAAAGCCGGCTTGATATATCCGGCGTTGAAAAAATCCGGAATGAAATCCGGATTATTTTTTTGTGATATAATTGCGTGCAGCATAAAGCGAAATGGCTGCGGCATTGGATACATTCAGGGATTTTATCGCTCCCGGCATATCAAGGCGGGCAAGCACGGAAACAGTTTCGCGTGTCTTTTGCCTCAATCCTTTTCCTTCGGCCCCCAGAACGAGGGCGATATGACCGCCTTTCAAACTTGGTTCGAGAGGAAGTGGTCCTTCCGAATCAAGTCCGAAACTCGTGAAACCGGCTTTGTGTAGTTCTTCGAGTGCGTCTGCGAGATTGCGCACGGCAATGTGGTCTATAAGTTCCAAAGCACCGGAGGCAGCTTTTGCAAGGACTCCGGTCTCCTGTGCCGAATGCCTGTTCGTTGTAATAAGAGCACCGGCATTGAATGCAACAGCCGAACGCATAATAGCGCCGACATTGTGCGGGTCGGTGACCTGATCGAGCACGATAACAAGATCGGTATCGGAGAGTTCGTCAAGCGAGCGTGGTTTCAAAGGTTCTGTTTCGAGAACGACACCTTGGTGTACCGCCTCGCTACCGACAAGCGAATCAAGCACTTTCGGTGCAACCACTTCCACCGGACAATTTAATTCTGATTCGTCGAGACCAAGACGGTCAAACGCGTTTTTTGTGACAGAAAGCTTCTTGAGTTTGCGCTTTTTATTGCGAAGGGCGGCAGCCACCGTATGGAGGCCATAAAGCCGGAGTTCTCCGTCATTAAAGGGTGACGGTTCAATTTTCGGGCGGCTGTTTTTTTCACCCCTTAAGCCCGAACGGTCACGATATTGGCGGCGTAGTCGGGCGTAATGGGAATCTTTTGGAGTTTTTTCGTTCATGGTTTTCTATAGCCGATTGCTTGTCCTATCCGATACTAAAAAATGTGAAAAAAGAATTTTTTGATATTAAAATGAAAAGAACGGAATTTAACCTGTTGACAGAGGCAATGCTAAACGGCATAACGCCCCACACAAACAGAACGAGTTCTTTATGTATTTGGTCTGGTTGTATATGCCTTATCGCGCAACTCCGCTAGGTATTTAATGGAGGGGTGCCCGAGTGGTTAAAGGGGACGGACTGTAAATCCGTTGCTTTATGCTACGTTGGTTCGAATCCAACCCCCTCCACCATTTACCGGAGCCGGAGTCAACGTGCGGGTATAGCTCAATGGTAGAGCAGCAGCCTTCCAAGCTGAATACGCGGGTTCGATTCCCGCTACCCGCTCCAAGCGTTCGTTAGCGATAAAGCAATAAAATATTGGGGTAAAACTCCATTGTGACCAGACGGAAGTTTCCGTTTATTAGATGTAAGCCGGTTTGAAGTTTTAATCCGGTAATGTTCGGTTCTGAAACCCTGTAAGGGTGTTAACAAGACGAGAGATCGACGGCGATGGCAAAGAGCAAATATGAACGTACGAAGCCGCATGTAAATATCGGCACGATTGGTCACGTTGACCATGGTAAAACAACGCTGACGGCAGCGATTACAAAGTATTTTGGCGAGTTCAAGGCGTATGACCAGATTGATGCTGCGCCGGAAGAACGCGCTCGTGGTATCACGATTTCTACAGCACACGTAGAATACGAGACAGAGAAGCGTCACTACGCCCACGTTGATTGCCCCGGACACGCTGACTATGTCAAGAACATGATTACCGGTGCTGCCCAGATGGACGGTGCAATTCTTGTTGTTTCTGCTGCTGATGGCCCGATGCCCCAGACACGCGAACACATTCTTCTTGCCCGTCAGGTTGGTGTTCCTGCTATTGTTGTTTTCCTGAATAAAGTCGATCAGGTAGACGACGAAGAGCTGTTGGAACTGGTTGAGCTTGAAGTTCGCGAACTTCTTTCAAAATATGATTTCCCCGGCGACGAGATTCCGATTGTCAAGGGTTCGGCATTGGCTGCTCTTGAAGGCACCAACAAGGAAATCGGTGAAGATGCTGTTCGTCTTTTGATGCACGAAGTTGATGAATATATCCCGACTCCGAAGCGTCCGATCGACCAGCCTTTCCTGATGCCGATTGAAGACGTGTTCTCGATTTCCGGTCGTGGTACAGTTGTGACCGGCCGTGTTGAGCGCGGTATTGTGAAGGTTGGTGACGAAGTTGAAATCGTTGGTATTCGTCCGACAACAAAGACCACAGTGACCGGCGTTGAAATGTTCCGCAAGCTTCTTGATGAAGGTGAAGCAGGCGACAACATTGGTGCACTTCTTCGTGGTATTGAACGTGAAGGTGTTGAACGTGGACAGGTATTGGCAAAGCCCGGTACTGTTACACCGCACACCAAGTTCAAGGCAGAAGCCTATATTTTGACAAAGGATGAAGGTGGTCGTCACACACCATTTTTCACCAATTATCGTCCTCAGTTCTATTTCCGTACGACAGACGTTACCGGTATTGTAACATTGCCGGAAGGTACAGAAATGGTTATGCCGGGTGATAACGTTACGATGGATGTTACACTGATTGTTCCGGTTGCTATGGAAGAGAAGCTCCGCTTCGCTATCCGTGAAGGTGGCCACACAGTTGGTGCCGGTATCGTTTCCAAAATCATTGAATAGTCAAGAGAAAGACAGACATGCAGTTTGGTATGTCTGTCTTGACCTGAAGGGGTATAGCTCAGTTGGTAGAGCGGCGGTCTCCAAAACCGCAGGTCGTGGGTTCGAACCCTACTGCCCCTGCCATTTTTTTCAATTAATACCGGATAGATGTATGGGTGTGGTTTTTTTATAAAACCTGCTTATGCATTTTTGTTTTTTATAGACAGGTGTTTTTAGAAAAAGTCGGCAAAAGGGTCGCAACTATCGTTGCTATTCATCACCGGTTTGTTGTTAAACGAATAATCGCTGTTTGCCGTGATTCATTTTTCGGCTAGTTCGTGTTATTACCGGTTCCGGTTATTAATTGTACGAAGTTTTGGCTTGTAATTTTATGAATAACGCTTTATTTAGTGTTAACAAGGAAATCGCGTGAGGCTGGGTGATTGGCCTTTCGCGGTTTTGGCATGTTTAAAGTAGATTTTGTGATTCGCGATATAATCAGGAAAACATAGGGAAAGTGATGGCTGCCAAGACAAACCCCATTACCTTTATCAAACAGGTTCGTGCCGAGACTGCAAAAGTAACCTGGCCGACACGTCGCGAAACAACAATTTCGACAGTTATGGTTGTTTTGATGGCAGCTTTTGCGGCTGCGTTCTTTTTCATTGCAGACCAGATTATGAATTTTGGCGTTTGGGAGAGTATTGATCTTCTAAAACGTCTTTTCAGCTAATAGTTCAAGGAAAGTAACCGTGGCTGCTCGTTGGTATATTGTTCAGGCCTACTCGAACTTTGAAAAAAAGGTTGCAGAGGCTATTGAAAAGGAAGCAAAGCTGAAAGGCTTGGATCATCTGTTCGAGAAAATTCTTGTTCCGACGGAAAAAGTTGTAGAAGTCCGTCGTGGGCGCAAAGTTGATTCGGAACGGAAATTTTTCCCCGGCTATGTTCTTGTTCGTGCGGATTTGACGGATGAAGTTTATCATCTTATAAAAAACACGCCGAAGGTAACAGGTTTTTTAGGGTCTGACTCCAAGCCTGTACCGATTACCGATCGGGAAGCGGATCAGATTCTTAATCAGGTTCAGCAAGGGATCGAACGTCCGAAGTCTTCTGTTTCGTTTGAAGTCGGCGAACAGGTTCGTGTTGCTGATGGCCCATTTGCTTCATTCAATGGAATCGTTCAGGAAGTCGAGGATGAAAGATCCCGCCTGAAGGTGGAGGTTTCGATCTTCGGACGTGCTACTCCGGTTGATCTCGACTTTGGTCAGGTTGAAAAGCTCTGATTGATTTTTCAAAGAACACCCGTCGGAAGTAGGGTGTTTTTGAAATTGGATTGTGGAAGGTGACTATAACTTTAGCCGGTTATATGAGCCAGACCACAAAACTGCAAAACCGGTTATCCGGTTATATAAACCGCCGATTTTCGGCATAGTTAAAAAGGCAGATTATTATGGCTAAAAAAATTGCAGGCCAGCTTAAGCTGCAGGTACCGGCAGGGGCCGCCAACCCGTCTCCGCCAATTGGACCTGCTCTTGGTCAGCGCGGCATTAATATTATGGAATTCTGTAAAGCATTCAATGCTGCTTCTCAGGAAATGGAGAAAAATTCTCCGATACCGGTCGTTATTACCTATTATCAGGACAAGTCTTTCACTTTTTCGATGAAGACGCCTCCGGTTTCCTATTTCTTGAAAAAAGAAGCAAATTTGAAATCGGGTTCAAAGGAACCGGGCAAGACAGTTGCCGGCACGATTTCCCGTGACAAGGTTCGCAAAATTGCGCAAGCCAAGATGAAAGATCTTAACGCCAATGACGTTGAGGCTGCTATGCGTATGATTGAAGGTTCAGCCCGCTCGATGGGTCTACAGGTGGTGGGCTAAGATTATGGCGAAGATAGCAAAAAGACTTAAAAAAATCCGTGAAGGTGTAGACTTCAACAAGTTGTATCCTCTGGATGAAGCGGTCAAGATGGTGAAAGACCGTGCGATCGCCAAATTTGACGAAACCATTGAAATCACCATGAATCTGGGTGTTGATCCCCGCTATGCAGACCAGATGGTTCGCGGCGTTGTCAATCTTCCGAATGGAACAGGTCGTCACGTACGCGTTGCAGTTTTTGCTCGTGGTGATAAAGCTGAAGAGGCAAAAGCAGCCGGTGCCGATATTGTTGGTGCCGAGGATTTGTTCGAGACCGTAAACGGCGGTACAATCGAATTCGATCGTTGTATTGCTACACCGGATATGATGCCGTTGGTTGGTCGTTTGGGTAAAATTCTTGGACCGCGTAGTTTGATGCCGAACCCGAAAGTGGGTACGGTTACACCTGATGTTGCGGCTGCAGTGAAGGCTTCCAAAGGCGGCGCGGTAGAGTTCCGTGTTGAAAAGGCCGGTATTGTACATGCCGGTGTTGGTAAGGCTTCCTTTAGTGCCGAGCAGATTGCCCAGAATGTGAAAGCATTTGCCGATGCAGTTTTGAAAGCCAAGCCAACAGGCGCCAAGGGTGATTATCTGAAGCGTGTCGGTCTTTCTTCAACGATGGGTGTTGGCGTCAAGATCGATTTGGCAACGGTTCGTCCGGAGCAATAAGAATTCAGCCAGTTTTGTTGCTGGCGTACTAATCCGGGCTTTTCAGGAAGTCCGGGTCATACCGGGGAAACCCGGAATGTCCTGTCCGAGATTGTGGGTGACACATTAAGTGTCTTAATAGAATTTGAACCTGCATGAGACTGGGGTAATGACCTTGATGTTTTTGAGACTAAAAGGTTTGAACCAGCGTTGCCTTTGAGTGCTTTTAAAAAAGCGTGAAAAAGGGGACAGGATCCTCACTGATAACAGAAATGGTTCTGTTATCTCAAGGCAACCCGACAGGTTTTTGATAGAACCTGTTAAATGGAGAGAGACAGTGGATAGAGCGGAAAAACGCGAATTTGTCACATGGCTCAATGGGACTTTGAAAGAGTCCGGTTCGGTCGTTGTGGCTCACTATTCCGGTCTGACAGTTTCACAAATGAACGAACTTCGTTCCAAAATGAGTGAAGCTGGCGGCGCCGTTAAAGTCGCAAAAAACCGCCTTGCCAAGATCGCTCTTAAGGGCACGGATTCGGAGTCGATTTCAGATCTGTTCACCGGACAGACACTGATCGCCTATTCTTCGGACCCGGTGACAGCACCGAAAATTGCTGTCGAATTTTCTAAAGCTAATGACAAGCTTGTCATTCTTGGTGGCGCTATGGGTGCTACGAACTTGAACGCAGACGCTGTGAAGTCTTTGGCTTCGTTGCCGTCTCTGGACGAGTTGCGTGCGAAACTGGTTGGCATGATTTCCACACCGGCTACCCGTATTGCTCAAGTTGTCAAGGCACCTGCCGGTCAGGTTGCACGTGTTATTGGCGCATATGCCCGCAAGAACGAAGCGGCTTAAGGCTGTTTCGCAAGCCGGCTATAGACGCTTAAAACAAGTCTTTTTAGTCGGTTCGCTGTTAAACAATTGGTTAAACCTTTTATTTGAAGGAATATAAAAATGGCTGATCTCGCAAAGATCGTTGAAGACCTTTCCAACCTCACCGTTTTGGAAGCCGCAGAGCTTTCCAAAATGCTCGAAGAAAAATGGGGCGTTTCGGCTGCTGCACCGGTAGCTGTTGCTGCTGTTGCTGGCGCTGCTGCTCCGGCTGCTGAAGAAAAAACCGAATTTGACGTTATCCTCGTTTCTGGCGGTGCCCAGAAGATCAACGTCATCAAGGAAGTTCGCGGCATTACAGGTCTTGGCCTTAAAGAAGCCAAGGATTTGGTTGAAGGTGCTCCGAAGCCCGTTAAAGAGGGCGTTTCGAAGGACGAAGCCGAGAAACTTAAAGAACAGCTTGAAAAAGCTGGTGCAAAGGTTGAACTTAAATAAGTTCGCAAAACCGGTGGGCTTTCGCTCACCGGTTCCACATCCGCAAGGATGGAAACGAGCTTTGGATTGAACCCTTTTCCTGACAGTTCGGTGGCTGTCAGGAAACGGGTTTAAACCGTTCAAGGACATGACATTAGAATCAACGATTGGATGGTTGGTCGTCGGTCTTTGAGAAAACAAGGCGCTCCGGTTGCATGGGGGTTGCCAATCAACATCCGGTTCCGGATGTCTGATGTAAAACAAGTAAAGTGTAGGTCTCTATGATCTACTTTAACTGGTTCGCTTTAAGCGAATTAATGATGTATTGTTCTTAAGGAGTGAAGGCTCCTGAAAGGCACAAATCGAGGAGCGACGATGGCTCAGACCCTTTCATTTAATGGTCGCAGGCGCGTGCGCAAGGTATTCGGAAAGATTCCCGAAGTGGCCAAGATGCCGAACCTTATCGAGGTTCAAAAGGCTTCTTATGACCAATTCCTGATGGTTGATGAACCAAAAGGGGGAAGAAAAGACGAAGGCTTGCAAGCAGTATTCAAGTCGGTATTTCCGATAACGGATTTTTCGGGTGCATCCATGCTCGAATTCGTCCGTTACGAATTTGATCCACCAAAGTTCGACGTTGAAGAATGTCGGCAACGCGATCTTACATATGCGGCACCTCTCAAGGTGACGCTGCGTTTGATCGTATTTGATATTGATGAAGATACCGGTTCCAAAGATATTAAAGATATCAAGGAGCAAGATGTCTATATGGGCGATATGCCCCTTATGACAGATAACGGTACGTTTATCGTCAATGGTACGGAACGTGTTATCGTATCCCAGATGCACCGCTCACCGGGTGTATTCTTCGATCACGATAAGGGGAAATCCCATTCTTCCGGCAAACTGTTGTTTGCTGCTCGTATCATTCCGTATCGTGGTTCGTGGCTCGACATCGAATTCGATGCCAAGGATATCGTTTATGCCCGTATTGATCGGCGCCGCAAGATACCTGTCACAAGTATTCTGATGGCGCTCGGAATGGATGGACAGGAAATCCTGTCGACATTCTATAATACGGTTACTTTCAAACGTGCCAAAGATGGTTGGCGTATTCCTTATTCGGCTGAACGCTATAAGGGAATGAAGTTGCTGGCTGATCTTGTTGATGCCGATACAGGTGAAGTTGTAGCACAGGCAGGCAAAAAGCTCACAGCTCGTGCGGCAAAGCAACTTGTCGAAAAAGGGTTGAAAGAGATCAAGGCAACAGAAGACGATCTTTATGGTTCCTATCTGGCCGAAGATATTGTCAATTACGAAACCGGTGAAATCTATCTTGAAGCCGGTGACGAGATTGACGAAAAGACTCTTCAGATTTTGCTTGACCAGAATGTTGACGAAATCAATGTTCTCGATATCGACCATGTCAATATCGGTGCATATATTCGCAACACACTCGCGGCTGACAAAAATCAGAGCCGGCAGGATGCATTGTTCGATATTTATCGTGTTATGCGCCCTGGCGAACCGCCCACACTTGAAACAGCCGAAGCGATGTTCAATTCGCTGTTCTTTGATCCGGAACGCTATGATCTTTCGGCCGTCGGTCGCGTAAAGATGAATATGCGTCTTGATCTTGATTGTCCGGATACGATCCGCATTTTGCGCAAAGAAGATATTCTGGCAGTTGTCAAGACACTTGTTGAACTGCGTGATGGTCGTGGTGAAATCGACGATATTGATAACCTCGGTAACCGTCGCGTCCGCGCTGTCGGTGAATTGATGGAAAACCAGTATCGTATCGGTCTGTTGAGGATGGAACGCGCCATCAAGGAGCGTATGTCTTCAATCGAGATCGACACGGTTATGCCGCAAGATCTTATCAATGCCAAACCGGCCGCAGCTGCTGTGCGTGAATTCTTCGGATCGTCGCAGTTGTCGCAATTTATGGATCAGACCAATCCGCTTTCGGAAATTACCCATAAGCGGCGTCTGTCGGCATTGGGACCGGGTGGTCTTACCCGCGAGCGTGCCGGTTTCGAGGTTCGCGACGTGCACCCGACCCATTATGGTCGTATCTGCCCGATTGAAACACCGGAAGGTCCGAATATCGGTCTTATCAACTCGCTTGCAACATTTGCCCGTGTCAACAAATATGGATTTATCGAAAGTCCGTATCGCAAGATCATTGATGGCAAGGTTACACGTGAAGTCGTTTATCTTTCGGCTATGGAAGAGTCCAAGCACTATGTAGCACAGGCAAATTCCAACTTGTCGGATGACGGCAAATTTGTTGATGAATTCGTCGTTTGTCGTCATGCCAACGAAGTGTTGATGGCACCGCGCGAGAATATCGACCTCATGGACGTTTCGCCGAAGCAGTTGGTTTCTGTTGCTGCAGCGCTTATTCCGTTCCTCGAAAACGACGACGCGAACCGCGCTTTGATGGGTTCCAACATGCAACGTCAGGCTGTGCCTCTGGTTCGCGCCGAAGCACCGTTTGTCGGAACCGGTATGGAACCGATTGTTGCCCGTGACTCCGGTGCTGCAATTGCAGCCAAACGTGGTGGTATTGTCGATCAGGTTGACGCAACGCGTATTGTTATTCGTGCAACACAGGATCTCGACCCGACCAAATCGGGCGTCGATATTTATCGTTTGCACAAATTCCAACGCTCCAACCAGTCGACCTGTATCAACCAACGTCCTCTGGTTCGTGTTGGCGACCATATCGAGAAGGGCGATATCATTGCTGATGGTCCGTCGACCGATCTCGGTGATCTGGCTCTCGGACGTAACGTTCTCGTCGCGTTCATGCCATGGAACGGCTATAACTACGAAGATGCTGTTCTATTGTCCGAACGGATGGTTGCAGAAGATGTATTCACCTCGATCCATATCGAGGAATACGAAGTCTCTGCCCGTGATACGAAACTTGGACCGGAAGAGATCACACGTGATATTCCGAATGTTTCGGAAGAAGCACTGAAGAACCTCGATGAAGCCGGCATTGTTTATATCGGTGCCGAAGTTCAACCTGGTGATATTCTCGTTGGCAAGATCACACCGAAGGGTGAAAGCCCGATGACACCGGAAGAGAAACTCTTGCGAGCTATCTTCGGTGAAAAGGCTTCCGATGTTCGTGATACGTCAATGCGTATGCCTCCGGGGGCATTCGGTACAGTCGTTGAAGTTCGTGTTTTCAATCGCCACGGCGTTGAAAAGGACGAACGTGCAATGGCTATCGAACGCGAAGAAATCGAGCGTTTGGCGAAAGACCGTGATGACGAACAGTCCATTCTGGACCGCAGCGTTTATGCACGCCTTGTCGATATGCTGAATGGAAAAACGGCTATTGAAGGGCCTAAGGGCTTCAAGAAAGGCACAAGCCTTACTGAAGCTGTCATGAAAGAGTTTCCGCGTTCACAGTGGTGGCAATTCGCCGTCGAGGATGAAAAGCTTCAGGGTGAAATCGAAGCATTGCGCAAGCAATACGACGAATCCAAGGATGCTCTCCAGCGTCGCTTCATGGACAAGGTTGAAAAAGTCCAGCGTGGTGACGAAATGCCTCCGGGTGTCATGAAGATGGTCAAGGTTTTTGTTGCTGTTAAGCGCAAAATCCAGCCGGGTGACAAGATGGCCGGTCGCCATGGTAACAAGGGTGTGGTTTCGCGCATTCTGCCGATTGAAGACATGCCGTTCCTTGCAGATGGTACACATGCCGATATCGTGTTGAACCCTCTGGGCGTTCCGAGCCGAATGAATGTCGGGCAAATTCTCGAAACCCACCTTGGTTGGGCTTGTGCCGGTATTGGCAAGCAGATAGGCGATTTGTTGGAAGCTTATCGTAAAGGCGGAGACATCAAGCCGTTACGTCAACGGATCGAGGATATTATTCCCGATAATGACCGTAACGAGCCGATCCGTGAATACGATGATCCAAGCATTGTCCGTCTTGCCGACCAGATGAGCCATGGTGTGTCGATTTCGACACCGGTTTTCGATGGTGCACATGATGCCGACATCAACGAAATGTTGAAGGAAGCAGGACTTGCAACATCGGGTCAGGTTCAACTGTTTGATGGCCGTACGGGTGAACCTTTCGATCGTCAGGTGACAGTGGGCTATATTTACATGCTCAAACTGCACCATCTGGTTGATGACAAGATTCACGCCCGTTCGATCGGACCTTACTCGCTTGTTACCCAGCAACCGTTGGGTGGTAAAGCACAGTTCGGTGGTCAACGTTTCGGCGAGATGGAGGTCTGGGCACTCGAAGCTTATGGTGCCGCTTACACCTTGCAGGAAATGCTGACAGTGAAGTCTGACGACGTTGCCGGACGTACCAAAGTTTACGAAGCTATTGTTCGTGGCGATGATACGTTTGAAGCCGGCATACCGGAAAGCTTCAACGTTCTGGTTAAGGAAATGCGGTCTCTTGGGCTTAATGTCGAGCTTGACGATACGCGTGAATTATTGGCTCAGCAGCAAAACTTGCCGGATGCAGCCGAGTAATCGGAAAGGTGCGCCCAAGAGGGCGCACCTCCATTGGCTTTTGTTAAGTCGAACAAATAGATTTCTACTGAGATAGGTTTTTGTTTATCAATGGACAAAAATGACTATCGCAACGGGTTTTAGATAAAACCCCTGAAGGAGAACGGCATGAACCAAGAGGTCATGAATCTTTTCAATCCTCAGGCGCCTACACAGACGTTTGATTCCATCAGGATATCAATCGCCAGCCCTGAGAAGATTCTGTCCTGGTCTTATGGCGAAATCAAAAAGCCTGAGACCATTAACTACCGTACGTTCAAGCCAGAACGTGACGGGCTTTTCTGCGCACGTATTTTCGGGCCGATCAAAGATTATGAGTGTCTGTGCGGCAAATACAAGCGCATGAAATATAAAGGCATTATTTGCGAAAAATGCGGTGTTGAAGTTACTCTTTCACGTGTTCGCCGCGAGCGTATGGGGCATATCGAACTTGCTGCTCCAGTCGCACATATATGGTTTTTGAAATCACTGCCGAGCCGTATCGGTACGCTTCTTGATATGACTCTCAAGGATATCGAGCGTGTTCTTTATTTCGAGAACTACATTGTTACCGAACCCGGATTGACTTCGCTCAAAATGCATCAGCTTCTTTCCGAAGAAGAATATATGATGGCGGTTGACGAATTCGGGCCGGACCAGTTTACCGCTTTGATCGGTGCAGAAGCGATCTATGAGCTGCTCGCAGCAATGGATTTGCAGAAAATAGCTGCCGATCTGCGTGCGGAACTCGCAGAGACGACATCGGATTTGAAAATCAAGAAATTGATGAAACGTCTGAAAATCGTCGAGAATTTTATCGAGTCCGGAAATCGTCCGGAATGGATGATTATGAAGGTTATTCCGGTTATTCCGCCGGATTTACGCCCGCTGGTTCCGCTTGATGGTGGCCGTTTTGCGACATCCGACCTTAACGACCTCTATCGTCGCGTTATCAACCGTAACAACCGTTTGAAACGTTTGATCGAACTTCGCGCACCCGGCATTATCGTACGCAATGAAAAGCGTATGTTGCAGGAAGCCGTCGATGCTCTGTTCGATAATGGTCGTCGTGGACGTGTCATTACCGGTGCCAATAAGCGGCCGCTGAAATCGCTTTCGGATATGCTGAAAGGCAAGCAGGGACGTTTCCGTCAAAACCTGCTTGGTAAGCGCGTCGATTATTCCGGTCGTTCGGTTATCGTTACAGGTCCTGAACTGAAGTTGCATCAATGCGGCTTGCCGAAAAAAATGGCTTTGGAACTATTCAAGCCGTTTATTTACGCACGCCTCGATGCAAAAGGTTTTTCTTCAACCGTAAAACAAGCCAAGAAGCTCGTTGAAAAAGAACGTCCGGAAGTTTGGGATATCCTTGAAGAGGTTATCCGTGAACACCCCGTTCTTTTGAACCGCGCTCCGACCTTGCACCGTTTGGGTATTCAGGCTTTTGAACCGACCTTGATTGAAGGTAAAGCCATCCAGCTTCATCCGCTGGTTTGTACAGCTTTCAACGCGGATTTCGATGGCGACCAAATGGCTGTCCACGTACCGCTGTCGCTTGAAGCCCAGCTTGAAGCCCGCGTCCTGATGATGTCGACCAACAATATTCTGCATCCCGCCAATGGCGCGCCGATTATTGTTCCCTCGCAAGATATGGTGCTCGGCCTTTATTACCTGTCGATTGTTTGCGAACATGAACCGGGTGAGGGCATGGCGTTTGGTGATATGGGTGAATTGCAACATGCGTTGGATAGCAAAGTTGTAACGCTTCACACAAAGATCAAAGGCCGCGTTAAAAGTGTTGACGCCGATGGCAATATTGTCTCGAAAATTTACGACACAACACCGGGACGGCTTATCATCGGTGAAACATTGCCGAAAAACCCGAACATCAAGTTCGATATCGTCAATCAGGAAATGACCAAAAAGAACATTTCCAAGATGATCGACCATGTTTACCGTCACTGCGGGCAAAAAGAAACCGTGATGTTCTGCGACCGCATCATGTCGTTGGGCTTTGCCAATGCTTGCCGTGCCGGCATTTCGTTCGGTAAGGACGATATGGTTATACCGGAAAGCAAGGCAAGACTGGTTCAGGAAACCGAGGCTTTGGCCAAGGAATATGAACAGCAATATAATGACGGTCTTATTACACAGGGCGAAAAGTACAACAAGGTTGTCGACGCTTGGGGTAAATGTACCGATCGTGTTGCCGACGAGATGATGAAACGTATTCAGGCGGTTGAATTTGATCCCGTAACAGGGCGTCAAAAACCGATGAATTCGATTTACATGATGTCCCACTCCGGTGCTCGTGGATCGCCGAACCAGATGAAGCAGTTGGGCGGTATGCGTGGCTTGATGGCTAAACCTTCGGGCGAAATCATCGAAACGCCGATTATCTCCAACTTCAAAGAAGGCCTGACTGTGAACGAGTACTTCAACTCGACACACGGTGCCCGTAAGGGTCTTGCCGATACAGCCTTGAAGACTGCGAACTCCGGTTAT
This sequence comes from Bartonella sp. B10834G3, assembly GCF_016102505.1. Lineage (NCBI taxonomy): Bacteria > Pseudomonadati > Pseudomonadota > Alphaproteobacteria > Hyphomicrobiales > Bartonellaceae > Bartonella > Bartonella sp. B10834G3. Next base: position 168,356 of record NZ_JACFOM010000002.1, read on the forward strand.
TTGACGCGTCGTCTTGTTGACGTTGCTCAGGATGCTATCATTTCCGAGGTTGATTGCGGAACGGATAAGGGCCTGACAATGCAGGCGATCGTCGATGCCGGTCAGGTTGTTGCCTCTCTCGGCCAACGTATTCTTGGTCGTACCGCACTTCATGATATTATTCATCCGACTACGGGTGAAGTTATCGTTGAAGGCGGCCGCATGATCGAGGAAGCAGACGTTGCCAAGATCGAAGCTGCCGGTATCCAGTCTGTCCAGATCCGTTCGGCACTGACTTGCGAAACCCGCGTCGGGGTTTGCGCCAAGTGCTATGGTCGTGATCTCGCACGTGGTACACCTGTCAATCAGGGTGAAGCAGTGGGTGTTATTGCCGCACAGTCTATCGGCGAACCCGGTACACAGTTGACAATGCGTACATTCCACTTGGGTGGTACTGCACAGGTTGTTGATACTTCATATCTGGAAGCATCCTATGAAGGTAAGGTTGAACTGCGCAATCGTAAGGTTGTTCGCAATTCTGAAGGCCATCTGGTCGTTATGGGCCGTAATATGGCTATCCTTATCAAGGATGAAAATGGCAAGGAACGCGCTTCCCACCGTATTACCTACGGTGCCCGCATCTTCGTCGATGATGGCGATGTGGTTAAACGTGGCCAGCGTATTGCCGAATGGGATCCGTATACCCGTCCTATCATGACTGAAGTCGAGGGCTATGTCGGGTTCGAAGATATGCTTGACGGTCTGTCTGTTACAGAGACAACCGATGAATCAACCGGTATCACCAAACGTCAGGTTATTGACTGGCGCGCCAACCCCCGTGGTGCAGAACTCAAACCTGCCATTGTTATCTATGCGGATAAGAAGGGCAGCAAGATTGCCAAGCTCTCGAAGGGCGGTGATGCGCGTTACATGATGTCGGTGGAAACCATTCTTTCGGTTGAACCGGGTGCTCATGTCAAAGCCGGTGACGTAATCGGACGTCTGCCGATGGAAAGCGCCAAGACCAAGGATATTACCGGTGGTCTTCCGCGTGTTGCCGAGCTTTTTGAAGCCCGTCGTCCAAAGGATCATGCCATTATTGCTGAAATTGATGGTACAATCCGCTTTGGACGCGACTACAAGAACAAACGGCGTATCACGATCGAGCCGAATGATGACACGGTCGAGCCTGTCGAATATCTTATTCCGAAGGGCAAGCCGTTCCATCTGCAGGATGGTGACCAGATAGAAAAGGGTGATTACATCCTTGACGGTAATCCGGCACCGCATGATATTCTGGCAATCAAGGGCGTGGAAGCATTGGCTTCCTATCTCGTCAACGAGATCCAGTCGGTTTATCGTCTTCAGGGTGTTGTGATTAACGATAAGCATATCGAAGTCATTGTTCGCCAGATGCTGCAAAAAGTCGAAATTACCGATTCCGGTGATTCAGGCTATATTCCGGGTGACAATGTCGACCGGATCGAGCTTCAGGAAGTCAATGATCGGCTCATCGAAGAAGGTAAGAAACCGGCAAGCGGTAATCCTGTCTTGTTGGGTATTACAAAAGCGTCGTTGCAAACGCCGTCGTTTATTTCGGCTGCTTCCTTCCAGGAGACAACACGCGTGCTTACAGAAGCTGCGGTTGCCGGAAAGATGGATACCTTGCAGGGCTTGAAGGAAAACGTTATCGTTGGTCGTCTTATCCCTGCCGGTACAGGTGGCACAATTGCCCAAATCCGTCGTATTGCCACAGCTCGTGACGATTTGATCGTTGACGAACATCGCAAGGCAAATGGCGGCGATAAAGCAAATGCAATGTTGTCGGATATGACACATACAGCTGCTGAGTAAGCCCACTATTCGGCTGGTTTTGGAAAAAAGAAAAGCCCGACTTAACGGTCGGGCTTTTCTGCATATTAATGTTTAAATCTGTCTATTAATGTTTAAAAAAATTCGGGCTTGAAAGAGGAAAGCCGGTTGTTAGAAAGAAATTGTCCGATCAGTTATCATTTCAGATATTCGGAAATCTCGATCAGATTCAAATCTGGATCACGTATGTAAACGGAACGGATTTTCCCGTTCGCTCCGGTGCGCTCGACAGGACCTTCAACAATAGGACAGTTGCTCTTTTTCAGTTGAGTAATGACCATATCTAGCGGAAGTTTTGATATGAAACAAAGATCGAGACTTCCCGGAACGGGTAGGTGAGCTTTCGGTTCATATTCCTTGCCATATTGATGGAGATTGATCTTCTGATTGCCGAAGCGGAGTGCAAAACGGTTTTCTCCGAAAACTTCGAGTTTCAGTTGCAAAACGTCGGTATAAAAGCGTTTGGTCGCTTCCAAATCGATACAGGTCATAACAATATGGTCAATGTGGTCGATAAACATAGAGAGTCTTCGGAACAGTTTGTTTCTTGATGATTGTTCGGAATATAGGCAGAAATCGTTCCCGATAAAGTGGATGACATCATTTCATTATGATGAATATTTATCTCTTCGTTATCTATTCCAATATAGGGATGCGAATTTTTTAAAATAATGTTTGATGGTTGTCTAAGAGAAAATAGCGACATCATTTTTGAAAAGTTTTTAAGTAATGTTGATTTGTTTTTCTGTATTATTGTTCAAAAAAATATGAAATCACTGAAAAAACATAAATAAAACCGGTTTTAAATTTGAAAATTTTTAGCAATAGCAATGTCCTTATTTTTTTATGAAACAGTAACGGCTTTAATTGGAGGTATTTTTGCCTCTCCAACGATTGTAAAAGAGGCCATACGCCGTAACCGAAAAATTGTGATGACAAATGGCAAATTTTTTAAATCCGTTTTTATAGATACTGGTCATGTGTCTGGTGCATTTCAGCTTGTTGGAAAAGAGCGAGCAAAAGCCAGAAGCGTTAATGAACGAGGGAGGCGATAAAGTCGGTAAAGCCGCGCTACAAAATCCGGAACGTTCGACAAATCGGGGCTGTGATTTATCAATGTCCCCGTTGATGTTGGCAAAATCATTCACCTGAAGGATCATCGCCGTCTGGAAAGGATCAATGATCCTCTTCATCGTGATGGTGGTCGCCGATTTCGATATTTGCATCGTCGAGAGTAAGCTCGTGACGCTCGCATGTCTGGTACATCCAATTGGTAAATTTTACTTTCAAACCATTCAGAGAATAAAGATCCGTGTAATAGATACGGTTGGTGGCCATACACCAGGGAACGTCTTTTTCTTCAATACCCGATTGTTTGTGGAGAAGTTCCGTAACGTATTGAATTCCTTCCTCGCAATCAGCTGTTCTGCAATAATTTTTGTCCTGTGCAAACGCATATAGCTCGGAACGTCCGAGCCGGTCGACGAGGTAGTTGAATGACAAGGGAATGGCGACAATGACGAGTACAATAAAGCCAATGATCCATTTTTTTTTCTTCATGATGGCATACTTCAGAAGGAGTACTCTTGAACGATAAAGCTTGGTCGGTTTCTATCATAAACGGGTTTTGCAGGTTCATATAGAGCATAATTGCATCACTGTTTTAAAAAATACTGCATCAATCGGGTTGGCTTTGTTTTGAAACGCTATATAGGGTTGATCTATTTTCAGTGTTCCGCTTAATGATTTTATTAACTGTTGACGGGGAAGGCCGGTTTCGCAACCGGTTATTTATGTTAAACGGGTTTGCAAGTTTCTGGCGAAAGTTTTTATTATCGGTTGTTTCGCCCGCTATGTTAAACATATAATTGATTTCAACAATATTTGTTTTGCAACGATCCGCTATTGCACCATCGGTTTGCAAAACTATTGTGGAAAACAAAGAGGGATAGATGAGGGTTCGTCAGGTTTTTTGATCGTACCCTGTTTAGTTGACTTATGCATGAATATTATTCAATCGGTGAACTGACAAGGGAATTCGGTGTAACGACGAGAACATTGCGCTATTATGAAGATCAGGGGCTTATTGTTCCGATGCGCCGGGGGCGTACACGGCTTTACACCGAGCTTGATCGCCATCGTCTTCAACAAATATTCAGAGCCAAGCGGCTCAATTTTTCGCTTGCCGAAATCGCCTCGCTCTTGACAGTTACTACAGCTCCGCTTGATGAGGCAATAAAGGTCGAGAATGTCTTGCACGATATCAAGGAAAAACGCGAAGATCTGAAACAGATGCGTCGGGACATTGATGAATCATTACACGAGCTTGAGCGTATTGAGGAAATATGTTTCGAGCGTTTGGCCGAACGCGATGTCAATCGTTAGAAGTCCGGCAACCGGTTGTCTTCCCCATGGTTTTAGCATGCCATCTAATCAAGTTTATTTAGAATTCCTGCCCAACATTCATTGACCGGTTTTTGTAGCCTTTCATCTGTTTCTGTTATTTCTCCTTTAGACAATGGAGAAATCAGTTTTCCTGCTTCGATTTTGTCAAACACACAAGTGCAAAAATCGGAACATAAGTGGCCGTTTGGTTGACTTTGACGACATTCGCTGACGCAAGCTTTCTCCATTGGTGCCCTCAAGGCTTCGGGGGAAGGGGGAAAAACAGAAGAGATACAATAGAGGATAGCTAACAGGACAGGTTGGTGAACCAGATAAAATATGAGGCTGTGGCGCCCGATGAGCTGCAAGAATGTGTTGAGCCATTGTGGGCGGATGCCGTTTTGTAAATATGGCAATAGATGAAAATTGTCGCAGATGCGGGCTGTTGTAAGCCCTAAAAGAGCTGCGCCAAACCACGGAAAAACCGGAACATAATCAAATGAGGGGCGGGGATGGCTCGAAAATCCGGTCCATAACAGATAAGGTGCGTTGAAAACATCGGATTTCAGTATGAACGGCAATAGAACGAAAATCAAAATAGCCAAAAAATTCAACACAAGCGGCGTATGCAAAAATAGCAATCCGATGACCGTTGCCACAGCTATTTCATGTAATATTCCGAAATAGATGAAGCCTTGCGGCATGATAAAATAGGTAACGATAGAAACAACAAAAGCAGCCAGTACGATGATCGACAAGCGTCGGAAATAGGTTGAAACGTGGAGTTGTTTTCCCTGTGCAAGATAGAGACTGAAACCGGAAATAAACAGGAAGCAAAACGCGACAATACGCGCCAGAACGCGCAAACCGCCTTCCGCCGGAACTTGTGGGGCAATATAGGAAAAATAGCTCAAATCCCAACTGAAATGGTAAACCACCATGCCAATGAGTGCGAGCCCACGAAAGAGATCAACCTTTTGTAATCGTATTTTAATGGTTTCAGGCTGGTTCATATCGGTATCCTTTGCTATCTATCTATCTATCACAAAGTTTTTGCTTTGCTCGGGTAAATTAGCCTGTGTGTTCATTTTTCCTGTGGGTGGAACATAAAAAATGACCAGAATTGAAAAATTTTGCGACGTCGTAAAAAGCCGAAAATCAATTCGCGCTTATCTGGAAAAGGATGTCGACCGGAAGCTGGTGGAAGACATATTACAACTGGCTTCGCGTGCGCCTTCGGGAGCAAATATACAGGCCTGGCAAGTGATTGTCGTTCATAATGGAGCATTGAAAAAACTCGGCCGGAAACTTTTCGACATGTCGGTTTCCGGCATAAAGGAAGAATGTGAATATCAATTCTATCCCCGTTCCTGGCGTGAGCCTTATCTCGCGCGACGACGTAAAGTCGGCTGGGATCTTTATCGGGCGCTTGGAATTGCACGTTCGGAAAGAAGCAAAATCGAACGCCAGCAGGCGAAAAATTTCATGTTTTTTGGAGCGCCTGTCGGTCTTATTTTTACAATGGATCGGGATATGGAGCTTGGCAGTTGGCTGGATTTGGGAGGTTTTATCCAGACAATTGCATTGGTGGCGCGCAGTTTCGGTCTTGATAGCTGTATTCAGGCGGCCTTTTCCGAATATCATAACACAATATCGCAAGAACTGGATATTCCTCCCGAACGACAGGTCATTTGCGGACTTGCTCTCGGCTATCGGGATGAAAACGCGCCTGAAAATAATTTCCCGACCGAACGTGTGCCACTCGAAGAGTTTGTACGTTTTGTCGAGTGATGCCGGATTGTGTGTAAAGCGGGATATTTTGAGTTCTTGATGTTGGAACTTGCTCGAAAATTTTGTTGAAAATTATTTTTTTTAATTTTTTTTTAATGTTGTCTATTTGCTGTTTCACCATTATAGCTTGAGACAATTCAGTTACAGGTTGATTGTTTTGTTATTTTATAGGTGCTTTATGGATGAAATCATTGAAAAATCTTGTTGGAGCATCGCTATAAAAGCAACGATAGCGCTTGTTGCTGTTATTTCCCTTATTTACCTTACAGTGGGTTTTTAAGCTTTATGTAGGGGAATTCCTGATTGTTGGACATTGACGTGTTCGATTAATTCCATGTTTCTTTCGGTCTTTGAACTCTTTAAAATCGGAATTGGTCCGTCGAGCTCGCACACAATGGGCCCGATGACTGCGGCCAATATGTTTCTTGAAGAGATATTGTCGGGTAATTGGCCAAAGCCGAGCCACTCGTCAATTGTGCATTTGCGAGCATTTCTACATGGGTCGCTGGCTTTTACCGGCGTAGGCCATGCGACTGACAGAGCGGTCATTCTCGGCTTGTCGGGAGAGGCGCCGGCAACTGTCGATCCCGACGCGATGGATAGTATCGTTCGTCGTGTATACGAAAGCGGAGAGGTTCATCCGCATGGACATCCTGCATATCGTTTTTCTCCTGAAACGGATCTGATATTCGATTACAAGACACCGTTGCCGGCGCATACCAATGGTCTGGTTTTTGAAGGCCTCGACGAGATGCAAAATGTGCTGTTGCGCCGCGTTTATTATTCTATCGGCGGCGGTTTCGTGGTGACAGAAGACGAAATAAACCGGATCGAGCACAACAGCAGTAACGATAGCTCTTCAGTGCCTTTTCCTTTCGCCACTGCGAAAGACATGCTTGATATGGCAACCCGATCAGGTTTGACAATCGCCGAAATGAAACGCGCCAATGAAGAAACATGTATGACGCGCAGCGATCTGGATGAGGGACTCGACAAAATATTCTTCGCAATGAAAAGCTGTGTTGAACGCGGACTTGGTCATGAGGGAGAATTGCCCGGAGGTCTCCACATTAAACGCCGGGCAAAAAAGCTATACGAGAAACTGATCGGTGACAGCAAAAAGAATCAGTTGAGCCCGTTGTCGGCAAATGATTGGCTGTCGACATATGCTATTGCTGTTAACGAAGAGAATGCAGCAGGAGGGCGCGTTGTTACAGCGCCGACCAATGGCGCAGCAGGAGTTATTCCGGCAGTGATCAGCTATTATTTGCGCTTTTGTGCCGATGCCAATAAGAACGGGGTTCGGGATTTTCTGCTCACCGCCGCAGCAATCGGTGGAATCATCAAATCCAATGCGTCGATTTCGGGTGCTGAAGTCGGTTGTCAGGGGGAGGTGGGTTCTGCTTCTTCTATGGCAGCCGCAGGCTTGACAGCCGTTTTGGGAGGTTCGCCCAAGCAGATCGAAAACGCGGCCGAGATTGCGCTTGAACATCATCTCGGAATGACGTGTGATCCGGTTGCCGGTCTCGTTCAGGTTCCGTGCATCGAAAGAAATGCGATGGGAGCCGTCAAAGCCGTAACGGCTGCTTCATTGGCACTTCACGGTGACGGTCACCACTTTGTGTCACTTGATGCTTGCATAAAGACAATGAGGGAAACCGGACACGATATGAGCGATAGATATAAGGAAACCAGCAAAGGTGGCCTTGCAGTTAATGTGACGGATTGCTAAATCTTCAATCATGACGCTTCACATGGTAAAATTATGCGTTGGTTGTTCCTCGATTGAAGACCTCGCAGCCTGGGTTGATTTTCGGCTTGCCGAATTACGTTTGGCGGGAGAAAAGCCGGAACAGTATCATATTACCCGCATGGTTCCCAAAAAAATTGATGAACTCCTCGACGGGGGGTCGCTTTATTGGGTTATGAAAGGTAATATCCAGTGTCGACAAAAATTTCTGGACATCCGCCCGTTTACGGACGAGGAGGGAATTCATCGTTGTAAACTTGTCCTTGATGACAAGATTATTCCGACGGAATGGCAGCCAAGACGTGCCTTTCAGGGGTGGCGTTATCTCAAGATAGATGAAGCACCCAAGGATGATTTGAACGGAAGCAAAAACCGCTTACCTCCTGCGTTGAGGCAGGAACTTGCAGATCTGGGGCTGTTATAATCTTTCGATGGAATGCGCAATCACACACCCGGGTTTTAACTGTTGGTTGAACCGAGGCGAAGTTTTACGCCGAACGACCCCCGCGGGCTTGCAACACGCAAATGGACGCGAACCGGCGGCAAAGCCATGCGGCGGTTGCGTTGCGTTTGGCAAATCAACAGGCCGAGCAGGGACCGTGTGCCCAAGCCATTGGGCGTGGCTTTCAAACCGTGCAATTTCAAGGCTGCTTGCTGAAGCGACCGCAAAGTGAGTAACGGGTTCTCGAAATTGTGAGAACGGGCTTTTAACACCATATCAGTTGCATTTTCCATGGCTCAATTACCTTTTACGCAAAACTCGAAAATTGTTCTTGGCTATTGTGTTATCGCATAGCAGTTAAAATTTGCTTTCTTTAAAACCGAACATGCGTCCCAGGCCGCTTTTTTTGAATTAAATCCGACGAAGCGTGCGCGGTAATAGCGTTGGCCGTCTTTATCAAACACTTGGGTATAGGGTTTTGCGTTTGAAAGAGCGGAACGGGCGGCGTCGGAGGCATTGGAAAGCATGTCTGTTGCCTGTTGTTGATTGGGCAGGGAGCCAATCTGGATGGCCCAGCCATTCTGACCGGCATTCGTGGGAGCTGATGCGGTGATAACAGGATCAATAGCACCGGATCGGGCAGTTCCGGCTTGTGGTTTTGAAAGGACCGCTTCGGTTGCTTCTTTTACCGCAGGTACATTGGATTGGGATGTGCTCGCAAGTGCTGTCAAAACATCCGAAGCATTATCCGGTTTTTTGGCGGTTGGTGCGTCGGCGACTGCTGTACTTGTGTCGGCTGTGGCATTTGTGACATCCGCTTTTGCAATAACTGCGATTTTATCGGCTTTGACATTCGGCATATTTGCTTTTGTTACCGGAATGGGAGCGTTATTGACTTCCGGTAAATCGTATTGGGTGGCAGCCATGAGCGGTGCGCGTGTTTTACCACGACTGGCTTCTGGCAGATAACGGCGTAAGAGTTCCGCCATATGCACATCACGCAATGCCGAGGAACGCCCGCCCATCACGACCGCAACAATGGAACGACCGTCGAGGCGCATGGACGTTGCCAGATTTGAACCCGACATGCGGGTATAACCGGTTTTAATACCGTCGACACCTTTCATATCGCGGACAAGGCGGTTATGACCGTTGATTGTTTGGCCGCGGAATTGAAAACTCGTTGTCTTGAACCAGTCATATTGCTTCGGGAAATGTTCACGCAAAGCGAGTGAAAGAATGGCGAGGTCACGGGCAGTCGAATAGTTTTGTTCGTCCGGTAAACCGGATGCATTGGCAAAATTGGTATTCATCATACCGAGTCTTCTTGCCTTTGCTGTCATAATCTGGGCAAAACGGGGTTCCGAACCACCAAGATATTCACCGATAGCGGTTGCGACATCATTTGCCGATTTGGTTATCAAAGCTTTTGCGGCAAGTTCGGCAGGAATTGTCTGGCCGGCGCGAAAGCCGATTTTTGTGGGCGGACGCGAAGCAGCATAGGCCGAAACCGGAATTGGTGTGTTTGGCGTAACCCTTCCGGATTGCATAGCCTCGAAAAGCAGATAAAGCGTCATCATTTTTGTAAGAGAGGCCGGATAACGACGTGCATTTCCGTTTGCCTCGAACAAGGTTCTTCCGGTATTGGCATCAATCACTATTGCCGCATATTTATCGGCATAAGCACTCTGGGGAGCGGCTTTTGCACAAGTGATAGAAACAGAAAATACGAGTGTTGCAATGGCGGCTGTTCTGAAAAAATTAGCTACTTTTTGGTAGGCTTTTTGCACTTTGAATTACCCTTGATTTCGCCAAACAGAATGAGCGTCAGAGTAGGCTCTGCCGCTTCGGTTGCAGGAAGACTAATCCGACAGCGTTACCAATTTATTTATAAGGGCAAAATTTTTCTTGAATCTAAATAGTCGAAGCGGAACCTAAATGGTGGAAAATGATATAAAACTGTTATCAAACCCGCTATCGGAGGCCTTATAATCTGATAAAAATACATTACATAAATTGCATTCGATAGAGAAAGAAACGCAACAGTGATACAAAGCAAGTTTGAAAGATTAAGCGGCCATAATGATGAAAGAGCTGGCGATAATCCGGAAAATTTTGAAACCGGTATCGCTACCAAAACGCTTCCCAAGGTTAAGAAGCCGGACTTTTATCGCGTCCTTCTTTTGAATGATGATTATACGCCGATGGATTTTGTTATATTTGTTTTACAGAAGTTTTTCCGTAAAAATCGTGAAGACGCAACGCGTATTATGTTGAATGTTCATCACACCGGCGTTGGCGAATGCGGTGTTTATTCTTATGAAGTGGCAGAAACAAAGGTTGCACAGGTTATGGATTGTGCCCGCGAAAACCAGCATCCTTTACAATGCGTAATGGAAAGAAAGTGATCCCCCATGCCATCTTTCACAACCAGCCTTGAAAAGACACTCCATAGAGCACTCATGATAGCGAGCGACGCGCATCAGGAATATGCGACGCTCGAACATCTTTTGCTGGCATTGCTTGATGATGTCGATGCCAAAGCAGTTATTCAGGCTTGCAATGTCGATATTGAACAATTGCGCTCGCGATTGACCCAATATGTTGAGTCGGAACTTGATGCACAAATTGGCGACGACGAGGATACCAAGCCGACAAATTCGTTCCAACGTGTTATTCAACGTGCTGTAATTCATGTTCAATCGGCAGGGCGTGATATTGTTACCGGAGCAAATGTGCTTGTAGCGATTTTTGCCGAAAGGGAAAGTTTTGCTGCCTATTTTATGCAAGAACTCGGAATGACCCGTTATGACGCCGTGAACTTTATTTCTCATGGTATAGCGTCTGAAAATGGCGCCGCGAGTTTTCCGCTCGGTGGTGCCGATGACGAACTGCCCGGTAGTGAACAAGCAGCCGCAAAAGAAACAGATGCGCTATCGGCATATTGTATCAATCTCAATGAACGTGCCCGTCAGGGAAGAATTGATACGCTGATCGGTCGCAATAAAGAAATTGCGCGGACAATCCAGATTTTGTGTCGTCGTTCAAAAAACAATCCGCTTCTCGTCGGTGATCCCGGCGTTGGCAAGACAGCAATTGCCGAAGGCTTGGCAAAACGCATTGTTGATGGCGAAGTGCCTGAAGTTTTGAACGATGCAACGATTTTTTCCCTTGATATGGGAATGCTGGTCGCCGGTACCCGTTATCGCGGTGATTTTGAAGAACGTCTCAAACAGGTCGTTAAGGAGCTTGAAAACTATAAGGGTGCTATTCTTTTTATCGATGAAATCCACACCCTTATCGGAGCAGGGGCAACGTCGGGCGGTAGTATGGACGCTGCCAATTTGTTAAAACCGGCACTTTCTTCGGGGCTTATCCGTTGCATCGGTTCGACCACTTATAAGGAATATCGCCAAATATTTGAGAAAGACCGTGCATTGGCGCGCCGCTTCCAAAAGATAGATGTTAACGAGCCTTCGATTGATGATGCGATCGAAATATTGAAGGGTTTGAAGCCATATTTCGAGAACTTCCATAAGATCAAATACACCGATGAAGCGATGAAAGCATCTGTCGAACTTTCTTCGCGTTATATGTCTGACAGAAGATTGCCTGATAAAGCTATTGATGTGGTCGACGAGACCGGTGCTGCGCAAATGCTTTTGCCGAAAGATAAGCGGAAAAAAACCATTGGCGTCAAGGAAATAGAGGAAACAGTCGCAACAATGGCGCGCATTCCTCAAAAGACTGTATCGCGTGATGACCGCAAGACGCTGGCAAATCTCGAAAAAGAGCTGAAAAGTGTCGTTTACGGGCAGGATAAGGCTATTTCAGCTCTTGCAGCCTCGATCAAGCTCGCCCGTGCCGGTCTTAGAGAGCCTGACAAGCCGATTGGCAGCTATCTGTTTTCCGGTCCTACAGGGGTTGGAAAAACCGAGGTTGCAAAACAGCTTGCGGCTTCACTCGGAATCGAATTGTTACGCTTTGACATGTCGGAATATATGGAACGGCACACTGTTTCACGGTTGATTGGCGCACCGCCCGGATATGTCGGTTTCGATCAGGGCGGGTTGTTGACCGATGCCGTCGACCAAAATCCTCATGCTGTGCTTTTGCTTGACGAGATAGAGAAAGCCCATCCCGATCTTTATAATATTCTGTTACAGGTAATGGATCATGGCAAGCTCACCGACCATAATGGCAAAGAGATTGATTTTCGAAACATCATTCTCATCATGACAACTAATGCCGGTGCTGCGAATATGGCAAAATCCGCGATCGGCTTCGGTAAAACGGAACGCGAGGGCGATGATGTCGAAGCAATCAACCAGCTTTTTCCGCCCGAATTTCGTAATCGTCTTGATGCTATTATTCCATTTGCACCGTTGTCGGAACCGATTATCCATCAGGTTGTGCAGAAGTTTATTTTGCAACTAGAAGCACAGCTTGCCGACCGCGATATTACGTTTGAACTAAGCGCGGCTGCCACAAAATGGTTGGCCAATAAGGGGTACGACTCACATATGGGAGCACGCCCGTTATCGCGTGTCATTCAGGAATATATCAAGAAACCTCTTGCTGAAGAAATACTATTCGGCAAGCTGCGTCACGGTGGAACAGTCAAAGTGATGACTGATGAAACCGATAAGAACAAGCTTGCCTTGAAAATAATCAGCAACGAAACACAGGCAAATAAAAAACAGACCCGATCAATAAAAACAGATAAGCGACGGGTTAAAAAAACGACGCCAGCCGATTAAGAAAAACCTGACCGACTGTTTGAATGATCGGTCAGGTTTTTTAGAATAATTTCAACTATTCGCCAGATAAAAGGGAACCCGAAAAAACAGCTTTTTATAAGGCTGCACGGATTTTTGCTGCCGATTGTTCCAGCGTTTTAGTGTCAACCGGTTCGCCACTATGGGGTTTTAGCGGCACATTTTCAAAACGTGGAATGACATGGAAGTGAAGATGGAAAACTGTTTGGCCGCTCGCCGGTTCATTGAACTGCATAACTGTAACGCCATCCGCATTGAAGGCTTTTTTTACGGCCTTGGCAATTTTTTGCACGACCTTGATGACTTTGGAGAGCGTTTCGGGATCGGCATCCAAGAGATTGCGTGAACCTTTACGCGGTACGATAAGAGTATGTCCCTTTCCCTGCGGCATCACATCCATGAAGGCGACAACATCATTATCTTCATAGACCCGTATCGAAGGAATATCCCCACGAATCAATTTTGCGAAAATATTATTTTCGTCATAGACCTGTTGCATTTTTTCCTCGTTCGATAGATTAACAGTTGTATTTAACCAATTGAAAAAACGATTTAATTAATTCCAGTTGGCTTAAACCCTTCAAAGATCATCTGATCGGCATTAATGCGTGCTCTTTCCCATTCTTCCGCGTTATGGATTGTCCATGCAAGAACCGGCATTGCCAGTTTTTCACGGGCAAACCTTACAAACGGATTTGCCAATTGGCGAAAATTATAAGCAACGAATTCCATATCGTGAGCCAGCATTGCAAAATGTTCTTCTATCTCTGAACGCCGATTTCCTTCGGCTTTTATCCCGTGTGGTATTGCATGATCGGCAAAACGTACACGACGTAAAATGTGTACATCTTGCGACATGATTGCCGAGCTGTTGGGATAGGAAATCAGCAATTCGGTCACTCGCGAGATCAGTCCTGCATCTTCACCGTCGTTCCCTTCAAGATTTACCAGAATCGGCACTTTTCCACCAATGTTGTGAAGAAGAGTCTCGAACGGGAGAATGCGCGGCTTGCCGTCATCCGAGCGAATTTTTTCGATTTCGGATGACCGTAAGTCGATAATACGCAAGTTTTTTCCGGTTACCTGTTCCAGCGAAGCGCCATGAAAAACCATAGGCACTCCGTCGTGAGACAATTGAACGTCGCAACAAATCGTATAATTCTCAAGGGCTGCCAGCTCGAATGCAGGGAGTGTATTTTCCAGAACCGTTTTGTCACAACCATGAAGACCACAATTGGCAATGGGCCGTTTTGTTAACCAGTCAAGCCGCATCGCTCAAATTTCCAGAATAGCTTCCACTTCTACAGGTACGTCCATGGGCAGTGTCGCAACTCCGACGGCTGAACGTGCGTGTTTTCCTTTGTCTCCCAAAACATTGACAAACAAATCCGATGCACCGTTAGCCACTTGCGGAATATCGGTAAAATTGGGATCGGCGGCGACAAAGGCAGTGACTTTAACAACCTGTTTTATTTTACCCAAATCACCAAGAGCAGCTTGTGCTTGCGCCAGAATATTGATTGCACAGGCTTCTGCCGATTTTTTTGCCTGTTCGGCATTCACTGTTCTGCCGACTTTTCCGATAGCGACAGGTTTGCCATCGCGCAGCGGAAGCTGGCCTGAGATATAGAGTTGATTACCAGAACGTCTGGCGGTCACATAGTTTGCTACAGGTTGTACAGCAGCGGGGATTTTGATGCCTAGTTTTTCTAAACGGCTTTCAATCGTGTCGGACATTTTCTACCTCTTTATCCCGTCATTTCATATTCGCTTGATTTATATTCGCTCAATAACGCATTTCTTTTTATATGGAAATGCGAAGTTTAAAAAAAGAAATTTACTCGCTTTGTATCTAGCATATATGATAACGCCAAGCTCAGTTAAAAACAGGAATATGTGGATGCCAAGGATTCTCGTTACCATTGCTTTTTTTATTCTGGGTCTTGGCGTAGTGCAGGCCGAAGATAAAATTGTCATGGTTCCCCATACGGCAATCTATGATCTACAGCTCGAAACTGCATCGGATAAATCCGGTATTTCGGGTCTCGTCGGCCGTATGGCCTATGAATTCAACGGTTCATCATGCGAAGGTTATACAACCCGTTTTCGATTTGTCACACGGATTGATATGACTGATTCACCGGCACGGCTTACCGACCAGCAAATGACAAGCTTCGAGACGGCAAATGGCAAAGAGTTTCGTTTTGTCAGCAAAACCATCATAGATCAGGAAGTGACCAGCGAAACAGATGGCGTTGCCAAAATTGCCAAAGGCGAAATGGTTGTCAATCTGAAGAAGCCCAAAGAAAAAGAAGTCAAACTGAAATCGGCTGCATTTCCTACAATTCAAACGATAGAAGTTATCCGTCAGGCCAAAGCAGGTCGCCACTTCTACCGGACCACGCTTTTTGACGGCTCGGACGATGCCGACCGTTTGACGGATGCAACAGTGGTGATAGGTGATAGGGTGGAAGCCAAAGCTGACAATGAAACCAAAGTCATGGGAAAGCTCGGTAACGAACCCTATTGGCCGGTAACGATTTCCTATTTCAATGATGACGAAAATCAGGATGGCTTACCTGTTTATCGCACGAGTTTTCTGTTGTATGAAAACGGCGTGACCCGCGACCTTGTGATGGATTACGGGAATTTTTCAGTACGCGGAAAATTGCAGACATTCAAATTGTTCGACGTACAACCAGCAAAAGAAACCTGTAAAGAATAGCCTGTTGGTCAAAACCTGCTTGTTGAATTTCCGATTTTTCGTTAGAATATTATGAGTGATGTCAAAAACACTTGAAAGTTTTTTCAACTTCACTTAATTAACCCGACATTCCACACACGGAAATAGGGGAGTTGCGGGAGAAATCCGCAATTTTCCGCCGGTGGCAGTTTTTCTGCCTCTTTCCGTGGAGGTTCAACCGGAAAGGATAAAAAAATGGCATTGCCAGATTTCACTATGCGCCAGCTTCTGGAAGCCGGCGTTCACTTTGGTCACCAGACACATCGCTGGAACCCGAAAATGGCTCCCTATATTTACGGGCAGCGCAATAATATTCACATTATCGATCTCGCACAGACTGTTCCATTGCTTCATAATGCATTGAAGGTGGTTTCGGATACTGTTGCCCGTGGCGGCCGTGTGCTTTTTGTAGGCACAAAACGTCAGGCTTCCGACATTATTGCAGAAGCTGCAAACCGTTCGGCCCAATATTATGTCAATGCTCGCTGGCTTGGCGGTATGTTGACAAACTGGAAAACAATTTCCAATTCCATTCAACGTCTGCGTAAGCTTGATGGAATTCTTGCCAATGAGGCACAAGGTTTTACCAAAAAAGAACGTTTGAATCTTGAACATGACCGCGAGAAACTCAATCGTGCACTCGGCGGTATCAAGGATATGGGATCGGTTCCCGATCTTCTGTTCATTATTGACACAAACAAAGAAAAAATTGCAATCGACGAAGCCAAGCGTCTTGGTATTCCGGTGGTCGCTGTGATTGATACAAACTGCGATCCGGATAATATCAATTACCCGATTCCCGGTAACGACGATGCGTCACGTGCCATTGCGCTTTATTGCGATCTCGTAGCCAAAGCAGCATTGGACGGTATTGCCCGTCAGCAGGGCGCTATGGGTGTTGATCTTGGTGCACAGGCCGAAGCACCGGCCGAACCTGCATTGGAAAATGAAGCAACTCCTGCCGCAGAATAATGAATAGATTGGCACCCCCTTTTGAACGAGAGGGTGCCAAAATCAAGGATATAGGATCGCGGGCGTGCCGAGGGATAATCCTTGCACGCTTTCGCCGTTATTAAGATTAAGAGGTAAATATGAGCATTACCGCAGCACAGGTGAAAGAACTTCGCGAATTGTCAGGCGCCGGTATGATGGACTGCAAGGCAGCGCTTGCAGAAACAAATGGCGATATGGAAGCAGCCGTTGACTGGTTGCGCAAAAAAGGCATTGCCAAGGCCGATAAGAAGGCAGGGCGTACGGCTGCCGAAGGTCTTGTCGGCGTTGCTTCGGACGGCAAAAAGGCTGTTCTTGTTGAAGTAAATTCCGAAACCGATTTTGTCGCCCGTAACGATGCATTTCAGGATATTGTTCGCAATATTGCCAAGGCCGCTTTGGGTACAGACGGTACATTGGAAAAAATTTCGGTTTCGGTTTATCCGGGATCGGATAAGACTGTTGCCGAAACTCTCAAAGATGCAATCGGTAAAATCGGCGAAAACATGACATTCCGTCGTTCTGCCGAACTTTCGGTCGATAATGGTGTTATTGCCACATATATTCACAACGGCATCGGCGACGGATTGGGAAAAATCGGTGTTCTTGTTGCTATCGAAACCAATGGTGACAAAGATGCAGCCGAACATTTCGGTCGTCAGGTTGCTATGCATGTTGCCGCTACCAATCCGTTGGCTCTCACCGCCGAAGAGGTTGATCCGGCTGCTGTCGAACGTGAAAAGGCAATTTATTCCGAACAAGCCAACCAGTCGGGTAAACCTGCCAATATCGTCGAGAAGATGGTAGAAGGCCGTATGCGCAAGTTTTTCGAGGAAGTTGTGCTTCTCTCGCAGGCTTTTGTCATCAATCCTGATCAGACTGTAAGTCAGGCTCTGAAAGAAGCCGAAAAAGAAATCGGTGCTCCGGCAAAAATCACAGGCTTTGTCCGCTTCGCTCTGGGCGAGGGGATTGAAAAGGCTGAAAGTGATTTTGCAGCGGAAGTTGCAGCGGCAGTAAAAGGCTAATTTCTGACAAAATTCGGTTTATTTGCTTGAAAGCGATGCTTTTAGCATTGTGAGAAGCAAAAAAAACGTTGTAGAGAGGGCATCGCGTGACAATGCGATGCCCTTCGTGTATCGAAGGCACAGTCAAATTTTGCATTCGGAGACTACAGATGACAAATAAGCCCCTCTATAAACGGATTTTATTGAAAGCTTCTGGTGAGGCTTTGATGGGGGGGCAAAGTTTTGGTATCGACGTTTCGGTGGTGGATCGTATCGCTAAAGATATTGCCGATGCTCATGAAATGGGCGTCGAAGTCGGTGTTGTTATCGGTGGCGGAAATATTTTTCGGGGCGTTGCGGTCGCGTCGAGAGGTGGCGATCGGGTTACCGGCGATCATATGGGGATGCTGGCAACGGCAATCAATTCGCTTGCGCTGCGCACATCGCTGACCAAATTGGGCGTGGATGTGGTCGTTCTATCTGCCATTGCCATGCCGCAAATTTGTGAAAGTTTCTCGCAACGAAAGGCTGTCGGCTATATCAGTCAGGGTAAAGTCGTCATCTTCGCAGGTGGCACAGGAAATCCCTTTTTTACCACCGATTCGGCTGCCGCCCTCAGAGCTGCGGAAATTGGTGCGAATGTGTTATTGAAAGCTACACAGGTTGACGGAATTTATTCTGCCGATCCGAAAAAGGATCCGAATGCAACCCGTTATGACCGCTTGACACATGAAGAAGTTATCAGAAAAGGACTTGCAGTTATGGATACAACTGCAATTACTTTGGCTCGTGAAAATCATATTCCCATCATTGTCTATTCCATCGGCGAAAAGGGTGGATTGGCAAATGTGCTGAATGGTACCGGACGATACACAGTTGTATCCGAATAATATCAAACGAATTGAAGGAGAATTAGCATGAGTGACGCTACAAATATCGACGATCTCAAGCGCCGTATGGATGGCGCCATTTCATCATTCAAGCATGAGCTTACGGGGTTGCGGACAGGGCGGGCGTCTGTAAGCTTGCTTGAGCCGATTACAGTCGAGGCCTATGGCTCGACTGTTCCCCTTAATCAGGTTGCCAATATTGCTGTACCGGAGCCGCGTATGTTGTCGGTTTCGGTCTGGGATAAGTCGATGGTAAACGCTGTCGATAAAGCGATCAGAGAATCTTCTTTGGGTCTTAACCCGATTACAGACGGTACAACATTGCGTATACCTTTGCCGGAACTTAACGAAGAACGTCGCAAGGAGCTTGTTAAAATCGCTCACCAATATGCCGAGCAGGCTCGTGTCGCAGTTCGCCATGTCCGTCGTGACGGAATGGAAGGTTTGAAAAAAGCTGAAAAAGACAGCGAAATCAGTCAGGATGAAAGCCGGATTGCTTCCGACAAAATTCAAAAATTGACCGATACGACAATCAGTGAAATTGACAAGATTCTTGCAGCCAAACAAGCAGAAATCATGCAAGTTTGAAGATTATCACTGCAACAGGTTGAAACAATGCTTTATCCACGTCACATCGCGATCATAATGGATGGAAATGGCCGTTGGGCGCGGACACGTGGATTGCCCCGTATTGCCGGTCATAAGGTCGGCATGGAAGCACTTCACCGGATTGTCCGCCATGCCAGTCGTAACGGTCTCGAGTGGTTGACCGTATTTGCGTTTTCATCGGAAAATTGGTCTCGTCCGGATGAAGAAGTCAATCACCTGATGGGGCTATTGAAGCTGTTCATAAAACGTGACTTGAAAGAGCTTCGCGAAAACAATGTCCGTATACGTGTCATCGGTGAGCGTGAAGGGGTTCCTGGCGAAATTGCGAAATTGCTTCAGGAAGCGGAAACGACAACAAAAGAGAATGATGGCCTTAATCTTGTTGTTGCGTTCAATTATGGCGGTCGCGCTGAAATTGTCCGCTCGGCCAAGAAAATGATAAAAGCAGTGGCCGAGGGGCGTATCAATGTAGATGACATTGACGAGAAGGTTTTTTCAAGCTGTCTCGACACATATGATATGCCGGATCCCGACCTCATTATCCGCACCAGCGGCGAACAGCGTTTATCAAACTTTTTGCTTTGGCAATCTGCTTATAGCGAGCTTTATTTTGCTTCCTGCTATTGGCCGGAGTTCAACGAGGAACAGCTCGATATTGCGGTATCGGATTATTGGTTGCGTGAACGCCGTTTCGGACGGGTTTATGAAAAAGACAAAGAAAAAGAAGAATTGCCATGACATTGTTCCGGATGATGAAAAATGCGGGGTGCAGGGCTTTGGTTCCTCATGAATTCTTTTATGGAGCGGAATAACAATGTCTAATCTTCTCATGAGAATTCTGACGGCTGTTATTTTTGCAGTTGTGGCACTTTTTCTGACATGGGAAGGTGGAGCGGCTTTCGCCTTGTTTGCCTGGTGTGTTGGCGGTTTCGTGCTCTTCGAGTGGCGTGGAATCACAAAGAGCCGTTGGCAAAAAGTCGATGATATTCTTGCAAGCGTGTTTTATGTCGTATTTGGTGTTCTGCTTGTTCTTGATTATTCGGCTCCGCTTGTATTCGTTACAATTGCTGTGGGGGCGATTATCCTTGCACTAAGGTCGCTTGGCAATGCAGGCTGGGTAGCAGGTGGATATCTTTACGCCACCTTGCCGGTGGCTTCACTCACTTATCTAAGAGGCGAAGAACCGTTCGGGTTCGGCGCAATTATTTTTCTTTTTGCGATTGTTTGGGGAACCGATATTGCTGCCTATTTTAATGGCCGCTCGTTGGGAGGGCCGAAACTTGCGCCGAAGTTTTCTCCCAATAAGACGTGGAGTGGTGCGATCGGAGGCGCTCTTGCCGGTACAGCAGGCGGCTGTCTTGTTGCGTTTCTTGCAGCGGATACAACACCTGCCAATCTGTTTATTCCTGTTCTTGCTTTTGCTCTTTCGGTTGTGTCCCAAATTGGAGACATCTCGGAATCATGGGTGAAACGAAAATTCAATGTCAAAGATTCAGGGCATTTTCTACCCGGGCATGGCGGGTTTATGGATCGCGTTGACGGATTGGTATTTGCCGCCATTCTGCTCTATCTTGTCGGTGCAATTTTTGCAGATATGACTGTCCCTTCCAATATGTTTAACCTGATCTGAATGACGGAGCCTTTCTTGGAAACGATGAGTTTTATTACCGGTGTCGGAGCGCCGGTATTACGTGTTATCGGAGTGATATGTGTCATCATGGTCATTATTTTTGTCCATGAAATGGGGCATTATCTCGTCGGGCGCTGGTGTGGTATCGGCGCGAGCACTTTTTCACTGGGGTTCGGACCGGAAATTTGTGCTTTAACGGATAAACGCGGAACACGTTGGCGTATCGCACTCATACCGCTTGGCGGCTATGTGAAATTTATCGGTGATGAAGATGCCGCCGGAATGACATCGAAATCGGACGCGGCAGCACTTCCCGGCTCCTTTGCATCGGCCGGTGCATGGGCGAGGGCTGCAACCGTATTTGCGGGGCCCTTTACTAACGCAATTTTCACTGTGGTCGTTTTGTCGTTTTTCTTTTTTTCTTACGGAAGAATAACGGTAGAACCGGTTATCGGCTCGTTGGTTGAAGGTGCACCGGCAATGTCGGCCGGATTGAAAACGGGCGACCGTTTCATAACCATGGACGGGCAAAAGGTCGAAAGTTTCGATGATCTCATCTCCTATGTCTCTCTTCATGGAGATGATCCGGTCAATTTCGGTATGGAGCGTGCCGGTGCACCCTTTTCAGTCACGATAACGCCCAAACCCACCGAGCGGGATGACGGCTTCGGCAATAAAGTGCGTGTCGGCATGATCGGGGCCGGTGCGCCGGTTGATCCGCATAATCCGCAAAGATTAGATCCCGCTTATGAACGACATATTGATTACGGTTTGTTTGGTGCAATTGGCGAGGCGACGGATAAGTCGGCATTTATTGTTGTGCAAACTGTGCGTTTTCTCGGACGTTTGATTGCCGGAAAAGAGGATCGTTGCCAATTGAGCGGGCCGTCAAAAACCGCGACAATCGCCTGGCAGGTAAGCGAAACGGGATTTATGTCGCTGCTCAATTTTACGGCATTTCTTTCGATAGGAATCGGCCTCATTAATCTTTTTCCACTGCCTCCGCTTGATGGCGGGCATCTGGTTTTTTACGTCATTGAAGGCATTATCGGGCGTCCGGTTCCAAAACGTATTCAGGAATCGATATTCACAATCGGCTTTATTGCGGTAATGGCTTTTATGTTATTTGCAATATCCAATGATTATTTATGCTGGTTCGGTTGATTAAGCTGTGTTAACAGTTTATCAAGTTCTACGGTAATTCTGATTGAAAATGGTGTAAACTGTTTACCATATTTATGAAATGCCGTGGCATACATGCCACGGTTTATAAAGAAGTAGGCAGAATTTAACGGAAGGCCTTGCTTGTATAAAAAAACCCGTTATTAGGGGTATATAAGCATTTTTGGACGCAATGTGTCCGGAAACAAATAAACAAGGGTAAAGAAGCCAATGACGGCGAATTCGAAATTTCTTAGCGCAGCATCTGCACTGGCACTTACGGTAGCAATGGCCGTTCCGGCAACTGTAGCTGTCTCGGTCTTGGGGATGGGGGTTGCACAGGCGGCTGTCGTTCGCTCCATCGAGGTTCATGGCAATCAGCGTGTTGACGCACAGACGATTCGTGATAACACGGGTATCAAAGTCGGGAAGAATTTTTCCAATACCGATATTGATGAAGGTTTGAAACGGCTCTTTGCAATGGGGCTGTTCTCCGACGTCAAGATGAATCAAGTCGGGAGCACGCTCGTCGTAACCGTTAAGGAATACGAAGTCGTCAATCAGGTGCTTTTCCAGGGCAATAAAAAGGTCAAGGATCCGGATTTGCAGCGTGTTATCTCGCTTAAACCACGCGAAGCCTTTGATCCGGCCAAGCTTGCATCAGACGAGCAGGCTATCCGTGATGCCTATCGTTATGTAGGTCGTAATGATGCCGCCGTTTCTGCCCAGACTGTTGATTTGGGGCAAGGGCGTGTCAATGTTGTCTTCAAAATCACAGAAGGCAAGAAGACCAAGATTGATGATATTACATTTGAGGGCAACAAGGCTTTCGGTAACCGCCGTTTGCGCGATGTTATCGCTACCAAGCGCTCGAACTTCCTTTCATGGCTGACACGTGGCGACGTTTACAGTGATGATCGTCTTCAGGCCGATCAGGAAGCTCTTCGCCGTTTTTATTTCAATCACGGCTATGCCGATTTCCAGATTGTTTCGGCTGATGCGACCTTTGATGAAGCAAGCAATTCTTATAAAATCAAATTTGTTGTTGATGAAGGCGCCCGTTACAAATTAGGCGATGTTCAGGTTGATAGCACGATCGAGGGTGTTGATACCCAATCGATGCAAAAAGTGCTCAAAACCCACGAGGGTGACGTTTACTCGGCCAAGCGCATTGAAGATTCGGTTTTGGCAATCAACGACAAGGTCGCTGATTCCGGTTACGCTTTTGCCAAAGTCGAACCACGCGGTGACCGTGATTTCAACAATCATACAATTTCCATTGTCTATAACATCGATCAGGGGCCTCGCGCTTACGTCGAACGTATTGAAATTCGTGGAAACGACAAAACCCGCGACTATGTTATCCGTCGCGAACTCGATTTGAACGAAGGTGATGCTTATAACCAGACAATGGTTCAGCGCGCCAAACGTCGTCTTGAGGGGCTTGGTTTCTTCCAGACGGTCAATGTTTCGACTGCTCCGGGTTCCGAACCCGATCAAGTTATCCTTGTCGTTGATGTAACTGAAAAATCAACCGGTGAATTTTCTATCGGTGGTGGTTATACAACCGGCGGTGATTCGCCGGGGGCTTCGGTCGAAGCTTCTATCACGGAGCGTAACTTCCTGGGGCGTGGCCAATATGTTCGTATTGGCGCCGGTGCCGGTGAAGATGACGCACGTAATTACAATTTGTCGTTCACCGAACCTTATTTCCTTGGCTATCGGTTGTCGGCAGGATTTGATATTTTCCGTCGTACATATCGTATGAATGACGATTACGATGTTAAACAAACTGGTGGTTCAATTCGTTTCGGTGTTCCGATTACCGAACAGTTGACCGGTAGTATCGCCTATAACTACGTTCAGGAAGAATATAATCTCGACCATAAGGGGCACTATAGGAAACTTGCAGCGCAAAACGGTACAACTAAAGAACAAGAGGAAATGAAAGATTATTCCGGTGCCATTATCGAGGCTTCCGAGAATAGTCCGTGGACCCGTTCTTCAGTTAGTTATGGTTTGACCTATAACACGATTGACGACATGAAAAATCCACATGATGGTCTCTTCATTCGCGGTATTCAGGAATATGCCGGTATCGGTGGCGACGCCAACTTCCTGAAGACAACCGGTAAGGCTATGATGTACAAGACGATTTCTGAAACATATGATCTCGTCGGGCTGTTGTCTGTCGGTGGCGGTTATATTCACGAAATCGGTGACGATGGTGTTCGTATCTTCGATATGTTCAAGAGCAATTCGGACATGATTCGCGGTTTCAAATATAACGGTATCGGTGCACGCCAACGGTCTTCGGATGGGGATAAATACTTCCTCGGTGGTACGACCTATATGAATGCTACAGCGGAAATCCAGTTCCCGATGCCGGTTGTGCCGGATAGTCTGGGTATGCGTGGCGCGTTCTTTGCCGATACCGCGACATTATATGGCAATAATTATGAGCCGAGTATTCCCAATGAAAATCCGGTTACGGGTGATGATAGCGCATGGCGTGCATCGGCCGGTGTCAGCTTGATGTGGGCTTCTCCATTTGGCCCGTTGCGTTTTGACTATGCTTGGCCTGTTGCTAAAGAGAGTGGTGATCGGACACAGAACTTCAACTTTGGTGTCTCAACCAAGTTCTAATTTTTCCTTTCTCCCGACCGGACAGGGTCGGGAGAGAAAGTGTTCTGATGGCGGATTCATTATTTTTTACGCCGTCCCGACAGTTGACTGTTGGCGAGGCGGCAGCTTTGACAGGTGCCGCTTTACGCAATCCTGAACAGAGTGCTTTGGTTATAGAGCATCTTTCTTCGCTTGATAATGCGGAGCCGGGCTCGCTGGTTTTTGTTGAAAACAGAAAATTTGCAAAAGCTTTGCGGGATAGTCGTGCACTTGCAGTTTTTTGTTCGGAAGACGTTGCTTCCAAAGTTCCCGATAATATTGCTACACTGGTAACGCCGTCGCCTCACCGCGATTTTGCGATGATCGGGCGTATTTTGTTTCCTACAGCCGCAAAACCTGCTCCATGGTTCGGCGAATATGGTATTTCCCCGCAAGCTTTTATTCATCCCGAAGCAAAGCTCGAAGAAGGTGTTACGGTAGAAGCCGGTGCCGTTATCGGGAGAGGTGCTGAAGTGGGGAGCGGCACACTTGTTTCTTCAACTGCTGTGATTGGCGAAAATTGCCGCGTGGGGAGAGAATGCTATATCGCACCTTCGGTTTCAATCCAGTATAGTTTCATAGGCAATCGTGTTCATCTCTATCCGGGTGTCAGGGTCGGGCAGGATGGATTCGGGTATGTTGGTGGTCCGGGCGGAATTGAAAAAATACCGCAACTTGGTCGGGTTATCATTCAGGATGACGTGGAAATAGGTGCCAATACAACGATTGATCGTGGTGCACTGAAAGATACGGTGATCGGTGAAGGTACAAAGATTGATAATCTTGTACAAATTGCCCACAATGTCCAGATCGGGCGCTATTGTCTTATTGCTGCGCATTGCGGAATCGCCGGCAGTTCCACGATAGGTGATATGACGCAGCTTGGCGGCAGTGTCGGTCTGGCAGATCATGTCAAGGTCGGTTCACATGTTCAGATTGCTGCTGCAAGCGGCGTTATGAATGATATACCCGATGGAGAAAAGTGGGGAGGAAGTCCCGCTCGACCTATTAAACAATGGTTCCGCGAAGTTGCAGCTCTTAGAAATATGACAAAGTTCAATAAGGAGAAATGACGAGATGAATGCTGCTGTCGAGAAAAACAGTTTGGAAGCAGTTGATATACGCAAGCTCTTGTCTATCTTGCCTCACCGCTATCCATTTCTCCTCATTGACCGCATTGTTGATATTGACGGCGATCGTTCGGCAACCGGTATCAAAAATGTTACGGTGAATGAACCACATTTTACCGGCCATTTTCCGGAAAATCCGATTATGCCGGGGGTGCTCATTATTGAAGCCATGGCTCAGACAGCAGGGGCAATTTCTTTGCTTGTGCAGGGAGATGAAAAACCCGGTGTTGTTTATCTCATGACGGTTGATAAAGCAAAATTCCGTAAACCGGTTGTCCCTGGCGATCAGTTAAAGCTTCATGTCAAGAAATTGAAACAACATGGTGGAATTAGGCGCTTTTCCTGCGTTGCAGAAGTTGACGGGAACCGTGTGGCGGAAGCGGAAGTCGCAGCTATGATTGCTGTTGGCGATAATAAAGAAGAATAGGATAAAAGAATGGCCGGTGTTGAAATTCATCCAACTGCGATTGTCGAAAAAGGTGCGGAGCTTGGAACCGATGTCAGAATAGGGCCATTCTGTCACATTAGCAGCGACGCCGTCATTGGCGACAATTCTCGGCTACTTAGTCATGTCGTTATT
This sequence comes from Bartonella sp. B10834G3, assembly GCF_016102505.1. Lineage (NCBI taxonomy): Bacteria > Pseudomonadati > Pseudomonadota > Alphaproteobacteria > Hyphomicrobiales > Bartonellaceae > Bartonella > Bartonella sp. B10834G3. The sequence goes on from NZ_JACFOM010000002.1 coordinate 194,754, forward strand.
ATGGGACCTACTACATTGGGTGCAAATGGTCTTGTCTATCCGAATGCGGTACTGGGCGGTGATCCGCAAAACAACAAACACAAAGGTGGGCGCACCACTTTGGTTATCGGAAAAAATTGTATCATTCGTGAAGGTGTCACGATGCACCGCGGGTCTGATACAAGTCGCGGAACAACAACCGTTGGCGATGATTGCGAATTTTTGGCTTATGCGCACGTTGCACATGATTGCGCTTTGGGAAATCATGTTACTTTTTCCAACAATGTGATGATCGGCGGACATGTTGTCATTGGTGACTATGTGATTATCGGCGGAGGCGGCGCGGTTCATCAATTTGTTCGTGTTGGCCATCATGCTTTTGTTGGTGGCTTGGCTGCATTGGTTGGCGATCTCATTCCCTATGGTTCTGCCATCGGTGTCCATGCATGGCTCGGAGGCTTGAATATTATCGGCATGAAAAGGTCGGGATTGCCGCATAAGGAAATTCATGCGGTGCGCCATGCTGTTCCCATGCTCTTTGACAGAACCAAACCGGTCAAGGAAAGAGCCATTGATGTGCGCAATGCTTATCCCGATTCAAAAGCAGTCATCGACATTATCGATTTTATTGAAGCCGATCACAAACGCGCTTTTTGCACGCCCAAACTGGAACATACCATTAGCAGCGACGACACTGGATATTGAATATGGGGAAGGGCGACACAAAACGTAGCCTTTCCGGTCGTACTGCTATCATTGCAGGTAATGGTGTATTACCTTTGGCTGTGGCCAAAGCCATTCAGGAAAGAGGCGAAAAACCGTTTCTGGTTCCCTTGAAAGGCGAGGCCGATTCGAGCCTTTATAATTTCGATCATTGTGAAATATCGGTCGTGCAACTGGCAAAATTGATAAAGGCTTTGAAAAAAGCCGACGTCAAGAACGTTATATTGGCTGGCGGCGTAAAAAGCCGACCGAATTTGGCAGATTTGCGTCCGGATTGGACAACGATCTCGGCTTTGCCAAAATTATTCCGGGCGTTAGGGCAGGGTGATGATGCATTATTGAAAGCATTCATCAGTGTTGTGGAAAAATATGGATTTCATGTTGTTGGAGCACATGAGGTTGTTCCGCAATTATTGGCACCGATAGGCTTTAACCTGACAAAAAAACGCGCCAATGATAAAAATTGGCGCGACATCATGTTGGCAGCAAAGGCTGCGGCGATATTGGGAAAACTTGATATCGGGCAGGGAGCAGTTGCAGTCAGGGGGCGTGTCGTGGCTGTCGAAGGGGCGGAGGGAACCGATAATATGTTACGTCGTATCAAGGAAATGCGTGAGGAAAAACGTATTCCGCCAATTGGCGGGGTGCTTGTAAAACGTACGAAGGCGCAACAGGATGAACGGGCCGATCTACCGACAATTGGTCCCGAAACGATTATCCGCGCCAAAGAATGTCTATTGGAGGGGGTTGCAGTCGAAGCCGGACGAACTTTCATTGTTTCATTGAAAGAAACGGTCGAGCAAGCCGACAAATCTTCGATGTTTATCGAAACTTTCGGAAAAAACGATTATGTCTGACGGTCGTTTGAAAATTGCTATCGTGGCGGGTGAAGAATCCGGCGATCTTCTCGGTGCTGACCTTGTTTCGTCACTGGCGCGAAAGACAGGGCGAAATATCAAGCTGATCGGAGTTGGCGGCAGCCACCTTGAAGCACTTGGGCTAAAAAGCGTCTTTAATGTCGATGATATAGCACTAATGGGACTTGGAGCAGTCTTGAAAAAACTGCCGAAACTGATCCTCCATATTCACCGTTTGGCGCATTTTATTGCCGATGAAAAGCCCGATTGCCTCATTATCATTGACAGTCCCGATTTCACGCACCGTGTAGCAAAAAAAGTAAGGAAGCTTTCGCCGGAAATTCCGATTATAAAATATATTGCTCCATCTGTCTGGGCATGGCGCCCCGAACGGGCGAAAGCAATGTGTCCCTATATTGACCATGTCCTTGTCGTTTTGCCGTTTGAAAAACAGGTTATGCGCGATTTGCAAGGCCCGCCTGCAACTTATGTCGGGCATCGTCTGTTGACTTATCCGCCACTGGTAGCGATTGAAAAGTTGAGATCTTCTCGCATCGAGGAAGTGAAGCACGCACCGACAGTTGTCGTTTTACCGGGTTCGAGACATTTTGAAATTCGCGGTTTGATGCCGATATTCGGGCAAGCTTTGGAAATATTGAAAAAGCGCCGGCCGGATATAGAATTTGTTTTGCCTACATTGCCGCGTCTTGCCGATCAGGTACGAAAATTTGCAAGCGAATGGACGGTTAAAGTCAATATTGTTACCGGTGAGGATGAGAAATGGGCAGCGTTTGCCAAGGCCGACGCTGCTTTGGCTGCTTCAGGTACAGTATCGCTTGAATTGGCATTGGCCGATGTTCCAATGGTGCTCGGTTATAAAGCGGATCTGTTTTCAAAAACTTTTATTTTGCCCAGAGTGAAAGTGTGGAGTGCGGCTTTGCCCAATATCATCGCCGATCGACCGGTTGTGCCGGAATATTTTAACGAATTTTTGCGTCCGGGTATGCTTGCAAGGCAAATTGAACAATTGGTTGCTGCTGGACCGGTGCGTCAGGCTCAACTTGACGGATTTTCTCTCATTAGGAAAACCATGGCAACCACCTTGCCGTCAGGTGAAATTGCTTCACAAGCCATTCTTAAATATCTGAAACAGAATTAATTATCTTACTGACATTATCGCCAAAACAACATTCGGGGCGCGTGTGGGACAAGTCATTCAACGCCTGCACCAACACAATCTTGCCGAATGAGCACGTCTATTCTGACAAAACCGGAATGATTATTTGTTAAAATTGTATCATGGTAGCATTGAAGCGGGTTTAAAGGCGAGATTTGAGTGTAGGGATAGCCTGAAATGCCGCTTCAACCAATGTGGCTGAAGCTTGGCTGAGGTTGGGACCAAGAGTTCTCACCTGTAAATAGCTCAATGTTTGATTTTTGCCAGAAATTCTTTGGCTCGTTGATTATCAGGATTGGTGAAAAATTTATCGGGCGTTGTGTCTTCGATGATTTTACCATTTTCCAGAAACAGTACGCGTTCGGAAACTTCACGGGCAAAACCCATCTCGTGCGTTACACAAAGCATAGTCATGCCGGTGTCGGCAAGCTTGACGATAACATCGAGAACTTCGCCAACCATTTCCGGATCAAGGGCAGAGGTCGGTTCGTCGAATAACATAACTTTCGGTTCCATACAGAGCGCGCGTGCAATGGCAACGCGTTGCTGTTGTCCACCCGACAACTGCGAGGGATATTTTTCGCTGTGCGTTTCGATACCCACTTTGCTCAGGTAAGTCATGGCACGTTCTTTTGCCTGTTCTTTTGTAAGCCCCTGAACGGTCATTGGCGCAAGAATACAATTTTGCATGACTGTCATATGCGGAAACAAATTGAAGTGCTGAAATACCATGCCCACTTCGCGAAGAACTTTTTTCTGTTCCGGCTGAGGGGCACTCATTATATCGACGCCATAAATGCCGATGCTGCCTTGTTCGGGGATTTCAAGCTGGTTTATGCAGCGTATAAGTGTCGATTTGCCGGAACCGGAAGGCCCACATAGAACAATTCGTTCGCCAGCTTTAACATCAAGCGAAATATCGTAAAGTGCCTGAAATTCGCCGTACCATTTGTTCAATCCTTCAATGACGATAACATGTTCACCTTCTGTGTTTGTGTCGTTCGTTTGCTGAACTGCCGTCATTGCAGTTGTTCTCCGTTTCTATCTTGTAAAACGTGTTAGACTGAATAGATCGGGTGATGTCAATGGTTGTTCGCCCGTCATCATTCCGGCGAGCAATTTTCCACTGACAGGCCCCAGCGTCAATCCATGATGTGCGTGACCGAAATTGAGCCAAAGCCCATGATGTTTCGGAGCTTTTCCGATCACCGGCCGCATATCGGAAAGGCAAGGGCGTTCACCCAGCCATGGGCGGGCTTCGATAGTCTTGCCGAGCGGAAAAATGCTTTTGGCAATTTTTTCCACGCGTTTTATCTGTGTCCAATAGGCCGGCGCTTCCGGATTTGCAAATTCGATTCCTGTGGTCAAGCGAATTCCCTGACGCATCGGTGCAAGAACAAAGCCTGAAACCGGATCACAGATGGAATGGGCAAGAGACGTGTTTTGATCGACCTTCCGGTAATGGATGTGATAACCGCGCTTGATAGCAAAAGGAATATGATGATAACCGAACCGGTTCAGAAAACAAACCGACTGTGCACCGAGTGCAACAACAATATCGGGCGCAGAAACAGAGTGTTCCTGATCTTCGATCTGCCATCTGCCGTCGTTGTTTTTTGTTTTGAATGCATCGAGTTTTAAAAAAGATCCGCCCTGTTTTATAAAATAATTTGCATAAGCGGCAGTAAGACCACCCGGATCATTGACGGTTTTCGGGTCAAGCCAATGAATAGCACCGATCATTGCCGAACTGATGAATGGCACTCTTTCCTGCAATTTTTTCCGGTCAAGAATATCATAGGCAAGATGAAAACGTTGAAGTGTCAGAAGATGTTTTTTCGCTTCATCAAACGCTTTCTCCGTGTGGTAAATTTCCAACCAGCCTTTCGGTTCGATGAAAGACGTTGCTCCTGCTTTGGCTGCAAGGAAGTCATGTTCTTTGACACTATTTTCTATGAGTGGCAACATAGCCTGAGTGGCAATTTCAAGGTTCTTCTGTGACGATTGTTGCCAGAACCTGAAAAGCCAGGGAGCTATTTTAGGTAAATAGGTCCAGTCAAATCTGACATCCGGTTGCCGGTTCAAGGCATAGGCAAGAAGGCGGGAAAATTCTCTTGGGAAATGATAGGGGATGACGCTGGAGCGTTCAATCAGTCCCGCATTGCCGTAACTTGTTCCTTGTCCGGGGTCTTTTTTATCGACGAGACAGACATTATACCCTTTGAATTGAAGATGTAGAGCCGTGCATACGCCGACAATTCCCGCACCAAGTACGATAACATCAAATTTTTCCATTCAAACTATGTCCCGCAAGTCTCTTTTCAAAAAAAAACGGAATCTAACGTAAATGCCGTGTCAGTCGACGTTCCGTTATGCCGATCGCACGTCGAACCACTTCGACAATGAGCAGATAGAGCACCGCTGCCCAGATATAGACTTGAAAATCGAATGTGCGTGAATATGCGAGTTTGGCTACTCCCATGATGTCGTAAACAGTCACAAGAGATGCGACAGCGGAGGCTTTGACCATAAGGATGAATTCGTTTCCGAGCGGGCGCAATGCCATAATCATGGATTGCGGCAAGATGACACGGATAAATGTGGTTCTTCCGTCAAGCCCCAAAGCTTTTGCCGCTTCATATTGACCGGTCGGTACAGATTGCATACTGCCGCGGAAGATTTCTGCCTGATAGCCAGCCGTGTTGAGTGCGAAAATCAATAAACAACACCACCACGAACTTTGGAAAAACCACCACAACCCGACGCTTTTCCATAGTTCGGTAAAAGACCCGATTCCATAGTAAAACAAAAACAACTGGGCAAGTAACGGCGAACCACGAAAAAACAGAATGTAAATTCGCGCAGGGATACGCAATGCCGAATATTTCGAGCGGACGGCAAGCGTTATGAAAATGCTCAAGAAAAAACCGGCGGTGTAGGAAAGTGCTACAAGCTTGATTGTGACAAAAAAACCGTCGACAAATTTCCAACCGTAACGGGTCAATATATCCGGATTAACAAGAAAATGTAAAAAGTCGGGTATCATCATGCCGAAACCTTTTCATAACAGGCATTGGCACGCTTTTCCATAAAACGGATAATGAAAGAAGAGATTGCCGAAAAGATAAGATAAATGACACAGGCTGTCGAATAAAAGAACATCGGCTGTTTTGTTGCGGCCACTGCCAGATTGGTCTGACGCATAATATCGACAAGAGTAATGGTTGAAACCAGCGACGTATCTTTGAGAAGAGTCAGCCAATTGTTGGAAAGACCGGGCAGGGCATTGCGCGCCAACTGCGGTAAAATCACGCGAAAAAATGTTGTCGCGCGTGAAAGGCTCAGCGCTTTTGCCGCTTCATATTGGCCGCTATCCAGTACTTTGAAAGCACCAAGCCAGACTTCACAGGAAAAAGCTGCAAATACTGTTCCAAGTGCCAAAACGCCGGCAAAAAAGGCATTGACTGAAAATTCGGCATTTATATTGAAATGCGCCATGAGGGTTTGCACCAAGGTTTGTAATCCGTAATAGACCAGAAACAATGTGAGCAATTCCGGCAAGCCGCGGAATATTGCCGAAAAAACAGTGGCAACAAGCTGAAAAATCTTCACATCCGACTGAATCATCATGGCACAGACAAGGCCAAGGGGAAGACCGAGCGGCAGGCAGCAAAGCGCGAGCGACAATGTTACCCCCGCACCGGACAACATAACGATTCCCCAACCGCCACTGCCAAAAGAAAGCAATGACAAATATTCGATCATGAAAAAACTCCGGCTATGTGTGGACGGCAGTCGATTGGGTCGTTCACTACATTAAGACAATGCACGATCAATAGACATCGAACTGAAAATATTTTTTGGCTATTTTTTCGTAAGTCCCATCGGCTCTGATTTCGTCAATAGCTTTATTCAAGCGTGCTTTCAATTCATCCGAATTTTTCCGGATAGCGATGGCAACCGGTTCATTCGTTCCATCAAGCTCGCCCAGGACTTTGCAGCAATCTTTCCCTTCGTTTTCCAACCAGCTCATCAACGGGTATTTGTCATGGACAATGCCGTCGAGACGATTATTGAGCAAATCGCTATTCGCATCGTCGGCGGTTGGATAGAGTTTTATTTCAGCACCGGCAGGGCCATAGTTATCTTCTGCGTAATTGGCCTGGGCTGTACCGGCCTGTGCGCCGATCGTTTTACCCTTCATAGACTGGGGTTCGACATCCTTGATGTCGGAATCCTTGCGAACCGCGACTGCAAGTTTTGTCGTGTAATACCGGTTTGTAAAATCGACCTTTTGCCTGCGTTCTTCCGTGGGAATCATGGAAGCAATGATGCCGTCATATTTTTTTGCAAGCAGCCCCGGAATGATGCCGTCCCAATCTTGTGCGGTTACAATGCATTCAACTTTCATTTTGTCGCATAGGGCATAAGCAATATCGATGTCAAAGCCATGAAGCTTGTTGTCGGAATCAACATAATTGAATGGCGGATAGGCACCTTCACTTGCCAATCGCAAACTTTCTGCCTGTGCAGAGCAGCTGATAAAAAGGCTACCCAATATGAGTCCGGCTGCTAGAACTTTCATGTCTCGCTCCTATTTTGTTCTGCTTGAAACGGTTCCACATTCGTTAGTCTTAACGCGATCTTTTTGTGAAGGGCAACGGAAAAACGTTAATCCACTGATATATCAGGTAGAAAAGCGGGTTTTCCCAAGCCCAGTTGCAAAGTTTTGCTAAAAAGAAGAAATTTTGCGAAAAATCTTTATAAAACACAGAAACAATTCATCGCAGCAATCTATGACCCGCATTGATGACGCGGACTGCAATGATAGATCTGGGACACATAGTATCGGCATTTGAAAACAGCGGGATTGGCGTAGAAAGCGGCAAGAAAGAATGGCTTGAAAAATTGCCGGTAGCCTATGCCAAAGAGAACATGCGTTACCTGACCGGATATGACAAAACATTATAAAGTCGGTTATATCAGGCAATGCGATGTCGAATAAATAAGTCATAAATAAAAGGGGTAATGAAACAATGGATAACTCTGAAACCGAACGCCATTGAAAGTCTAGTTTCTCCCCGTCAGCATTTTTGTTTATGAATGTTGATAACATTTTGTTATGGCGTCATGCGACGGGAAGGGGATTGAGACTTTGACGTTCTTTAACGAAATCTATCAATAATTGCAAAGCTTCCTTACGTACGGGTTTTCGGTAAACAAGCTCGAAATCATATTCCCCTGAAAGCAGTGGATGTGCGTCAAGCTTGATTCCGGAGGGGCAATTATAACGCGATATACTGGAGATAAATGTGTAGCCAAGGCCGCTTAATACCATTCCGAGACATGAATTGAAATCTGTCGCACATGTGACGATGTCGGGGCTGAAATTGGCTTTCCGGCACTCGACAAACAGGAAATCATAAAATTCGGGCGACATTTCACGCGGGAAAAACAGACATTTTTCATTTTCGAGTGATTTGAGTGCTTTATTGTTTTTGAAAATTCTACTTTCTGAATGACTGGCAATCAGAAGTTTGCAACGGGCAAGCAAAATGCCTGCTTTTGTTGTGTCGGCTTTCAACCGCCATGCCATAAAACCGGCATCAAGCGTTCCTTTGGTGAGCCGCTCTGATTGACCGACGGCGAGCGTCGGTTCGAGAGAAAGGTTTATATCGGGATAGCATTTACAAAAATCTTCGATAATTCCGACAACCAAAGGATTCCACGTATATGTCGGGGCAATGCCGATATGGAGTGTTTCCCTGACACCACTTGCCCTTCTGACGTTTGTAACCGCCAGATTGAGCGCTTGCATGATAGTCGAACTATCCTGCAATAATTGTTCTCCGGCTTTGGTCAGTTCGATACCCTTTTGCCGGCGGATAAAGAGTTTTGCGCCGAGGTTTCTTTCCAGTTCCTTGATCTGGCGACTTAATGCCGGTTGCACAATAAAAAGACGCCTAGCAGCTTCGGAAATGCTGCCATATTGCGCAATAGCTTGAAAATAGCGGATCTGCTTTATATCCAATATTGACCAATCCCTTACATGAAACACTTTTACCCAATGACTCTACAAAAAGTAGATGTCCATACTTTTTTGTTATGGCTTTTATTATGAAATAACAATCGAGAATTGGTTATGTTTCCTGTATTTTATCGCATGAGCCAGTTTGTAAGGAGAATTTATGCAAGACGCCCAAGCCCGAATGAAAAATCCGAACGAAGTGGAAAACCCGACAGTTTCCAGAAAAGTAATCATTGCTGCGGTGATGGGGGGAATGCTGGAATGGTATGATTTCGGGGCTTATGCACTTTTTGCCTATGTCATTTCCGACCAGTTTTTCCCGACGGGGAATCCGACCGTATCCATGTTATTGACATTTATTACATTTGCTATCGGCTTTTTAACGCGTCCGCTTGGAGCCGTTGTGCTTGGCATTTATTCCGATCGCGTCGGGAGAAAATCCGCACTTTCTCTAACAATGATTCTGATGGCTGTCGGCATGGGTATCATTGCGATATGCCCGACTTATGAACATATCGGCATTCTGGCGCCGATTATTATTGTGATTGCCCGTCTTATACAGGGTATTTCGGCAGGTGGTGAAATCGGTTCGGCTTTGTCAATCTTGGTGGAAACCGCTCCGGCTAATAAGCGCGGTCAATTTGCCGCCTGGCAGCAGGTCAGCCAAACCGGTGCTTTTCTTGTGGCTGGTATCATCGGTTGGGGTATTACCGCATTTCTGCCACGGGAAGACGTTGCTCTTTGGGGATGGCGCGTCGCTTTCGCTTTCGGGATGCTGGTTGCGCCTGTCGGCTTTTACGTTCGCCGCCAGATTGACGAATCTCCGGCATTTCTGGCCGAACGGGAAAAAACAGTTAAAGAGCATGTGCCTTTTACGATTCTGCTCAAGAACAGTTGGAAACCGTTATTGATCGGCATCGGCATTGTTATGATCTGGACAGTGACGAGCAAAACAGCAAGCTCCTTTATGGCAACTTACGCCATTAATAATCTGCATATGGCTTTGACTTCGCCTTATCTCGGCATGATAGTGGTGGGCGTAGTGTTATTATTCTGTCCGATTGTCGGTGCCTGGTCTGATGTTGTCGGCAGGCGCCCGATTATGATTGGGGCAGCAATAGCCATTCTTGTTTTTGCCTATCCGTCATTCTGGATATTATCGGCTTATCCGAATTTATGGGTGCTTATCGGCCAGCAATTCTTTTATGCTGTTTTGATGGTGCTTTATACAGCACCTGCTTCCGCAGCTTTATCCGAACTCTTTCCGACAGCCTTTCGCTCGTCCGGTATTGCGCTTTCCTATAATATAGCGGTCACAATTTTCGGTGGCTTTTCTGCGGCAATATCTACCGCTCTTATCGGTATAACCGGAGACAATAGAGCAATCGCCTATTATATCATGTTCGCCGCTTTTGTGAGTATTATTGCGCTTTTCTATGCTGGTAAAATATTGAAAATGAAATAGGAGAAAAATCTGTTACGTTTTTTCATAAGGCGCAACAGATATAATCGAAAATGATAGAAGATAGTCGTGAAGTCGCCCATGCCATCAAGGCGTATTTGCCGGAAATGACCGAGTTGCGACATCAAATCCATTCTAACCCTGAAACAGGTTTTGAGGAAAAGGCTACATCGGCTATTGTCGGTAAATTGCTTCAGGAATGGGGTTATGAATTGTCGCACCTTGCCGGAACCGGCATTGTTGCGACTTTGAAAGCAGGCGAAGGTAAAAAAACGCTCGGTCTTCGTGCCGATATGGATGCTCTACCGGTCAATGAACAGACAGGATTGCCCTATGCCAGCAAAAATGCCGGAAAAATGCATGCATGCGGCCACGACGGGCATACGTCCAGCCTGTTGACGGCAGCGCGCTATCTTGCGCGCACAAAACAGTTTTCCGGAACGCTTCATCTTATTTTTCAACCGGCAGAAGAGGGTCTTGGCGGCGCGCGGCGCATGGTTGATGAAGGAATTTTCGACAAATTCCCGTGTGATGCCATATTCGGCTATCATAATGTGCCCGGTATTCCGGCCGGTAATTTCTGTTTTATACCGGGGGCTGCAACTGCCGCTTCCGACCGTGCAAGAATTATCATCAAAGGAAAAAGCGGACATGGAGCCCAACCCGAAACGGCAATTGATCCTATTGTTGTCGGTGCGGCTATTGTCAGTTCATTGCAAACCATTGTCTCGCGCAACGTCTCGCCGTTGCAATCTGCCGTTGTGACTGTTGCAAGTTTTCATGCCGGTGAAGCCTATAACATTATTCCGGCAACGGCCGAATTGAAACTTACAATCCGCAGCTATGATGAAAAAATACGCAATCTTTTAGAAAAACGCATTAGGGAAATTGTCGAATTTCAGGCCAATGTGTTCGGTGCAAAATGCGAAATTGATTATTTTCGTCTCAATCCGGCATGCGAGAATGATAAAGCTTTAACAGAATTTGCACGCCGCGTTGCTGAAGAAGCATTCGGTAAGGAGGCTATAGAAGAACGTTCACAACCCTTTACGTTTAGCGAAGATTTTTCCTACATGCTTCAGAAAAAACAGGGCTGCTATCTCTTTATCGGCAACGGGAACACAGCAAATCTGCATAGCGACCATTATAATTTCAACGATGAATTGTTATTGCGGGCAAGCACTTACTGGGTTCGACTTGTGGAAAGTTATCTCTGTTGAGAAATTTCATTATCCATTAGCGTTCTATCACCGGTTTCAGAAATAGAGTTCCAATCTCATTCAATGACAGAACGGCAGAAGGGTGTTCATTCGGTTATTCCGGTATTTTTAATCTCGAATGCCGGAATAATCGATTTTCTGTCGATCGAATAGATGCAACAACATATAGTGTTATTTCAGCCGACTTATAGCTCTTTATTCCTGTCAGCATCGAAAGACTTCCCAACAATGAATATCCGGTCTTGATTTTTTGAAGCGTATTTTCTTGACGATAAACGATTGCGTTTCTGCTGCAATAAATTGAAAAATCAAAGAAATAGGCACGCAATGCCCCTGAAAAATCGTGAACCGGAAGAATTTCCTTCAGGAGTTTTCGATTAGGAATAATAGCTTTTAAAGCGTTATTTATTGTTGAAACCGTGTTTCAAAGGCGCGGGATGTCTATTCCCTTGAGCGACAAGAATCTGTTATCAAAGCTTTATGAAAAACTATCTCGACCTTCTGTCTTATGTTCTCGCCAACGGTATTGACCGTTCCGATCGGACCGGAACCGGTACGCGTTCTGTATTCGGCTACCAGATGCGATTTAATCTTGCCGACGGCTTTCCGCTGCTGACAACCAAAAAGCTTCATGTCCGCTCGATTATCTATGAGTTGTTGTGGTTTTTGCGGGGTGATACCAATATCAAATGGCTGAACGAACACGGCGTATCCATCTGGAATGAATGGGCGGATGAAAACGGTGATCTTGGGCCGGTTTACGGATATCAATGGCGGTCATGGCCGTGCCCCGATGGTCGTCATATTGACCAGATAGCCAAGCTTGTCGATATGATTATCAAGACACCTTATTCGCGCCGGTTGATTGTTTCAGCCTGGAATCCTGCGCTGGTCGACGAGATGGCTTTGCCTCCTTGCCATTGCATGTTCCAGTTTTATGTTGCGGACGGAAAATTGTCTTGCCAACTCTATCAACGTTCGGCCGACATATTTCTCGGAGTACCTTTCAATATTGCTTCATACGCCTTGCTAACAATGATGATTGCCCAAGTCACCGGTCTGAAGGCGGGAGATTTCGTCCACACATTCGGCGACGCCCATCTTTATTCCAACCATTTTGAGCAAGCAAAGCTGCAACTCACGCGAAAACCCTTGCCATTGCCAACCATGAAACTCAATCCCGATGTCAAAGATCTCTTCAAATTTCAATATGAGGATTTTTCACTCGAAAACTATGTTGCCGCGCCACATATCAAAGCACCGGTGGCCGTGTAATGGTGAAGATCAGTCTTATTGTTGCTGTTGCGGAAAATGGCGTGATTGGTCGTGATGGAACAATGCCATGGCGCTTGTCGACGGATTTGAAGAGATTTAAAGCACTCACCATCGGTCATCCGGTGGTTATGGGGCGTAAAACATGGGATTCACTAAAAAAGCCACTGCCGGAGCGCGCCAATATTGTTATCACCCGCGATAAATCTTTTGCCGGAAATGGTGCAATTGTGACGCATTCTTTTTCCGAAGCCCGCCAAATAGCCGAAGCGGAAGCGGATAAAACAAAGACAGACGAAATTTTTATCATCGGAGGAGGGGCAATCTTCAAGGAATTTTTGCCCTTTGCCGATCGCATGTATATCACGGAAATACTTGCGGCTGTTGAGGGAGATACATTTTTTCCGACTTTTGATCCGCAAAATTGGCGCGCTTTGTCGAGTGAAATGGTACCGGAAGGGTCGAAAGACACATTTCCTACCAGATTTGTTGTCTATGAACGCCAATAAGTTTTAAAAAAAGGACAATTGGTCGATCATTGCGTTGAAACGTGATGTCGACATCCCTATAACAGTGGAACGATAAATATTGCGCAAATGTTGCGCTGAGCAAGAGGTGATTATGCCCTGGAGCAATCAGAATGGCGGCGGCCCCTGGGGAGGCGGCGGAAATAATGGTGGAAGCCCGTGGAGTGGCGGCGGAAACGACAATGGCAGCAATAAAAACCCGTGGGGGAAAAAGCCGCTCGGTTCGGGTGGCAATGGCGGCGGAAATAATGGCGGCAACGGTCCCGATATTGACGATATTTTACGCAAAGGTCAGGATACGCTCAAGCAATTCGGCGGTGGTGCCATTGTCCTTGTCATAATCATCGTTGCAATCATATTCTGGCTTTTTCAATGTTTCTATATTGTCCAGCAGAATGAGCAAGCTGTCGAATTGCGGTTCGGTGTGCCGAAACCCGGCATTATCAATGACGGCCTTCACTTCCATTTCTGGCCAATCGAAAATTATTTGAAGGTGCCGCTCACTGAAAAGTCGATCGCAATAGGTGGCAAACCCGGCCAACCCCAGCAGAGCGACGGGCTGATGCTATCAAGCGACCAGAATATCGTTTATGTAAATTTTTCAGTATATTATCGCATTTCGGAACCTGATAGATACCTCTTCAATGTCAACGAGCAGGAAGGAACCGTTCGTCAGGTTGCTGAAAGCGCCATGCGCGAAGTTATCGGTCGGCGTCCCGTTGATGATGTTTTGCGCGATAAGAAGGAAGAGGTCGCGGATAATGTGAAAAAAATTATCCAGTCGACTGTTGATAAGTATCAGCTGGGTGTTCAAATCAATCGTGTTTCGATCAGTGAGGCAGCTCCGCCTACGAAAGTTGCTGCTGCGTTCAATTCTGTTCAGCAAGCCGAACAGGAACGGGGGCGCATGATTGAAGAAGGTAATCGGGTGCGTTTCCAGAAATTGGGACAAGCCAATGGTGAGGCTTCAAAAGCGCGCGAGGTTGCGAAAGGTGAAAAGGCGCAGACTGTGGAAGAGGCCAAAGGTCGTGCAGAACGATTTGAAGCGATTTCCCATGAAGCCGCGGTTTCACCGGACGCAAGCCGTTATCGTCTCTATATGGAAACAATCGGAAATATTCTGAATGCGCCGAATAAACTTGTAATCGATCAAAAAAATGGTGGTCCTGTGTCTTATCTGCCTTTGAATGAATTGATGTCGGGGCAAAACAAATCGCCGGCAACCTCTAGCGCAACAAAGTCTTCCCCTTCCGACTCTGATAAGACAGGAGGTCAGCAATAATGCAACAAAACCGTTTGTTCATTGGCCTTGGTGTCATTATCGTCGTATTGTTGGCAATCTGGATGTCGGTGTTTATCGTCTATCCACGTCAACAGATTGCCGTCAAACGTTTCGGACAGATCGTAAGAGTTGAACAGGAACCGGGGCTATATTTCAAAACGCCCTTTATCGACCAGACGGTGATTATCGATAATCGTCTGTTGCGGTATGATGTCCCGACACAGTCTGTTCAGGTTCGTGGCGGTGCTTATTATGAAGTCGATGCATTCTTCATCTATCGCATCACCGATCCCAAACTGTTCTTGCAACGCATCAGCTCCGGCCGTCCGCAAGTCGCAGCCGAAGAAAACCTTGCACCGCGTTTTATAGATGCACTACGTGCAGTTTACGGAAAACGTGAGTTCAAAGCGGCTCTTTCGGATGAACGCGGAGCTATGATGGAAGAAGTCCAACAACAATTTTCCGCTGATGCCGGTTCACTCGGTATTACAATTGTTGATGTGAGAATTCGCAAGACCGATTTGACAGATGCCGTATCGGAAGATGTCTATCGCCAAATGGCGGCTGAACGCGAGGCTGCAGCGGAAAATATTCGCGCACGCGGCCAGCAGGAACGCGATCGCATTGTCGCGGAAGCCAATCGTGAATATGAAGAAATCGTTGCTGCCGCCAAGCGTGATGCCGAAATTACCCGCGGTGAAGGGCAGGCAGAAAGTATCCGTTTGTTACTGGAAGCAAGGAAAACCAATCCGTCATTTTATGATTTCTGGTTGGCAATGGAAAATTATAAGAAGTTGAAAACCACTCCGATGGTGATTTCGCCTAACGAGGATTTCTTCTATTATTTCCACAATCCGCTGGCTACCGGTAAAATTAATTCACCGGCAAACAACTAATGAGCTTGTTGGTTACGGCTTTCGGGCTTGTTCTGTTTATCGAGGGGCTTGTTTATGCAGGCTTTCCGGGATTTGTAAAAAAGATGGCGTCACAAATACATGTGACGCCTGAACATATTTTACGGATAAGCGGTTTTTGCGCGATGCTTATCGGTTTAATTATTGTATGGCTTTCGCGATCGTAAATGATAGGATAAAAGCCAAACATTATTAAAAGGGATAAAGGTTGTTTTAGGTAAAATTCGGTCTTTCCCCTTAGCTTGAAAATGTTTTAAACGGTTTGAGCCTCGTTGTTTTGGTCGCTCTCGGATGGGATGCTAATATGTTGTTAAAGCGCTTTATGCTAGCTGTCGTTCTTTGTTCGGCATTCGGGTTTTCTCATTCCGAAAGTTTTGCAGAAGTCGCGCTTGAACATAAAGCACCGGAATCGGTGGCAAATCTTGCTTCCGGGTTACTTGATGCAGTTGTCAATATTTCTACGTCGCAGACGGTGAAAGGCACCGAGCAGGGTGACAAGACGGCTTTGCCCAAAGTGGAAGAGGGTGCACCGTTTCAGGAATATTTCAACGACTTTTTTTCACCCAAAAATGACAAGAGCGAGTTGAACCAATCAAGGAAAGTTCAATCGCTCGGCTCGGGTTTTGTTATTGATGCCGAAAAAGGGCTCATTGTTACCAATAATCATGTTATCGCCGATGCCGATGAAATCGAGGTCAATTTCACTGACGGTTCCAAGCTCAAAGCCAAACTCTTAGGCAAGGATGCCAAGACCGATCTTGCTCTCTTGCAAGTCGATCCAAAGGCAAAAAAGCTCACTGCGGTTTCGTTCGGTGACTCGGATAATGCCCGCATTGGCGATTGGGTGATGGCCATAGGTAACCCGTTCGGTCTTGGTGGAACAGTCACCGTGGGTATTATTTCTGCACGAAATCGCGATATTAGCGCTGGTCCCTATGATGATTTTATCCAGACGGATGCGGCCATAAATCGCGGCAATTCCGGCGGGCCACTATTTGATATGAATGGCAAGGTTATCGGCATCAATACGGCGATCATATCACCATCCGGCGGTTCGATCGGTATCGGTTTTGCTATTCCCTCCGATATGGCGACCAGTGTCCTTGACCAATTGAAAGAGTTTGGCGAAACAAGGCGCGGTTCGCTTGCGATAAGAATACAACCGGTAACACAGGAAATTGCTGATAGTCTTAAATTGCCGAAAGCCCAGGGCGCGCTGGTCGCCGGAAAAATCGACGACAAAACAGTCGATAACTCCCAGTTAAAAGATGGCGATGTTATTATCCGCTTTGGTAACCACACTATCAAAGACGCCCGTGAACTGCCACGGATTGTTGCAGAAAGCCCTGTGGGCAAGATTGTTGATGTAACAATTCTTCGTAATGGTCAGGAAAAAAGTGTGAAAGTGAAACTCGGTCGTTTGAAGGAAAAAGAAGTAGAAAGCGACTCGTCCGCAGACAATGACCATGAAGGCGGCAATAAGAAGGCCGATGAGGCGGATACCATCCATGCAATGGGCATGACGTTGTCGGAAATAACGGACGAATTGCGTAAACGCTACCATATCAAGGATGGTGTTGACGGCGTACTTGTCACAGAGGTTTCGCCGAATAGTGCCGCCGATGAAAAGCGTATCCGTGCAGGTGAGGTTATTGTAGACATTAACCAGCAGCTTGTTAAAACGCCAGAAGATGTTTCCAAGCAATTGGAGCAATTGCGCGCCAACGGTCGTAAAAACGCCTTGTTAATGGTTGCGGGTGAAGATGGTGAATTGCGTTTTGTGACCTTGCGGCTTGATTGAAAATCCGCTCTTGAGCAGAAATATCGGCAATTTGCATCACAATCGGTAAGCAACTGACCGCGACTTGGTCTTCTCATTGACCGATAGAATGATTGATAACAACCGGATTATAAAAATGGCTATACGGAGTTTCTTTTTCGGAAACTTCTAAGCGTAAAACCCTGTTCGTATAGGGGTTAGATCAATATTTTTGAATTCAACAACACAAGTTCCGATAGGGTATATTTTGATTTATCGACAAAAAAGATGTTTTTGTCCCGCGTGCCTTACAAAAATTCTGTCCGGTTTTGTTGAATAAATTCAACGTGTTTTGGAAATATTTTACCGGATTAGATGAGGGGTGAGTTCAGTAATACACCCTAGCTGTTTTCAGTTGCCCGTTTTATCGAATAATGTCCAAAACATCGGATAAGCGATAATTCAGGTTGCTTTCATTCGACAAAGTCCGATTTACGATAACCTTGCAAATAAAGAAGAGCCGTCAAATCACCGTAATCAATGCGAATGGAGGCAGCTTCTGCAACAATCGGTTTCGCATGAAGAGCAACGCCGGAGCCGGCGCGTTGAAGCATTGCAAGGTCATTGGCACCATCTCCGACCGCCATCGCATCGTCGGGCGAGATGTGTAACCGTTCACAGAGTTCTTCCAATTTTTCAAGTTTTGCTTGTTTGCCTAAAATAGGTTCGTTCACCCGTCCTGCGAGATGATCTCCTTCGACGACGAGTTCATTGGCATTATGTTCGTCAAAACCTATGGCACTTGCAATTTTCGAGGTAAAAAGTGTAAAGCCACCGGAAACAAGTGCTGTATAGGCGCCATTTTTACGCATGGTGGCAATCAGTGCTTTGCCGCCATTTGCCAGTGTGATGCGCTTTTCAATCACATCGTCTATGATCGACAATGGCAGCCCTTTTAATAAAGCGACACGTTCACGAAGCGCCGGTTCAAACGCAATTTCACCATTCATTGCACGTTTCGTTATGTCGGAAATATAGTCGCGCAAGCCCGCAACATCGGCTAGCTCGTCGATGCATTCCTGACCGATCATGGTTGAGTCCATATCGGCGATCAGAAGTTTCTTTCGCCTGTTGTCTTGTCGTTGAACAGCAACATCCACAGCTTCGCCGTGAAGGGTGTTTCGTAAAGTGGCTCGTGCTTCATCCGGCGCGATATTGTTATTCAACGGGATGTCGCAGGCTATTCCATCACAAAGCCAATAGACATTGCTTGCATTAATGCTATCAGTGGCTTTATCAACGAGCTGTGGTGTCAATACCGGTTTTTCCGGATTGGCAATCAACGTGGCTACAAGTAACTCGCTATGGGACATGGAAAACTCCGTTCATGAAGAAAAGAACAATTACTTTGATAGCGGGGCCTACGGCAAGCGGCAAGTCGGATTTTGCTCTGAAATTGGCTCAAGAAAATGAAGCGGTGATTGTGAATGCCGATTCGATGCAGGTCTATAGCGTTCTGGACATTATTACAGCACGGCCAAGCCGTGAAGATATGGCTCTTATACCACATTATCTCTATGGTTATGTCGCACCCGACGAAAACTATTCGACCGGCAAATGGCTGAAGGATGCTATTGCGATTCTTGAAAATATCGAGCTTCCGCTCATTTTTGTAGGGGGTACAGGGCTTTACTTTAAAGCTTTGACAGAAGGTTTGGCAGAAATTCCCGATATTCCTGATTGCACACGCGAGAAATGGCGTGACAAATTGAAAAATGAAGGCTCGCTAACCCTCTATAGGATGCTTGAGACTATTGACGAACCGGTAGCTCGAAGGTTGAGCGATCGTGATGGGCAAAGAATTATTCGTGCCTTGGAAGTTTATGAAGCAACGGGAAAAACCTTGAGTTACTGGCAAAGTCGGAAGACCAGACCCGCACTCGAAAATGAAAATGTTGAAAAGTTGCTGTTACTTCCCGATCGCAACGTGGTTTATGAGCGTATCGAAAAACGTTTCGATAAAATGGTTGAAAATGGTGCTTTGAACGAAGCGCGGGCGTTGGATAAATTGGGGTTAGCCCCGTCAATGCCTGCAATGAAAGCGATCGGTATTCCGGAATTTATTGATGTTCTGAAAGGCCGAAAGACAATTCAGGCTGCAATCGAAGAAGCCAAAACCAATACACGCCGTTACGCAAAACGCCAAATGACATGGTTTAGACACCAATTAGGGGATGATTGGAAAAAAGTCCCGTAACTTTATAGAGAAAAAGTCCGGTAACCTTTGTGGAAATGACTGGCACATCTTTCTTAAAAGGGATTGGCAACTCTTTCTTGCAAGAGAAATGATATTCATTTTCGGGACATTAT
Organism: Bartonella sp. B10834G3; assembly: GCF_016102505.1. NCBI lineage: Bacteria > Pseudomonadati > Pseudomonadota > Alphaproteobacteria > Hyphomicrobiales > Bartonellaceae > Bartonella > Bartonella sp. B10834G3. Next base: position 214,324 of record NZ_JACFOM010000002.1, read on the forward strand.
AGAACGGTCAAAACTCCAGAGTTTTATTGGTAAGCGGCAAAGAACAATCAATCGGATGCAATATTTTACCTCGGTGAGGAGAGGCATTTATATAGAATTTGGCGGGTTCAGGCTTTGTTTTTGTCCTAATTTTTATTCCGTATTTTGAATTCACCGCTTGATGAAACGGTTTTATTTATCAATGCTTCACGGCATTTAAAAAAACGGCTCCTGAAAGGAGCCGCTTAAAAGATCAAATGACGTATAAAACGGTCAACTGCATCCGCTTGTTGCACCACAAGTGTCGCATTTCAGGCAAGTGCCGTTACGCACCATTGTAAAATTCTGACATTCCGAACACATGTCGCCGGTATAGCCTTGCATCATCGCTTGTTTTCTACGGTCGGAGGCAAGCTTTTTTGCTTCAGCCACTTCATTGGCCATTTCTTCGGCCTTGGCTTCATCCGAAGTGTCGGCATCGAACAAATTATTTATCTTGTTCTCTTCCTCGGACAAGTCGGGTTTCAAAGCCGTAGCACCATGTGTTTCCAGCGAGGGTGAAGCCTTTGCCTGAACTGACGCTGCTGTCTTCAATGTCGTAACATTCGACTTTGCAGAAGGTGTCGCAGAAGGCGTTGCAATTTTGGCAACCGGCCCTTTGGTTTCGGTAAGCTTCAACTTGTACCCGCGTGTCCAACCTGTTGAAATAAGGTTGGTTTTTCCTTCCTTTACACCTTTGCCCAAGGCCGTATTTGAAAAATCCGACATATCGACATGGGCAAGATCATAACGTCTAAGATAAGAAACCGCGAGTTCACGGAATACATAGTCAAGAATTGATGTCGCGTTTTTGATTGCATCATTTCCTTGAACCATTCCTGCCGGTTCAAATTTGGTGAATGTAAATGCATCGACATATTCTTCCAACGGTACGCCATATTGCAGCCCAAGCGAAATAGCGATGGCAAAATTGTTCATCATAGCGCGGAAAGCAGCGCCTTCTTTATGCATATCAATGAAGATTTCGCCCAAACGGCCGTCGCCGAATTCACCCGTTCTAAGATAAACTTTATGCCCGCCAACAATTGCCTTTTGCGTGTAACCTTGCCGACGGTTGGGGAGTTTTTCACGTTCATGAATATATTTCTCGACAACCTTTTCGACGATCTTCTCGGTAACCTTCGCAGTACGGGCAGCCGCCGGTTGTTCAATCAGATTATCGACAGCATCTTCATCATCGTCATCGGCAATCAGCGATGCATTCAAAGGCTGCGACAATTTCGAGCCATCTCGATAAAGCGCATTGGCTTTCAATGCCAGTTTCCATGACAACATGTAAGCATTGGCGCAATCTTCTACAGTTGCATCATTCGGCATATTGATCGTTTTGGAAATAGCCCCTGAAATGAAAGGCTGAGCTGCCGCCATCATGCGGATATGACTTTCAACCGAAAGATAGCGCTTGCCAATCTTTCCGCAAGCATTGGCGCAATCAAATACCGGATAATGCTCTTGTTTGAGATGGGGAGCACCTTCCAGTGTCATCGCACCGCAAACATGGAGATTGGCTGCCTCGATGTCTTTTTTCGAGAAACCGAGCGCCGGTAACATCTCAAAAGAAACATCATCAAGTTGCTCTTCGGTAAAGTTCAAGACATTTTTGCAGAAATCTTCACCAAGCGTCCATTTGTTGAAGACAAACTTGATGTCGAAGGCACTTTTCATTGCCTCGTTCAAAACTTCTATCTTTTCGTCGGAAAAGCCTTTTGCTTTTAATGTCGTAGGATTGATCGCAGGAGCCTGATTGATATTTCCGTGGCCTACCGCATAAGCTTCGATTTCGGCGATCTGGCTTTCCGAATAGCCTAAAGTGCGCAAAGCTTCGGGAACAGCACGGTTGATAATCTTGAAATATCCACCGCCAGCAAGCTTTTTGAACTTGACCAAAGCAAAATCAGGCTCGATTCCTGTCGTATCGCAATCCATAACCAGACCGATTGTTCCGGTCGGAGCGACAACTGTGGCCTGCGCATTGCGATAGCCATAGAGCTTGCCGAGTTCCAACGCTTTGTCCCAAGCCTTACGGGCGCGTTCGATCATCTTATGGTCGGGACAATCTTTCTCGATTAATGCGACCGGATTGACCGACAATCCTTCATAGCCGGTCGTTTCACCATAGGCAGCGCGGCGATGGTTGCGGATAACCCGCAACATATTTTCTTTATTCGGCTTATATCCTTTGAATGCACCAAGTTCCTTGGCCATTTCGGCAGATGTCGCATAGGCAACGCCGGTCATGATCGCTGTAAGTGCTCCACAAATTGCGCGCCCTTTGTCGGAATCATAAGGAATGCCGGATGTCATCAACAGGCCGCCAATATTTGCATAGCCCAGACCGAGTGTGCGGTATTCGTAGGAACGTTTGGCAATTTCTTTTGACGGGAATTGCGCCATCATGACCGATATTTCAAGAACAATCGTCCATAGGCGAACGCTATGTTCATAAGCATCAAGATCATAGGAGCCATCATGGTTCCGATAGGTCAACAGATTGATGGATGCAAGATTACAGGCTGTATCGTCGAGGAACATATATTCGGAACACGGGTTCGACGCGCGAATCGGCCCCTCAGCCGGCGACGTATGCCAATCATTCATTGTTGTGTTGAAGTGAACTCCGGGATCAGCCGAAGCCCATGCTGCGTAGGAAATACGATCCCACAAGTCACGTGCGCGCACTGTTTTGTGCACTTTTCCGTCTGTGCGGCGAATAAGGTTCCAATCGCTATCATTTTCGACAGCACGCAAGAACTCGTCTTTCAAGGAAACCGAATTATTGGAGTTCTGGCCTGATACTGTGAGATAGGCTTCCGAATCCCAGTCTGTATCATATGTGTCAAATTCCATATCCCGAAAGCCTTGGCGGGCAAACTGGATCACGCGCTGGATGTAGTTTTCGGGAACCTGATCTTTTTTGGCTGCACGGATTTCACGTTTCAAAGCCGGATTTTTATTAGGATCAAAACAATCTCCATTATCGGCCTCGCAATTGATGCAAGCTTTCATAATGGCCGTAAGATGTTTTTTGACAATCTTGGAGCCGGTAACCAGAGCAGCAACTTTTTGCTCTTCATGCACCTTCCAGTCGATATAGGCTTCAATATCGGGATGGTCGATATCGACAACAACCATCTTGGCGGCGCGCCGTGTCGTACCTCCGGATTTGATTGCACCGGCTGCCCGATCTCCGATTTTCAGAAAGCTCATCAAGCCGGAAGATTTACCACCGCCGGAAAGCTTTTCCCCCTGACCGCGTAATTGCGAAAAATTGGAACCGGTTCCTGAGCCATATTTGAATAGACGGGCTTCACGCACCCACAAATCCATAATGCCACCTTCATTGACAAGGTCGTCGGCAACCGACTGGATGAAGCAAGCGTGAGGTTGCGGATGTTCATAGGATGATTTGGACCGTGTCAGCTCGCCGGTTTTCCAATCGACGTAAAAATGCCCCTGACTTGGGCCATCAATGCCATAAGCCCAGAACAGTCCGGTATTGAACCATTGCGGACTATTAGGTGCTACACGCTGGGTCGCCAGCATATAAGCGAGTTCATCGTGAAAAGCGAGAGCATCACTTTCAGTATCGAAATATTTGCCTTTCCACCCCCAATATGTCCATGTTCCTGCCAGACGATCGAAAACCTGACGCGCATCCATTTCCGAACCATAGCGACGGTCTTCCGCCAGCTTTGCAAGTTCTTTTTCATCGGCAACCGAACGCCAAAGCCACGAAGGAACACCGTTTTCCTCGACTTTTTTCAGAACCGCCGGAACACCCGCTTTGCGGAAATATTTTTGTGCCAGAATATCGGCCGCTACCTGACTGAACTGGCTTGGAACATCAATATTTTCGAGCCGGAAAACAATCGAACCATTCGGATTTTTTATTTCACTTGTCGCTTTATGGAATTCAATTCCTGAATACGGAGATTGTCCCTCCTTGGTGAAATGGCGCGCGATTTTCATAGCCTGTCCTTATTCAATATGTTGTGTTTGTAACTGGTCGGCAAAATCCGCCCGATACAAATCTCTCCAAAACCTCTCCCATCACAAAACCGGATGGCAGAGACTAACCCCCAATTTCAACAACCGGTATGAGATAATGGCAAACAGAAACACTGTTCTGCCCATATCCGATACCTGTCAAACATCTCGTATAAAAAAGATGCATGCACTACATTCTGTGGTGCTAACGGATAACTAACACAAAATATAGTAAATTTTTCATAAATTTTTAAGTTTTACACAACGCTTAGTGAACCTTTTTATGTGCACACAACAACAAAAATGCGAGCTATTCCTGCTCGCAATTACAACCTTTTGACTGCACACAAAACTACGCATGATTACAGATTTGAAACGTCCTCCATTTTTCAATGCAGGAGCAATTATGCATAAAAGAGCAAAACGCCATTGCCGTCAAGGAGTCGTTTGTTCAAATCACCAAACAACTAGATATGGTATGTTTCACAGTGGAAAAATGATGTGAATAACGGGGACGATATAATTCAACGCTTTATTTTTTTTCAAACAGCGTGACGATATTGGAATTAAAAATATCAATGGCATTCAGGCATAATTTTAAAAAAAATGCTGATAAAATGGTGACATAGGGAAACTCCCGAAACCGAATCAGCATGATTGACCGAATCACCATGATTGGCCGGATGAATTTGCCGGATTGATTGCTTGACAGCTTCACCGATGAGTCCCGAGAAATTGGGGTGGGGCAGGGCACTTCAAATTTATCTTCACCAGCGCAGACAATAGTGGGATAACAACATTTATTAACGGGATCGGTGTTATCAACGCGGACGGTGTTATCGGCGGGGGCGATAATCCAATAACAGTTTTTTTCAGTTGTGGTTCTCCGACTCGGGTTGCGGTCTCTTCGGGAGTAACCCGTTCAAGAATAGGCGGGCGGCGTTATCAACGAGGCCGGTAATCCAATAACAGTTTTTTTGAGTTGTTTTTCCACGACCCACTTTGCTGCTTCTTCGGGAGTAACCCGTTCAAGAATACGCGGGCGGCGTTATCAACGGGGGCGGTAATCCAATAACAGTTTTTTTCAGTTGTGGTTCTCCGACTCGGGTTGCGGTCTCTTCGGGAGTAATCCGTTCAAGAATAGGCGGGCGGTGTTATCAACGGGGGCGGTAATCCAATAACAGTTTTTTCAGTTGTGGTTCCACGACCCGCTTTGCTGCTTCTTCGGGCGTAACCCGTTCAAGAATAGGCGGACGGTGTTATCAACGAGGCCGGTAATCCAATAACAGTTTTTTCAGTTGTGGTTCCACGACCCGCTTTGCTGCTTCTTCGGGCGTAACCCATTCAAAAATACGCTGCCCCCGTTCCGGCCATTTTTTTTCTTGATGGGAATAAAGAACGGCAAATACGTCAACACTGAAATTCCCGTTTTCGCCTCCCGGCATGTCATTCTTGGTGTATTGATAGGATCCTATTGATGCGATTTCCACAATGCCGCGCACGCCCGCTTCTTCATATGCTTCCTGAAGGGCTGCCTGAGACAAAGTGCGACCCGGCATGGGCCAGCCTTTCGGTATAATCCAGCGGCCGGTACCTCTACTGGTAATGAGCAGAAATTCGACAGCTCCCTTTTGCAGGCGATAAACCAGTGCACCAACTTGCAAAAAATTGTTGCCGTCGACCACTATCTTCTTATCGGCAGCAACCAGATCACCATTGATACCGGCAGATTGAACCATGTGAAACCTTTTTCGCAATGAGCATTTTGAAAGTAATCAAAATAATTTTCGTATTGTGACAGAGAAAGTTCTTTATTTCCTGTCACTCATAGTACCTCGTGAAGTGTAACACAAAAACTTTAGATATTTTATTACAAAATCTATTTGGGAGACGGGCAAAAAGTCTTGACGATCGCGCGAATACCATTTCCCGGATACATTCCCTCACGCATAAAAATATTTCTGAGCGGTGCAAAATTTCTCAACAATTCGAGGCCGAGACTTCTGACCAGTTGTGCAGGCAACATATCGGAAAGAAGTGCTTTATTGAGAGCGTGGACAGAACCGGTACGAACCCAAATATCGGTTTTTCGATATTTATTGTAGTTTTCCATAACCCGATCACTCCCCGGATCGCTCACGTCGCTCTCTATGGCTTTGACCATATTGATGGCATCGCGAACGCCGAGATTGAGCCCTTGCGCACCGATTGGCGGAAATACATGGGCTGCCTCGCCAACAAGAATTGTTCGTTTTGTCGCAAAGGATTTCGGCACAATACCGGATAATGGCCACGCCTGAGCCGGCGTTATCACGGTCACTTTTCCAAGCATTGCCTGCATACGCTCTTCGATTGCACGGGCAAGTCCTTCCGGCCCAAGACCAAGAATTTTATTGGCGCGTTCGGGATTGAGAACCCAAACCAGACTCGATTTGTTGCCTGGCAACGGAACTTGTGTAAACGGCCCGTCTTCCGTATGAAATTCGGTCGATATATTATTGTGTGGAAATTCATGCGAAAAGCTCAGAATAACCGCAGTTTGAGGATAGTTCCATTGGCGACAATCAATTCCGGCAGCAATACGTGCTTTTGAATTTCTTCCGTCGGCCGCAACGACAAGACCAACGTCCAATGTGGTATCGTCGTCAAGAGTGATCGTTATGTGGTCGTTAGAATGCACAACCGATTTTGCGGAAAGTTCCAATCTTTCGACGAGTTCACAGTCAAGAACGGCCTTATTGATTGCGCTATTCAAGGCCACATTCGGCATGTTGTAACCGAATGCGATTTCGCCGATTTCCGATGAACGGAAGCTCACGACCGGACTGCGGATGAGCCTTTTTGTCCCGTCAACGATTCGCATGGTTGAAAGTGCTGCCGCTTCATCTTGCAAATTTTTCCAGATATTAAGAGAATCGAGAATTTTGATAGCCGGCATCATCAAGGCAGTGGTACGTAAATCATTGGCATTTGTATCAGGGCCGATCAAAAACGATCGAAAACCTTTTTGCGCTGCTGCAAGCGCAGAAATCATGCCCGCCGGCCCCGCGCCGATGATTGCTATTGCCTTCTTGTTTTTATCTGCCGGAGCTGCCATTGCCAAGCCTTTCTGCTGGATTATGTTCGGGAACAATCACTTATCAGTGTTAACACAATATGTGGATCAATCCAGTAATTACAATCAATTGTTTCAATTTTTGTGATCGGTGATACAAAGAGCATAAAAATTCATGCAGGAATGTGATAATCACATTTGACAAGAGGGACTATACTGCTTTGAAAAACAAACTTGCCGGCAAAATAAAGAGTGGTGCTGAGAAGTTACGTCATAAAAAAGTAACAATGCCACAAGCACGGGCATTTTCTGTTCATCTTCTTACTGCATCGGGATCGTTTCTGGCTTTCCTGTCATTGGTTGCCGCTTCCGAGAAAGAATGGACAGCAATGTTCGGTTGGCTAGGCCTTGCGCTTTTGGTAGACGGCATTGACGGACCCATCGCCAGAAAACTGCAAGTCAAATATGTTCTTCCGACATGGTCGGGCGAGCTGCTCGACAATATTATCGACTATGTTACTTACGTCCTCATTCCTGCATTTGCACTTTATCAAAGCGGTTTTATGGGCGAAGGATTGTCGTTTCTTTCAGGCGCAATCATAGTCGTTTCTTCAGCGATTTATTACGCCGACACGGGCATGAAAACCAGGGAGAACTTTTTTAAAGGTTTTCCGGTTGTCTGGAACATGTTGATTTTCACTTTGTTTATTGTCAAGCCCGGCGAATGGGCAGCGTTCAGCATCGTGGTCATATCGGCGATTATCTCATTTCTCCCGATCTATTTTCTGCATCCCGTCAGGGTGGTGCGTTTGCGCCCGCTTAACCTCACTATTTTTCTGATCTGGTGTGCGCTTGGTATTATCGGCATTTGTTATCGGCTCGATGCTCCCGAATGGGTGAAAATCGGCATGACAATTTCCGGTTTGTATATTTATCTTATCGGTGCGGTCATGCAATTGTTTCCAGGCTTGGGGGCGCGTAGAGCTTAAGCGCCAAAATTTACCAAAAATTAATTTTTGTCGTTTGCGTGCGTTCGGAACTGCCAAGGTCGATTGATTTTGATGTGCATAATGATTTAAATAGCGAAAGCCTTTCAGTTTTCCTAAGGAGTTTTGGGCGATGCAACTTGATTTTGGTGGCGGGAACGAGGTCACGTTTTTGAAAGAAGGTCGCGCCGGAATCATCCGGCTCACACGCCCCGAATCGTTGAATGCATTAAGTTTAAACATGGTGCTTGCTATTGAAAAAGCGTTGCGCAGTTGGGAAACCGATGATGACGTATTGTGCGTGATGGTCGAGGGAGAGGGGCGAGCATTCTGTTCCGGTGGCGATGTTGTCTCGGCCTATAAAGAAGGCAAGGCAGGGCGTCCGGCATACAATTATTTTTCTTCCGAATATAAGCTTGACGGTTATATCGGGCGTTTTCCGAAGCCGTATATTGCGATACTCGACGGGATTTGTATGGGGGGTGGCGCAGGTATTTCGGTTCACGGTTCTCATCGCATCGTTACCGAAAACACACTTTTCGCTATGCCGGAAAGTGCTATCGGTTTTTTTCCGGATGTCGGCGCCGGTGATTTTCTTTCACGCTTGGGCGGAAATTTCGGTATGTATTTGGCGCTGACCGGTGCCAGATGCAAATGGGGCGACTGTTTGCAAACAGGGTTGGCCACCCATGCTGTATCGCAAGAAAATCTGGAAGATTTGCGAGCCAGTATTATCGAACAAGGCAATCCACGTCCGGCTCTGGAAAAATATTCTGTCGAGGTCAATTTTGAAACCGGCGCCGAAACAAGATCGTTAATCGGTGAATGTTTCGGTACGGAGTCACTTGAAGAATGTATCAACATATTAAAACAGAAAGCAGGCGAGGGGAACGAGTTTGCAAAAACAACGCTTGAAACTCTCTTGAAACGCTCGCCGACCAGTCTGGCTGTCATTTGGCGGTCGATGACGCAATGTAAGCCGCTGGGACTTAATGATTGCTTGAAAGTTGAAAACAGAATTGCCCATCATATGATGGACAACCATGATTTTTATGAAGGTGTGCGTGCCGTATTGATTGACAAGGACAATGATCCGCATTGGCAACCGGATAGTTTAGCCGGAGTAAGCGATGAAATTGTCGATTCCTATTTTCAGCCGGTCGAGAAAGAATTGGAGATTTGATGGATAACCAGTTGCGTCAAGTGGTTAAACCAAATCTGGTATTATCGGCTTATTCGATTTTTCTTCGCTGTATTGCTGTCATTGCTCTTTTATTTGCAATTTTTTATTGGATCCGACTTGTTGGCGTATTTCCCGGTGAATTGTGGCGTATCGACAGGATGCCGTGGCTTTGGCAGGTTTTGACTGTTGTTTTGTCGGTGATTTATCCGATTGCGGCTCTCGGACTATGGATGGGATCTCTGTGGGGAATTATTTTATGGTTTTTTGCCGCACTGACGGAATCATTGGCATTTACTCTCTATAGCGCGAACTTTGTTTTCTTTCCCTCACTTGCGGTATTCCATTTCCTGATTCTGTTGCTATTTATTATGATGCAGGTTTTGCTCCACCTCAAAACTAACAAAAAGTTACTCTAGTTACCTATTTTTAACGGGAAGCTGTCTATATCATCGGAATGTTCAAGGTGTACTTTTCGTTAGACATGATAAAGACACAAAAATGTATCAAGCAAAGAAAACGCAACAATACTTCCATTAAATATTTTTTAGCATGGGTGTCGATATTTATCGGCAATGGTGTGCTTGGAAAAATCGGGAATGACACATAAAAATATGACATCTGCCAAAAACTCTCTTATCGGGCGAAGACTCTTTCTGAAATCTCTGGTCACTTTAACGGCTTTGTCCTGTGCACCGACAATTGCTCAGGCGAACAATATGTTGTTTGCCCAATCCGGACGCGCACGTTGGGACGACCAGTTTGACGCGGCCCCTTCCGCCGGAGCAAGAGTTGCTTCAAACCAGCCGGTGTTGAGTTCTGCAACTGTTGAATACACACAAAGGGCAATAGCGCAATATGAAGAGATCGTGAGCCGCGGTGGTTGGCAAAGAGTGCCGACAGAACAGGGGAAATTGCGAATTGGTGTAACACATCCTGCAGTTATTGCACTGCGTCAGCGCCTTGCTGCTTCCGGTGATCTTCAAAGCGGTATCGGGATGTCTCAATCTTTCGATACTTATGTCGATGCTGCCGTTAAACGCTTTCAAGCCCGTCATGGTTTACCGGCAGATGGTGTGACCGGTGAATCAACATATAAATCGTTGAATGTTGATGCCCAGACACGGCTGAACCAGCTCCACATCAATGTCGAGCGTTTGAAGCCGAAAGTCGAGATGACATCGAAAGAACAACGTTTTGTTATGGTCAATATACCCGCCGCTCAAATCGAAGCGGTTGAAAACGGCGTTGTCGTTCAACGTCATACGGCTGTCGTCGGCAAGATTGACCGGCAAACACCATTGTTGGACTCAAAAATCAGTCAGGTTATTCTTAATCCGTTCTGGACTGTACCAAAGTCCATTATCCGGAAAGATATCATTCCGTTAATGCAGAAAAACCCATCCTATCTTTCCGACAACAACATCCACGTCTTCAACAGTCGTGGTGAAGAGGTGTCGCCCGAAAGCATTGACTGGCATAGCGATGAAGCTGTCGGCATGATGTTCAGGCAGGATCCCGGCAAAATCAATGCGATGTCTTCGACGAAAATCAATTTTGCCAATCCTTATTCGGTTTACATGCATGACACGCCAATCCAGACGCTGTTTAACAGTCTGATGCGCTTTGATTCGTCAGGTTGTATCCGCATCCAGAACATTCGCGATCTCAATGTATGGATTTTGAAAAATACGCCGGGTTGGGACAGAGAACGTATGGAGGCGGTGATTTCTTCCCGCCAGAATACGCCGATTAACATTCCGGATCCTATTCCGCTTCATTTTGTCTATATTTCGGGATGGTCGACAGGCGAAGGCGTGGTCCAGTTCCGTGACGACATCTATCACCTTGACGGATCGTCACAATTGGCTCTTGATACAGCCGGTTGAGCAAAATTGATAACAAAAACATCAAAAACCGCCTTCAAGGCGGTTTTATTTTGTTTTTTTAAGGGGATAGTTACTCCTTCTGGTCTATCTGGAGCATAACAGCCTTTGTACCAGTTGAACGGGAATGACCAGAAAAGCCGGATCGGATAATTACTTCAAGCAATTTACGCCACAAAACATTGTCATGGTTTTGTTGGCTACAGTCGTTTGTTTTGTTATTGCTCTTCTTTACTGCCTGTCAAAGCCGGAAATCTATGATGCAAAAGCCGAATTTTCAATCCGGCAAAAAGCCGGTTTCAGGACACCCGATGGCATAAAAGAAAATGTGCCACCAGTTTTGCCATCCGACGCCGTTTATCAAAAAATGGCTCATTTTTTAAAGGATGCAGCCATTGGAAATGATCTGACAGCTTTCTATCATTCGCTTTCTGTCAAAGAATATCCCGATCATATCGAATTGATTTTTTCTGATGAAAGTGGAACACGTGCCCGCTTGATGTTGCAAAATGTTTTGAACGTTTTGACAAAAGAATTTTTAAACAGCGATCAGCGCGGGAACGGCAACGAGCTTTCCAAAATACGCGAGGAGCGCAACAAACATCTTGAGTCTGCTCTCGAAAATTTCAAAAAAAATTGGAAAACGGACGATTATAAAGCTGGTAACGCAGAACTTTATGGCGCGTTGATTTCCGCAGTCGATAATCGCATTGCTTATATGGCTTCCATCGAAGTTCTGGGAAACTTGCTTGAGACCGGAAAATCGCCGCTCGATCTCGACTTTATTGCAAGAGATCCGGCTGTTCAAAATACAAGGGCCAATTTGAATAAATTGGCAACAGAAATAGCCCATATGGAAACGCAGTTGGGCAGCACGCATCCGCAAATCAAAGCAATGATGAGCGAACAAAATGCGTTAAAGCAGGAACTTGATCGCCATATAAATCTCGCTATTGAACGCCTTTATACTGAAGCCGATCTCTGTGTGAAGGTCGAGAACGGTTTGCGTGACGAGCTAATTAAAGCCGGTGACATAAATAATCAATCGGGTAAACAAGCCTTCGATCAACTGGAAGAAAAGTTGAAGTCTATATGGGCGGATTATGATAAAAAAACAGATGATAGAGGCTTGGCGGACAACCAAAATATCGAAGTCAGTCCGATAAGCGTTGAAAAACGCTCTCTCTTATCCCGTTTTGGGTGGCCACTTTCAATCTTTACACTTGTCATTTTTTTAGTTCTTCTTGTCGCTAGCCTTTTTTTAGCAAAGTGTTGGAAGAAAGAAAGAAAACACGTCTCAGGACAGGAAAAATCGCAAACTTCAAAAAACAGTGTCGATATTTCTAGCGCGCCGGTAAAAGCACCTGAACAATTAAAACTGGACTTTGCCGGATTGGTTGACGAGATCCGGAAGTTCAATTTGAGGACTGTTACGGTTGTCGGGAAAGACGCGGCCCAAGCCTCGGCACGTTTGTCAATGAAGTTAAGGAGCGTGGAAAAATCTGTTCTGCTTGTTGATATTTCAACCAATGAAATCGGGAATTTGATTGGTCCGCACCGCGGTTTTACCGATGTGCTTACGGGAGATGCGAAGATTTCCGAAGTTATTTATAGCGATTATGACACCGGCGTCGATATTTTGCCGAGGGGGATTGCAAGTCTTCTTAGAGCGAAAGATTTTGCAAGCGATATACCGACACTCATTGACGCACTGAAAGAACAATATGCGGTTATTCTGATTGCAATGTCAGAGGTGTCCGAATTCGGTGTCGAAGAGATATTCAAACAAAGCAATTGCCTCGTTATTTCCTGTCATGATTTGAACGATCAGGATAGCTGGCGCAATTTGTTTTCAAAATATTCGGATCAACCGCTGTTCACGCTTATCGACAGTTGATAAACTCGCCGGACGCGACGGCTTGTCGCGGATTATACCCTTGTTTTCTTGAGAACATTGCTGCACCAATAGGAAAAAGAACCGGATAATTCCGGCGCATATTATCAAGTGAAAGCGTCTGATGATGACTATGACCGCAATTGATGAAACCGTGCCTAATGCCAGACAGGCACGCAATCGCAAGATGATACAGCTTTGGCTTTATGCGGTTTTAATTCTGTGTTTGGCAATAGTCATTGTTGGCGGTGCCACGCGTTTGACCGGATCGGGATTGTCGATCACCGAATGGAAGCCGGTTCACGGTGTCATCCCGCCAATTGGTGAAGCCGAATGGCAGGACGAATTCGAGAAATATCAACAGATAGCCCAATATAAAGTCGTCAATCAGGGAATGACACTTTCTCAATTCAAGGGAATATTCTGGTGGGAATGGGCGCATCGCTTGTTGGCACGTCTTGTCGGCGTTATTGCTTTATTCGGTCTTATCTGGTTCTGGGCAACGAAGCGGATAGAGAAAACCTTTCTTCCGCAATTGATAGCCGTTCCGGTGATTATTGCCGTTCAGGGTGCAATTGGCTGGTGGATGGTTGCTTCCGGTCTCGGTGCCAGTGATTTGACGAGCGTCAGTCAATATCGTCTCGCAATCCATCTTGTCACGGCTTGTATTGTGGTGATTTTTGTCACTTATGTTTCACGCGGACTTGCCGACTATAGCGACAAGCCTGCCAATCGCAGCATACAGAAATTTGCCGGTTGGCTGGTGTTGATGGTGCTTGTACAAATTTACCTTGGTGCGCTTGTCGCAGGATTGCATGCCGGCAAGGTTTATAATACCTGGCCTTTGATGGACGGGCAGTTGGTGCCGGAAGGCTTGCTTGCCGATCAACCGACGTGGCGGAACTTTTTCGAGAACAGACTGACTGTGCAATTTGTTCACCGTTGTTTTGCCTATCTTCTGTTGTTGGCAGCGCTTGTCCATGCTTTGAAGGTTGAAAAGCTCGCTTCGGGAACAACACATGCAAGGCGTGCAATGCTGCTGCTTGTAGCAATCATTGTGCAGGCTGTTTTCGGCATCATCACCTTGTTGCTGGAAGCTCCGATCAGTTGGGGATTGATCCATCAGGGCGTAGCGTTACTGGTTCTTGTATTCGCTGTTGCCCATTGGCGTGCGACCAAAGGTGCCTATCCGGCGGAAACAAGCGTAAATAAAGCGAGAGAGTTAAGCGCATAACCGGAACCATGATTATTGGAACTGACCGGAAACGCTGTTTTTCTAGTCTGCTGAAAAGCCGAAGAGTGAATTCTTAAATAAAAGGCCGGCTAAAGAAATAGCCGACCTTTATTTTTACATTTAAATTTTTAGATTTTAGTGATGTTACGGTGTCATGATTTTCCGATCATCAGATCAAGATTCTGCACAGCAGCACCGGAAGCACCTTTACCCAAATTATCAAGTACCGCCGAAATATTGTAAATTCCGGCAGCATCATCGCCAAATACAAATATTTTCAGCTTGTCGGTGTTAGCAAGCAGCTCGGCATCAAGGCGTACCAAACGGTTATTTTCTTCTTCTGTGGCGACGCTGATAAGTTTGCTATGACGATAATGGTCATTGAAAATTGTTCTTAGATCATTGCCGGTGACGTGTTTTTTCAAAAGAGAGTTGTGAAGAGGTATATTCACAATCATACCTTGAGGAAACCGTCCGACACTGGGCACAAAAAGCGGTGTTTTTGCCAGTTTCCCATGAACCCGAATTTCCGGCACATGCTTGTGTCGGAGATTGAGTCCATAAAGGAAATAATTGGCAGTAATCCTGTCATCGCCGTTCTGATTTTCCATCTGGCTTATCATTTTTTTTCCGCCGCCGGTATAGCCCGACACCGCATTGATGGAGACCGGAAAATTCTCGTCTATAAGATTCGCTTCGCGCAATGGCCGGATGATACTGAGCGCTCCGGTTGGATAACAGCCGGGATTGGCGACGAATCGTGCGGAACCAATCCGCTCTGCTTGCCCTTCGGTAAGTTCGGCAAAACCATAGACCCATTGTGGCGAAATACGGTGAGCGGTCGAACTGTCAATAATGCGTAATTTGTGGTTTTCAGCAACGGCATTGACTGTTGCAATCGCCGCATCGTCGGGAAGACATAAAATGGCAATATCGGCTTCGTTCAAACGCTCGAAACGTGCAGCATCATTGTGCCGGTCTTCCAAAGGGATGGAAAGAATTTCGAGATCATCGCGTGATGCCAACCGCTTCCTGATTTGTAAGCCGGTTGTACCATGTTCACCATCAATAAAAACTTTTGTCCGCATTGTTTTGTACCTGAGCGTCTTGGCGATATGTTCCAAATGATTGACCGGATTGAAGTAAACCGGATTTTGGAAATTTGGAAGAACATATAACCTATGAACATTGCCATTATGGAGAAAGCCAATATACCTGCTTCAGGGAATAAAAAAACAATTCTTTTTTCAATATTTGCGCGTTTTTCAATATTTGTGCGTTTATATCAACAGGACTGCTAACAGGGGTGTGAAAACCGCAAAAAGATGATTGCCAAATAAAATTGGTAAAAACCGGCCATTTTTGTGAAGATTTTTTGCTAAATATTGGCTATTGGCTGTGAAAGCGTATAACATATTGTAACGCTGTGATAATTATTGAGCGGCTATTTTTCATTGTTAGGAATATTTCCCATGAGCGACCAAGTGGATGTGGCGCAAAAGCGCTTTTTTAATGACGATCTTCAAACAACTGATTCCGAGATCTATGATGCCATTCGCGGCGAGCTTTCCCGTCAGCGCGATGAAATCGAGTTGATTGCATCGGAAAACATCGTATCGCGTGCTGTACTTGAAGCACAAGGTTCGGTTCTTACCAATAAATATGCCGAAGGTTATCCTGGCAAACGTTATTATGGCGGCTGCCAATATGTTGATGTGGTTGAAAATCTTGCAATAGAACGGGCCAAAAAGCTGTTTGGCGCAGCCTTTGCAAATGTGCAGCCGAACTCCGGTAGCCAGATGAATCAGGCGGTCTTTTTCGCGCTCCTGAAACCGGGCGATACATTTATGGGTCTTGATCTCAATTCCGGCGGGCATTTGACCCACGGTTCACCGGTTAACATGTCAGGCAAATGGTTTAACGTGGTTTCCTATGGTGTGAGACGCGACGACCAGAAAATAGACATGGACGAAGTCGCACGTATTGCCCGCGAAAATAAGCCCAAGCTTATACTTGCTGGCGGCACGGCCTATTCCCGCTTTTGGGATTGGAAGCGCTTCCGTGAAATTGCCGATGAAGTCGGCGCTTATCTGATGGTCGATATGGCGCATATTGCGGGCTTGGTCGCAGGCGGTGTTCATCCTTCACCGGTACCTTTCGCCCATGTTGTAACCTCGACAACACATAAATCCTTGCGTGGGCCGCGTGGCGGCATGATTTTGACCAATGATGAGGCAATCGCAAAAAAGATCAACTCGGCTGTGTTCCCCGGTATTCAAGGCGGGCCGCTCATGCATGTCATTGCTGCGAAGGCTGTTGCATTCGGTGAAGCATTGCGCCCGTCTTTCAAAACTTATGCGAAAAATGTTGTTGCCAATGCAAAAACATTGTCGGCCCGCTTGATTAAAAATGGCCTTGATATTGTATCGGGTGGCACTGATAACCATTTGATGCTGGTTGATTTGCGGCCGAAAAACGCTACAGGTAAGCGTGCAGAAAGTGCTTTGAGCAGGGCGCATATCACCTGCAATAAGAACGGCATTCCCTTTGATCCCGAAAAACCGTTCGTTACATCGGGTGTAAGACTTGGTACACCGGCTGGAACAACACGCGGTTTCGGTGAAAAAGAGTTTGATGAGATAGGCGAGCTGATTTCGGAAGTTCTGGATGGCCTCAAAGCTGCAAATTCGGACGAAGGCAATGCCGCTGTTGAAGCGCATGTACGCGAAAAAGTTCATGCATTGACTGAACGTTTTCCGCTATATCCTTATCTTGGTTAATGATTTGAACGGAGTAAAAAATGCGGTGTCCTTACTGTCAATCGGAAGATACCCAGGTAAAGGACTCGCGTCCGGCCGAAGATGGCTCGGTTATCCGCCGCCGTCGCATATGTCCTGTATGCGGCGGGCGGTTTACCACATTCGAGCGTGTGCAATTGCGCGAATTGATGGTGACAAAGAAAAGTGGACGACACGTCCCCTTTGATCGAGACAAGTTGATGCGGTCTGTCGAAGTTGCCTTGCGCAAGAGGAATGTTGATCCCGAACGGGTTGAACGGGCAATATCCGGTATAGTTCGCCAGCTTGAAAGTTCCGGAGAACCGGAAATATCGACCGAACAGATCGGTCACCTTGTCATGGAAGCTTTGAAGGGCATTGATGACATTGCCTATATCCGTTTTGCTTCGGTCTATCGCAATTTTCGCAATGCCAGTGATTTTCACGATGTAATTGATGAGCTGTCGGATCGTGACGGAGATAAAGACAACATTAAAAATGGCAGATAGAGCTGACGATTATCGTTTTATGGCGGCTGCCATTCGTCTGGCGCGTCGGCATCTTGGCGAAACGGCTGAAAATCCTTCTGTGGGTGCTATTATCGTCGGGGCTGATGGCACGACGATTGTCGGCCATGGCGTAACGGAAACCGGTGGCCGACCACATGCGGAAACACAAGCGTTAAAAATGGCCGGTGAAAATGCGCGTGGCGGCACAGCTTATGTAACGCTTGAGCCTTGTTCACATTACGGGAAAACGCCGCCATGTGCGAATGCATTGATAAATGCAGGAATAAAACGTGTCGTCATATCCATTCGCGACCCGGATAAAAGAGTTTCCGGACGCGGGATAAGAATGTTGGAAGATGCTGGGATTGTTGTTGAAACCGGCATATTGGCAAATCAGGCCTATGAAGGACTGAGTGCATATCTTGTAACAAGACAATTGGCCCGTCCCGAAGTCACTTTGAAGATGGCTATTTCGGCAGATAACGGTATCGGTGTGGAAGGCGAGCGAAATGTTCAGATCAGCAATGGAATATCGCATTCCATAAGCCACATAATGCGCGCTGAAAATGCAGCAATCGCAGTTGGAATAAAGACTGTTTTTGCCGACAATCCCGAACTTACCTGTCGTTTGCCGGGGTTGGAAGAACGCTCCCCAATACGTGTCGTGATTGATCGCAAGCTTTCGATTGGTGAGAATTGCCGCTTGGTCGAGACGGCAAAGCATGTACCAACCTGGATTATCGCAGGCAAAAATGTGGATCCCAAGAAAAAGGCGGACCTTGAAAAGAGTGGAATCGATATTTTTGAACTTGATGATAAGGATGGTGAATTTGCACCGCGAGATATTCTTAACACATTGTATCAAAAAGGTATTTCAAGCCTTTTGCTGGAAGGGGGAAGGGCAACGGCATGTTCTTTTCTCGATCATGGGCTGGTTGACAGGATTGCACTCTTCCGTTCAAAACTTATATTGGGAAAAAAAGAAATAGCTGCCCCCGATTTCAGCAAGTACCTTGTGAACTTCAACAAGGTCAATGAGGCCAATTTTGGCGAGGATAGTTACAGTGAATGGAGATGTCGTCGCGAATGTTTACCGGAATAGTAACGGATATAGGTGAAATAGCCGATTTAGAGCCTCTCAATGAGGGACTGCGGATCAAAATCCGCAATCATTACGATGTGAACACAATCGATATTGGTGCGTCGATTGCCTGTTCCGGTATTTGCCTGACGGTGGTCGATAAATCGGGAGATCATGCGCCAGAATCGTCATTCACTGTTGAAGCATGGGAAGAAGCTTTGCGCCTTACCAACATTTCAAGCTGGAAGGTTGGAAGTCATGTCAATCTTGAACGTTCATTGAAACTTGGCGATGAAATGGGCGGGCATCTTGTTTCCGGCCATGTTGATGGTCTGGCTGAAATTGTTGAAACTTCGGAAGAAGGCGACGCCAGAAGGTTTCAACTAAAAGCACCGGACGAATTGGCCCGTTTTATTGCCCGTAAAGGTTCTGTTGCCCTGAATGGCACATCTTTGACAGTCAATGCTGTCAAAGACAATTTGTTCGATGTATTGATTATTCGTCATACGCTGAATGTAACGACCTGGGGCGAGCGGAAAACGGGTGATCTCGTCAATCTGGAAATAGACCAGTTAGCGCGTTACGCCGCGCGACTTTCCGAATTTGTCAGGTAACCGGTTACTATACAGTCCGATATTCATTTGTATCCATTTACCCTTAGTCCTTAAATATCCTTTTCGTTGGAAGCAATTTAAGAAAAGCAGCTTTCGCATTTTCAAAAACTGTTCTAAATGAAGGGATATTGGCTCAACCTCATTGTTGTGATGGGCTTTGAGGGACGTAAAGTGCCAACCCGATTGTTGAGTTATAGGATCAGATTATGACAAAGAAAAACGTAAAGAAGGCTCATCTCCTTATTGTAGAAGCCCGGTTTTATGAAGAAATTTCGGACGCCTTGTTGAAAGGTGCAACAGAAACACTTGAACAGGCTAACGCAGATTTTGATGTTGTAACTGTTCCGGGAGCTTTGGAGATTCCGGCAGCGATTGCATTTGCCGAAAAGGGTGAAAAAAAATACGACGGTTATGTCGCATTGGGATGTGTTATCAGGGGTGAGACATACCATTTTGAAATCGTTTCTAACGAATCATGTCGGGGCATTGCAGATTTGAGCGTTCGCAAACGATTGGCTATCGGCAACGGTATTATCACAGTCGAAAATGAAAAACAGGCATGGGCTCGCGCTTTGCCGGATAAGAAGAACAAGGGTGGCTTTGCCGCCGAAGCCGCATTGCATATGATCGCACTGAAAGACAAATTCGGAGCAAATCGTTGAATAACACTTCTGCCAATAATCGTAATGGGTCGCGCCGTGCAAATAAACGCGGCGCGGCGCGTTTGGCTGCTGTCCAGGCTCTCTATCAGATGGATGTTGCCGGTACCGGTATTCTTGAAATAACCTTGGAATATGAAACTTATCGGTTGGGGCAGGAAGTCGATGGCGAACAATATCTTGAAGCCGACCCACAATGGTTCCGTGCTATTATTGCCGGTGTGGTGGAAGAGCAACGCCAACTTGATCCTATGATTCGTCAACATTTGCCTGAAGACTGGCCGCTGTCACGTATTGATTCAACTTTACGTGCG
Organism: Bartonella sp. B10834G3; assembly: GCF_016102505.1. NCBI lineage: Bacteria > Pseudomonadati > Pseudomonadota > Alphaproteobacteria > Hyphomicrobiales > Bartonellaceae > Bartonella > Bartonella sp. B10834G3. Next base: position 234,539 of record NZ_JACFOM010000002.1, read on the forward strand.
ATATTGCGGGCCGGTGCCTGGGAAATAAAAAACCGTAAAGATGTACCGGTTGCTGTCGCAATCAGCGAATATGTCGATATTGCCAAAGCATTTTTTGATGGTGATGAACCGAGGATGGTCAATGCCGTGCTTGATAGAATGGCAAAAGAATTGCGCGAACAATAAAGTTGCAAAAGCTGAAATTGCATTCAATATTTAAAAAAAGCTCTATCGGAAGATAGAGCTTTTATTTTTGTCTGCCGGTTTTTCGTTTTCAGTAAACGGGATGAAAGCCTTAATTTACTGCCGAAATCGGCTTTGCGGGCAGGAAAATTTACCTGCCCGTTTGTGGCAATTGGGGAACGCCCTTCGAGCCTTTTATCAATTGCGACAGGAACGACTGGTCATGACCACCTGTTGGCGTTGTCTGGGTGATCGTATCGATAACTTTTCCGTCTTGCAGGCCATAATTCGCTATCCGTTCAACCTGACCGTTCTTGTTGAAATAGATAGCCAGAATTTTACGATCAACAATCTTGGGCTTCATGAATTGTGCACCGCGATAGCGCGTTTGCGAGATGTAATAGAAGACCTCGTTATCATACATTGCAGTCATTGAAGGTGAACCGAGGGCGAGCAAAACCTGATCGCGGCTTGAACCCACCGGCACAGAAGCAAGTGCCGACTCGTCGAGCACATAACCTTCATTGTATGTTTGGCTTGTCTTGAGGAAATCATGGGATTTGCAGCCACTCAATGTGATTGCCGTAGCAGCGATTAAACCGATAAGTAACCCATGCTTAGCTTGGGTTTTAATGCGGATCGTGTGAAACAATGACATCTCCATCTAACGCATGGCGGGGGAAAAACTATTCTTCAATCTTTTTGCCTAAACCACCTTAAAGCCGTTTGCAATAGATTGCATCGTTGCCGACTTCTATTTATTAACAATGAGTATGGAAAACAGGAAACATTTTACGTCGTTTTATACACCTCATCTTGCCTGTGCAGAAAAAGATGCATGTATCAAACACAGTTTTAAAGTTGAACACTGGAATGAGGCCCATTATGCACAATAATGACCACACAAACGAAAACGATTGCCATCTCATGAGTTTTGCAATCCATTATCCGGTCAATGTTCGTTCATTGCCGGTAAAAGGTGTGCGAATAAAAATTGATGCAGACGAAAAAGAACGCCAAAAACTCAAGGAAAACCATGGTCTTTTAAGCGTCGATTCATTTCATGCGGATGTCCATGTTTCGCCGTGGAAAAAACGGGGCGTTCGTATCAAGGGAAAGTTTGAAGCAGACATTGTCCAGGCCTGTGTCGTTACACTGGAACCAATTCCCGAACATGTTGAAGAGGAAGTTCAATCGGTTTTTATTCCCGAAGACTCCAAGCTTGTGAAATATGAAGAGCTGGATCATACGGGCGAAGTCTTCATTGATGCGGAAGGGCCTGATACGCCGGAAGTATTTCATGGGGATAGCATAGATGTCGGTGCTTTTCTGGAGGAATTCTTCGAGCTTTCTTTAAATCCTTATCCGCGAAAGGAAGGGGTTGATGGCAACTATATTGAAGACACCGGAAATGAAGAAAAAGAACCTTCCCCTTTTGCTGTTTTGAAACAACTGAAATCGTAATGGTCGTCGAAAAAACAAATTTTATAGTTGTATAATGGCTTAAAACCGGTATTTTCGGCTTAAAGTTTCATGCGCCATCGCAACCAAGTGACGCGGCCTTATATAGAATTAGAAACTAATAGGACATTTGAGAGTGATCAGAATTTCTGTGGATGCAATGGGCGGCGATTTCGGCCCTGAGATCACAATTGCCGGTGCTGCAATTGCGCAGAAGCGTTTTCCTGAAATACGTTTTATTTTTTATGGTGTGGCAAGTGCGGTAGAACCGGTTTTGAAACGTTATCCGGAGCTTGGTTCTTCTTCGACATTCATTGCAACCGAAACCTACACACGGATGGATGAAAAACCCAGTCAGGCTTTGCGTAACGGCCGTGGCAAATCATCCATGTGGGCAGCAATCGAAGCTGTTAAAAAAGGCGAGGCGGATGCTTGTGTGTCGGCCGGTAATACCGGCGCGTTAATGGCAATGTCCTATTTTTGTCTAAGAATGATGGAGGAAGCCGATCGGCCGGGTATTGCGGGCGTGTGGCCGACTTTGCGCGGTGAAAGCATTGTGCTCGATATTGGTGCGACGATCGGTGCTTCCTCCGATCAGCTCGTTGATCTGGCAGTGATGGGGGCAGGTATGTTCCGCGCACTTTATAATGTCAAACGGCCAACAGTAGGCTTACTCAATATTGGTGTCGAGGAAGTCAAAGGTCTGGATGAAATCAAACAAGCCGGTATGATGTTACGCGAGATTGGTCTCGATGGGCTGGAATATAAGGGCTTTGTCGAAGGAAACGATATTGGTAAGGGAACAGTAGATGTCGTGGTGACAGAAGGTTTTTCCGGAAATATCGCATTGAAAGCTGCTGAAGGAACAGCGCGGCAAATGGCAAAAATTTTGCGGGAAGCCATGTCCGGTTCATTGTTGACAAAGATCGGCTATCTTTTATCAATTAGTGCTTTTCGTAAGCTCAAACAGAAAATGGATCCTGGCCGCGTGAATGGCGGTGTATTACTGGGACTTAACGGAGTTGTTATCAAAAGTCATGGCGGAACCGATGCAGATGGGTTTGCTTCTGCTTTGCGTGTAGGCTATGAAATGGTTAACAACAAGCTTTTGGAGAAAATTGCAGCGGATTTGAGGCATTTTCACGATAAAAAACCGGAACTTCTCGACCATGGTGACCACACGGTACATGATTGAAAACATAAACAAACGCATTGATAACTGAACATTGATTCGCTGGTTAAGGATAGAACTGAATGATTCGATCTGCCATATGCGGCATAGGCAGTGCGCTGCCAAAAAAGAAGATGTTGAACAGCGAGCTTGAGGGGATTGTCGAGACATCCGACGCATGGATCGTTCAACGAACAGGAATCCGCCAGCGCTATATAGCCGGTGAAGGCGAGACAACGGTCTCTCTGGGGACTGCCGCCGCAAAGGCCGCTCTTGATAATGCAGGGCTTACAGTTGCCGATATTGACTGTATAATCCTTGCCACGGCTACGCCAAACCACACATTTCCTGCGTCTGCTGTCGAAATCCAGAACGCCTTGGGGATGTCACACGGTTTTGCTTTTGACGTGCAGGCTGTCTGTTCGGGTTTCATTTTCGCGCTCACAACTGCCGACCTTTATTTAAAAGGCGGCATGGCAAAGCGGATATTGGTTATCGGTGCCGAGACATTTTCCCGCATTCTTGATTGGAATGATCGTTCGACTTGCGTGCTTTTCGGTGATGGCGCCGGTGCCGTTATCCTTGAAGCAATCGAAAGCGGAAATGGCGATAATAGTGACCGGGGTATTCTTGTTTGTAAACAGCGCTCTGACGGTGCATTTGTTGACAAGCTCTATGTTGACGGGGGGCCGTCAACAACGCAAACAACCGGTCATTTGCGAATGGAGGGGCGCGAAGTCTTCAAACATGCGGTCGGAATGATTACCGACGTTGTGGACGATTGTTTTTCGGCAACCGGCATTTCTCCATCGGAACTTGACTGGTTTGTTCCGCATCAGGCTAACAAACGTATCATTGATGCTTCGGCAAAAAAACTCGGCATTGCCGACGAAAAAGTTGTTATCACTGTCGACCAACACGGGAATACTTCTGCTGCGTCGGTTCCTCTGGCACTTGCAGTTGCTGTTAATGATGGTAGAATTAAAAAAGGTGATCTTGTCATGTTGGAGGCGATGGGTGGCGGATTCACATGGGGAGCAATTCTTATCCGCTGGTAACCGCAAGACGGGTTGACCGATCATAAATATAACGTATATGTTTTTTGTACTTCAGTTTAAAGAAGGCGATAGTTATGTCTGGTACTACAGTGACGCGCGCAGATTTGGCGGATGCAGTTTGCAGAAGAGTTGGCCTGTCACGTACAGAGTCGGCTTCGTTGGTTGAAATGATCCTTGACGAAGTTTGCGATGCAATCGTTAAGGGTGAAACTGTCAAATTATCTTCATTTGCAACTTTTCATGTTCGCAATAAAACCGAACGCATTGGCCGTAATCCGAAAACCGGTGAAGAAGTTCCGATTTCACCGCGTCGCGTCATGACATTCAAAGCATCCAATGTTTTGAAGAAAAAAATTCTGGATGGCCATCGTTCAAAAAAATCCTAGATCGGCATAACAGTTTCAGTTTTGCTAAAGTTCGTGTTATTGATAGCTATTGTGATAATTATCTATCAATGAAGCTGCAAGACTTTCACACAGGCTTGAAAGGCTGAAAGCGTTTGAAGACGCCGGAACTTAATATCAGGCCAAACATCAAGTTGCAGTCGGCAAAGGGCAAAAAATGGATAAAAGTCCGGATGCTTTCCGTACCATCAGCGAAGTTGCTGAAGCGTTGGATCTCCCCCAGCATGTTTTGAGATTTTGGGAAACACGTTTTTCACAGATAAAACCGTTAAAGCGCGGTGGTGGCCGTCGTTATTATCGTCCGGCCGATGTTGATTTACTGAAAGGCATTCGCCAACTCTTATATGAACAGGGCTATACCATTAAAGGCGCGCAACGTCTGTTAAAGGACAATGGCATCGCTTTTGTTGTCGCCTTGGGTAACGGTGATATTGCGGCGATTGATGCGATTACGCAAAAAAAGAAAGCCGAGGAAGAGGCTGAAAATACCCCGATTCCAGCCAAACCGCAGCAATCCAAAGGCTTATTCAGCTTCATGAAGTCCGATTCGGATGCGGAAGTGGGGGGCAGCAATATCGGAAAAGGCAAAGATAACAAAACGCTACTGCAAGAAGCGCTGTTTGAATTGATTGAATGCAAAAGAGTGCTTGACCGCGCCCGTTAAATGAGGGCAGGGGCGAGAAACCTTCGGCTAAACGGTTTCCTGTTATTGAAATCTCCTCCTTTGCATTGAAAGGCTGCTTTCGTTCTGAATTCACGGTTTTTGCAAGCAGCCGCCACCGTTCTTCAAAATTAATTTTTCCGAACAGTCGCTACAGTCTCGGCAATGAATAATTCAGTTCTGTCATTCATGAAACAGTTTCAATAACAATATATTTTAATAACATTATAGGCGCAGAAGTTAATCAGGCATTATCCATTTCAATTAGAGGTTATTGTTTAAAAAATACCATTATAAAACATGTATAATAAAAAAATAATATAAATTATTTTATATTATGTTATTAAGTATTTATAATGTAAATTTATAAAATGGTTTTTTATATTGAAAAATGTATTTTTATTTACTGGTAAGAGTTTAATAGTTTTTAAAATATGCACCTTATGAAATAAACCGGACAAAAACGTAATAACAGCCATCCGGTTGGATTTGGCCGCAAGTAAGCGGGTGAAAAAGTCATTTTCTTGTTCTGACAACTATCAGCGGATCAAAACCGGTTCCGATATTCTTTCTATTGAAAATTATTTTAGTCCTGTCACAGCGATGAAAACTCGGTGATTTTTGCAATCAAGCATTCTGAAGGCTCATTCTTTATATAAACGTTACCTCTCACCAATTTTTGTATTCGTCGTTGTCTTGCTCGTTATCGTCCCGACCGGCTGATATTTTGCGAAAAAACCGGTGGTAGCTTTGAGAAAAAGTTGAAAATTTATCAGCAATCTTATTCCGTGATAATCCGATATGTCTTTAAGTTCGACCGTTCTTCATCGGCAAGAATCGTTACTGATTTCGGGAGCACAGTCGCAGTTTTAATGCGACCTTCTAATGTCGAGAGACTGAATTTTAAAATTGTTGGAATTGCCTCGTCAGCCATTGAAGAGGGGGTTTCAAAAAAAGCTTTTAAAGTCGGGAAGCAATAGAACCGATAATCGGGATGGTGTCGAAACACAATCGGAAAAACGGATAAATGGAAAACAGATGGTGGGCGTGACAGGGATTGAACCTGTGACCCCTACAATGTCAATGTAGTGCTCTCCCTCTGAGCTACACGCCCATCTGATGTTGGTGCATACACCATATCAATTCAGTCAGGTCAATGCCTTTTTAAAAAAAATAGTTCATAATCCGGAAAAAATGGAAATTTAAAACCTGTTTCCTAGGCTGCTATCAACATTTTTTCGACTTCCGAGACGAGTTCTCGCAAATGAAACGGTTTTGATAGTACTTTTGCGTCGCGTGGTGTGTTGCTATCGGAATTGAGTGCGACCGCTGCAAATCCGGTAATGAACATGACTCGTAAATCCGGATCTATTTCGGTTGCGCGGCGCGCCAGTTCGATGCCATCCATTTCCGGCATAACAATATCGGTCAGGAGCAGCGAAAAGGGTTCTTCCTGTAGGCGTTCATAAGCGCTTGCACCGTTATCGAAATCGGTAACTTCGTAACCGGCCCGTTCCAGGGCTTTTGCTAAAAATCGACGCATATCGTTATCGTCTTCAGCAAGCAAAATTCGTTTCATTATAGTGTCCAGCAGTTGTTTATTTGAATTGGATGCTTATCTCTTTCGTATTCATACAATAAATTAGGTTCGTAAAAAAAGCGATAAAGGCTGTCGGTGCAACTTTGTTTCTCATAATGGTTAATTCGCGGTTGCGAATGAAGGTGCATTCGGTTTACGGTTTTTATTGAAAAAGACATTGATTGCAGGTTTTGGAAATGGATTTAGATGGTGTTGCAGCGTTCCAATATTTTGAACCGGCTGAACTCAGAGTTCCGTTTCTCTTCAACTCGCCCCATTCGGGGCGTGTTTACCCCAAGAGCTTTTTAAAGCAGTCGAGTCTGGACAATTTTACAATACGCATATCGGAAGATTGTTTTGTCGATCTTCTCTTCCGCAATGTCGTCGAGCTTGGTGCAGCTCTCATGGCGGCAAATTTCCCGCGCTCCTTTCTGGATGTCAATCGCGAGCGCGATGAACTTGATGGCGACATGTTTTTCGAGCCATTGCCGGAAGATGTTCCGAAGCCTTCGACACGTGTTCTTGCGGGCTTGGGAATCATACCGAGGATTGTTGCAACTGGCGTTCCGATTTATGACGGGCGTATTCACTTGAGCGATGCTTTGGAGCGTATCAACGGGCTTTATGTACCTTATCATGAACATCTCGCAAGGAAACTCGATGAGATGCGAGAACGTTTCGGATTTGCAGTTCTTATCGACTGCCATTCGATGCCGGGAAAACTGAGATTTTTTAATGGCGGTCAACAACCCGATTTTATTCTGGGCGATCAATATGGCCAGTCTTGTGCGAATGCTTTCGTTGAATATGTAACCGATAGATTGGAGCAAAAGGGTTATAATGTCGCTCTCAATCGGCCTTATTCCGGAGGTTTCATCACCGCAAATTACGGTCGACCTTGCGAAAATATTCATGCTCTTCAAATAGAAATTAATAGAAGCCTTTATCTGGATGAAATTACGTTGGAACCCAATCATAATTTTCCGGTCCTGCAAAATGACCTCACGGGGCTTGCTTCGGATATTATGGCCTTTCCCGAAGGTCATTTCATGACCACGAAAGTGGCGGCAGAATAATTATTTTTTAAATTTGAGACAGATTTTCAAATCGGTCGAACGGTTGAATAATATGGCAAATTGTCGGGATAAGAATATCGCAGGTGGAAATTCACGCGCAATCGGAAATGTAATGCCCGACATTGAGTTTTCCGACAAAGCCGGTTAAAACTTTTTGTCTAATCCGTGCCGTAATGACCGTAATACAAGTGATCGGGAGCAGATGATGACCAATCTTCCAGGATTTGATTTCTTTGAAAAACTTGCGCAAATCGCTGCCGATACATCGCTTCCCTTTTTTCGGCATTCGCTGTCGATAGACAATAAGGATAAAGAGGGGTTTGATCCGGTTACAATTGCCGATCGCAAAACCGAAATCGCTTTACGGGAATTTATTCATCAGGAACGTCCGGATGATGGAATATTGGGAGAGGAATTTCCCACCTTGAAAGGACTGAATGATAATGTCTGGGTCATTGATCCGATTGACGGAACGCGCTCTTTTATTACCGGAATGCCAATTTGGGGAAGTCTCGTCGGCCTCATGAAAAGTGGAAAAGCAGTTGCCGGCATGATGGCTCAACCTTTCACCCGTGAAATATATTATAGCTGTGGCAAGGGAGCTTATTTGAATACGCTGCTTGATGGTAGCCATCGTAAACTGGCCGTCAGCGACTGTAAAACACTTGATAAAGCCACAATGTTTACAACCGCTCCGGAGCTGTTTGAAGGTGAATCAAAAACACGTTTTGAAAAGCTGGTAAAGAAAGTCCGCTTAACGCGTTACAGTTCGGATTGTTATGCCTTTGCTATGCTTGCTTGCGGTTTTGTCGATCTGGTAGTGGAAACAGGGCTGGAGCCATATGACATTATGGCGCTCATACCTATTGTCGAGCAGGCAGGCGGCGTTATCAGGCAGTGGAACGGTGGTGGTGCGGAAGAAGCCGGAAATATTATTGCAGCTTCAACGCCGGAATTGTTCGATGCAGCGTCATCTATCCTCAACGGTTAATATCGTAAGCATTGGTGCCCGGTATAAAAGCATCGAATAAAGCCCAGAATTGTTTTTTGTGCCAATCACTTGCGTGAAATAGGTCGTGGCTTGCTCCCGATAGTGTGATTGTATCTGCAAGCCTGACATCATGACAAAATCTGCGCACCTCAGATGCGCTAGCTAGGCTGTCATTATGGCTGGTCACAAACAATGCCGGAAAGCGCTGGTCGTTTTTTTGTAAACGTTGTTTTGCGTAAGCAGCCGTTTCAAAGATGTCTGCCAGCCAGTGCCTGTCAAGCAGCGGGAGCTGTTTTTGTTCATTATGATCCGATCCAGCGGTTAAAGGGGAACAGGATTTACGAACCAGACATGCGCTTTGTTTCAATTTCATCCTGCCCAAACCGAAATCGCTCAGTGTTTTGTTGATTTTGTAATGAATGCCGCCGATTCTATAGCCTAACGGGCTAAAAAGGGGTGAAATACCGATGAGGCGGTCGCATTGATTGTTAATGACATCTATCGCCGAGATAGCGATGAGACATCCCGTTTCATAACAGAGAAAATAATAAGGAGGCGGGCAGTCGGTATAAACAATTCGATGGAGGAAATCATCAAGGTCACCTATATGCCGGTTAATGTCGAATCTGTGTCGGAAATTTTCGTGTTTGCCTTTATTCGGCGGCAGAGAACCGCCTTGCCCGTACCAGTCGAATGATGCATAGGAAAAACCACGCTCGTCAAGCTTTGAAAACAGTTCTTTATATCTTGCAATATTGTCGGCTACACCTTGCAGGAAAATAACCGTACCTTTTTGATAGCCGGATTTTCTTGTATATTTTATAATTCGCAATTGTCTGTTATCCGACGTCTCAAGCATAGAAGTATGCAGGAGCGGCATCGGCATTTCATCTTTCAAAAGGCAGGCAGGCAATTATCGCATCTTTCTTTGCTGGTCATTGACGAACAACAATTATCTATTCCGCAAAATTTAAAAAAGCATTTCTTGTTTGCCGGAAATATCCGGTTGCCGTTGCAATTGCCTGCCGAAGACGTGGGCCGAATACGTGGATTGACGTGCGGAATTTGAAGCTCCATGAACCCGCACTTCGACAAGCCCGACCTGATCGCAGAATTTTGCGGTAACAGCTTATAGTTACGAGATTTTTTCAACATTTTCTCTGAAAAAAATTAACAGGACAAATAATGGCACTTGAAAGTCGGCTAACGGATAACCACATCATTAATGCGATCGCCGATACGGGGTCGCTGGTTATATTGATCTGCCTTTTTGGAGATCGTGATAACCAAACAAATCGTCGCTCTGAAGGAGGGCAATTATTATGCGTCAAGTAGACTTTTCACCATTATATCGTTCAACTGTCGGTTTTGATCGTTTATTCAATATGTTTGATACAATGACCCAGCCGGAAAGCGTTCAGACTTATCCGCCTTATAATATTGAACGGTTGAGCGAGAATTCTTATCGGATTTCTATGGCTGTTGCCGGTTTCTCCGAAGATGAAATTGATATTGAAGCACAAAGTCATCAACTCACTGTCAAGGGCGAGAAATCGCATGAGGAAGAAAATGACGAAGGCGATTTCCTCTATCGCGGAATAGCATCGCGGTCCTTTGAACGGCGTTTCCAATTGGCCGATCATGTTGAAGTGGTTGGTGCGCAACTTCAAAACGGTTTGCTTCATATCGAATTGAAACGGGAAATTCCCGAAGAGATGAAGCCACGTAAAATTACGGTTGAAACGCCGAAAGCTTCCAATAGCAATAAACGTGCACAAAAACACGATATTCAAGTTGAAGCTGCTGAATAATTATTCTTGAACTTTGTTCGTTAAGGGCGTGTCCCATGTGTTTAACATGGGGCACGCCTTTTTTATTTCTGCCATTCTGAGAGGACAGTTAGAAAATGTCCCGAACAATCTCCGATACAGATTTATCGGGTATTAGGATGTGTATAGTGTTTCTTCATGTATCGGCCCGTTGCAGCACCATACCGGAAGAGAAGGAGTCCGGATAAAACTGGGGCGAACTTCCGGAAATTTGTTATTATCACCGTCTAAAAAAACGCTTAAAAAAATAATATGAATTAAAAATCAATTTTAAAACAATAAAAATAAAAAATAATTAAAATTATTGAAATAAAATTTCAATTTTAACATTTGCCAGTTGAAAACTTAGAACCTTTCTGACATAGCTTTAAAAAAGAGAGATTATGCAGTGCCATTCACAGTTTTTGCAGAATGGATCAGCAATTTTCTGTCATAATTTCTGGATCGGTTTTCGTAAAAAGGGCTTTCTAAATGTCGGATAGCGTTACTTCAGGTAATAATATTACTCAAAAGGGGTCGATAACGTCATCATTATCGAGTGGGGGTGCTACGGCCGCTTATGGACTTCCTGCTGCGCAGGGGTTGTATAATTCCCGCAATGAGCATGATGCCTGTGGCGTTGGATTTATTGCCCAGTTAAAAAACGTAAAGTCGCATAAAATCATCGAAGACGGGCTTTTCATGCTCGAAAATCTGACCCATCGCGGCGCTGTCGGGGCTGATCCGCTGGTCGGCGATGGTGCCGGTATATTGGTACAGATACCGGATCGTTTTTTTCGCGAAGTTATGGCTGAACAGGGTGTAGAATTACCGAAGGCCGGCCAATATGCTGTCGGACATATTTTTATGCCGCGTGACGAAGCTATGCGCGCCCATATCGAACAGATCGTCAAGGAAGTGATTGCTTCCGAAGGGCAGCATTTTATAGCGTTTCGCGATGTGCCGGTTGATAATTCTTCGCTTTCCAAGGCTCCGGCTATTGTTGCAACCGAACCTGTTCACCGGCAGGTTTTTATTGCTCGTGATCCGTCGATCAAGTCGGATGATGATTTTGAACGTCGTCTTTTTGTATTACGTAAAGTCATATCGAACCGTATTTTCCATGAAACCGGCGGCAGGGATAACGGCTTTTATGTTGTTTGTTTGTCATCGCGTACGGTTATCTATAAAGGCATGTTTCTGGCTTTTCAGGTCGGTGCTTATTATAAAGACTTGCAGGACGAGCGTTTTGAAAGTGCTTTGGCGCTTGTTCACCAACGCTTTTCAACCAACACGTTTCCATCATGGAAGCTTGCCCACCCTTACCGTATGATTGCCCATAACGGTGAAATCAATACGTTGAGGGGAAATGTGAACTGGATGGCTGCCCGTCAGGCTTCCGTCGACTCGGAACTTTTCGGTAACGATATTTCCAAGCTCTGGCCTATCTCTTATGAAGGCCAGTCGGATACTGCGTGTTTCGACAATGCTTTGGAATTTCTCTGTCAAGGTGGATATTCGCTTCCACATGCGATGATGATGCTTATTCCGGAAGCATGGGCGGGCAATAGTCTGATGAGTGTCGAAAGACGCTCGTTTTACGAATATCATGCAGCGCTGATGGAACCATGGGATGGACCTGCCGCAATAGCATTCACAGATGGTCGCCAGATTGGTGCTACCCTTGACCGTAATGGTTTGCGTCCTGCACGTTATATTGTCACAGATGATGATTATGTCATTATGGCTTCCGAAGCCGGTGTTATTCCGGTTGAGGAAAAGCACATTGTTCGCAAATGGCGTTTGCAGCCGGGGAAAATGCTGCTTATCAACCTCGAAGAAGGGCGCATTGTTTCTGATGAAGAAATAAAGTCGGAAATTGCTTCCAAACATCCTTATCGTAAATGGCTTGATAATACCCAACTTATTCTGGAAGATCTGGCTCCGGTCGAACCTAGATCACTGCGCAAGGATGTTTCGCTCCTCGACCGTCAGCAGGCATTCGGTTATACGCAGGAAGACAAGAAATTTCTGCTTTCTCCCATGGCAACAACCGGACAGGAGCCGGTTGGTTCGATGGGCGTTGATACGCCGATTTCGGCAATGTCCGACAAGTCGAAATTGCTTTATACCTATTTCAAGCAGAATTTTGCGCAGGTAACGAACCCCCCGATTGACCCGATACGTGAAGAACTGGTGATGAGTCTGGTTTCATTTATCGGTCCGCGGCCGAATATATTCGATTTGATCGGAACATCCCGTAGGAAGAGACTGGAAGTTCGCCAACCGATTTTGACCAATGGTGATCTTGAGAAAATCAGAGCGATTGGCCAGACGGAAGATCATTTTGATACCAAGACAATCGATATTACCTATTCTGTACAGGAAGGCGCAGCCGGTCTTGAAGGTGCGGTCGAGCGGCTTTGCGAGCGCGCAGAGGCTGCAGTTCACGGCGGTTACAATATTATCATCCTCTCCGATCGCCAGATTGGACCGGATCGCATACCGATACCGGCATTGCTTGCAACGGCTGCCGTGCACCATCACTTGATTAGAAAAGGGTTGCGCACTTCCGTCGGCTTGGTTGTCGAAACCGGTGAACCGCGTGAAATCCACCATTTTTGTTGTCTTGCCGGTTATGGCGCGGAAGCAATCAACCCCTATCTCGCATTTGATACTTTGATTGATATGTTCGAGCGCGGCGAGTTTCCGAAGGAAGTCGAAGAGCACGAAGTTATTTATCGTTACATCAAGTCGATCGGTAAAGGCATGCTCAAGGTTATGTCCAAAATGGGCATTTCGACTTATCAGTCCTATTGTGGAGCGCAAATTTTCGATGCGGTCGGTCTGAAGCAGTCTTTTGTAGACCGTTTCTTTACGGGAACAGCTACAACAATTGAAGGGGTTGATCTCGATCAGATTGCAACCGAAACGGTAAGACGGCATACGTCGGCGTTCAGCAATGATCCTGTTCTTCTCAACTCTCTGGATGTCGGTGGTGAATATGCCTATCGTATTCGCGGTGAAACACATATCTGGACACCGGATGCGGTTGCAAGCTTACAGCATTCTGTTCGCACATCCAATCCGGCGCTGTTTACGGCTTATTCACAACGTATCAATGGTGAAACAGCGCGCGCCAAGACGATACGTGGTCTCTTCAAGATCAAAAGTGCCGAGGAACGTGGTGCTAAACCGGTTGCTATCGAGGATGTCGAACCGGCATCCGAAATTGTAAAGCGTTTTTCAACGGGCGCTATGTCTTTTGGCTCCATCTCTCGTGAAGCTCATACCACATTGGCTCGCGCCATGAATAAAATTGGCGGAAAATCCAATACCGGTGAAGGTGGAGAGGAACCTGATCGCCTCTATCCCTTGCCTGATGGTACACAAAATCCCGAGCGTTCGTCTATCAAACAGGTAGCGTCGGGGCGTTTCGGTGTTACTGCCGAATATCTGGTGAATGCAGATGTCATCCAGATTAAAGTGGCTCAGGGAGCAAAGCCCGGAGAAGGCGGACAATTGCCGGGACATAAAGTTGATGCAACAATTGCCAAGACCCGTCACTCGACGCAAGGTGTCGGCCTGATTTCACCGCCCCCTCACCATGACATTTACTCGATTGAAGATCTGGCACAACTGATTTTCGATTTGAAAAATGTTAATGAATACGCTGACATTTCTGTCAAACTCGTCTCCGAGGTTGGTGTTGGAACAGTCGCAGCAGGCGTTGCAAAAGCACGTGCGGATCATATCACCATATCGGGTTATGATGGCGGTACAGGGGCAGCTCCTTTGACATCGGTCAGAAATGCCGGTTCTTCTTGGGAAATGGGGCTCGCCGAAACCCAGCAAACCCTGGTACTTAACGGTTTGCGTTCGCGTGTGGCATTGCAGGTCGATGGCGGTTTGCGCACTGGTCGTGACGTTATTGTAGGCGCACTTCTTGGGGCAGATGAATTCGGCTTTGCAACAGCTCCGCTGATTGCGGCAGGCTGTGTCATGATGCGGAAATGCCATCTTAACACATGCCCGACCGGCGTTGCGACGCAGGATCCTGTATTGCGCAAGCGTTTCAAAGGAACGCCTGAACACGTTATCAACTTCTTCTTCTATCTTGCTGAGGAAGTGCGCGCTATTCTGGCACATATGGGCTTCAAAAAGCTTGATGATATTATCGGTCAGTCGGATTTGTTGGATAAACAGCCGGCAATCGATCATTGGAAGGCAAAGGGACTCGATTTCAGCCGGATATTCTATAAACCGGATGCCGAGAAGAAGCAGATAAGGCACACCGAACGTCAACATCATCCGATTGAGGATATTCTCGATCGCAAGCTTATCGAAAAATCACAGGCTGCGTTGAACGATAAAAAGCCTGTCGAATTCGAGACATTGGTACGCAATGTTGACAGATCGGTTGGTGCCATGTTGTCGGGAGAAGTTGTGCGGCATTTCCGCCATAAAGGTTTGCCCGATAATACAATCAACATCCACTTCAAAGGCACAGCCGGCCAATCTTTCGGCGCGTTTCTTGCCAAGGGGATAACCTTCGATCTCATTGGTGACGGTAACGATTATGTCGGCAAGGGTCTTTCTGGCGGCAGGATAATTGTTCGTCCTCCGGAAGATAGCAATGTTGTCGCCGAAGATTCGATCATCGTTGGTAACACTGTGCTTTATGGCGGCATTGAAGGTGAATGCTATTTCCGTGGCGTTGCGGGAGAGCGTTTTGCTGTACGCAATTCCGGTGTGGCTGCGGTTGTTGAAGGTGTCGGCGACCACGGTTGTGAATATATGACCGGTGGCATTGTTGTGGTGATCGGCAAAACCGGACGCAACTTTGCAGCAGGTATGTCGGGCGGTGTTGCCTATGTTCTCGATGAGGCAGGCGATTTTGCACAAAGATGCAATATGGCTATGGTCGAACTCGAGCCGGTTCCCGAAGAAGACGATATGCTTGAAAAACTTCACCATCATGGTGGCGACCTTATGCATAAAGGCCGTGTCGACGTATCGGCCAATATGACCCACCACGATGAAGAGCGGCTGGCGCAGATGATTGCCAATCATCTTCACTATACAGGCTCTGAAAGGGCAAAAGAGATCCTTGATAATTGGGATCAATATCGCCCGAAATTCGTCAAAATCATGCCGGTCGAATATCGCCGCGCTTTGGAAGAAATGGAACAGATGCGTATGGAAACGGCTGCCGAATAATCGGCAGCCAGATACATCGTTCAAAAGTCAGATACGGAAACAACAAATGGGTAAAGTAACCGGTTTTCTTGAAATAGATCGCCAATCGCAGAAGTATCAACCAGCTTCTGATCGCATCCGCCATTTTCGTGAATTTACAATTCCGATGTCCGAGGCAGAGGTGCAAAAACAGGCTGCACGTTGTATGGATTGCGGAATTCCTTATTGCCACGGTTCGACAGGGTGTCCGGTCAATAACCAGATACCTGATTGGAACGACCTCGTTTATAAGGGGAATTGGAAAGAAGCGATCAGCAATCTTTTGTCCACCAACAATTTTCCTGAATTTACAGGTCGCGTTTGTCCGGCACCTTGTGAGGAAGCATGCACGCTCAACCTTGAGGATATGCCGGTCACCATCAAAACAATCGAGCAAACACTGGCTGACAAAGCTTTTGCACTCGGTTTTTTTGCGCCGCGCCCCAATGAATCAAAAACGGGAAAGAGGGTTGCGATTATCGGATCGGGACCATCAGGTTTGGCTGCTGCACAACAACTTGCCCGTGCCGGCCATATGGTCGACGTTTACGAAAGGGAAAGCCGTCCCGGTGGGCTGTTGCGTTACGGTATTCCCGATTTCAAGTTGGAAAAACATCACATCGACCGCCGTGTCGAGCAATTGGAAGGTGAGGGTGTCACTTTTTACTGCGGCGTCAATATTGGCGTGGATAAGGCTGTCGACGATCTGTTGAACGAATATGATGCGGTGCTTTATTGCGGGGGTTCCGAGACTCCGCGCAAAATTGACATACCCGGCGTTCATTTTCATGGTGTACATGATGCTATGTGCTATCTTGTGCAGCAAAATAAACGGGTCGGTCGTGAAAATATTGAATCGGTCGGTTGGCCTTCACCGTCTATTACCGCCGACGGAAAGCATGTCGTTGTTGTTGGCGGTGGTGACACGGCATCCGATTGTGTGGGAACGGCCTTCCGTCAGGGGGCGGTTAAAGTAACCCAGCTCGATATTCGCCCGCAACCTCCGGAAAAAGAAGACAAGCTGAGTGTTTGGCCTTATTGGGCAACAAAAATGCGTACATCGACAAGTCAGGCAGAAGGTGCCGAGCGCGAGTTTCAGATTGCTACGCTTGAATTTATTGCCGAAAACGGCGAGTTGACCCATGTAAAATGCTGTCATGTCGACGAGCACCGCAAGCCGATAGCCGGTACCGAATTTTTTATTCGTGCCGATCTTGCGTTTATTGCTATCGGTTTTGCCGGACCGTTTGAAGCAGGCGTCTGCAGTGAATTGGGAGACCGGTTGAAGTTGAAAGTCGACCGTCGGGGTGCGCACTCGGTTCTGGCTGATACGAATAATTATAAAACCAGTATCGATAAATTTTTTGCTGCCGGCGATGTCAGACGTGGCCAGTCACTTGTTGTCTGGGCGATCAGGGAAGGGCGTCAGGCCGCCCGTGCCATTGATGAATTCCTGATGGGCGAGACATTGCTGCCTCGTTAAATCGACGACAAAGAGCGAGCTAGCCGCGATATATGAAGTGCTTCGAGGCTCCGGAATTTCCGGAGCCTTTTTATATTGAAAATTTCAATGGAAGTTTTTGTTTACTTGACTACGCCGGAGCCACGGGATTGACCTGACCGCAGTTATATGTGGTCGGCCACGCGGGTTCTACAATTGTTTCATGAGCATATCAGAAACTGACTGAAATAAAGAAAGAATAATGAATTTTGCGTCTGCAGCACCGTTTTACCGCTGGTAATCGAAAACGATTCTATCTGTCAGAACAACGACCAATATCTTGGAAAAAGAATGGTCGGAGCGGCGGGATTCGAACCCACGACCCCTTGACCCCCAGTCAAGTGCGCTACCGGACTGCGCTACGCTCCGAGCCGTGAAGATGGCCTAAAATACTAGCGTTACAAAGGCAAGTGAAAAATTCTTAAAAAATATCAAAATCGGGAAAAACACGATCCCAATTCATTATTGAGGGTTAAATTGGCCGCAAAACTGGCCAGAACACGAGCTACCCAGCCTGTGGAATTTTATGATTGAAAGCTCTCGGCTTGCGAACGCGCGCTTGCCGTTAACTTCGTTGATCGCATTATTGGAGTTATGTCGGGTGATAGAATGTTTTTGGCAACGGGGGGGCGGCAAGCGAGGCTGCCAGACGTGTTGCCGACAACGGGGAGTTCTGACAAAATGGGGACGCCAAACAGATTTCTTGCAACTGGGAGTTCTGGCAAAATGGGGCGCTGCTAAAAAAAGGGGGGGCAAAAGGGAGTTTCAGTAAAGGGAAACTTTCAAAATTTTGAATTGGCACTTCAAAAAGTCTAATCCCTATAATTCCAGTTCCGGTTTGTTGGCCGGAAACCGTATAAAATTTTGATAAACAGGGTATTTTCTGAGGGAAAGTCAGTTCGGCTACTTTGTTTTCGCTGGTTGAATGCTTCTTCAGCTGTAACTGACGGTTGACCGATTTTTCGTAAGCGACTTTCCGTAACCTACTGAACAGCTAACCTATTATACCGGATTTTCGTCACGTTTTTTATTTTTCATTTTGACGCGGCAAAACAGATTCGAGATATGCGATAAGGTCATCAATATCCGAATCATCATTGAGGCGGATTGACGCCATGCGGGTTCCCTTTACCATTCCTTGCGGATTATGAAGATAGGTTATGAGTGTTTCTCTATTCCAGACGAGACCATTCTGGCCGGCATTTATCATTGCGGGAGAATAACGGTAACCTTCCAGCGATCCCGCTTTGCGGCCTATGATTCCTTGCAGCGTCGGACCAATACGATTATCGGGTTTGTCGGCATTATGACAGGCGGCACATCGTTTAAAAACAATTTTGCCGTTTTCTATGTCGGCAGCATGTGTTCCCGTAATGATGTTGGCAAAAGCCATAATTGTGAAACAGAAAATAGTAAAATGATGCATCGGAACAATCAGATTTCAGCTGAAGCAATTTGAACCCATTAGTGATTAGCACCAATTTCGGTTTTTTGGTATTCTAACATTCGCTCGGTTTCGCATCAAAGTAGAACTATACCTTGACGGAAAACGTTTAAGACACCAGATTAGCAGCAAGGATTTTAAAGGAGTTATCCATTCTATGGCCGGATTTTCAGTAATCACCATGACTGATGCTGCCAAGGAGCGCATCAAAGATATTATGCATGACAATAATGCATATGGAATTGTCGTCGGTGTAAAAAAAGGTGGTTGTGCGGGCATGGAATACACCGTTGATCTTGCCGAATCGGCTGTTGAAAATGCCGATCTCGCCGAGGATGATGGTGCTCGTGTTTTTGTATCCCGCGAAGCGACGCTGTTTCTTCTTGGAACACAGATAGATTTCGAGAAAACGACTTTGCACACGGGTTTTGTTTTCAATAACCCCAATCAGACATCTGCTTGCGGTTGCGGGCTATCAGTGGAAATTCGGCCTGTCGCCCAAGCCGATCTGGAGATGGCGCAGAAATAACCCGAATAATAACAACCTGAATTATCAGGTGTTATTCGGTTATCACCGTCGCCAAGTGGTTTCGCTGTTCAAGCTTGTCGATTGCCGGTTGATGGTTCTAATTCCTTCAGTTTCACACGAAAGGTGTTCTTTTTCCCGATCACACAATCAGGCGTTTACCGCTTTACAAGTTTGGCTTCGTTCCAAAATTTCTCCATCTCTTCGAGGTTCGCGTCTGACAAGGTTTTATTTTGTTTTGCCAATGCGTTTTCAATAAAATTGAAACGATAACGGAATTTTTTGTTGGCTTTTTTCAAAGCATTTTCCGGTGAAATGTCGAGCGTTCGTGCCAGATTGAGAACGGTGAAATAGACATCACCAAATTCGTCTTCGATATTTTTTTTCTCGCCCGTTTGCAGCGCTTCTTCGAGTTCTGATAATTCCTCGTCAATTTTTTCAAAAACAGGCTCCGGTCTTACCCAGTCAAATCCGGTTTGTGCTGCTCTTTCTTGTAAAGCAATGGCTTCCTTTTCCGGCGGTTGAGCTGTTTTTACGGTTGCGAGGTAGCCTTTTTTAGTGTCATCGGGAAGACCTGCCTTGTTGCGCTTCTCCAGTCTTTCGGCTTTTTCTTCTTTTTTTATACGTTCCCATTCCCCTTTGATAAGTCCGCGCTCTTTTTGTTCGGCTGTTCCGAAAACGTGCGGGTGACGGCGTATCATCTTTTTTGTGATTGCGTAAACGACATCACCAAAGTCGAAACTTCCTTCTTCTTCCGCTATTCGGGCATAATAAACGACCTGCAAAAGCAGATCGCCCAATTCCTCGCAAAGATCATATTTATCGTCGCGGTCAATAGCGTCGGCGACCTCGTAAACCTCTTCAACCGTGTAAGGAACTATAGTTTTCAAGTTCTGTTCTTTATCCCAAGGACAACCGGTTTCCGGATCACGTAAAGACTTCATGATTTCAATGAGCCGGTTTATATTTTTGGAAGGTTCCATTTTTGTTAATCTTTCGGAAGTTAAAAAGCGTTCTAAAATATTCCTTGTTACGGCTTGTCAGTAATAGAGAATTCTTTCATAAAAGTCACATCTGTTGTGTTTTACGGGTTTTATTATGAATATTTTGGTAACTGGTGGCGCGGGTTACATTGGGTCGCATTGTTCTGTCGCACTGATGAAAGCAGGCTATCGCGTCGTGATTCTGGATAATTTTGGCAACAGTCATCCTGAAGTATTGCGCAGGATAGAAAAAATTACCGGACGTGCTCCGATCAATGAGTCTGGCGATATAAGGGATCGAAGCTTTGTTGAATATGTTTTGGAGCATCATAAGTGTGACGCTGTTATGCATTTCGCGGGGCTAAAATCAGTTGCCGAATCGGAAAAAAAACCTGACCTCTATTACGATTGCAATGTTGTTGGCAGTTTAAGGCTATTACAAGCCATGAAATCAACCGGCGTCAAGAAATTGGTTTTTTCTTCGACTGCTACTGTTTATGGTGTTCCGAAATATCTCCCTTACGATGAAAAACATCCCCTCAATCCAGTAAGCGTTTATGGTCGCACGAAACTGACAGTCGAGAATATGTTGCGTGACTTTTACGCGAGCGATCCGACATGGGCATTTTCGATTCTGCGTTATTTTAATCCCGTCGGTGCGGACGAGAGCGGATTGATTGGTGAAGATCCTAAAGGAACACCCAATAATCTTATGCCGATTATTGCTCAGGCTGCATCCGGAAGACGCGATAAAGTGATGATCTGGGGGAATGATTATGATACCGAAGATGGAACCGGAGTGCGTGATTATATTCATGTGAGTGACTTGGCAGAGGGGCATTTACGAGCCTTGAAAACCTTGGAACATCCCGGTTGCGATGTCATCAACCTTGGGCGTGGGCGCGGCTATAGCGTGATGGATGTTATCAAGGCATTTGAACATATATCCAACAGGAAAATAAAATATGAAGTCGGGCCAAGACGCCCCGGTGATATTGGGGAATTTTTTGCCAATCCATCAACCGCATTTGAAAAGCTTCATTGGCGTGCCGAAAAAGATTTGGAAAAAATGTGCACCGATATGTGGAATTTTCAGGTCAAGAACCCAGATGGTTATAAATAGGGTTTCATTAAGAAGGAAATATCATGAAAATTAGTGCACGTAATATATTGAAGGGTAAGATTGTAGCCATCAAAAAGGGTGCTACAACCGCCCATGTCCAGATTGATATTGGTGGCGCAATTGTAACAGCCTCCATCACCAACGAAGCGGTTGATGATCTACAGTTGAAGGAAGGTGAACAAGCCGCTGCTGTTATAAAATCTTCCGATGTCATGGTCGCTGTTGCTGACTGAGCCGGTTTATTTTCACTCGTCAGCCCGTCACATGTAACGCTCCCGGCTCGCCCGTTTTACTTTAAAAAAGTTTCCGGTTATCAGCTTTCATCCGGAAAATCGGGCGGGTTTCATAGCGGGCAAATGGCTGTGTTTGCCCGCAATGAAGCTGTCATCGGCCTTGTCTTCTGACAAACGGTTTTGTCTTCTGACAAGCGGTTTTGTCTCACGACAACCGGTTTTGTTTCCGGATAAGGGGTTTTGTAACCAGACAAAAGATCAAGCTTTCTTGCCGGAGCTTGGCTATTCTTTATGTTCCGGTACGCTGTTGAGCCAGTGTGTTAGAATTGCAGTCGGAACGACGACAAAGCACAGCACGATATAACAAAAACGAAACACGATAAAATGTCAGGTCATCATTGAACATTCTGACGGTGTGTTTACGGGAAATTACAAAAATTATGAAACCCGCCTGAGTGAAATTTATCAGTCACCATAAAGGATTTCGGGTTTTGTGAAATAGCAGCAATATCCGGCAGGTTAAGGGCGGCTTTCCGACACGACAATAAAGAACCAAAGGAAGGGCGATATATCGCTTATGCCTGACGGCTTTAATCGTCCCAGCGTTTATGAAACCACATCCATTGTCCGGGATATTCACGCACCCAGGTTTCGACAATATCATTGAGTTTCTGGGCGGCTTTGACCTCGTCAATATTACCGTCATCATCCTTGGGTAAGTCGAAACGCTCATAAAGCTCAAGGCGATAACGCCCTCCGGGTAGCCGGATAGAGCGGGCAGGGTAGACATCGCAATCATACTGGCGCGCAAGCTTAATCAATAGCGGATTTGTTCTGACAGGTCTGCCGAAAAATGTCCCTTTTATACCGCGCCGAAATTTCTGGTCGACCAGCATACCGACATCTTCACCTTCGGCAAGTTTGCCCGCAAGTGCCCAGGCCGCACCGGCTTTCGAGGGAACGAGATGCCCCATTGCAGTCCGTCTCGCTTTTAAAACGCGTTTGGCAATATAGGGATTGTTGGGGGGGCGAAAAAGCGCAGTAACATTGAGATCGAAAGTTGCGGCACAAATGGGTAAAAGCTCGAAATTGCCGGTGTGCGCTGTGAAAAATATGTGCGGCTTTTTTTCGTCCCGAAGCCGGACAAAAATATCAATTCCATCAACTTCAACGAGGCCCGGTTTTTCATCATTCGGATTGAAGTCGAAAATTTTGTCAAGAAACACATATTCGGCAAATAACCGCCCCATATTTTCCCACATTTCAAGGGCGGTTTTGCGGATCCATTGCGGATCTTTTTCAGGATATGCCTTGCGCAAATTTTCCAGCGCTATTTTGTGGCGCGGCAGTAACGGCCCGACAGTGCGGGCAAACCACGCGAAAAAGCCGATACCGGCCTTTGCAGGCAGGTGGCTGACAAGCGCCATCAATCCGGAAACAAAATGGGCCCAAGACCAGTCCCACCAGTCTTTCAGCTTTGCCCGCAAACGAAAAAGGATAAGCTTTAAACGCAATTTCTGCATCAATTGATTTTCAGGATGATTTTACCGAACACTTCACGACTTTCCATCCGTTCCAGTGCTTTTTCAATATCGTCAAAATTAACAATTGTATCGATAACGGGGTGGACAATACCTTGCGCCATTTTTTGCATGGCATTGGCCATATTTTCCATGCGACAGCCAAAAGAACCGAAAATCTTCAATTGTTGTTGGAAGAGTTGCATCAGATTCATTTGTGTGGAGACGCCGGAAGTCGAACCACAGGTGACAAGACGACCGCCCCGTTTCAGACTAAGCATGGAACCGGCCCAGGTATCGGCACCGACATGTTCAAAGACCACGTCAACGCCTTTTTTCTTGGTCAATTTCCGCACAACATGTTCAAAACGATCATCGCGATAATTGATGACAACGTCTGCGCCAAGAGCTTTTGCTTTTTCCATTTTGCTGTCGGAGCCGACCGTCGTATAGACGGTGCAGCCCATGCGCTTTGCCAACTGGATCGCCGCAGAACCGATACCGGAGCCGCCTGCATGGACAAGAACGGTTTCACCGGGTTGAAGTTTGGCATTATCGAACAACATATGTTCGACTGTACCGAATGTTATGGGAGCAACGGCTGCGTCAATTTCGTCGCAATCAAGTGGTGCCGGTACCAATAAACGAGCAGGCAAATTCACCGCTTCGCAGGCAAAACCGTCAATATGAAAGCCGTGAACACCACTTACATGCGTGCAAAGGTTATCACGTCCTTCACGACAAGCTTTACAAAGTCCACAAGTTTTTGCCCCGTAAATGGAAACGAGCTGGCCAACCTGAAGATTGCCGACGCCCGAACCGACTGACCGGATAATTCCGGAAGCTTCAGCACCGATCGTCAGTGGTAACTTACGCTTTGCAAAGGCCATTCCGCGCCAGCCCCAAACATCAATATGATTGAGTGCTACCGCTTTTATCTCGACCGTAACTTCACCATTACCAGGAGCCGGAGGTGGTGCTATTTCGGTTAATTCAAGACGTTTGTCGTCAAGCAATTGCAATGCGCGCATGACCAATCCTTCTTAAAATAATTTGCCAGAGAAGAAAACTAAACGGTGAGTTACCCGTTATAGCCTCTGATGACAAGACTTTCGTTTTGACCACCAAACCCGAAAGAATTTGAAAGAACAGATGTCACCTTCGCCTTGCGGCATTTGTTTGGCACGACATCAAGCTGGATAGCCGGATCAGGTTCATCATAATTGATGGTCGGTGGCATAATTCCTGTCCGGATGGTCAAAAGCGAAAAAACAGCCTCTATAGCGCCGGCCGCGGTCAATGTGTGGCCGATCATGGACTTGTTCGATGACACCGGAACCTTATGGATATGTTCGCCAAATACATTCGACAAAGCGAGATATTCCATTTTTTCATTTTCCGGCGTGGAAGTCCCATGGGCGTTGATATAATCAATATCATTAATACCAATGCCCGCATCTTCCAATGCTTTACGCATTGAACCGGTTGCGGGCGAAGCGTCGGGTTTGGAACGGGTGCGATGAAAATCATCAGCCGTTTCACCGCATCCGGCAAGCAGCCCCAGAACCTTCGCACCACGTTTTAATGCGCTTTCGAGAGATTCAAGAACAAGTGCTCCCGCACCTTCAGCCATGACAAAACCGTCACGGCCTTTGCTGAATGGTTTTGAAGCCTTTTCAGGTATCTGGTTCTGGGTTGATAAAGCCGATAGCAAAGAAAAGCGTATCAACGCTTCGGCAGACACCGAACCGTCGGTACCGATAGTCAATGCACGATCGGTTTCGCCGCGTCTTATCGCTTCAACACCAAGTTGGATTGCTGTTGCTCCGGATGCACAGGCGGTCGATAAGGTGATTGGCAAACCAATTGTTCCAAACCGGTCTTTCAATCGTTCGGCTATATATCCGAATTGGGTTGTCTCGAAGAAACTGTGATGGGGATTTTTGGCACAAACTTCCAAAATAGCCTGATAGGAGGGAGCTTTTTCGTGATCGACTTCAGCATCAAGTGCAAAACGTGATTTCCAATCCAGTTCTACCGGCGGAGCAGCCAGAAACAATGGACCGTTAAATGCAGCTTCATCAAGCCCTGCTTCGTTGATTGCTTCGCTTGCTGCAATAGTTGCCAGTTTTTCCGATAAAGCGGAAGCACCGACATGGCTTTCTTCAAGAAAATCGACAGTGCCGGCTATTTGTGTCGTCAACCCGTCGACCGGAAAACGTGTTATCCGGTGGATACCGCTGACACCATTGATAAGCTTTTGCCAATTTTCTTCTTTACCTTGGCCTAAAGAGCTGATGACACCAGCCCCTGTAATTGCGACAAGTGGCCGCCCCAGATGATCGGTATATTTGTCCATTACAAATCCTTTAGCCAGCTATAAGCCGTGCCATACCTTCGGCTCTCGTTGTGCCAACTGTTGAAACAATGACGCTTTCAAGATTACCGTCGAACGGTTTTTCATCTTCACTCAAGGCTTTGAACGCTTGTTTTTTCTTTATCGCTATAGCACCTAGAGCCAAAGCCAGAGGAAACTGGGCTTCACGCCAATGACCGAACAAAGTGGAAACGCCACGATAGGGAAGTCCGCTTTTATCCCATAAAGCTTTTTCGGTTCTGGTGATGCCTTTCACACCTGACGCACCCGATACAACCAGATCATTTTGTCTTGGCCCGCCGGTTCCTTTGACATGTTCAAACATTCTCTCCAATGTTTTATCAAGGGAAGCGGTTTTTCGGTTTGTTTGATCGGTCACAAAGTCGGAAACAGTGGCGTAAATCTTTGCGCCGCGTTTTTTGGCATATTCCAAACTTTCAAGAACGAGGAAAACACCGCCCGAGCCGGTAACAAGCCCGCCGCCTTGGGAATTTTCCCGCTGCCAGACCGGAGACCACCCGTCCCGCTTCAAAAGTTGTCCCAGTTCCTGTCCCAAAAGCATATCATAATGTTGGGAATTATAAGACCCTCCAACAAGAGCATGGGTGCTCTGACCGGATCGAATTCTTGCAGTTGCAACCATAAAAGCCGCAAGACCGCTTGCCTCTTCCCCCATGAAGCTGCGGGAAGAACCGATAACCTTGTGAACAATAGAGATATTGCCAGCCAAAAGATTGGATAATTGTGCCAAAAAAAGAGTTGGCCGTAATTCGGTTGAAAGCGTTTCATTCAACATGACACCACGGTTTGTTGATGTCCTGCCTTTGTTGAGAATTTCAACATCGACATTGATGTCGCGCTCGCCGCCACCGGCAGCAACAATCATATCCATGGTTGAAGTTACCGGAAGGTCATCTTTGACACCGGCATCTTCCAATGCAAGACCGGCTGCATAAGTGCCCAATCTCTGCCATGTTTCCATCTGTCGCTGATCGCTGCGCTTGGGAATTTGCAGGCTCCAGTCAACTTCACCAAGAGCGTGAACTGTATAAGGAGCAAAGCTTTCCTGATCGAGGTGGGGAGCGAGCGGAGACGCATTCAACATCTCCCAATGTTTCTCCACACCCTCTCCAAGGGAGCTTATCAGACCTATACCGGTAATGACGACAGAATGGTTGTTTGGCATTATATAAGATTATCCGGCGTTTTTCTTGGCTTCAACGAGTTCGTCAATCTTCTTGCAAAGATTTTCCAGAACAAAATATTCATCAGTTCCGACTTTGCCTTCATTAACATCCTGCGTCCATTTTTCCAGCGGTATTTTGATACCGAAATCTTTGTCTATAGCAAAAACAATATCCAGAAAGTCAAGACTATCAATGCCCAGATCGTCGATGGCATGGCTATCCGGCTTAATCGTATTGCGATCGATCTCGCTTGTTTCAGCGATGATGTCGGCAACTCTGTCAAACGTAGAGGTCAATGTGCAATTCCTTTTAATTGTTATGGCTGTCAACCAGCCTCTTAGCGAATCTTTCTAGCGTCTTTCTCGATTAAAAAAAAGACTGAAAGCAGAATTAACATTTCTTATTGCTTCACGGAAACAATATTCCGCCTCTTCCACTATAAAGCCCGTTCTAATTAGGCTTTTTTATGAAAAAAGAGACGGAATACGGTTTACAAAGACAAGTCAGGTAAAAAATGAACAGGATGAAACCTATCCGTTTTGTTTTTGATTCCTTTTTGTATTTGCTTCAAGAACAGCCAATGCAGTCATATTGACAACGCCGCGCGAGGTAACCGAGGTTGTTAAAATATGAGCCGGTCGTGCCGTACCTAACAGGATTGGCCCTACATGCAGGGCATCTGTCAGATTTTTCACGACGTTGAGCGTGATATTGGCTGCGTCAAGATTTGGAAAAACAAGAAGATTTGCTTCTCCTTTCAGTCGGGAACCGGGAAAAACACGATCACGCAATATTTGCGAGAGAGCAGCATCACCATGCATTTCACCATCCGATTCAAGATCGGGAAAACGTTCGGCGAGAATTTCCGAAGCTTTACGCATCTTTTTCGCAGAATCTGTATCCTTGGAACCGAAATTGGAATGTGAAAGCAGTGCGACTTTCGGCTCTATACCAAAGCCGCGAACCTCTTCGGCGGCAAGCGCGGCCATTTCGACAATTTGTTCTGCCGTTGGATCGGTATTCACATAAGTATCGGTAAGAAACAGCGTTCCGCGCTGTGAAATTAACAAGCTCAAGGCAGAAAATTGCCCGACTTTGTTTTCAAGGCCGATAATCTGGTCCACAAGCTGGAGATTTCGGCTGAAACGCCCACCCAGGCCGCAAATCATCGCGTCTGCTTCGTCACGCATGACTGCCAGCGCGGCAATAGCGGTTGTAGAAGTCCGGACAATGGTTTTAGCTGCTTCCGGTGTGACACCACGCCGCCCTGTGTAATGGAGAAGCAGATCGACGTAATCGCGGTAGCGCGGGTCGTTTTGCGGGTTAATCAGCTCGAAATCTTTGCCGGGTCTAATTCTTAGGCCAAAACGTTTCAATCGTGCTTCGACAACTTCCGGACGACCGATCAGAATAGGAACAGCAGTCTGGTCTTCAAGAACAATTTGGGCGGCACGCAGTACACGCTCGTCTTCACCGTCAGCATAAATAACGCGCTTATGTTGGGCAGATTTGGCAGCAGCAAAAACCGGCTTCATGATAAGTCCTGAGCGGAAAACAAAGCGGTTCAGCTTGTCTATATAAGCATTCATATCCGTGATCGGTCGTGTCGCTACACCCGATTCCATCGCGGCTTTTGCAACGGCTGGCGAGATGCGCAGAATAAGCCGGGGGTCAAAAGGCGAGGGGATCAGATAATTCGGACCAAAGTTCAAAGCCTCGCCCGAATAGGCGCGAGCTGCCACATCGGAAGGTTCTTCTTTGGCGAGAGCTGCAATTGCATAGACAGCCGCCGCTTTCATCTCCTCGTTGATTGCCGTTGCCCCGACATCAAGTGCACCACGGAAAATATAAGGAAAGCACAAAACATTATTGACCTGATTGGGGTAGTCTGAACGACCGGTACATATCATTGCATCGGGGCGTACTTTCCGTGCTTCTTCCGGCATAATTTCGGGTGTCGGATTGGCAAGAGCAAGAATGAGTGGCGTTTTAGCCATCTTTGCTACCATTTCAGGTTTTAAAACATTACCGGCAGAAACGCCCAAAAAAATGTCGGCATCCCCGATGATGTCGTCAAGCTTGCGCGCATCGGTTTTCTGCGCATAGACGCTTTTCCAGCGATCCATCAAAGCTTCACGCCCTTCATAAACAACGCCTTCAAGATCGCTCACCCAGATATTTTCTTTTTTTGCTCCGAGGCGAACCAATAGATTGAGGCAGGCAAGGGCGGCCGCTCCGGCTCCGGAAGCGACAATTTTTACATCTTTGATGTTTTTGTGAGCGAGTTCAAGTCCGTTAATAACGGCCGCGCCAACGATAATGGCAGTACCGTGCTGGTCGTCATGAAATACCGGAATATTCATCCGCTCCCTGAGTTGCTCTTCAACTTCAAAACATTCGGGTGCTTTGATGTCTTCGAGATTGATACCGCCGAAAGTCGGCTCCAATGCTGCAACAGTATCAACAATATGGGGAATGTCATTGGCATCTATTTCAATGTCAAATACATCGATATTGGCAAATTTTTTGAAGAGTACAGCCTTGCCTTCCATAACCGGCTTGGCTGCGAGTGGTCCGATATTGCCGAGGCCGAGGACTGCCGTACCGTTAGAGACCACAGCAACCAGATTTGAGCGTGCAGTATATTCGGCGGCCGTTTTCGGATCATCGTGGATAGCCTCGCAAGGGGCAGCTACACCGGGAGAATAGGCAAGCGCCAAATCGCGCTGGTTTCCCAAAGGTGTGGTCGGATGTATTTCAAGTTTTCCGGGGTTCGGATAACGGTGATAAAAGAGAGCTGCTTGTTCGAGTTCTACTTGACGGGGGGATTTGTTTTTTTGTGACATCGGGTTAATCCAAATTTAAAAAGCACTTAAATAAGCGCCGCCATCAATGATAAGGTTTTGGCCGGTTATAAAACCGGATTTTGTCGCGCATAAGAACGCACAAGCCTGCCCGAATTCTTCCGGATTTCCGAAACGTTTAGCCGGATTCTGATTTTGCCTTTTTGCTACGATTTCATGAACCGGAATTCCGGTCTTTTCCGATGCTGCTGCAAAACTTTGTTTTAAACGGTCAGTCAAGAACGGACCGGGCAAAAGATTATTGATCGTGACATTGTCTGCAACGACTGTACGCGCAATTCCGGCAAGAAAAGATGTTAAACCGGCGCGGGCTCCGGATGAAAGATCGAGACCGGCAATAGGAGCATAAACCGATGTCGATGTTATATTGACAATGCGGCCGAATTTTTTGGCAACCATTTTATCAATGACCGCTTTTATCAATTCGATAGGTGTGACCATATTTTGTATGACACCATCAATAATTGTGTTGCGATCAAGCTCACGAAAATCACGAAAGGCAGGACCGTGATTATTTGTGACAAGAATATCGGGATCCGGACATGCTTTGAAGAGATCTCTCTGTCCTTCTTGAGTTGCAACGTCGCCAACCACTTCGATCACTGTTGCACCAGTAAGCGATTTGATTTCTTTCGCTGTCTCGTGAAGACTTTCGCCATGTCGTCCGTTAATGACAACTTCACATCCTTCTTTAGCCAAAGCGATTGCACAAGCTTTGCCTAATCCTTTACTTGACGCGCATATAATCGCTTTACGTGTTGTTAAACCCAAATCCATAGTATTTTTCTTTCAATCCACCTTTTATAATATAAGAACGCGATTATGTCGGCTTTTTTAAGTGGATGCCGCTGTTTTTCATTTTTAGTTGTCGAGATATAGTCTAACTATCCGCAACTGTCATGAGCTACAGGAATGTGTAGCTTACACGAATGTGTTATGTCCAGAAAAACATAGTTAATTGGAGATTAATCTTTCTCGATGATATTTAGGAATGTATTGAGAAGAATCGACATTTCAGGGGGAAATGAACAGGTTGAATGAGTGATCGTATGAAGTCGGCACAACAGAAGTTAAATAAACCGGCAATGGTTAGACATGATATAGAGAACGGAGTTCTGTCTGTTTCGTGTCTTGGCTATTGGAATACGCATACGGTATATCTTATCGACGATGAATTACGCAAACTCGAACACGCCGAGTGCAAAAAAGCTGTATTGGATGCTTCCGGTCTCGAAACTCTGGACACTGCCGGTGCATGGGTGCTCGAACGCCTTTATGTCAAGCTCAAAGAACGCAACATAGAGGTCGAGCTGACAGGAACCAAGCAATCGTGGCATTCGCTTCTCATTACTGTCGGTAAAAGTTTTTCCAATAAAGATGATACACTGAACGAACCCAAGCTACCCGCTTATATCCGCTTTTTTTCCGCCCTGGGTGAAAGGGTCATTAACAGCTACCACGATTTTTTATTGGCAATGGATATATTGGGTGCGACGATTCGCGGTTCCCAGATGAAAAAAGGGAGAGGGTCCGGGGTAAGCCTGCCTGCCGTTGTGACTCAGATCGACCGGATGGGGGTGGGGGCCGTTCCGATTATTATTCTTATGTCATTTATTGTGGGGGCAATTATTGCCCAGCAAGGCGCATTCCAGTTGCGGCTTTTCGGTGCAGAAATTTTTGTGGTCGATCTGGTTGGTATCCTTGTTTTCCGTGAACTCGGTGTGCTTTTAACGGCGATTATGATTGCCGGACGATCGGGAAGTGCGATCACCGCAGAAATCGGCTCTATGAAAATGCGCGAAGAAACCGACGCATTAAAAGTTATGGGGCTTAACCCGATAGGTGTTCTGATTTTTCCGCGACTCGTCGCTCTGGCGATTATTTTGCCACTCCTGACAGTTATTTCCGATCTTGCAGCATTGATCGGCGCAGGCGTTGTTGCAAACCTTTATTCCAATATTTCGTATGCGGCCTTTATTACCCGTCTGAATGACGCTGTCTATACAACAACCTACTTTGCCGGTCTTATCAAGGCTCCTTTCATGGCACTGATTATCGGAATCATTGCTTCGGTCGAGGGGATGAAGGTTGGTGGCAGTGCAGAATCATTGGGGCAACGCGTAACATCTTCGGTCGTCAAGTCCATTTTTGTTGTTATCGTCATCGACGGTTTTTTTGCAATCTTCTATGCTGCGATCAATTTTTAAGAGGTTTTAAGGTGAAAAGAGCCAAACGGAACCATTCGACACTGGATCTCACAACCGATGAAATCATTTCGGTTCGTGATGTTACAGTGCAGTTCGGCAGCAAGAAAGTTCTCGATGGGCTTAATCTCGATATTCACCGTGGTGAAATTCTTGGGTTCATAGGACCATCGGGTGCCGGAAAATCCGTGTTAATGAGAACAATTCTGGGGCTTAATAAAAAAGTATCCGGACATATCAAAATTCTGGGACAGGATATTGATGAAATTTCAGACAATGAAAAAGTCGAGATTGATATGCGTATGGGCGTATTATTCCAACATGGCGCTTTGTTTTCGGCATTGAATGTCTTGGAAAATATACAGGTTCCCATGCGCGAATATCTCGATTTATCGCCGAAATTGATGGACGAACTTGCGAGATTGAAAATCTCTCTGGTCGGTCTGGAGGCCGATACGGCCGAAAAATATCCTTCCGAGCTTTCAGGTGGTATGATTAAACGTGCAGCACTTGCGCGTGCTTTGGCACTCGACCCGCATATTGTGTTTCTTGATGAACCGACATCCGGCCTTGACCCGATCGGTGCGGCAGATTTCGATCTTCTTATTGAAGATTTACGCGACACTATGGGATTAACTGTATATATGGTAACACACGACCTTGATAGCCTCTACGCTGTTTGTGACAGAATAGCGGTTCTCGGTCATAAAAAGGTTATGGTTGAAGGTACGATAGAGGATATGTTGAAGTTTGACGATCCATGGGTTCAATCGTATTTTCGTGGAAAACGGGCAAGGCAGATTGTTCCGCATAAACGCCACCCTGAACCTGAAATAAAAGAGACGGCAGAGTAAGATGGAAACCAGAGCAGATTATGTGACAGTCGGTATCTTCACTGTGGTGACGCTTATCGCTGCTTTTATGATTGTTTATTTTATTGCCCGAATGGGTGATTCCCACCAGCTCGAACCTTTGGATGTCCGCATTCCTGGCTCTGTTACCGGACTGGGCGAAAGCAGTCAGGTATTCTTTAACGGTATACGCGTTGGTACCGTGCGCCGCCTTGTTCTCGATGACACCAACCCCAATATGGTTATCGCAAAAACAGAGATTAACGGCACAACGCCGATAACCCGCTCGACAGTTGCAACATTGGGATTTCAGGGGTTGACGGGACTTGCTTTTATCGAACTTAAAGGTGGTAGCCTAAAAGAACCGAATCTCCTTGAAGAAGCAAAGAAAGAAGATACAGTTGCACGTATTGATGCCGATCCTTCAACATTCAACAATCTTCTGGCAACCGCACAAGATATTTTTGCCCGTGCAAATTCGACATTGGGCGAAATGGAACGATTTATGAAGGATTCACGCGAGCCTCTTACAGAAACGATAAAAAATACCCGCAATTTCTCTGCGACGTTGAACAACAACACCGACAATGTTCAAAAAATTCTTGATGATACCAGACAGATGATGGCGCGATTGAATACCGCCTCGGAAAAAGCCGATTCCATTATGGCCAAGCTTGACAATATGCTCTCGCCGGATAACCGGAACAGTGTCATTGTTCAGGCTCAACAAACCTTGGCCTCTATTCAAAAGGCGGCCGATACTATAAATGAACATATAGGACCTATCGCCAATAATCTGGAACGTTTTTCGGGGCAGGGGTTACGAAATGTCGAGGCTCTTGTCAGTGATAGCCGTCGTTCGGTTGACCGGATAGAAAGAGCCATTTCGGATTTGGAACGTGATCCACAACGCGTGTTATTCGGCGGGACGGGGACTGTTCCACAATATGACGGGAGAACACGTCGATGATAACAGAACGGAAAAAAGTCAGCCGGTTTCTCTCGGTTTCTTTGGGAATCATGTTTACTGCATCGGTTCTTTCCGCCTGTGGTACACCTTCACGCGACACTTATGATCTATCAATCGGCAATGCCACGCTTGAGGGCGCGCAAAAACATCCGAAAATACAAATTCTGGTTGAACAACCGGATGCTGTTAAAGCGCTTGACGGACAGGACATTGTTGTCAAACAGGGCGGTTCTATTTCCTATCTGAAACGGGCCCAATGGAGCGACCGTCTTCCCGATCTTGTTCAGGCACGTCTCATTCAAGCTTATGACAATAGCAATCATTTCGGTGGTGTCGGGCGTCCGGGAGACGGCTTGGCTATCAATTATCGAATCCTCTCGGACATTCGTTCATTTGACGTCAATGTTATGAATGGGCATAATGTGGCGACCCTTGAGATTGCCGTAAAAATTATGGATGACAGAAACGGTAATATAAAAGCGCAGAAAGTTTTCACAGCCAATTCACCTGTGTCGGGTACAAACAACAATCAATATGCTGCCGCTCTGGATAATGCTTTCAAAAAAATTACCAATGATATTGTCAACTGGACAGTTTCGTCTATTTAGCCAAGGGGTTTTAGCCGGTTTCACAAATCATAATGCTGCAAGCCACTCGGTCAACGAGCTTGCGCCTGCTTTTTCGTGATATGGCCGAAAAGCCGGTAGGAGGAGATTTCGCTGTGGCAGCGTGGCGTAGTGCATATTGTTAGAATAGGCGAATACCACGCTTACGCAGGCAGATTTCCGCTATTATTTTAAAGCCGCAGTTTTCCCAACACCTCTATAAAATACGGATAGTGGCGGGGTAGATGATGAAGCCATCACTTACGGATTAAAGACTGTCGAATTGCCTTTTGGAGAATAAATATTCATCCTTCCGGAAAACCGGCGGGAACATCGGTTTCAAACAAAATATTTTATTTCGGAGGTTTCGGATTCGCAGGTATTTTTGTGCATTCCAAAAAACAGATTTCCGGTGCTCAGGAGCCGAACGGCTGCACAATTTGCTAGCCAAAAACCAGAGAGCTTGATTATCTCGTTAAAAAACAGGAAGCTTGAGGATTTTCAAGAGCGCAAAAAAGCGGAAGATCGTGCCGAATTAGAGAAGGTTTCGGTTCTCGGCTTCCAGAATAACGTTCAAACGATATTTTAACCGGATCAGCCTAAGATAAAAAAGGGAGCCTAAGGCTCCCCTTTTTTCAACTTACTGGATGCGTCCACTTGCATGGGCAAGCATTGTATAAACCTTGCCTGTATCGGAAGTCAGATATTTACGTATCGTTTCCCGATCACCGGTTTCTCTCGAAACATCACGTAACAATTTTTCAAAATCGGCAATGTATTGATTGACCGAACGGCGGAACTCACTGTCAACGAGATATTTTTGGCGAATTTTCTCGAATGTCTTCTGACCGCTTAAAGTGTAGAGACGTTGTGTGTAGATGTTCCGTTGACCGCGACGATAATGATCCCAAAGCTGAACTGCTGCATTATGATCTATCGCGCGGACAATATCGACAGAAAGCGAATTCAGCGATTCAATCACATGATCGGCAGGGCGGGGCTGCTCGACTTTGGTCAGTGTTGCGACATCGGGTTCATCTCCACGTGATGCGCGAGCCAGCAGGTTTGAAACCCACCCATCTCTCGCCGGAGGTGTTGTCGTTACCTTTGCAGCAGCAGGGGCCGGCTTTGCAGCGAAATTCTGCTTGAACATCGGCATTGTACGAGGCTTTTCGTCAAAAGACGGAGCCGCAGTCCTTAAATTCGCGCTGGAAGAGGCAGGGCGCGAAAAATTATTGCTTTGTGCGGTTTGCTGCATCAATACCGAAAGTTCTTGCAACGCATTGATCTGGTCGGTTACCGCATGACGCATCTGGTCTGCAGATTCCCTCGTTTGTACCGGCAGTTGGCGAATCGTGTTATTCAAACTGTCGCTTGTTTTTTCAAGTTCGTCCTTGATTGATTGGGTGGCGTGACGAATTTCATCAGTCGCATTGGAGAATTTTGAAGAAGCAACGACCACCATTTCATTGAGACTCTGTTGCAGTCTGAATGCTGAATCGCGTGTGCTTTGGTCGGTTTCTTTCAATGCTGCCCCGATTGCTTCTTCATAATGGGCGATAACTTGACTGATTTCTTCCGACTTTGCCATCAAGGCATTGCTCAATTGAGCCAAAGCATTCTGCTTCTCTTCAACTGTGCCGCTGAACGACGACTGGGATTGTTCAAGCATTTGAACTGCCTGACTGAGAACACCCGCATGTTGATCGATATTCTGCGACATCTGGTTGATTTGTTCGAGAGTATTGCCTGACAAACCTTGTAGAAGCTCGAAATTATTGCTGAGCATCTGGCTGGAATTGTTGATATTCTCGGCAATCTGGTTGCTGTTTTGATAGAACGCATTTGCCGTTTCACTGAGTTGACCGTCAATGTTCTGGATCGAAGCGATCAACGAATTGGCATTGGCACCGATATTCTGCGCAGATTGATCCATTTGCGCCAGTAGACCGGATACATTGCCAAGGAAGTCATCTTTTGCACCCGAAACAGCCTGTAGCGTTTCCGACGTACGTTGTGCCAGTGCATTCAGTAATGCGTCGTTCTGCGCCTGCATGCGTTGCTCGGTTTCTTGTGTCGCCGAGCTGAGTTGGTCGTTAAACTGCGTGGCCATATTACCGATTGATTGTGTGGCTTGCTGAGCTGTCTGACCGAGATTTTCTGCAACGCTTGCCAGTTGCTGAACATTACCGGCAATTTGGCTCGAAGCATTGGCGAATACATTGTTGACGTTTTCGCCAACGCTATTCAATTGATAACCGATATTATTCTGCAATTGCTGCATCGTTTCGTTCAGCAGATTAGAACGTTCCGACAACGACTGTTCGATGGACTGGGCTGAAGCTTCGATGACAGAGTTAAAACGCTCGGCTTGCTGGTTGATAATCCCTTCAGCGCGAGACATTTCCGTATCTAAAGTTGTTGTCAATGTCTGTCCGGCTTCGTTGAAACGGCTTGCTGCTTCATTAATTCTGGAATCGAGTGAAGAGAGAATATTATCTCCGGCTTCGGCAAGAGCCTTGCCAACATTATCCGACTGTTCTGTAAGACTGGTTACAGCACGTTGCCCTGAAGCAGTGAGAACGCCCTCGGCTTTTACTGCAACATCGGCAAAGGACGAGACAAATTCCTGACTGATGTCGGAAATTCTCGAATGAACCTTATCTGTCTCGCTATTCAATGTCGAAAGAATACCATCACTCATATTGGTAAGTGTCGATTGGAGTTTTGCCGCTTCGTCATTGAAAGAGGAAAGTACCTGATTACCCGATTGGGAGAGCATGGCAGAAGCCTTGTCTGTCACTTCGGTGAGTGAAACCTTTAATGTTTCATTTGAATTTTCGATGACGTTGCGGGTTTTTTCAGTTTCTTCGGCGATTGACGTTGTCAATCCGTTACCGGCCGCCGAAAGAACGTCTGAAGCTTTTTGTGTTGCCTCTTCAAGGCTATTGACAAGTTTGTCATTGGCCTCTGTCAGCAAGGAATGTGCCTTGTCTGTTTGGCTCGACAAATTCGTAACGAGACTACCGCTCGACTGGGAAATCAACTCGGCAGCCTTTTTAGCTTCATTACTGAAAACTTCCGATGCGGCCGCTATATTGTCACGCAAATCTCCCGCGAGAGAGACAGCAGAATCTTCCAAAGTTGTTTTGACATTATGAACGCCGACTTCCAATGCTTTTTGCATGGTCTGGGTGCGTTCGTCGAGGATCGCCGTCTGTTCGGAGAATGAACGTGTAATGCCTTCATTGTTCTCGATCACAATGTTTTTCAGTTCATCGGACCTTTGCCCCAGCAAATTGCTTTGGACTTCCAACGAACGGGTGACTTCGCCCAAGGTCGTGGTAAGGCTGTTTTCCAACTCTCTGGCGCGTTCGGTTATCGTATTGGAGCTTGTTGTCAGGCTTTTATTCATAGAACCGATACGCTCGTCGACGGATGCCAACAATGAATCATTGGAAACAGCCAATGCTTTTTCGAGCATTTCGGTGTGATTTTTCAAAGTATCCAGATGGTTTGTGAACGTAGATTTCAACGATTCACTATTGCTGCTAATAGCATCCTGAACTTTCAAAACCTGATTGCCGACGGTTTCGTTAAAAGTTGCATCACCTTTTGCAATGACATCCTTGATGTAATCAATGCGTTCCTCAAGTACACGCGCTTGATCGGCCAGAACTTCATTGAGCGCAGAGCTGTTGACGGTGAGGGAATCCCTCAAAGCATCAGCTCTGGTGTCGATATTGCGCGTTTGCGTATCCAGCAATTCGTTGGCTGTCTCAAAACTTTTTTCGATAGCCGCTTGTAGTGCTCCGGTGCGTTGTTCAATACCCTCGACATAGCCTTGCGAACGTTTGTCGAGCATTTCAACATTTTTAACCATAACTTCTTCAATACCGGTTACATGTTGTGAAAGCACGTCGATCTGGCCTTTTACAATCGCAGAAAGCTTATCTGTCTCGCCACCCAGCATTTCGGTGATGAGTTCACGACCTTCGGCGATCTGTGATTTGAACGCTTCGGCGCGGTTCTTGAGCATATCGCCAAGCGAAATGTCCAAACCGGCTATCTGGTCGGCAAGTATTTTTTTACCGTCATCAACAGTCGTGAGAAAATCATTACGACCGGATGTGAACGCATTGGCAATATCAATGGCACGGGCTTTAAGTGTCTCATTTATTTCTGACGCACGTGAATCGAGTACTCCGCCAAGCTTCTCGGTGTTTTCTTCAAGTTCTTGAGCGCGTTTAATAAATGAATCGATTATCGTGTTGCCTCGTTCGTCCAACGATTTGTCGACGTCGGACAAGCGTTTTTCAAATGCTGCGATAGCTGCTGTTGTTGCATTGTCAAATTCGGCCGACAATGTGTTTGCATGGCTGCCCAGCTTGGATATTCTTTCGTCGAACGTGGATAATACGCGTTCGGTTGCAGCTTGCATCCGCTGTCCGAGTTCTTCGGCTCGCTGTTCTGCTTGCTCGGCCCCCTGATTGAAACTTGACGATATTTTCGCACTGTTGGATTCAAGCCGTTCGGTCGCGTTATTCACGCTTTGCTCTAAATTATTGTAGAGTTCGGAATTCTGTTTTTGCAATTCCTCGGCAGTCTGACGGAACTTTTCGGCAAGTTCACCACTGACACCTTCGCCGACTTCGGCAAGGCGCGCAACGAGATCTTCTCCCTGTTGCTGGAGTGATTTTGTCAGTGTTTTTGTGACGTTTTCAACATTGGCGGAAATGTTGGAGGTAATGAGGCTAAATTCCTTGCCCAGCTCGTTTTGCGTTCCGCGAATGGTTGATTGTACACGATCGGCATGGCCAAGAATCGCCTCGCGTTCTGTGCTCAATTCGCTGATAAGATTATGAATGCGTGATTCGTTTTCTGTATAAGCGCGTTCAAGGTTTTGTACTTCACCCTGAATAAGTGCTTCGAGTTCTACCGCACGCGACAACGTCCGTTCGATGCCTTCGTTCATAGCGGCGACTTCCTGACGGATCGTCTTGCCTAACGAAACAGCATGTTCCTCTGTCGATTGCGGATGGCTTAGTCGTAATGCAGCATCGCTGACCGCGGCCGCGATATTCTTGAGTTCGCTCGAACGTTTCGATAATTGTGCAAATCCCCAGAACATCAAAATAGGCACTGCCGTTCCCGCAGCCACCGCAAGACCGACAGGAGTGGTAGCAAATGCGGCAAGTCCCGCCGGTGCCAATGTATTTGCAACGTAAGCACCACCGGCTGCCCAAAGTGCACTTAAAGCTGTTGTGCTCCAATAAATGCGCGATGGTTTGTTGGTATAGGTTCCACGAACGGCGACAAGATTGAGGTCGTCATTGGCAGGGCGAGGCTGATTGGCGATCAGTGTGTCGTGAACCGTACCACCAGTTGATTCGCGCACCGGTTTTTTCCCGAAAAGGCTTTCTGCCACAGATTCGTCAACAGCCGGTCCCGCCGGACCGTTGCGTTTCGCAGACGGAGCATTTTCGGCGGCAAGTTCTTCTGTCGCTTGCGCTATCTGCTCGGCAAGGTCATCAAGATCTATGAGCCCGTTGTTTGGTTGGGCAGCATTGTCTTTTGTCGGGGCATTATCGAAGTTGAAGTCTAAAGCCTGTTCAAGTGCTTCTTCTACTTCGACATCAATCTTTTCTGCCTTGGTTCTGCGTGCCATCTTAGCCTCTTTACTCTATACACATTGAAAGACGGTGGTACTTTCAATAAAGCTTGCCTATCCTAACCTTTAAGGAATTAGAAAGGAATACGTTCTTGGCTAAAGTTTGAAAAGTTTTAAGATAAAGTTAACGGAACTTCGTCAAGACTCGAAAATTCGGTAAAAAAATCCGAAGAAACAATGAGATAGGGTGATTGGTTTGGTACAGATATGTTTCGTAAACACGCGTGAACAACAGCAATTTGTTGTGGATAGCCCATCAGGTTTGACGTTGATGGAGGCAGCATTGGGAAATAATGTTCCCGGAATCGTTGCTGAATGTGGCGGAGCGTGTTCATGTGCAACATGCCACGTTTATATAGATGAGAACTGGTTGTCACGCGTCGGAGACCCGAACCCGATGGAAGATGATATGCTCGATTTTGCTTATGACAGACGTGAAAATTCCAGACTTTCATGCCAGATAACTCTTGACGAAAGTCTGGACGGTCTTGTTGTTTATATTCCGGAACGACAGGGGTGAGAATTATTTTCTCGATTGTTCGAGTTTCTGCAACCTTGCAACGAGCAAATTTATGAAACGATGTTCAAAGTTTACTGCTTCAGCCCGATCAAATTCCTTTTGCGCATTTTCGTGGTTTGCCAATATTTTATAGGTTGTTTTTTCAATGTCTTCTTTCAAGAGATTGCAATCGGTTCTGTAGGGTAAACTTTTTACCGCTCTTTCGATTTGCGAGGCATGGGCTCGCGCAATGACAATGTGGCTTTCTTCGTGACGCTGAATATCGCGGGACAAAGTGTCCCAGACGAGTGCCATTTCGATTGACTTGGTGGTTCTGCGTTGCTTCCAGCGTGGCAGAGACATTTTTGCGTGCACATCGACACTGACAGAAGCAACCTTGCAATAACGCCCGTCCTGAACCAGTTTCAAGCGTGGATCAAACGAAATTGTCGTAGCACCGGGATGATGGCTGCCTGTGCTTTTCAGATAGGGGCCTTTATGTGCCAGTCCTTTATCCAATTGTTCAGGGGTTGTGCCCGATAAAGTGTAGTAGCTGACAGTTTTATAAATTCTGGCCGCATTGGCCGTCAAACAGGACGGTATCAAGAAAATACATGTAGCAGTTAAAATACCAAAAGTTTTTTTGAACATTTTAATCTCTGTCGTTAAATGTCGTAAGTTGTTCTAGACATTTACATGAATATGCTAAAAAAGCATCTACAAAATCGGATAAATTTAAAGCAAGCAAAATACGACATGCAAAGTAGCTGGTCTATTGGACATAATAAAACTATTTTCCTTGGTACAAAATCTGTATTGATGGGGATTTTGAATGTAACGCCGGATTCATTTTCGGATGGTGGCGAACACAATTCGTTTGAAGATGCTATTCGTCACGCTGATAAAATGTTGCATGACGGAGCCATGATTATAGATGTCGGGGGGGAATCCACCCGACCGGGATTTGGCGAGATAGGCTGCGATGATGAACAGAGACGTGTTTTACCTGTTGTAGAGAGTTTGAGCGGGCAGGGTAAAGGGCTGTTGTCAATCGATACCTATCACGCCGAAACGGCGCGTCTTGCCTTGAAAGCGGGAGCACATATAATCAACGATATATGGGGGTTGCAGAAAGATCCGGAGATGGCAGAAATAATTGCCGAAGAGCAGGCCGGTATCATCATCATGCACAATTCGCGCGAACGCGTTCCGCTTCCAGATATGATCGAAGACCAGAAATTCTTTTTCGATAAATCATTGGAAATAGCCACGAAGGCCGGAATTCCCGACAATTCGATCGTGCTTGATCCGGGATTTGGCTTCGGTAAGAATTATCACGATAATCTCGCTTTACTTCAGCGCGCAGACGAACTCCGGATGTTCGGTTTTCCGTTATTGGCGGCTACTTCCCGAAAAAGGTTTCTCGGAACAATAACAGGCTACGACAATCCGAAAATGCGCGACATTGCAACCGCTGCAACTTCGGTTCTGTTAAGGCAGGCCGGTTTTTCACTTTTTCGGGTGCATAATGTGACAGCCAACAAGGATGCATTGGCAATTGTTGATGCATTATTGAATATTGAAGAGAGTGATTAACGCTGATGAACAAGCCGAATGTGGAAGAGCTTCGAGAAAACGGTTGGAAGAGGGCGTGGCTCGGACTTGGCGGTAATATCGGAGATGTTATCAAAACACTTGGCAATGCCCTGGAAGATATGGCGCATGCACCGGCTATCCGGTTGAAAGCGGTTTCTTCCTATTACCGCACACCTCCTTGGGGAAAAACCGACCAGAATCAATTCGTCAATGTCTGTTGCGAGATCGAGACCGGCCTCTCTCCGGAAGAGCTTTTGCAGTTTTGTCTGAATCTTGAAAAAAAATATGGACGGCTAAGAGAAGTCAAATGGGGTCCGAGAACGCTCGATATTGACGTGCTCGCATATGAAAATATCGACCATTATCACTCTGAAACTCTGGATATTCCCCATCCGTTGATGACGAAAAGGGCATTTGTGTTGGAGCCGTTAAATGAAATAGCTCCGGATCTCGTTATTAACGGGCGCGAAGTCAAAGCGTGGAAAAACGAATGTCGGAATGAAGGTATTGTGGTACTTCCGACACACTTCACAATCAGATGACAATGGTTTTTCATTATAGTGGTGACGCGGGCAGAAAAAATCGTTAAAGGGCATTATAATTCGATAACTTTGCGAGCGTTGTCGATTGGTCAAGCTGAAGTGTTCGCAAGCTGAGGTGTTCGTATGTCAAGCGTTTTCCCGAAATCATTTCTTATTGTTGCCGGTTTAGCAATTGCTGTATCGGGATGTACTACAACCTCGACGACAAAATCGACGGCTTCAACAAATGCTTTGGTTACCCCTATAGCAAGCAATCCGGCGCCGAAATTTCCGTCATTCACCTCGTCGGCACGGAGCGTTGCACCCGATCTTGCACAAGCGTGTATCAACAGCGCGGCAAATAAATACTTTTTACCGACACGGGTTATCAAAGCGGTTGATTCTCGCAAACCCGGCGATGGATCGACACAAGTGATCTTGAAAGTCGATTTACGTGACGCGGTCTGCACTGTCAGTGCAGGAGGTGTCGTGAAATCGGTTATAGATACATCTCCGAAAAGTGCTGACCAGATAGCAGCAGAAGCACAAGCAGCATCAGCCAAGACAGTTTCACCTGGTCGTACCGAAAACACGGTCGTTAAAACCACGCGGAAAGCCACTTCTGCAACCAACGTGTCGTCCGGTAATAAAAAGCGGTCGCAAGCAACAGCTTCTTCCGGACAATCGCTCTACTAAAATTAAGCCTGTTTATTCCTTCGGGATGGGATATGATCGAGGAGTATAACTCCACGTCTTACCGGATTGTGTAAATTTTCGTGTCTGACTTGAACCGATAATGACAACAGAACGGCTTGTTATATCCTGAACGTTTACATTGGCGAGCGTCGTAATCAACGTTTGCTCGCCACTTCGGCCAATATCGGTGCCAATCATGATTAATCTTTCCGCCCCGCAATGTGCTTTAAGCATGTCGATGACATCCATTATTTTTGTAGGGCGCGCCCGCGAGACAGGATTATAAAGAGCAAGAACCAGATCGGCTTCTATTGCAGAAATAATCCGTTTTTCTATAATCTTCCATGGCTTGAGATTATCCGACAGCGAAATCACCGCAAAATCATGTCCAAGTGGTGCTCCAAAACGTGCTGCAGCGGATTGTGCGGCAGTAATGCCCGGTTCTACTCTCACGTCGACATTATTCCAGAGCGGTGAATAATGTTGATCCAATGTTTCAAAAACGGCAGCAGCCATTGCAAATATTCCGGGGTCTCCCGATGAGATCATCGCAATTTTTTTGCCTGTTGCTGCAAGATCAAGTGCGGCTTTTGCCCGTGCCAATTCCTCGCGGTTGTCGCTTGCGTGGACAATCTGGTTTGTCAGAAACGGAGCGGCCAATTTTAAATAATATTCATAGCCGAACACGTCTGTCGCTTCTTTCAACGCATTCTGTGCAGAAAGAGTTATGCCTTCGGAGCTTCCCGATCCAAGGCCGATGATTGTAAGCAGTCCACGCTCTTGCGCTGGTAAAGAGACATGTTCTTCCCGTTTCCGGTAAACCAATTTTGTCGGGAAGCCATTCTGTTCTTTATTCACGTCATCAATGACGATTTTTAATGGCGCATCATTGACCAGAGGCAGCGAACCGGTATGAAACCATTGATGGTCCCCGACCAACGCGACTTTTTGTCCGTTTAAAAGCGATGAAATGAAACTTGCAGCATCTTCTTTATTGACAAGTTCGAGATCGGCAGGAGGCAAAAGCAGATTTAACCCGAAACGCAAATATCCACTTGTGGTAATTGCCGCGTGTCCGTGAAGAATATCAGCCAATTCACCGGCGAGTTCGTTGGCTCCGGCGTTCCCTCCCAAAAGCGGTACAATGGACGAACCATCCTCGGCAATACACAAAACCGGTGGTTCATCGAATTTGTCCTTCAATAGCGGGGCGAGAATGCGAATAACGATTCCGCAGGCGCAGAATGCGACAACCGGCCGACCGGACTTGAACGCGTGCCTGATTTCATCGGAGATATTTTCTGTAAGCACAAATCCGCTATGTTTAACGCGACTTGTCCGATAAATTGTGGCGTTCCTGAAATCTTCGCCTATCGCCATTGCGTGTTGAGAAGAGAAGTCAGAAAAAACAAATATCGCAATATGTTGGGAAGAATCGTTAAACAATAATATCAACCTTTTTTCTGATGCGATTGCCCCGGTATCAAGATAAGCGAAAAATATGGCGCCTGTTCACTGGCGACTTCATTAAGCGGAATGATCTTTTGGTTTTCCATCGTAGCCCGTTCAATGTATAGAGCACGTTCGATCAATCCCGTTTCTGCGAGCGCTTGTCGAATTTTTTCGACATTGCGACCGACTTTCAGAATGGCAAAAGCATCGCCGTTTTTGAGGCGCTCAATAAGCTGTTGTTTTTCGAGAACACCCGACAAGACGGTGAAACTTTGATTGCGGTAGCATAATGGTACCTGAAGAACCGATGCTGCACCGAAAACAGACGAAATACCCGCAATGATTTCTGTTTTATAGCTTTTCCCAAGCCGGTCATAAATATACATGAAAGAGC
The DNA here is from genome assembly GCF_016102505.1 of Bartonella sp. B10834G3. Taxonomy (NCBI): domain Bacteria; kingdom Pseudomonadati; phylum Pseudomonadota; class Alphaproteobacteria; order Hyphomicrobiales; family Bartonellaceae; genus Bartonella; species Bartonella sp. B10834G3. The sequence continues at coordinate 279,365 of NZ_JACFOM010000002.1, forward strand.
TATAAAAAAGTGGGTCGCCTTCGGCTAAAACAACAACGAATTTTCCATTTTTTAAATAGGTTTCAATAAGTTGTTCTGATTTCTTATAAAAATCGTTCAGCTTTTCCTTATAGTCGTCAGAACTGCTATCCGATTGTACGGTTACCGGATAAGTCAGGGGTTGAAGGATTGCCGAGGGAGAAATCCAGCGACTTGCTATTTTGAGTGCGTTGCTATTATGCGAATCTGTTTCGTGATAGATGATGACATCGGCCGACTGTATGGCCTTCACACCTTTGACAGTGATAAGTTCAGGATCGCCGGGACCAACGCCGACACCGACAAGCTTTGCTTTTTGATCGCTCATTCGCGTTCACTCGCCAAAGCATTGATTGCAGCCGCAGCCATAGCACTACCGCCGCGCCTTCCATGGACAACAATATAGGGAATAGAAAATTTGTTCGTCGACAGAGCTATTTTCGATTCTTTTGCACCTACAAACCCTACTGGACAACCAATAATTAACTTCGGTTTATCAAAGCCTTGTTCAATCAAGTTAAGAAGATGGAAGAGCGCGGTCGGTGCGTTTCCTATAACCACCACAGCATTTGACAGATAAGGTTTCCAAAGCTCGACCGCAGCGGCCGAGCGCGTATTGTGAATTTCTTTCGCGTGAGCAGGCACAGTCTCGTCGTCAAGTGTGCAGATCACGCGATTATTCGCCGGCAAGCGTTTTCTTGTAACGCCTTCGGCAACCATTTTAGCATCGCATAATATTGCAGCACCACCATCAAGTGCTGTTCTGCCGACAATGCCGGCATGGTCTGAAAATGCTATATCCTTGACAATATCAATCATGCCGCAGGCATGGATGACGCGGACAACCACTTTTTCAAGATCGGCCGGTACAGTGCTAAGATCCGCTTCCGAACGGATCGTTGCAAAAGAACGATTATATATTTCCTGACCGTCTTTGATGTAATCAAGCATTCACCTGCGCCTTTTTATTTTGTGTTTCGTTTTTCGATTGTTCTATATAGCGCACAATATCGGATATGCCCGCATTCTCGAATAAAAGTTTTCCGAATTTGGTTTTCTGCCCCGAATCTGCCTGATAGAGATTGTAAACGCCATCTTTGACAGCCAGTAAAGTAAAGGGAAAAGCGACCGTTGCTACGCATGATTTCGGGCACGCGGTTAAATGTATAGAAGCGTTTTGCGAAGATGAGAGATGATCGACAAGGTATTTTCCGTCGCGCTGAACGTCTGACAGTGCGGAACGGCAAAATGGCGCACCGGCGCAACAATAAACATAGAGTGCCGGACTGTTTTCATCTGTCGCAAGGCCTATTCGCGAAAGTTCATTTTTTACAGATTCGGCTTCCGTCTTGGAACAATCGGATATGATTATTCCCTGATGGTGGGTAAGGCGCACCGGCGTGGCGATATTCCGTTTTTCGCCAAGTTCAGCAATTTCGCGCAATGCGCCAGATGTCAGGCGGCCAAGTTCCGGCCGCGCTCCGACGTAAAAAAGTCCTTCCTGCTTTTGGGGGAAAATTCCGGCGAGTGTTGATTTGGCGTTGTTTCTGTTGCTTGAAAACACAGGTTTGGAAATTTCACCGCCGAAGCGATTGGATAGATCGGTTAAAAACGCCTTGAATGTGGAACCGGAACAGAGATGTTTCATCCGGCTGATTGACGGATTTGTTCTGGACACGGCAATGAATGCTTCGAGTGCAGAGCGGATAAATTCCAAAGCGTGACAAGCGCTGATATTTCCGACGGCATTGGAATTCTGTTTTTGATTATCAAGAGCGGATGAAGCAAAACCGAAATTATAAGTTTTACCATCGGGTAGGGCAGAGAGCCATATATCGGCAATGTGGTCGAGAACGCGAGTGGTTTCTCCGCCATTAATCAGAAAAGAAAATTTGGGAGACAGAACCGCAAACTCTTTTTCAAGTTGCAACATTTCCAGAAGTTCTTTTCCCAATTTTGTTGTGTCGCATGACATATCCACATCTATGCCGGCAGTTGGTGCAACCATGACATTGCGAATATCATCTCCTTCCGGCGTTAAGGGACCAAGGCCGAGCTTAAGCAGTTTGTCGATCAGCTTTTGTTCATTATTTTTTTCAACAGCCCGAATTTGAAGATTTGCTCTCGTCGTAAGCTCGATAAAACCGGTTGAAAACGCATCTACAGCATCAGCCAAACCATTCAATTGGTCGCTTGTCACACAACCGAGTGGAAGCTTTATCCGGCAAATGCCGCCGTCATTGGCAGCGGGCATGCGAAACAATCCCGGACAGGCATATCTCCTGTCTTGAACGGCTTTAATCTTGTTTTCAATCTCGGTGGCGGGGGAATTCATCATTTTGCTTGCTCTTCAACCGTGCGGAATCTAATAAAACTAAATAGGAACAAATAGCTGACCGATCAACGTGAATGAACAAAAAACCTTGGCTTAAAATTATAGGTATCGGTGATGATGGTTGGGATGGTCTCACTCACCGCCAACAAGAAATCATCATTGGCGCTACGCATATTTTCGGTGGCAAGCGACATCTCGATTTTTTACCGGACAATCTGCAAGCGGAGTTGAAAGTCTGGCCGACTCCTTTTTTGAAAGGGATAGACGAGATACTTTCGCTCAAAGGGAAAAATATTGTTGTATTGGCTAGCGGAGACCCCATGTTTTTCGGGGTAGGTGCTACTCTTTTACGTTATCTACCCGTTGACGAGGTTCTGGTTTTGCCTCATCCGTCATCATTTTCTTTGGCTGCTGCGCATCTTGGCTGGGCATTACAGGATGTCATTTGCCTTTCGGTTAACGGTCGTCCCATCCGCTCGATTGTACCACATTTACAGCCTCACAGCCGGTTTATCATCCTTTCCGAAAATGGCGAAAGTCCTTCAGCACTTGCGAAAATATTAACTGAACAAGGTTTTGGTGCGAGCACCATGGTGGTTATGGAACATCTCGCGGGAACGAAACAGCGTATCCGTTCGCAAAACGCCGATACGTTCAGTCTCGAAGACTGCGAAAATCTCAACCTTGTGGCGGTTGATTGCAAAGCGGATAATGCCGATGCAGGATATTCGTGCTGTTCCGGCTTGGCAGATAGTGCGTTTTTTAATGACGGGCAATTAACGAAACAGGACATTCGTGCGGTCACCATGGCACATCTTGCGCCAAGGTGGGGGGAAGTTCTCTGGGATGTCGGGGCGGGAAGCGGCTCTATTTCAATCGAATGGCTGCGTGGAACAAAAGGTTCCCGTGCCTATGCAATCGAAAGAAATGCCAGACGGCAGGATATTATTTTAAAAAACGCCGATCACTTTGGTGTTATCGGGCTTCATTTGATAAAAGGCGAAGCGCCGTTTTGTTTTGATGGACTTGAACCCCCTGATGCCATTTTTATCGGTGGCGGTTTTACCCATCCCGATCTGTTCAGTCGATGCTGGCAGAGTTTGAAAAAGGGCGGTCGGATGGTGGTCAATGCTGTCACCCTTGAAACCGCTGCAATTCTTGCCGCCGAGGCGCCGAAATTGAATGCGCGACTTATTCATTTGGCACTTTCGGAAGCGGCTCCTTTAGGTCATTTCCATGTCTGGCGCAACGCTCTTCCTATTACCATGATGATAGCCCGGAAACCGTGAACAGCTTGATACGGTGTTCTACTTAAAGCTGTGGGAGCGGTTGTAGTTTCACATTGACAATCGATGGTTTTTTGTTCGATATGAACAGAACAGAATTTTTGCGGTTCGAAATATAGGTATAAGAACAATGACGGAACGATCGCAGCACCTGCAGGATCTATTTTTGAATGCAGTGCGTAAACAGAAGATTTCTCTCACAATCTTTTTGGTTAATGGGGTCAAGCTTACAGGCATAGTAACATCATTCGACAATTTTTGTGTGTTGCTTCGACGTGACGGACATTCGCAGCTGGTTTATAAACATGCCATATCCACGATTATGCCCAGCCAGCCGGTGCAAATGTTTGATGACGAAGAAGACATCGAATAAGCGACATTTATTCCGGTCGGGAAGGTGTTTTGTTTGAAAAAGAGTATAGGCTTGAAAAGATGGGGCATTGCCGTTTTCCGGCCTGTCAATCGGTTGACGCGTCATGACGGATGATGACAAGGCTCATAAGCTTATTTCGAGACAAACTGTAGCAACGCGTGCAATTGTCATTGTTCCCGTGATTTATGAACGGGAAAATGCCCAAAAAACCTATGAAGCTTCAACACGTTCGCGCATTGACGAAGCCGTAGGGCTTGCCGAAGCTATCCGGTTACAAGTGGTTGAAAAACTTTCTGTAAATATTGATAAACCGCGTCCGGCAACTCTTTTGGGACAAGGAAAAGTCGCCGAAATCGGAAAAATCATTGCGGAAAAAGATGTTGAATTAACCATTATTGACTCCTCCCTGACGCCGATCCAGCAACGTAACCTCGAAAAAGAGTGGAGTTGCAAAGTCATCGACCGCACCGCACTCATTCTTGAGATATTCGGTGACAGGGCAAGAACCAAAGAAGGCGTTCTTCAGGTGGAACTTGCCCACCTCAATTACCAGAAAGGCCGATTGGTCAGAAGCTGGACGCACCTTGAAAGGCAACGCGGTGGTAGCGGCTTTCTGGGCGGACCGGGCGAAACGCAAATTGAATCGGATAGGCGTATCCTGCAGAGTAAAATTGTACGCATCAAGCGCGAGCTTGATACGGTTGTCAGAACGCGCGCCCTTCATCGTGCGAAAAGAAAAAAAGTGCCTTATCCTGTTGTCGCTCTTGTCGGTTATACAAATGCCGGCAAATCGACACTGTTCAATCGTTTGACGGGGGCCGATGTGCTCGCAAAAGACATGTTATTTGCGACACTCGATCCGACATTGCGCAAAATTATTCTGCCACATGAACAGACAGTGATGTTGTCCGATACGGTCGGATTCATCTCCGACTTGCCGACCCATCTGGTTGCAGCATTCAGAGCAACGTTGGAAGAAGTCGTTGAAGCCGATCTTATTCTTCATGTAAGGGATATGTCGGACGTTGATAACCACGCCCATGCTCAGGATGTGTTGAACATTCTTTCAAGCCTCGGCGTCAATATCGACAATCCTGACCATATCATAGAAGTCTGGAATAAAGTCGATTTACTGGATGACGTTTCGCGGGCAGCACTTGAGGATTCAGCACGCGCTTCTCTTAATCCGGTTGTAACGGTCTCTGCTTTGACCGGAGCAGGCATTGACAAACTTCTCGGCATGATTGAAAAACAGATTTCGGGTGAAATGGTCAAACGCCGGATCGTCCTCAAACCGGCCGAATATGGTTTGCTCGATTGGCTTTACAATAATGGTGAAGTCCTTGAAAAAAAGCCGGAAGACGATGGATCGCTTATTGTTACGGCAAATTTAACTGTTCAGGCGAATGATCGGCTGAATAATATGATAAAAACAAAACCTTCAGTTTAATAATATTTACCTGTGAAGGGGAACGCAAATGGCTTTCTATCGGCTTGAAGGCATTGATCCTGTAATTGAAGACACGGGCGCAACCTGGGTTGCGAAAAGTGCCGAAGTTATTGGAAAAGTCACTTTAAAACCGCGCTCAAGTGTCTGGTTTGGCAGTGTTTTAAGGGGTGACAACGACGTGATAATAATCGGCGAGGGAACCAATATACAGGATTTGTCGGTTATTCATACGGACGCGGGAATTCCTGTTTCAATCGGCAAGAATTGTACGATCGGCCATAAAGCCCTTCTTCATGGTTGCACCATCGGTGACGGAAGTCTGATCGGGATGGGGGCAATCATCATGAACCGCGCCATTATTTGGGAAGAGTCAATTGTTGGCGCCGGTGCACTCGTTACCGAAGGAAAACAGTTTCCACCTCGATCACTTATTCTCGGCAATCCGGCACGTGTTGTGAGAAACCTGACGGATAAGGAAATCGAGGGTATAAAAGCATCCGCCTCCCATTATTATGACAATGCGCAAAGGTTCAAAAATAATCTTGTTCCTTTGTCTTTGCCTGAACAACTATAGAAGCCGGATAGGGATGGCGCTATTTTCCCGATTTTGTGCCTTCGTTTTTCAAGAAGAATAACGACAATGAAGTTTTTGCCCGACAAATTTTTAAGCGCACTTATTCTGGCCATTATTATTGCCAGCATCGCACCTGTTTCAGGCAAAGCCGCAGAGTGGTTTTCGTTGCTGACGCAATTTTTTGTGGGCTTGTTATTCTTCTTGCATGGCGCGAAATTGCCATGGCACGCAGTTCTCGCAGGTATTGTTCATTGGCGGCTTCATCTGACGGTCTTCCTTGCAACCTTTGTTCTTTTTCCCGTTCTGGGTATTGTTGCAGGGGCAATTGTTCCGGGACTGAAAGAATCGGCTTTCTATGCCGGTATCCTCTATTTATGTGTGTTACCTTCAACGGTGCAATCATCAATCGCTTTTACATCTATTGCGGGTGGCAACATCCCCGCCGCAATTGTTTCTGCTTCGGCATCCAATATCTTCGGCATGTTTTTGACACCACTTCTCGTCGGTTTGTTGTTTTCTGCGGGCGGTGGTAAAGCTGCAATATCGGCAACTGCTTTTGAAAGTATTATGGTACAGTTGCTTATTCCATTTGTACTTGGGCAAATTTGCCAAAAGTGGATAGGCAATTTTATTATCCGGCACAAATCTTTGACTTCGCTTGTCGATAGAGGGTCGATCATTCTGGTTGTCTATCTTGCATTTAGCGAGGCTACAACAAGCGGATTGTGGCATACGACAAGTTGGCATGACCTTATCGTGATGGTGGTTATCGACGTGGTTTTGCTTGCTATCGTGCTTGCGATAACCTGGTATGGCTCCAAACTTTTAGGCTTTAACGAGAAAGACTGTATTACAATTACGTTTTGTGGGTCGAAAAAAAGTTTGGCAAGTGGCGCACCTATGGCGAACGCTATTTTTGCGGGGTCGGGCGGAGCAATCGGAGCTATTGTGTTACCGCTTATGTTGTTCCATCAGATACAGTTGATGGTTTGTACCATTATTGCCCGTCATTTATCGGAAAGAAGAAAAGAAATTGGACAAGACGAATAAATCCAGATTGGAACATTTTTATAATTTGGGATTATCGCTTGAAAAACAGGGTGATTTCGATAAAGCGGCCGAAGCTTACAAAAAGGCACTCGAAGCGGATCCGGAAGATCATGGCGGGATAAAAGTAAGGCTTGCTTCTATCAACCGCGGCGAGACACCGAAAACAGCCCCCAAGGCTTATGTTGCAACTCTGTTCGATCAGAATGCCGATATGTTCGATTATATTCTTGTCGACCAATTGGGTTACGATGTTCCGCTGCAATTGCGCGAACAATTGATAAAAAACTTTCCCGACGTGAAATATGAGAAAATGCTTGATCTCGGTTGTGGAACAGGACTTTCTGCCGATGCGCTTGATGATCTGGCAAATGAAAAAACCGGTGTTGATCTTTCGGAAAACATGATTGAAATAGCCCACGAAAAGGGTGATTACCAACATTTGTTTGTGGGAGATGTAGTGGAATTTGTGAGCCGTTCGTCCGGTCAATGGGATTTGATTGTAGCTACCGATGTCCTTCCTTATATGGGGGACATTGATATTTTCTTTGACAAAGTTGCTTGCCGACTCTCCAAAAACGGCGTTTTCGGATTTTCAACTGAAACTCTTGCCCAAAACGAGTTTAATGGTCTCGACTATAAAGTCGGTTCCCATCAACGCTTTGCGCATGATGAAGCCTATATCAGCAGGGAACTGAAAAAATACGGCATGAATTGTGTGAGTATCAATAACATCATTGTGCGTGCCGAGCAGGGCGAACCTGTAAACGGGCATTTGTTTATTGCTCGCAAGCAATCCTGAGTTTTATTGAAAAAGCGGTTTTCCAAGCTATAAAAATTCGTTTTATGATTATTGTTTAATGGGCAAAAATCCGGATTTCCGATTTCTTCACTATCGGGAATGTCGAGGCCTTGTACAGGGTTAAGACGAAGAGGGCTTGAAACTTCCGATCGTCTCTCGGCGGTAATGTTGCCCAAAGCAGTCATTTGAAATCAATTGGAATTGAAAAAATATAAACCCGTGTGGAGTAGACGGTTCAAGATCCGGATAAATTTTTTAAAATCTGCCGACGTCAACCAATTCCGTCATTTCAAGGCCAAAACGACACTTGAAAGCAGACTTGTGTTTCCGGTTCAACTTGCCGTCAAACTTCAACAATTTTTACTTTTCACTGAAACTGTCTGATCGGCTCAATTTTATGAGCTTTCAAGTTCAGCTTCATAAACTTCCTGTTTTGCTTAAAAAATTGAAATTTTTGGATTGACGAGCTGTTTTCTCCATAATAATGTTTCACCCATGAAACAGATTATTCTAGTAGTGCGAACGCGTATGGGGCAAATGGTGTAACCATTCGGCTTATAGCCACTCATACGCGAAACAGGCTCCCTTGGGGGCCTTTTTTATTACCTCAATGAATTCAGTTGGCGAGTAGGAAAAATGACAGAAGAACCAAAACCAAAAGACAGTTTCGATGGAAAAACAATGTCTGGTGCGGAAATGGTCGTGCAGGCACTTATCGACCAAGGGGTGGAGCGTGTTTTTGGTTATCCGGGGGGAGCGGTGCTCCCGATTTTTGACGAGATTTATCAACAGAATTCATTCGAGCATATACTCGTTCGTCATGAACAAGCTGCCGGACATGCAGCGGAAGGTTATGCCCGCAGCACCGGTAAAGTCGGTGTTATGTTGGTCACGTCAGGGCCGGGTGCTACGAATACGGTGACAGCACTTCAGGACGCGTTGATGGATTCGATACCGCTTGTATGTTTTTCAGGTCAGGTTCCGACAACCTTGATCGGTACAGACGGTTTTCAGGAAGCCGATACTGTCGGAATTACCCGCCCGTGTACAAAACATAATTGGCTGGTCAAGGATGTAAATGATCTGTCTCGCATTATTCACGAGGCATTCTATATAGCGCAGACGGGGCGTCCGGGTCCTGTTCTCATTGATATTCCGAAGGATGTTCAATTTGCCTCCGGAGTTTATACCGCACCCCGATCTATGCCGCGTCAAAGTTATCGACCGCAATTGGATGGCAACAGCAAAGCAATCGAATATGCAGTCAGAATGCTTGCGGAAGCCAAAAAACCGGTTATTTATACGGGCGGCGGGGTAATATCTTCCGGAAGCGACGCCGTGCGCCTGTTGCGCGAGCTTGTTGCGCTCGGAGATTTTCCGATCACTTCGACGCTTATGGGGCTTGGAGCCTATCCGGCATCAGGGAAAAACTGGTTGGGTATGCTCGGAATGCATGGCACTTATGAGGCCAATATGACAATGCATGAGTGCGACGTTATGTTGGCAATCGGTGCGCGCTTTGATGATCGTATTACAGGGCGGCTTGACGCTTTTGCGCCCAATGCGCGTAAAATCCATGTTGATATAGACCCCTCTTCAATCAACAAGATTGTCAAAGTCGAAGTGCCGATTGTTGGTGACGTTGCCCATGTTCTGGAAAATATGACACGGAATTTGCGTGCTCTGAAGCCGGTTCCTGATAAAGAAACAAGAAAAGCCTGGTGGGATCAGATCAATCATTGGAGAGCACGCAACTCGCTTGCCTATAAACACAGATCCGATGTCATTATGCCGCAATATGCAATAAAGCGGCTATACGAGCTGACGAAAGAAAAGAACGCCTATATCACGACCGAAGTCGGTCAACACCAGATGTGGACAGCGCAATATTATGGTTTCGAGGAGCCGCGCCACTTCATGACATCCGGCGGATTGGGCACAATGGGCTATGGTTTCCCCGCGTCGATTGGCGTTCAGATTGCCCATCCTGATGCACTTGTTATATGTGTGGCCGGTGATGCATCCATTCAAATGAATATTCAGGAATTGGCAACGGCTATGCAACACAAGACGCCGGTCAAGGTGTTTATTTTGAACAACCATTACATGGGAATGGTTCGTCAGTGGCAACAATTGCTTCATGGAAACAGGCTCTCCAATTCCTATACAGATGCTATGCCCGATTTTGTAAAACTTGCCGAGGCTTATGGAGCTGTCGGCATCAGATGTTCCAAACCTGAGGAACTCGATGATAAAATCGTTGAAATGCTTGAATGTGACAAACCGGTTTTGTTTGATTGCATTGTTGCTAAACTGGAAAATTGTTTCCCGATGATACCTTCCGGTCGTGCTCATAACGATATGCTGCTTCCCGATGAAGCAAATGATGAAGCAGTCCGGAACGCCATAGATGCAAAAGGTCGCTCGCTCGTATAAGGAATAGGATGATGAATGCACAGAATTTAAGTTTTGGCTCAGCTTATTTTATCGAGCCGGATAATGACCCGATGGAAACCCATATGCTTGCGGTTCTGGTTGACAACGAACCGGGTGTGCTTGCCCGTGTTATCGGATTGTTTTCAGGGCGCGGTTATAATATTGAAAGTTTGACGGTTTCCGAAACAGAACATGAGCAGCGGTTATCCCGCATTACCGTTGTAACAAGGGCAACCCCTCAGGTGCTCGATCAAATTCGCCACCAATTGGAACGCATTGTTCCTGTTCACAGAGTGGTCGACCTCACACTTCGCGCTCGCGAGCAGGGTCAGGATGCTCCGATTGAACGGGAACTCGCACTTATCAAAGTCGCTGGTGAAGGCGCTGATCGGGTTGAAGCCTTACGTTTGGCAGACGCTTTCCATGCCAAAGTAATTGACGCCACAGTTGAACATTTCATTTTTGAAATTACCGGACGCACTGCGAAAGTCGATCAATTCATTGCAATTATGGGGCCATTGGGACTGGTTGAAATTTGCCGGACAGGTGTTTCCGCCATGAATAGAGGGCCGGACGGTATGTAATGAGGCTCGATAGAAGGCCACCGGTAAAATGCCGGTGGCTTTTTATTAAACCGGATTTTTATTCAGCAGATTGTATTGCCTGATAATATTCTTTTTTTAGACAATCAACGAGTTCGCCTGCATCCATCGGGCGTGAAAACGGGGCTCCTTGTCCGGCCCAATAAGCGCCAAATTGAAAGTTCTGTTTATCTGCCGCAAGTTTTGCAAGTTGCTTTGCTGCATCATAGGCAAAAGGATAGGGGGGAACCTCCTTATTCGGAACGTTTCGGGTAAATTCAACAAAAGCATTATCAAGTGCACGCGCCGGTCTTCCGGAAAATGCGCGGGTCATCACCGTATGATAGGCCGAGTTGCTTGTGAGAGTTTGTCTATAGCCGCTATCGGCTTGCGATTGCGGACAGCCGATGAAGGCCGTACCCATTTGTACAGCACTGGCACCGAGTTTTATAAAGGCTGCGATGTCACGCCCGTCCATGATGCCTCCGGCGGCAATGACCGGAATAGAAACATTTTTACGAATGATCTTTAAAAGTGGTGCAAGCGAAAGGCATTGATCGACAGAGTTTTCATCAAATATTCCGCGATGGCCACCGGCCTCGTAACCTTGGGCGATAATCGCATTGAAACCGGCATGTTCGATTGCCAAAGCCTCGTCAAGGTTGGTGGCGGTTGCAAGCAAAAAGATTCCGGCACTTTTCATAGCATTGATTTTTTCCGGTTGCGGTAGACCGAAATGAAAACTCACAATTGCCGGCTTTTCTTTCATAACGAGTGTGAAAAGTTCATCATTGGAATAAAAACTTGTATAGATTTCCCGCAGGCTCGCGGGCTGTTGGCCGTTGAATTTTTGAAACAGAGGGCTCAAACGTTGTAGCCAGTTTTCTTCAACTTGTTTTGCGATCAGCGCAGGCTTATGGCAGAAAAAATTGACATTGAAAGGCTGCGTTGTCGCTTTTTTCAAGCTTTCGATTGCTTTATATGCGATTTCAGCAGATGATGCCCCCAAACCGAGTGAACCGATTGCGCCGCTATTACAGATTTTCGCTGCCAATTCGGGCGTTGAAACGCCGGCCATCGGAGCTTGAATAAGCGGAATATCTATTTTGAAACGATCGCAAAAACCGGTATGCGGCATGTGTACCTCCCGTAAAAACACGAATATTCTATGGTAACAGGACTATAATTAACTTGCCCTTGATCGTCGAATCCTGTTTGGTTAAATCATGCAATTCTCACCGGAACAGGATAAAGCGCTTACAAAAGTATCGGCTTGGCTCAAGAATGGTCAGTCGCAGCTTTTTCGTTTGTTCGGATATGCGGGAACAGGCAAAACAACGCTCGCCCGCTATTTTGCCGAAAGTGTTGATGGTACGGTTCAATTTGCTGCCTTTACAGGTAAAGCGGCGCAAGTTTTGCGCTCGAAGGGTGCTACGAATGCGCGAACCATCCATTCTTTGATATATCGTCCACGCGGTGAAGAAGAAGTGGCAGACGAAACCACCGGAAAAACTTCGATGGCTCCGATGTTTTCGCTCAATCGGCAGAGTCCCATTGCTCAAGCCAAGCTCGTTGTCATTGACGAATGTTCGATGGTCGATGAACAATTGGGGCGTGATCTGATGAGCTTTGGAACGCCTATCCTCGTATTGGGTGACCCCGGTCAATTGCCACCAATATCAGGTGGCGGTTTTTTTACCGAGCACGAGCCGGATTTTCTTTTGACGGAAATACACCGTCAGGCACGGGATAATCCGATTATCCGTCTGGCTATGGATGTTCGGGAAGGCCGCAATATTGATTATGGTGATTACGGTAGTGCCAAGGTAATTACCCGAAAGCAAGTGGATCAGCAATTGGTTCTTGAAGCCGATCAGGTGCTGGTTGGCATTAACCGGACGAGACGGCTTTATAATAAACGGTTGCGGGAGCTTAAAGGTTTTTCGGCCGATTACCCGCAAGCAGGTGATAAACTTGTTTGCTTGCGCAATGATCCCGCAAAGGGGCTGTTGAATGGCTCGTTATGGAAAGTCATGACAGCCTCGAAGGAAACAATCAAACCCGGTATCAGTTTGCTTATTACACCGGAAGATGACGATCGCGGTGTTGCAAAAATAAAATTATTAAAAGCAGTTTTTGACGATCCTGAAAGCGAGATTTCCTGGCAAATGAAGCGCCGTTATGACGATTTCGATTACGGCTATGCGTTGACCGTCCATAAAGCCCAAGGCTCGCAATGGGATAATGTTGTATTGTTTGATGAAAGTTTTGCATTTCGCGATACGCGCGAACGCTGGCTTTATACAGCAATTACACGTGCCGCAGAACGGTTGACAATTGTAAGATAATCATTTCATCTGATACCGATATGTGATTGCTATTAAAATGTAATAGCAAGAAAATATAGGCATGAGGAGAATTTATTATGCGGGTGAAAGATAAAGTAGCGATCGTTACCGGTGGCGCAAAAGGTTTGGGCGAGGCGACGTCACGTCTTCTGGCTAAAGAAGGTGCAAAAGTCGTTTTGACCGATCTTGATGAAGTCCAAGGCAAGAAAGTCGAAGCAGAAATTAACAAAGCCGGCGGCATTGCAAAATATATGAAACACGACGTTGCCAATGAACAGCAATGGAAAAAAGTCGTCGATGAAACCGTCAATCTATTCGGGAAACTGGATATTCTGGTCAATAATGCGGGTGTCGGACACTCGGCTTCTGCAGAAGACGAAACGTTGGAAAAATGGCGCTTTCTGCAATCGATCAACCTTGATGCCGTATTTCTGGGTACAAGAGAAGCGATCCGCGTCATGAAAAACCAGAAGAGCGGTTCGATCATCAACCTCTCTTCTATCGAAGGATTGGTTGGAGATCCAACGCTTGCTGCTTATAACGCAAGTAAGGGCGGGGTTCGTCTATTCACCAAGTCTGCCGCATTGCATTGCGCAAAATCGGGCTATGGAATTCGTGTGAATTCGGTTCATCCGGGCTATATCTGGACACCCATGGTTGAAGAAAGTGCCAAAGAAAGCGGCGATGTTGAGGAAAGAAAAGCAGCCTTAACAGCTCTACACCCGATTGGAAAATTAGGTGTACCGGACGATATTGCTTATGGCATTCTCTATCTTGCTTCCGATGAATCCGGTTTTGTCACCGGTTCGGAACTGGTTATTGATGGCGGTTACACCGCTCAATAAAGAGTAATAAATAAACGCATTACCCAATTCGACTATAGGCTCGGTCTATAGCCCGAATGGAGCAACCGGCTGAAGACCCGTCTTGCGCCGGTTGTAACCGGCAAATTATATCGGAATATCGGTATGTCGGTTGGCTCGGTCGTGCGGGTTTATGGAATTGACCAAGGATAACAATGCGGGCAGGCGTTGTTCGTGAATGTTATCTCGATCGCGAAAGTGATATTTGAACAAGAAATAACCCCGCCATAAAATTTGTGACGGGGTTTTAATTTTTGTTTTTCTGGAAATTTAATATTTCTGTAGCAAATTATTTGCGTTTGTCCAGCGGTACATATTCGCGGCGTGCAGCACCGGTATAGAGCTGACGCGGACGACCAATTTTCTGTGCCGGATCTTCAATCATTTCTTTCCATTGAGCAACCCAGCCGACACAACGTGCCAAAGCAAACAGAACTGTGAACATATCGGTCGGGAAGCCCAAGGCTTTCAAAGTAATACCGGAATAAAAATCGACATTCGGGTAAAGCTTTTTCTCGATGAAATATTCGTCATGGAGAGCGATATGTTCGAGTTCCATAGCAATGTCGAGAAGAGGATCGTCTTTAATGCCGAGTTCCGTCAATACTTCATGACATGTCTTTTGCATGATTTTTGCACGCGGGTCATAATTTTTATAGACGCGGTGACCAAATCCCATAAGTCTGAACGGATCGTTTTTATCTTTCGCACGTGCGATAAATTCAGGAATTCTTTCAACTGATCCGATTTCCTGAAGCATTTTCAAACATGCTTCGTTAGCCCCGCCGTGGGCAGGACCCCACAAGCAAGCAACGCCGGCAGCAATACAAGCAAACGGGTTGGCTCCCGACGAACCGGCCAAACGGACAGTCGATGTTGAAGCATTTTGCTCGTGGTCGGCATGAAGGATGAAAATACGATCCATTGCCCGCGCCAATACCGGATTGACTTTGTATTCCTCACAAGGCACGGCAAAACACATTTTCAGGAAATTTGCAGCATAACCCAAGTTGTTACTTGGATATACGAACGGTTGGCCGATTGAATATTTGTAGGCCATAGCGGCAAGTGTCGGCACTTTTGAAATAAGACGGATGGATGCGATCATCCTTTGACGCGGGTCGGCAATATCAAGTGAATCATGATAGAAAGCCGACATTGCTCCAAGGCAGGCGACCATCACAGCCATCGGGTGTGAATCACGGCGGAAGCCATGGAAGAATCGCGAGAACTGTTCGTGAACCATGGTGTGCTCGCGCACAGTCCGGTCAAAATCTTCTTTTTGTTTTTTGCTGGGGAGTTCTCCATAAAGCAGCAAATAACAAGTTTCCATGAAGTCACCTTGCTCGGCAAGCTGATCTATCGAATAGCCGCGGTAGAGCAATACACCGGCATCTCCGTCAATATAGGTAATCTTGGATTCGCAAGAAGCCGTTGATGTGAAACCGGGGTCATAAGTAAACGTTCCCGTTTGCTTATAAAGCGGTGCAATCTCGATAACGTCCGGGCCCATTGTGCCTTTGCGTACCGGAAGTTCAATGCTTTTACCGTCAACGGTTATATGTGCTTTATTGTCTATCATGTATCTTCCCTTTCAGACCCTCCACCCCAAAAAGATGAGGTGCCGCGTTCACACTACAGGTAATAATTGCGGCTCATGTCTAATGCCTGTGTTACTTTCCAGATTATCCAAAAAGCGCCGGCTTGCAATCTCTAAGTTGTGTATTTTTATGTTACCGGTGTCAATCTTGTGTGATTCAAGCACAGGAAAATGCGCGTATCAAAGATCGGCATTGCCCGCGGTCGCAAAATGTCCAAACTAATTTGATAAAAAAATGCCACAGCGCTTTAAAAGGAGCTGTGGCACAATAATAAACACCAAGATACCGGCTAATACGGTGTGGAGTCTCAGGCGATCTGGTCTCTTATCCGGCCCAGCGACTCTTCGCGTCCCAAAATAACGAGCACATCAAAAACACCGGGTGAAACCGCCCGACCTGTTAATGCTGCCCGCAAAGGCTGTGCAACTTTACCGAGCTTTAATTGTGCACCTTCCGCATATTGCCTGATGATGTGGTCAAGTTGTTCCTTGTTCCAATCGGTGCAAGCTTCAAGAGCCGGATAGACAGCTCTCAAAATCGCCTTTCCTTCCTCATTCAAAAGGTTGGTAGCCTTTTCATCAAGTTTCAAAGGCCTATCGGCAAAGATAAAAGCGGCATTATCAATCAGTTCTACAAGCGTTTTGGCGCGTTCTTTCAATTCCGGCATTGCTTTTAGAAATTCAGCCCGGTTTTTATCATCGAGCTTCGCTTGAAGTTCCTTACCGCCTTCGATTTCCGGTAGAATGGAAAGCGCGGCATCAAACAGTTCTTTGTCATCGCTCATGCGCATATATTGGCCGTTGATCGCCTCAAGTTTCTTGAAGTCGAAGCGGGCAGCACCTTTGTTGATGTCATCAATATCAAACCAAGAAATCATATCTTCAGTCGACATAATCTCGTCATCGCCATGGCTCCAGCCAAGACGTACAAGATAGTTGCGCAAGGCTATCGGCAGGTAACCCATTGCGCGATAGGCATCAACGCCGAGGGCGCCATGGCGCTTTGACAGTTTTGCACCGTCAGCTCCGTGAATGAGTGGAATATGAGCCATTACCGGAACATCCCACCCCATCGCATTAAAAAGAATTGTCTGGCGTGCAGCATTGGTCAGATGGTCATCGCCACGGATAACATGGGTTACTCCCATGTCGTGGTCATCAACCACCACAGCTAACATATAAGTAGGTGTTCCGTCCGAACGCAAAATAATAAAATCATCAAGATCCTTGTTGGGGAAATGTACATCCCCTTGTACACGATCGTGCACGATTGTTTCGCCCTGAAGGGGTGCTTTTATGCGGATAACCGGTTTTACTCCTTTCGGAGCCTCGGAAGGATCGCGATCGCGCCAGATGCCGTTATAACGCGGGGGTTTTCCTTCTGCCCGTGCTTTTTCACGCATTTCTGTCAATTCTTCCGGTGTGGCGTAGCAATAATAAGCTTGCCCTTTTTTGACGAGTTCTTCGGCAACTTCACGGTGACGGTCAACACGTGAGAATTGCGAAATAGGCTCGCCATCCCATGTCAATCCCAACCACTTCAATCCGTCAATAATTGCGTCGACCGCTGCTTTGGTGGAGCGTTCCCGATCGGTGTCTTCGATACGAAGCAGCATTTTGCCACCGGTGTGCTTGGCGTAAAGCCAGTTGAACAGGGCGGTACGCGCTCCCCCGATGTGAAGAAAACCGGTGGGTGAAGGGGCAAAACGTGTAACTACAGGCGTGGACATAAATGTCTCCAGATTTCTACGAGTATTCCATTGTCAGTATGGTGTCGAACCATTAGCATAGACTCACTCACGTGTGCCAGTCATACCAACGGGGACAGATAGAATTATAAAGCAGAGAAATGCACCAGAAAGCAAATCAAATGCGCAAGGATTGAACAGGCAGTCCGGAAAGAACAGGATGGCGTCTGCTGCGCAGCTTTACAGCCCGGTCGAGCGGCATGTTGTGAGTCTGCCCGATGATATACCATTTATCAATCCACATAAAACAGGGATAAATTCGCTCTCTAAAAAGCTCAAGGATGCGCTTTTGTGGGTCTATCACTCGTTTGTTCATGAATTCGAGCAAGGGTTAGCGTTTCTGTTGATTCCGGTGTTCATGGCTGTCGGTGCGATAATCTATTTTACACTTCCATATGAACCCGACGGTTCAAAACTTGCAGCTTATTGCGCTTTGGCGATCGGGTTTTTTATCCTGTCCCGTCATTATCGGCCGGTCTTTTTTGTTGCCGGTTTTGCGACATGTATTGTTGTCGGGGCATTTTGTTCCAAAATAGAGACGTGGCGTATAGCGACACCAATGCTTGGAAGCGATATTTCGACAACAATAAGGGGTAGAGTTATCGCAGTCGAAAAGGCAACAAATGCAAAATCGCGTTTGGTTGTGGATATATTGGCGACGAATAATCCCCATCTCTATTACGCTCCCGAAAGAGTAAAGTTATCCGCTTCGACGAGCAATATGGAAATCGAACCGGGTGACGGGGTCGAGGGACGGGTGAAATTACGGGCAAGTTCCGGACCAATCAGGCCAAACAGCTATGACTTCGGATTTTCCAATTATTTCCAGTCTATCGGTGGTCAAGGCTATTTTGTAGGCAAGCCCAAGAAAATTATTGTCGAACCGCCGGACTCGTTGGTCAAGCGGGTTTCTCTGGGAATTTCGCGTTTACGTGTGGCAATGACAGTAAGGATAATAAAGGCGATCGGCGGGGAAACCGGTAGCATAGCGGCAGCATTGATTACCGGCCAAAGAGGCGGCATCTCGCAAACAACCAATGATGCTTTACGGGTTGCAGGACTTTCGCATATTTTGTCAATTTCCGGTTTGCATATGGCGATGGTCGCCGGCATGGTTCTGATTATTGTCAGGACATTACTTGCAATATTTCCTGGCTTTGCCTCGCGCTATCAATCAAAAAAGATTGCCGCCGCAGCGGCATTATTGGCATCCGCCTTCTATCTCGTCTTGTCCGGTTCCGATGTCGCGGCGCAGCGCAGTTTCGTAATGGTTGCAGTTATGCTTATCGCGATAATTTTTGATCGTTCCGCGATAACAATGCGCAATCTCGCTATTGCCGCCATTATGACTTTGCTTGTTGTCCCGCATGAAGTGCTGGGACCGAGCTTTCAAATGTCGTTTTCGGCAACAGCCGCATTGGTGGCTGTGTTCGGTTGGTGGAGCAGAAGACCGAAATCATATTATCAGACGACACCGATGTTTTTGGGAGCCGGTATAATGCGCATTGTTCTTTTTCCGGTTCTTTCGACGGCAATCGCTTCACTTGTGGCCGGTCTTGCAAGCGGAATTTTTTCTGCTTACCATTTTTCCAATACAGCGCCCCTTGGAATTATCAGCAATGCTTTGGCATTTCCTGTAATGTCGATCATTGTCATGCCTTTTGCACTTGTTGCAGCGCTGGTTATGCCATTCGGTCTTGAATGGCTGCCGTTGCAAGTCATGGGAGGAGGCGTGAAACTTGTTGAAAAAATTTCCTACAGTGTTGCGGCAATCTCGCCGGATATCAATCCGGGTGTCATCCCTCCGGTTGCATTGGTTTTTCTGTCTTCCGGCCTCATTATACTTTTATTTTTAAAGACGAGGCTTTGTCTCTTTTCAGTTCTATGGTTTTTGGCAGGCATTTTTTTTGTTGTTATACAAAAACCGCCTTTATTGCTTGTGTCGGAAGATAAAGGTGCTGTCGGCCTCATCGACAATCGAAATCTTTATATTACCGATAAAAAGCCGACGAAATTTGTCACAGAAGTTTGGCAACGGTCGTATAAATTGAACACAGTTGTAGGCCCCGCAAACGCTGAACAGCGGGAAGGAGCGCAATTTATTTGTAATGAAGGAACTTGTCGAACACAAAAAGATAGCGGTTTAAAAATAGCAGTGATCGAAGAGCAATATAATAGCGACATGACATGCCCTGATGCGGATATTCTGGTTGTTTATCAAAATATCCATTTATTGAAATGTGACTCAGGGCAAAAAATTATTACTGCAACTTCATTGATGTTATACGGAACTACGCTGGTTACCGATAAAGGTAAAATAATATCCTCTATTAAGGGAGGGCCGACACGACCTTGGAACGAATATCGAAAATATTTGCAAGCTTCAAACCGGTCATTTTGAATGAAATGACAGTTAAAGACTATCAGGATTCTTGAATTTCAATTCTTCGATTTCAGCTTGTCTTCTGCTCATCTTTTTCCGTTTGTTTTTCGAGATTAACAACTGACATCGTTCGGGTATTCGCTTGAAGCGTCAATAATGAACGAAACTGTCGATCAATGAAAGAAACTGTCGCGCAGTTTAAGGTTTTCGGTTTCACGGAAGCTTTGAAAAGTTATCGAGCCAGTTAAATATAATAGAGGCAGAACCTGAAAATATCTGCAAGATTTCTTATTTTCATGGATAAATCGACGAGATTTCTAGCTCCATGGATACGGTTCGCCAACTCCGCAAGTCTTTCTGGAATGAACGGTGGTGTTGTGACAACTGCGACATACCGGAACGTCGGTTTAACGAGCAATGAGGGCGAAAACCAAAACAAGGTGTAAGCGAATAAATAGCTATTTCAAAATAAATATGTGAATTTGAAAAACGGCTTCAGGCTAAAAGAAACCGGCCAGAACGACACTCGTGGTGGTTCTGGCCGGTTCAATTTCGATAGTTATTTTTTATTCTTTGGCTTCGGCATGTTCAGCTGAACCTGCATTCAACTGGCCATATTTTTCTTCGCCAATCTTGTTAAGGAGAGCAAGTTGTGTTTCCAGAAAGTCGATATGGCCTTCTTCATCTTCCAACAATTCATCGAATAATTTTTTTGAAATATGGTCGGACAATTCGGCGCACAGCTCACGTGCAACGCGATAAGCTTCTCTTGCCTCATATTCTCCGGCCAAGTCACATTCCAGAACTTCCTTGATATTCTGGCCGATGCGAAGAGGGGCGAGGGTTTGCAAATTGGGATGCCCCTCCAGAAAAACAATACGTTTGACCAGCTTGTCAACGTGCCCCATTTCTTCAATGGATTCCTCACGTTCCTTATTTGCAAGCTTTGTGTAACCCCAATCTTCAGTCAAGCGGTAGTGAATCCAATATTGGTTGACCGCCCCAAGTTCAAGAAAGAGCGCCTGGTTAAGCCGCTCGATGACCTTTTCGTGACCTTTCATGTTGACCTATTCTCCTATATTTCAATCGCAATGCGCGCACACGATCAAGATAGGAGATAATCTCAGCCTCGTCCCGATTATGTAGGCGATGATAATTTTCCGATACCCGAATAATGGTTTCGAGTATATTCGGAAAGCAACAGCAACACTTGCCGCGCTTCGCCAACACTTTATAAATTTTTCCGGGAACAATCAATTGCCAACAATCCTCTTCCAACAGAGAATTGATAACATCTTCGATCTCTGATTGACTTATTACGTTACACGAACAAACAATCATTATCGATAACCAATTACAATGAAACCTATCAGACTCACTAAAACATGACAAACATATGAAACATTAAGTCGGGAATCAACCCCTAAAGTGGATTTTTTTTATCCACTATAAAATCAGGGTATAAAAGGGCAAATTTCAGTAAAAATATCGGGTTTCGGGTGTCGGGAGATTGCTTTTTTTTCGGCGATCCGTAAGAGATGAAACACTTGTTAGGAAAAGCGAATGGCTATGAATGCTCTGGAACTGAAAAAAGCAGCCGCCGCAAAAGCGGTTGAATTTGTCCAAGACGGGATGAAACTTGGAATTGGAACCGGCTCTACAGCAAATGAATTTATTCGTATATTGGCGGAGCGTGTCAGAGACGGTTTAAGCGTTGTGGGCGTTGCTACATCGGTGCGTTCGGAACAGCTATGCCGTGAACTCGGAATTCCGGTAGCAAGTCTCGATGATGTTCCCGCTCTTGATCTTGATGTTGACGGTGCTGATGAAATTGGTCCGCATATGGCTTTGATAAAGGGGGGCGGTGGTGCATTATTGCGCGAAAAAATCGTCGCTTTTGCTTCGTCCCGCATGTTGGTGATTGCTGACTCTTCCAAACTGGTTAACGCGCTTGGTGCATTTCCTTTGCCTATTGAAGTCAATCCGTTCGGTTTGGCAGCAACAAAACTTGCAATTGTCGAAGTAACAAAGAGCCTTGGCCTTTCTGGCAACATTTCATTAAGGCAAGAGAATAATAAACCTTTTGTTACTGATGGTGGACATTTTATTCTCGATGCATCATTTGGTCGTATTTCTGATCCAGAAGCTCTATCCGAAGCACTTTTTTCGATCCCGGGCGTTGTCGAACACGGTTTATTTTTGAATTTGGCAAAGAAATCGGTGGTTGCAATGACCAATGGTGAAATAAAAGTTTTGGATGAGGCGGATTTTTAGAGTAAATGTCTTTCCATCGGTTTTTTTTGACGAAAAAGATGGCTAAAAGTTTTTGACGATAATTATGGAGTAACCACTGAATGAACACGGCATTTTCCATCCGACGCCTTGCTGCAACGCTGGGAACAGTCGCAATTCTTGGTATGGGCGTTAATTTCACCTATGCTGACGATATTAGCGAAGCACAGTTGCAATCGGCACAAAAAGCAATTGCTGCAATCCATGCTACAGACCAATTTGATGAATTTCTCCCAAGCACCGCTCGTGATCTGAAAGACGAGTTGATGCGTAAAGACCCCAATCTCGCAAATATTATTTCCGATACGGTTGATGAACAGGCGATGGCACTTGCCAAACGTCGCGCCGATTTGGAAAAAGAGGCCGCCCGTGCCTATGCCAAGCATTTTTCACAAGCCGAGCTTGACCAGATCACTGCCTTTTATACATCGGACACAGGTAAAAAATTGTTGACAGAAGGTCCTGTTGCCGTTCGCGACATCCTTTCGGCATATGACGTATGGCGTCAAGGTGTAGCTCAGGATCTGGCTGCAAATGTCGGAAAAGCAATGGCTCAAAAGCTTGGTACACAAAAACGTGCAGCACCCAATCCACCGGCAGCCGCACAGAGTGCAAAGCCCAAGGCTCCCGCACCTGCACAATAATCGGCTTTCATCAAGTTTTGAAAATGGCGGCATTATTGTCGCCATTTTTTTTGCCAAAAATTAAAAATACAGCTATTTCAGAAATCGGTTAAAGCAAATAACATTGTATTGGCTTATAATTCAGGCACTCCGGTACCATATTAAAAGTTCCAACAATTGAAGTGAAAGGAAGTCCCCGTGTCATCATATGATTTTGATCTGTTTGTAATAGGTGGTGGTTCGGGCGGTGTGCGTGCTGCACGTTTGGCCGGTGCGCTCGGAAAAAAAGTTGGCATTGCAGAAGAATATCGCATGGGCGGAACCTGCGTTATCCGCGGTTGTGTGCCGAAAAAGCTTTTTGTCTATGCCTCGCAATATTCACAGGAGTTCAAGGATAGTCATGGCTTTGGCTGGACTCTGGATGATTACAAATTCGACTGGACGCGGCTTCTTGAAGCTAAAAACAAAGAGATTGCCAGACTCGAAGGGCTTTATCGCAAAGGACTTGATAACAACCATGTCAAGATTTTTGAAAGCCGTGCCGTTTTTGTCGATGCTCACACATTGGAAATTAAAACAACCGGCGAACGGGTAACTGCCGAGAAAATTCTGATTGCAACAGGCGGTCATGTTTCCCGCCATCCGGAAATTATCGGAAACGAATTGTGTATCAGCTCGAATGAGGCTTTCAATCTGGACAAATTGCCTCAATCCATCGTGATAGCAGGCGGTGGCTATATTGCAGTAGAATTTGCAAACATTTTTCACGGACTGGGTGTGAAAACAACATTGGTTTACCGCGGTGATCTGATATTGCGCAAATTCGACTCCGATTTACGGCAACTGTTAAATGATGCCATGCAAGAAAAAGGTATTCGCATTTTATATAACGCAACGATCGAACAGGTTGAGAAAAATTCTGAAAACTTCAACGTAAAGCTTTCGACAGGCGAAACATTGACAACGGGAAAAGTCATGCTGGCTCTTGGACGCTCGCCCAACACCGACGGATTGAATTTGAATAAAGCCGGAGTTGAATGTAATTCCCGTCATGCTATCATTGTCGACGACTATATGAAGACAAGTGCTGATAATATTTGGGCTGTGGGTGATGTTACCGACAGGATACAGCTAACACCTGTCGCAATCCATGAAGCAATGTGTTTTATCGAAACCGCTTTCAAAAACAATCCGACAAAGCCGGATCATGAACTTATTGCAACAGCAGTATTTTCACAGCCAGAGATTGGCACAGTAGGGCTGACAGAGGAAGAGGCGGTGAAGAAGTTCCAACGTGTCGAGGTTTATCGTGCTCTGTTCCGTCCGATGCGTAATACACTTTCGGGAAATACTGAAAAAATGCTCACCAAACTGGTTGTTGATGGAACGTCAAAACGGGTGGTGGGAGCCCATATACTGGGTCATGATGCAGCCGAGATGGCACAACTTCTCGGTGTCTCTCTCAAAGGCCAATTGACGAAAGATGTGTTTGATAGAACCATGGCGCTTCATCCGACGGCCTCTGAAGAATTGGTTACAATGTATCAACCCACTTATGTTTACGAAAACGGAAAGAAGCTGAATTGAATAGAATGTGTTCAGTCGAACGGATGTTGTTAAATTGTAGTAAAAAAAGCGGAATTACACTTTTAGAGAGACCATGGACTTGGCTTTAAACAACAATTCTGTTTATATCATAAAGTAGGTAGGTGCACCTGATCCGGGATATTTTTAAATCCCGATAAAAGGACACCGGAACTATATTTTATACCGTAAAGTGAGATAATGATGACTAAAAATTGGACGCCTGCATCTTGGAGATCAAAACCGATTAAGCAGGTACCGACTTATCCTGATCCTGTAGCATTGGCTCATGTAGAAAGTGAATTGCGCCGTTATCCACCTTTGGTATTTGCCGGTGAAGCGCGCAATTTGAAGCATGAACTTTCACTGGTTGCAGAAGGAAAGGCTTTTCTGTTGCAAGGCGGTGATTGTGCAGAAAGTTTCGCCGAGCATGAAGCTGATAATATCCGCGATTTTTTCCGTGTATTTTTACAGATGGCGATTGCATTGACTTTCGGCGCTTCAAAGCCGGTGGTAAAAGTCGGCCGCATTGCCGGACAATTTGCAAAACCGAGATCTTCCGACACCGAGACCAAGGATGGTGTTACCTTGCCATCCTATCGTGGCGACATCATAAACGGAATAGAGTTCGATAAAGCTTCTCGTACACCCGATCCACAGCGCATGTCGGAAGTTTACCGGCAATCGGCAGCAACTTTGAATTTATTGCGTGCCTTTGCTCAAGGTGGCTATGCCAATCTGGATAATGTCCATAAATGGATGTTGGGGTTTATTGCCAACAGCCCGCAGGGCGAACGTTATAGCAAGCTTGCACAACGCATTTCAGAAACAATGGATTTTATGCGGGCAATCGGTATAACAGCCAATACAAATTCGTCATTGCGTGAAACGTCATTTTATACAAGCCATGAAGGGCTTCTCCTCGGTTATGAAGAAGCGCTAACGCGCGTTGATTCTACATCGGGTGACTGGTATGCGACATCGGGGCATATGCTCTGGATCGGAGATCGTACACGTCAGTCCGATCATGCGCATGTCGAATATTGTCGCGGTATCAAAAACCCGATCGGCCTTAAATGCGGTCCGTCACTTGAACCTGATGATTTGTTGAGACTGATTGATATTCTCAATCCTGAAAACGAGGCGGGAAGACTGACACTGATTGCCCGTTTCGGTTACGACAAAGTAGGAGATCACCTTCCGCAACTCATTCGTGCTGTTGAACGCGAAGGCAAAAAGGTTGTTTGGTCTTGTGATCCGATGCATGGCAATACCATTACGGCCAACGGTTATAAAACCCGCCCGTTTGAACGGATTTTGAAAGAGGTGGAAAACTTCTTCGCTGTCCATCATGCGGAAGGAACTTATCCCGGTGGTATCCATATCGAAATGACCGGACGTGATGTCACTGAATGTACGGGTGGCGCCCATGCCATTTCGGCAGAACATCTTTCCGATCGGTATCACACCCATTGTGATCCGCGGCTGAATGCCGATCAGGCACTTGAATTGGCGTTTCTTGTTGCAGAGCTTTTGAAAAAACAACGGGATGCCGAGACAACACAGGCAACTGCCCGCTAGAGAAATTAAAACACGATTTTTGACATCGGATGAAAAGCGCATGGAGAGATTATTCAAAGCATTTTTGAATTCCCTCCGTGCAGTCAAATATTTGTTGACTCACGAAAAGGCTGTTATTCAAGAGACAATTCTTTTCGTGATTTCTCTGCCTGTAGCCTTCTTTTTGACCGATAATTGGCAAAGCTTTTTATTGCTTTGCGGTTCTATAGTTTTTGTCATTATTGTCGAGGTATTGAATACCGCTATCGAAGCGACCTGCAACGCCATCACCCGCGAATATCGTGTAGATATAAAAATTGCCAAGGATGCGGGTTCTCTAGCGGTTCTTCTTTCTATTCTCTTAACGATATGTATATGGATTTCGGTCATTTTAAAAACGTTGTTTTTCGTTTAACATATGCCGTTGCAAGGGCAACGATGACAGGCTAAATCAAGACCATGACCAAAAAGCTGATAGAAAATGATCTGACGCTCGCTGTTGCACAATTCAATCCGGTTGTTGGCGACATTGAAGGCAATTTGAATCTTGCCTTGAAAGCCCATAACGAGGCGAGTGAAGCCGGTGCCGATCTTCTACTGTTTACCGAGCTTTTTATCAGCGGTTATCCTCCTGAAGATCTTGTGCTGAAACCGTCTTTCATTGAAACTTGTGAAAAAGCATTGTCGAAACTTGCGTCGGCAACGGCTACGGGTGCCGGTATTATCGTCGGTGTTCCGATACGTCGAAAAGGCCACGTCTATAACGCCGCTGTCGTTCTTGACGGGGGAAAGGTCATTGCCGAATGCCTGAAATTCGACCTGCCGAATTATAGCGAGTTTGACGAAAAACGGGTTTTTTCTGCCGGACCATGTCCGCAGCCGGTAGAATTCCGCGGCATGAAGATCGGTTTGCCAATCTGTGAAGATATTTGGAATGATGATGAAGTCGCAGCCCGACTTGCCGAAGCAGGCGCGGAAATCATACTCGTTCCCAATGGCTCTCCTTATAATCGTGAAAAACCGGAATTACGCTATGAAGTCGTTAAAAAACAGGTATTGAAATCTTCTCTGCCAATTGTTTATGCGAATGAAGTCGGCGGTCAGGATGAACTTGTTTTCGATGGTGGGTCGTTTGCGGTCAATGCAAATGGAACGCTTGCCTTTCAAATGAAGCATTTTCAAAGCGAGCTTGCATATAGTCGCTGGCAAAAACAGAATGGTAAATGGTCTTGTGTTTCGGGACCTCAGGAAAAAATGCTTCATGATGCAGCAGCCGATTATCAGGCTTGCGTTTTAGGCTTTGGCGATTATGTCAATAAAAACCGGTTCAAGAGCGTTGTATTGGGGCTTTCGGGTGGTATCGATTCAGCCTTATGTGCGGCCATTGCAACCGATGCACTTGGAGCCGAACGTGTTCACGCTATTATGCTTCCCTATAACTATACCTCTTCGGAATCGATAAGGGATGCGGAAGAATGTGCGAAAATGCTGGGCTGCCGGTATGACACAGTACCGATTGCCAAACCGGTCGAAGGATTTGAACAGGCTCTAAAACCGCTTTTCCAAGGCACAAAGGCCGATATTACCGAGGAAAATTTACAAAGCCGGACACGCGGCACAATTTTGATGGCCATATCGAACAAGTTCGGCTCAATGGTTGTAACCACCGGAAACAAATCTGAAATGTCGGTTGGTTACGCTACACTTTATGGCGATATGAATGGCGGCTTTAATCCGATAAAAGACATTTATAAAATGCAGGTTTATGCGCTTTCAAATTGGCGCAATAACCATTTTCCAATGAACGGCTTGGGACCAAAAGCCGCGGTCATTCCGCAAAATATTATTGATAAGGCACCATCGGCCGAACTGCGTGAAAACCAGAAAGACGAGGATTCGCTTCCTCCATATCCGGTACTTGATGATGTTTTGCGTTGCCTCGTCGATGAAGAAATGAGTGTTTCCCAAATAGTCGAACGTGGACATCCAAGAGATTTGGTCGAAAGGATCGAGCGTTTGCTCTATATATCCGAATATAAAAGACGCCAATCGGCCCCCGGCGTAAAAATAAGCCATAAAAATTTCGGTCGTGATCGTCGCTACCCCATTACCAATCGTTTCCGCGATAAAAATTGAGTTGTTTTATGATAAAAGTTCGTTTTGCACCCTCGCCAACCGGTTATATTCACATCGGTAATACCAGAATTGCTTTGTTTAATTGGCTGTTTGCCAAGGCCGAACAGGGTAAATATGTTTTACGTTTCGATGATACAGACATCGAACGTTCCAAACAGGAATATATTGATGGAATCGGTATTGACCTCGACTGGCTCGGTATCAAACCGGATGAAATCTATTATCAGTCCAAGCGATTTGACCGCTATAATGATGTCGTTGAAAAGTTGAAACAGCAAGGTCTTCTTTATCCTTGTTATGAAACACAGGAAGAGCTTGAAAGACGGCGTAAAATTCGTTTGTCTCGCAAACTTCCGCCAATCTATGGGCGTGAATCTTTAAAACTTGAGCCGGAAGAAATAAAAGCATTTGAGGCCGAAGGCCGCAAACCTCATTGGCGTTTCAAACTGCCCAATTTTGATACCGACCCGTTCAAGACGAGACGCACCGATGTCCATTGGGATGATGTTGTGCGTGGGCCGCAAACAATTGATCTTGCTTCTATGTCGGATCCGATCCTCATTCGCGAGGATGGAAGTTATCTTTACACGCTGCCATCTGTCGTAGATGATATTGACATGGGTATAACCCATATTATTCGCGGCGATGACCATGTTACAAATACCGGCGTTCAAATAGCAATTTTTGAGGCACTTGGTGCTCATGCACCGACATTCGGCCATATCAATCTGCTTACGACCATTTCGGGTGAAGGTCTTTCTAAACGTAAAGGTGACCTGTCAATCCGTTCATTACGGGAAGAAGGTTTTGAACCTATGGCTGTCGAGTCATTGGCGGTTCTGATTGGAACTTCTGAAAATGTAACAGCATGTAGAACACAGGAAGAGTTGCTGGAACACTTTGATCTGGCATCTGCATCAAAGTCTTCGGCAAAATTTGATCCGGCCGATTTGTTAACGCTTAACAAGCATATTGTGCATTTGCTGGAATTTGATGAAGTCAAGGCACGTCTGGAGAAATTGGGTATAGCCGGAAAAGATGCTTCACCCTTCTGGTATGCAGTACGCGGCAATATTGACAAGGTTAACGAAGCCAAATTCTGGTGGGAAAGATTGGAGAAAGACGGTTCTTTTAACGCTGTTTCAAAGGAAGATCGTGATTATGTTCACCAATCTGTTTCCTATTTACCGGAAGGCGAATTTAACGAAACAAGCTGGAAAAGCTGGACGGAAGCATTAAAAAAAGCAACAGGCCGAAAGGGCAGGGCACTTTTTATGCCATTGCGGCAGGCGCTCACCGGCCTCGATCATGGACCGGAAATGGCAGCATTATTACCGCTATTGGGAAAAACCAAAACTCTTGAGCGTTTAAAAGCGTGACTTGATGTTTAAAGAAACACCAATAGAGGCAGACCAGCAGATGTTGATCTGCCTTTTCTTTAATCAAAAATTTTCTATTTGGCCAAAAGCTAGCGATACGTAAGGCTGCTATTTTTATTTGATAAAATCTATATTGGCAGCGAAATACCGCTTCAAACCGCTGAATTTTCCGCTCTATAACAATGCCGGATGAAACGAACGGAGAAACGGTTAAATCAACCCTCGTATGGCTAAATCAGCCCAGCCCACGGTTAGATCAGCCTTGCGTACGGCAAATAATCAGCCCCGCGTACCATTAAATCACCCCGCTTACGGCTAAATCAGCCCCGTGTATCAATCAACATAAAAGCGGGAATATCGTTCCCGAACCCTTTCGGAGAGGCGGGTTCTTTTGACAATTTACCGGCGTAATTTTTTGAAGAGTCGTTGGAGCGAACATCCGTTGCAGAAGCATGCTTCAGGCTTGGCTCAGCATCTTTTGTTTTTTCAATCTTTTCGACAGGCAGCTTTTCACGGCTTTTGCTTTCCTGCTTTTGCTCGGCCTTGTCTGTTCGTTTTTTCGCGTTTCTTCCGGTTTTCGATTCTGCCGATTTGGAGCGTTTGTCGTTACGGTTCGGTTCTTCCTCGCTCGTATCCTGTTTCAGCGAAGCGAGATCGCCATTATACCACTCGATTTTCTGATCGCTCATCTTTTCGATTGCGTCGACGTATTTTTTATCTGCCGTTGTAACGATAGTGAAAGCTTTTCCAGATTTTCCGGCTCGGCCGGTTCGTCCGATACGGTGAACATAATCTTCTGCATGAGTTGGAACATCGTAGTTAAAGACGTGACTTACATCCGGAATATCAAGACCTCTGGCAGCAACGTCGGAAGCAACGAGCAAAGCAATTTTTCCTTCTTTGAAATTCGCCAGCATAGTCATACGCGAACGTTGATCCATATCGCCATGAAGTGCACCGACGCTGAAGTTATGGCGTACGAGCGAACGAAACAGCTCCGATATATCTTTTTTCCGATTACAAAAGATAATTGCGTTTTTTAATTCATTTCCTTCATTGTGAATGAGGTCGCGCAAGACCGCACGCTTTTCCCAGGATTTACGGCCGGAAGCGACGAGCTTTTGCGTAATTGTGGTGGCGGTTGAAGAGGCTTTTGCGATTTCAATCCTGACCGGATTATGCAGGAATTGCTCGGTCAATTTGGTAATTTCGGGTGCCATGGTTGCGGAAAAAAACAACGTCTGGCGGGTAAACGGAATGAGTTTACAAATACGTTCAATATCGGGAATAAATCCCATATCAAGCATACGATCTGCTTCATCGATAACCAGAATTTCAACGCCGGTTAACAACAATTTGCCCCGCTCGAAATGATCGAGGAGTCGTCCCGGAGTAGCAATCAGAACATCCGCTCCACGGTCGAGCTTGCGATCCTGATCGTCAAATGACACGCCGCCAATAAGAAGTGCCACACTCAAGTGATGATTGACGCCATATTGATCGAAATTCTCTTTCACTTGCGCAGCAAGTTCACGCGTCGGCTCAAGAATGAGGGTGCGGGGCATTCGTGCCCTTGCGCGCCCTTTTTCAAGAAGCGTCAACATTGGAAGTACAAAGGAAGCAGTTTTCCCCGTACCGGTCTGGGCAATGCCCAATACATCCTCATGCTTCAGGACATGAGGAATGGCTCCAAGTTGTATTGGCGTCGGTTCTTCATATCCAACGGATTTTACTGCTTCGAGAACCTTTTCAGAAAGGCCCAAATCACTGAAACTGGTCAAAGGCGCTATCACTCTTTCTCTTTTTCGCCCAACTTTTATGACTATGGTCAGGACAAGTCAGCCAACTTACACCCCTTACAAAGGCGTTAAGGTGCAATCATAAAAAAGTCAACAAAAACCCTTGTTCGCCACGCGTTTTAACGTGTATTCTTCTTAATAACGGAATTGTTCGGATAATATACGCTCATCCCATGAATGGTTAGAATCAAATAAAATAGAGGCCTTAACGCCCTTTGCTAATGAAATAATTACCGAACTCACGGATTTTACTTCGACATTGTCTGCGGCAGCATTAACAGGCCGCTTATCCAATTCCAGCATATCAAAACGGACAGTCACAGAATTGGGCAACAGCGCACCATGCCAACGCCTTGGCCGGAACGGGCTAACCGGCGTGAGAGCCAGTAGCGGGGCAAGTAAAGGTAATATCGGCCCTTGTGCCGAAAGGTTATAAGCAGTCGAACCAGCCGGAGTTGCAACCATGACCCCGTCACAATTCAGTTCATCCATACGCACTTTGTCGTCAATACTGATTTTGATTTTGGCCGCCTGATATGATTGCCGGAACAGCGAGACCTCATTGATCGCCAATGCCTCGACATGGCCTTCACAGATCGAATCCGCTATCATTCTGAGAGGTTTTATATCTTCTTTGTGCGCTTTGGCGATGCGTTGTGGCAGATTTGCTATTCTATATTCGTTCATAAGAAAGCCGACCGACCCGCGATTCATTCCGTAAATGGGCTTTCCCGAATTCATGAAGTTACGTAAAACTTCCAGCATTGTTCCATCGCCACCCAACACAACAATGACATCGGCTTCATCCACCGCCGATTGTCCATAACGGTCAGTCAGGGCTTGCATCGAACTTTTTGCCTGTTCGGTTCTGGATGCAATAAAATGAAACCGCTCTATAGATTTATCCATAAAATTATTCCGCTTTTCCGGGAGCCTGGTCTCAGAAGAGTTTGAATTTGCAGGCCGCACATTGGGATTCATTATAAAAACAAAACATTGGATACTTAATCTGTAAAAACAGTTTTTTCAATCATTGACAATTTCTGCTGCCTTAGTTCATGAATAATGGCAAGTTCTTATCATTCGTTCAGCAAATAATTGAAACGCAAGCCGAAAAGAAACGGTTACCCAAAAAGGTGAAGTGATGAAAACGAGACTTTGTTTGATTATACCTGTCGCACTTTTTTCTTTTTCTTATGCCTATGGAGAACCGGCTCTGAAAGGTTGTGCTGCAAAAAAACACAGCATCGAAACGCAACTCCAACATGCACGACAATATAACAATAAACATCAAATAAAGGGGTTGGAAAAAGCTCTTGAAGATAATATCGAAAATTGTGACGATAAGAAACTGGCGGCTGAACGCAAACAAAAAATAACAGAAAGAATGAACAAGGTTTCTGAAAGAGAAGCCGAACTGAATGAGGCGAAAGCACGCGGTGACGCGAAAAAAATATCCCGTAAAGCTGAAAAACTGGAAAAGGCAAAACAAGAACTGAAAGCTGCGCAGGAAGAACTCGATCGTTAAAAAGGGTATTGTTCTCCCGATTTTGGTGTTTTGCGTTTTGTTATAGCGACATTTATCAAATTACCGGTGATCGTTCTGATGAGCGGGTAAAAAGGGCGGGCGAGGCCAAAAACGCCACCAGAATAGTTTTCAAGGGTGTGCTTTAACTGCTGTTATGCTTGCTCATTTTGAGAATGCGGAATGTTGGTGGCTTGTCGTTCAAAACCAACTATTCGCCAGAATTTCGTTTGGTATTCGCTAAAATTCGGTTTGGTGGACCTTTTCAGCCTGAAAAAATGACCGCATCCAAAGAAAATTTATCAAAAAGGTTTCAGCGTTTAGATTGTTCTATTGTGAAATTGATTGATATTAGATCCAAATATGTTTCGGCGGCTTGATTGCTGCCGACAATTGCGCCGCTTGGTTATTCTCTCATTTGCAAAATTAAAATAGAAATGTGTTTGCGGCAAAAAACTGTCATCACATTCTGAAGAGGCATGGTGCCACATGATCTATGAGATGTGTTAATTGGAACGCGTTTTCTGGAATGGTGCAATGACGGTTTAAAGCATCTGTCGCACTACAAATAAAATGCCCTAAGGCGAAGCGAAAAATATTTTCAGTTTTTGATTTTTTTCACGTTATTAATACAAAAAGCATTTTCACCATTGAACCATTCATTCTGATCGGCTAGAAAACCTCAAAACAAACCAGGTTCTTGCAATCCGGATTTGCACCCGTAGCTCAGCTGGATAGAGCGCTGCCCTCCGAAGGCAGAGGTCAAGAGTTCGAATCTCTTCGGGTGCGCCAATATGGTATCTATTTCTTGAAAATATTCGATAAGCAGAGAGACGTTCGTTTAGCGCGAACCAATTTCCGGTTGTTCCCGATATGTGAAATCAATCCGGAATTTTATAAAACCGCTTCTGATGTCACGATGGTTTTTCAATGTTCGTGACAAGCAAATCGGCAATACGATTTGCTGCAACATTCAGGACTTTTACGGTCTTGCAACTCTATCCAATAATATGGAAAAAGGGCGGGAATCCGAAAGATTTGCGTGAAAATTAAAAAAGAGCGGGCGCAAGACAGAAGATTTTATGTCTTCCCATAACCTTTCCAAAAATAACGATAAAAATTGCTGATAAAATAAAAGTCGGTTGTGCGGTAAAGACTTTCGCGTTGATATTTTGTCAGCAGCAGGATTGTAGAGAAAATTTTGGTTAACTTTTACAACAACAAAAAAGCCTCACAACGCCGTTATATTCCGGACTTTGTGAGGCTTGTTCTTGAGCGATGAAATAGGTATTTTCAAGTGAAACGCTTAGAAAAATCCTTTTCTTTGCCACCAGCCAACACGTTTTGGCTTGTCTTCTTCATTTTCGTCAGAGGAGGTTACAACCGGTTCACTGGAAACCGTTTTTTCATTCTCGTCGGTTTTATTTTTTGATCGCGTTGTTTTGCGTCGAGATTTCTTGGCAGGTTTTTCCGCCTCAAGCGTTTCGGTTTCTGACGCTGTTTCGTCTGATTGTTCCTCGACTTTCGCTTTACGTGACCGTCTGGTTGTCTTCTTTGCAGGTTTTTCGACTTCTTCCGGCGGCACCTGTTCTATCGTCGTCTCTACAGGGGTTGTCGCGTCGTCATTTGAAACAGCCTCAACAGTTTCAGCCGTTTTTGTTTTACGTTTGCGACCACGCGACGAGCGTTTTGGTGTTTCGTCCGCTTCGTTAGTCTGAGACTTTGTCTCGCTATTTTTCTCTTGTGCAGTTTCTCCGGCTTCAACAGGCGTTTTCTTTGTCCGTCTCTTGCGGGGTTTTGCGGTTTCTTCCTGGTCTTTCTGGTCTTTATTGTCCTTTTGATCTATTTTCGGTTGTTCAGCAGGAAATTCGGGAACACTTTGTTCTTTTGCAACTACAGGTGTCACCTTGATTGCAATTTCTGTTGCGGAAAAGCCGACCGGTTCGGCAGCCGGTACACGACGTTGCCTTCTGGCTGCGATAACTTCGGCGAGCGCGCGTTCAGCAAATTCGCCAACCGGTTCCGCATAAGGAATTCTGCGACGTTCAAAATCGCCATCACGATAACGGCGGCCGCCACGGCGTCCACGACGACGGCGACGCCTGTTGTCGTCTTCGCTGCGTACTACGTCATCCTCATTACGGGTACGCTGGGCTTTCTCTTCATTGCGGTCGTTCGATTTGCCGCGGTTACGACGTTTGCGCCTCTGATTATTGTCGTTATTATTATCATCTTTTGTTTCATTATCGATTTCCGAAGTGTCTTCTTCGACAATGATTTCATCTTCGCTATCATCAACCGGTGGCAATTGCGGAATAACCGCAGGTGTCCCTTCGGCGGCCGTTCCTTTATAAATCGCCAGATTTTGTGCACCGACTTCGTCATCAGCCTCGATATTGATTGTAAGACCGAACCGATGTTCCAAATCCGACAAAGCTTGCCGTTTGTGATTGAGCACATAGAGTGCTGTTGCGACCGATGTCCGAACGGTAATATTGAAATGCGGGTTA
This sequence comes from Bartonella sp. B10834G3, assembly GCF_016102505.1. Taxonomy (NCBI): domain Bacteria; kingdom Pseudomonadati; phylum Pseudomonadota; class Alphaproteobacteria; order Hyphomicrobiales; family Bartonellaceae; genus Bartonella; species Bartonella sp. B10834G3. The sequence goes on from NZ_JACFOM010000002.1 coordinate 314,617, forward strand.
CGTAACAGATATTCTTCTATTGACCGCAATACGTGGAGAGCCAATGACGAGTCGGAACGGATATAGCCTGTTCCATTGCAATGTGGACAGGGTTGCATAGTGCTTTCAAGAACAGAAGCACGAATGCGTTGGCGGCTCATTTCCATAAGTCCGAAATGCGAAATGCGCCCGACCTGAATGCGCGCCCGATCATCTTTCAGACAATCTTTGAGTTTTTTCTCGACCAACCGGTTGTTGCGCTTTTCTTCCATATCAATGAAATCAATGACAACAAGTCCAGCAAGATCACGAAGTCGCAATTGTCGCGCAACTTCTTCGGCTGCTTCAAGGTTTGTTTGACAGGCGGTCTCTTCAATAGAATGTTCTTTGGTCGACCGACCGGAGTTTACGTCGATTGCAACAAGAGCTTCGGTCTGGTTGATAACAAGATAGCCACCGGATTTAAGCGTTACTTCAGGCTGCAACATGGCATCAAGTTGCGCCTCGATACCATTATGGGCAAAAATTGGTAATTGTTCGCGATAAGGTTGAACGACTTTCGCATGGCTGGGCATCAACATGCGCATAAAGTCTTTGGCTTCTCTATAGCCATGCTCGCCTGAAACAAGAATTTCGCTGATGTCTTTGTTATAAAGATCGCGGATCGAGCGTTTGATAAGGCTACCTTCCTCGTAAACAAGGCAGGGCGCAACCGATTCAAGCGTCAGCGCGCGAACATTTTCCCAAAGACGCATCAAATATTCATAATCGCGCTTGATTTCTGCCTTTGTGCGGTTGGCTCCGGCTGTGCGCAAAATAACCCCCATACCTTTTGGTACGTGAAGGTCTTTGACGACATCTTTAAGACGTTTACGATCTTGGACATTTGTGATTTTGCGCGAAATGCCGCCACCGCGAGCAGTATTCGGCATAAGCACAGAATAACGACCCGCCAAGGACAAGTAGGTTGTCATGGCCGCACCTTTGTTGCCACGCTCTTCTTTCACAACCTGAACCAACAAAATCTGACGACGTTTAATAACTTCCTGAATTTTATATTGGCGACGGGGAGCACGCTCGCGAGCGGGAACCTCTTCCAACGCGTCTTCAGCACCAACAAGCTCGACACTGTCTTCAGCATCTTCGCCCGCTGCCTGTTCAATGTCGTCAATCTCATCACCTGAATCGGCGACTATATCGCTCTCAATTTCAGCTTCAGCCGGTTTGACTTTCTTTCTGCGGTTATTTCTGGAAGTTTTTTCGTTTTCCTGTTCGTCTTCATCGTCGACAAGAGCTGCTTTTTCTTCTTCCTCTAATAAAGCTTGCCGGTCAGCAACGGGAATTTGATAATAATCGGGATGAATTTCGGAAAACGCAAGAAAACCATGGCGATTACCGCCATATTCAACGAAAGCAGCTTGTAAAGACGGCTCTACCCGCGTTACACGGGCTAGATAAATGTTTCCCTTGAGAAGTTTTTTGTGTTCGGATTCAAAATCGAATTCTTCAATACGATTGCCACGAACAACAACAACGCGAGTTTCCTCCGGGTGGGAGGCATCGATAAGCATTTTGTTTGACATTATAGAAAATCCTGCAGGCGACACGTATAATAGAGCCGATGAGAGACCTTGAAAGTCTCTTGGGAGGCAAAAAATACTGTCTGCCGATGAATAGAAGCTTTGCCAACGAACTATAGTAAGAGTGGGCGCGCATATTCCAGCTTGCATGTGCCGCTATTGAAATAACTTCCACTATCAGTTTTGTTTGACTCATATCCAGCGAGTCTCCGGCAAAACGTTTTTGAAATAGTCCGGATAACCGAACCAGCGAAACTTAACTGTTACAAGCCCGTTTCCAATACATTCAGTCTATGACAAAATGATATAGAACGCCCGGCGCTTATAGACTTCTTGGAAGGAAAATTATTTGCATGAACTGCCTAAAAGAACGTTCATCCATTTTTTCCTGACCATTCAAGACATTTACGCTTTTAAGTCGATATTGTGTCCAACACAAGTAACTTTATAGGGACACATAACTTATCCCTTGAAAAACATGATTTTGGCGGTTTATGTGCATCTTTTGCAAACAATAGTGGCACGATCTTAAAATTGCCAAATAGCCGCATTACTGTTCGACCCGTTTTTGGGGGCAAAAACTAAAAGAAACGAGGATTGTTTAGCAATGAATCAACAAAGACAGCGATCGGGGTTCATTGCTGTAAGAGGAAATGCGAGAGGGGTTCTTTTTCTTATCGCCTTGTTGATGTGTTTTTCCGGTTTTATCAATTCCGGTATTGCTGCACCGGCAAAACTGGAGCTTATCAACATAAGGGCTATCGGCGACAATACACGCACACGCCTCATTGCGGTATTCTCTGCCAATCCTGCCTATTCGCTCCAATTTCTCGACCATCCGAACCGTCTTGTAATCAACCTCCCGGTTGTCGATTTTTCTTCGCAGAAACAAAAGCCTTTAAACTTCGGTATGGTTTCCGATTTGCGCTACGGCTCGTCCGGTCCGGTGTCTTCGAGAATTATCCTGACCACAACAGCACCATTTTCTATCGAAAAAAACAGCATTGAACAGCTTGATAGCGGACTTTGGCAACTTGTTATCGATCTCGTCAAAGATAACGAGCAAAATTTCAAAAAGCTGGTGAATAGCGGGATTACTGAAAATGCACAGACAGCCGGAAACAGGCCAATCGCACAAAAACCTTTCCGCATTGTGATTGATGCCGGACATGGCGGAATTGATAGTGGTGCGGAGAGCATTTCGGGGGTGTTGGAAAAAAATGTGACTTTGGCATTTGCCAGATCGTTACGTGATGAACTTGAAAAAAATGTCAATCTGGAAGTTTTTTTGACGCGTGATTCCGACGTTTTTCTCAGACTGAACGAACGTGTGCAAAAAGCGCGAAGTTATGGAGCAGATCTTTTTGTTTCTATCCATGCAGACACAATCAACATGACGGCAATGCGCGGTGCAACAGTCTATACGATTTCCGATCAGGCTTCGGATGACATCGCTAAAGCTTTAGCCGATCGTGAAAACAAAGCCGATCTTGTGGACGGATTGCCACCCGATGAATCGCCAGAAGTTACGGATATTCTGATTGATCTGGCGCGCAGAGAAACGCTTTCGTTTTCGGTAAACTTCGCCGACAGGGTTATTTCATGCCTTGAGCAAAATAATATAAATCTCATAAAAAATCCGCATCGCTATGCCGGTTTTCAGGTTTTGAAAGCACCCGATATTCCTTCGGTCCTCGTAGAAATCGGATATTTGTCGAACAGGGAAGATGAAAAGCTGATTACCGATCCGCTTTGGCGCAGACGCGCTGCAACCGCGATTGCAAATGCAGTGCAACAATTCGCCAATTATCGCAACCGCAACGGAAATAATCCACAACCATGAGAAAAATGCTTGAGAAAAACTGCTACGATAGTCTTAACTTTGACATTAAAATACTAAATATTGCAATTTAGCCTTGTTTCTATCGCAATTCCGGTGCACACGCAACGAGGCTCAGCAGTGAATGTCTCGCATTGTGCGAGTTCGGGAGAAAGCGACATCCGGGTATTATGATGAAGTTTTTTAATTTTTTTCTTGCCGCCGGAGTTGCTTGCGGCATGGGTATAACCTTGATCGGGTCGGCAGCCGCTGTGAACCAACAGCAAGATGATGAGCTTCCCGATTATCAGGTGCTTGCCGATTATGAACCTCCGGTGATGACACGCATTCACGCCGCCGATGGTGGCCTTATGGCCGAGTTTGCAACCAATCGCCGTCTTTATTTGCCAATCCAGTCTGTTCCCGATCTGGTCAAATCGGCATTTATTTCGGCAGAAGACAAAAACTTCTATACCCACTTCGGACTTGATCCGGAAGGACTTGCCCGCGCAATGGTGAGCAATTTCAAGAATATCGGCTCCGGACGCAGACCGGAGGGGGCGTCAACCATCACGCAACAGGTGGCAAAGAATTTTTTATTGAGTTCCGACGCGACGATGGAACGCAAAATCAAAGAAGCAATTCTGGCTATGCGTATCGAGCGCGCCTATTCCAAGGATCGCATCCTCGAACTCTATCTGAATGAAATCTATCTGGGGCGGGGTGCCTACGGGATTGCTGCTGCGGCTTTAACATATTTCAATAAGTCCGTGAATGAACTGACCTTGGAGGAATGCGCCTATCTTGCATCTCTTCCGAAGGGGCCAAGCAACTATGATCCATTCAAACATACACAACGCGCGCTTGATCGGCGTAACTGGGTGATCGACCGGATGGTCGAAAATGGCTATGCAACGCAAATGCAGGGTGAACAAGCGAAATTAAAACCGCTCGGAGTTACTCTGCGGGGCGACGACACCTATATTTTTGCCGCTGATTATTTTACTGAAGAAGTTCGCCGCCAATTGATAAATCGGTATGGGTCGAAGGCACTTTACGAGGGGGGATTATCGGTTCGCACAACACTTGATCCGAATTTGCAAGTTATGGCGCGTCGTGCTTTGCAGGATGGCCTTGTCAAATATGACCAGAATCACGGTTGGCGCGGTGCTTATAAACATATTGATATTTCGGACGATTGGGGTGTTGCACTCGGCGAGGTGAGTGGTTTTAGCGACGTTCCGGAATGGCGTTTGGCTGTCGTCTTGGCTGTGTCTGCTGACAAAGTAAAAATCGGTTTACAGCCGAAACGTGAAGTTTCGGGTGCACTTTCGGCGGAGCGTGACGTTGCCACAATCAACGCCAGCGATATGCGTTGGGCTTATCGCATGGTCGGTAGGAATGACCGCCGTTCATCTGCTTCAAGCCCGTCAGGGGTTTTGCAAGTGGGCGATGTCGTCTTTGTCGAGAAAAAAGCGGGAAACGATGGCAGCTATTTGTTACGCCAACCGCCTAAAATCGAAGGGGCTATGGTGGTCATGGAACCACGCACCGGCCGCGTTCTTGCTATGGTCGGCGGGTTTTCATTTGCTGAATCGGAATTTAACCGTGCAACACAAGCTTACAGGCAACCCGGCTCCTCGTTCAAACCGTTTGTATATGCGGCGGCACTGGATAATGGCTATACGCCTGCGTCTGTTGTTCTTGATGGTCCTGTCGAGATCAAACAGCCGAATGGGGAAGTTTGGCGACCGAAAAACTATGGTGGTACTTTTGCCGGACCTTCCACATTGCGCTATGGCATCGAACATTCGCGTAATTTGATGACTGTACGATTGGCAAATGATCTTGGAATGCCGATTGTCTCGGAATATGCGGAACGTTTCGGCATTTATGACAAATTGCAACCTTACCTGCCAATGGCCTTGGGAGCGGGTGAAACGACAGTTTTGCGTATGGTGACGGCCTATTCGGTTATTGCAAATGGCGGACGTTCGATTTCGCCTTCTTTGATAGACCGGATTCAAGACCGTTACGGTAAAACGATTTACCGGCACGATCAGCGTAAATGTGAAGGCTGCAATGTCAGGGCATGGGATAACCAGCCCGAACCGACGCTCGTCGACGAACGCGATCAGGTTCTCGATCCGATGACCGCCTATCAGATTACATCTATGATGGAAGGCGTTGTGCAACGCGGTACGGCTGCACGTCTTGCTTATCTCAACCGGCATATCGCCGGTAAAACAGGGACAACCAATGACTCGAAAGATGCTTGGTTTATGGGCTTTACACCCAATATCGTAGTTGGTGTGTTTATCGGATATGACCAGCCTGCAACCTTGGGGTATGGCGGTACAGGTAGTTCCCTCGCGGTTCCGGTTTTTGGAGAATTCATGGAAAATGCCATGAAGGGTGTACCGGATGTCGATTTCAAAATACCCGACGGGATGACGCAGATTGCAATAGATCGAAAGACGGGCATGCGTGCAGAACCGGGAAACAGCAATGTTATCGTTGAAGCTTTCAAGCCCGGAACCGGACCGGCCGACGTTTATCAGGTTATTGGCGGGTCAACTTCGTTCAAGGAAGGAGTGCCGGTAGCGCCAACTTCACCGCAAGTAAATAAAGCAATCCAGAGCGGCGCTGGCGGTCTCTATTGATCTTCGGTTTTTGACAAAAACTCGCGATGTGAATATCGCAACAGAATTGCCAGTTGATAAAAGGCCTTTTGACAGATGACTTCAAATTTGCCAAAAGCGTGAAAAACGATCATTTCAACAAACATAAAAGACGAAAAAATCGGGAAAAATAAATCATTATGCGTGCAGAAATCGAAACTTTGGTCGAAGAAATCAAGCAGGCTATAGGCCTGCTGAGGAGGCATCTTTGACTGGGATCAGTCAGTAAAACGTTTGGAATACCTCAATGAAAAAGCCGAAGATCCAAGCCTTTGGGATGATGCAGCCAAAGCACAAGAAATGATGCGCGAGCGTCAGCGGCTGGATGATGGAATCAACAATATCAAACATCTGACGCAGACACTCGATGATAGTGTCGAACTCATTGCAATGGGTGAAGAAGAAGGTGATGAAGACATTATCCGGGATGCCGAAGCGTCAATTCATGCATTAAAAAGCGAGCTTGATAAACGGCAGATTGAAATGCTCTTATCAGGCGAGGTTGATGGCAACGACACTTATCTTGAAATTCACGCCGGAGCTGGTGGTACTGAAAGTCAGGACTGGGCTTCAATGCTGCTTCGCATGTATACGAGATGGGCTGAAAAACATTCCATGAAAGTCGAGGTGCTTGAAGTCCACGATGGCGAAGAAGCAGGCATAAAATCAGCGACAATACTTGTGAAGGGACATAATGCCTATGGCATGTTGAAGACCGAGTCGGGGGTGCATCGTCTGGTGCGTATTTCCCCTTACGACTCGAATGCAAGACGCCATACATCTTTTGCCAGTGTTTGGGTCTATCCGGTTATTGATGACAATATTGAAGTGGATGTATCGGAAGCGGATGTGCGAATTGATACCTATCGGGCATCGGGCGCAGGCGGACAGCATATCAATACCACCGATTCTGCAGTGAGAATTACGCACTTGAAAACCGGTATTGTTGTTCAATGTCAGGCGGAACGGTCGCAACACAAAAACCGTGCTACAGCCTGGGCAATGTTGAGAGCGCGTTTATATGAAGAGGAGCTGAAACGCAGAGAAGACGAAGTGAATGCTCTGGAAGCGTCCAAAACAGAAATCGGTTGGGGACACCAAATCCGTTCTTACGTCTTGCAGCCTTACCAGTTGGTCAAAGATCTGCGCACCGGCGTTGAAAACACTGACCCGCAAGCGGTACTTGATGGCGATCTCGACGAATTTATGGAAGCAGCGCTTGCCCAAAAGATCAAGGGCGGTGTCGAACATGTGGAAGACGTCACCTGACGTCTTCTCTTTCTATGCTGAATTTGGTGGAAAATCTGTAATCCCCGAAATCGTGACGATGCCTATCGGGGAAAATCAGGATTTGCCCTTAACACTTGGGTTTACAGGCAATGGGGAGGGGGGGCAAAACTTCAAATTGCTTACGTTGTTCAAAACTGAACGGCCGACAATGTTTTTTTGGGCTATTAACTGCGGGGGCCGGTAATGATCGGGTCAATACCCGCATCCGGTTTGAACACAATGTTCTCGGTTTTTGGCGCCGACATTTTCGGTAATGCGGGAAGCGTTTGATGAATAGCCGGTCCCGAAGCTATGTTTACATTTGTGGTGTCTTTGGCAATCGTAGCGGATACAATCCCTGTAACGAAAACTGATGATAAAACCAGAATTTTTGTCAGATATTTCATTTTGCCATATGCCCTTTATGGCAACTATTTGCGCACCAAAAAGTTAACAAATCCCTAACAGGCAAATTCATGCGATAGCTTTGGCACTTTCAAGAACAGCTTTTGCGTGACCGGGAACTTTTACCTTTCGCCAGATTTCAACAATCTTGCCGTTTTTATCAATGAGAAAAGTGCTTCTCTCAACTCCCATATATTTCCGTCCATACATCGACTTTTCCACCCATACGCCATAGGCGTTAAGCGTTGTTTTTTCTTCGTCGGATACCAGAATAAGGTCGAGATCGTGTTTCGATTTGAATTTATCGTGTTTTTCAGGTTTATCGGGCGACATTCCGATAATCGTAACGCCGATTTTGTCAAATTCGGGTTTCAACTCTGTAAAATCATGTGCTTCCAACGTGCAGCCGCTTGTGTCATCTTTAGGATAGAAATACAGAACAACAGGATGTCCGCGAAGACCGGACAGTGTTTGTATCTTTCCGCTATCGCGCGGCAACTTGAAATCGGGGGCAATATCGCCTTTTTCCAATGTGGTCATTCTATAACCTTTCTTCATAGAAGCTTTCTTCTGGGAGAAGATGTAAAATTACATTATAAAACTCATGAATCAACATTAATCGGTGCTATAACGAGTCACAGATTATTCATTCTACACCGTTCAATGTAGCGAGCGAAAAACAGGATTGGTTGTGATTTGACAGGTCCACATGAAGAGATTCGCTTTAAAAAAAGCGAGATAAAAAGCCTCGACCAGTTTCCTTCGTCTCGCCATGGAGACGGAGTGAAAGTTGATACCCCACGCCAACGTAAAAAATTATTGAAACGCTGCTTTCACATCATCCTATGGGCGGCTTTTATAGTCATCGTAATGCTGGGCTTGATATTCTCGCTTTTGAAAGTTGGCATTAGCGGCCAATATCTGACACAAAAAATGCAGGCGACATTGTCCCAGCAACTGGGTGATTATGCGCATGTCAAAATAAATGATGCACGACTATCTTTGGATGAAGATTATCATCTGGCACTTGAGACACAGAATGTTATGCTGGACGATATAAAGGATGGCGTAAAGGTAGACCAGATCGGAGTGTTTCGCGTCGGTTTTTCATCCTGGGGATTGCTCCTGGGCAAGCTACAGATAGCACAGATCGAACTACATGATGCGAATGTGCTGTTGCCGCAGTCACAAGGGCCGGGGTTTTTGGCACAGTTACCGAAAGATTCCTATGGCCGGGTTGATCCTGATGCAACCGCCAATATTCTATTTCCCGCTTTTGACGCGAGTGCCGATAAATTACGGTCAATGTCAATCAATGTTCTGGTATTGAAAAATATTTCTCTGCGTATGCCGGGAACAGATGGCACGATTTTAGGAATAAAAAATCTCGATTTGCGCATGAGGTGGAAAACGGCCACGCTGTTGTCGGCCTTGACGTGGAATGGTCAGGAAATAGATCTTGAAGCAAATGCAAATTATATCGACCGACATGCACGGGATATTACACTTGACGTTAAATCGCTTCCGCTACATTTGGGGGCTGCCGACGACGTTTCACCATTCTTACCAAATGGCCATACGAATAACGGACATTTCAGATTAAAAGGTAAAGCCGATCTGACAGTCGAGGCTCATCGCACCAGTATCGACGAGGAACCGGTTGTGCGCACGCAACTTGCCATGTCCGAAGGGGTTATGGATTTCGGCACCGAACAGAATATTCCATCGAAGTTCAATCTCAACCTGCTGCACATGCCCCATAGCAACAAGATCGAATTCGAGCCGTCACTGCTACAGATTGGTGGATTGGTCATTCCCTTTAACGGGGCTATCGGGCTAACACCGGCCAATGCCGAAACGGATAGACCGGTGAATGATTACCGTTTTGAAATTGTAGCACAACACGCGGTTAGTGCTTCAAACGAGGTGCCGGATATAGCACTCCGCTTTGAAATGAAGCTTGCAGGCCAATTCAACAGTGCCGATAAAAAAGCCATTATGGATGAAATTACCATCAACACTCCGCATGGTAATTTGATGGGGCAGGGCAGCCTGAAATTCGGTACAGGGTCTCCGGAAACGATTTTTGTTCTCCATGTTCCACAAATGGACGTTGCAGAAGCTAAGCAATTGTGGCCGGTCAATATTTCTCCGGGTGCGAGAAGATGGGTTGTGTCGCATATTTTTGGTGGTCAATTAAAAAATGGTTCGATTGAAATAGCCCTACCACAAGGCTATTTCCAATCGGGTATTCCGGCAGGCACACTTTCCGGCAATGAAGTCAAGATCAGAACCGATATTGTCAATACGCGTTCGGACCTCGTTGGTGATTTGCCTGCTTTACGCGATGCTTCCGGCAATGTTGCGGTTGACGGTATGACGACGACAATAACGCTTGATAGCGGTGCCAGTTATCTTTCCGAAGGTCGTAAGATCGAAGCTGTCGAAGGAACTATGGTAATACCATGGGGGCCACAGCGGCCGGTTTTTGCCGATATGGACTTGACTGCACGGGGTGAGATAAATGCCGCCGGAGAGATGATCGGATATTCGCCTATAAATGCCCGTCATCGTCTGCCTTTCAATTCCGATCATGCGCAAGGTAATGTCGAGGCGGAAATCAAGCTCAGATTTCCTGTAACACGAGACAATCCACGTGGAGAAATAACTTACAGTGCACATGTCAACTTCAGTGATTTTTCCGTTCCTGATCCTATCGAAAACAACTCCGTCAGCAATGCGTCAGGTACTGCTGATGTCGATAAATCGGGAATTGTTCTGGAAGCTAACGGCTTACTGAACGAGTTTCCTGCGCAAATAAAGCTTGTTCAACCTTTCGAGAATTCCGGCTTGCAAAAAAGTGAGAAAATCACGCTTAATATCGACGATACAATTCGGGCGAAACACTTTGCTTTTCTTAATAACTTCCTTTCAGGCCCTGTGGCTGTCGAAATCGGACAGGATAATAATGGAAAGCGTCGTTTTAACGCCGATCTGACAAATGCCGATCTTGAATTTTCGTGGGCAGGCTGGAAAAAAGGGAAAGGCATGGCCGCTCATGCGCAATTCGATATGCCTTCAAACATAAAAGATAAACCGGATTACTCGATTGAAAACTTTGCTTTGTCGGGGCAAAATCTCGATGTAGCGGGTCAAATCCATATCAAGGATAAACAATTTTTCGGCGCGGAATTTTCCAAAGCCAATTTAAGCCGGAATGACGATTTGGCATTGAAAGTGATAAGTTCCGGAAAATCCTATCATATCGAGGCTACAGGCAAGAGCTTTGACGGACGCGCACTCATTCAACAACTTGGAAAAACAACAAAAAACAATGCAAATGATAAAACCGCAATTTCTTTGCATGCCTCTATCGGAAATCTTGCAGGTTTTTATGGTGAAGAGCTGACAAATGTAAATGCAACTTACGAGATAACAGAACAGAAAGCTGTGCAATTTTCACTAAGCGGTTCAACGCATAGTCGCCAGTCAATCAATGTAGAGACGCAAAAGAGTCAAGGTCGCCAGACTGTCAGCGCAAGAAGCAACGATGCGGGTGCGCTCATGCGGTTCATGAATTATTATGACAAAATTCGCGGCGGTGTCTTGAAAGCCGATTTGAATTCATCATCCGGTCAACCGCTGTCGGGACGCGTTAGTATAAGAAATTTCGAGGTTGTTGATGAACCACGACTTGCGACGATTGTTTCATCTCGTCCAAGTGGAGGTGGAAAAAGCTTGAACGAAGCCGTGAGGGGTAAAATTAACAGCTCAAGCGTCGGTTTTGATCTGGCCTATGCCCATATCGGGAAAGGTGATAATTATCTTGTACTTGATCGGGGTGTTTTGCGCGGGCCGACAGTCGGGGCAACATTTCAGGGTGTCCTTTATGATGTTTCGGGAAATATGTCGATTACCGGCACTTTCATGCCTGCCTATGGTTTGAACCGCCTCTTCGGTGATTTGCCAATCATAGGACAAGTTTTGGGGAACGGGCGCGATCGTGGCTTGATAGGGATTACATTTAAAATCGAGGGCAACGCAAAACACCCGCAAGTCATGGTTAATCCGATTTCGGTTATTGCTCCGGGTATCTTCCGGTCAATCTTCGAGTTTCAATAAACCCGCTATATGAAAGCCACGATCGACAAAGATAGGGTTGGTTTTCATTCACTCGCCGATGAGCTGATGTTCAAAGGTTTCCGTGCGACGCCAGTTTCTTCCAGTTTGCGTTTCATTTGATAAACTCAACTCGGCTGAGTAACCGAAAATAATTTATCTATGCATGCGAGAAGGCGCGTTTGTCTGTGAGCTAAACCTAGAGCGACGCCCCATCGTCACCAGCTTTCGGGAAAAGTTTTTGCCAATATCACGGGACTGTTATGACCGGCATCCATTTGTTGCAAAGCCGGATTTGCAACAAATTTAGGTAATCAAATATTTTCTGCACAAAGCCTGTAAGCGGAAGCAGTTTATATTTTGTACGGGGTTACGATGGTGTCACGAGGACGTGTTTCTTTTTTCCGAAAGACAATTTTATAACGCCGTCGGCATTAACATCATTTTCGGTTATGGAACGCTTCTCATCTTCGACCAATACGTCGTTGACACGTATGCCACCACCTTGCACATGACGCCGCGCCTCACCGTTCGATTTGGCAAAGCCTGCTTTAACCAACAATGTCAAAAGGCCCACTCCGCCTTTAAGTTCGTCCGATGAAACCTTGATTTTCGGAAGGTCGTGACTGACCTCACCTTCTTCAAAAGTTTTGCGTGCTGTTTCGGCGGCCTTTTCTGCTGCTTCGCGGCCATGCAGCATGGCCGTGATTTCTGTTGCCAGAATTTTTTTCACATCGTTGATTTCCGAACCTTGTAGCGCCGAAAGGCGATTTATTTCGTCCATAGGCAAGGTCGTGTAGAGCTTCAGAAAACGTGAAACGTCGGCGTCTTCTGTATTGCGCCAATATTGCCAGAAGTCGTAAGGAGAAAGCATTTCCGCATTGAGCCAAAGAGCACCGTTCAGCGATTTTCCCATTTTTGCGCCGGAGGCTGTCGTCAATAGTGGTGAGGTCAATGCAAAAAGCTGTGGCGTGTCCATACGGTGGCCGAGATCAATACCGTTGACGATGTTTCCCCATTGGTCAGAACCGCCCATCTGCATGCGCAAGCCGAACCGTTTATTGAGTTCGACAAAATCATAGGCTTGCAAGATCATATAATTGAATTCGAGAAATGAAAGGGAATGCTCTCTATCCATCCGCAATTTGACCGAATCAAAGGAAAGCATTTTGTTGACCGAGAAAAAACGGCCGACATCACGCAAAAATTCTATATAGTTCAAATCCCTCAGCCAATCGGCATTGTTGACCATGATTGCATCTGTGGCACCATCACCGAATTTTATATAATTCGAGAAAACTTTTTTGATACCTGCGATATTGGAGTCAATTTTATCAACAGTGAGTAATTTGCGCGCCTCGTCTTTGAAAGACGGATCTCCGATCATTCCGGTTCCCCCTCCCATCAGGGCTATGGGGCGATGGCCTGTTTGTTGCAACCAGTGGAGCATCATAATCTGGATCAGGCTGCCCGCATGAAGACTTGCGGCTGTTGGATCAAATCCGATATAACCGGTTACAACTTCTTTCGACAACAGGTCGTCCAGACCTTTTTCGTCGGACATTTGGTGAATAAAACCACGCTCGCTCATAACATTGAGGAAATCGGATTTAAAAGCGGACATCAGATTTTTTCCTAAAAAAAGTCATGCATAGAAAACAATATTCAACTGTTTTGAGGGCTTTATCATAAAATAGATGTGATTCACAAGGAAACACGCTACGGGAAACTTAATATGCGCGCGACAAAAACGGCCATTGGCCTTATGAGCGGAACGTCGATGGATGGAATTGATGCGGCTGTGCTTGTAAGCGATGGCGAAAACGAAATAAAAATTATCGGCCATTTGTCGAGTCAATATGACACAAATTTTCGGAAACGATTGAAAGAAATACTGGATGATGTAACCGAAGTGAAGAGCCGGGACGAACTCCCAGTGGCTGCTTTGACTATCGAGCGCGAATTGACACTGAGACATGCAGATATTGTCAAAAAATTACTCAAGAAATATGGAATGCTGCCAGCCGATGTGGATCTTGTCGGTTTTCACGGACAAACTATTCTGCATAAGCCGGAAAGCGGACTGACTATCCAATTGGGTGATGGAAAACTTCTCGCTCAAAAATGCGGGATTGACGTGATTTTCGATCTTCGCTCGAATGATATGACGCATGGCGGGCAAGGAGCACCGCTTGTGCCGGTTTACCATCGTGCTTTGATAAAGAAAATGAAGGATAAGATCGATTTTCCGGTTGCATTCGTCAATATTGGCGGAATTTCCAACCTGACTTTCATAGGTAAAAATGACGAACTTTATGCTTTTGATTGCGGGCCGGGAAATGTTTTGATTGACCAGTGGATGTCTTTGAGGAGAGATAAACCATACGACCGTAATGGCGAAGCCGGACTTCACGGAACGATAATCGAACCGATCGTCGAATCATATCGTCATCACCCGTTTTTCAATGAAAAAAAGTCCGGTTCTCTTGATTGGCGCAGTTTTGAACCCTTGTCTGACAAAACAATATCTGTCGAAGATGGTGCAGCAACACTGAGTTTCATTACAGCTTATGGAATTGTCAATTCATTCAGGCATCTCCCTATATTGCCGAAAACAATCGTGGTGTCAGGTGGCGGTGCATATAACCGTGCTATTATGGCGTCATTGGAAAGCCTCGCTAAAGAATACGACATTGTCACATTAACTGCGCAATCATTAAATCTATCTTCGGATTTTATCGAAGCGGAAGCGTGGGCTTATCTTGCAATCAGATCGAGTTACGGTTTGCCGATTACTTTTCCGACGACAACAGGATGCTCGTCACCACAGTCGGGTGGTGTGTTGGCAAAGCACGGGTTTTGATTGTGACGGGAAAACAAAAGGTAAAGTCAATTCATAGAAATAATCAACGAAGCGACAATTTCTATCATTGAATAGCTGAAACGCCATTTTCATTAATCAAAATTTTTCTCGCCGTTTTCGGTATATTGTAAATGCGTTTTCAGGTGTATTGTTTGGTTCGTTTTGGACCCGTCTATTTTTCAAATTCTGAAAACAAAAAATAAAAATAAACCCTTGCGAGTGTTTCGCAAGGGCCGCTACCTTCAAGGTTTCAACAAACTTTCTGAAATGCAAAGTTTTAACGCAGGCGCTTCATACGTGGTTCGGACAATTCACCATTAAGACGACGGTCGAGGTAGTTGGCGCAATCGTCGATAAGCTCGTCAACCTGACCGGCAAAAAAGTGGTTTGCACCTTCAATAATCTGCTGGGTAATTGTAATGCCTTTTTGTGTTTTTAGCTTGTCGACAAGCCCTTGAACATCTTTAGCCGGCGCTACCCGATCAGCATCTCCATGAATGATAAGGCCTGACGATGGGCAGGGGGCAAGAAACGAAAAGTCATAAATATTCGGTTGTGGCGCAACCGATATAAAACCTTCAATTTCCGGTCGACGCATCAATAGCTGCATGCCGATCCATGCGCCGAATGAATAACCGGCTACCCAGCAATTTTTTGAATCCGGATGCAAGGCTTGCACCCAGTCCAACGCGGCAGCCGCATCGGATAATTCCCCCGCACCATGGTCGAACTCACCTTGGCTGCGACCGATACTGCGGAAATTGAAACGCAATGTGGTAAAACCGCGTTGTTGGAACATATAAAACAAGTCGTAAACGATCTTGTTATTCATTGTTCCGCCGAACTGTGGATGTGGATGAAGAACAATAGCTATAGGAGCATTTTTTTCCGGTGAGGGTTGATAACGACCTTCAAGGCGACCCGCGGGACCATTGAAAATGACTTCAGGCATCAAGCACTCCTTATTATACCGGTTGGAAAGCCCATCATTAGACAAATGGATATAATCAGCTTCCAACCGTTTTGAATGTTAAAAAAATATCTGAAGATTAGATAGTCTGTTATGGGTGCACTTTTCAAGGAAATTGCGCTAATGATGCATTTGAAAGAATAAATTTTGCGAGGCTTTTTATGTCATCTTCAAGATGCTATCTCGATTATAATGCAACAACTCCATTATCAGATGCGGCGCGCAATGCGCTTGTCGACGCTCTGGATGTTTATGGCAATCCGTCATCAGTCCATCAGGAAGGACGTGCTGCAAAGGCTTTGTTGGAAAAGGCACGCAGGCAGGTAGCCAAACGTCTTCATACCGAAGCAGATCACGTTGTGTTTACTTCAGGTGCAACCGAGGCAGCCATGACGCTGCTTACACCCCATTATAAAATGGGTCGTTCGGATGTCTCTTTTTCCAAAGTCTACATAGGAGCAACCGAACATCCCTGTATCGGCAAAGGTGGCCGTTTTGATAAAGACCGGCAAGACCATATCGGAGTTGACAAAAACGGTATTATCAATATTGACGAGCTTGAACAAAAACTCGCCCGACATGATAAATCCCAAGGTTTGCCAATGGTTGCCATTCAAGCGGCGAATGGCGAAACCGGTGTCATCCAGCCGATCGGAAAAATTGCCGATGTCGTCAAACAATCGGGTGGCGTGCTTATTGTCGACATAGTCCAGTATATCGGTAAACTTCCTGTCAATATCGAGAGTTTCGGAGGGGATTTCTTTATTGTTGCCGCACACAAGATCGGCGGTCCGAAAGGAGTGGGTGCATTTGTTGCAACCGGCAGCGCACTGATGCCCGAAGCGATGATTCTTGGAGGAGGGCAAGAGAAGGGCTTCCGTTCAGGAACCGAGTCTATTCCTTTGATCGCATCTTTCGGAGCAGCAATGGAGCAAAAGCCTACAACGCAGGATCTTGACCACTCCAAAGCACTTCAAATGCGTTTGGAAAACGGTTTGCGTCAATTAAGCAACAAACTTGTGATTTACGGAGAACATGCGCCCCGCCTTCCAAACACAACCTATTTTGCAATAGAAGGCTTGAAGGCCGAAACAGTGCAAATAGGCCTTGATCTGGCGGGGTTTGCGGTTTCGGCAGGTTCTGCCTGTTCTTCAGGAAAAGTCAAACAAAGCGGCGTTCTCGAAGCGATGGGCTACCACGTCCCCGACGGGGCAATTCGTGTCTCTACGGGCACACGAACCAGCCTCAAAAATATTGACGATTTTCTGGCTGCTTTTCAAAAAATCATCCAAAATTCAAAAATTTGAAAAACAGTACTTGCAATCCACTTTAGAACCGTTTTAAACAAAGTCAAATAAGCTTGACTGGATTTATCATGTTTTTTCATTGAAGTCTGGTGAATGAAACCCTAAATCAGGTTATGCTTATTTTGGTATAATCGACAACTGCCGGTTTTTGACCCGGCCAGGAGGGAGAAGCCCATGCCTGCAGTGCAGGAAACTATAAGTCAGGTCCGTGAAATTGACGTGGACCAATATAAATATGGTTTTGAAACCAAGATCGAGGCGGATAAAGCCCCGTTAGGGCTTAATGAAGATATTATTCGTTTAATATCCGCGAAGAAACAAGAACCCGAATGGATGTTGGAATTGCGGCTTAAAGCATTTCGCCATTGGTTGACAATGGAGGAACCGCACTGGGCCAGATTGGATATTCCACCGATAGATTTTCAGGCTATTTCATATTATTCGGCTCCTAAAAGCCAGAATGCACCGAAATCTCTTGATGAAGTTGACCCGGCTCTTCTCAATACGTACGAAAAGCTTGGTATACCACTGAAAGAACAGGAAATTCTTGCGGGTGTTCGCAAACAGCAAGAACCGTCGCAGCTTGACGATAATGTCTACGCTTCAGGGCGCGTTGCTGTTGACGCAGTTTTTGATTCTGTATCTGTGGTTACGACATTCAAAAAAGAGCTGATACGTTCGGGCGTTATATTTTGTTCGATTTCGGAAGCAATACGCGAGCATCCGGAGCTGATAAAACAATATCTCGGCTCGGTTGTGCCGGCTGGTGACAACTTTTATGCAGCGCTCAATGCAGCAGTGTTCACCGACGGTTCGTTTATTTATGTCCCCAAAGGCGTTCATTGCCCGATGGAGTTGTCTACATATTTCCGTATTAACGAGCGCAATACCGGTCAATTCGAGCGTACTTTGATTATCGCCGATGAAGGTGCTTACGTTTCCTACCTCGAAGGGTGCACAGCTCCGCAACGTGATGAAAACCAGCTCCATGCGGCCGTGGTCGAGCTTATCGCGCAAAAAGACGCCGAGATAAAATATTCGACGGTTCAAAATTGGTATCCGGGTGATAAAGACGGTAAAGGTGGCATTTTCAATTTCGTCACCAAGCGCGGTGACTGTCGCGGTGACAATTCCAAAATATCCTGGACACAGGTGGAAACCGGTTCGGCTATTACGTGGAAATACCCGTCTTGTTTGTTGCGCGGTGATAATACCCGTGGCGAGTTTTATTCGATTGCCGTTTCCAACGGACATCAACAAATCGATTCCGGTACGAAAATGATCCACTTGGGAAAAAACACGTCCAGTCGTGTTATTTCCAAAGGTATTTCAGCCGGATTTTCCAACAATACCTATCGCGGGCAAATATCGGCGCATCGTAAAGCTGCCAATGCCCGTAACTTCACGCAATGCGATAGCCTGCTAATCGGCAACAATTGTGGTGCTCATACGGCTCCTTATATTGAAGCTAAAAATGCGACCGCAAAGTTTGAACATGAAGCTACAACGTCCAAAATATCTGAAGACCAATTGTTTTACGTTATGCAACGCGGCATTCCGGAAGAAGAAGCAATTGCGCTCATTGTCAACGGCTTCGTCAAGGAAGTTATCCAGGAATTGCCAATGGAATTTGCTGTAGAAGCGCAAAAGCTCATTGGGATCAGTCTGGAAGGTAGTGTCGGTTGACAGAAGTTATAGTTTTTATGCGGTAGTCCGATTAGCGTCCGCAAAATAGGATTTAAAAATGTTAGAAATCAAAAATCTTCATGCACGTATCGCCGAAACCAAGACCGAAATTCTGCATGGTCTGGATTTGACAATTCACGACGGTGAAGTCGCTGCTATCATGGGGCCGAACGGTTCGGGTAAATCGACACTTTCCTACATTCTGGCAGGTCGTGATGACTATGAAGTGACAGAAGGTGAAATTCTGTTCAATGGCAAGCCGCTTCTTGAAATGGATCCGGCCGAACGCGCGGCAGCCGGTATTTTCTTGGCCTTTCAATATCCAATGGAAATACCTGGCGTTGCAACGATGGAATTCTTGAAAGTTGCAATGAATTGTCAACGAAAAGCTCGCGGTGAAGAAGAGCTGAAAGTACCCGAATTTCTCAAGAAAGTGAAGGCAGGTGTTGCCGAACTTGAAATGGATATGGGAATGCTCAAGCGGCCGCTCAATGTCGGTTTTTCAGGTGGTGAAAAAAAGCGTGCAGAAATCCTCCAGATGTTATTGTTGGAACCCAAACTCTGCATTCTGGACGAGACCGATTCCGGGCTTGATATCGACGCGTTGAAAATTGTGGCAAACGGCGTGAATGCTTTACGTTCTCCCGAACGTTCATTCATGGTGATTACCCACTATCAAAGATTGCTCGATTACATCGTGCCTGACACGGTCCATGTCCTTTATAAGGGGAGAATAATCAAAACCGGTGATAAAACATTGGCGATGCAGCTCGAAGAAACCGGTTATGCCGATATTATTGACAAAGCAGAATCGGGGGAAGAACATGAGTGAAACCTCGAAATCTGATAAAAAGCCGGAAATGACGGCTGCTGAAACAGCAATTGTCGATATTTTCGGACAAAAATTGGGTGATTTTCCCGGTAATAGCGAGGTCATGTCAACGCGTGACAGCGTGGTCGAACAATTCAAACGGGTAGGGGTTCCTTCGAGAAAACGCGAATATTGGCATTATACCGATTTGCGTACATTGCTGAAGACTGTTCCGAATTTCAGCGACGAGGGCGACGGGTTGGCACGTGCTCCACTTTTAGCTAAAAACTCTGTATTGGCTATTTTTAACGGAAAGACGCTGAGCGCGCCGGAAATAAAATCCATAACGGTCAAACGTGTAGCCGACGAGCTTGCGAACGAGCATTTCACCCTTAAGCCTGATATTGCCGATGATGATTTTGTTGGACAAATCAATACCGCTTTCGTAACGGATGGTTGGCTTCTTGAAGTTGAAGAGGGGGCAAAAATTGAAGAACCGGTCGAATTGCAAATGGTTAATCCGGCGGGGCAAGCTCACGTATTTTCCAACATAAAAGTCGGAGCCAATTCTTCGGTTACGTTTATTGAAAGACAGTTGGGTGGCGAAAAACCAGTATTTGTTACTGCCGTTCAAAATCTCGAAGTGGGCGAGGAAGCGGATGTCAAGTGGATCATCATCCGTGATCGCGGGTTTGAGGCAACACAATTTTCCAAATTCCGCGCAACACTAGCCGGAAATGCCAAACTTACCCTTTATATCGTCAATATTGCAAGCCAGTTGAACCGGCAGGAAATTGATGTCGAAATGCCTGGTGAAGGCGGGAATTTCCAGCTCAGAACGATTAATTTGCTCGCCGGAGCAAGCCATAGCGACGTTACGATGTTCGTTCGTCATATTGCGGAAAGTACAACGTCGACTGAAATTGTCCGCAATGTTGTGACAGACAATGCACGCGGCGCATTTCAGGGCATGATAAAGGTTGCGCGGGAAGCGCAGAAGACTGATGCGCGCATGGCATGCAATAGTCTTATTTTATCGGATGATGCCGAGTTTGATTCAAAACCGGAACTTGAAATTTTTGCCGATGATGTTGCTTGCGGGCACGGTTCGACTGTCGCGGAAATTGATCGCGACCAACTATTTTATCTTATGGCTCGTGGTGTCGAAAAATCGGTCGCACGCGGCTTGCTGGTGAAAGCGTTTGTTTCGCAGTTGATAGACGATGTCAATAATGAACAGATGCAGGATGTCATTGTCGAAATCATCAATCAATGGTTGGAAAAGCACCTTTAAAGGGATTTATTATGTCAACTCCTTCGCCTTCTCCTTTCGATATCGAGAAAATCCGGCGCGATTTTCCAATTCTTGATCGGAAAATATATGGCAAACGTTTGGCCTACCTTGATAATGCCGCTTCGGCGCAAAAGCCCCGTCAAGTGCTTGATGTAATGGATGAGGTTTACAAGACAAGTTATGCCAATGTGCATCGTGGTCTGCATTTTTTGTCAAATACAGCAACCGATCTTTATGAAAAAGCCAGAGAAAGCGTTCGCAAGTTCATCAATGCATCGTCTCATGAGGAAATTGTTTTCACCAAAAATGCAACCGAAGCAATCAATACTGTTGCCTATGGATATGCGATGCCGCGTTTTGCAGAAGGTGATGAAATTGTTCTGACGATTATGGAACACCATTCAAATATTGTTCCCTGGCATTTTATTCGGGAAACCAAGGGAGCAAAGCTGGTTTTTGTGCCGGTCGACGAGGATGGTGTTCTACATCTTGATGATTTCAATAAGGCTTTGACTGAAAAGACAAAACTCGTTGCAATCACGCATATGTCCAATACGCTCGGCACAGTGCCACCGGTCAAAGAGATGATAAAGGTAGCTCATGACCGTAATATTCCTGTTCTGGTTGATGGTGCACAGGGGTCTGTTCACCTCACCGTCGACGTTCAGGATCTTGATTGTGACTGGTATGTGATGACCGGCCATAAACTTTATGGGCCAACGGGAATTGGCGTTCTCTTTGGAAAAAAAGATCGGCTGCAAGAAATGCATCCCTTTCAGGGCGGCGGCGAGATGATTGAAGATGTGAGCATCGACAAGATCACCTATAATGAACCGCCGCATCGCTTTGAAGCAGGTACACCGCCAATCGTTCAGGCTATAGGGCTTGGTGCTGCACTTGAATACATCATGTCGAAAGACAGAAAAGCGCTTGAAGCACATGAGAAGGCTTTGACGGCCTATGCCCATGAACGACTTGAAGCGATCAATTCATTACGAATTTTCGGACATGCGCCTGATAAAGGCGGTATCATTTCTTTCGAGCTTGAGGGAATCCATCCTCATGACGTGTCGATGTATATTGATCGTCAAGGAGTAGCGGTGCGAGCCGGAACGCATTGTGCCCAGCCGCTATTGAATCGCTTTCACGTGACATCGACATGTCGGGCATCTTTTGCAATGTATAATGACCGCGATGATGTCGATCAGCTTGCCGAAGCGTTGGAAAAGGCAAGGAGGTTTTTTAATGAGTGACTCCGCCAACGAAATTCATGCGGCAGAACCGGTAGGCGCATGGGACAATGATATTGTTACATCACATGGTTCAGCGATTCCCGCCGATGAACTTGACCGCATGACAGACGATATTATCAATGCGTTGAAGACGGTATTCGATCCCGAAATTCCGGCTGACATTTATGAGCTGGGTCTCGTTTATAAAATTGATATAGAAGATGACCGTACGGTAAAAATTGACATGACATTGACAGCGCCGGGTTGTCCGGTGGCGGGCGATATGCCGACCTGGGTTGAAAATGCGGTAGGAGCAGTGGAGGGGGTATCGCATGTCGAAGTCAATATGACATTCGATCCACCCTGGACACCTGACAGAATGTCCGAGGAAGCTCAAATAGCTCTTGGTTGGTATTGAGCGTGGGCTTGGCGGAGCTCGATTTCATGAAGCGTGCGGGCTCCTCGAATATCGTTTGGGTAAGTCAAATATCGTTTTATTAGAAAGTCGTTTTTCTGGCGAAGTGAAGAACGACACGCCAATGGAGCGTGTCGCCAATGTCTCGAAAAATTGCAGAAATCCGGCAAGTGGCATTCTGTTGACGGAATTGTTCTTGACGGTTCCGGATGCAATGCGGAACTTAAAATGCAAATTTCCGGTCGAAAACATTTTCGGCCAACATATAGCGAATTATCCGTTTGTTGAAATGGAAAAATTTTCGAGCGGCAGCGCCTATAATCGGGATTTCTTAAAGTTTATCATCGTGCTTTTTTGGCAAGGACATATTTTTTCCGAAGGTGTAGCCGGTTTCAATAGTCTTATTGCCGAACTTGGCACGGAGTTTATCCATTGCGGTTTCTGCGACAGCCCGCTTGTGAGAATAAGGATCGAGAAAATCGCCATCATATAGACCCGTTGCTTTTGACAATTGCTGAACGCCAATTCCCAGAAGACGGAATTTCGTTCCATCAAGTTCTTTTTGAAGCAATCTTAATCCGGTACGAAAAATACGATCGGCAGTTTGTGTCGGGTCATCCAGACCGACATTCCGCGTTCGTGTTTTAAAATCTTTTGTCTTCAACTTGAGAACGACTGTTTGGCCGGCAATATCGCTTGCTTTCAATCTTGCTGATACTTTTTCCGATAGCATGCGTAAAACGGGTATCAAATCCTCACTATTCGACAGATCATTCATAAAAGTTGTTTCCGAGGAAATGCTTTTAGCTTCACGTTCGGGTTCAACCTGTCTTTTATCCTGTCCGCGCGATAACCGATAAAGGCGTTGTCCCATTTGTCCATAGCGTTTGATGAGCAATGCTTCATCGAGATGCTGGAGTTCTCCCACCATAGTAATTCCGTCATGTGATAATTTTTGCGCCAGTGCCGAGCCAACCCCCCATATTTTCGTAACTGGTTGTTTTGCTAGAAATGCTAGTGCTTCATGTTCACCGATAATGGAAAAACCACGCGGTTTATCGAGATCGGAAGCGATTTTTGCCAAAAATTTGCAATAAGATAATCCGATTGATACGCTAACCCCGATTTCATTTTCAACACGCTTGGCAAAACGCGCCAGAGTAAAGGAAGCCGGTGCTTTATGCAGTTTCTCTGTGCCGCTCATGTCTAGAAACGCCTCATCAATGGAAATTGGTTCGACGAGCGGTGTCAATTCCAGCATGAGTTGGCGAATTTCCCGACCGATACGTGCATATTTGGTTATATCCGGAGGAATGACGATGGCTTCCGGACAAAGTTCCAATGCCTTGAACATAGGCATTGCCGAATGTACGCCGGAAATCCGGGCGATATAACAAGCGGTCGAAACGACACCTCTTTTGCCGCCACCGACGATAACCGGTTTGTTACGCAGTTCGGGATGATCGCGTTTTTCCACGGAAGCGTAAAAAGCGTCACAATCGATATGTGCTAATGAAAGTGAATAGAGCTCCGGATGACGTATGAGACGAGGCGAGCCACATTTTTCGCAACGTTTATCGAATGCATGTTGAATGGATAAACAATCCCGACAAAAACCAAAATCAGGTTGGTCAAACGGGTTTATAGCCATACAGGTTGTTCTCCACCGGGAAGAAAGTTTATCGCTTCGCCGATTGACTGTGGCGGGTAACCCGATTGTTCAGCAAAACTCATCAATGTGGGTTCATGCGCCAATATGAATTGTAATACGCCCGCAAGAAAACCGTTGGAGGCCGCAGCTTGACGGATATCGGAAGCGTTAATACCGGTAATGTTCAGGAAACGCGGCATAAGTTCAGGATCGTTGGCAATAAACAATAATGCGTCGACTGCCAATTGTTCGGCTTCTTCACGGTTGGTTATTTGTTTTTTCATATCATTTTAGCCAAGTGGTAACCATAAGTAGTTTACTCTTGTCAGCGCAAAGCTGGAAGAGCGGAGATTGTAGAATGGCAAAAAAAGTTATGATTGTGGAAGATAACGAGCTGAATATGAAATTGTTCCGCGATCTTGTCGAAGCGAGTGGCTATGAAACAGTGGAGACGCGCAGCGGTTTGGCTGCTTTGGATTTGGCGCGGAAAAGCAATCCCGGACTCATTCTGATGGATATTCAATTGCCGGAAGTTTCAGGAATTGACGTGATAAAACAACTGAAAGCCGATGAGAAATTGAAATCGATTCCTGTTGTGGCAGTTACAGCTTTTGCAATGAAAGGCGATGAAGAAAGGATAAGGGCAAGCGGTTGTGAGGATTACATGTCCAAGCCAATATCGGTCGTCAATTTCATGTCTATGGTCAAACGCTTTCTGGGTTAAAAAGCAAGTTCCCGAATTGGAAATAGAAGAGCAATAAAAAAGCCCCGTAAAACGGGGCTTTTCCATGAAAAATGAAAATGCTGAAACTTAACGTTTCGAGAACTGGAACGAACGGCGAGCTTTTGCTTTACCGTATTTCTTACGTTCTACAACGCGGCTATCACGTGTAAGGAAGCCACCTTTTTTCAATACGGAACGTAAACCCGGCTCGAAATATGTCAAAGCTTTTGAAATGCCATGACGAACAGCACCGGCCTGACCGGAAAGACCACCGCCGGCAACAGATGCGACAATGTCAAACTGGCCGTCGCGATTGGCAGCAAGGATCGGCTGACGCAAAATCATCTGCAAAACAGGACGTGCAAAATATTTGTCGAAATCTTTACCGTTAACAACAATTTTGCCGCTACCCGGTTTGATCCATACACGTGCAATGGCATCTTTACGTTTACCAGTTGCGTAAGAACGTCCTTGCGCATCAAGTTTACGTTCATGGACTGGTGCTGCTGGTGCTGCAGGAGCTACAACCGTTTCGGTCACTGCACCAAGTTCAGAAAAAGAACTAATCTCGGCCATAATTAAGCAATCCTTTTATTTTTACGGTTGAGTGCGCCAACATTGATAACTTCAGGTTGCTGGGCTTCATGAGGATGTGTTGTTCCGGCATAAACGCGCAAATTCTTCATCTGCCGACGACCAAGAGGACCACGCGGAATCATACGTTCAACAGCTTTTTCGATAACACGTTCAGGAAAACGACCTTCGAGGATTTGACGGGCGGTACGTTCTTTCACGCTGCCAATATAACCGGTATGCCAGTAATATTTTTTATTGTGAAATTTTTTGCCGGTCAGAACAACTTTATCGGCATTGATGACAATAACATTATCACCGTCGTCGACATGAGGTGTATATGTTGGTTTATGTTTACCGCGTAACCGGTTGGCTACCAATGTGGCAAGACGACCTAAAACAAGGTTCTCTGCGTCAATAATGACCCATTTCTTGGCCACTTCAGCGGGCTTTTGTGAAAAAGTTGCCATTGAAGCTTTCCTTTTTTAAATCCCTCGTTAAACAAGGGCGTTTTTTGTTGCTTTGCGTTGTGACATCGTATCACAACAATTTATGCCGAATGCGACATGTGCGAGCTTCTTATAAGCTCTCGATCATAACGTCAATTGAAAAATAATCCAATATTTCCAATATTTTGCAATAGCGGTATTATAATACCGCTTAAAATAGATTGTTATTGTTGCTAACAGAAGCGGGAATCTGTTTTCGTTCTTAGAACTTCATCTTGAAAAACTGAAATTTCATAAGGTGAACTTCAAAAAAATTACAAAATAAAGCGCAACAATCGAATAAAACACGACAATGCAGCAAAGCGCGATAATGGACGCAGCTTTTGACAAACGATAAAACAACGGTTGAATAATTTGTTCTGTCGGGAATTGGCCGGACTGCGGTTCAGGAAGAACGCAAAAATAGTTCTCCAATCAATATTTCCGGACGTGTTTTGATACTCGTTATTTTATATTGCTTGAATCAAAATATAAAAAACAATGCGTAACATATTAT
Organism: Bartonella sp. B10834G3; assembly: GCF_016102505.1. Taxonomy (NCBI): domain Bacteria; kingdom Pseudomonadati; phylum Pseudomonadota; class Alphaproteobacteria; order Hyphomicrobiales; family Bartonellaceae; genus Bartonella; species Bartonella sp. B10834G3. Next base: position 341,000 of record NZ_JACFOM010000002.1, read on the forward strand.
TATAATTGCATAAATGATAAATATATTTTGAGTAAATATCCCGATATAAAGCTCGAAAGCTTTCATCATTTATTCGGAATGATCGGGATAGTTCCGACAAAATTCCAACGCGTCAACATTTAATATTCCGGCAATGAAGATAGCCGGCCTAAGCTATGAATAGCCAATCAATCGGGAGCCATTTTCGGGGAGCCGGAATTTTCTGAACAACTCGAACGCCCGCTACCTAAGAGATTATTACCGGACTGATAGAAATGCATCAGGCTATCACTGTACGAATTTTTTTGATTGTGGCGTTTTTCTGCTGTGGAGCTTTTGTTTTTTTCCTTTTTTTTCTTCAACCTAAGCGGGAAACCAATTTCCGGGAAAATAAATATCAAAAATTTCGGTGATTTGAGAGAGAAATAGTAACAATTCAGGGATTTGAGAAATTGTTTTCTTGTGACTTGTCTCTGCGTCAACTAGCCTCAAACAAAATGCAATGTTGAGAGATGCTTGATGGAGAAGCAAATGACAAAAACGACACCCGGAATAGAAACATTGGCAGTCCATGCGGGCACTGCGCCCGATCCGACGACCGGAGCAAGAATTACACCGATTTATCAAACCACCGCTTATGTGTTCAAGGACGCAGATCAGGCGGCAAATCGTTTTGCCTTGGCGGAGCCGGGGAATATTTATGGACGCATCACAAATCCGACACAGGCGGTACTTGAAGAAAAAGTTGCAGCACTCGAAGGCGGCACAGCTGCTTTGGCAACGGCATCCGGTCATGCTGCCGAATTTTTGACGTTTCATACTTTGATGGAACCGGGTGAAAATTTTGTTGCCGGCCGACAGCTTTATGGTGGTTCGATTAACCAGTTTTCCAATGCTTTCAAATCTTTTGATTGGCAAGTGCGTTGGGCTGATAGCGAAGATCCACAGTCATTTGAAAAGCAGATTGACGACAAGACAAGGGCAATTTTTATTGAAAGTTTTGCCAATCCCGGTGGAATTGTAGTCGATATTGAAGCCATTGCGAAAATAGCTCATGCACATGGTGTTCCTGTGATTGTCGATAACACACTTGCGACACCTTATCTCTTACGCCCTATCGAATATGGAGCCGACATCGTCATTCATTCACTAACGAAGTTTATTGGTGGTCATGGCAATTCGATGGGCGGTCTTCTCGTTGACGGTGGCACTTTTGATTGGGGCAAGTCAGGGCATTATAAAAAATTGACCGAACCACGTCCCGATTATGCCGGTCTTGTCATTTACGAAGCAACGGGTAATGCGGCTTTTGCCACGGCGGCGCGCGTGCTGGGAATGCGCGACTTCGGTCCGACCATTTCGCCGTTTAACGCCTTTCTCATTTTGACAGGGGCTGAAACCTTGCCGTTACGTATGCAAAAGCATAGCGATAATGCATTGGCAGTTGCCCAATATCTGGAAAAACACGAAAAAGTTTCATGGGTTAATTATGCCGGTTTGCCGGACAACAAATACCACAAGCTTCAGCAGCGTTATGCACCGAAGGGGGCGGGTTCTGTCTTCACTTTTGGTGTTAAAGGCGGCTATGAAGCAGGCGTCAAATTCGCTTCTTCATTGAAATTATTTTCGCTTCTTGCCAATATCGGCGATACACGGTCGCTTGTTATCCATCCGGCTTCAACCACCCATCGCCAGTTGACAGACAGTCAAAAAATTGCCGCCGGTGCAGGTCCGGACGTTGTGCGTCTGTCGATCGGTATAGAAGATATTAAAGATATTATCGGTGACATTGAACAGGCATTGAACCAAATTTGATAATAAAACAAATTATCAGTTATTAATGACAAACAGATCTTTCAGGCGTGCGCGAAACAGTCACGCCTGAAAGTTCAAACTATAGAATTTCCGAATTGTTTGATTTTGGCGACAAAGGTTGATCCGGACATATATCAATTTGTCATTCGCTTTCGACGGTGTTTTGTTGTATCAAATCCGATATGATACAGCGTAAACAAAATTTTTTGGGAGTAACCCGCTCCGCAGTCGGTCGAAGCTGGACGGAAAGTCTCGACCGAGAAGGGGTGAATAATGCTCGCTCCCTATCACAAAAATTCGGAATTGCAGAACCTTTGGCGCGTGTTCTTGCAGCCCGCTCGGTTTCCGAAGACGAAGTCTTGAATTATCTTGAACCGACTTTGAAAACGTTGACGCCCGATCCCACGACTTTTATTGATATGGAAAAAGCAACGGATCGTATTTTGCAGGCGATCAACCGGAAGGAAAAGGTCACTATTTTTGGTGATTATGATGTCGACGGTGCTTGTTCTTCTGCCATTCTCTATCAATTTTTGACGTTTTTCGGTCTTGATGTTCATATCTACATACCCGATCGCCTTGTTGAAGGATATGGGCCAAACCCGCAGGCTATGAGAATGCTGGCAGATGAAGGCTCCAGTCTGATTGTAACAGTCGATTGCGGAGCGAATAGCCCCGAAGCTATAAAAGCTGCTCGTGAAAAAGGTGTGGATGTGGTGGTGCTTGACCATCACCAGATGGGGGAAGTCGATCCTGCGGCCAACGCTCTTGTCAATCCAAACCGTCCGGATGATCGGTCGGGGCAGGGCTATCTTTGCGCAGCAGGCCTTGTGTTTATTGCGGTGGCGTGGACACTGAAAAAAATTCGGGCTGAAGGAAAACATAAAACCCTTCCGGATATTCTTCGTTACCTTGATCTTGTGGCGCTTGCGACAGTCTGCGATGTTGTGCCTCTTGTCGGTGTCAATCGGGCTTTCGTTATCAAGGGACTTAAAGTTGCGCGAATGATGTCCAATCCGGGCATTGCCGCACTTTCACGGGTTGCCGGAATTGGTGAGCCGCTCAATGTGTTTCATCTCGGTTTTCTGCTCGGACCACGCATAAATGCAGGTGGACGGATTGGCGATCAGGCACTGGGAGCGCGTTTGCTGACGACACAGACAGAAGGCGATGCCGAGTCCATTGCGGAAGAGCTAAATGCTTTAAATCAGGAAAGACAAAATATTGAAGCAAAGCAACTCCTTGAAGCCGAAGTCGGCTTACAATCATTGACACTTGACGAAACCCCGAGTGTTATTGTGGTTGCCCACGAAGGATGGCATCCCGGAATTGTTGGTATTCTTGCCGCCAGACTGAAAGAAAAATTCAGATGTCCGGCTTTTGCGATAGCAATCAAGAATGACGGCACGGCTACGGGATCGGGTCGTTCGATAGCCGGTGTCAATCTTGGAGAGCTTGTCCGTGAAGCCGTTCAATCAGGATTGCTTGAAAAAGGCGGAGGCCATGCAATGGCCGCCGGTGTGACGATTTCAAGCGGTAAAATTGACGAATTCAGAAAATGGCTTAATGAGAAATTGTCTTCAAAGGTCAACGACTTGCACGCTCACGAAACCTTGTTGGTTGACGGTGTCCTTTCAGCTTCCGGAGCCACGCGGGAACTCTATGAAATGCTTGAAAAAGCAGGTCCTTTTGGGTCGGGAAATCCATTGCCGGTGTTCGTGTTGCCGTCGCATCGCTTGGCCGATGTCCGTGAGGTGGGTAAAGGCCACTTGATGATGTCTATTTCCAATACTGAAGGCAAAAGATTGAAGGCTATTGCATTTCGTGCAGTCGGCACAGATTTGGGTGACTTCCTGATGACCCATTTTGGGAAAAACATCCATGTTGCGGGCAATCTCAACCTTAACTATTGGAATGGACAAGCTTCGCCACAATTTCGCGTTATTGACGCTGCCGAGCCGGAATAAATTTCTATTAGCCGCTCGAAAAATAATCCGGCATAATTTTATCCGGCGGACATGTGTTTTATAAAGTATAAAAGCCGACTTATGTCTGTTTATTGTTAATGTATTATCCGGTTAAAAATAATATCAATGACGCGATTATATCCTGCTTCGTATAATTGTAAGCAGGATTACAAAAAGAATAGACTGTTTGACAAATCAAGTTCTAAAAGTTTGTTCAATTCCAACTTCTATAATGATGAATGACAGAGTTACACAAATAAACCTTTTCAAGAAAGGTATCAGAAATAAAGAGATCGAATTTACGGCAATTATGTTTTATATCATAATGGCAATTCCGGACTTGCCAGGACGACGAAACAGCCTTACGCGGATTTCAAAATTATAAAAAGAATATCCGGCAGAATGTACCGGATTGCCCGTCGGAACTGCACATTGTATAAACGGTCAAAACATTTTTAAAAAATGAATTATACCATCACAATCTAATAGTTATTTCAGTTTCGCTGATACTTCATCAAATATCGAGGTTTTCGGCAAATTCCGCATTATCCTGTATAAAATGGAACCGTGCTTCAGGTTTTGATCCCATAAGATCATCGACAACTTTTTTAGTTTCCTGGTCGCTGTCATTCGCAATATCGACCCGCAACAAAGTCCGGTTTTTAGGATCCATAGTCGTTTCTTTCAATTGGTCAGAGCGCATTTCTCCCAACCCTTTGAAACGCCCGATTTCAATTTTTCCGCGGCCGGTAAACTTCGTTTTTAACAGCTCGTCTTTATGGGCATCATCACGCGCATAGGCGACAACACCACCTTGAGAAATGCGATATAAAGGCGGGACTGCAAGGAAAAGATGCCCTTTCCTTATAAGTTCAGGCATTTCCTGATAGAAAAAAGTAATCAATAATGAAGCAATATGTGCGCCATCCACATCGGCATCTGTCATGATGATAATGCGATCATATCGCAAATCACTTTCTTTATATTTTGAATGGGTCCCACATCCGAGCGCCAATATAAGATCGGAGATAATCTGGTTGTTGCTGAGCTTGTCCCTGCCTGCACTTGCAACGTTGAGGATTTTCCCACGTAAAGGCAAAACGGCTTGAGTTGCACGATTTCGCGCCTGCTTGGCAGATCCACCGGCCGAGTCTCCCTCGACGAGAAACAGTTCGGCACCTGCGGCAGAATTATGGGTACAATCGGCAAGTTTTCCCGGCAAACGCAATTTACGCACGGCAGTTTTGCGACTGACTTCTTTCTCCTGACGTCTTTTTAATCGCTCTTCGGCTCTGTCAACCACCCACTCAAGAAGTTTGGTTGCTTCTTGCGGAGAATTGGCAAGCCAATGATCGAAGGGGTCACGAATAGCGTTTTCTACTATCCGTTGTGCTTCCACAGTTGCCAGACGGTCTTTGGTCTGCCCCACGAATTCAGGTTCGCGGATAAATACCGAAAGCATAACTGCGGCCGAGATCATCACGTCGTCTGTGGTGATAACGGATGCCCGTTTATTTCCGGTCAATTCCGCGTAGGCCTTCAATCCGCGAAGAAGAGCCTGACGCAAACCTGCTTCATGCGTGCCGCCTTCACCGGTCGGGATTGTATTGCAGTAGGAATGGATAAAACCGTCGCCGCCATACCAGGTAATTGCCCATTCAACAGAACCATGGCCGCCACGTTGTTCGGTTTTACCTGCAAAAATATCCGACGTAACCTGATATTCGCCATTCAAGGATGAACTTAAAAAATCTTTCAATCCACCCGGAAAATGGAAAACCGCTTTCTCCGGTATATCTTCTTTTCCGACCAGCTTTGCAGGATCACAACTCCAGCGAATTTCAACACCACCGAAAAGATAGGCTTTGGAACGCGCCATTTTATAAATCTGTTCGGGGTTAAAAGCCGCTTTGGCACCGAATATTTGTGGGTCAGGATGAAAACGTACCCGTGTGCCGCGACGGTTATGAATTTCGCCCAAATCCTCAAGACCGGATTGGGGGATGCCGCGGGAAAATCGTTGCCGATAAAGCCTGCGGCCGCGCGCAACTTCCACTTCCATATCGTCTGATAAAGCGTTGACGACCGATATTCCGACGCCATGAAGCCCACCGGAAGTTTCATATGCCTTCCCGTCGAATTTTCCGCCGGAATGGAGTTCCGTCATGATGACTTCAAGGGTCGATTTGTCCGGCATTTGGGGATGGTTCTCGACCGGTATGCCGCGCCCGTTATCCGTGACGGTCAAATATCCCTCGGCATCGAGCGACACTTCAATAAAATTGGCATAACCGGCAACGGCCTCATCCATCGAATTATCAATAACTTCTGCGAAAAGATGGTGGAGTGCTTTACTGTCGGTACCGCCGATATACATTCCCGGACGTAAACGTACCGGCTCCAAACCTTCCAGAACACGGATGGAGGACGCATCATAGCTATCTTCGGCATCCGTTGTTACATTCAAGGATTTCTGCGTCTGCTTATCTTTTTTTTCCAAATTTGCTTTTTTCGACGTTACATTGGAAAGATCTCGTGTCGTTTCGATATTGCTTTGCAAATTTCCAAAAAGATCGTTATGTTTCTCGTCCATCACTGCCGATTATCTATCTAAAATTTATTTGACGTTCCATTAATACGAATCGAATTATTTTTCCACATATTTGCATAGATAGGATGAAAAAGCGAGAATGTTCTTGTTCTGTTCGCAAGGCTTTCTTTTAAAATAAATTCATGTAAAAGACTTATAGCAAGAGTTTTATTTGCGGAATGCAAAGATGACAACAGTTTCAATCATTAGCCCGGTATACAATGAAGGAAATGGCATTTCCAATTTTGTTGAAGAAGTGGTACGTGTATTCTCCCGATTACACTATGAGTTGACAATTATACTGGTAGATGACGGGTCAACGGATAATAGCTGGTCGAAGGTCAGAAGTATTGTTCCCGAAAAATTCAAGCTGATTGGAATTAAACTTGCAAAAAATTTCGGCAAGGAGGCAGCAATTGCGGCCGGTCTTTCTTTAGCTGATAGCGATGTTGTCATAACGATTGATTGTGATTTGCAACATCCACCAGAACTGATGTCCACAATGCTCGGACTATGGGAAAAGGGTGCAGAAATTGTTTTGGCGGTAAAAGAAGAGCGGCAACAGGAATCGACTTTAAATCGTCTGGCGGCAAAAGGATTTTATAAAGTTTTTCATTGGGTAACCGAAAATGACATCGGTGGCACAAGTGATTTTATTTTGCTTGATCGGAAAGTAGCCGACGCGCTCAAATCACTGCCGGAAAAGCTTTTCTTTTACCGCGGTGTTGTTCAGTGGCTTGGTTTCAAACAGCAAAGTGTTTCATTTATTCCCAACAATCGGGAAAACGGAAAAAGCGGTTGGTCATTTTGGAAAAAACTTCGTCTCGCGATTGATTCATTAACAGGCTTTTCTGCAAAACCGCTTATTTTTATCTGGTTTTTGACATTTCTGTTTCTGGTGTTCTCGCTATTGGTCGGTGGAGATGCGATCATTTCTAAAATTATGGGCAGATCAATAGGCGGTTTTTCGACGCTCATTCTGGTTATTCTGATTACAGGCGCTGCGATCCTTTCTTGTTTCTGCATTCTGTCGGCTTACATTCGCCAGATATTTTATGAAGTCAAAAGTCGTCCGCGTTTTCTCGTCAGTCAACACATTGAACTGGAAGAGGGGAGCGAGCCAACAAACAGGACAGCTCGTAAATGACCCTTTTCTGCTTGTTCAATGCCGATGATTTTGCTCTTGATCTGGCGTGTTCAAATGCTGTGATTAAAGGCGTGGAAAGAGGCCGCTTACAGGCGACAAGCGTTCTGGCCGGTGGAGAAGATCAGGCGAGCTTTGGACAATTGGATAAAACCGGATGCAAATTCATAAACGTGCATCTTAACCTTCTTGAAGGTAAAGCACTCACCGAGGGTGGGAGCGAATTCGGATTGACAGGAAATGATGACTTTTTTCATTTGTCCCTTGGGGAATTGATAACAAAATTATATCTTTTCCCCCAAAAAAATCGCTTACGAGAGTGGATTTTTAAAGAATTTTGCCAACAAATAGAATTTGTTTATGACCATTTTCCCGAAAGACAAATGAGGCTTGACGGCCATCTTCACATTCACATACTGCCACCGTTGAGAACAGTCATTGAAAAGCTTCTCATCAAATATCCAATTCGTTATATCCGCACTCCATCCGAACGCGGATATAGCAGGCAAGCTCCCTTTATTAGCAATATCAAGGGGTGTTTGCGTCGGCAATTGTTAGGCTTTTGGGCCAAAGATATAGGAAAGTTGGCCAGGCGCTATCAAGTGGCGACTTCCGACTTTTTTCTGGGAACCGCTGCGAGCTGCAACCTCACTCTCGACGATATTGATAGAGGATTGTCGGTTATATCGCAGGCAGCAGGCAATTGTGACGCACAAATAGAGATAATGGTGCACCCGATTGATAATGATATTTCGGATAGCCATTTTTATAAAGATAGCCGCTATGGCTTCGCTCACGCAACGCCGGAACGACGCAATGAACTGACACTGTTATTATCCGACGATCTTATAAATATTATGAAAAAGTATAATGCTGTTTTTGTAAAATAGAATAATCGGAATATTGTGTTTTATGCTTTTTTGAAAAACACAAAATGGTTCAAAAAATAATTGGCAAACAATCCGGCGAGCGATCCGGCGGCTATAGCGAGAAATAAAGTTATTGGCGTCACTGTGGTGACGCTCTTTAAAACAGCCATGCTCGCACAATAATTGAGCACACCGCCAATAGCTGCCAGTCCCATATAGCTTCCCCAGCCTTTCAAGTTCTTGAAACGGGCTTCTCTACCGCGAAAAGATATTCGGCTATTAAAAATCCACGTAAAAGTGGCTGCTACAATAAATGCGATTGCTCGCGCAGCCCAAAGATTGAGGCCGATTGTTTGCAATAACCAAAGTGTAAAAAAGTCAATCCAGAAAGCTATGGCGCCGGAACACAAAAACAGCACCAATGATCTATGTTTGGTGTAAAAATGAGAACCGGCTTTAAAAAAATCCGAATGCGAAATCATTTTTTTCCAAGCTCGACAATTTTGTTATAATCGCTCAGGCACATGCTTTTGCGGCCAAGTGAAATAAATAGAAAATCACCTAAATCGAATATCCGGTAATTCATCGTTTTTATGTCGGGAACTTTGTTTGTGCTACATAATTGCCTAACAAGTTCATGCGCTTTCGGGGTATTCGCGAGATTGGTGATATTCGTATACCCGAACTCTTTCAATTGTGATGAAAAGAGCCAATCGCTTCCATGAGGTATCATGATCGCCATGAGACGCATTCGTTGCACGGTGTCTTTTAAATAAATCGATGTACCCAAACCACCTAGAATGTAAGCGGGCTTTTCGGGGGGGTACTTTTCCAAAGAGGTAGCGAGGCGATGCAAATAATATCGGTTGAGTTCATTTTGAATTCGGACCGCGCTATTAAGAATATAACTGAATACAAGCGGAAATAGCAGGAAAAAAACGATTAACCCCCAAGTGATTTTTGTGCTCGCAAACGTCAAAGGCCCGATTGTTTGCCTGGAATTTTGAAAACGCGTAACAAACTGGATAATGAGAAAAATAATACAAACCGAAAAGAAAATAGACTGCGGCATGAGTCTTGGCGGAATGCCGTTGTCTCCTACAATTCCATATATTACACCCAAAGAAATTGGCAGCATGAATAAAAATGCAATTGAACAAATGGTTGCTCTCAAAACAGGTTTTTCAAACTGCGTATCGCGATAAAAATGAAGTTGAATTTGTGTGAAAGCAACGCAAATTGCCATTCCATATAAAACTTTTCCGGTTGTTGATAAAAAACCGAAATAGCGTGAAAACGCATTTTCTGTTGTAACTGCGATATGGTGCCAAGGTCCTTTGGGACTCTGGAAAATAAATTGGCTTTTTGCCGTTGCATATTCCAGAATGAATAATTTCGCAAAAAAATAAAAGATTATTGTTATAATTGCAGCAAAAATAATTGCTTTAAAAACATATTTAATTGCAGCACCAATTTTATCACCATTATAAATTTTAAATAATGTTTCAATTAATATAAGAACAATAAACATATTTATATAGGACTGATAAAATCCCATACAGACAAAACAAAAAATAGCCGATTTGAGTTTTGAACCTGGATAGTAGGCCCAACCTAATAAACTACAAGTCAGCCCCATCGCCATTAACACACAATCGTAACGGTAGAGATAAGCAGAAAGCAAAAACGGATTGAAAAGATAGGCTACAAGTAGAACTGCTGTAATCGAGTTGAACGGAATTGATCGGATATTCAAGCTAACGCAAGCCGAAACGACGGTTAAAAACAAGGCTACCAGAAGAAAAAAAGGCGCAGAATCCGGCAACCATTGCCAATCACCCGAAAGGAAGAGGGTGAGAACGTCTGCAAAAGGCCTTCCATATTCACTCCAACCCGGAGTTTGGGTATAAAGGCGTATATAATCGTCACGATAATAATAATTATTTAAAATCAACGGGAAATAGAATAGAAACGTGGCGATTGATGCCGTGATACAGAAATTCTTCTGGTCGGTGTTTTTGAAGATCATTATCTTGAACCTAAATTCCAACAGATACGGTAGGGCCAAATATTCTTTCAAATGTTTGTCTTAGAACAACGTCAACATCAACCATAGTAACCGGTAAACCGAGGTCAACAAAACTGGTGACGCCATGATCCGATATTCCGCAGGGAACGATTCCGGTATAATGTGACAAATCCGGTTCAACGTTTAACGCAATGCCATGAAAACTGACCCATTTACGTAAACGGATTCCGATTGCTGCAATTTTATCTTCTGCCGGCTCATTTTTAATTGTGGAAGGTCGATCGGGGCGAACGACCCAAACTCCCACGCGATCTTCGCGGCGTTCACCCTTGATATTGAACGCTGCCAAAGTTTGAATGATCCATTCTTCCAATGCTCCTATGAAAGCGCGGACATCTTCTTTGCGCCGCTTCAGGTCAAGCATAATGTAAATCACTCTTTGTCCGGGACCATGGTAGGTAAATTCGCCGCCACGACCAGTCTGATAAACAGGAAACCGCCCGGGTGTTAACAGGTCGCTTTGTTTGGCGCTCGTTCCGGCGGTATATATGGGGGGATGTTCCAATAACCAAATCCGTTCATCAGCTTCTCCGGAAGCTATTTCGGCAATTCTTTTTTCCATTTGTTCAAGGGCGAACGGATAAGGAACCAACTCTTCACTCACGACCCATTCAACCGGTCGGGATGGAACTTTAGGTAAAAAAGAATGATCGAGATTTTGTCGAATTGTATTATTCATCATATCCTGTGGGAAAGTTTGCAATTGAAGGCAATCTATTAGCCTCTCACTGTTAAATCAAGGAACCAGACAAGCCAAGATTATTTTAACGAAACGATATGTCGGAATCGAAGATCGGTTGAACCGGATTTACTATCGTTCGGAATTATTTACAAAAATCTGTTTCAACTCGGAGCACTCCTTGAAATAGGTGTCTACTTTCACGTTTACAACTTTATTTCACCGAGTGCCGATGCACCCTCGAAAGAACATCGGGAAAGATTTCAGCATGGATTTAAATATTTTAATTTTGAATAATACAATCTATAATATATAAATGGACGTGAAAATTTCATCCTTTAACATTCACGTAATTTATTATTATCCTTTGTAATTGACAAAAACAACGCGAATACAACGATAATATAAAATATTATTCTTCATTTCAGTCGTATTTATCTTTTTGAACCAGATCAACCGAACGGTTTATGGTTCATGATAGATATAAAATCGTTACCACAAACGGAATAAGAGTCAGATTACAACAATACGATCAGGAAGTTCGTTATCTATATGGCTGTTTCGAGGGAAAAATTGAGTCAATATTTCACCGGATTTTTGTATGGATTCGATAAAAGCACCGTTGATGTCTCCATCGCGCGCTTTTTTCACCATTCCGTTTATAATTCTTTTCCATGTTTCCGGTGGGACTTTTTCCGCAATTTTCACGTCAGCTATAATCTCTGCGTAATGTTCAGCTTGCGAAATAAAGAGAAGAATTCCGGTTCGCTTCGTCGTCCTGTTAATGTTTTGTGCAAGGAATTGACGTGCGGCGTTCGCGTGGCAGATACGGTTTTTGATTGCACCCGGTGTAATGAGCAATCTCAATGCTGGGATGATGGAGAGGTAAAACAATCCCAAAAGATGAACGGAAAGAACTACCGTAGCGAAATAGTGCAGGGGAATATCATGCCACCCCCAATGCAACATATATGCGCCAATGATTGAAACGAAAAATATAGTGACCGTCCAGATGAAAAACGAAATAAAGAAATAACTATCACTTTCTTTCGCAAAAACTGCATAAATTTCGCCGTCTGTTGTCGCTTCGGCAGAACGAATAGCTGCGCTGATTTCGTCGTGTTGAATGACATCTAATGAAACAGGTTTATTTGTCTGCATTACCATCTCCCCGACGCGCCGCCACCGCCGGACGATCCTCCGCCACCGCCAAATCCTCCACCGAAACCGCCACCAAATCCGCCGGAACCACCACCAAAGCCTCCACCGAAACCGCCGCCTCGACCCGATCCGAGGAACCACAACACAAATACAATGCCAAGCCAGCGATAGCGCCGCGGACCAACCTTGGTTCCGAAAATCGAAGCGAGTATCGGAAGTACGACAAATATAAAAAAGATGGCAAAGGTTACAAAATTGGCAAGAAGTTCCTGTTTTCTCTGTTCCTCGATCTTTTGCTGTTCAATTTGTTGATAGGCTTTTATACGCGACTCAAAATCCGCTTTATTGCCCGTTAAAACCTCTTCGATCGCAGTGACGCCATCTTTTATTCCTTTATCAAAATTTTCTTCGCGAAAATTCGGTAAAATTATAGCATTGATAATAGTCGCGGAGAGTGCGTCCGTGAGAACACCTTCTAATCCGTATCCGACCTCGATTCTCACCGCACGTTCATTCGGCGCCACGAGGAGCATTACACCATTGTTAATTTGTTTTTGGCCTAATGCCCAATGTCTGAACAAACTGTTTGCATAGGTTTCTATATCGTAGCCGGAGAGGCTCGGTAAAGTCACCACAACTATCTGATCGCCGGTTTTTTCTTCAAGAGAGGCAAGTTCTGTTGTGATTGATTGTTGAGTCTCGCCGGAAAGCAAGTTCGCATTATCGACAATCCGTCCTGTCAGGCGGGGAAAATTGTCCAAACCGCCAGCCAAAGCAACGGATAACGTGCAAACCGTGCTAATGGCCAATCCCACAAAGAAAAATATCCTTATAAAAATTGGCCAACGAATGTGAATCATTTACCAAACTCGACCTTGGGGGCTTGTTGTGCAGCTTCGTCTATCGAGAATGTCGGCATCGGTTTAGCATTACGATACCATATCCATGTCCATATCATTGTGGGCATCGTCCTGATTGCAGTATTATAAACGCGAACCGCTTCGATATAATCGCGCCGTGCAACTGCAATGCGGTTTTCGGTTCCTTCTAGTTGCGATTGAAGTGCAAGGAAATTCTGATTTGCCTTTAAGTCGGGATAGTTTTCGGCAACGGCCATCAAGCGTGAAAGCGCACCTGTCAAATTGGATTGATTATTGATGAATTGTTGCATGGCTTCAGGGTTGTTGAGCATATCGGCGTTGATATTTGTTTGCGTTGCCTTTGCACGCGCTTCAACAACACCGGTCAAAACCGCTTGTTCATGTTGTGCATATCCTTTAACAGTTTCAACGAGATTCGGTATTAAATCGGAACGGCGTTGATACTGGTTCAATACCTCGCTCCAGGCAGCGTGAGCTTTCTCTTCATTGGTCGGAATTGTATTGAAACCGCATCCGGTCAATGCTGGCAACAAAAATGAAAGTAGCAGCAAAATAAGAGGAAATTTTAGCGAATGAAGTTGGTATTTCAAATGGACTGCTTGCATAAAATTATCTCCGGGTAATAAAGCCTTACTGTAGGAAATAGGAAAAATTCTTCCATTGAAAAGATCCAGCTTGTGCTTTTAATTTGTTTTGGAAGATTTCCCCATCGAATCTATCATAATAAGCATCGTCGTTATCAATTATTTTCGCCAGAGACCGATCCGGTAGCGATATTTACACGCACGACCTTTTGGTAAGCCGAAAATTTCGCCGTCGATGATATGAATATCTTGAGTCACACCGTTCAAAACATTTTTTTCAAGAAGCCGCCGTCACATATGACGATCGGCGCAAACAGCGCAGAAAACACATATCTGGCTGAAGTCCGGTGTCAGTTCAAAAGCGAATAAAAGAATATCTCGTAAAAATCTTCGTGCGCCACACGTAAAAGCCACTGAACACCTTGGTTGGAGACTGTGGAATCACAAGGATATAGACAGGATGAAGCAGTTTATCTAATTCCCGCCTTTTTCAAACTTTTCCTCATTTGAAAAAGATCAAAACAGAATTACAAATTTCGGGAAAAATAAAGTGGTAGGCGATGAGAGACTCGAACTCCCGACATCCTCGGTGTAAACGAGGCGCTCTACCAGCTGAGCTAATCGCCCGCCGTTACCTTGAAGCGGTAACAACTGGAGCTCTCTTTAGGCAAAACTTTTCGCAAACGCAAGAGAAAGATTGCAAAGAAATCGTTTTTTTTATCTGAAATTTTTTTAAAGCCGGTTTTCCGCTCTTTTTTCAGGAAAAAACATTTTTTATGAAAAAACTCTACGCTTGTCGCTTGACAGATGCAAACGAACACCTTAAACGACCGCACACAGTCACAATGACTGAACTGAAAAGTGCGCGGGTGTAGCTCAGTTGGTTAGAGCGCCGGCCTGTCACGCCGGAGGTCGCGGGTTCGAGTCCCGTCACTCGCGCCATTTTTCATTTAGCTTAATCGCTAATGAAAATTGGCTTTAGTCCTATATCTTTCCTCAACGATTGTAGTTTCTTCATGTGAAGACGGATGTCTCCAAATGTTAAGACAGGATGTCACCGGTCTTTTGGCTGGCGGTAGGTGATTCATCTGAATTCGATAAAAATGTCGGATGATAAAACAGCTGGTCTGTTCCTTTTTGAGCCAGAGGCGAGGCAAAGATTTTTGCTCGCCAAAACGTGACCAAGTGACTAAATCGGGAAATATTCATTTTTCAAATAGTGACAGAATTTGGCGAAAATGAACCAATGCATTGTTTTTGCAGGAATTTTTAAAAACAAAAATCTGTTTTACCTAAATAAGCTTACCTATTTCCCGTTCCGATTTTGCACAGCTTGTGGTTTTATGCTAGTGTTAGCTATTGCGTAACGGCGTTCGGTGGGGTAACGCTTAGCATAGATTTGTCGCACGGCATGCCCTTTAAGCTGCACGGGCGGGATTAACTTAGGAATCGACAAAATCGCTTTAATAGTGGATGTTGGTTCTGTTAGTTCGGCACCTTTAAAAGGCAGAAGTGAACCATGGCTGATCTTATAAGTTCTTATTTGCCCGTATTGATATTTATCATTGTATCGGCATTAATAGCCGGCGTACTGCTGATAATGCCATATATCGTGGCTTATCGTTCTCCGGATCCGGAAAAATTATCTGCATATGAATGCGGTTTTAATTCGTTTGATGATGCACGTATGAAATTCGACATCAGATTTTATCTGGTTTCGATTCTGTTCATTATTTTTGATCTGGAAGTTGCGTTTCTTTTTCCTTGGGCAGTGTCATTTGATGCGGTGGGCTTGTTCGGCTTTCTTTCGATGATGGTATTTCTCGCTGTGCTGACTGTCGGTTTTATTTATGAATGGAGAAAAGGAGCACTTGAATGGGATTGATTCATGACAATTCGGCATTGGTTGCTCCAAAACCGAAGGGTATTATTGACCCGAATACCGGAAAACCGATTGGTTCGGACGACGAATTTTTCAAGAATATAAGCGGCGAACTTTCCGATAAAGGGTTTTTGGTGACATCGGTTGATGCGCTTGTAACTTGGGCGCGTACCGGTTCTCTTATGTGGATGAGTTTCGGTCTCGCATGTTGCGCAATCGAATTGATGCAATGTTCAATGCCTCATTATGATAACGAACGTTTCGGTTATGCGCCGCGTGCATCACCGCGCCAATCGGATGTTATGATGGTGGCTGGTACTTTGACGAACAAAATGGCGCCTGCGCTAAGGAAAGTTTACGATCAGATGCCGGAGCCGCGTTATGTGATCTCGATGGGATCCTGTGCAAATGGCGGCGGATATTATCACTATTCCTACTCCGTTGTTCGTGGATGCGATCGTATTGTACCGGTTGATATATATATTCCCGGATGTCCTCCGACGGCAGAAGCCCTGCTTTATGGTGTGCTTTTGTTACAGAAGAAGATACGTCGCACCGGCTCGATAGAACGGTGATGAGGAGAGCACTCAATGAGTACTGAAGCGTTAAAAGAATTACAATCATATCTCTCCGAACGCTTGGGGGATGTAATCGAGGATTCTGTTTTTGCTTATAATGAACTGACAATCATTTCCAAACTTGAAGCGATTGTTGATGTGCTGTCGTTTTTGAAAGATGATTCTCATTGTCAATTCGTCGGGATGATCGACATTTGTGGTGTGGATTATCCTGAACGTGAAAAGCGTTTCGATGTTGTCTATCATCTGCTCTCTCCACGCCATAATTTGCGTTTGCGTGTAAAAGTGCGCACCGATGAAGATACGGCTGTTCCTTCGGCTTGCAGTGTCTATCCGGGAGCGGAATGGTACGAGCGTGAAGCCTACGATATGTATGGTATTTTGTTTTCCGGCCATCCGGATCTGCGTCGTATTTTGACGGATTACGGATTTGAGGGACATCCGTTGCGCAAAGATTTTCCGACATCGGGATTTGTTGAATGCAGATATGATAATGAAGTAAAACGGGTTATTTATGAACCGGTTGTTCTTCGTCAGGAAATGCGCAATTTCGACTTCATGTCACCATGGGAAGGTACGGAATATGTATTGCCCGGTGACGAGAAGGCAGGGGGTGCCAAATGAACGGAAAAATGACGTTTTTCAACATTGGCGATTGCAATTTTTGCGCGGGTTTGTTGAAAAAACCGGCTTTCGTCGAGTTCGATAGTTTTATGCCATTTCAAAACAGAGGAGTTGATCGTGGCTGAGGTCAATGTCCGTAATTTCAATATCAACTTTGGTCCGCAACACCCTGCTGCTCACGGTGTTTTGCGTATGGTGCTCGAACTTGATGGCGAGGTCGTAGAGCGTGTCGATCCGCATATCGGGCTACTGCATCGCGGCACTGAAAAGCTGATGGAAACCAAAACATATTTGCAAGCGACACCTTATCTTGATCGGCTTGATTATGTTGCACCTATGAATCAGGAACATGCATTTGTTCTTGCTGTCGAACGGTTGTTGGGGATCGAGGTTCCAAAGCGTGGACAACTTATCCGCGTTCTGTTTTCTGAAATCGGACGCATACTCAATCACCTCTTGAATGTTACAACGCAGGCTATGGATGTTGGCGCTCTCACTCCACCATTATGGGGATTTGAGCAACGCGAAAAACTAATGATCTTTTATGAACGTGCCTGCGGTGCGCGTCTTCATGCGAATTATTTTCGTCCGGGCGGTGTCCATCAGGATTTGCCTGAGGAATTGGTTGAAGATATTGGCAAGTTCATTGATCCGTTTTTGGTAGCACTTGATAAGCTCGATGCACTCGTCACGCCAAACCGAATTTTCAAACAGCGTAACGTTGATATCGGTGTTGTAAAAATTGAAGATGCTTGGGTACGCGGATTTTCGGGAGTTATGATTCGTGGCGCCGGTGTCCCTTGGGATTTGCGCAAAAGCCAGCCATATGAATGTTACGACGAGATGGATTTCGATATTCCTGTCGGTAAGAATGGCGACTGTTACGATCGTTATCTTATCCGTATGGAAGAAATGCGTCAGTCGGCACGTATTATGCGTCAATGTGTGGAACGTTTGTTAAGTACCGAAAAAGACGGTCCGGTTCTGGCTTTGGATCATAAGGTTACTCCGCCCAGAAGAGCTGCAATGAAAAGTTCTATGGAGTCGCTTATTCACCATTTCAAGTTATATTCGGAGGGCTTCCATGTCCCCGCTGGCGAAGTTTATGCGGCTGTCGAGGCTCCTAAGGGTGAATTTGGTGTCTATCTGGTTTCGGAGGGTAAAAACAAACCCTACCGCGTAAAGTTGCGTGCACCCGGTTATGCACATTTGCAAGCTATGGACTTTCTGGCGAGAGGGCACTTGCTTGCAGATGTTACCGCGATATTGGGTTCTATTGATATTGTTTTTGGAGAGGTCGATCGCTGATGTCTGTGCGCCGTCTTGCCAATGAAGCTATACAGCCTAGCTCATTTTCTTTTAATAAAGAGAATTTGAAGTGGGCAGAGAAGACTATTGCAAAATATCCGGAAGGCCGCCAAAGATCAGCAGTCATTCCGTTGCTCATGCGTGCGCAAGAGCAGGAGGGGTGGGTCACCCGCGCGGCTATTGAATATGTCGCCGATATGCTTTCCATGGCTTATATTCGGGTTTTGGAAATAGCCACTTTCTATACGCAGTTTCAACTGAAACCTGTTGGTACAAAAGCGCATGTACAGGTCTGCGGAACCACTCCGTGTATGTTAAGGGGTGCCGGAGAGCTTATCAAAGTTTGTAAAAACAAGATCAATAATACGCCATTCGAGACCAATAAAGACGGTACACTTTCATGGGAAGAGGTGGAGTGTCTTGGTGCTTGTGCAAATGCGCCCATGGTTATGATCTTCAAAGATACTTATGAAGATTTGACACCTGAAAGGTTGGAAGAAATCATTGATGCATTTGAAGCAGGGAAGGGGAGTTCTGTTCCCGTTGGTCCGCAAAACGGCAGGAAAACGTCTGAACCGATTACCGGTTTAACGTCGTTGACTGACGGTGATGGAAATTCAACCAGGAAAAAATCTTCTACGAAGAAAGTAGAGGAATGAAATAACGCATGATTTTGAACTGACTGATAAACGGTTGGGTAACAAGAATTAAAACAGTTTGAATGAAGCCGAATAACGTGTTGGAAAAAAGGAAAAGGTGAGAAATGCTGGCTGATAGTGATCGCATCTTCACCAATATATACGGGTTAAAAGACAAGTCTCTGAAAGGCGCGATGTCGCGTGGCTGCTGGGACGGAACCAAGGCTATCCTCGAAAAGGGGCGTGACTGGATCATCAACGAGATGAAAGCGTCCGGGCTGCGCGGAAGAGGTGGCGCCGGTTTTCCAACGGGCATGAAGTGGTCTTTTATGCCCAAGCAAAATGACGGGCGGCCACATTATCTGGTTGTTAATGCTGATGAATCAGAACCTGGAACGTGTAAAGATCGCGAGATATTGCGTCATGATCCGCACACCTTGATAGAAGGGTGTGTCATTGCGACCTTCGCTATGGGGGCTCACACCGCTTTTATTTACGTCCGGGGCGAATATATTCGTGAACGTGAAGCCCTGCAGGCGGCCATTGATGAATGTTATGATGCCGGCCTTCTCGGTAAGAAAACTGTACACGGCCACGCTTGCGATATTATCGTTCATCACGGTGCTGGCGCTTATATTTGTGGTGAGGAGACAGCGCTTCTCGAAAGTCTGGAAGGTAAAAAGGGTCAGCCGCGATTAAAACCGCCTTTCCCTGCCAATATGGGTGTTTACGGTTGTCCGACAACGGTTAACAATGTGGAATCGATTGCTGTTTCACCGACAATTTTGCGGCGTGGAGCTGCGTGGTTTTCGTCATTCGGAAGACCGAACAATGTTGGAACCAAGCTGTTTATGTTCTCCGGTCATGTCAATACACCATGTGTTGTCGAGGAAAGCTTGGGGCTGACATTCCGCGAATTAATAGAAAAACATGCAGGCGGCGTTCGTGGCGGTTGGGATAATCTCCTTGCGGTTATTCCGGGTGGTGCTTCCTGTCCGGTTGTGCCGGGTGAAAAAATGCCTGATGCGATTATGGATTTCGACGGCATGAAAGCAATTGGTTCGTCGTTCGGTACAGGCGGCGCAATTGTCATGGATAAATCGACCGATATTATCAAAGCAATTTGGAGAATTTCTGCGTTTTTCAAGCATGAGAGTTGCGGTCAGTGCACTCCATGTCGGGAAGGCACAGGCTGGATGATGCGTCTTTTGGGACGTATGGTCGAAGGAAGAGCACAAAAACGTGAAATTGACCTTTTGTTCGAGGTTTCAAAGCAGGTGGAAGGACATACAATTTGCGCATTGGGGGATGCAGCAGCTTGGCCTGTTCAAGCTTTGATAAGAAACTTCCGTCCTGAAATTGAAAAACGCATTGATGATTATACACGTAACGCTGTCCAGAGTAAGAACATTGCTTTGGAAGCAGCTGAATAAAGTCGGTAGTGTTTGAGGAAATAAAGTTTAAAGGTTAAGCGGGTTGTCCGCGGACTGGAATAACAATGGCGAAGATCAAAATTAACGGAAAAGAGATCGAAGTACCGGATCACTATACGCTTCTTCAGGCTGCCGAGGCAGCCGGAGCGGAAGTGCCGCGTTTCTGCTTTCACGAGCGGCTTTCGGTCGCGGGAAACTGTCGCATGTGTCTTGTCGAGGTTAAGGGTGGTCCGCCCAAGCCGACAGCCTCTTGCGCAATGGGTGTTCGTGATCTGCGTCCGGGGCCGAACGGCGAGCCTCCAGAGATGTTTACCAATACCCCTATGGTCAAAAAAGCTCGTGAAGGGGTGATGGAATTTCTTCTTATCAATCACCCGCTTGATTGCCCGATTTGCGATCAGGGCGGCGAATGTGATTTGCAAGACCAAGCTATGGCTTATGGCCATGATTTTTCACGTTACACGGAAGATAAGCGCGCGGTCGAGAACAAATATATTGGCCCGTTGGTAAAGACGGTAATGACACGTTGTATCCATTGCACAAGATGTGTGCGTTTTACAACAGAAGTTGCCGGAATATCGGAGCTTGGGTTAATCGGTCGTGGTGAAGATGCAGAGATTACTACTTATCTTCAGCAGGCTATGACATCCGAATTGCAGGGAAATGTCATTGATCTCTGCCCGGTCGGTGCTTTAACCTCCCGTCCTTACGCGTTCCATGCCCGTCCGTGGGAATTGACCAAGACCGAAACCATCGACGTTATGGATGGTATGGGGTGTGCCATTAGAGTTGATACGCGTGGACGCGAAGTCATGCGTATTATGCCTCGTGTTAATGACGATATTAATGAAGAGTGGATTTCGGATAAAACCCGTTTCATTTGGGACGGGCTCCGCACCCAGAGGCTTGATCGGCCTTATGTTCGCAAAAACGGAAAACTGGTGGAAGCCGGTTGGTCTGAAGCCTTTACGGCAATAAAATCGGCTGTCGAGCTTGCCTCATCAGATAAAATCGGTGCAGTTGCCGGCGATTTTGCAACTGTGGAAGAGATGTATGCACTGAAAATGTTGCTTCAGTCTCTTGGTTCTACAGCTGTCGATTGTCGGCAGGATGGAAGTGCTCCTTCAAACGAGACGGGACGCGCTTCATATATCTTCAATCCGACGATTGCGGGGATTGAAGCCGCTGATGCATTATTGATTATCGGCTCGAACCCGCGGTTTGAAGCAGCTGTAATGAATGCGAGAATCCGCAAACGTGAACGGCAGAACAACTTCCCGATCGGTCTGATCGGCGAGCAAGTGGATTTACGTTATCCCTATACCTATCTTGGTGCGGGGGCAGATACTCTTGCCCAGCTTATTGACGGCAAGAACGAGTTTTTCGAGGTTTTGAAAAAAGCTGAAAAACCGTTAATCCTTGTTGGGCAATCAGCATTGACCGGAGAGAATGGTGAAGCAACTTTGAAGGCGATAGCCAAGCTTTGTGATGAAGTCGGCGCGTTTTCGGAAAATTGGAACGGTTTTGCTGTTCTGCAGACGGCTGCTTCCCGTGTTGGTGGATTGGATATCGGTTTCTCCTCGCCACTTGGTGCGGAAAATATCGTAAAATCATCCGACGTATTGTTCCTTCTCGGTGCTGATGAAATCAACCTCGATCAGAAAAAAGGGTTTACGGTTTATATCGGAAGTCATGGTGATAACGGCGCGCAGAACGCAGATGTTGTTTTACCGGCCTCTGCATATACCGAGAAATCCGGTATCTATGTCAATACAGAGGGACGGGTGCAAATGACTGCCCGTGCAGCATTTGCTCCAGGTGAAGCGAAAGAGGATTGGGCAATTATAAGAGCTCTATCCGAAGTTCTCGGTCACAAATTGCCATTTGATTCACTTGCTGAATTGCGAAAGAACCTGTTCGGTAATTTCCCTCATATGGCGAATGTGAACGCCATTAAGACCGGTGACAGTAAAGAGTTGATAAAACTCGGTTCACATCCGGTGAAACTTGGCAAACAAACATTTTCGTCTTTGATAAAAGACTTCTATTTGACGAACCCGATTGCCCGTGCGTCGGCTGTGATGGCTGAATGTTCAGCTCTTGCCAAAGCCCGACTGACAGAAGCGGCAGAATGAAGGTAGAGAGGAAAAATAAAGACAATGGCTGATTTCTTTATGACCTGGCTGCTTCCCCTGCTGATTATTGTCGGCAAAGCGGTACTGCTTTTGGTAGTTTTGTTGGTTATTATCGCTTACCTTCTTTATGCCGATAGAAAGATTTGGGCGGCAGTCCAGTTGCGCCGCGGGCCCAATGTGGTTGGGCCTTGGGGTTTGTTTCAATCTTTTGCGGATTTGATCAAATTTGTTGTCAAAGAGCCGATTATTCCTGCAGGTGCAAATAAGGGTGTGTTTTTGCTCGCACCATTTATTTCCTCGACATTGGCATTATCGGCATGGGCTGTCGTTCCGGTTAACGAAGGTTGGGCTGTAGCCAGTATCAATATCGGTCTTCTCTATATTCTCGCTATATCTTCTCTTGAAGTTTACGGCGTTATTATGGGAGGATGGGCTTCCAACTCGAAATATCCTTTTCTGGGTGCTTTGCGTTCCACCGCCCAAATGGTTTCCTATGAAGTTTCAATAGGCTTCGTTCTGGTAACCGTTATTCTGGTGAGCGGTTCCCTTGATCTGACAACGATTGTTAATGGACAGAAAGCAGGACTTGGTACAAATATCGGGTTACCATTCAATACATTCCTTGACTGGAATTGGTTGGCACTATTTCCGATGTTTATCATCTTTTTCATTTCGGCTTTGGCCGAAACGAACCGCCCGCCCTTCGATTTGGTTGAAGCAGAGTCGGAACTGGTTGCCGGACATATGATCGAATATTCTTCGACACCCTATATGCTGTTCTTCCTTGGAGAATATGTTGCAATCGTTTTGATGTGCGCTTTGACAACTATTCTTTTCTTAGGCGGCTGGCTGCCTCCACTTGATGTCTGGTGGCTCAATTGGGTTCCCGGAATTATCTGGTTTGTCTTGAAAGTTTGCTTTGTTTTCTTCTGGTTTGCCATGGTGAAAGCATTCGTTCCCCGTTACCGTTATGACCAATTGATGAGATTGGGGTGGAAAGTGTTCCTGCCTATTTCGCTTGCAATGGTCGTTATTACGGCAGCCTATTTGAAATTTGTAAGTTTTAGTTGAGGGTGAAGGATATGTCTGGTCTTTTTCGAGCTGCCAAGTCACTTCTTCTGATAGAATTCTGGAGTGCATTCTGGCTATCCATGCGCCAGTTTGTCGCTCCGAAACCGACGATCAACTATCCTTACGAGAAGGGGTATGTGTCACCACGTTTTCGCGGTGAACACGCCTTGCGGCGTTACCCCAACGGTGAGGAACGGTGTATTGCTTGCAAATTATGCGAAGCCATTTGTCCGGCACAAGCTATCACAATTGAAGCTGGTCCGAGGCGAAATGACGGAACCCGTCGCACAGTTCGTTACGACATCGATATGGTTAAATGTATCTATTGCGGTTTTTGTCAGGAAGCCTGCCCCGTGGAAGCCATTGTTGAAGGTCCCAACTTTGAGTTCGCCACTGAAACCAGGGAGGAGCTTTATTATGACAAAGAAAAACTGCTTTCAAACGGTGACCGGTGGGAGCGTGAAATAGCAAGAAATATTGCTATGGATGCGCCTTATCGGTGAAGTGGGAAATTCGCGTGGTCGCGTTTATTGACGCGGCAAAATATAAATCGGCGTAATTATTTGCGTCAACGTTTTGGTTTAACTTAGGGGAAACCAATGTTAACAGGTATAGCAGCGGCATTCTTTTATTTGTTCGCTTTCATTATGCTGGCAAGCGCAGTTCTGGTTGTTGCCGCGCGTAATCCGGTGCATTCGGTATTGTTTCTAATACTTGCGTTTTTCAACGCGGCCGCGTTGTTCATTTTAACAGGAGCCGAATTTCTCGGTCTTATTCTGCTTGTTGTGTATGTGGGTGCGGTCGCTGTTCTGTTCTTGTTCGTCGTTATGATGCTCGATGTCGATTTCGCAGAGCTGAAAAGTGGCGCATTGAAATATGCTCCGATCGGAGCACTGGTCGGTATTATTATAGCAGTCGAACTGATTGTGGTGTTCGCAAGTTCGCATTTTTCGCCAACTTTGGCAGAACATGTGACCGAACCGATGCCAAGTTTGACAGAGCGAACCAATACTCAGGCTTTAGGCGACATTCTCTATACGGATTATGTTTTCTATTTCCAACTTGCCGGTCTTGTTTTGCTTGTTGCAATGATTGGTGCGATTGTTTTGACCTTGCATCATCGTTCAGGCGTGAAAAGGCAATCAATTTCCAAACAGGTTGCACGCATGCCTGAAGACACGCTTGAAATTAAAAAAGTTGAATCTGGTAAAGGTATTTAACGGGAAGAATAATATGCACATTGAAATTGCTCACTATCTGACCGTTTCTGCATTGTTGTTCACAATTGGTGTCTTTGGCATTTTTCTGAACAGAAAAAACGTCATTATTATTCTGATGTCGATTGAGCTCATATTGCTTTCAGTCAATTTAAATTTTGTGGCCTTTTCTTCGGTTCTGCACGATCTTGTGGGGCAAGTATTTGCGCTCTTTGTGTTGACCGTTGCTGCAGCAGAAGCTGCAATCGGCTTGGCTATTCTGGTTGTATTCTATCGTAATCGCGGTTCGATTGCGGTCGAAGATGTTAACGTGATGAAAGGCTGACGCGTTATGTTTTACGCTATTGTCTTCCTACCTCTTTTAGGCTTTTTTATCGCCGGATTAGGTGGAAAAACGCTGGGAGCCCGCGCCGCCGAACTCGTAACATGTACCTTCATGGTTATCGTTGCGGTTCTTTCATGGATAGCATTTTTCGATATTGCTATGGGAAGCGGGCAAACTGTTGATGTTCCAATATTCCATTGGATATTGGTTGGCGGTTTACAGTTCGATTGGGCTTTGCATATCGACGCACTCACGGCTGTAATGTTGATTGTTGTCAATACAGTATCTGCATTGGTTCATATCTATTCGATAGGATATATGCATACTGACCCGTCGCGGCCAAGGTTCTTTGCCTATCTGTCATTTTTCACATTTATGATGTTGATGCTCGTTACGTCGAACAATCTTGTCCAACTCTTCTTTGGATGGGAAGGTGTCGGTCTCGCATCTTATCTGTTGATCGGATTTTGGTATCAGCGCCCGTCCGCATCTGCTGCTGCTATCAAAGCATTTGTTGTGAACAGGGTCGGGGATTTCGGATTTCTTGTAGGCGTGTTCAGTGTTTTTGCTCTGTTCAAATCAGTCAATTTCAATACGATTTTTTCAAGAGCTGCAGATCCCGGTTTTGTTGAACATATGACGTTTCTCAGTTGGCAAGTGGATGGCAACAAGGCAATAACCGTTGCATGTTTCTTCCTTTTCATCGGGGCAATGGCTAAATCGGCGCAGTTTTTTCTACACACATGGTTGCCAGATGCCATGGAAGGACCGACCCCTGTTTCGGCTCTCATCCACGCTGCAACGATGGTTACTGCCGGCGTATTCATGGTTACCCGCATGTCACCGATTTTCGAGCTTGCTCCAACTGCTCAGACAGTTATTGTGGTTATTGGCGCGACAACAGCATTTTTTGCAGCAACCGTGGGGCTGGTGCAAAACGATATCAAGCGCGTTATCGCCTATTCGACATGTTCGCAGCTTGGTTACATGTTCGTAGCGCTCGGTGTCGGCGCATATAGCGCGGGCGTTTTCCATCTTTTTACCCACGCATTTTTCAAAGCTTTGTTGTTCCTTGGTGCGGGTTCTGTGATCCACGCCGTTTCGGACGAACAAGATATGCGCAAGATGGGTGGTTTGCGCAAATACATTCCGACCACATACTGGATGATGGTTATCGGAACGCTTGCACTAACCGGCGTCGGTATCCCGGAAACTGTATTCGGTACGGCGGGCTTTTTCTCGAAAGATGGCATTATTGAATCGGCGTTTGCTTCCCATAATGTCGCTAGCGGCTATGCCTTCTGGTTGCTTGTTATTGCTGCATTGTTTACGAGCTTTTATTCGTGGCGTCTGATTTTCCTGACATTCCACGGCAAACCGCGGGCAACAGCAGATATTATGCACCATGTCCATGAATCCGGAGCAGTCATGATTGTGCCGTTGATTATTTTGGCGATCGGTGCAGTTTTTGCCGGTGTTATTTTCCAGCCATATTTTTCCGGCGGATTATACGATGCTTTCTGGAAAGGCGCGATATTTACCGGAGCTGAAAACCATATCCTTCATGATGCTCATGGCGTTCCGGTATGGGTAAAATGGTCGCCATTCGTAGTAATGGTTGTCGGGTTTGTATTGGCTTATCTGTTTTACATTGTCGCAACTGCCATTCCAAAGGCATTGGCCAATGCATTTCCCTTCCTTTACCGTTTTCTACTCAACAAATGGTATTTTGATGAACTTTATGACGTCGTGTTTGTCCGCTCGGCCTTTGTAATTGGCCGCTTCTTCTGGAAAGTGGGAGACGGAAAGATTATTGATGGCCTTGGCCCGAATGGGGTAGCGGCCCGCGTCGTAGACATAACCAATAAGGTGGTTCGTATGCAGACTGGGTATCTGTATCATTACGCATTCGCGATGCTGATCGGTATCGCTGCGCTCATCACCTGGATGATGATCGGGAGCTTAAACTGATGACCGACTGGCCTATTCTTTCTACGGTCACATTTTTGCCGCTTGTTGGCGTTGTTCTGATCCTTTTGATTAAGGACGATGGCGAGGCAGCAAAGCGCAATATTCGCAATGTGGCACTTTTTACGACTTTATTCGTATTTGTATTATCCCTCATTATCTGGGCAGGATTTGATAACAGCAATTCCGGTTTCCAGATGGAAGAGAAGATAAGTTGGCTCGGTGGCGGCATTAATTACCATATGGGCGTTGATGGGATTTCGGTTTTATTCGTTGTTCTATCCGGCTTCCTGATGCCGTTCTGTGTTTTAGCTAGCTGGGAAACAGTAAAAGACCGGTTGAAAGCCTATATGATAGCTTTCCTTCTTCTTGAAGTTGCTGTTGTCGGTGTATTTTGTGCTCTCGATGCGGTTTTGTTCTATGTCTTCTTCGAGGGAAGCTTGATACCGATGTTCATTATTATCGGTGTTTGGGGTGGTCCAAGACGTGTTTATGCAAGCTTGAAATTCTTCCTCTACACGTTTCTGGGTTCGGTTCTGATGTTGGTTGCCATTATGGTTATGTATTGGCAATCTGGCACTCTCGATATTCCGACGCTTCTCCACTATAAGTTTCCGGCTCACATGCAGTTCTGGCTGTGGTTTGCGTTTTTTGCGTCTTTTGCGGTCAAAATGCCGATGTGGCCTGTTCATACATGGTTGCCTGATGCCCACGTTGAAGCGCCCACAGCCGGTTCGGTGATCTTGGCCGGCATTCTTCTGAAACTCGGCGGTTACGGCTTTATCCGTTTTTCATTGCCGATGTTTCCGGTTGCTTCAGCAGATCTGGCACCGTTTGTGTTCACCCTTTCGCTGATCGCAATTATCTATACGTCACTTGTTGCACTTGTTCAGGAAGATATGAAAAAGCTGATTGCTTATTCGTCTGTTGCGCATATGGGCTATGTGACGATGGGTATTTTTGCGGCGAATGAACTCAGTATTCAGGGTGCTATCTACCAGATGCTTTCCCATGGTATCGTGTCGGCTGCACTTTTCCTTTGTGTCGGTGTTATTTACGACCGGTTGCATACGAGGGAAATTGCCGCTTTTGGGGGACTAGCCAACAACATGCCTAAATATGCTGTCGCCTTCATGGTCTTCACAATGGCGAATATCGCTCTTCCTGGTACGTCGGGATTCCTTGGTGAATTTCTCACATTGATCGGCGTATTCCAGGTCAATAGCTGGGTTGCTGTCATTGGTACAACCGGCGTTATTCTGTCAGCGTCTTATGCACTTTACCTTTATCGTCGCGTTATCTTCGGAAAACTCGACAAAGAAAGCCTGAAGACTCTTCTTGATTTGTCACCACGGGAGAAATTCATTCTATATCCGATGATTGCTCTTACTGTATTTTTCGGTTTCTATCCGACGCCGGTTCTCAACACAACGGCTGCGGCAGTAGAAGCTCTTGTTAACCAGCTGCACTGAAGAGGCGAATGTCCATGCATACTGATTTAATGGCTCAATTGCCGCTGATATTTCCTGAACTCCTTGTTGCCTTAGGAGCTTTGGTGCTGTTACTGATCGGGGTGTTTTCCGGTGCGCGTTCCTATGTAACGATAACCGGGTTATCCATTGCGCTGTTGGTAGCGACGATTTTTGTTGTCGTTTTATCGGCAAATGATAGCGCGTTCGCCGTAAACGCTCTTATTGTCGATAATTTTGCCCGCTACATGAAAGTGCTTATGCTGGTCGGTGCAATATTCACATTGATAATGTCGGTTGGATTTGCGCGGTCGGATAAGCTTGCGAAATTTGAATATCCAATTCTTATGCTGTTTGCTGTTCTCGGTATGATGTTGATGATATCAGCCGGAAATATGATGACGCTTTATATGGGGTTGGAACTTCACTCATTGGCTCTTTATGTACTGGCAGCTTTCAATCGCGATAACGTAAAATCTTCCGAAGCCGGTTTAAAATATTTTGTCCTCGGTGCTTTGTCTTCGGGCATGCTTCTTTATGGTATAACTTTGATTTATGGCTTTACCGGACAAATCGGTTTTCGTGAGCTTGCAACGGTTCTCAACGGTCAGATACCGCAGCTCGGCGTTATTTTCGGTATCGTTTTCATCCTTGCCGGCCTTGCCTTCAAGATTTCGGTCGTTCCCTTCCATATGTGGACACCTGATGTCTATGAAGGTGCTCCGACACCGATTACTGCCTTTTTTGCCAGTGCACCGAAGGTTGCAGCTATGGCGCTTATCATTCGTGTCATTGTTGAAGGATTTCTTCCGCTTTCCGGCGTCCACGGCGCTTTGGCAGCGTGGCAACAAATTCTCGTATTCATGTCGATAGCCTCTATGGCTTTGGGAGCGTTTGCCGCAATAGGGCAGGCGAATATCAAACGCCTTATGGCTTATTCTTCGATAAGCCATATGGGTTATGCACTCGTCGGTCTTTCTGCCGGCACAGCATTCGGTATTGAAGGCGTAATCCTTTATATGACAGTTTACGTTGCAATGATTTTAGGCTCGTTTGCCTTTATTTTAGGTATGCGGACGCGTGATGGTAACGTTGAAAGCATATATGATCTTGCAGGATTGGCGAAAAATAGTCCGTTTATGGCATCTGTTATGACGGTCATGCTGTTTTCATTGGCAAGTGTTCCGCCAATGGCCGGTTTCTTCGTGAAGTGGTATACATTTTCAGCCGCTGTTTATGCCGGATTGATACCGCTTGTTGTCATTGGTATGATCGCATCTGTCATCAGTGCGTTCTATTACTTGCGTGTTATCAAGATCATGTGGTTTGACGAGGCACAGCAGTCATCAAGCTTCTTGCCTTTAACAGGCGAGCTTAAATTTGTTCTCACGATAACCGGTATATTTGTGCTGTTTTATATTTTCTTCGGCATTTATCTTTCGCCATTGGCACAGAACGCTGCTGCATCACTTTTCTAAGCAAGATGGAATTTACACTTTCTGATCTTGCCCGGCGACATGGTTATAAAGTGGAGTCCTACGAAAGTGTGGACTCCACTAATCGCGTTGCTTTGGCCAAAGCGCATGAAGATGAAGATCGTCTTTGGGTTGTTTCCGACGAACAAACATCGGGAAGGGCACGCAGAGGTCGGCAATGGAATAGTCCCAAAGGTGATCTTTATGCCAGTCTTCTGCTGAGCCGCGATATTAATCCGGTCAACGCTGCACAATTGGGGTTTGTTGCAGGTGTTTCTCTTGCAGATGCAATTGCAGCACTTTTGCAAAAAGAGGGAATTTCGAGCGACGTTTTAGGTCTCAAATGGCCTAATGATATGTTATTGAAAGACGCAAAAGCGTCCGGAATATTGCTGGAGCTTGAACGGCTTGATGAATCGCGTTTTGCATTGGTCATAGGGATTGGCGTCAACATAATCCATAAATATGACGACGCCCCTTATCCGACCGAAGCATTAAAAAATATAATACCGAACGCTGATAGCGCCACTCTTTTCAAGTTGCTTGGCGATTATTGGGCGATAAATTATGACATATTTCTTGCATCCGACGGAACAGAAATAATCAGAAAAAAATGGCTCGAACACGCGGCCCATCTCGGTCAGGAATTGACAATTACCGGCAACAATAAAGTCATTCGCGGGATTTTTTCGGGTCTTGATGAAAACTATAATTGTATCGTTACCGATGATGACGGGCATGAAATAAAAGTGTCGGCTGGTGATGTCCATTTCGGTAATATTGCATCTTCGGTTGCTGGCCGATAATAAGAAGAGAAGATAAGTCGGGTAAGCGCTGTCCGGAAGTCGTATATCAGGGAGTCCCTAATGGCATCACGCAAAAATAATGAGTTGGTTTTTCTACCACTTGGGGGCGTAGGCGAGATCGGTATGAATCTCGGCGTTTATGGGTACGGTCCTGAAGATAACCGGAAATGGCTGATCGTTGATCTCGGCGTCAGTTTTGCAGGTCCCGAGTTACCGGGTGTCGACCTTGTCATGCCGGATATACGTTTTCTGGAAAACGAACGCCCGAATATATTAGGGTTGGTCGTAACGCATGCCCATGAAGACCATTTCGGCGCGATATTGGATTTGTGGCCGAAATTGAAGATACCTGTTTACTGTACCGCATTTACCGCAGGCTTATTGGAAACAAAGCGCGAAATTGATTACAATTCTTATGATGTGCCGGTTACTCTGTTCAAAGCCGGTGATCGTTTTGAACTGGGGCCGTTTTCAATCGAAGCAATAGCCGTTGCCCATTCTATTCCCGAACCGGTAGCGTTGGCAATTAAAACGCCGCTCGGAACGGTTGTTCACACCGGCGATTGGAAGATTGATCTTGAACCGTCACTTGGCGCCTTAACTGATGAAAAGCGGTTTAGAGAATTGGGCAAAGAGGGCGTACTTGCACTCGTCTGCGACTCGACAAATTCGATGCGGGACGGTGTATCACCGACAGAACATGACGTTTTTAAAAGCCTGACCGAAATAATCTCAGGTGAAAAAGGACGCGTCGCGATTACAACTTTTTCATCCAATGTCGGGAGGATTATTTCAATAGCGAAGGCGGCCAAGGAAGCTGGTCGACAGGTTTTACTGGTAGGCCGCTCGATTAAACGGAGTGTCAATGTTGCCGAAGAACTCGGCTATCTTGAAGGCATTGATCCGTTTCTGAGTGAGGAAGACTATCCTTATATTCCGCGCGATAAAATTGTTATGGTTTTGACGGGAAGTCAAGGAGAGCAAAGAGCAGCACTTGCCAAATTGTCTCGTGATGAAATGCGTTCGCTTGCGTTAACGGCTGGCGATACGGTCATTTACTCTTCGCGCAGTATTCCCGGAAATGAAAGAGCTATTATCGATACGCAAAACCGCCTGACTGACATGGGTGTGAAGATTATCACCGATCATGACGCACTTGTTCATGTTTCCGGACATCCACGTCGTAACGACCTGAAGAAAATGTATGAGTGGGTAAAACCGCAGATTTTGGTTCCGGTTCATGGTGAAGCTCTTCATCTGGCAGCACAAACGGCTTTGGGGCGTCAGGCGGGTATCAAACAAGTGGCAGAAATACGCAATGGCGATATGTTGAAGCTTGCGCCTGAACCTGCCGAAATTGTTGATGAAGTTCCGGTTGGACAAATTTATAAAGACGGAAATCTCATTGGCAATGAAGAAGAACTAGGGATCAGTCAAAGGCGAAAATTAAGCTATGTAGGGCAAGTATCAGCGTCATTCCTGTTGGACAAGCACCATAATCTCGTCGATGTGCCTGAAGTTGTCTGTTTCGGTTTGCCGGAAACAGATGATGAGGGGAATCTTTTTAATGACATTATTACAGACGCAATCGAAACGACGATTGAAAGTATTCCCCGTGTAAAGCGTAAAGATGACGATATGGTTCGGGAAGCTGTTCGACGGGCGGTCAGAGCATCTGTTAACGAAATATGGGGCAAAAAACCGGTTTGCACAATTTTCTCCCACAGGTTGAGATAAAGCAACGACTTGTGCTTTATAATCTTGTTGTCGATTGCACAAAAATGTTGGTGCGAAAACGCATAAATCAGGGGTATTGTTTTATTTGGCAAGCTTAGAAATTGTTTGAAAACAATCGTTTTTATGTTTCGGTTTCTATCTGTTTCTTATGTTCCTGAAGGACAATTTTTATAAAAAGCTTTCGATCTTCGATTGTTTCTATTTTCAAGCGTTACGTTAGCCGCTATGGTTAACAAATACTGATAAATCTGCTCCGATTCGAGGAGCTTAGCTGGAATTTTAATAGTCGATGCGTCTATCTCGTTATTTTTTACCCATATTGAAAGAAAATCCGAAGGAAGCAGAAATTGCTTCTCACCGCCTCATGTTACGTGCCGGAATGATACGCCAACAGGCAGCCGGCATATATGCCTGGCTACCGCTCGGCAAAAAGGTGCTGGATAAAGTTTGCAACATTATCCGCGAAGAGCAAAATCGCGCAGGCGCTCTCGAAATATGGATGCCAACCATACAATCAGCGGATTTGTGGCGGGAAAGCGGCCGTTACGATGCGTATGGGCAGGAAATGCTGCGTATTAAAGACCGGCAGGAACGTGAACTTCTTTATGGTCCGACCAACGAGGAAGTCATTACCGATATTTTTAGAGCCCATATCAAGTCCTATAAAAATCTCCCGCTTAATCTTTATCATATTCAATGGAAATTCCGCGATGAAATTCGCCCACGTTTTGGCGTTATGCGCTCACGCGAGTTTTTGATGAAGGACGGGTATTCTTTCGACATTGATTATGAGGGAGCGAAGGCGGCTTATAACCGTGTATTTGTTTCATATTTACGGACATTTGCAAGAACAGGTCTTAAAGCAATTCCGATGCGTGCAGATACCGGTCCGATCGGTGGAAATTTGAGCCACGAATTTATTATTCTTGCCGATACCGGCGAGAGCGCGGTCTACTGCGACAAGCATTTTCTGGACATGACCATTCCTCCGGCGGATGTCGATTTTTCGGATGATGCCGCAATCGCCGATATAGTCAAGGAATGGACAACACCCTATGCTGCAACCGACGAAATGCACGATGAAGCGCTTTGGGCGAAAGTTCCGCAATCCGACCAGATAGCGGCAAGGGGTATTGAAGTCGGTCATATCTTCCATTTCGGTACCAAATATTCGCTTCCGATGCATGCCACTGTCATGGGGTCCGACGGTCAGGAACATCCGGTTTCGATGGGGTCTTACGGCATTGGTCCGTCACGTCTGGTGGCTGCGGCTATTGAAGCTTCGCATGATGAAAACGGCATTATTTGGCCGCGTGCTATGTCGCCATTTGATTTTGGTATCATCAATATGAAACCGGGTGATCCAAAGTGCGACGCATTGAGTGAAAGGGTCTACCAATCATTAATCAATGCAGGTTTTGATCCTTTGCTTGATGATACACAGGAACGTGCAGGTTCCAAATTCGCAACGATGGATCTTATCGGACTTCCTACGCAAATTGTTATTGGTCCGAAAAATGCCGCACAGGACGAGATAGAAATAAAAGACCGGAAAACCGGTCATAAGCAAGTCCTTTCGTTCGATGCGGCGTTGAGGCGACTAACGGAGGCTTGATGAGTACGAGAGCCAGAAGCGGTAGCCGGTCAGGATTTTCATCCTATGAATGGATGATTGCATTTCGCTATATGCTTCCGAACCGGAAACAGATGTTCACCTCGATCATATCGATTATATCGCTGATCGGTATCATGCTTGGTGTTTTCGCTTTGATCGTTGTCATGGCCGTTATGAACGGTTTCAGAACAGAATTGCTTGATCGCATCCTCGGCATGAACGGTCATCTCGTTATTCAGGCAATTGATAGCGATTTTACCGATTACAACAGCTTGATACCGCGTATAGAATCCGTCGACGGTGTCAAGTTTGCGCTTCCCGTTGTCGAGGGGCAGGCTCTAGCCCAAGGCGATGCAACCGGCGGAACCGGAGCATTGGTTCGCGGAGTGCGCGAAACGGATCTTGATAAACTCACAACTGTCACAAAAAATATAAAATTTGGCGGCCTTGAAAATTTTGACAAGCAGGACGGCGTTGCAATTGGCAGCGGCATGGCAGAAAAACTGGGACTATCGGTGGGAAGCGACATCCGGATTATCACACCGGATGGCGATGTTACGCCTTTTGGTGTCAATCCTCGTGTTAAAGCTTATAAAGTTACGGCTATTTTCACCGTCGGTATGTCGGAATATGATACGATTTTTGTTTTCATGCCGTTAAAAGAAGCGCAGGCTTTCTTTAATTTGGGCAATAAAGTTCAATCACTGGAAATCTTTTTGAATAATCCCGATGCCGTATCGTCAATGACTCCGGAAGTTGAAAAAGCGGTCGGCAGACAGGTATATTCGATTGATTGGCGATCTCGAAATCAGGCTTTCTTTTCAGCACTACAAGTCGAGCGCAATGTGATGTTTTTCATATTATCGCTGATTGTTCTGGTGGCAGCTTTGAATATCATTTCCGGTTTAATCATGTTGGTTAAAGACAAGGGGCATGATATTGCGATTTTGCGCACTATGGGGGCAAAACAAAGTGCTGTCATGCGCATATTCATCATGACAGGCATGGTCATCGGTGTGATAGGAACGATCTTCGGACTTTTGTTGGGTGTGTTGACATGCGAAAATATCGGACACATTCAGGACTTTGTGTCATGGCTGTTTAATGTCGATGTTTTCAACCCGCAGCTTTATTTCCTGACAAAATTACCAGCGCGTCTGGAATGGGGACAAACGTTGATGGTTGTCTTTATGGCGCTTTTTCTTTCCTTTCTTGCAACGCTCATACCGGCGTGGCGCGCTGCAAAGCTCGATCCGGTTCAAGCCTTGAGGTATGAATAATGGCGTCGTTGTTGCAACTCGTAAACATTGACCGGCGCTATCTGGACAGTGACAAGCCTCTTGTTATTCTTGATAAAGCCAATTTTTCTCTTGAACAGGGGCAGACTGTTGCCCTTGTGGCGCCGTCCGGTGCCGGTAAATCGACACTTTTACATATTGCCGGTCTTCTTGAGCGCCCCAATGGCGGAGATGTCGTTTTGCGCGGGCATTCCTGTTCCAATTTATCGGATAATGACCGCACCGCAATTCGTCGTAACGACATCGGTTTTGTCTATCAATTTCACCATTTGCTGCCTGAATTTACAGCCTTGGAAAATGTGATGATACCGCAAATGATTGCTGGTCTTAAGCGTTCCGAAGCGGCTGACCGCGGATTGAAATTGCTGACTTACCTGCGCGTAGGCCATCGCGCCAAACACCGGCCGTCCGAACTTTCCGGCGGCGAACAGCAACGTGTGGCGATTGCCCGTGCTGTTGCCAATGCTCCGTCAATTTTGCTGGCAGATGAACCGACAGGTAATCTTGACCCTGTGACCTCGGCTTATGTTTTTCAGGCACTCGCTGCTTTGGTTCGTCAATCGGGGCTTTCTGCTCTTATTGCGACACACAATCTCTCGCTTGCCAAACAGATGGATCGGCGCATAACGCTGAAAAGCGGAAAAATTATCGAGCTTCCTTGAAGAGGAAATAGTGCAGAACTCTGGATGGTTGATATAATCGATATATTATTCAGGCAAAATCCGGTGCTAGATATTCTGGAATAGCAGATAGCCTAATATGCTGACAATGACGGTCACGAACAGGCTTCGCGTTGCCATGCCGGCAATGAGAGAAACAATTGTGCTTAGTAAAGCCACTGAAATACCGAAACTGGTTGTTTGAGGTTTTTCAAGGATTTCGGCGACAATAATTGCAGAAAGCACTGCAGCCGGTACAAAGTTCAGCCAATAGCGGAAAAGTTTGGGAAATGGACGGTGTGCCAGCGTCATGACAGGGACGATTTTAATCAATCCGGTGACAACCGCTGCAATTGCTATACCCAATCCGACATGTTCCATCATTATATTTTGCTACTCCCCGACTTGAGAAGCATAAACATGCCAATTGTTGCGGCGATCAAAGTGGCGATGATTGAGGATGCATTTGCGGCAATAAGACCATGTGAAAAGGTAACAATAGCCATAGCGACAACAATCACAACAATATCTATTTTTTTAGTCTGGCTTGCATACCAACCGAGCAGAAGCAGCCCGATAAACATACCGACAAGACTGAAACTCAAGCTATCCTTTAACCAATCGGGAAGCGATGTTGCAAAAACGCTACCGACGAGTGTTGCAAAAATCCAGCTGAACCAAGCTGTTAAATTCAATCCTAACAACCATGAAAATGGCAGAATATTATTATGCAAACGGGCATATTGCGAAGCCACGCCGAATGTTTCATCGGTCATCAGAAAGCCGCCGACGAGTTTTTCAAACCGGTTGGCGTGAGAAAAAAACTGCGCCATATAGGTGTTGATTAAAAGATAGCGCATATTGATAAAGAGGACGCCCAGAGCGATTTGCATCAGTCCGGCTCCTGTCGAGGCCATTGAATAAAACAGGAATTGTGCTGAACCGGCGTAAACAAATGTGCTTAGACAAAAAATCTGCAAAACAGAAAATCCGGATACCGAGCCGATTGCACCGCAGGCGAAACCGATTGCCCAATATCCTAACAATGTCGGGATGCAGGCGACGATCCCCTGTTTGAACAGATGCCAATGATTTTTCTGTATCATTCAAAGACTCAAATTTGCGTTCAACGCCTTTTGGAACGACGTCTTGATATACATGTTTATATATTTGGACTATTGTCAAACAACGAATTATTGAAACATAGTCGAGAGCGTAATATAGGACGAATTCCCATATCGTGTTGAATTGGAGGATAGGATGACAGGCTCAAGAGTCGATAATAGTAAGCTGAATGTAAGGCAACGCCGACTTGTCTTTCGTGCCTGGCATCGGGGGATCCGTGAAATGGATCTGGTTTTCGGGCAATATGTTGACGCGCATATCATGAAACTTGATGAAAAGGCCATGGACGAGCTTGAATATATTATGTCTTTTGAAGATAGAGATTTATTGACGTGGGTTACCGGCGAAGTCAAAGTACCTTATGACGTGGATACGCCGCTTTTTCGCGACATTCTCGATTACCGTACACGCATGGATTTTAACGCTTAAGTTATGTCGATATTCAAAAAAAATTTCAGTCCGGAGAAATTGCCTCGATATGTCAGCTTTGACGGCATCGTTTCCGGTTATGAACCGTTTGCAATTTATAAAATAGCGGCTGAAATCGGCAATAAAGGACCAATTCTTTATATTGCTCGTGATGGACAAAAGCTTGATGATCTGACACACGCACTCGCTTTTATAGAAGCGCAGATGCCGGTTGTGCAATTGCCGTCATGGGATTGTCTCCCTTACGATCGGGTCTCGCCCAATCCGGCGATTTCGGCCAAGCGTATGTCGGCACTTGCGAATATTTATAGTCTTTTAGAGAATCCGCATCCGGCAATTATTCTTACAACGGCAAATGCTGTGATGCAAAAATTGCCACCCCGTGCGGCCGTGGCAGGACAATCGATTACTGCAAAGCCAGGGCAGAGCCTCGATATGGACAAGCTTATCCATCATCTTGAGCACAATGGCTTCGAGCGGGTTTCGACAGTCCGTGAAGTCGGTGATTTCGCTGTTCGCGGCGGAATTGTCGATTTGTTTGCACCAGGAAGCGATGCACCTGTAAGACTGGACTTTTTTGGCGATAGTCTTGAAACAGTACGTGCTTTTGACCCGGCCAGCCAACGAACGGTGAAAACGCTTCAAGAATTTTCGTTGGAACCGATGAGCGAGATAACACTGACACCGGAATCGATAAGCAAATTCCGAACGAATTACATCCGCTCTTTCGGTGCAGCCAAACCGAATGACGCACTCTACGAAGCGATTTCGGAAGGTCGTCGTTTTTCCGGAATGGAACATTGGCTACCGCTTTTTTACGACAAGCTTGATACCATTTTTGATTATATTGACGATATTCCGGTTGTGTTCGATCATCTTGTAGAAGAGGCAATGATCGAGCGCAATAAACTTATTGAAGATTATTATCAGGCGCGTTTGGAAAATCATGATCCAAAGGACTCTTCAACCCCCTATAATCCTGTAAAACCGGCGGCACTTTATCTCACTCCACAAGATATTGATGCGCTCTCGGAAAAAGCCACACACAGAATCGACTTCACGCCTTTTGCCGAGCCGGAAACATCCGGTCACTATGTGCTTCACAGCAATGTCACAACCGGTCGGGATTTTGTCGAGGAACGGACCTCGGAAAACAAGAATTTGTTTGAAAGTGTTGTCGAGCATGTCGCTCAACTCCGTTCCCGTGGGAACAAGGTTTTGCTTACCGGCTGGAGTGAAGGCTCGTTAGAGCGTCTGGTGCAGGTGCTTGACGAACATGGCCTCAAAAAAATTGAAAAAGTTGGTTCTCTCAATACGGTAAAGGCCACACCACGCGATCACATTACTGCTGCAGTCGTCACAATCGAACATGGATTTGTTGCCGAAGATCTGGTCGTTGTTGCCGAACAGGATATATTGGGCGACCGGTTGGTAAGGTCTGCGCGCCGACGCAAGCGCAACGCCGATTTTATATCCGATATGACAACATTGAACAGCGGTGATATTGTCGTTCACGTCGATCACGGTATCGGCCGGTTTGTCGGTTTGAAGACGATTGTAGCTGCCGGCGTGCCAAGAGATTGTCTGGAAATACATTATGCAGATGAAGACCGGCTTTTCCTGCCTGTCGAAAATATCGAGTTGCTCTCGCGTTACGGTGGAGAGGGCACAAATGTTGTTCTCGATAAGCTTGGTGGTGTGGCGTGGCAGGCGAGAAAAGCAAAACTCAAAAAACGTTTGCTCGAAATTGCCGGACATCTCATTCATGTTGCTGCCGAGCGCGAAATGCGAAAAGCACCGGTTCTTGTGCCGCCGACCGGTAGCTATGATGAATTTGTTGCGCGTTTTCCATATGACGAGACAGACGACCAGTTGCGCGCCATTGATGCGGTCCTCGGCGACCTTGCCGCCGGAAAGCCGATGGATCGGTTGATTTGCGGTGATGTCGGGTTCGGAAAGACAGAAGTTGCAATCAGAGCTGCATTTGTTGCTGCATTAAACGGCTTTCAGGTTGCGGTCGTGGTGCCAACAACGCTTTTGGCACGTCAACATTATAAAACGTTTCAAGCGCGTTTTCAGGGCTTACCGGTAAAAATCGGGCAAGCATCACGCCTTGTGGGCGCAAAAGAACTTGGCGCGGTTAAAAACGGGGTGCGCGACGGAACAATCGATATTGTCATCGGCACACATGCGCTTCTTGGATCGACAATGCAATTTTCACGGCTCGGCTTGTTGGTTGTTGATGAAGAACAGAATTTCGGTGTCAAACAGAAAGAACGTCTGAAGGAATTGAAGACCGACATTCACGTATTGACCCTGTCGGCAACTCCTATTCCGCGCACTCTACAACTGGCTTTGACCGGCGTCAGGGAGTTATCACTCATTACGACGCCACCGGTAGACCGTATGGCGGTGAGAACATTTGTCTCGCCGTTTGACCCTTTGATCGTGCGGGAAACTTTGATGCGTGAACATTATCGGGGTGGACAAAGCTTCTATGTCTGCCCGCGAATTTCCGATTTGAAAGTTGTAGAGGAATTTCTTTCCAATCATGTTCCGGAACTGAAAGTCACCACCGCCCACGGGCAAATGCCGCCCGGCCAACTTGACGATATTATGAATGCTTTTTATGACGGGCAATATGACGTGTTGCTTTCGACCAGTATCGTTGAATCGGGCCTTGATATTCCCTCCGCTAATACATTGATTGTCCATCGTGCAGATATGTTCGGTCTTGCGGCGCTTTATCAGTTACGCGGGCGG
Organism: Bartonella sp. B10834G3; assembly: GCF_016102505.1. Taxonomy (NCBI): domain Bacteria; kingdom Pseudomonadati; phylum Pseudomonadota; class Alphaproteobacteria; order Hyphomicrobiales; family Bartonellaceae; genus Bartonella; species Bartonella sp. B10834G3. The sequence continues at coordinate 381,313 of NZ_JACFOM010000002.1, forward strand.
GTAGGGCGTTCCAAGCAGAGAGCCTATGCTTTGTTTACACTTCCCAACCAGAAGGTTTTGACACCGGGTGCAGATCGGCGGCTGAAAGTCTTGCAATCTCTCGATACTCTCGGAGCAGGATTTCAGCTCGCAAGTCACGATATGGATATAAGAGGAGCGGGTAACCTTCTCGGCGAGGAACAATCCGGACATATCAAAGAAGTCGGTTTCGAGCTTTATCAACAAATGTTGGAAGAAGCCGTTGCCGAATTGAAAGACGGAACAGCTATTAACGATAGTCAGTGGTCACCGCAAATCTCTGTAGGAACAGCCGTTATGATTCCGGATAACTATGTTCCCGATCTGCCTTTGCGCCTGTCGCTTTATAGACGGCTCGCCGAAATCGAAGAGCTTGGCGATATTGATGCCTTCGGTGCCGAGCTGATTGATCGATTCGGTCCTTTACCGGTTCCGGTTCAGCATTTGCTCAAGGTTGTTTATATCAAATCGCTATGTCGGCAGGCGAATGTCGAGAAACTGGATGCCGGCCCCAAAGGCGTCGTTATCCAATTCAGGGAAAACAACTTTGCCAACGGTGTCGGTCTTGTCAAATGGATTGGCGAGCAGGGGAGCATGGCAAAAATACGCCCCGATCAAAGCGTGGTCTTTATCCGCGATTGGCCAAACGCCGATCAACGTCTGAATGGTGCTGCCACAGTCATGACGCAGCTCGTAAAATTGGCGAAAGAAGGCGCAAAGAAATAACCGTTGCGTCTTCGCTTCCCGTCGAATTCGGGCATTTATCGAGTCCGGGCGTTTATCAAACAGTTTTTGAAGATGATAGAGTGCTAAAAAACCGGCATTCTATTTGTTTTCAGATCGGCGTTAACGATCTTCACTTGCTCCCGGTTCATAACCGTCAGCAATCTGTTCGATAGTGTCTATTAAAACCTCGGTAGGTTGTGCCCCCATGACAACATATTTCTTGTCGATAATAAAAGAAGGGACACCACGTACACCAATATAATAGGAATGGGCGCTGTCCTGTTTGATCGTATCTTTATCAATGTCCGTCTCAAGCAATTTTTCCACAACATCAAAACGCATTCCGACACTTTTGGCTGCGTCAACGAGTATCGCATGATCGCCAATATTCTGTCCCTGCTCGAAAAAGCGGGAAAACAGTTCGGCGATAAGTTTGTCCTGCATTCCTTCTTTATCCTGAGATGCCCAGTAGACGACACGGTGGGCATCAAGCGAATTCGGCTCGGTTTTAATTGCAGCGAAATCGAATTCGATGTCTTCCTGTTTGCCAAGCTCGATCAACGTTCTTTCGGTTTCATCAATTGTATTCTGATTACCTGAAACTTTCTTCATATAGGCGGCATAAGGAATGCCTTCCGCTTTCATATTCGGATAGAGCTGGAAGGGCGTCCATGTGAGTTTGATGTCAATTTCGGGAAGTGATTTTATTGCCTTGAAAAGCCGTTTGCGACCGATAAAACACCATGGGCAAACAAGATCCGAAATCATATTGATATAAAGGTTCGAGCTCATCATCCTATCCTTTAGCGGTGCCACCAGGCCGGCAGGCGATATCCATAAAGCGGGGTATAGGCCGGATATTCTATGCGTGACCAACGTGCAACCCATTGATCGGGCAAATGATAGAGCGGAAGATAATAATTCCCTGAAATGAGAACACGGTCAAGCGCACGGACAGCGGCAGTAAAATCTTCATTGGAGCGGGCATCCAACAGTGCTGAAATCATGGCGTCGATTGCCGGATCGGCGGTTCCCGCAAAATTGAAACTGCCTTCGAGATTGCGCGAAGCAGAACCCCAACGATTGAGCTGCTCGTTGCCGGGCGATAAGGAAGCCTTGAGTTTTCCGATAATCATATCGTAATCAAATGAAGTCAGCCGATTTTGATATTGTGTATCGTCGACGGTTCGCACTTCCGCGTCAACACCGATTCGTGCAAGAGACCGCTGATAGGCGAGGGCAATTTTCTCTTCTTCCAAAGATTGTGTCATAATTTCAAAATGAAGTGGTTGCCCATCCGCCCCCACAGCCTGCCGGTTTTGAAGTTTATAACCGGCCTCGCGCAATAATTGCCAGGCTTTTTCGGCTGCTGCACGGTCGATGCCTGATCCGTCGGTCTTTAAACTATGCCAGGTTCCATTCATCACGTCAGGTAAAACGGCGTCAGGATAAGGGCGTAAAAGTTGTTTTTCTTTTTCGGATGCGGGGCGGCCAACGGCCGAAAGCACAGAACCGCACCAATAACCTTCTGTCCGGCTATACACATCGTCAAACAGATTGTGATTGACCCATTCAAAGTCGAAAACAAGCGAAAGTGCCTGCCTGACTTTCCGATCTTTGAAAACGGGCTTTCTGGTGTTGAATACGAAGCCGGTCATATCGGCAGGTGTTTCTTTTTTAAAACTTTCTTTGACAACCTCTCCTGCACGAACGGCAGGAAAATTATAGGATAGACGCCAGCGGTTCGGATTGGCGGGTTCTTCCAGAAAAACGTCAAGAATGCCTTTTTTGAATGCCTCGAACCGCGTATTATCATTGCGGAAGTATTCGATTTGTACAATGTCGAAGTTATTGAACCCGCGGTTGACCGGTAAATTTTTTCCCCAATAATCGGGATTGCGCGTATAAATGACGCGTTCCCCCGGATCAACGCGCGAAATAATATAAGGTCCGCTTCCCGGAATTGGCGTAAGCCCGTTGTTCTCGAAAATTGCAGGATTGATTGCATGCTTTGGAAGAACCGGCATACTACTTGCCAGAATGAAGGGAAATTCCCGATCTTTGGAATGTGGAAATTCCATTTTTATGGTGCGTTCATCCAGCTTTTCGATGTGTTCAATCCGCTTCATATAACGATCAAAGGGGGGACGCCCCTTGTCTTTCAACAAATTGACCGTGAATAATACATCATCGGCAGTAATTGCGACGCCATCCGAAAACTTTGCTTCAGGATCCAAATGGAAAACAATTTCAGTGCGATCGTCATTCAATGTCACATTATCGGCGATCAAACCGTAAAGTGTAAATGGCTCATCACGCGACCTTACCATCAAACTTTCGTAAACCAGACCACCAAATTGTTCGTCTGCAAATAGACCGCGCGCGGTTGTCCTGAAACTGCGAATAACAAAGGGATTGAGGCCATCGAATGTTCCAACGACACCAAAAGTTATTTTACCACCTTTTGGCGCTTCAGGGTTGGCGTAGGGAAAATGGTCGAAACCGGGAGGAAGGGCAGGCATTCCATGCATTGCAATCCCGTTTTGAGCGGCCTGACAATAGTGTCCCGATTGTCCAAAACTCAAACAGAGAATCACAAAGAAAAAACCGAGTTTATAGACAATATTCATAAAAAGACCTTGGGTTCATAAAAAGACCGTGGGTTCATAAAAACCTTGGGATCATAATATTCCCGATTCGCCGCGTTTTAACCTATTTCATAGATTTTGAGGGATTTTTATCATTAATTACAGGAAAAAATACCATTTTCAACCGCGTCGCTATATATGGGATGTGATTTAAAAAGCACAAAGATCGGTGCAATTTATATTTTGTTTGCTACTAATGCTGGATTTTTTGATTAATCTTGTGTAAATGCGGCTCTAATGGAAGGAAACGTCATCCTATCGCCCTAATTGTAAGTAGAGCTATCCTCATAGAGGATGATATTTGCCTTTCGGGATTATTTTTTTGCGCATTGAAAGGATTTGCCTGATCATGTCCCATAAAAGAACCTACGCTGCTATTTCCGCATTGGCTGGTGCTGCTGCTCTACTCGTTGCGTCACATAGCACCGCCAATGCTCAGGGCATGCCTCAGGGGTGGTATAAGGTTTGCAGCAAGCAACAGGATGTTGATGTTTGTAACACAATGAATACCGTTGTTTCCAACACCGGACAACCGCTGACGGCTGTGAATTTGGTTGAAGTCAAAGGGAAACAGAACGAAAAACGCATCGGTATTCAGGTGCCGACAGGTCGTTTTATTCCAGAAGGCGTTCATATTCAGGTCGGTGACGGCCCTGTGAAGAAGATTCCCTATGTCATCTGCAATGGCCCTAGCTGCATTGCCAATGATACATTTGATGACAAACTTATCAATGCTATGAAAACAGGACAGAAATTGGTGGTAACAACAATCAATTTCCGTGGCACACCAAATCCGATCGAAATTTCACTTGACGGTTTCAGTGCTGCTTATACCGGTCCTGGCATGCAGGAGAAAGATTTTGAAGCCGAACAAATGAAGCTTCAGAAAGCTGTTCAGGCCAAAGAAAAGCAGTTTGAAGACAAGATGCGCGCTGAACAGGAAAAAGCCAAGTCCGGCAATTGATGCGATGCTTCATTTATGACTATTCAAAAGGCCGCTTGCGGCCTTTTTATTTTGCCTAAAACTAAGATTTTTCCGGTTATTTAATAGCTTGTAAACGAAAGAGATTTTTTCTCA
>NZ_JACFOM010000002.1:385879-861119 GCF_016102505.1 Bartonella sp. B10834G3
TCAAAGTCTCAAAGTCTCAAAGTCTCAAAGTCTCAAAGTCTCAAAGTCTCAAAGTCTCAAAGTCTCAAAGTCTCAAAGTCTCAAAGTCTCAAAGCCTCAAAGCCTCAAAGCCTCAAAGTTCTGTCATCCTGAGCAGCGAAACGCTCACCGCGTCGTTCCAGCAAAACCGCTGCAATGAAGAAATGCTGCGCCGACGATTGGAAAATACGTTATTAGTATGGTAAAACAATCTCTTATTATCGTTTTTTAATAATCCGGTTCATACGTCATGAATTCGTTAACCGGAAAATCTGCTATAGCGAATCGGATTTCTTGTGTCTGCAAGATAAATAAAAAGGCTCCAGAATGTCGACCATCATGGAGCCTGTTTTTTAATTCCTATTATCCGGATTGGGGATAAACGAAAACCGGATTAAAGAGTGAAACCAATCGATTCACAAATTAAACCATCAACCGGCATGTGAATCTGCAATCGGTTTTTGAAATGCATATCCCATATCCCACGGGAAATAGATCCAGGTGTCTTGGCTGACTTCTGTAACGAATGTGTCTATTAAAGCCCGCCCTTTCGGCTTTGCATAAACTGTTGCGAAATGTGCTTTCGGAATCATACTGCGAACGATTTGAGCAGTTTTTCCGGTATCGGTGAGGTCATCTACAACCAGAACGCCTTCGCCATCATTCACTCTGACATTGTCGCTAATCCCTTTAAGAATTTCCATTTCCGACTGGTGGCGATAATCGTGATAAGAGGCAATACACACGGTTTCGATAAGCCGGATACCCAATTCACGACAAATAATTGCAGCGGGAACCAGTCCACCGCGTGTGATAGCGACCATCGAACGCCATTCTTTTTTCTGGTCTGCAATGCGCCAAGCCAAAGCGCGGGCATCCCTGTGAAATTGATCCCAGCTTACGGGAAAAGCTTTATCCGGAAGCGACATACCAAGCTCCTAAAATTCTAAAAAACGATTTTGCCTTGTAATCCCATTTAATCCCCCATTTCAAGCGTAACAGCGTCATCTTTTATGACGAATCGGTATAAGGCGCCGCATTCCACTTGTTCATAGTTCTGATGGAAATCCTTTCCACATAACGATTCGCGATCGACCCGACAGCAATTTTCTATGTTACACAGACATGGACATAATATCGAAGCCGAAAAGGCAGAATAACGGGAGACCGGCAATTTTTATATCCGGCGAAACATTTAAGGGACAAATGAATAAGCAATCATTTTGTTCCACCCAAAGAATGTGAGGCTTTCATTTATCTTTTTTGTAAAGCAGGACACATTTTTTAAAATGCTGTTTGAGAGGAATTGCAAACAATAATAGCCGAACGTCGGTATTTTGCCCTGATAACGCCGATGGGATTGCCAAAACTAAAGATTTTTTCAAAACGAAAAAAATTTTTTGCTAAAAGGTGTTGACCTGGAGCGATCTCGCCCGTATGTTCCGCCCACTTTCATCAGGTAATCACCTTCATGAAAGAGCGCGTAGCTCAGCCGGTAGAGCAACTGACTTTTAATCAGTAGGTCCAGGGTTCGAATCCCTGCGCGCTCACCACTTTCCCAACAACAAACTCATCCTGTCATTGTCGCGTTCTGCATTGTCTGCGATTAAAGTTGTCGGCAGTTAAAGCTTCAGTGCGCCTACCTGATTTTTAATGGTTACTGACAAGACCGTTTCATTTCTTACGACAATTTGCTTTGCTTACCACAATCCGCTTTCTCCAGAGCCATTATTTCCGGTGGCCCTCGTCAATCATGAAGGCGGTCAAATGATACCAACGTCGACTGACGTTTGAGCCGCGTTAACGATGTTTTAATAAACAAGGCGAACTTGCGTATACGCTTCTTAAACAATTATTAAAGATGTGTTAATCGGTCAGCAGAAAACGTTTCCGCCAAGGCGGCGAAGTCAAAAACGGGTGTTGTTCATTCAAAATAACATATTCCGGTTTTGCTTCGTCATCAGTGGCATAACAGGACGGTGTAATTGATGTTGTCAGAAGCTAGAAAGAACGCACAGAAAAAAGGCGTTGTATTTGTTCGCGGAATTGTTGTTTCAATATCCACAATGATGCTTGCGGCTTGTGCCAATCATGCAAAAGATATAGCGGCTACAGCACCAACGAAGACCGGTAGCGAGCAAGTCAAAGCCTATTCGGTTATACCTGCGACAAAGCCGGCTATTGCCCGTTTCAAAAAAACAGCAGAACGAGAAAACCAAATCCATGACAAGATCAAGGAAATAGGGGAGGTTGCCTATCTTTCTCCATCCGAAAGAGCCTATAAAAAGGTCGGGCGTGCTTCCTGGTATGGTGCGGCTTTCAATGGCCGTCTGACGGCAAATGGTGAAATTTACGATATGCATAATCTCACCGCTGCCCATCCGACAATGCCTTTACCAAGCTATGCGCGGGTAACAAATTTGGAAAATGGAGCTTCTCTCATTGTCCGCGTCAATGATAGAGGACCTTTCGCGGCCGATCGGGTGATTGATTTGTCAAAACAGGCTGCAACGATGCTTGATTATAAAGATGACGGTTTGGCAGATGTGAAAGTGGAATATGTCGGAAGGGCGCCGATTGAAGGAAATGATAATGAATTTCTGATGGCTTCCTATAAGCCTGGCAATATTACACCGGATACATTGCTTGCAATGGCGGGTGTAAATTTGAATTCACCGGTAGCCGACAGTGCTACACAGGCGATGGAAGGCTTTGCGCCTTTATCCGTTCAAAGCACGTACAGGCCGGAAATTATGCGTGTAACTTATCCGGAATTGCCAGAAATAGGTCCTCTTCCGGCATTCAAACCGGATAATTCGCAACTGTTGGCATTTGCTGATGAAACCTCGACCAATTCACGACAGGAGGTTTTCAACAGTGTTCTGAATTCCGCAGGCAATGATAAGCCTTCAGGAAATATCATGCCTTCCAAAACCGGCGCTTCGGCAAAAACGGCAAAGCCGGTTATGAAAGGCGAGATGAACGACCCGACCCATAAAACGATTGATGATGAGAATGTCGGGAACCCTGCAAAGTCTATGAGTGATGTGGCCGAAAATAGTGGCAAAAAAGCTGATCGGGCATTGGAACTTGCATGGGCGACAGGTGTGAGCGAAGCTTTCAGCATCGGTAGTGAACATTAGATACTTGAGTGAACCGTTGGTTTGTGCTGAAAACAAACCACGGAGACGATTTATGCGCGCAGTCATCATCTATTTGTTTGGATCCTTTTTGTTTGGTTCTATAGCAACGCAGTCATTTGCTCAAAATTTCCAGATTACTGCCACGCAAGCGATTATGGTTGATGGCGAGACCGGCTCGATATTATACCAGAAAAGTCCCCGAACCAGATTTGAACCGGCTTCCCTTGCGAAATTGATGACGGCCGAAGTTGTGTTTCATTTGCTTGAAAATGGAGCATTACGTGAGGACCAACTTTTCCACATCAGCGTCAATGCCTGGCGAACAGGGGGAGCACCGTCGCGTACAAATACAATGTTTGCGCCGGTTAATAGTGACATAAGTGTGCTTGATCTTTTGCGCGGTATGATTATCGTCAACGGCAATGACGCAGCAATTGCTTTAGCCGAAGGCATTTCGGGAAGTGAAGAAAAATTTGCCGATTTGATGAATGAACGCGCCAAAGAATTGGGGCTTAATTCGAGTCATTTTGTCAATGCAACGGGCTTGCCGGAAAATGGGCAATATACAAATGTGAGTGACGTTATCCGTTTGTCACGTCATATTGCGCATAGTTATCCAAAATATTTCAAGATTTATTCGGAACCGGAAATAAGTTGGAGCAAAATTACCCAACGTAACAAAAATCCGCTTTTTGCTTTGAATATCGGAGCCGAAGGGTTTGCGAATGCATTCAGCGAAAGTTCCGGATTTTCGACCTCTGCCGTTATTCAAAACAATAATCGACAACTGTTTCTGGTTTTGAATGGTATTAAAAAAGAAAAAGACAGACCGGTGGAAGCAGCAAAGCTCTTCAACTGGGGAATGACTGCATTTGAATTCAAGCAGGTTTTTCCGAAAGATGTCATTGTCGGATATGCACATGTATTCGGAGGTAAAAAACCGCTGGTACCGCTGTTAGTCAAGGAGCCTGTCGATATTCTGATGAATGTCGAGAAGAAGTCTGTTATATCTGCAAAAATTATCTATCATGGCCCGTTGGATGCTCCTGTAAAAGCCGACGTGGAAGTTGGAAAACTGCAAATATTGGCTGATAAAACCGTTTTATTGGAAAAGCCGGTCTTTACCGCTGATGAAGTCGCCGAGACAGGACTTGTCGGAAAAGCCAAAGATGCTTTATATGAACTGACATTAGGTTGGTTAAGAAAATATCTTTAATCGTTGTTTATGAAATCGGGATGTTATTGTGAGCGGTTATTTTTTCACATTCGAGGGCGGGGAGGGTGCTGGAAAATCAACTCAAATCAATATAGTGGGAGAATTTCTTAAACAAAAAGGTTATGAAGTTGTTGTCACTCGCGAACCCGGTGGTACGACGGGCAGCGAGGCGATAAGGTATGTTCTCCTTTCAGGGAATGCTCAAAAGATGGGAAGGTGTTTTGAAGCTGTGCTTTTTGCTGCAGCGCGCATCGACCATATTAATGAAGTGATTGCACCGGCCTTGAAACAGGGAAAAATCGTATTGTGCGACCGTTTTATTGATTCGACCCGCGTATATCAGGGTGATGAAAAGGACAATAATCGCTGTAAACTTGAGCTGCTCGAAAAAACAGCCATTGTCGGTTATATGCCCGATATTACATTCATATTGGATTTACCGGCGAAAATCGGAATGGCAAGAGCAGATAAACGTCGGGAAAAAACGGTAACAGTCGACCGGTTTGAAAAAGACGATCTGGCAGTTCAGGAGGCGCGAAGGCAAGCATTTCTTGAAATAGCAGCAGCTGAACCGGAACGTTGTCGTGTTATTAACGCAAACCGTAATATTGACGAAATTGCCAAGGACATCGAACAAATTACTTTAAATTTTCTGAAAAGGAAAAATGATGCAGGAAATTGAGACGCCGCGCCAATATGATGATATTGATGGCGTTATCCGTCCTGCACAAAATACCTGTATTTTTGGTCATGAGGATGTCATCTCGTCAATTACCCGAATGCTTGAAGACGGACGCCTGCACCATGCACTATTGTTCGAGGGGCCACTTGGTATCGGGAAGGCAACGCTAGCCTATCATCTGGCTTGGAATATTCTGGTATCGTCTTCGGGCGAGTTCAAGTCACCTGATGAAACATCACCGGTCTGGCGCCAAATTGCACAAGGCAGCCATCCTTCTGTTACCCATATATCAAGACGATTCGATAATAAAACCGAACGCTTCAATACGGGTATAACCATTGATGATATAAGAGAAATCAACCGTTTTCTGGCACAGACTTCCTATAATGGAGGCTGGCGCATTGTCATCATTGACACAGCCGATGACATGAACAGAGCAGCCGCCAACGGTATTTTAAAAACTCTTGAAGAGCCGCCTCAGAAAACGCTTTTTATTTTGGTATCACATTCTTCGGGGCGTTTATTGCCCACAATTCGCTCGCGTTGTCATCTCGTCAAATTTCGCCCGCTCGATTATGATAATATGCAAAAAGCGCTTCATCACGTATTGGCAAATCAATTGCCGAAACCGGCGGAATTGGATGCAATTATCAGCGAGTCCGAAGGGAGTGTGCGCAAAGCGGCCTTATTGGTTTGTTATGGCGGGATGGAAATTATCCGTGTACAAAGAGAGATCTTGAATCAACCCGTTTTTGATGTTGTCAAAGCGCAGACAATTGCACAAGCTTTGTCCGGTCGCGACGCTATCATACAGTTTCACCAATTTTGTGATAATCTTCTTAATATCGTATCAGGAAAGGCGATGCGAGCAGCAATTGACGGGCGTTCTGCTTTGAGTAATCGCTACGCTGAAGCTTGGAAAAATATTGCTGAAGAGGTTGCGCAAACGGAAGCATTTAACCTCGATAAAAAACAATTTGTGATTAATGTTCTTTATAAACTTCATAAATTGATTGCGGAAAATACCTGAATAGTTGGTTTTTCCGTGACAACTGCTTCAACTACCGCTATGTCAGGTTGAAAGCTGATATTGATATAGTTGGGTATCCTATGCGTGAAAAATATTATATAACGACACCGATTTTTTATCCGAATGGTAATCCCCATATCGGCCATGCCTATAACGCTATCGCAACAGATGCGATGGCACGTTTCCAGCGGGCCAATGGTAAAGATGTTTTTTTTCTCTCCGGCACCGATGAACATGGATTGAAAATGCAGCAGACTGCCGAAAAACAGGGGTTAACGCCACTGGAATTGGCCGACATTAACAGCGCTGTTTTTCAAAAAATGTTGAAGACGCTGAATGTGTCGAATGATGACTTTATTCGCACCACTGAAAAACGCCATTACGAGGCCTGTCAGGCGATCTGGAAAATGATGGAAGACAATGGCGACATTTATCTTGATCGCTATTCCGGCTGGTATTCTGTGCGTCAGGAAGCTTACTATGACGAGAGCGATACTGAAGTAGGGGAAGATGGAATCCGGCGGGAAAAAGAAGTCGGTTCGCCAGTGGAATGGAATGAAGAAGAAAGTTATTTTTTCCGCCTTTCCAAATATGAAGACAGATTATTGGATTTTTATGAAAAAAATCCCGACTTCATCGGGCCTAACGAACGTCGCAACGAGATCATTAGTTTTGTGAAATCAGGCCTGAAAGACCTTTCAATATCGCGTACGACATTCGATTGGGGGATACCTGTTCCGGGCAATCCCAAACACGTCATGTATGTTTGGGTCGATGCATTGACCAATTATCTGACTGCCACCGGTTTTCCGAAGAAAAATACACCGAGATCGGATTTTTGGCCGGCAAATGTCCATGTCATCGGAAAGGATATTATCCGGTTCCATGCAATTTATTGGCCTGCATTTTTGATGTCTGCCGGTATCGCCTTGCCCAAACGCGTTTTTGCACACGGTTTTTTGTTGAACCGCGGTGAAAAAATGTCGAAGTCGGTAGGAAACGTTATTGATCCGTTCAAAATGGTCGAACATTACGGCCTCGATCAGGTGCGCTATTTCTTTCTGCGAGAAGTTCCATTCGGGCAGGACGGAAGCTATAGCCACGATGCAATCGTCAATCGGACAAATGCAGATCTTGCCAATGATCTCGGTAATCTCGCGCAACGCTCGCTTTCAATGATTATGAAAAATTGCGGCGGTCTCGTACCGAAGCCGGGCAAGTATCTCGATCAGGATAACGAGCTTTTGGAAAAATGCCGCAATGCGCTTCAAACTGCTCGTGAAACCATGGATAGACAGGCCCCCCATTTGGCATTATCGGCTATTTTTTCAGTAATTTCGGACGCAAACCGTTATTTTGCGACAGAAGAACCTTGGGCGCTGAAAAAGACAGATCCGGAGCGGTTTTCGACTGTTCTATATGTGACTGTTGAAGTGTTGAGGCGCGTTGGCATTATGCTTTGCCCCTTTATCCCGCAGTCAGCGGCAAAATTGCTTGATTTGCTGGCAATCGATCAAAATGAACGTATGCTGGATGATATTGTCAATAAAAAGATCATGCCTGACACAAAATTGCCTACGCCTGAACCGGTTTTCCCTCGTTATATTCCTACGGAAGATGAAGACTGAGCATGCTTGTCGATACACATTGTCATCTGGATTTCGAGACTTTCAGCAATGAACTGGACGCGGTCGTCGAGCGCGCCCATCAAGCCGATGTCGAACGTATGGTGACTATTTCCACACTTGTTCGCGATATGGAGAAGTTGCTCGATATTACCCGACAGTTCGATGACGTTTATTGTTCGGTTGGAACCCACCCCAGTTCCTCTCATGAAGAGAATGACACAACTGCCGAAAAACTTCTACAATATGCAAAGAACCCGAAAGTTGTTGCAATAGGCGAGGTGGGGCTTGATTATCATTATGATGACGCGACTCCTCAGGAACAAAAACATAATTTTCATGAACATATTGTCGCGGCTCGCGAAAGCGGTTTGCCACTGGTTATCCATACGCGCGATGCCGATATTGATACGAGCGACATTCTCGTCGAAGAAATGAAAAAAGGAAAGTTTTCTTTCATTCTTCATAGTTTTTCATCGGGCGAAGAGTTGGCAAAGACAGCTCTCGAAATTGGCGGATATATTTCGTTTTCCGGCATATTGACGTTCAAAAGTGCCGAAAATGTAAGAAATATTGCAAAAACGGTGCCCGTTGATCGCGTTCTGGTCGAAACAGATTCACCCTATCTTGCACCTGTTCCGTTCAGGGGCAAGACAAATGAACCTTCCTTTGTCAAACAGACTGCGTTAGTATTGGCAGAAGTCCTTGGCGTTCCATTTGAAAAGGTGGCCAAGCATACAACGGAAAATGCATTTCGTATTTTCTCGAAGATGAAATAGGACAGGATTTATGCAAGATCGCTACAAGTTTACAATACTTGGTTGCGGCTCCTCGCCGGGTGTTCCCCGCGCTAACGGTGATTGGGGGGCTTGCAACCCCGATAATCCGAAAAACTATCGGTATCGCGCTTCAATATTGATTGAACGTATCAATGGCAATGGCGAACGAACAACAATCGTCGTTGATACCGGTCCGGATTTCCGATCGCAAATGATCGAGCAGGGGGTTCGTGAAATAACGTCTGTTGTTTATACCCATCCCCATGCCGATCACATCCACGGCATTGATGATTTAAGAACCTATGCAATAAGTCAACATAGGTTGATGGATATTTATGCAGACGATGAAACATTTCAAAGGTTGAACGAAGCTTTCGGTTATTGTTTCAAGACGCCTGAAGGTTCAAATTATCCGCCGATATTGAATCGGAAAAAAATCACACCTTATGAAAAATTCACAATAGACGGGAAGGGTGGGCCACTCACCTTAATGCCGGTTTTGCAAATTCATGGGGATATTCATTCCCTCGGTTTTCGGCTGGATAATGTGGCTTATTGTACCGATGTGAACGAATTTCCGACGAAAACACCTCCATATCTGGAAAACCTTGACGTTCTTATTATCGGCGCACTGCAATATCGCCCCCATCCGAGCCATTTTTCTGTCGATCAGGCGGTTGAATGGGGCAAAAAGCTCAATGCGAAACGGGTTATTCTGACACACATGCATATTCCTCTGGATTATGATGAAGTGATGAAATACACCCCGGACAACGTCGAACCGGCCTATCATGGTCTGACATTTGAAGTCGACGCAAAATAAAAGTACATTTGAAGATAAATGGTTGGCGAGGTTATGGCTCTCTGCGCGAGTCCCTTGCCAGCGGTTTTAAAAATTGATTGTCAATTGATTTACCGTCAGTCTGCGAAATCTTTCCGGTCTGAAACCGGAAAAGACAATTTTCTTATCAAACCGGTTCCGGATAATATCGATTTTATAAATAATTTTTATTGAAAATAATTGTCTATTGAAACAATCTTGTAACATTGAATTCGACATTATTTTTATAAATAAAATGACATAAATTTCCAATTGAACGTCATTTTAAATGGAAAGAGTTATTTTTGAATAAAATTATAAATAATAGAGAATTTATAAAATAAATAAAATTCATTTTCTCCATCATATTTATTATTCTCATCATTTAATTGATTGCTTAAAATAATTGATGAAAAGTTCACCCGATTTTTCTGAAAAGGTCGGCTGGGCGCATCGGGATGATGCCAAATCCCTTATTTTTTTGAGATTGCAAACTTGATTATTTTTATATAGTTTAAGCCCTAAAATTAAATCGAGGGTGCTATGAAACTGGATTTGCAGAATGTAAAAGCCGGATATGGCAAGTTGACGATCTTGCATGATATTTCCGTCAATTTCGTCCCCGGCGAGGTGACCGCCCTTATCGGACAAAATGGTTGCGGCAAATCCACCCTTCTCAAAACAATTATGGGGTTTCTCGATTTGCAAAGAGGCTCTATCACATTGGACGGTCGGGATATTCGGTCTTTTCATCGCAAAAAACTTGCCCAACTCGTTTCTTATCTTCCTCAAGAGAGCTATTGTCCCGATTATTTGACATTAGGGCAACTTATCGAACTTTCATCTTATGCCAGAAATTCTCTATTTTCAGGACCTTCTGATGAAGATCGTCAATATTTTCATGAGGTTCTTGAAATTGTAGGGCTCGGAGACAAAGCCCATTTGCCTGTTAATTCACTCTCTGGCGGGCAAAAACAAAGAGCCTGGCTTGCTTTGGTTCTCGCACAAAAGACCGATATGATTTTGCTTGATGAACCGGTTAACCATCTCGATGTCAAATATCAATATGCCATTTTGAAACTCGTTCGCGACTTGAGTTGCGAACTCAAAAAAACAATCATTGTTGTTCTGCACGACATCAATCTGGCTACCTATTTTGCCGATTATGTTGTTATGCTGAAAGCAGGTAAAATTCACGCTCACGGGCGAACGCAGGAAGTCGTAACCGAGACGAATTTGCAGCAGGTCTTCGGCATTCCGGCAGAATTATTTATCCATAACGGGCATATTATTTGCCAGCCTTATCCCGCTTCAGCCCAATCAGTTCATCATATGGAAGAATAAGATGTATTTTTCCAAATTCTGGTTGAGCTGCATCATCATATTTCTTGTTGTTTTCTATCTCAGCATCGCGTGGGGCGGAACTTTTTCATCTCCTTCCGAAGTTTTTCGTGTCCTGATTTCGAGAAAGCCGGAAAGCTATGAACAGGCATCCATTCTTTATCAACGCTTTCCACGCGCAATGATTGCGATTTATGCCGGTCTCATCATGGCTAGCTCCGGACTGGTATTTCAAGGGCTTATACGCAATCCCCTTGCGTCTGCGTCATCACTCGGTGTCAATGCCGGTGCGACACTTTTTGTCGTCGGAAGTGCTCTGATATTCGAGGCGAATTTAGCAGAGCAGGGGAGTGCTGCGCTACTTGGCGGGCTTTTTGGTTTTCTGCTTTGTACTACCATTGCAAGGATCGCGGGTGTCAGCGAAAAAACAACCGGACTTATGCTCATTTTATCAGGTTCGCTCACAACTATGCTGCTCATCGGTTTAAGCAATGCACTTCTGCTTTCTTATGCAGATAGAAGGAGCGAATTTCTTTCCTGGATAGCCGGTAATATCAACCATGCCTATATTGATCGCCTTTACGAATTCTGGTGGATTGGTCTGATCGCACTGGTTTTTGTTTTTCTACTATCGAAGCCGCTTACGCTTATTCTTCTCGGTAACGAGAAAGCCTCCTCTATGGGGGTAAGAACGGTAGCAATTTCACGTTTCGCAATGGCATGTGCGATTGTTGCATCTTGTTCGGCAACGGCTGTGTGTGGACCAATCAGTTTCATAGGTCTTATCGTTCCCCATATGGTCAAACCGCTTGTTGGGCAGGATTTCCGGCTGACATTACCGGCATCGGCATTGATAGGTGCTATATTATGCCTGTTGGCAAGCAGTGTTTCGCAAAATGCGTTTCAGCCTTATGTCGTCAATACCGGCATTATTCTGGATTTATTCGGTGGCATAGTTTTCATCCTTTTGATTCGGAAATTCTATGTTTCTCCCCAAAACAGGAGAGATATATGATGATGTCACGCACGCTTGACGGGCGGTTATCAATCCGCTTTTTTAACGGTAAAGAGCTTATCCTACGCAATCTCGTTACCGGATTGTTTCTCATAATTTCGATATTCATTCTCTTTCTCATATCGTTAAACCTTGGCACGATTGACACAGGCCTTCATGACTTCTGGAGGTTGATGAGAGGAGAGGAGATCGAACAGCAATCCTATTTTGCACTATGGGATGTGAGATTGCCACGTTTGGCTTTGGCATTCCTGATCGGTTGGTGTGTTGCTGTGTCAGGCGCTATACTACAACCGATTGCGCGCAATCCTTTGGCAGATCCGGGATTGTTCGGCATCAGCCATGGATCGCTGACAACGACCATTTTGTTACTGGCTTTTGTCCCCGCAGCCTCGCGCGTACTAATCGCATTTGCTTCCCTTGCAGGAGGGCTGGGAACAGCAGTACTGCTGATTGTTCTGGTCGGTAACCGTCATGCGGGAGGTTTGGTCATTCTGTTAATGGGAATTGCCGTTGCCACAGTCTTGGCATCTGTCAACTCTTTTCTTATTCTCTACCTGCCTACCGAAGCTTCTTATAATGCATCAAGCTGGATGGCGGGGTCGCTTTTTCAGGCAAACTGGCTGAGTGTTACGGCATTTATCCCCTTATTCCTGTTCAGCCTTGTTGCAATGCTGATGGCCGGTCATTCGCTTAACCGTTATGATCTGGGAAGTGAATTGGCGTTGGCGCTCGGCGAACCGGTTATCGTTTCTCGTCCATTGTTACTTCTATTCGCGGTGCTTTTGAGTGCCGCTTCGGTGACAATTGTTGGCCCACTTGCTTTTCTCGGTATTCTTGCCCCCCAACTTGCCCAATTTTTGACAGGGGCAAATGGCAGCGGCCGACTTTATCTTTCTGGCCTTGTCGGCGCCAATCTCGTGATCGGTGCCGATATTATTTCCAAAAACGCAACCACGATTTCAATGCCTCTGGGGCTAACGACCACCATTCTGGGCGTCCCGTTATTCATCGTGGTTTTGCGACTTAGAACTCTCCGGCAATATTTTCACAAATAGGGAAATATCTCATGCGTATCTTATCCTTTTTTATTTTCATGCTTGCTCTTCCATTGACAATACTTTGCAACACGGAGGCGCGGGAAGTTGTTGATACAATGGGGCGAACCGTCGATATTCCCGACAAGCCGGATAGGGTAGTGGTGATGAGCGAGCCGGCCATCGGTGTTCCAATGATTGAACTGGGCGTTAATCCCGTCGGTAGTTTCGGTCGTGCTGATGATGGTACTTATCAAGTCGGTGCGGACTTCATTGATATTCTGTTCGGACCCGACCAGAAGAAACCCCAAGGCATAGGAAATAATCGTCAAGTTGATCTTGAAAAGCTTTACGCGATGAAGCCTGATCTTATTATCGGCACCGAGTTCGACGTTGACAAGCTCAAGCAGCTATCTTCGGTTGCTCCGGTCTATATGCAGCATTACACAACCGGACATCTGGACAATTTTGCGATCGAAGAAAACCTTGCGAAACTCTTCGGTAAGGAAAATGCTTTTCAAGCATTGAAAACCGATTACCAGCAAGATGTTGAAGAAACCAAAAAACAATTGCCGGAAAGTCTGGAAAACAAAACCTATCTACCCGTTATCATTATGGATCAGATCAATATTGTGGGTGAAGGAATCGGCGTTTCCCAGCCACTTAATGATCTCGGCATGAAACCGTTCGAGGTATCGAAAGATAAAACGCATTCGGATGGTTCGCCCAAAATTGTGCTGCCAATCAGCGCCGAAGCATTCGGCTCGCTCGATCCGGATATTCTCGTCGTTATCATCAATTGGGGAGCACCTGATAAAAGTGCTGAAGCCACACGCGAGGCTTTGAACAAACTGGTTCCGGGATGGGAGAATTATATGAAGCCCGCTCGTGAAGGACGTGTCATTTATCTCGATGGATCGAAAGTTTTCACCCCCAGCTTCAAGAGTGCGCACTACACTTTAAGCGAGGTTAGAAACTGGGCAAAAACCAAATAGGGATAATTTATTTCACTATATAAAATTAATGTTGACTTAGTTTATATCATGAGTAATAAAGTCATATTTTCTTTGTTTGCCTAAAAAGGTTCCATCCGATGTCAAAAGTGTTATCGAAAACTAGGTTTCTTCTATCGTCAGCCCATTACCAACTTTTTTGCGGGGTTATACTGGTATCGTCTGCAATTCCCTGTGCTTTCGCTGAGGATGGCAATGAACAAAAACAAGATCAGTCCAACACAACTGTATTGCAAAAGGTCGTTATCAGCGGTGAAAAATCACTGCGCTCGCTTCAGCATACTGCCAGTTCGGTCAGTGTGCTTAGCAGCGAAACAGTTGCGGAAAGACCTGCAGTGACAACGCTGACAGATCTTTTAAAGGGTACACCGAACCTACTTTATACGAACGACAGCGATGCACCGATTATCCGTGGTGTCGACACCAAAGGCCCATTGGTTAAAGGCAATGCTTATCTGGCCA
The DNA here is from genome assembly GCF_016102505.1 of Bartonella sp. B10834G3. NCBI lineage: Bacteria > Pseudomonadati > Pseudomonadota > Alphaproteobacteria > Hyphomicrobiales > Bartonellaceae > Bartonella > Bartonella sp. B10834G3. The sequence continues at coordinate 400,061 of NZ_JACFOM010000002.1, forward strand.
ATCCTATACCTCGCGCCACGATCAGCGTTGACGGCCGCTATCTGAGTGCGGGCGAATTCGGAATTGGTGCAGCGCCGATTTGGGATGTCGAATCTGTCGAAGTATTCCGCGGCCCGCAGACCACAACACAAGGGGCAAACGCGATCGCCGGTGCCATTGTCATCAAGACGAAAGATCCGACATTTACGCCTGAAGCGGAAATACAAACTCTCTATGGCACCAGACAACAAAAACGTGGCTCTCTTATGGCTTCGGGGCCGATTACCAAAGAACTTGCCGGACGTATCGCCCTTGATTATAGCGGCCGTGATACTTTCATAAAATACACCAATCCCTACTTTCTGGATTCGGAAATGGATAACGACCCTCGGAATGTCAACGGTCGTGTAAAATTGCTTTGGCAGCCTTCCGAAATACCGGGATTGGAAGGTAAGCTCACCTATTCACACATGGATTCACGGCGTCCGGCTTTCGAGATTGCCTCACACCCTTATGACCAACTTCATGATACACGTAATAGCACAGACAACATCCAGACTAAAACCGATGTCGGTGTTTTCGACGTGAAATATGATCTTGGAAACACGGTTATTCTTTTTAACGAGTTGCAATATTCCAACGGCACTTACGATTATAATTTCGGGCGATCCTTCAATGGTACCGCATCAAGAGATTATGACAATATATCGAACGAATTCCGTGTCAACTTTGGTGATGAAACAACGACTCTAAGCGGCCTTGGCGGCGTTTTTTATTCAAAAAGCAACAACGACAACCATATGTTACATGATTTTGCGTCGACTGACTTTACCGTCGATCAGGATAGTGTCGGTGTCTTCAGTGAGTTGACATATCGTTTTGCTGAAAAATGGGCTCTGACAGGTGGTCTACGGTATCAATATGACGGCATCCGACATGACGGTGTTGCAAGCTATGTTCCCGGTGTTCGCCATATTTATGACGAAAGTTTTGACGCAGTACTTCCGAAGATCTCTCTGTCCTATGATATTCGTGACGATATAACCGTCGGTGTCATGGCATCGCGCGGCTACCTGCCAGGTGGTACAGGTTTGAACTTCTCAGGCAAACGTTACTATAATTTCGACGCTGAAAAAGCCTGGAACTATGAAATTTTCTCCCGTATTACAGTGCTTGATAGCAAGCTTTCATTTACGCCGAATATTTTCTACACGCGTTATACGGACTCGCAGCGTTCTGTTACCGATTATATGAACGGCAAACAATTCGGTTCCATCATTGTTAATGCCGATGAAGCAAAAACATATGGTGCAGAATTGGGGGCAGATTATCAGCTTCTCGATAACCTCCTATTGCGTGGTGGACTTGGGCTTCTCCACACAGACACCAGTGAATTCGGTGACACACGCGGCAATGTCTTTGACGGGAAAAAATTTGCAAAAGCTCCCGGTTACATGTTCAATGTCGGAGCCGATTGGGACATCATCGAAAATCTTCGCTTGAGCGGCGATGTCCGTTATACCGATGATTATTATTCAACGGACGATAACGATCCTGCTTTGCGCGTCGGTTCTTATGCAATTGCCAATATGCAGATTTCATATAAACCGAACGATCATATGGAGATTTTTGGCTATGCGAAGAATTTGTTTGACGAACGTGTACCAACGGAAAAAAACAGAGACCGTGTAGCCGGAATTCAGGCCTATATCACCGAACCGCGCGAATTTGGTGTCGGCCTCAAAATGAAGTTCTAATTTGAATCTGATTGAACCAGAACCAATCAAAAGCCAAGAAAGCCATACAGAACGCGAATTGTTGTATGGCTTTTTTATTTTTATTCCAATTATCCGCCACTTCGTTAGAAGCTGAAAGTTGAATAGGGGGGAATAAAATATAAAACGGGGAGGGGGTGTGCATTGATGCCGGAACGCTCGAAAAAATCACAAACAATCGGCTAAAGTTATCATTCTGAAACTCAACCGATATTTCCCTTTTTTGGCTGTTTTTGCTTGTCATAATAGATATGATTTGCTTGTCATAATAGATAAAAGACTAATACCGCGTCCGATTTAACTTTTCCGCAAAAAGACAGCAAAATCTATTTCGCGCCATATGTTGGCCACCTTGTCACATAATAAATAAGCTGTATCAGTAAAGACAGAACGCTTTGTTGTACCGTTCAATTATCCGTGATACATTTCTCGCTCATTCATAACAAACTCAGAAAATTGCTATAATGACCCAATCGCCCAAAAAGCTCCCACGGGGGCGACCGCCTACAATCAGTCGTGACAGGATAGTGGAGGCCGCTATTGAAATTGGCATCCCCAAGATCACCTTTGTGGGTGTCGCTGAAAAGTTGGGTGTGAGCCATATGGCGCTCTATAATCATGTTGACGGTCTCGAAGCTTTAAAGACCTTGGTTGCCGAAACAATTTTCTTGAAGTGGGAATTGCCTCATTGGACGCCCGAAATTGCGTTGCGCGACTATCTTGTAAAGCTCGCTTCGTCTATGTGGAAGCTCGTAGAAACCCATCAAGGCATCACACCGTATCTCTTGCGCAGAGATATGATTACGCCGACAATTGAAGAGCGGATTTCAAATCACCAGCAAAGACTTGCAAAAGCCTACAATCTTTCTCTGATTCAAGCGCATTGGTTGGCATTCACTATTTCCTATCACACACTTTCAGTAGCCGATAGTGTTTTGCCCGATAATAGAGATGAAGCCGATTTAACACGTTATCAGTCCGATTTGGGTATTCCGGGGATTGATGACGAATACGCTATCGGTATACAAGCGCTCATTCTTGGATGTCTTTCCGTTCTTGATACGATTTCCGAGAAGGAGCAGGGAACTCACGATTAAATTGGAAGCGTTTAAAAAGCCGATATTATCTTCAAAATTCGAGCAATTCTGAAAAGCAATAACGGCGTGAAAAAACACTGCCTGTTACCGGAATTCAAAACCGGATTGATAAGATTGCAAATGTCTTAGTGTTTCATTGATTGACAGCCGATGGTTATCGGAAAATCCAACGATCGTTTATCGGGCTTAACCTTTTCATAGGCCTTAGTGCTAACAGATGTTAATGACCAAGCACCAGATGTCGAATATTAAAACATCTTCATAACATATTGAATAAATGGCACAATTTACCTTTCGACATTGATTTTGCAATATCGCGAAAAACTTCAAAGCTTTTTCGGATGGATTTTAAAATCGACAGCTCTTCAGAAAAATTTAAAGTCGCAATTCTATCGGAAGATAGTGAATGCAATTTGAAGATGCATGGTAAAATCCGGCAAGTGAAACAAGCCCGAACATTCACTACCATTCGTCATTGATATTCACGTGTTATCATTGATATTCACGTGCTTGATCGAAAAATGGAAATTGAAATAGCCGCGGAATGATACCAAAACATCATCAAAACAGCATTCCGAACGACAATCGAAACAGCGTTCCGAACTATGACTGAAGCACTCTGCCGAACTATCGTTAAGACTTGTTTGTGAAATCGGGTTTCTAATGCAATTTAAAAGCCGAGGGAAGAGGTTTCACCAAAACTCGAAAGATATGGAAAAGAGGCGAAAATCCGTTTTCTCGCTGATCGATAAAAATTCTATACCGGTATTTGATAGCAGGATATGTCAGTCTAACTAACATTCTAACATTCTGGCATCTTGTCATTTTATCCGTTCTATCGTTCTGCATTTGGTCATTTGGTCATTCGCTTATTCTGGCTTTTTGGCGCTTTTTCACTCGTTCATTCGTACTTTTTGCCGCTGGAGTTTTATTCTCGAATAATTGCATAAGATATATTATGGAACTTTTTGTATAGGAGGGGCGAGAACCGTTAAAAAACAACAATTGTGCAACTATCACGTCAAGACACTCAATTCCTTAAATCACATAGATGCCGTTTTCAAAATCACATGGACGCTTTCTTTTTCTATAATAACATATGGCCATTCACTCGAACAATCCGCAATGCCTTCTATGCCAATATTCACCCGACAACGTATCGGCATTTCCAATGAAAACTTCGTCCTTTTCAGCTATGGAATTTTCGTCTTTGCCAGATGATGTCTCATTGCCGATTTGAAATGTCGCAGGTCAATTTATGTTAAACCTGTTTTATGAGCGTTTATTGTATTCAAATTCGTCGGTTTTCATGGCTAGCCTATAAATACGCCGTTCCGCCTTGCGCAAGCAATCGCTCATAGAAGGAAAATTCTGACTGCATCCCTTGCCATATTTACGGCCATATCGCTTTGCACTCGTCCATGATCTGTCAAAAACCTAAATCGACTATCGGATCAGACAAGTTTTTGAAAATAGAAAATTCATGCTCTTTAATCTTTGAAGCCCTATAGAAGAAAAATGTATTTCTCATAAAAGTCACGATTTTTAGGTCGTATCGGGATGAATTTTATGTTGCAGAACTCGTTAGAAATAATTTTACGTTCTGTTAGATTGGATATTTGAACATAAAAATAAAAATACGAACATAAAACGCAAAATAACTTGTGGAACAATACTAGAACATATAGTGTACGTTCTGGTTTTGTTTCTCGTTGATTCGCATCATTGGAGAGTTTTATGTTAACACGCAAGCAGTATGAGTTGCTTCTGTTTATTCATAACCGGCTAAAAGAAACCGGTATACCCCCCTCTTATGACGAGATGAAGGATGCTTTGGATCTCGCTTCAAAATCCGGCATTCATCGGTTGATAACGGCATTGGAAGAGCGTGGATTTATACGTCGCCTTCCCAATCGTGCGCGCGCTCTTGAAGTTTTGAAGCTGCCGGAAACAATGTCACCTGCGATGAATAGCGTAAGGAAGTTTTCACCCAGTGTTATAGATGGCCAGAAAAACAAGAATATGAAGAATGTTGTTCGCAGGGAACTGTCGAGTGGCGAAAGTGGGCAGGCAGCCAATGTGAATGTTCCAGTAATGGGACGAATTGCGGCCGGTGTTCCTATTTCGGCAATCCAGAACCAGACAAATATGCTTTCTCTACCATCCGATATGGTGGGCAGCGGCGAACATTATGCGCTGGAAGTCAAGGGCGATTCTATGATTAATGCCGGAATTTTCGATGGTGATACCGTTATAATCAGACGTGGAGATACAGCAAATCCCGGTGAAATTATTGTGGCACTTGTTGATGATGAAGAAGCAACCTTGAAACGTTATCGGCGAAAAGGTGCGTCTATTGCTTTGGAGGCTGCAAATCCTGCTTATGAAACAAGGATATTCGGTCCTAATCGTATCAAAATTCAAGGCAAGCTTGTCGGCTTGATACGCCGCTATTAAGCTCACGTCATTGAATGTTTTAAATGTTTATGGTGTAAAAAAATTCAATCATAATTGTCGGATAGTGTTTTTCAACGGGAATGACGGAAGTTCTATTAGAGCTGTTTTAACGAGTTCGGGAGAGAAGCGGCGTTTGAGGTTTTTCGGGCGAGATTATCGTCCGGATATAATGAAAATGCGAATAGATGGATATGTCCTGCGGCAGGACTGGCGAAATTTTTGCAAAACAGCCTTGTATTTTTAACAAACTTGTATTTTTAACAAAATAGATTAGGTCTCATCTGATCGTTTTTAGAAATTCGTGTCTTCTACAGGAAGTGATATGTCAGCTCCTCGCGTTAGTTTTGTTTCTTTAGGATGTCCTAAGGCACTTGTCGATTCTGAACGCATCATTACAAAATTGCGCTCTGAAGGATATGAAATAGCACCCAGACATGATGGTGCGGATCTTGTTATCGTCAATACATGTGCTTTCATTGACTCGGCCCGCGATGAATCGCTGGCCAATATCGGCGACGCATTAAAGAAAAACGGTAAAGTCATTGTAACCGGCTGCCTTGGTGCAGAGCCGGAAGTGGTAACAAAAACTTATCCGAATGTATTGGCTGTTACAGGTCCTCAGGCGTATGAGAGTGTTATGGAGGCTGTTCATAAAGCTGCACCGCCTGTCCATGACCCGTTTGTTGATCTTGTTCCTCCTCAGGGAATACGTTTGACGCCTCGTCACTATGCTTATTTAAAAATTTCCGAAGGCTGTTCAAATCATTGCAGTTTTTGCATTATTCCACAATTAAGGGGAAATCTGGTTTCCCGACCGGCATCCGATGTGCTGCGGGAGGCGGAAAGGCTTGTGAAAGCAGGCGTCAAGGAAATACTTGTCATTTCCCAAGACACCAGTGCATACGGGCTTGATCTTAAATATAGCGAAAGTCCATGGAAAGACCGTACGGTTCGCGCACGGTTCTATGATCTCGCCAAAGAATTGGGCGATATGGGTGTTTGGGTGCGGATGCATTATGTATATCCCTACCCGCATGTCGATGATGTCATCGAATTGATGGCCGATGGAAAAATTCTGCCCTATCTTGACATACCGTTCCAACATGCGTCCCCCAACGTGTTACGCAACATGAAGCGTCCTGCGCATTTGGAAAAAATTAATCAGCGCATCGAGAAATGGCGCAAAATCTGTCCTGATCTTGCTTTAAGATCAACGTTCATTGTCGGTTTTCCGGGAGAAACCGAAGAAGATTTCAAAATGCTTCTTGATTGGATGAGTGAAGTAAAGATAGATCGGGCTGGATGTTTTAAATATGAGGCTGTTGAGGGTGCATCGGCCAATGATATGGGGCTGGAAATAGTCCCTGATGATGTCAAGAAAAGCCGTTGGGACCGTTTTATGGTTCATCAAAAATCCATTTCGGCCAATTTGCTCAAGAAGAAAGTCGGCAAACGTTTGCAAATTCTCGTAGACGAGGCGAATGGCCATACAGGCATTGGACGCACGAAATATGATGCTCCGGAGGTTGATGGTGTCGTGCATTTGACTTCACGTCGTCCCATACGGACGGGAGAACTCGTCACCGCAAAGATTGAACAGTCGGATGATTATGATCTCTATGGTATGATAGTTTAGGCGGTAGGATCACTGTTTATTTAAAGATCATTCCTTGAAGGATCGGCGATTGCGCTATAGTTTTCTATGTAAATGTAAATTTGTTTCAACTTGACGGTATCTTTAAATGCGATAAGCATGACACACAGCGATAAAGATGAACCACAATTTTTCCTTACAGCTCCGGCGCCCTGCCCGTATCTCGCCGAGCATTGGGAGAGAAAAGTATTTACCTATCTCACCGGACAATTCGCAAAAGATAAAAATACCGTTTTGATGCAATGCGGTTTTCGACGTTCCCAAAATATTGCTTATCGCCCTGTTTGCGACGGGTGCAACGCATGCGTATCGGTGCGCATTGTCGTGGATGATTTTGTTCCTGATCGAACAATGAAACGTATTATCAAAAAAAATGCCGATCTCGTCGGTGAAGTTTGCGGGAGTGAGGCAACAGAGGAGCAATATTCGCTTTTTAAAAATTATCTCGGCGTTCGTCATGCCGGCGGTGGAATGAGCGATATGACATTTCAGGATTACCGGATGATGGTTGAAGATACCGAGGTTGAAACGTCATTAATCGAATATAGAAGAAAGCTATCCGGTGACGCGAATAAGAAAAATAATTTTTTGCTTGTTGCGGCCGCTCTTACCGACAAAGTTGATGATGGTCTTTCGATGGTCTATTCTTTTTATTCACCATATGAAAAACACGCTTCGCTTGGAGTGTTCATGATCTTGGATCACATCCGCAAAGCTCGTCAATTGGGGCTTCCCTATGTTTATCTGGGATATTGGGTCAAAGGTTCACCGAAAATGGACTATAAATCCCGTTACCGTCCTCAAGAACATTTGACATCCAGCGGATGGACGTTAACAAAAGAATAAGACAGAGTTTATCTGCCGAGGAAATTGATATGTTGTCTAAAGAGATGATCGAGTTGAAGGGGTGCAAGCCTCGTTTCAAGGGAAATGCACGTCTGGTCTTCGTTCATCCCGACAACCCCGACTTATTGGTGAAAGTTCTGCGCCCTGAATGGATTGCTAAAACCAGACAAGTAGCCGAATGGAAAAAGCGTTTTAAGCCGTTGGGTGCCAATTCTGTCAATATGCACGAATTCTTCGAGATTGTCCGCGTCAATCCTCATGCTGAAACCTTGCTGCCGCACATGTTTTCGGTTGTCGGGCTTCAGCAAACCGATCTCGGTTGGGGGCTCGTGGTTAGAGCCGAAAAAGATGAGAACAATAATTATGCGCAACCGGTAGCTGCCTTTGCCAAGGATGTAAGCCCCATTCGCGATGCACTTGATGAATTCGAGAATTGGGTCAAACAAACCGATGTTATTTTATATGATTTGAATCCGTGGAATTTGGTTCTTGCCCATCGAAATGGCAAACAGGAAATTGTTATTATTGATGGCATATCGGAAAAGTCCGCATTGAAATTCAGAACCTATTTTCCTTCGATCAATGCGAAGAAAAATCTTAAAGTTTATGCACGTTTCCAGCGCTTTATGGAGCGAATAAAAAACGGAAAGTAATGACAGGCTTTACAGCTATCAAAGCCTTTGATAGCTGTAAAAGACACCGGTCGCAGCCCACCCGGTTTCAAAAACAAGGGATAAAATGAAAACCTATCTTATCTGTTCAGGCGGACTTGATTCCGTCACCCTCGCCTATCGTCTGGCTCACGAGAAAAGCCTTCAAGGTATCATTTCTTTCGATTACGGACAGCGGCATAAAAAAGAACTGTTTTTTGCGAAAGAATGTGCGCGTGCTCTTGGCGCGGACTATTATCCAATTGATATTTCCGCAATCGGAAAGAATCTCTCCGGATCATCACTCACCGATAATATTGATGTTCCCGATGGTTATTATGCCGAAGATAATATGAAATCCACGGTCGTTCCCAATCGGAATGCTGTCTTTCTTTCGATCGCCTTTGCTATTGCCTCGGCTAAACATGGCGATAGCGTTGCTATTGCAGTACACGGTGGAGATCATTTTATTTACGCCGATTGCCGTGAAAATTTTATCAATGCGTTCAACGCAATGGAACAATTATCACTGGAAGGGCAATGTCAGCTCGTTGCGCCCTATGTGAGCTGCGACAAGTCGGATATTGTTAAAGATGGTGTAAAATACAACGTTCCTTTTACTAAGACTTGGTCTTGCTACAAAGGAGGAGAACACCATTGTGGGCGCTGCGGAACCTGCGTTGAACGGCGGGAAGCTTTCGCATTGGCCGGAGTGGATGATCCAACAATTTATGAAGATAATGAATTCTGGATTGAAGCTGTCAAGCGTAATAAAAATAGCAAGTTGTTAAAATAGCATTCTTGTTTGTTTCAATTTCTGTTCTCAGGGTTCTTGTCGATGACTTCAGACCATTCAATTTATGAAAATTTAAAACAATTAGGAAAGAAGGCCCCTTTTCCGGAGTCTCCTGAAGATGCCGTTCTGGAACGCGTTCCCAATCCTCAGGCGGATGTCGAATATTGTGTGCGCTTTACTGCGCCGGAGTTTACCTCTTTGTGTCCAATCACCAGTCAACCGGATTTTGCTTATCTGATGATTGATTATGTTCCCGACAAATGGCTTGTCGAGAGTAAGTCGCTGAAACTCTATTTGGGATCATTCCGCAATCACGGTGCATTTCATGAAGATTGCACGGTCACGATAGCCCGTCGTTTGGTGGAATTATTGTCACCACATTGGCTACGCATCGGGGGGTATTGGTATCCTCGCGGGGGTATACCTATTGATGTCTTCTGGCAAACCGGAAAAAAGCCGGAAAACGTCTGGATTCCGGAACAAAATGTACCCAATTACCGTGGTCGTGGTTAATAGATAACTGTCAAATAACCACTATGACGATTAATTAAAGCAAGTTAATTCCAACTATTGTTTACAGCGCGTAGACTTGTAAAAATTGTTTTGAATTAGCCTGAAAACTTTCCGGACCTTGGAAAACCTTTTGGTACCATCCGCCCTGCACTGCCGCGGGTTCCAAACCATTCAACGAGTTCGGCAGCGCCACGGGTAAAGTTTCTTTCTGCTGCATCACGCCATGTAAGGCCTTCGGATAGATCGAAAGTAATAGCGTCGCTGACGCCACCGTCTTTATAACGTTGCAGGCGCACGCCTTTGCCACGGGTCATTTCGGAGATTTGATCGAGCGGGAAAATGAGCATTTTTCTGTTTTCGCCAACGATCGCCAGATGATCACCGGTAACTGGCAAACACAGTTTTGCTTCGTCAGGCTGTTTTACATTCATAACCTGCTTACCCTTGCGCGTCGTTCCAAGCACATCGTTTTCAGACACGATAAATCCGTTTGCATGGTAAGAGACAAGCAGCAACTTCCTGTCTTCCTCGTGGACGAAAGCGGTTAATATATCCTCATCATTATCCATATCGACGAGAATACGAATAGGTTCACCATGTCCCCTTCCGCCCGGCAATGCATTCGCTGCAATGGTAAAAAATTTACCACCGGTGCTCATAACAATGATCTTATCTGTTGTCATAGCCGGAAATGCGATTTTTAACCTGTCATCTTCCTTGAAGGTAAGGCCGGAATAATCACTCAAGTGCCCTTTAAGTGCTCTTAGCCAGCCCTTCTCTGAAATAACGATTGTTACCGGCTCTTTCTCGATCATCGCTTGTTCGATATCTTTAATATCGTGATCGGGAGCGTCTTCAAAACTCGTGCGTCGCCTGCCAAGCGGGCTATCCGGGCCGAAAACTTTTTTAACCTTGGCAATTTCGCTTGCAATTGCTTTCCACTGTTTTATGTCGGATTGCAAGAGCGCATCAAGTTCGGCTTCCTCTGCCTTTAAAGTGTCGAATTCTTTACGAATCTCGACTTCTTCCAGTTTTCGCAACGATCTCAATCTCATATTCAGAATTGCTTCTGCCTGATTTTCAGTCAGAGAAAAGCTTGTCATGAGTTGTTTTTTGGGGTCATCTTCTTCGCGAATAATTCGGATGACTTCGTCAAGATTGAGATAAGCAATAAGGTAACCGCCCAAAATTTCGAGACGGCGTGTAATTTCATGCAGTCTGAATTCGGAACGGCGCACAAGGACATCTTTGCGGTGATCGAGCCATTGTTGCAAAGCCTGACCGAGTGAAAGAACATTCGGTATTTTTCCAAGGGTAAGCACGTTCAGGTTGAGAGGGACACGGACTTCAAAATCTGTAAGCTTGAAGATTGATTCCATCAACAATTCCGGATCCACTGTACGTGTTTTCGGCTCCAGAACTATGCGTATATCTTTTGTCGATTCGTCGCGAATATCGTCGAGCATTGGCAGGCGACGGGCGAGCAACAACTCGGCCGTCTTTTCAATCAGTCGAGATTTTTGTACCTGATAAGGAATTTCTGTAACAACGATAGAATAGCTACCGCGACTTCCCTCTTCCTTATGCCAACGTGCACGAAGACGGAAGACACCACGTCCGGTTCTGTAGGATTCACGTATACTATCCGCCGGTTCCACTAACACACCGCCGGTGGGAAAATCGGGGCCTTTTACAAATTTAACCAGATCATCGTTGGTCGCGTCCGGATGTGCAATCAAAAATGTTGCGGCTTCGCAAAGCTCGGCTACATTATGGGGCGGAATTGACGTTGCCATACCGACAGCGATACCGGAAGACCCGTTTGCCAAAAGATTAGGAAAGGCAGCCGGTAAAACAACCGGCTCTTCATCTTCCTCGTTGTAAGTAGGGCGAAAATCGACAGCATTTTCGTTGATACCGTCAAGAAGCAACGTCGCCACTTCTGTCATTCGTGCTTCGGTATAACGCATTGCAGCAGCATTATCGCCGTCAATATTGCCGAAATTCCCCTGCCCGTCTACAAGCGGATAGCGAACAGCAAAATCCTGAGCCAACCGCACAAGTGCATCATAGATAGATGAATCGCCATGCGGGTGGAATTTTCCCATCACATCGCCGACAATACGAGCGCATTTTGCGTAAGCCTGATCGGGGTTCAATTTTAATAGGCGCATTGCGTGGAGGATGCGCCGATGAACCGGTTTCAATCCATCGCGGACATCGGGCAATGCACGATCCATAATCGTAGAAAGTGCATAAGCCAAATAACGTTCCTGCAATGCAGAACGCAATTCTATCGGCTCTATATGGTCTTTTTCGGATAAACGAATCACTTTATTTGACATAGGTATCGAATAGCAATTCGCAGAATCTACCGCAAGTCATGGACTTGTTTCCAGCCTTACTTAACTATGATAGGAATGACACCAAGACAGATCTAATCTTCAAAGCGTCCGAAGAGAGAAGGTATCTTCCAATGAGACAATTCAAAAAAGCATTCTTACTAACAACTTGCACTTTTTTTGCTGCAACAACGGTTCACCTGAACTCATGGGCGGTTGATCCGAATGCATTCAATTCCCGCTTGCAAGAAACTATCAAAAATACTCAACTATCGATTGATTCATCGAATTGTGAAGCTGACGGCAACGATATCGTTTTGCGTGATGTAACTATAAAGCTTCAGGAGTTGCAAAATAGTGGAAAGGAAAACGATCAATCTTCACCGTCGGACAAACAATCGAAAGAACCGGATCAAAATGTGAGTACCGCCAAGGGCGTTGTTTTTGATAAAATCGACAGCTTGCGCTTTAAAAATGTAACGGAAGGTCAGGATGGCACTTATTTTGTAGAAAATGTTTCCATACCTCTGCTGAAGAGTACAAGTTCAGATGCTACAGGGAATTTGAAAGACATCTCTATAGATAAACTCAGGCTTACACCGAAAAAAGATGCTGATCCCTTATTTGTTCAATTCCCCTATGAGAGTGTAAAAGTAGCTCAGATCTATTTGTCACCGGCCGACCAGACAGTTTTTAATGCCGAAGATCTGAAGATAGCATATCTCTTCAAAAACGGTACGAACGGTGTAGACATTACAGTCGGCATAAAATCTTTCAGTTACGAGCCAAACAAGACCGGCATTTCCGGGGCGTCTAAATGGCTAACAGATATTGGCTATGACAAGCTGTCGGGTTCTTTGAATGTTCATGCCAGTTGGGATATCGAAAGCGGCAAATATATTGGCGACCAGAACGAGATTACCATTGATAACGGCGGAAAACTGGCGATCACCACAAATGTTGAAGGACTTACAGAAGATTTTGTCAAAAATATCGGCGTTCTGAAGCAGTTGGAGAGATCGAATAACCCGGATGATACAACGGCCGAGATGTTGAGTGTTTTTGGAATTATCCAACAGCTAAAATTTGGCGATGTCTCTATACGTTATGATGATAATTCCCTTACCAATAGAATCCTCGACTATTATGCGAAAAAAAATGGTGTAACACGCGAAGATTTCATAAAGCAAACCAAGGCAATGTTGCCATTATTGGGGGGCCAGATTGATGATCCGGATTTCGTCAAAGTGACATCGGAACAAATCGGAAATTTTCTTGATAATCCGAAGTCACTTACCGTCAGTGCTACTCCCGACAAATCGGTTCCCTTGCCGGTGCTCTATGCTACCGGAAGTATCTCTATGGCTAAACTTATTGATTTGATAAAACTGAAGGTAGAAGCCAACAAATAGCCTACGCAATTACAAAATTGTTTCAGTCATTAAAAAGCCCGGTAAAACCGGGCTTTTTTTGATTGGCATTTCTATTTATCAGTTATCTTTTTTCATCGGCGCAATACGCAGCGACAATTCGCTCAATTGGGCTGCCGTCACTTCCGAAGGCGCTCCCATGAGAAGGTCAAGAGCCTGTTGATTCATCGGGAAAAGCGATATTTCACGCAGGTTTTTGACACCCAGAAGCAGCATAACCATACGATCAATTCCGCAGGCCATTCCGCCGTGCGGCGGGGCTCCATAATGGAAGGCGCGGTAAAGTGCTCCGAAACGCTCTTCAACTGTTTCTCGTGAAAGTCCGGCAATCTCGAATGCACGAACCATCGTTTCAGGTGAATGGTTACGTATACCGCCAGATCCCAGCTCGAAACCGTTGCAGACGACATCATATTGATAAGCCTTGATATTTAAAGGCTCTTCAGTATCCAATGCCTGTTTGCCACCCTGCGGCATAGAGAACGGGTTATGGGAAAACTCGATCCGCTTTTCGTCTTCGTTCCATTCATAGAAAGGAAAATCGACAATCCATGCCAGCGCGAATTGGTCACGGTCAATCAGGCCAAGCTCTTCGCCCGCACGTGTTCTTGCAGCTCCGGCAAATAAAGCAAACTTACGGGGATCGCCCGCTACAAAAAAGCATGCATCACCATCGGCAAGCTTAAGCTGATTGCGTATGGCTTCGGTGCGTTCCGGTCCGATATTTTTTGCAATCGGGCCAGCACCTTCAATTTTGTCACCCTCTTTACGCCAGAAAATGTAACCGAGCCCCGGTTGTCCTTCGCCCTGAGCCCAGGAATTCATGCGATCACAAAAAGCGCGGCTGCCACCTGTCTTGACTGGTATGCCCCACACTTCGGCTTTATCGTCGCTTTCCAATATATGGGCAAATACTTTGAAACCGGATCCGCGGAAATGTTCGCTCACTTCTTCCATAACAATGGGATTGCGCAGGTCCGGTTTATCGGAACCGTATTTTCTCATTGCTTCATTATATGGAATACGTGGAAATTTCTGCGTGACGGGTTTACCATTGGAAAATTCCTCGAAAATGCCACGGATGATCGGTTCCATAACCTGCAGGATGTCTTCCTGCTCGACGAAACTCATTTCCATATCCAATTGGTAGAATTCACCAGGAAGGCGGTCGGCGCGTGGATCTTCATCGCGAAAACATGGTGCGACCTGAAAATACCGGTCAAATCCCGACATCATCAAAAGTTGTTTATATTGCTGTGGCGCCTGTGGGAGAGCGTAGAATTTTCCCGGATGAATGCGACTCGGTACAAGAAAGTCGCGCGCACCTTCCGGTGATGACGCCGTCAAAATCGGCGTAGAAAACTCGGTAAAATTGGCTTCCTGCATACGCCGGCGAATGGCAGCGATTATTTTTGTTCTCTGCAAGATATTCTTATGCAATGTTTCGCGCCGCAAATCCAGAAAACGATATTTCAAGCGAATATCTTCGGGATAATCCGGTTCGCCAAAAACAGGTAATGGCAATTCGTCCGATTTCGACAAAATCTCGATTTCGTTGGCAAATACCTCAACTTCACCCGTTGGTAGATTGCTGTTTACCGTATCGTCGGAACGAGCGCGAACTTCTCCGTCAACACGCAAAACCCACTCGCTTCTAACCATTTCGGCAACTTTGAAGGCTGGCGAATCCGGATCAGCAACAATTTGCGTTATGCCGTAATTATCACGCAAATCGATAAACAATATTCCGCCATGGTCACGGACACGATTAACCCATCCCGAGAGACGAACTTTCGATTGAACATCGCTCTTACGAAGAGCGGCACAGTTATGACTGCGATACCGATGCATAGTCTTGCCTTTTTGTTACATGCATTCTGAAATAATAAACTTGTGCGAAAAAGCGCATTTTACCGCCCATTTGTCAAGCTATCGAAGGATTGTGTATGAAAAAATATAGCAAAAGACAAATACAATATAATGCGTTATAGCCTGAAATATGAAACTTGTTACTGATACACATACGCTCGAAGACGTTATATCGACACTGTCAAAATCCGATTTTGTGACGGTAGACACCGAATTTATTCGAGAATCCACCTATTGGCCGGAACTCTGTCTGATCCAGTTGGCCTCTCCCGATATTGCTGTGATCGTTGATCCGCTTTCACCTGAAATCGATTTGTCGCCATTGTTCAAATTAATGGCGAATACAAATGTGGTAAAAGTTTTCCATGCTGCGCGGCAGGATGTCGAAATCATATATAAACTCGGCAATATTATTCCTACACCGCTATTTGATACGCAGATTGCCGGTTCTGTTTGCGGATTCGGTGAAAGTGTCTCCTATGAACAAATTGTCGAGCGCATAACCGGCGAACATATTGATAAATCCTCCCGCTATACCGACTGGAGTCGGCGTCCACTGAGCGATAAACAATTGTCTTACGCTTTGGCTGATGTAACCCATTTACGTGATGTCTATAAATATCTTGAGGAAAAGCTCGATAAAAACGGTAGAACTCATTGGATTGACGACGAAATGTCGATCCTCACCTCTCCAAAAACCTACATTATGCCGAATGATGAAGCTTGGAAAAGAATAAAGGGTCGCATACGTAAACCGAGGGAGCTTGCTGTCCTTCAACAAGTGGCAGCCTGGCGTGAACAGGAAGCTAAAAATCGCAATGTTCCACGGGGACGTATATTAAAAGACGAATGTCTTGTCGAGATTGCCATACAACACCCTAAAGACGAGATGGCTTTATCCAGATTGCGCAGCATCCCGAAAGGTTGGGAACATTCCGGTAGCGCTGCCGAATTGTTGAAAGCGGTACAAAAAGGTCTTTCTGTTGAACTTGATAATTTGCCAGCGATACACAAACATGTGGCAACGGGAAATGGCACAGCCGCCGCAATCGAACTGTTGCGTGTTCTTTTAAAGCTCGTGGCCGATGAGGAAGATATAGCTCCGCGCATTATCGCAAATAATGACGAGCTGGAAAAAATAGCCAAACAAGACCACCTCGACACCTTATCCGCCATGCAAGGATGGCGGTATAATATTTTCGGAAAAAAAGCCGAAAAAATGTTGAATGGCCATTTGGGATTTTACTTTCATAACGGTAAAATATTGACAAAAGAACTTTAGCTGTAGAGAGATAATCAGACGAGCTTTATATACAGCTTTTTTAGTTCCGCAGAAAAGCGTGCTTTGTTTGCAGAGGCAGATAATGGAAAAAGTCCTGACAGTTACATTCAATCCTACCGTTGATGCAGCAAGTGAAGCTGAAGTGGTGCGCCCTACCCACAAGATCAGAACTTTTGACGAGAGTTTTCACCCCGGTGGTGGCGGTATCAATGTCGCACGGGTTATTCATCGTCTTGGTGGTGACGTGAAGGCACTTTATGCCAGCGGCGGAATTATGGGGAATGTATTGAATCATCTTTTGGAAGATCGCGGCATTCAATGCATTAAAATTTCTATTTCCGGAAATACACGCGTCAATAATGTCATTCATGAAAGAGCTTCCGGCATGGAATACCGCTTTGTAGCCGAAGGCCCTGTCATGGAAGAAGCTGAATGGAAAGCGGTAGTCGAAACAACCAAAGAGCTTGAATGGGACTGGATTGTCGTAAGCGGTAGTTTGCCACGTAATGTTCCAATTGATGTCTATGATATGCTGATAGACATTGCTCATAAGCGCAACGCCCGTATTGTTATTGATACGTCAGGAGATGCGCTTAAACATGTTCTTCAAAAAGGCGGTTTGACACTCGTAAAACCAAGTCAGGGCGAGTTTGAGGCGTGCACAGGAAAAACCTATAATTTGACTGATGATATTGCCAAAGCTGCTCAAGAATATTGTCTCAAAGGAGCTTCGGATATTATCACTGTGACACTCGGACATCAGGGAGCAGTGCTGGCGACAAAAGATAAGACACTTTATCTTCCCTCGCCTCACGTTCGGGTTATCAGCGCTTCCGGCGCCGGAGACAGCTTTGTAGCCGGTATGGTTCATGGGCTGGCTGTTGGTTGGGAAGCGGAAGATGCTTTCCGGCTAGCTACCGCCTGCGGCACAGCAGCAGTGGCCGAAAAAGGCAATGGTCTTTGTCAATTACCCAACATCAAACGACTTTATAACTATCTTGCTCGTAAGGGTAAGAATGCGGGTTCTGCACCACTATCTCAAGAGTGAGCAAGTACGGTTAGACATGAGAAAACACGACAATTTCATTGTTAGACCGTTTTTGGTTAGCAGGATTTCCAGATATATTTTGCTGCGTAATTATAACTGCAAAATTTTGGAAAATTGCGGTTTGAAGTGAATTTACGGGTGAAGTGAATAGCCGCTGAACAGTTTTACATGGCCCGATGTTTTTAACGCCTGATTGTGTCAGGTCAGGCATATTTAAATCTAAAAAAATCTATCGACAACGGTTTTGTGCTTTTTGTGAAAACATTTCATTGCGCAACATCCGGAGTAAACGGGTTCGATAGTCAAAATTGCACATTGAAGAGTAACTTCGTGAATTCCGGTATATGTTGCGGCTGTGTTACATAATCTCGTTCTAAAAAGAAAAGCCGCCGCAATATTGCCTGGAAAACGGCAAGCTTGAAAAGAGAAAGTGTTCAACATCAGGCGGTGACTATAGTGGCAAGGAAGCTTGAACGATTGAAGCGGTAAATTGCCTCTCATGCTTTGAGCAAGGAGGTGCACTTCATCAAACCGGCTATTGCTGGTTCAAAAAAGGTCGTGAACTGAGTAAGTACCGGTTTATTAGACGAACTCCGGTTTTTCGTAAGTGCCGGTTTATTTGACGAACTCCGGTTTATTGTCTGCTTTTAAAGGAACCTCAACCGGAATGGAATTTGTCTCATTATTCAACGTTTAAGACGCAATAAGCGGAGAAACAGACCTTGCACCACAAGAGCAACTCTATACACGCTGATAACACATTTCATCTCCGGATAGATCAAAAGTGATTTCCGAATAGATCAAAAGTTGAAGAGCAGTAAGGCAATTTCTATCATTGATAAGCGAAGGTAACCGTTACACATTATTTATCAAAATCAACGCAGACCGACTTTCATCATGCGATTAACTTCATGATGTTTGTGGCGACCGAAACGGCAGATTCCCAATTTTTCGAGGTGGTTCGTTTCGTTCCGGTTTGGCGGTTATGTAAAGTTAAATCCGATTTTGGATTCAAGTGTTGGCGGCCTCTTTTCCCATTCGATCAATGTTCCCGAACCTTGACCTTAGTCAAATGGCGAAAGTTCAGTTTCCTGACATGTCAAACAACCAGATAGCTTAATTCTTTATTGGTTATTTTAGCAAGTTGTTGCAATCGTCCCAAAGGCCGTTCAGCGATCAGGTCGGCGTGTCGCTTCGGAATTGTCAGAACTATCTTCTTTTCTTGCGATTTCCATATCAAATCAGGCAAAATACCGGCGGTTGAAGCCGAAAACAGGTTTGCAACCCGCATAAGTCCGCCTAGAAAACGCGCTCTCTCTATCATTTCCTTATTTGCCAATTTTATGATTGCCGGTGCATCTTCATCCACGAAAAGACCTTCATTCCGGTAGAAAACCGACAAGGCCACATAGACACGTCCATGATGCGTAATTCCCGGATAAGGGCCGAATGCAACCTGATTGGCTGATTGATCGCCACGATAATCGGGATGAAAACGCCAACCAATATCGGCAAGCAAACAGGCCGCTTCGCGATAACGCCTTTGTTCTTCATTTTCCTCGACGCCAAAAACTTCAAAAGCATTTTTGGTAAAACCGATAAGATCATAAGCCTGCGCAGGAGAGCGGGCACGAAGTGTTGCCATTTCCTGACATGCCGCAATCAGCGGATCTTCACTCTGCACTTTTTGCGTCAACTGCGAAAACATAAACCCTTCCCTGACACCGGCACCGGAAAAAATAACTTTCTTTGGCGCCAGACACCGCAAAACTTCTGTCAGAACAGTTGCACCATAAGACAATAACTGGCGACGGTTCTTGGAGATAGCAGAAATGTTTTTTAGCTGTTCTATCTCGCCTTTGGTTACCCTATGAAGAAAAGAATCCATATCGGATGCTTCTACCTCATAAGCATGCATAACAGGTAAGGGATAACGTTTGACAGCAATATGGAGTTTGGCCAAATTGCGCCATGTACCGCCCACCGCGTAAAAATTACGCCCCTTGTTTTTTGACAGAATTTCACTGTTTTTCAGATATTTACGCGCAATTTTTGTCGCTTCTGAAAGGTTGTTATCCGACATATCCTGAAGGCGTAATCCACCAAGCGGCAAGGTAATGCCATCATCGCCAACTTTTGTTTCATGAATATCCACCAATTCGAGGCTACCGCCGCCCAAATCACCGGCAATGCCGTCGGGATGATGAAAAGTCGAAATAATTCCATAGGCAGAATAGGTTGCTTCTTCTTTCCCCGTTAGAACTTTTACGCGGTTTTGAAGTATCTTTTCTGCGTCTTCTATAAATGCAGGGCCATTCTTCGATTCGCGTGCAGCAGCCGTTGCCAATGTGTGAATTGCAGACACACCGATTTGCTCGCAAATTGCATGAAAGCGCCGCAATGTTCTTAACGCCATCTCGACAGATTCGGGTTCGAGACAACCGGTCTTTGCAACGCCTTTTCCCAAACCGCAAAGGATTTTTTCATTAAACAAAACAGTCGGGGAACGCACCAGACCTTCATAGACAACCAAACGAACAGAGTTCGATCCGATGTCTATGACGGCAACAGGTTTTCGACCTTTTAATCGGCCCTGAGCTACAGAATTATCCATTTATATTTCAGTCTTTATCCGTTGTTTCTGCACTTGACGCATCGGTTTGTTGGCGACGAAGAGCAATAATGCGCGGAGCAGAAGATCTCAGAGATTTTCCCCGTCCCGAAAGACTCGGATTGGTCATGAAATATTCCTGCGCATTAAATGGTTTCTCACCTTTAAGTGGCGTAATACGCCGGGATGTTCCATCGCTCAATATCTCGAAGCTCTGCTGATTGTCTATTATATTTGCCAACATAATTTGCGAGAGTATTTGCTGATGAACGGTTTTGTTGAATACCGGTACTAACGTTTCAACGCGTCTGTCAAGATTTCTGGTCATCATGTCGGCCGAACCAAAATAAACAATCGCATTTTCATTCGGTAAATCTTCACCGTTTCCAAAACAGAAAATGCGGCTATGTTCCAAAAACCGGCCGACGATCGACTTGGCACGAATATTTTCGGAAAAACCGGGTATTCCGGGACGCAAACAACAGATTCCGCGAACCACCAAATCAACTTGAACACCCGCTTGTCCGGCGCGATATAACGCATCTATAATTTGCGGATCGACGAGTGAATTCATTTTCATCCAGATTGCAGCAGGTTTGCCATCTCTTGCATGCGCAATTTCGTCTTCAATATGTCCTAAAATGCGACGACGTAACGTCAAAGGCGAAAATGCAAGCTTCATAGGCTCGTCAGGTTGTGCATAGCCTGTGATGAAATTGAAAATCAACTGAACATCATGTCCTATGTCATCATCTGTGGTGAAGAAAGATAAATCGGTATAAATTTTGGCAGTTATCGGGTGATAATTACCGGTTCCCAGATGGACATAGGAACGCAACCGGTTTTCTTCGCGCCGTACGACAAGCGACATTTTGGCATGGGTTTTTAGTTCGATGAAACCGAAAACAACCTGTACGCCTGCGCGTTCCAGATCCCGCGCCCAACGAATATTGGCTTCCTCGTCAAAACGGGCTTTCAGTTCAACCAGAGCTGTAACCGATTTACCTGCTTCCGAGGCGTCAATCAGTGCGCGCACAATCGGGCTGTCATTGGACGTGCGATAAAGAGTCTGCTTTATGGCAAGAACATCCGGATCTGCCGCTGCCTGACGCAAAAACTGTACAACAACATCAAACGATTCATAGGGATGATGAACAACAATATCTTTTTCTTTGATTGCGGCAAAACAATCTCCGGCATGTTCTCTTATACGTTCGGGAAAACGCGGATTATAAGGAATGAATTTCAGGTCTTCACGCGGAATAGAAACAATTTCCGAAATCATGTTGAGTGCTAGCAAACCGTCAAGAACACTGATACGGTTATCAGGTACACCGAGTTCGGTCGTTACAAATTGGCGTAGATCATCGGGCATCTCCGCGTCGAATTCGATACGGATAACCTGTCCGCGGCGTCTGCGTTTCAATGCGCTCTCGAACAATCGAACAAGATCTTCGGCTTCTTCCTCAACCTCGATATCGCTATCGCGAATAACACGAAATGTCCCTGCCCCGTTGACTTCATATCCGGGGAACAATTTGCCTATGAAAAGGCTCACAATATCTTCCAGCGAAATGAAACGGTAACCTTGTCCTTCATCAGGCAATAGTGTGAAGCGTTTCAAAGCCGTTGGCAGCCTCAAGAGTGCTGTCATCGGTTGATGGTCTGCACGACGCAACAAATGAAGCGCAATTGAAAAACCCAAATTGGGTATAAAGGGAAATGGATGGGCCGGATCAATTGAAAGGGGTGTAAGCACCGGAAATATGGTTTCCAGAAAATGGTTCTCAAGCCATGATTTTTCAGTCGCGGTCAGGCGGTCGGGACGAATAATAACAATTTTTTCTTGTTCAAGCTCATGACGCAAAGCCCGCAATTCCTGCTGCTGGTTAGCCTGTAACCGGGCAACTTCGGCCAGTACAAAATCGAGTTGTTCTTGTGGCGTGCGGCCATCGGCACTACGAGTAACAATGCCTGCACGCACCTGACCGGCAAGGCCGGCAATACGCACCATAAAAAATTCATCGAGATTTGTTGCCGAAATCGATACAAAACGCAAGCGTTCCAAAAGAGGATGTTTTTTATTTGCTGCTTCCATCAATACGCGATTATTGAACTGTAGCCAGGAAAATTCCCGATTTACAAAGCGTTCCGGAGTTTCCATATTGATGGTTTCGGCATTTGGTTGCTTTATCTCTGAATTTGATGAGTTTTTTGTACGTAAAGCCATATGCTTTTCCCTTCAATCTGATGTTTTATGTTGCAACCGACTTGATTACATCAGCCCGCGTCAAACAAAAATATTTTGAATCATAAGGTCTTTATGACCCGCGAAAAAAGTTTACAACGCGCGCTCGTTAATGACAAATCCTATATCAACTTTTTGATATTAATATTGATCTTATCCAATGTTTCTATTGCGATCTTTCTCAATCGGCATAAATTTTTTGAATTTTAAAAATATTTGAATGAAACCAATTTTTATTAGCATATTAATTGAAAAAATTGATAAATTGCTTCAGTTTTTTACAAGAAAAAATACAAATAATTTTAGTTTTTGAGTTATAATTGAATTTTTATTTTTATAATTTTTTTAAATTTATATATAAAAAATTTTTAATTAAAAAACGTATAAAATGTTATTGTTATGTATGTTTTTAATAATAAAATTATTTATTATTTTTTCATGACATTTATTATAAATGCTTTAAGTTTCGATCTTGGGCGATACGCCGGTAATCCGGTAAAACGACTTTTATGTATTTTTCTATGAGAGCTAAGGCTACAAAGTTTGGCAAACCTGCGTTACAAACTATTGGCTATCGCCTAACAATTAGGCTATAGAAAGAAACGTTATCAACGGCAGTGCGGTTTTGCACTTTCAATCCAATTGTTACATGGAGTTCTGACATGGCAGATCATCACATTCCACATTTCCAGAATGATGGCGGATATAAAATGATTGAAATCGGCGTAAAGAAATTCATGTGCGTGGGTGCCAACCCGCCTTTTGACCATCCACATGTCTTTATTGATATGGGAGCTGATGACGAAAAGATTTGCTCTTATTGTTCAACGCTCTACCGGTTTAATCCTTCTCTTGGAGAACTGGAAACAAAGCCGGCCAACTGCACTTTTGATCCGGAGCAAATTAACTATAAAAAAGCGGGATAATCGTTAAAATCACTATACAAGGAATAAGCTATGGATTGGCAAAACCAGGAAAAACCAATCATAGTGGGGGCAGGAATCGCCGGATTAAGTTCGGCATTGGCATTGGCTGAAAAAGGAATAAGCTCTCTTGTTCTTGAAAGCCGCGATCACCTTGAAGAAGTCGGCGCCGGTATTCAACTGGCACCAAACGCTACCAGACTGTTAATGAAATGGGATGTGCTGGACCAGTTGACGGATCTGGGTGTGAAAGCCCGCTTTCTCGAATTAAGAGATGGTCTTTCGGCTAAAACACTTCTTCAGGTGGATTTACAAGATGTGTCGGAACGCCGGTGGCACGGCTCATATATCACCATTCACCGCGCAGATCTCCAAAATGTGCTTTATCAAAAAGCAAAACAGAATTCTCTTATTGATATAAGATTATCTGAAAAAGTCACCGCAATATCCGAAGAAACACCGCAATTGGCGGAAATCCGCTCCGATCATCAGGGCGAAGATGACCGCTTTGTTACACCGTTGGTTATTGGTTGTGATGGCGTTTGGTCAAAAATGCGACAGTTCCCGCCGCTTGACGATCACGCAAGTTTTAGCGGTTTTATCGCATGGCGGGCAACAATCGATATAGATGCACTTCCCAAGGAGTTTATCCGCTCATTTGCCGATGTAAAGACGGTCGTTGCATGGATGGGGCCTGATAATCACCTTGTCGGTTATCCTTTAAAGGCTGGTAAATCGTTCAATTTTGTTGCAATTACACGAGGAAATAATCCGGGTGAAAGCTGGTCGCGTGAAGGCGACAAGAACGATTTGTTCAAACATTTCAATGATTGGCATCCCGAAATAAGAAATATTTTCAATCTTGTTGAAAAATGGACTTATTGGCCATTGTTCCAGATGCTTCCTCATCGGTTTTCCGACAATCGCTTTCGCGTTTTTGTCGGCGACGCATCGCACGGGTTTTTACCGTTTGCGGCGCAGGGAGCTGCTATGGCAATCGAGGATTCGGCAACTCTTGCCGAGTTGTTGTCAAACAAAAACTTGACACTTGCCGATGCGATGAGGCTTTACAGCACTCTTCGCACACCGCGTGTAGCGGCGGTGAATAAACGGGGAGCATTTAACAGTTTCGTATATCATGCAACAGGGCCGGTAGCTTTTGCTCGCAATGTTGTAATGAAATTCCGCTCTTCCGAAAGTTTTATGGCAGGTCTCGACTGGCTTTACGGGTATGATGCAGAGAGCGCAGCCCGTAAGCTAACGGGTTCATAATATCTGGCTTAGAAATGCTTTGGCTCTTTCATGCACCGGATGATCGAAAAATTCATCCGGTGGTGCAACTTCGAGAATTTGCCCCTCATCCATAAAAATGACACGGTCGGCCACCTGTCTTGCAAAGCCCATTTCATGGGTAACGCAAAGCATTGTCATGCCGTTTTCAGCCAAATCGATCATTGTATCGAGAACTTCTTTTATCATTTCCGGATCGAGAGCCGAAGTTGGTTCATCAAACAACATGACACGCGGTTCCATACAGAGCGAACGGGCGATTGCAACACGCTGTTGCTGTCCTCCGGACAGTTGCCCCGGATATTTGTTGGCCTGATCGGGTATTTTAACCCGTTCCAAATAATGCATCGCCTGCTCTTCGGCTTTGCGACGACCAACATGCTTGACCCAGATTGGTGCAAGCACACAATTTTCAAGCACCGTCAAATGTGGAAACAAGTTGAAATGTTGAAAAACCATTCCGACATTGCGTCGTATTTTATTAAGACTCCACATTCCATGTTTAAGCGGAATACCTGTTACCGTTATTTCGCCCTCTTCGGCGCGTTCAAGCCCGTTGATACACCGTATCAATGTGGATTTTCCGGAACCGGAAGGACCGGATATAATTACTCTTTCTTTCGGTTTGACTTCGAGATTAATGTTGCGCAAAACATGTAGCCGACCATACCATTTATTGACATGGTGCATGGATACTTCCAATTGCTTATCTTTTTCGTCGCGACTTTTCCGCAATGATCTATCCTTCCGCACCATTGACTTTAGGTGCATTCAAGCGCCTCTCGATAAAATGAGCATAACGCGACATGCCGAAACAAAATATCCAGAATACAAGACCGATAAAGACCATTCCCGTTAAAGGCGTTTGCGGAGTGCTCCATTGCGCCTGTTGAATGGCTTGTCGCACAATCCCCAAAAGATCGAACATGCCAATAATATAAACGAGACTTGTTTCTTTAAACATGCCAATGAGCACGTTGATAATGCCGGGTATCACAAGGCTATAAGCTTGTGGCAGAATAACAAGCAGCATTGTCTTGACGTAGCCAAGCCCCAATGCTTCCGCAGCTTCGTATTGACCGCGTGGTATGGCTTGCAAACCGCCACGCACAACTTCTGCAATATAGGCGGAAGTAAAGAGTGCAACGCCGATCAGGGCGCGTAAAAATTTGTCGAACGTCATGTCTTGCGGCAAAAATAACGGTAACATAACGCTTGCAATAAACAGCACGGCAACCAATGGTATGCCACGAACGGTTTCAATAAAAATGACCGAAATGAGGTGGACAACCGGCATTTTTGAACGTCGGCCAAGTGCGAGCAGGCTTCCCAATGGCAGCGAAATCGTAATACTGCAATAGGCAATTGTAAGGGTTACAAGCAAGCCGCCCCATAATTGCGTTTCCACTGTCGGCAAATTGAAGTGCCCGCCAAAAAGCAGAAAATAGCCAATCACCGGAACAACAAAAAGTGACACAAGTGCATTTGCTATTTTGAGCGGAACGGACGGTATAAGAAGCGGCAGGTTAATAATAATAACGACGAGCGCCGTGAGATTGACCCGCCAACGTTCACCATCCGGATACCGTCCATAGATAAACTGCCAGAAATTGGCTTTGACAAAGGCCCAACATGCCCCACTCCAACCATCCGGCATCAGCCCGCCTTGTGTGACTGTGGTGCACGCCTGACGATCGGTGCCGGTCCAGACTGCGTTGACAACCAACCAATTAACCAGCGGAACCATGATATAGGTGATCGCAAAAACAAGTCCTATGCTGATTACGCAGTTAAGCGGTGTGGAAAACAGATTTTTCCGCAGCCAATGCCAGATACCCCTGTCAAGAATAGGGGGAGGAGAAGCCGGAATAAATTCGGTTTGAACGTAACGCCCGACCATTTTAACGCTCCACCAGAGCCATATGACGGTTGAACCAGTTCATGAAGAGTGAAACAACGATGCTCAATCCCAGATAAACCTCGATCCATATCACCGCAAGCTCGACAGATTGTCCGGTTCGCTCCATTATTGTGCTTGAAACCATCATCAGTTCGGAATAACCGACTGCTGCGCCTAAAGAAGTATTTTTGACGAGGTTCATATATTGGCTTGCCAGCGGTGGAATAATAATGCGCAGTGCGAGCGGCAAAATAATCAAACGCATAATGAGACCGTTTGATAACCCCAGCGAAGATCCCGCTTCTGACATGCCTTTATCAACGCCCTGAATGCCCGCCCTTATCGTCTCTGCAATAAGTGCTCCTGTATAGATTGATAAAGCAAGGTAAAGTGACAGGAACTCCGGCGAGATATAGTAACCGCCGCTATAATTGAAACCTTTCAACGCCGGAATATCCCATGAGGTGGGATACGCTAACAAGAAAAACAAAATGACCGGACATAAAACGCCGATAACGAAACCATACCACCATCGGATAGAGGTCAATCCCCTCTCCTTTATCATGTAGCGGGCACGAAAATGAAGTCCTACCGCAACCGCGATCAACAGAATTGAAATCACGATGAATAAGCCCGTATGCTCACCCCATACGGGACGGGGCAAATAAATCCCCCGTATATTGATCGCGATTGCACCCCAATGAAGGCTTTGTCTGGCGGGAGGTAAAATTTGCATTACCCCTATCGACCAGAAAAACAACAGTACCAGAGGCGGAATATTCCGGAAAAATTCGACGTAGCAGAGTGAAAGTTTCGCTATCAGCCAATTATTGGATAAGCGCCCGATGCCGATAAACAATCCGATAAATGTAGCGGTTATCAGGCTGATTGCGGAGATAAAAACCAGATTGACGAGGCTTGCTTCAATCACTTCGCCATTCGTTGCATTGTCGTCATATTGAATGATACTTGATGGTTGATTAAATCCCGCTCTTTTATCGAGAAAATCAAAACCCGAAGCAATATTCGAGGCACGCAAATTGACAATTGTATTATGTGTGATCCATCGAATAACGAGAAATAATGCAATAATGACCAGGCACTGCACAGCAAATGATGAAAGTGAACGCACGTTTAAAAAGGCACCCAATTCCACCTTTAAAGAACGTCCAGACATCATTGTGCTGTGTTTTGGCATTGGCAATATTTAGAACAATAAATAATTATCAGCGTATGGGAAGGCCATATTGCAGCCCGCCTTTGGTCCACAGCGCGTTAATGCCGCGAGAGATCTTGAGCGGGGTGTTCTGCCCGATATTGCGTTCAAAAATTTCACCATAATTGCCTGTAGACTTGATGATTTTGACAACCCAATCGTTTTCCAGTCCCAGATCTTTGCCGATTGTATTGCCCTGCTCTACGCCCAACAAACGACGGATGTCCTGATTGTCGGATTTTAGCATATCGTCGACATTGGCCTGTGTAATACCGAATTCTTCGGCGTTCAAAAGTGCATTATGTGTCCAACGCACGACATCTGCCCATTGCGGGTCGCCTTGCCGTACAGCCGGACCAAACGGTTCTTTGGAAATAATCTGCGGCAAAACAACATGGTCTTCCGGATTTTTCAATTGCAGACGCAAACCGTAAAGAGAGGACTGATCGGTCGTATAAACGTCGCAACGTCCGGCATCATAAGCCTGATTGACTTCGGTAAACTTATCAAAAACAACCGGCGTATATTCCATTTTATTGTTGCGGAAATAGTCGGCAAGTGTGAGCTCAGTTGATGTGCCGGATTGGACGCAGATCGAAGCTCCCGACAATTGGAGTGCAGACGTTACACCTTCAAGATTTTTTTTATTAATCATGAAGCCCTGACCGTCATAATAATTGACGCCCACAAAATCTAGTCCCAAAGCAGTTTCGCGGTTGATCGTCCATGTCGTATTACGGATCAAAACGTCGATTTCGCCTGATTGAAGTGCCGTAAAACGTTCTTTGGAGCTCAGAGGTACAAACTTCACCTTGTCGCCACTACCGAAAACGGCCGCAGCTACTGCCCGACAATAGTCGACATCAAAACCTGTCCAATGACCTTTTTCATCGGGGATACTGAAACCGGCAAGTCCGGTGCTGACACCACATTGTAAATATCCCCTTGCCTTAACATCGTCCAGTGTGCCGGCGGAGGCCGAAACGGTGCCGATGGCCGTGAGAGCAACGCCGATAGCGGCGATATAAGTATTGAAAAACATAACGTCTTCTCCTGCGTTTGCAAAAATCTGTCTTAACGGCTATCGAAAAGCATAATTATCCCAAGGTCAAGCAAATTGCATACTATCATTAAGGCTAAAAGCGAACAGATTTTGCTTGACCTTTATCATGAATTATCAAAGGTAAAATATAACGTGGTTTTAAAAATTGGAAAGTACAGTTGATGACCGTTAATAAAATATCCAACCCGTCTGGCATCAATACCAAACTCGCCCATTGCGGAAATAACCCCGCCGATTATTTCGGCTTTGTCAATCCACCGGTTGTTCATGCCTCGACGGTATTGTTCCCCGATGCTGCAACCTTGAAAACCGAGAATCAGCGATACACCTACGGCACGCACGGAACGCCTACAACAGATGCGTTATGTGAAGCCGTCAATATGCTTGAAGGAGCGGTGAAAACAGTTTTAGTGCCTTCGGGTCTTGCTGCCATCACGGTTCCGCTGTTAGGGACGTTGGCACAGGGCGACCATGTACTTATTGCCGATTCCATTTACAGCCCGACACGTCGTTTTGCCAATAATATGCTTAAAAAAATGGGAATTGACGTTGAATATTATGACCCGACCATCGGTGCTGAAATCGAACAGTTGATGAAGCCTAACACAAAAGTCGTCTATACCGAATCGCCAGGGTCGAATACTTTCGAGATTCAGGATATACCGGCCATATCGGCGGTGGCACATGCCCGTGATGCCATTGTTCTTATGGATAATACATGGGCTACGCCACTCAATTTCAAACCGCTTGAACACGGTGTCGATATTTCGATAACCGCAGGTACAAAATATCCCGTCGGCCACTCCGATATTCTCATCGGCTTTATATCGGCCAACGAGAGAACAAAAAAAATTGTCGAAGATACGCATAAATTTTTAGGAATGAGCGTTTCCGGCGATGACGCATATAATACGCTGCGGTCGATGCGAACCATGGGAATTCGACTTGCTCACCAGAGCAAAACAGCTTTTGACCTCGCCCGCTGGCTTGAAACCATGCCACAAATTGCACAAGTCCTTCATCCCGCATTGGAAAGCCACAAAGGTCATGAATTATGGAAGCGGGATTTCAAAGGCGCTTCAGCGCTGTTTTCAGTTGTGTTGAAGGGCGGTGGCGAGAAAGAAGCCCATGCTTTTCTCAATTCGCTCAAAATTTTCAAACTCGGATATTCCTGGGGAGGCTATGAAAGCCTGGCCGTTGAAGTTTATCTGGGCGACAGGACTGTCAAACACTCTTACATGGGGTCATTGTTACGTTTGCAGATAGGCCTTGAAGATTTTGAAGATTTGAAAGCCGATCTTGAACAGGCATTGGCAGCAACAGGGCTATAAACAAGGCCTGTCAAAAGCTGGTAATTCTCCATCGGGCAGGCAATGAATTTGCCTGCCTATATGTTTTTTCATGTCATATAATTAATGTTATTTAACTGTTATTTATTGTTATTTGTTGAGCCGGTTTTTCAACGCTAGACGAGTTCAACATCGACCACACCTTGAATGGCTTTCATGGCTCCGGCCACCTGCGGCGTTACCCGATATTTATGAGGTAGAGAAACCTCGATTTCGCGGGCTCCATTATCCTTGATAACAATAAATCCGACATCTCCATCTCCGCCACGTTCAAGGCTACTGCCGATTTCTTCAACCATTGCGGCATTACGCACAAATATGCGCATTGTTTTATGAATACGTTCGGCTTCTTGTTCCAAAGATTGGACGGTTTCAATGCGTAAACTGATTCCTTCAGGCCGATTCTCTGCGTTTACGGTTATGACAACCGATTGCCCCGGTTCCAACATATCTCCATAAGCGCTCAAACCTTCAGAAAAAAGGATTGCTTCAAATTGACCGGTAGGGTCTGAAAACTGGATAATACCCATTTTCTTGCCCGACTTTGTTTTTCTCACCTGCTTTGCGCTGACGGTTCCGGCAAGCCGTCCGGCAGTAGAACCCCGACGAACGGCATTGGAAAAGTCGCTCCAGTTTTGTACGCGCAGCTTTTGCAAAACATCTTTATATTCATCAAGTGGATGGGCAGAGAGGTAAAAACCGATCGCTTGAAATTCATGATGAAGTTTTTCCGCCGGTAGCCAAGGTTTGGCCTGCGGCAACATCAGCGGTTCTTTGGGACCGTCGCTCATACCGAAAATATCGGTTTGACCGCTCCGGTTATCATCAAGTACCCGCATCGAACGGGCATTTATCATATCAATACCGGCAATCAACACTTCACGCGGAATATGAAAACAGTCAAAGGCTCCCGCATGGATGAGACTTTCCATCACTCTTTTGTTTACGATGCGCGGATCAGTCCTTTCGCAAAAATCCTCCAAATCCTTGAACGGTTTATTGCCTCTTTTTTCAACAATATGGTTGACTGCCGGCTCCCCCACCCCCTTGATCGCTGCAAGCGAATAATAAATACGCTTTTCGCCAACTTCAAAAGCACGGTAGGATGTCTGAACCGAAGGCGGAACCACTTCAATACCAAGCCTGTTTGCCTCGCGCCGAAAATCATTGAGTTTTTCGGTGTTGTTCATATCATAGGTCATAGATGCAGCCAGAAACTCGACCGGATAATGCGCTTTCATATACGCTGTTTGATAAGAAACAAATGCATAAGCGGCAGCGTGCGATTTATTGAAACCGTAATCGGCAAACTTTGCCAATAAATCGAAAATCGAATTTGCTTGATTTTTATCGACACCACGTTCGACAGCACCGGCAACAAAGTGTACGCGTTGACGTTCCATTTCTTCATGGATTTTTTTACCCATTGCGCGGCGTAAAAGATCAGCTTGTCCGAGAGAATAACCTGCAAGAACCTGTGCAATCTGCATCACTTGTTCCTGATAGATGATAACGCCTTGCGTTTCCTTCACGAGATAATCGATCTTCGGGTGAATGGAAGCGATTTCTTCTTCGCCGTGTTTACGGGCAATATAAGTCGGTATGTTCTCCATTGGTCCGGGGCGATAAAGCGCGACAAGGGCGGTAATATCCTCGATACGATCCGGCTTCATGCCGATCAAAGCCTTCCGCATCCCCGCGCTTTCAACCTGAAATACTGCAACGGTTTCACCCCGTGTCAACATGTCGTATGTCAGTTTATCGTCCAGAGGGATATGGGACAGATCAATTTTTATTCCTTTGCGAGCCACAAAATCGACTGCTGTCTTCAACACAGTCAATGTTTTCAAACCAAGAAAGTCGAACTTGACCAGACCTGCTTTTTCAACAAATTTCATGTTGAACTGGGTAACCGGCATGTTCGAGCGCGGATCTCGATACATTGGCACCAATTGCCACAACGGACGATCACCGATAACAATACCGGCGGCATGTGTGGATGTGTGTCTATATAGCCCCTCAAGTTGCAAAGCTATGTCGAGAAGATGCCCTACCTGAGGGTCTTTTTTCTTTTCTTCCTCGAATTTCGGTTCATCTTTGATAGCTTTTGCGAGTTCTACATTGTTACCGGGGGTTTGCGGCACCAATTTGGAAAGATAGTCCACTTGCCGATAAGGCATTTCGAGAACGCGACCGACATCGCGAATAACAGCCCTTGCCTGAAGTTTACCCAGTGCAATAATTTGGGCAACCTGTTCACTCCCATATTTCGACTGGACGTAATGAATAACTTCTTCACGTCTATCCTGACAGAAATCCACGTCAAAGTCCGGCATGGAAACGCGTTCCGGATTAAGAAAACGTTCAAACAGCAATGAAAAACGCAATGGATCAATATCGGTAATGGTCAATGCATAGGCAACCAACGAACCGGCACCAGAACCGCGCCCCGGCCCGACCGGAATATCATGGGCTTTTGCCCATTTGATAAAGTCGGAAACGATAAGGAAATAGCCGGGAAATTGCATTTTTGTGATAATGGAAATTTCATATTCCAGCCGTTCTTCATAATCTTTGGCTGTATAACCTTCCGATGGTCCGGCTGTTTCGAGACGCATTTTCAGCCCTTCTCTTGCCTGCCGTATCATTTCGTCGGCTTCCGCTTTCACAGCCGCTTCGGGGTCATCGGATTGACCTGTGAAACGCGGCAATATCGGCTTCCTTGTCGGCGTATAGGCATGGCAGCGCAACGCAATTTCAACCGTATTGTCAACAGCTTCGGGAAGATCAGAAAATAGTTTGACCATCTCGTCCTGTGATTTGAGGTAATGGTCAGGCGTTACACGTCGTCTGTCCGGATTGGATACTATTTGTCCCTCGGCAATAGCCAATAGCGCATCATGCGCTTCGTAACCGCTTTTATCTTTAAAGAAGGCTTCATTTGTTGCAACAAGCGGGATTCCATATTTATAGGCAAGGTCGACGATTTCCGCCTCTGTTACATGGTCATAATTGCCATGGCGTTGCAATTCCATATAGAGACGATCGCCAAAGATTTTTTGAAGGCGTTGCAACCGTTCGACTGCACGTTCTTTTTTATCGGCTACAATTGCACTATTGATCGGCCCGTTTGGCCCGCCTGTAAGAGCAATAATCCCCTCACCCAGTTCTTCGACCCATTCTATTTTTGCATTGGCCGGATCGGTTTCACTCTTATCAAGATAGGCACGGCTTACAAGATGAACCAGATTTTTATAACCTGTCTCGGTCGCTGCCAGCAAAACAATAGAGGTAAAATCGGAAGGATAACGCCATTTGGTAATTCGCGGATCATAGCCGACATCTTCAAAATCGATAGCCAACTGGCAGCCGATGATAGGCTGGATACCATCGGCAAAACAATATTGGGTAAATTCAAGCGCTCCGAAAAGATTGTTGGTATCGGTCATTGCAATAGCCGGTGCCCCGTCATGAAGCGCGTATTTGATAACCTCCTTGACCTTCAATGCACCTTCCAACAATGAATAAGCCGAATGAACCCTTAAATGGATAAAACGCGGGCGCTCTATCGCCTCTTCCTTGTTGCTTTTGCTATCGTCTGACACGTTTATGCCTTCTATTTTTCCCGATCATTGAATCCTGAATAGCCGGTTTTGTACAATTCGAACTTTATGCCCCCAATGGCGGCGGGCTTACCGTTATGGTCGGCATTATACCCCAACCTGCCAACAGATTATCGCACAAAAGCCTTCCTTCAAACTAGAACGTTATCAACCAAATTCCCACGGTTGTCACGAACAAACTCACAGAAATGAAGGATAACACATCATATAGAATATCGGACATCATCTTTTCCTTTCATGTTATGTATCCTTTATGTTCGTGTTTTGTTCTTATTTCAAGTATCAATTTTCATGATTGACCTCATGCTTAACAAATCATTACCCTTCCGGTTTTTTCAGGTTTGCCGGCGATCGGGGTTTGTTGTTTTTTACGTTTCGGATAAAAGCAGAAATGATAGAACATGCTTTTAGTCATTCTGGCTGAAAAAAGATTTTTGCCTTTGAACTCGTTGATCGGCACAAAAGAAGGGAAATGATGAGCCATATATGAGCGGAGAAATAAACAGGCATCCGCCCTCCTCACATTACTTCTTCACTTTTTCACTCTTCTCGAATCTTGATCTTTTCCATTGGTTCTTGACGCAGAACCATTGAATAGCCACCGAGTTAGAACCGTTGCATCTGATATTAAATTGCGATTCAAACAAAAAAATAATTGTCGATACTGGTAAATATAACCAACTCCCGCTAGATTTATCCCCATGCGCCCGACAATATTAGATCCTTTTTTTGCGACAATACGAAGCCTTCCCGGCATAGGACCAAAAGTGAGCCTTTCAATATCCAAATTGCTTGGTATTGACGCGGCGCAAGATGAGCCACGGCTTATTGACCTCATTCAAATCATGCCTCATTCGGTGATTGATCGCAGACAACGTCCCGGCATCGCCAATGCGATAGATGGCACTGTTACAACTGTTGAAATTGTCGTCGACTATCATCAGGAACCACCGAAATTCAACAAACGTTTGCCCTATCGGGTTATTGGACATGACGAAACGGGCGAGATCACCCTGGTTTTTTTCCATGCCCAGACAAGCTGGCTACAAAGCCAACTTCCGATCGGCGAAAAAGTGGTTGTTTCTGGAAAAGTTGAACGTTTTAACGGCCAGCTTTCAATGATTCATCCGGATTATATCATTCCGGCATCCCGAAATGAAAAACTCCCGCTCATCGAACCGGTATATCCATTGACTGCGGGTTTGTCGGCAAAAACGTTGCAACGGGCAATCACAGAGGCTCTCGCAAGGTTGCCATTATTGCCGGAATGGATTGATCGAACGATGGTGAAGCAATTCGGTCTTCCTTCGTTCAACGTTGCTTTGCACAAAATTCACACACCGATTGATCCCTCTGATCTTCCGGTTGACAGTTTACCACGTAAGCGTCTTGCTTATGACGAATTTCTTGCTGGCCAATTGGCACTTGGGCTGGTTCGCCATAAAACAAAAAAACTTGCCGGAAAAGCCAATATTCTGAAGGGAACCTATACGCAAAAATTACGCGATGCCCTTCCCTTCACTTTGACCCAAGGCCAGAATCAAGCCTTTGCCGAAATATCGAAAGACCTCGCGTCGAATGAAGCGATGTTGCGGCTTTTACAAGGGGATGTCGGCTCCGGAAAAACCGTTGTTGCCTTTATGGCAATGGCTCAGGTTGCGGAAAATAATGGTCAATCGGCTTTGATGGCCCCTACTGAAGTTCTGGCCCAACAGCATTTTGCGACAATTGCGCCACTCGCAGAAATCATCGGCCTTAAGACGGTTTTACTTACCGGCCGCGAAAAAGGTAAACTGCGCCAGCAAGTTCTGGACGATATAAAAAACGGCAAAACCGACATTATAATCGGTACACATGCGCTTATTCAGGAAAGCGTCGATTATCATCATTTGTCACTCGCCATTATCGACGAACAACACCGTTTCGGCGTACACCAACGTTTAAACCTGCTCGCAAAAGGTGTGCATCCGGATATGCTGGTTATGACTGCGACCCCCATTCCTCGCACTTTGGTAATGACGGCATTCGGTGACATGGACGTTTCGATATTGAAGGAAAAACCGGCGGGACGAAAAAATGTAATCACCGCTATATTACCGGAGGAGCGATTGGGAGAACTTCTCGATCGGGTGAATGTCGCGCTCCAAAGAGGAGACAAGATTTATTGGATCTGTCCCTTGGTAGAAGAATCCGAAAGTCTGGAGCTGACATCGGTAGAAAAACGTTTTGAATTTCTCCACCAACGTTTCGGTGACATTGTCGGCGTTGTACATGGGAAAATGACCGGTTCGGAAAAAGATCAGGCCATGCAAGACTTCAAGGAAGGAAAAACCCGTCTGCTTGTTGCCACAACTGTGGTTGAAGTGGGGGTAGACGTGCCGGATGCATCAATCATTATCATAGAACATGCCGAAAGATTCGGTCTTTCCCAGCTCCATCAATTACGAGGGCGGGTAGGCAGAGGAGACAAGCAATCTTCCTGCATTTTGCTATACAAGGCTCCGATCGGGAAAATTGCCGAGGCGAGACTGAATGTTATGCGCGAGACTCAAGACGGTTTCCGCATTGCTGAAGAAGATTTGCGGCTTCGCGGCGAAGGCGAGGTTCTCGGAACCCGTCAATCAGGACTTCCGGAATTTCATATGGCAGACCTTGAAGTTCATAGCGATTTACTGACTATTGCCAGAAAAGATGCGCAGTTGATATTGGAAAAAGACCCGCATTTGATTTCCGAACGCGGTCAAGCATTACGCCTTTTGCTTTATCTTTTTAGAAAGGATGGAGCAATCAGACTTCTGCGAGCCGGATAAAATATGAAAAAAAACCACATCATTACACCATTGTTGATTGCTTTAACGGGAATATTGGTGACTGTTGGAGGCTTTCTCTTTTTTAGACAACCTCCTTTGGTCGAAAAACCCGCAACGCCCCCTGACAGTTCGAGCAAGTCATCAGTCGGTGGCGAGCAAAGCGAAAACAGAAATAAGACAGATGAAGACCGGCAGAATAGAACCCGACCGAATTTTTGTTTCCATCAAAAATTTGAAAACAAGTCTTATGTCGTATGTGAAGTCGATCCACGCAAAAACAACATTTCACTTTTTCTCAACAATCAGGATGGGCAACCATTCAAATATTTCCGCAACGTCGAAAAATACCTGAATGAACGCGGGCAAAGCATAGCTTTTGCGGTAAATGGCGGTATGTATCACAAAGATTTTTCGGCAGTCGGGTTATATATTGAAAATGGTAAAACACTTCAGTCCGTGTCAACCAGAGACGGGCCGGGAAATTTCCATATGAAGCCGAACGGAATTTTCTTTATTGCAAATAAAACCGCCGGCGTTATGGATACAGACAGTTTTTTGAAGTCAAAAATAAAACCCGATATTGCAACGCAATCGGGGCCTATGCTTGTCATAGACAACAAAATCCATCCCCGTTTTATCGTAAACTCTCCCTATCTTGAGTACCGTAACGGCGTCGGTGTTAAAAAAGATGGAACTGTGGTCTTTGTCAATTCGGAAGGACGAGTGAATTTTGATGAATTCGCGCGTTTTTTTCGTGACGAAATGAAAACGCCGAACGCGCTTTTTCTCGATGGTTCGATTTCAAGCCTCTATGCACCGGAATTGAAGCGTTATGATTGGTGGTATGGACTGGGGCCGATTATCGCTGTCACGATCCCGCTTGAGCCGGAGAGAACCGTTCCAAAATCCGGTCAATGAGATCATTCCTGCTTTTGCAGGCCGGAATGATCTCTACCTGTTACATCCTGTTGATTTATTCAACTGTTACCGATTTTGCGAGGTTTCTTGGTTGGTCGACATCTGTACCCAGCAAGACAGCCGTATGATAGGCAATCAACTGAACCGGAACAGCATATACAATCGGTGCGATAAATTCGGGAACATCCGGCATAACAATTGTTGACAGACTATTTATTCCGGCCGCGTTCGCTCCCTCTTTATCGGTAATGAGAATAATACGCCCACCACGTGCCGCCACTTCCTGAAGATTGGAAACGGTCTTATCAAACCATCTATCATGAGGGGCGACAACGATGACTGGCATGGTTTCATCTATCAGCGCGATCGGGCCGTGTTTCAGTTCTCCCGCCGCATAACCTTCCGCATGGATATAGGAAAGTTCCTTAAGCTTGAGTGCACCTTCCAATGCAATCGGATAAGATGTGCCACGACCGATATAAAGAATATTTTTTACAGTCATTAGATCTCTGCAAATTTCTTCAATATCGCTATCGAGCTTCAACACATCGGTTATAATTCGCGGCAATTCGGCAAGTTGGCGAACGAGTTTCGTTTCCATTGCGCGATCGAGTGTCCCGCGATGTTTTGCTGCAGTCAAAACAACCGAAGCCAGTGCAGATAACTGGCAGGTAAAAGCCTTGGTCGAGGCAACGCCGATTTCCGGTCCCGCAAGCGTGGGAAGTACGAAGTCCGCTTCTCTTCCCATAGTCGATTCCAGAACATTGACAACTGTGGCGGTTTTCACCCCTTTTGCCCGACAATATCTCAAGGAAGCAAGCGTATCGGCTGTTTCGCCGGATTGCGAAACAAACATCGCCAAAGTTTTGTCTGTCATAGGTGGCTCGCGATAGCGAAATTCCGAAGCAACGTCATTTTCGACGATCAACCCACATAATTTTTCAAACCAGTAACGTGCAACCAAAGTTGAATAATAGGCTGTACCGCAACTTGCAAAGCTTAAACGTTCAACGTTTTTCCAGTCGATAGGGTTTGCATTTTCATTTATTTTGTCATTACCCAAATCAAGATAATGCGCAAGCGTATGCGAAATCACTTCCGGCTGTTCAAACATTTCCTTGTGCATGAAATGGCGATGATTGCTTTTTGAAACGAGAAACTCGTTGCCCGACGAGGTAGAAATATCACGTTCGACGACGAGGTCATCAGAATTATAGATTGTCGCGCTATTATGGGTAAGTACCACCCAGTCGCCATCTTCGAGATAGCTTATTCTGTTGGTAAAAGGTGCAAGTGCTATTGCGTCTGATCCCACGAACATTTCACCTTTGCCATAGCCGATAGCAAGCGGCGGGCCGAAACGTGCGGCAATCATCAAATCTTCTTCACCTTCAAAAATCAGTGCAACAGCATATGCACCGCGCAACCGCTTCAAACTGACGCGCATTGCTTCAACCGGTGTCAACCCCCCCTTGATTTCTCTTGTGACGAGATGGGCAAGAACCTCGGTATCGGTATCCGATTCAAAAACACAGCCGTCAGCGATCAATTCGTCACGTAATTCGGCAAAATTTTCAATAATACCATTGTGAACAACAGCGACTTTATCAGTCATCTGGGGATGGGCGTTGCGCTCGATCGGAGCACCATGGGTCGCCCAACGCGTGTGACCAATCCCGACATTGCCTTTTAACGGCGTTTTCGCCAATTTTTCTTCTAAATGGACGAGTTTTCCAGGAGCACGCAACCGGCCAAGATGTTTCTGATAGACTGTTGCAACCCCTGCCGAGTCATAACCGCGATATTCAAGTCTTTTTAATCCGTCAAGCAGAAGAGGTGCAACGTCTTGCTTGCCCAGGATTCCAATTATTCCGCACATATATAACTCCGCTCCGGATCAAAAAATAAACCAGTTTGACAAAAGCCACCCGATTAACTGTTTACCAGCTTCGTTTGTTCCGCGTGGCCTCTTTTAGAACATTTTTAATAAAAATAGAGAACTCGTCGAGGCTTTAAAACCTCAAAAATGGCATTTTTTCGCCATTAACCATCTTTATTCTTGATGGAAGAAAAACGCTCTCTCAATGTCGCGGCGTATCCTTCCTTGTTTGACTGACGTGCTCGGCCAAATGCCACACCATTAGCCGGTACCTTATCGGTTATCACACTGCCCGAAGCAACATAAGCACCGTCACCTATTTCAACCGGTGCAACCAAAGCGGAATTCGATCCTATGAATGCATTTTCGCCAATGATAGTCTTCCACTTGTTGAAGCCGTCATAATTACATGTAATTGTGCCTGCCCCGATATTGGTGTGTCGGCCAATTTCGGCATCACCGATATAAGTAAGGTGGTTGACTTTTGCACCCTCACCGATTTTTGCCTTTTTTATCTCGCAGAAATTGCCGACTTTGGCCGAATTTTCGACAATTGCACCCGGCCGCAAGCGCGCAAAAGGACCGATTTCTGCTTGCGCTTCGACAATTGCACCTTCCAAATGACTAAACGCATGAATGACTGCACCTGTTTTCACTTTTACGTTTTGGCCAAAATAGACATTCGGCTCGATGACAACATCATTGGCAATTTCGGTATCATATGAAAAATAAACAGTCTCCGGCCGCATCAGTGTTACGCCCGACAACATAAGTTCATCGGCTTTACGTTTTTGCCAGAGGGCTTCTGCTTGTGCCAGTTCAACGCGCGTATTGACACCGATAACATTCTCAAACGGTATAGAAATCGCTGTGACATCAAGCCCTTGAGCAACACCAATCGAAACAATATCGGTGAGATAATATTCTTTCTTGGCATTATCGTTTTTTACTTGTTCAAGCAACGACAGCGCATATTTGCCGTTGATTGCCATAATGCCACCGTTACAGAATTTTATCTTTTTCTGGTCGGCAGTTGCATCTTTTTCTTCAACAATCGCTTTAAGTTTTCCACCCTCCTGGATTAAACGCCCATAGCCGGTAGGATTTTCCGTTTCAAATCCCAGAACAACAATATCGGCACCATCTTCCAGTTCTTGTCTGGCGCGTTTGAGAGAAGCAGTTTGAACAAGCGGCGTATCTCCGAAAACGACAAGCACATCATCATAATCTTTTTTCAACAATTCACGCGCTTCCAAGGCAGCATGCGCAGTGCCGAGCCGCTGATTCTGCGTAAAAAATTGCGCCCGCGCCGATACGTTTTTGACAGCGGAGGAAACTTCATCGGCACCGCGTCCGACGACAATGGCGATTTCGTCAACCCCTGCCGACTGCACTTGTCGGACAACATGACAAACAAGGGGTAAACCGGCGATTTTATGCAACACTTTCGGCAATGCCGATTTCATTCGCGTGCCTTCACCGGCTGCTAAAATAATTGCAAGACAGCTTCGGTTCATTATTTTCCTCACGACCAATCAAAAAAGAGTCCGAAAAAATTCGACAATATCTGACCAGCTTAACCCTTCTATAGCGCTCAATGCCGGATATTTCTCAAGCAACCAGAATGACACGTTTTGCATATAACCTGTTAAAAAAAGGATACCAGCGACAATGAGCAATATACCGATAATTTTTTCCACTTTCCCCAAATGCATTTTGAACGAGCTCAAAAACCACATAAAGAAGTTGGAAAATAGTGCCGCGAGAACGAAGGGAATCGCCAATCCCAATGAGTAGATGCCGAGCAAAAATGCGCCTTCACCAACTGATTCTTTAGTACCTGCAAAAGTAAGGATCGGTCCAAGAACCGGCCCCACACAAGGGGTCCAACCGAAAGCAAATGCGAGGCCTATAATGTAGGCTCCTAAAGGTCCCGCCGGTGTTTTTCTTGTCTGGAAGCGAACTTCACGCGCAAGAATACCAATTCTGAAAACGCCTAAAAAATTAAGCCCGAAGATGATGATAATAACTCCGGCAATCATTGCCAATATATCGCGATATTGGCCTATAATGTGACCGATTGTACTGGCCGTTGCACCGAGAGCGATAAAAACTGTTGAAAAACCTAACGAAAAGGCAATGGCCGCGATGAACAAAGGTAAACGGACGGGCTGTTTATCCTGCGCGCCACTGTGACGAAAATCTTCAACGCTGACGCCGGCCATATAGCAAAGATAAGGAGGAACGAGCGGCAACACACAAGGTGAGAGGAAAGATAATGCTCCGCCTAAAAACACTCCGAATGTGGATAATTCTGAAAACAAATGTCTCGTTCCATAAAGTTTGCAATAGTTCTATCTTATATTAACCTGTATGAAAACCTTCAACCTTGCGAAAACTCCCGTTTAAAAAAAATGTTCCTTCATATAAGGATGTCAAATAAAATTCATATAATTCTACGATAAGTGCCTGAACAAGTCCGCTATCGCAAACCAGACCATGGTCTAAAAGGAATCACATGACAAGCGAGAATAAACTGGATGAAGATGCCGTTGGCAATGCCGCTTCCAAGCAGCCATCGCGCCTTTTACATCTGGCAAAAACATCTATCGTTCCTTTATTGGGCCTGACGATTGCGGCCATTTCCTTTTTCGTACTTTGGGAGCTTTTAAAGACAACCTCAAGACACGACACAATTGAAGCGTTCAAAAGCTATACTACGCCTACTCTGTTATTGGCACTTTTTTTCACAATTTTGAGTTTTTGC
This sequence comes from Bartonella sp. B10834G3, assembly GCF_016102505.1. Taxonomy (NCBI): domain Bacteria; kingdom Pseudomonadati; phylum Pseudomonadota; class Alphaproteobacteria; order Hyphomicrobiales; family Bartonellaceae; genus Bartonella; species Bartonella sp. B10834G3. Next base: position 442,396 of record NZ_JACFOM010000002.1, read on the forward strand.
GGTATCGCGCTTTATGACGTTGTGGCGGCTCGAACGATTGCGCCCGGGAAAATTACAATGCCTGTAGCGGCATTGGCCGGATCTGCCGGCTATGCGGTATCGAATGCTTTAGGTTTTTCGTTTCTTACAGGCGGCGCACTGCGCTACCGTGTCTATGCGGGCGAAGGTGTCGGTCTTGCCGATATCGGGCGCATTATCAGCATGTCGTGGTTCTCGATGTGGTTTGCGTTGCTCACGGTTATCGGTTTTGCGCTTGCTTTTGAACCTGAAAACCTTCCGCTTCTTGGAACATTCAATCTCGTGGGCGACCGGATAGCCGGCATTGCCATCATCCTTGTTCTTGTTGCTCTTATCTTATGGCTTTATGGCGGAGCAAGAGAGCTTAAAATCGGCCCGTTATCGCTAAAACTTCCAGGCTCTCGCGGCGCATTGATGCAAATATTTGCGGGGCTTGTCGATATTACCTCGGCTTCTGCAACTCTCTATGTGCTTATGCCGTCGGATTTGCAAACCGGCTTTCTGGCTTTCAATCTGGTTTTTGCGGTAGCGATTGTCGTTGGCGTGGTGAGCCATTCACCTGGCGGACTGGGTGCGTTTGAAGCGATTCTTATCGGTGGGCTCGGTCTTGCAGGTAATGCCGAAGGCGTTGCCGCTCTCCTCACCTATCGCCTGATTTACACAATTCTCCCACTTCTTGTGGCAATCGTCGGCATTGCGTTTTGGGAAATGTTCAGGCAACGCAAGCGTGTTTCAGCAAAAGCCGCTCAGGTATCCCGCATTATCGAACCGATGATACCTTCTATTTCAGCCGGACTGACATTTCTTGCCGGTGTTGTGATGTTAATATCGGTTGTCACACCGGGGCGGCGAATACGGCTTGACGTATTGTCGGATATTTTGCCTCTGATTTTTATCGAAACCTCAAATCTTGCAGCAAGTCTTATAGGTGTTACGTTACTCGTCATTTCCTATGGGCTGGCGCGCCGTCTGGTCAATGCCTGGTTTGTCACAATCTTCCTTTTGCTTGCGGGAGCGGTTTTTTGTCTCACCAAAGGACTTGATTGGGAAGAGGCAACCATTCTATGCGTATTTGCTTTGATTTTATGGGGGTTCAAACGCTCCTTTTATCGCCGCCCTTTGAACAATGGTTTAACAATCAGTTGGGGGTGGCTCGCGAGTATTGCCGCCTTCGTTTGCGCTGTTATCTGGCTCGGATTTTTTGTTTACCGGCACGTGGAATATTCCAATGAATTGTGGTGGAGTTTTGCATGGAACGCTAACGCTCCACGCTTTTTAAGAGCAAGCGTTGTAATATTTTCTGTCGTCTTTATTGCTGCACTTTACAATATTATTCATAGACCGTTGCGCAAACGTTCAAAACAAGAGGCAATAATACCCGATTGTATCCCCCGACTTGTTGCCCAATCCCCTTTATCAGACACAGCTTTGGCACTTTTGGGCGACAAACAGTTTCTGATTTCACCGAATGAAGACGGTTTCATCATGTATAGCAAGTCGGGCGGAAGCCTGATAGCGCTGGGTGAACCGGTAAGCAATGACGAGAAAGTCTTTAATGATTTGGCTTGGGAATTCCGTAAACATGCCGATGATGCAGCTTTGCGCACCGTATTTTATGGCGTCGGCCCCCGTCACTTGCCGCTTTATCTCGACATGGGGCTAAGCGCTATCAAACTGGGTGAGGTTGCAAAAGTCTATCTTCCCGATTTTTCGTTGGACGGGCCAAAGCGCCAACCTTTCCGTTATGCCGAGCGTAAGGCGGCTCGTGAGGGGCTGGAATTTTCGATTATACCGGCAAACGAGGTTGAAAATCACCTTCTTGCACTTCGCCATGTTTCGGATACGTGGCTTGCGTCGAAAGCGGGAGCGGAAAAACGTTTTTCGATCGGTTATTTCAACGAGGATTTTCTGAAGCGTTATGACGTCGCTGTCATGACAAAAGACAGCCAGATTGTGGCTTTCGCAAATGTTTGGAAAAGCGGCAATCAAAATGAAATTACTGTCGATATGATGCGCTATCTGCCGAACGTTTCAAAAGTCATGATGGATGCTTTGTTCGCCCATTTGCTGCTTTACGGGAAAGAGCAAGGCTTCCAGTGGTTCAATCTCGGAGCTGCGCCCCTCGCCGGTCTTTCAACAAACCGTCTGGCTGCACGTTGGCAACGGATAGGCTCGTTCATTTACCATCGTGGTCGTGATCTCTATCATTTTGACGGCTTGAAAGCATTCAAGGATAAATTTGATCCTGTCTGGTCACCCCACTATCTTATCTGTCCGGGAGGCCTTGAAACCGCCAAAGTTCTTTTTGATGTCACAACACTTATTAACGGCAATCCACTGGAGTTTCTACGTAAATGAAGATCAGACGTATAATTTTATTCGTGGTCGCCGTTCTTGTTATTGTGGCGGTGGTATACGGTGTTCTCCATCGCGGGAAAATCAATCGTTTATGGGCCGGTTTTATTGGCTCTACCTCTCCTGTTGTTTATGCCGAGGGGGAACGTTTCAGCGATATTCCTGTTTATTTGCCTCAAGGGGATATCAGAGGTCTTGTAATTCTTGTTTCAGATGCCGGTGGCCCGAAAACCCGCGAAACCGATATAATGGCGGCATTGTTGAAACGCAACCTTATCGTTGCAACTGTCAATTATGATAACTGGCGGGAAGAACTTGATAAGGAAGATGGTGATTGCGTCTATCTCGATTCCGATTTGGAAGCGCTATCGAAAGATATTCTGCGTCGGCTCGATCTTGACGTTTACTTTCATCCGGTTGTCGTCGGCATTGGAGAAGGTGGAACTCTTTCTTATGCAGCCGCAGCCGATTCTCCTGAAAATACCTTGGCTGGTACTGTCGTCATTGACCCTGCCCAATCCTCACACACCAAACTTCCATCCTGCACAGAAGCTGCGGATGCAATAAAAACCCCTGATGGCGGTTATAGTTACGAGATTGGAGCCAAGGTTCCTTCGCCGGTCACAATCATATCGAACAGACTTGAAGGAAATGACGTCAAACAGGCTATGCGAGATAAAACTGCCGCAGTTATCCATGACCCTGCAATTGAATCTAGGTTGAAGACAGCAGTCGATACTGCACTTGATTACGCAATTCGTGATGCCGCCGACGCCGACTTGCCAATAGTTGATATGCCTTCCAAAAATCCGGCAAAAGCTCTTGTTATCTTTTTTTCCGGCGATGGCGGTTGGCGCGACATTGATATGGAAATAGGTGATCTCCTGCAAAGTCAGGATGTTCATGTCATTGGCATTGATTCACTGCGTTATTTCTGGAGCACACGCACGCCGGAAGAAATAGCCAAAGATATTGAACAGCTTGTTCAGGAGGCTGATCCTCAACAACGCCTGCCCGTTGCACTTTTCGGCTATTCATTTGGTGCGGATGTGTTACCTTTTGCCTGGCAGGTTCTTGATGATAGCGTTAAAAATCAAACAGTCATGATAGCCCTTATGGGATTATCCAAAACGGCTGATTTCCAAATTTCTATTGATGGTTGGCTTGGTGGTTCCGGCGACACTCCCGTCCTTGACCAAATGCAATATATGCCGACGGATAAAACTGTTTGCATTTATGGCGAAGACGAGGACGACACTGCCTGTCCGGATCCTGAGTTGAATGGAATGCAACGTATCAAGCTTCCAGGCGGGCATCATTTTGATGAAGATTATAAAAGCCTCGCCAAATCGCTTCATGCAATCCTGTTGGAGAAAGCCAAACTTGACAAAAAACAAAATCAGGATTGAAAACCTGTTAAGCTAGACAGTGTTCCACATGCAGGAATAAATAATTGAACTTTCGGGGCACTGTTTATCTTGTTTTCGATTATCAATGTGTCAACAAAATCGAGATGCCCGGTTATGAGCCGAATTTGCGCACATATCGGGCTATATCATTCGCACCAAGCGTTAAATCGCGTTTAAAACTTCCCCTGACAGAAGCATTAACAAAGAAGGTTATATGTCTAACATAGCAGCAGTTCTTCAAAGGCGTGAACGGTACGTGACTTTTGGAACGTAAACGGTACGTGACTTTTGGAACGTAAACGGTATGTGACTTTTGGAATGTGAACGGTATGTGACCTTTGGAATAGGCTGCCTGGCAGCACACTTATATCAGTTCTCGTGAGTATTTTTGAAAAATGCGGCACAATAGGTCAAAGCCCATTTCTAGCGGGTGCAAATATCCCGCACTATCCATTTGGTCGAAAAATTTCAAATTCACCAATCCGCTTTTCTTAAGTAATTGATTGTACAAAATGGAATAACCAAAAATCCGGAAGGATTTTTTCATGATTGAATAATCGGGTCATTTCTCTTCAAGGGAATTTTTAAAAACAGCGTTTTTCTTGCGCCCCCAAAGCTGTGTTTTTCTTGCGCCTCATCAAACGTAATTGAACACGGCCAATTACAAATCTTCGCATTCTATCTATGGCTTTTAATACAGACCTTCGCCCTAATATCGATCATGCATGTTATTTGATAATTATTTTTCGTTATGTGACATGTAGACCACCCGAACGAACCGGATAATACATATATATCTCGTAACTCGGTTTAAAAATACCGTTCTCTTGTTTTGTCACGTCTCCTGCCACCTATTCGATTGTTGTGCTGTTTGTAGGCAGTTATATCAACGCCTCCATAGAAGAGGACAGACATTTTCTCGACACAAAACAGATTTGGCAGGCCAGCATATTTATATCGAACGTCCCTCGCGGACGGGAGGCAAACCGGCACTTACTAACTATGACGCGAAGCCATCTTCATCGATCTTGTGAAGTCCGATGTCACCTAACGCGTGAAGTTTCTTATCATCTACCGAGCGAAATCACTTGTCATCCATCGCGCGAAGGTCAAGTTTAACAACATTTGAAGCCGCCTTTGCCACCATATCGCGCTTCCTGACGTTCACGGAAAAATTCGTTATAGGACATAGGCTGCTCGTCGGGATGAACACGTTTCATATGAGCAACATAGTTGTCATAATCGGGAACACCGATCATGAGCTTTGCTGTCTGGCCTAAAAACTTCCCCATACCAAGAAAATTCAAGCACATATTTATATCCTCCATCAATGGCATATAGCATTGCTATAAAACAATGCTATATGCTGTTCGGCTATCAGCCTTATACTCCGGTTGAACTATTTGACTTCAATCGGATTGGCGGGAAATGGTTCATAGGGTATTTCTTGAACCGTCGGCTTATCACTCTTCATAGCTTTAATGGCAGACCTGATAGCAAATAACGTCAAAGCCAGAACCACTAACATAAACAATGCCGTCAAAATGCCATTGATATAATTACCCAAAGCCAATTGTTTGTTTGTGGCTTTCGCTGCCGCAACAAAGAAACTGAGCTTGGCGTCAAATACCTTTTGCCAACCGGCTGTCATGGTACAAATGAAAAGCCATGTTGCAGGAAGAATTGCAACCCACGCATAGCGCTGCTGCTTCATTTTGAACAGTACAACTGCACACAAGAGCAGTGCTACCGCTGCAAGCATCTGATTGGCTATGCCGAATAATGGCCAAAGAGAATAAATTCCGCCCTTGGGGTCAACCGCTCCCTGATAGACAAAATATCCCCACATAAGTACGACGAGCGCCGTGGCGACCAGATTGGCAAAAAGATTGTCCGTTTTGCGCATATGGGGGAACACAATACCAAGAAGATCCTGTAGCATAAAGCGGGCAGAACGGGTTCCTGCATCAACAGCGGTGAGGATGAAAAGCGCTTCAAACAAAATGGCAAAATGGTACCAGAATGACATGCTCATCCAGCCACCGAGAGCATTATGTAAAATATGCGCCATACCGACAGCGAGCGTCGGCGCTCCACCGGTTTTGGCAACGATCGACTTTTCTCCAACTTCATTTGCTATATTTGTCAGCATTTCAGGCGTGACCTGAAATCCCCAACTTGAAACAACGGTTGCAGCCGATTGGACCAAATCTCCTGTTCCTTCAGGTAAAAGCACGCTTAACGGCGCATTCATCGAAAAATAAACGCCCGGATTGATAACACTCGCCGCAATCAACGCCATAATGGCAACAAAAGATTCCATCAACATGCCGCCATAGCCGATGAAACAGGCTTGTTCTTCATTCGCCAACATTTTCGGTGTTGTCCCTGAAGAAATAAGCGCATGAAAACCGGACACCGCCCCACAGGCAATTGTAATGAACAGAAATGGAAAAAGATCGCCTCCCCAGACTGGCCCGGTACCGTCTACATATTTTGTAAGAGCCGGCATTTCGAGCATCGGGCGAACAACAATAATGCCGATTGCCAAAGCGATAATTGTTCCAATCTTCAAGAAGGTCGAAAGATAATCGCGCGGGGCGAGCAATAGCCAAACAGGTAAAACCGCAGCAATAAAACCATATATAATAATCATTAAAGTGAGTGTTGTTGCCTCATAGGTGAACCACGATGCAATGCTGCTGTCTTTTATCCAGCCGCCCGACACAATACCGAACAGCAGAAACACAAGGCCGATCACCGAAACCTCACCAATTCTGCCCGGACGGATATATCTCAGATAAATTCCCATAAAAAAGGCGAGAGGAATGGTAAAACCGACTGTATAGGTTCCCCATGGGCTACCGGCCAAAGCTTTCACAACCACCATTGCCAGAACACCGAGAATGATTATCATAATCATGAAACAGGCAATAAGTGCAATGACACCGGCGACATCTCCCATTTCCTCACGAACGAGTTCGCCAAGCGAGCGCCCGTCCCTTCGGGTCGAGATGAAGAGCACCATAAAATCCTGCACGGCGCCCGCAAGCACGCATCCTGCCAATATCCATAATAAACCCGGTAAATAGCCCATTTGAGCAGCAAGCACGGGTCCCACAAGCGGTCCTGCACCGGCTATTGCCGCAAAATGGTGACCAAAAAGGATTTTCTCGTCAGTAGGAACATAATCAAGCCCGTCATTTCGACGATAAGCAGGGGTCATTCTCGTTCTGTCTGCCTTCAGAACAACACCGGAAATGAATAATCCATAAATACGGTAAGCAACAAGATAGACGCAAACGGCAGCAACGACAATCCACATGGCATTGATGGCTTCTCCACGTTGAAGTGCTATATATCCCAGCGAAAAAGCACCCAAGATTGCCAATATAACGAGAATTATTGCTTGAGTGGCGGTTAAAGGTTTCCGAATGGTCTCCATATTTCCCCTCCTCCTGAAATTCTTCGGGAAAAAATACCTGCTTATGTTACTTCGACCTTCCAACAAAAGCAGCCGAATTATTTTTTATTATTATTTATCGACTGTTGTCTATAGTATTAGTTGACGAAACAAATTTAACTGTGAATATCAATAAAGCTTTGCGGATATATAAAAACACAATTTTGAATGGTGAATTTTCATTTCCATACCGCGTCTATAACAATATCGGTTTGACGTAAGTCCAACTTGCAGAACGTGGCAGCGCCCATCCCCGGCGGCGGGTAGTTCGGCAACCTCGAATATTGGCGAATTTCAGATGGTTTTTGTCGGGCAGCAAAAACACTCTCTATCAAGAACGAACGTTTAGAAATTGTTTTAGATAACTCGTCATTTGGCCAGACAGCCGAACGCTTTCAACAATTGACTATAATTTGTGTTTTTGACGAGAGGTTGCCATAACAAACACGGTCAATGCCGGTATTAAAATTTTAATTTCGCACCGACTACAGCAACTGTCTTTGACTTGCAATTTAGGCTCGCTAACGATCTTCAAGTCACCCCGAAAAATCGTGAAAGATCTGATTGGATATTGAACCGGAAAATGCTTCTCGAAATAAAATAACATCTTAAAAAAACGGGCCTGATATGACAGGCCCGCAAAGATTAGCAAATCACGTTTTCCCTGAACTTTATTTTGTCATATCAAGGACCACACGTCCTTCGATTTTGCCTGCAATCATATTGTCAAAAATATGGTTGATATCGGAGAGCTTATCAGTCGAAATATGGGACTTGACTTTTCCCGCTTCTGCAAAATCCAAAGCTTCCTGCAAATCAAGTCTGGTGCCCACAATCGAGCCGCGCAGTGTCACGCCATTGAGAACCATATTGAATATCGAAACCGGAAAACTACCGGCCGGTAAGCCGTTCATTGCCAGAGTACCGCCGCGGCGAACCATACCCAAAGCTTGTTCAAAGGCTTTCGGAGATGCGGCTGTGACCAACATACCATGCACGCCACCATCGGTAAGTTTGCGCAATTCGGCGGTTGGATCGTTATGTTTCGTGACATTGATACCAACGTCGGCACCCAATTGCTTGGCCAGTTCGATTTTATCGTCGGCAACATCAATTGCTGCAACATTGAACCCCATAGCTTTAGCATATTGCACTGCGAGGTGACCGAGGCCACCAATACCCGAAATACCTACCCAATTGCCCGGTTTTGCATCGGTTACTTTAAGACCTTTATAAACAGTAACACCGGCACATAGAATTGGAGCAATTTCGTTAAAGCCGATATTGCAGGGTAAATGTCCTACATAATTCGGATCGGCAACGACATAATCAGCGAACGCTCCGTTAACAGAATAGCCCGTGTTCAACTGGTGTTCGCAGAGCGTTTCCCAACCGGCGAGACAATGTGAACAACATCCGCATGCAGTGTATAGCCAAGGCACGCCAACCCGGTCACCTTCTTTTACGTGTTTGACACCGCGGCCTACAGCCGATACGTAGCCGACACCCTCATGGCCGGGAATAAAAGGCGGCTTGGGCTTGACCGGCCAATCCCCGTGTGCTGCATGCAAATCTGTGTGGCAAACACCACAAGCTTGCACACTCACCTGAATCATGCCATCTCCCGGCTCCGGAATTGGTACTTCATCAATGGTAAGGGGCTTTCCGAATTCCCGCACAACTGCGGCTTGCATCGTCTTTGCCATGATGGTCTCCTTCATTGGCTAGGAACACGTGAATATTATCCAAAAATCAAACAATCACTTCACGTATTCTGTAGTTGGTTTTGACGAATTTTGAATAGATGCGCTATTTCGCGCACTCATAACGATATGGAAAATTTTTCTTGTCGAGCAAGTTCACTTTTGAAAATTTTTACATTTTATCCCGCAAAAATACCCCTCTCCTCCTTCACTATAAACAAAAAACAGAAAATTACTATATTCTTTATTTATATTTTTTATTTTATTGTTCCGATTATAGACAAAAAGGCATTTTTTAATTTATAATTATTTTATTTTTAACAACAATCAATTTCTTGTAGTAATTCGATCAAAGAGACAAACATATTGTGTTCATTAAACCGGAACGCTTTTTTTCCGGTTTATTTTTTTCTGAAAACGGGTTCGTTATGTTAACGGAAATATCCGTTACCAAGAACAACTTTCCAATCAACGAGAGATATGTTTAAAAGTGATGACAGTGTTCAAAGAACGCGTGAGTTGATTGCCATCGCTTATGAACTCCGGTAATAAACCGGTTCATTATAACCGATACAGAACAAAAAATAACCGATACATAACAAAAAGACCCGCCAATTTGATCGGGCGGTTCATTCGGATTTATTTTTCAAGTGTCCGGGCTTTCCTCTTACTTCCCCGATCTGCGATTATCATTGTTTGGCGACCATACTGCTCAAATTTATCGGATATTCAAACGCCGGATTGAATAAAAAAATGGAAAAATCAAAACGTCGAAATGCTATCGGAACAAATTGTTCGGCCAATCATTGAACAGGCAAGATCTGCATATCTTGCCTTTCCCGTTATCAATGTTTGCCCCTCTTTATCGTTCATTGGCAAAAAACTGGAGGTGAATTTTCTGGACTATTGTTCTTATCCCAACCCGAAATGTGGATTCATTTTCCAATCGAGACTCACGTCTCATAAACGAAACCCGGATGAAATATGAATAAAATATTCAGCTTTTTATTTTTATTCTCCGGCTAATGTAAATTGTTTCAAAATAGGATTGAAAAAAGGCATTTTTACCTGGAATTGATATAAATCAACTAACAACTTGCTGTTTTTAAAGCATAAAATTATTCAAATCGGTTTTTGGGGAAAATGTTCAATCCGTCACGAAATCGTGATATTTAGCTATTATAAGTGTGTCGTCACATTTAGTTTTAACTTGAATATCAGGGCATTCCTGTTGCGGAGGTAGAAACAGGTTTCAAATGTCGAAAGAGAAAATTGAATATAAAATTGCATAGAAGGATGCCAAAAATATGAAACGGCTAACCCGATGGTTTTTGGTTCTTGTTGTTATAGGGATCGTAGGTTTTTTTGTTCTTACCTCCCCGATCACATGGTCACTTACTCATCCCACACGAGACGTAGCTGACAATACTGCGCCGGATCTGGAAAATGGTCGCGTTGTATTTGTAGCCAGCGACTGCTCGACTTGTCATGCTTCCCCTAATCAGGACAATCCGTTGAAGTTAGGTGGCGGGCGTGCCTTGGATACTGAATTCGGGCGTTTTTATATGCCCAATATTTCGTCGGATAAAAAAGACGGTATAGGTAACTGGACACTTGCCGAGTTTACCAAAGCTGTACGTGAAGGTGTTGGTCCTAATGGCATTATGCCTGACGGTCAAAACCTCTATCCGGCATTTCCTTATACATCATATCAACGTTTGACAGCGAACGATGTCCGCGACCTGTTTGCCTACATCAAATCGCTTGAACCTGTTCAAGGTGCTGCACCCGATCATGATTTGAAATTTCCTTTCAATATGCGTCGTGGTGTTGGCGTTTGGCGTTTGGCTTTTCTTGACGGCAAAGCATTGCCACCAATGCAAGTCACTGCGACTACCAACACCAAGGAAACAAAAGACGAGGAAGCCCTGCTTGAACGCGGACGTTATCTCGTTGAAGGTGCGGGTCACTGTGCCGAATGCCATTCAACCCGTAATTTTATGGGTGTAATAAAAAGCAATCTACGTTATGGCGGTGGTGCTACACCTGATGGTAACGGGCATTTCCCGAATATCAGTCAGGACGATACCGGTATCAAATTCTGGGCCGAGAACTCCATCTTCAATTATTTGAAGACCGGCAAGAGCCCGATCAATAAAGTTGCCGGTGGCGATATGGCAGAAGTCATTAAAAACACGAAACAGCTTCCCGATGAAGATCTCCGTGCCATGGCTGCTTATATCAAAACCCTCCCCGGTGTCGATCTGCCTGCTCCCGGACAACCGCAATCAAACCACACATCAAAAATTGTTATGTTGCCACAAACCAACAAGCTTGATGTGACATTGCCGACATCGTCCGATAATGCTGTTAAAAATGCAGATACAGTTTATTCGGTCTACACAAAACCGTTCTATATTGACGAGAATGGTTCCGGAGATGAAGACGGCAAATTATTGGCGGCGGCAAAACTTTCAGTTCTCGAACATAAAGGCGACAAGTTGAAGGTACGTCTGGATGGTTGGCAAATGGATGGAGCACCATCTGTTGTCTATGCCCTGCAAGGTCAGCGAATTATGTATGCGGTTCTGGGCGACAAGGCTATGGCATCCTATAAGCTTGGCAAGGCTGTTGTTGATCCTGAAACCAAGCAAACATGGTATCCTGTAAGCCTTGAATTGTGGACAAGCGATAAAGATGTCAATGTTTCTCTCGGAGATATGTGGGCCTATACGTCTGATCTTTTCAGTTCGACATGTAGCGTCTGCCATTCACTACCCGAAGCAGGACATTTGCTTGCCAATCAATGGATCGGCAATTTGAATGCAATGAAGCGTTATACTTCCTTGACACCGGATCAGTATCGCTTGCTTTTGAGCTATCTCCAGAACCATTCAAAAGATGTTAATGAAGGTGAAGAGGCACATTGATGGCTGTTGTTCAATCAGAAGCGTCATTTAACGCTGAACGTCAAATGACATCCAATGAAGATCAAGCAGAGGCCAGAATAATCGATTGGTTCGCCAGATTGTTCATAGCGCCACCAAGCATCGAACTTCTCGAAGAATGTCAATCGCATTCCGTTATGACTTTTCTGGGTGAATTCGGTAAAGAACTCGGTGCAACCGAATTAACAAAAATGATTGCGGATTTATTCCGCAGTCATTCTCCAGAAGTGCTTAACCACCAGCTTTCGCAACAATATATCAGTTTGTTTGATGGTGCTTCCGGCCCGCTTTCTGTTCCTCCGTATGAAAGTTATTATCGGGATGAAAACGGAAGACTTTTTCAGGCTCCTTATGTTGAAATGCTGGATGTTTTGCAGAAACTTGATGTTTCGGTAAGTGCATCTTGTAAAGAACCGGCCGATCATATTTCATTGGAATTGGCCGCATTGGCTGAAGCTTTCCGCCAACACGAACAGAAAGTCATAGCAGATGTTACTTCACGTCTCTTTCTATGGCTTCCTGAAATGAGTTCAGCGCTGGGTAAGGTGGCTGGTCATAGTCTCTATGCCCGCCTGGTCGACTTGCTTATTATTTATCTTTCGTCTTTCAGTCGCCTTTATGGCAACCAAGACAACATTAAACACTAGGAGAATGCTATGTCATTCGACAAAACAAAAATCACCCTGCCGGAAATGAATCGTCGTTCATTTCTCAAAAGTAGTGCTATGTTGACGATGGTGGGTGCCGCGAGCGGTTCACTTCTCACACGTGGCGCACAGGCACAATCCGGCACGAAACTGACTATGTCGGGCAGCCACTGGGGCGTTTTCCGCGGTCGTGTTGACCAAGGCCGTCTGGTTGAAGTTACGCCTTGGGAACAGGATCCGCATCCCACTCCTATGTTGCAAGGAATGATGGATTCCATCTATTCGCCGTCGCGCATCAAATATCCGATGGTTCGTCGCGCCTGGCTTGAACAAGGTCCCGGTGCAGATCCTGAAGGGCGTGGCACAGGCGACTTTGTTCGCGTGAGCTGGGAAAAGGCTATTGACCTTGTAGCCGGTGAACTCACGCGCGTGCGCAAGAAATACGGATCAAACGGCGTTTTCGGTGGTTCATATGGCTGGAAAAGCGTTGGCAAATTCCATAATTGCCGGACACTTTTGCGCAGAATGCTGAAAACAACCGGTGGTTTTGTCAACTCGCTCGGCGATTATTCGACGGGAGCGGCACAGGTTATTCTGCCTCACGTTGTCGGATCTTTGGAAGTCTATGAACAATGTACATCATGGGATGTTGTTCGCGACAACACAAAAACGCTTGTTTTCTGGGGTTGTAACCCTGTCAATACCGACCAGATCGGCTGGCTGATTGCCGACCATGGCGCGTTTGTCGGCCTTGAGGAAGTCAAGAAAGCCGGTATTCGGGTTATCTGCATTGATCCTATCAAAACAGAAACCTGTCAATATCTGGATGGTGAATGGCTGGCTCCCCGCCCGCAGACCGACGTTGCAATGATGCTCGGTATTGCCCACACACTCTACGCAGAAAAGCTTCATGACGAAGATTTTCTGAAAAAATATACAGTCGGCTTCGACAAGTTCCTTGCCTATCTTATCGGCAAAGAAGATGGCACGCCGAAAACCGCAGAATGGGCGTCAAAGATTTGCGGCATAGATGCGGGCACAATAAAACAGCTTGCTCGTGACTTTGCCAAGAACCGTACAATGATTGCAGCCGGATGGTCTATCCAGCGTCAACACCATGGCGAACAAGCCCACTGGATGTTGGTAACATTGTGTTCGATGCTCGGTCAAATCGGCCTTCCCGGTGGCGGTTTCGGTTTTAGCTACCACTATTGCAGCGGCGGCACACCAACAGCCACAAGTCCGATTCTGGGTGGTATTACAGATGGTCCTGCAGCCGAGGTAACAGATCTGCCTGCCGGTTGCCATCCGGGTTCTACCGAATCTGCTTGCCAACCTAAATCCAATGCCATTCCGGTTTGTCGGCTTGTGGAAGCGCTGCTCCACCCTGGCAGAACCATCAAATATAACGGGTCGGATATTGTTCTGCCTGAAATTCATATGGTTTATTGGGCGGGTGGTAATCCGTTCTCGCATCAGCAGAACCGTAACGAAATGGTCGAAGCTTGGAAAAAACTGGATACATTTGTTGTTCATGATTTCCAATGGACCGCCTCGGCACGTCATGCCGACATCGTTTTGCCGGTCACAACTTCCTATGAACGCAATGACATCGAACAATTGGGTGACTATGCATTAAGCCATATTGTTCCCATGAAGAAACTTGTCGAACCGATGTATGAAGCACGTTCCGACTTCGACATTTTCGCCGATATTTGTGAACGTCTCGGCAAACGGGAAGAATACACCGAAGGCATGAATGAAATGGACTGGATCAAGAGCTTCTATGAAGCAGCCCGTCTTGAATCCCGTGCCAAGGGCATGGAAATGCCGGTCTTCGATACGTTCTGGCAAAGTGAAGAAGCTTTGGGCTTCCCCGTCAAAGATGCACAGAAACAGTTTGTGCGTTATGCCGATTTCCGTGAGGATCCGCTGCTTAACGCTCTCGGAACTCCTTCTGGCAAAATCGAAATCTACTCGCTTAATATCGAGAAGATGCATTATGACGATTGCCCTCCCCATCCAACCTGGATGGAGCCGATCGAACGCCTTGACGGACCCACAACAAAATATCCGCTGCATATTGCTTCAAACCATCCGATTTACCGTCTGCACTCCCAATTGTGCGGCACGAAATTAAGGGAAAAATATGCAATAGGTGGGCGTGAACCTTGCTGGATCAACCCGAAAGATGCGGAAGCACGCGGCTTGAAAGATGGTGACATTGCTCGCGCTTATAACGATCGTGGTCAGATTCTTGTCGGCATCAAGGTAACCGATGTTATCCGGCCTGGCGTTATCCGTATCAATGAAGGCGGTTGGTATGATCCGGTCAATCCGAGAGAAGCAAAAACTCTCTGCCGGTACGGTGATGTGAACAACCTCACGACCAGTGTATCGACCTCTAAATTGGCGCAAGCCAATTGCGGCCAGACCGCCGTTGTCGAAATTGAAAAATTCACAGGATCTCTGCCTCCTGTTGAAGTATTTATCGAACCGCGCAAAGCCGGTTGATTGTTTTCATTTTCAAATATTGCGAAAGGAGGCGGCTTCCGCCTCCTTTTTTATTGGTCGGTTTTGATAAAATTGTTCGATTATTGACCTGAATTCAAAATGGCTCTTGATCTTCAATGCGTTGCACTTTAATACCCCCTAGAGGAAAACAAACCTTGTAGGACGGGGCTATAGCTCAGCTGGGAGAGCGCTTGCATCGCACGCAAGAGGCCAGCGGTTCGATTCCGCTTAGCTCCACCAACCCTTTCTCTTTTTAACCGATTGCTTCACAAAACCGGACTTTGGCTTATCGACCGGATAAATTGTGTGAAATACCGGCTGAACAAAAATTCGTCGTCGATGTTTTGCTATGATGCGGGCTTCAAGCCGTAGCAGAATAGTATGAAAGCAATTAAAATTAAGTGCCGATATTTTTTATAACCGACAGTCGATAATTGCCGACAGTTGAATTTTCATCATCTTATCTTTGCGCAGGCAATCGGAAATTCCTGAAGATAAGTCAACCGCTGTATCAGAAGGTGAGCGAGAAGAGTACATCAGAAATAGTCGGGTAATACGGGATGGCAGCCATTTTTAATTACGATTGAATTCTATTATTGCCAGGAAATCGCGAGCCGGATTATCCAAACTACATTTTTCTATGAAGACCTCGTGCCGGTTGATAACAACAGCGACGATAATTCATGTTGTAAAGCTCAGGATTTGGTCAATTCAAATCAATCAGTCAAAACTGAACACGCGATAAAGAATATCGGATAATGAACAATTGTCCATATCGTCCGAACGGGAAAATACCCGATTATTTATTGGCATAAATTGCAAGATTCAGTTCGCGCACAAGCTCTTTCGGGCTAAGTTTTCCTGAAATTGCCAGCATGATAACCGGCAATCTATCCATCGGCGTAGATGAAACGGTTAGAGAATGTGGAGCGTCCAGATAGGTGGTTATAGCTTTTTGAGCGTCGGCTTCAAAGTTGGTATCTTTTGCAAAAGCCAGCCAACCGGGCAGACTATTCTTCCACTTTGTTTTCAACGCATTTCCGTCGATTCCCATTCGCTTCGCTTCGGTAGCAACGAGTTTCCCTGTAAGAGAATGATCTTCAAAACGTAATTTTCCGCCGTAAAAATTGTAACGTTGCACTTGTGCCAACATACCAAGCCACATCTGTGTCGACTTTATGTGCCCGTGTTCATTTTCGCGTTGCAACGTGACCACTGTGAGCAAGGAATCAAGTGTCATACCATCCATCTTCAAGCTGACATCGAGAACGCCACCTTTATCCAGTAAAAGATGGAAATGTTTCAAATCCATCATCGAAAGATAGCCACCATAGGCTCCGGCTATATCAAGCCGTCCGGTTGCATTCTTATAACCCATCGAGATAAAATCCTGACGGGTCGAGCCTTCAGGGAAATTGTCGACGAAGACGGTTATTTTTTTGATGTTTATAACAAAATCAATCGGGTTTGCGCGTATTGACGGGTGAAGAGCAATTGCCCCATTTTCCAGAAGACCTAACCGCTTTTTTTTATTATCAAACAATTCCAAATTCTTGAATTGTCCGGTTTTATACCTGAAACCTGTATCCTGATTGTAAATTCCCTTGTTTGGCGGAAATGTTACATCATTCAAGGTAATGCCGGAAACCCGTATAGTATTTCCTTCATAGATATAGACAATCTGCGGTAACACAATTTTTTTGATGGAATAGGCTCCGTGTTCCTGTTCCTGAATTCCTGAAAATTCGACCCGTCCTAATGAAGTATCCGGCGAGAGTGGCGTTCCGGTTATACGGACATCGTCTAAAGTCAAACGATCTTTATTGCCCGCAATTCCAGTATGGGAAACAGTAACCGATTTCCCGAAGGCTTCTGAGAAACGTTTGACAAAGGCACCGTTATCGAATTCTGCCTGCGCCGACGTGACAATAACTAATATAGCGGCCATCGACGCTAAAATGCATATAAAACGTTTAACTACCCTTGAAAACACTGTGACCAACCTGTTGCATTATCGAGATAAACCGCTCCACGGCTTATCTCTATGCTTAGCGCTCGATTTTTCAATCCGGTTTGTTTCAATTCTGACTAACAGCAGAAATAATTCGAGCAGGCGTATAGAAAATGAGATTTGTCGTACCTCTCAAAATGTTTCCGCTATCATCAATCATCTGTTGTCCTCCGGTTTCACTGGTTTCTTTCATCATTGACGTTGAAAGCGAACCGTCGTGAGCAAGTGCCATTAAAGTCGGAGACGAAGCGAATACATTATGTGCGCCACCATCGACATCGGATAGATCAAGAACGGCAATTCCGTTTTTCTGCAGAAGCGGTATGCTGGAGCCATCCCCTACCCTTGCATGCCCTCCCACCAGTCGGCCGGAAACAGCCAACGCCTTGTCTTTACGCGAAACAAGCACAGCGGTCGGTTGCGGCATTTTTTTCACGTCTTTGAGCTGCCGCTCGAACACATCAACATCAATATCCGGTGCTGCCATAAGGAAACTTGAAATGCGATCAATCGGGTATCGTTTGCCCTGAAGAGCTAGACTTCTCAATGCCTCCATGGTTACGTAATTGCCCATCGAATGGGCAACAACGGTAATCTCGTTGGCATCTGTTTCACTTAATAAAGTTAGCAGATCGGCAAGTCCGTCGCGGGCAAAATCGGCGCTATCCCGATCATAGACGTAAAGCGGGATAGAGCCACCCGAAGGCCAGGAATAATGAACAGTAACAGCGTTTAATGAATAATCATATGCAAATTGTGCTGCTCTGAATGTGCTGTCGGCAAAATTGTTGTTATAGCCATGGATAAATAAAAATATTTCCCGCTTTCCCTTGGGCTTTTTGTCGAGCGCATTATTCAGTTGTTGTTTGAACGCCTCGCGACCGTCATATTTAACAACATTAACCGCAGAGAAATAATTTTCCAGATCCGGTTTGTAACCGTTTGTTTCAACCTCGCCTTTTTTATGTTTTTGGGGAATGCCAACGTCAACGCGCGCGTAATTCAACGTTTTCGATCTTTTTATTCCGAACGGTTCCGAATAATCGTTTTGCGACTGCCTGCTTGTAGCAACATAGACAGGAACCACTGCCTTCGGCTTACCGGGTTTCCGAATAGCCGCATTTTGAGCGGCCACCGTTGCCGGTGTCGCATTTTTTCCATGCCATAAAACGGCTCGTGATCCACCGCAATTTGTTAAAAAAACAAGACAAACAAAGAAACAAATATATCGAGCCAAAATTGTTTTTCTCATTTAAGTGTAGCCCTGAACCGATTGAGAGAGAACGCGAATAGCACAGATCCGATCACGGCTAAAGCCGCAAAGTTTTCCCAGACAACCGTAAAACCGGCACCACGATAAAGAATTGATTGAGCCATCATAATAAAATGCGTGTTCGGCGCGGCAAGCATGATATTCTGGATAATTTCCGGCATGCTTTCACGCGGAGTAATACCACCTGACAGGATTTGCAAAGGCATAAGTACCAGCATGAGCAACAGACCGAATTGCGGCATCGAACCGGCAACGGTCGCAAGGGCAATGCCCATGGATGTCGTTGCAAAAAGATGCAAAACAGTTCCGGCAAGAAATAGCATGACAGAGCCTTCAATCGGCACTTTTAACAAGCCTTCCACAATAACGATCAACGAAAATGTTGCAGCAACGAGAACGATCAATCCCATTGACCACACCTTTGAAATCATAATTTCGGTCGGTGTGACCGGCATAACAAGAAGATGTTCGACAGTTCCATGTTCGCGTTCACGGATAAGCGCAGTTCCTGTCAAAATGATGGATAACATTGTCACATTATCAATCACATTGATAATCGAACCGAACCACGATTTTTCTAATTCCGGATTGAAACGTGCACGTAACGTCAACGAAACCTGCTGCGGCTCTTTCGAGCGATAATGGGAGACAAACTCTTTCACTTCAGCATCAACAATTTGCTGGATATATTGTGAACCGGTGAGAGCTTGCGTCGTACGTGTCGCATCGACATCAAGCTGTATGGCCGGAGAGCGTCCGGCAAGCACATCCCTTTGAAAATTCGGCGGAATATCGACAGCAAATGTATCTATTCCCTGATCCATACGGGAATCGAGTTCGGATTGGTCGATGTCTTCGGGGGTTATGAAATATGGCGGGAGAAATGCAGTGGCAATACGTGTCGACAAAGGTGAACTATCTTCATCGACGATCGCGATAGGAGTTTTGTTCAAAGTTTCAGGCGTTGCGTTAGCCGATATATAAATGGATATTGTGAACGCGTAGACAATCAGAACCAAGAGCATCGGGTCACGGAAAACGCCGAGCAATTCTTTGATTCCCAAATCCAGAATATGATTTAACTTCATGACTTTACTTCGCCTGTTTTTTAGTAAGCCACGAGGCTATGATGACCAAAATCGGACCTGCCAGTATGAGTGGAATAAATGAACCGACAAGATCATGGAACTGAAGGGCTTTGGCAAATGTGCCACGCGAAATCAGTATGAAATAGGTTGTCGGATAAATATCGCCGATTAACCGGCCAGCTCCTTGAAGGGAGCTTACCGGATCCATCAAGCCGCAGAATTGTGTTGCCGGTAAAATAGTCAAAACGGCAGCACCGAAAATTGCAGCAATCTGGCTATTCATAAAGGTTGAAATCAAAAGCCCGAATGCCGTTGAAAACGCCACATAAAGCAGCCCTGCGAACATGAATGTCAGGATACCGCCGGTGAAGTGCACTCTGAAAATAAATACCGCAAACAACCACAGCAAAATACAATTGATAAGACCAAGGCCGATATAAGGAAGTTGTTTTCCAACCAGAAATTCCAACCTTGTTACCGGAGTGACATAGAGATTGATAATCGAGCCCATTTCCTTTTCGCGCACAACCGACAAAGCTGCAAGCATAGCAGGAATAATCAGAAGCAAAATCGGGATAACGGCCGGAACCATGGCCGTAAGACTTTCTATGCCGGGATTATAAAGGTAGCGAACCTCCAGATGATAATCGCCCATAGTTGCGGCTTTGCCTTGCAAAGTTCGCGCCTTGTTCTGCAACCATAAAGCATGCATACCCCGCACATAGCCACGCACGGTTTCGGCGCGGAGCGGCATTGCTCCGTCAATCCATGCGCCGACTTCCACATTGCGTCCGCGTTCCATATCCTTGCCGAATTCGGGCGGAATTTCGATAGCAAGACTGATTTCGCCCGATCGCATTCTTGCATCAAGATCATCATAATCAACGATGTCTTTTTTCTGGATAAAGTAACGGGAACCGGAAATCTGTTGCACATAATCGCGACTGATTACCGATTGGTCATGATCGAGCACTGCAAAAGTCAAATTTTCGACTTCCATGTTGATACCATAACCGATAACGAACATCAAAATAACGCTGCCAAGCAACGCCATCGTTGCACGTATCGGGTCGCGACGCAGTTCGAGCGCCTCGCGATTGGCATAACTCATCATCCGCATAAAATCGAAACGTCGTTTAAAACGGTCTCCGTGTGTTTTTTTGACATCGACCGGATTATCATTATCGGAACTTTTCGCGTTCTCCGCTGTCACATGCGATTTTTCCGCGCTGTTCTCAGCGGCGGCCTTGGTTTCATCGGCTTTTGCCTTTTTCCCGGCATTCTGCTTATCAATCGCATCCTGCAAATATTCGATAAACGCTTCTTCCAGCGTGTCAGCATTTTTCGATTTAACAATTTCAGAAGGTTTATCGGTAATCAAAACCTTGCCGGCATGCATAAGAGAAATGCGGTCGCATCGCTCGGCTTCATTCATAAAATGGGTTGTGATAAAAATTGTCACATTATCGTTGCGCGATAACTCGCCAAGTTGTTGCCACAACTGATCGCGCGCAATCGGATCAACACCGGAAGTCGGTTCATCAAGGATAAGAATTTCCGGCTCATGCAGCAACGCTACAGCCAGCGACATACGTTGTCTGATACCAAGCGGCAAAGAATCAGGCATGGCGTTGAGCACATCTTTCAGCTCGAACCGGTCAATCATCGCCTGCATGCGTTCTTTGACCTTTTCCGCAGGAATTTCAAAAAGTTTTGCGTGAAGCTGTAAATTTTCGAGAACAGTCAATTCGGCATAAAGCGAAAAAGCCTGACTCATATAGCCAACATGACGCCGCGTTTCCATGTCATTGGCATTTATCTGACGACCGAACAGTTTGGCAGTGCCTTCCGTCGCCGGAAGAAGTCCGGTAAGCATTTTCATGGTTGTGCTTTTTCCGCACCCGTTGGACCCAAGAAAACCGAAAATCTCGCCTTTTTTGATACGAAAGCTGACATGATCGACAGCGGTAAAATCTCCAAAACGCTGTGTGAGACCATCAGCTTCAATCGCTATTTCCTCGTTGCCTGTTTCTTTACGCGGCGGAATAACAACTTCCACATGCCCCTTTTGCTCTTCTTGAGGCATAAGTGCGATAAATGCTTCATCCAGTGTCTTGGTTTTTGTCTGTTCAAGCAGTTCGGCAGGTGTACCTGTTGCCAGAATTTTACCATTATACATGGCAATCAACCAATCGAACCGTGCGGCCTCTTCCATATAGGCAGTGGCCACCATCACGCTCATATCGGAACGTTCTTTGCGAATATCGTCAATCAAATCCCAGAATTGCCGTCTGGATAACGGGTCGACACCCGTTGTAGGCTCATCGAGCACAAGAAGCTTCGGGTCATGAATAAGCGAACAAATAAGACCAAGTTTTTGTTTCATGCCGCCGGATAGTTTGCCGGCCGGACGATCTTCAAAACCGTTAAGACCCGTTCTCTCGCAGAGTTCGGCAATACGCGCACCACGTTCTTCTTTACCCTGCCCGAAAAGCCGCGCGAAGAAATCCGCGTTTTCCTGAACAGACAAGGTCGGATAAAGATTTTTTCCCAAGCCTTGAGGCATATAGGCAATATCCGGACAAACATCGAGGCGATGTTGTTTGTCACGCATATCACCGCCCAACACGTAAACGGTTCCTTCCTGAATTTCGCGCGCACCGGTAATCAGCGACAGAAGACTTGATTTACCAACACCGTCAGGGCCGATCATACCGATCATTTTACCGGACGGTACGTCGAGATCAATCCCGTCAAGCGCAATCTTCTCGCCGTAGACCAAACGGACACTTTCCAGTTTTACAACTGGTTCACCTGATTCCGGTTTCGTGATTTTTGAAGGCTCTGTCATTGAACTACTGGTGTACTAACAATCTTTGGCCATTTTGCGTTCGGGTCGGTCTTCACATAGGCCACTCCGGGCAAACCGGTTTTGACCTGTTTTATATATTTTTCCAACAGATTTTGTGGAATTTGGGCGCGAACACGAAACATCAGCTTGGTGCGCTCTTCGGCTGTCTCCACTGTTTTTGGCGTGAATTGCGCCACATCGGATACAAAGGAAATATTAGCCGGAATGACATATTGGGGAGCAGCGTCAAGTACGATTCTCGCTTCCGTACCAATTGCGATTTTGCCAACAACTTTGGTGGGCAAGAAAAATGTCATATAGACATCACCCAGATCGACCAGATTAAGCACACGCCCACCTGCTGCTACTACCTCGCCGGGTTGAGCTATGCGATATTGTATTCTTCCCGACCGGGTTGCTTTCAATTCACTGTCATTGATGTCAGACTGGATACGTTCGATCGTTGCTTTTGCCGCGTCGACTGCGGCTTCCGCATTCACGACATTGGCTTTTGCGGTAGAAACAGCAACTTTTGCCGCTGCCAATTGTGCTTTCGAGGCTGCAACAGCCGCCAGAGCACCGTCATAGGTTGCCTGATCGTCATCTCTGACCTGTGTCGAAACCGTGCCTTTTTGCTGCAATGTGGCTGAACGTTGATAACGTCGATTGGAATTATCGCGCTGGACTTCGTTTTGAGCCACTGTCGCTTCGGCGGCTTCCTGTTCGGCCTGACGTTGTTCCACTTCCATCTTTGCCGTATCAACATTAATGACAGCGCGTTTCAATTGGGCTTGAGCTTCACGCAATTGCGCCTGCAAATTGTCGGTGTCCATATGGGCAACCACATCACCAATATTGACGAAATCGCCCTCTCTTACCGTAATATCCTGAATACGACCGGCAAGCTTGGAGGCGATATCGATTTCGGTTGCCTCTATGCGGCCATTTCCCATGGCAATACCTTCGGGCAGTCCGGGGTGAAGATAGGTTTTCAAGCCACTATAGACTGCAACTATAGCAATCACACCGATCGCTATCCAACCCCATTTTGTTTTACCTTTTGCAGCCATCAAACAGTCTCCATTTCCATTCCGACAAACAGGAATACGCTTTTAACCAAGTTTGGCGCGTCACATTATCATTCATCTTTGTATTTGAAAAGTTGCCTTTTTGGTAAATATTTTCCAATAAAAACAATTTTCTTGTTAACATAAAAATATGAAATATAGACGTTCTAAACGATTTCATTTTTTACAACAGACAAGAACGCATCTCTATAAAACACATAGATAGTATAGGCACAAATAACTAAAAATAATTCTTTCAAATGTATAAACAATATTTTATAAAATTATTTTGTAAAATTAGAATATTAGTTTCAGTTTGATTATATCTTGTCCTAATCGGGTTCTAAAAAATCCACATTTTCCGTTCGGGCAACCTATCCGTTAGTTCCGACAGCCAAAACAATTAAAAATTCGATTTATCCGGCTATTCAACTGTTTGCCTTGCATTAGTAGCTGATAGTTCCAAAAAACTGCGAGGAGACAAAATGTTTGCATTAGATCTCACAACAGTAAAACTGTTCAAAAATAAAAGAAAAAATGGTGCGGTCGAGAAGACTCGAACTTCCACGGGTTTCCCCACAGCGACCTCAACGCTGCGCGTCTACCAATTCCGCCACGACCGCACATGGTAGAAGCCGATAATTAACCGGCTGGCGGCATTTAACAAATCGACAGAAGCAAAACAAGACCTTTTTTTAAAAAACCGCATATTTATTGAACATTTTGGTTGAAATAATTTTTTCGGCTTGTGAGAGCGACTTTCGATACACGTCGCTTTTCAGGCTTTATAAACCTCGTCCGGATTGAAAAGACGCTTCTTATCATCTTCTTCAAGTGTAGCTTTTCCGTTGACCAATTCCAGACGGCGATAAAAACAGCTTCTGCGACCGGTATGACAGGTTGCACCCGCGCCTTCTACATGAACTTTCAACCAGATTGCATCCTGATCGCAATCGACCCGAATCTCCTCGATGATCTGGAAATTTCCCGAACTTTCGCCTTTTTTCCATATTTTTTGGCGTGATCGTGACCAATAATGCGCAATACCCGTTTCAAGTGTCAATGCCAGTGCTTCTTTGTTCATAAAAGCGACCATCAACAGCGTCCCGTCATCGGCATCACTCACAACTGCGGTAAGCAACCCTTGTGAATCAAATTTCGGTAAAAACTGCGAACCTTCTTCCAAGCTATTTTTTTCTTCAGACAATTTCTTTTCCCTAAAATCAAAGATTGCGTATCATCTTGACAAAATTGACCTGCGCCTCGACGTTATCCTTGTAGGCTCCCCGATATGTGGCGGTAATAGTGGTTGACCCCTGTTTTTTGACGCCTCGCATGGCCATACACATATGTTCAGCCTCTATGAGCACAGCTACGCCGCGAGGTTTTAAATATTGATAAAGGGCGTCGGCAACTTCTGCGGTGATACTTTCCTGCGTTTGCAAGCGTTTTGCAAAAACGTCTACAACACGCGGTATTTTCGACAGACCGACGACTTGACCATCAGGCATATAGGCGACATGCGCTTTCCCTATTATCGGCACCATATGATGTTCACAATGCGAATAGAAAGGAATGTCCTTGATAAGAACGGGATCGTTATATCCGGACACTTCATCAAAGACTGTTCCTAAAATTTCTTTTGCGGATTGTTTATAGCCTGAAAACATTTCTTCATAAGCCTTAACGACCCGTTTTGGCGTATTGACAAGCCCTTCCCTGTCGGGATTTTCGCCCGCCCAGAGGAGTAAAGTACGCACTGCTGCTTCAGCCTCTTCACGGCTTGGACGCTTATTCGCAATTTGATGAGTTTCAACGCTCGGACTTTTTTGAAGGGATTGCATAAATGAACTCCGATTTACCGCCAAAGAAAACTTGGTAGTTATAATGACTACACCTATATAGACACATATATCCAGAATCAAAGTAAGTTCATAAAAAACAGGTTGTTTTTCGAGCAACAAAATATGATTGACGAAATTTATAACGATAAAATTCTAGGGTTTGCGGCGCATATCGATAAAATTGGCCGTCTTGACGCTCCCGATGCGACGGCACAAAAACATTCCCGAATCTGTGGATCGACCGTGACGGTTGATTTAAAAATGAAAAACGGCATTGTAACAGATTTTGCGCATATCGTGCGCGCTTGCGCATTGGGGCAGGCTTCCTCTTCACTTATGGCAAGTCATATAATCGGCTCGACGGGTGAAGAACTGCGTTCTTTACGCAATACTGTCTGGCTCATGCTTACAGAAAATGGTCCTGCACCAACCGGAAAATTTGCCGAATTTGCCTGCCTTGAACCGATAAAAAACTATAAAGCCCGCCAGCCTTCCACTATGCTGACTTTCGATGCCGTTGTTGATTGCATTGACCAGATCGAAGCCCGCAACAAAGAGTGACAGAATGACGAAGTCGGAAAGCCGCAATTTTTCAGGAGTCTGGCGCAAAACACCGGGAAGACTTTTGGGAACCGGACTGGTTCGCCTTTACCAGCTCACGCTTTCAGGATTCATCGGCAACCAATGCCGGCATTTGCCCACCTGTTCCGAATATACATTTGAAGCAATTGCAAGATATGGCTTGTGGGCAGGCTCGTGGATGGGTTTATTTCGCATTATGCGTTGCGGACCGTTCGGAACCCACGGCTTTGATCCTGTTCCGACATATCTCGATGAAACCTATCACTGGTATACACCATGGCGTTATTGGAAAATTGCGCAAAAGAAACATGAATAGGACTTTCTTTTTTTCAAAAGAAAACATAAAAGACCAGACATTAAACCGCTTTGTTGTCATCAACCGGAGCAATCAACACCCCCACCCGCATTCGTTGGCGGGACTGGATTAGGAGTAATTTTATGTCTTCCACCGTTTCCATTTCTTTCCCTGACGGTTCAAAACGCGATTATCCCGCCGATATGACCGGATTGGAACTCGCACAATCCATTTCAAAATCACTGGCAAAAAATGCTGTTGCATACAGCTTTGATGGCATTTTACGTGACATGTCGGATCCACTCGGACAATCCGGCTCGATCGAGATTATTACACGTGACGACCCGCGCGCACTTGCTCTTATTCGTCACGACTGTGCACACGTTCTAGCCGAAGCAGTACAGGAACTCTTTCCCGGAACACAGGTCACAATCGGTCCGGTTATCGAAAATGGTTTTTACTATGATTTTGCCCGTAACCAGCCATTTACGCCTGAAGATCTGCCGGTTATCGAAAAGAAAATGCACGAAATCATCAAGCGCAATGCAAAATTTACCAAGGAAGTTTTGCCGCGCGAAAAAGCCAAAAAGATTTTCGCGGATAAAGGCGAACTCTATAAGGTCGAACTGGTTAACGCAATTCCGGAAAACGAAGACGTTAAGATATATCATCAAGGGGATTGGTTCGATCTTTGTCGCGGGCCTCATATGCAATCGACAGGCCAGATCGGCAATGCATTCAAATTGATGAAGGTCGCCGGAGCCTATTGGCGGGGCGATTCCAACAATCCGATGTTGACCCGTATTTACGGAACCGCGTTCGCCAATGAAAAGGATCTTGCGGCCTATCTCCACATGCTCGAAGAAGCCGAAAAACGCGACCATCGTCGCTTGGGGCGTGAAATGGATCTGTTCCATTTTCAGGAAGAAGGTCCGGGGGTTGTCTTCTGGCACGCAAAAGGCTGGAGGATGTTCCAAAATCTTGTAAGCTATATGCGCCGCCGCCTTGACGATCAGGGATATTCGGAAGTCAATGCTCCTCAGGTGCTCGACAAGTCTTTATGGGAAATATCGGGGCACTGGGGTTGGTATAAAGAAAATATGTTCAAGGTAACGCCTGCAGGTGACGATGCCGACGACGACCGCGTTTATGCCTTGAAGCCGATGAATTGCCCCGGCCACGTGCAAATATTCAAGCACGGTCTGAAGTCTTACCGCGAATTACCTATCCGCCTTGCAGAATTCGGTGTAGTTCACCGTTATGAACCCTCCGGTTCACTGCATGGTTTGATGCGTGTGCGCGGCTTTACGCAGGACGACGCCCATATTTTCTGTACCGACGAACAGCTCGCCGATGAATGTTTGAAAATTAATGATCTGATTTTAAGCACTTATGCCGATTTCGGTTTTAACGAAATTACCGTAAAATTGTCGACACGACCTGAAAAACGCGTTGGTTCGGACGAATTATGGGATCACGCCGAAAGCGTCATGGCGGAGGTTTTGCGCACAATCGAGGAAAAATCGAACGGGCGTATCAAAACCGGAATCCTGCCGGGTGAAGGTGCTTTTTACGGGCCGAAGTTTGAATATACATTGAAAGATGCGATCGGCCGTGAATGGCAATGCGGAACGACACAGGTAGACTTTAATCTTCCGGAACGTTTTGGTGCATTCTACATCGATAAAGATTCAGAAAAACGTCAGCCGGTTATGATCCACCGTGCAATCTGCGGCTCAATGGAACGCTTTCTTGGTATTCTTCTTGAAAACTATGCAGGTCATTTGCCTTTGTGGTTTGCTCCCCTTCAGGTCGTTGTCGCCACGATTACATCGGAAGCCGATGACTATGCCAAAAAAGTCGTCAAAAAGCTCAAAGCCGCCGGTTTGTTGGCAACATCCGATCTCAGAAACGAGAAGATCAACTATAAGGTACGCGAACATTCGCTACAAAAAGTACCGGTCATTCTGGTCTGCGGGAAACGCGAAGCCGAAGACGGTTCGGTAAATATGCGCCGTCTGGGGAGTCAGGAACAAGTGTCTCTCCCTCTTGAAAAGGTGATCGCCGACCTTAAAGAGGAAGCAACGCCTCCCGATATTCGCCGCAATACGTCAGAAGATTAATTGTCTCAATGCTTTTTCTGGCAGGCAAAACATGACCTGCCAGATTTTATTTTACAGCTTGATAGGTTGCCATAACTATTCCCGCCGAAAAAAACTTGACTGAACCCGACCATCTATCAGCGTCAGGTATCAGGTTAACCGGTGTGACATTGGTTTCAACGTTTCTGTGAAGAAAAATTGCAAGAATTAATTCAAAACTTGGCAGAGACCAAACGTGGCACCGGACTGTTCAATTGAGCGGCTGGTTTTCAAATTATTTAATGATAATAATCGTTTTTATTGCCAAATCCGGCTATCGCCTGCTGACAGCGTTCCGTCAATCCATCGAATCATCAATTGGCGGCTGAGGCGGCGCAGTTGTAACGAGATCGACATCCTGGTCATGGCCGGAAGAAACCGAAAACTCTTTTTGATAGATTTGGTCTTTGTTTTTTGCAATTGCGACATAATCACCCTCGGCCAATACAAGAGTTGCATATGCACCCACCGTTTCGCGGATAATATCGCCAGAGTCATTGGTAATTGACCAACTCGTATCGGCCAATGCCTCTCCACCCTCTTGGCGAACAAGTTTCAAAGTAACAAGTGCCGCGTGATGTTGCATTGTGGCTTCGGTTATCTTGCCGGCGTCAACTTTAATATCGGATCTGGAAATGGCGTTAGCCGTTCCGTAATTCGATACAATATGATAGCTACCCGCTTTCAACCTTATGACTTTTCCCGGTTTAATATCTGCAAGAATAAGTGAGGTATCGTCATTTTCACTATCGTCCGAATAAACCGAGAAACGTAAATATTGCGGGTTGATTTTACCTTCCGGCATGGTCGCATTGAGTTTCAAGCCTCCGGCATCCAGAACCAGAGTTTCCGACAGTTGTTGCGCCGCACTCACCGTTACGCGTCGCATAGCACTCGCATTCCCGAATGAAACATGGACAATATAGCTTCCGGGGTCGAGAGCAAAATGTGCACTTCCCCCTTGGGAAGAAGCGACAAGTGGTAATTTATTATCCACTCCATAAATCGGTTCAAAAATACGCCAAACGAGCCCGCGTGAAATGTCCGTCCCCTTATCTGTCAATCTCGCATTGAGATCAAGTTTGGCCTTTTGTTGCTCAGTCTCGCTTGAAGATTGGCTTTGAGATGGCGCGCCGGTTGCGGGTTGGGGAACATTGGTCGGCGGGTTTTCTCCTTTAGGCGCGGCCTGTGGTTTGAATTTATTCTCATGATGTTGCGGTTCGGGTGCCGTCAAATTCAATTCATGCTGTTTTTCTTCGGCACCGGCATGAGACAGGGCAAAAGCTTCTGTCAAAGCTACAAGACTTGCCAGAATGGTGATCGTAGTTTTTTGCTTTGGGCGGAGTAGAAACGTCATCTGGTTTTAACTGTCAGTAGCTTCAAGTCGTTGGTGTTATGAATTAGGTAAAAGCAATCGAGTATCACTTTTATCCGCTTGTCCGGCTATATTGAAAAGCTGGCACCGCAACCACATGAGGACACAGCATTGGGATTATTGATTTTGAATGCTTGTCCCAAAAGGTTATCGACAAAATCGATTTCCGAACCATCCATGAGAGGTAGAGACATCGAATCTATCAATATTGTGGCACCGTCTTTTTTAATTACCAAATCATCCTCTGCGGGCGGTTCGTTGACAAGGTCATATTTATAAGAAAAGCCGGAACAACCGCCTCCCTCGACAGAAATCCGCAAAGCCGTCTTGTCAGGTTCACCGGCCAGAATACGAGCTATGCGTTTGACCGCTGATTCTGTAACTACAACACCCATTATCAACACTTCCTTGCTATAGACTGTTTTCGTAAACCTGAATATCAGATAAAAGATATTTACATCTGAATCTAGGTCTCGATTGGACAAGTTACAATGGATATAGAAGATATAGGCTTTGGTTACCACTCTCGTGCGCCTTATGCCAGTGACCCGGCAAAAAGTCGTGGACGTCTGGTTTATGAGCCGGAAAGTCCGACGAGAACACCTTTCCAACGCGATCGCGACCGTATCATCCATTCAAATGCATTTCGTCGATTGAAGCATAAAACCCAGGTATTCATCGCCGATGAAGGCGATCTCTACCGCACACGTCTAACACATACAATCGAAGTATCACAAATTGCCCGCGCCTTGGCTCGTGCATTGCGCCTTGATGAAGATTTGGCAGAAGCCATTGCACTCGTTCACGATTTTGGTCATACACCATTCGGTCACGCAGGTGAAGATGCTTTAAACAGCAAGATGCAACCGTTTGGCGGGTTCGACCATAATGCTCAAGGCTTGCGCATCGTCACCAGTCTTGAACATCGTTATCCGAAGTTTAATGGCTTGAACCTTACCTGGGAGACGCTGGAAGGACTTGCCAAACATAACGGCCCACTTTCCGGACCTTACGCAAAAAATTCTGCTATCCCTGTTACTTTGGCCGAATATAACAAGATTCAAAATCTGGAACTTGATAAATTTGCCAGTCTCGAAGCCCAATGTGCGGCTATAGCTGATGATATTGCCTACAATGCCCATGATATTGACGATGGCTTGCGATCCGGACTTCTAAGCCTTACGCAACTTGAAAATGTCGAATTGTCAGGTGACATCCTGCGTCTTATCAAAAACGAATTTCCGAATCTGGATCGAACCCGCACCGGTTATGAACTTGTAAGACGCCAAATAACCGCAATGGTGGAAGACGTTATAAAACATTCTCTGGACCTCATCCATCAGCTCTCACCTCACACTATTGACGACGTCCATGGCGCAGATCACCAACTTGTCGCATTCTCTCCGCTTATGACCGGTTCCGAAAAAAAACTGAAACAATTTCTTTATGATAACCTCTATCATCACGAATATGTCTGGAAACGACGCAACGAAGCCGAAAAAATTGTTTCAAGCCTGTTCGATTTTTATTACGAACATCCGAATGCAATGCCGGAAGAGTGGTTTAAAGCGACAATTGATCTAAGTGACAACGGTCGCGCAAGAGTGATCTCCGACTTCCTTTCAGGAATGACCGATAATTATGCACTGCGCGAATATCGACGATTGTTTGACCGCGCAACTTATTTGTCCTAAACGAAGGTGACAACAACACGGATTTCGATGATGAATATTTTTAATGAGTTCGAGCAAAAAATTAAACAATTGCTTCAGCAGTCTGATATTAAAGCAAAAGATGGTCAGCCACTTGATTTAAGCAGGGTCACCATCGAGGCTCCGCGCGATCCGTCACATGGTGATCTGGCGACGAATGCGGCAATGGTTCTATCGAAATCTGTCGGTTGCAATCCGCGAGCGCTGGCAGAAAGAATTGTATCTCTTCTGGAAGCGGACGATGATATTGAATCTGTTAATGTTGCGGGTCCCGGCTTTATCAACCTCCGGCTGACTGACGATTTTTGGCGTAATGTATTAAAAACCATCGTTAAATCGGGTAGCAATTTCGGCCGTACAAAGCTTGGATTGGGGAAAAAAGTCAACATTGAATACGTTTCGGCCAATCCCACCGGCCCCATGCATGTCGGACATTGTCGCGGGGCAGTCGTTGGTGATGTGCTGGCAAACCTTCTCTCTTTTACAGGACATGACGTTGTAAAGGAATATTACATCAACGACGCGGGCGGGCAGATTGATGTATTGGCGAATTCTGTTTTCCTGCGCTATCGGGAAGCACTTGGTGAAACGATAGGCAAAATTCCCGAAGGGCTTTATCCCGGCGATTATCTTGTCCCTGTCGGCGAGGCACTGAAAAAAGAATTTGGCAACAAGCTTCTGGAAATGCCGGAAGAGGAGCGATTGCCACTCATAAAAGAACGGTCAGTTGATGCAATGATGCAGATGATCCGCGATGATCTTGCTGCACTCAATATTCATCATGATGTGTTTTTCTCTGAAAAAACTTTGCATGCCGATAATGCAAAAGCGATACGCAGTACGATCAATGATCTGACATTGAAAGGATATGTCTATAAGGGAACATTGCCGCCGCCGAAGGGACAGGTTTCGGAAGATTGGGAAGATCGTGAACAGACACTGTTTCGCTCGACGGAAGTTGGTGACGATCAGGACAGACCATTAATCAAATCGGATGGCTCGTATACATACTTCGCTGCCGATGTAGCCTATTTCCGCAATAAATTTGAACGTCAGTTCAATGAAATGATTTATGTACTGGGTGCAGATCATGGTGGATATGTAAAAAGGCTACAAGCGGTTGCCAAAGCCATTTCAGGTGGAAAAGCCAAATTAACAGCGCTTCTTTGCCAATTGGTAAAGCTCTTCCGCGATGGCGAGCCGGTGGTTATGTCGAAAAGAGCCGGATCTTTTGTTACTCTTCGTGAAGTGGTCGACGAAGTCGGCAGGGATCCCGTGCGCTTTATGATGATTTATCGGAAAAGCGATGCTCCGCTTGATTTTGATTTTGCCAAAGTTACAGAACAGTCCAAAGACAATCCGGTCTTTTATGTCCAATACGCGTGTGCACGATGCCATTCCACTTTCCGGAAAGCTGAAGAACTCCTTAATCTGTCGAATTTCCAACGGGAGGAACTGGTTTCGCATCTCGAAAAATTGACAGATGCCGGAGAGATTGCTTTAATCAAGAAATTGGCGGAATATCCACGTATCGTCGAACAGGCTACAATGAATTACGAGCCGCACAGATTGGCGTTTTATCTTTACGATCTTGCCTCTTTTTTCCATGGACATTGGAACAAAGGTACAGAAAATGAGGATTTACGTTTTATCAAGCTTGACGATAGAGAATTGTCTTTAGCAAGACTCGGCCTCATTCAGGCTGTGTCTGATGTTCTGTCATCCGGCTTGGGCATTATTGGTGTTGATGCTCCGGTGGAAATGCGTTGATTCCGGTGGAAATGCGTTGATAAAGAGACTTTCCAGACGGGCTTTGTAACTATGTCTTGTGTTAAGGTTATCTAACGTATATTTATGATATTAAAGCAGAATTTCAGATTTTTAAGATGAATGAGCTTAATGTCTGGCGGAATGCAATAAATACCAGATTGCGTAACCGACTATGTGGGAAAAACTATGACCGACAATGATCGCAATGCCCCCCGTCCGGAACGACCGGCTTCAGAAGAGAAAGACCCGCTTCTCGAACTTACGCGCCTGTTCAATCTGGACTTTAATGCGAATGGTGATAGTCCGACTCGCAAACCGGTAACATCCACTGTGCAGACAGGCCCATCTGAACACCCCCAGAACAGCGGTGCGGATGATGCCGATTTGTCTTTTCTTGACGCTCAACCTCCAGTTACCAGCTCACGGCCGGCAAGTGGACTGACAAATGACAGGAACACTGCCGCGCGAAATAATGATGATCTTGATTTTCTGCCACAGGCTGAAGATTCCGCGCCTGCACCTCGCCAACAGGAACCCGATCTTCCTTTTAACGAACTTTATGACATGCCATCGTTTACCCCGCAGGCTCGTGCTACCGGTGCGCCGATAGAGCCGCCTGCAGGCTTTCCCGATATTGACTTGGACACTTTACCGGATCTTCCAATTGGAAACGAGCCGTCGCAGCCGGTTAATCCGGTAAATCCGGCTTTTGATAAGCAAGCCCAATATGGAAGAGTTGCGAATAGCCCGGATTTTGTTCCCGAACAAACTACATCAGGTTTCCAGAATACAAGTTTTGGACAACCACTAAATTCGCCAAACGAGCTTTCTCAACCGGTACCTGTGCATAATTTTTCACAAGAACTGCCTGAGCAGAATACCAACGACCAGACAACAGTTCAACAAACGGCTCGTCGGGATCCTATTTTTGATGAAATGGGTTTTGACAAAGAACTCGAAAACCTTCTCGTTAATGACCCGCTTCCTGCATCCGGAGAACATTTCGGCTCGCAAAATGCGGCTGAAAATCTTGCACCGTCTACTTCACATTATAACGATCCGGTCAGACAGGCTGTAAACCCGCCAGTCGAAAATCACCAATATTCGGGTAATTTGAATTCACTCTCGAATATAGAAACCAGCGGCAATGATCCGCAGTTTCAAACACATAGAAGTCAATTCGAGCAAAATAAGCCCTATTCTGCCCACACTTATAGTGAGAGCCGTGCAACCAATGCTGCACCTTTACCTTACGAACCTCCGCAGCAAAACCAAACCGGCACTGAAACCGATTTTTTAAATTCGGATGATCCGTTCGGATTTGATGATGTGTTTGCGAACGACGGTCACCCTTTGAGCGAAAATGTACCACCGGATAGCGGTTTACATCATGCTGAACCGGCTGCCGCTCCGGATGCTAGACCGCAAAGCGCTGATCCCTTCGGCCTTGAGGACTTGTCGGCAGACGAAAATGCCATTGTCAATCCCCCGTTCCATGAAAACCCGTCTCCTGTTGCTTCGCCAGAATCAAGAGATGTTCAACCGGATATGGTGAATGACGTAGCAGATATTCCACATTTACCGTTAGAAGCTCAGGAAACCGAACAACAGTTTATGCAAAGCGTAAATTCGGAAACCCGCTATGCTCAAACCGGTGAACAGGCTACGGAAAATACGCAAGCATTAAATCCAAATCCGGATTATCCTCAACCGGCTGAAGAAAATGGTGGGGTTAACACCTCCTACCCTGCTTCCGAAGAGGCGTTTGCGCAAAATTCGGGCGAAAATGATGCCAACCAGCCACCCGACGTCAATACTTATAAATTTGCAGATGAAATAGTGGAAACAACAGAGCCGGTCGATGTGCCGGAGATTCCCTACCCTGCTGAAGAACCGGCACAATCGGCTGATGCGTTAGAGAGTGAATTTGCCGATGTATTCAGCGTAGGCAACAAACAGGAAGCCACGAATACCCCCCAGGAACAGGATGATTTTTTCGCAGAAGCTTATGCTCAATCCGGTTATGGACAGGATAAAACCCGTGAACCTGAAAACGCCAGCGAAACTCTTCAGGGGCAATACCCGTTACCCCAGCCGAACGTTCCCTATGATGGAAGCGAACAAGCTTTGCTTGCAGGAAATGCGGCGTTGGAAGGACTGCAAAACCAAAACAGACCAAAATCCTTTGCACGAAAATTAACGATCGGCGGTGTTGCTTTATTTATTTTACTTGGCGGCGGCTATGCGGCAATGAAGTATTTTATGCCATCGCAAGGCGGTGGCGCTTCAACCGTCATACATGCGGATGATTCGCCTTATAAAGTACAGGCAGAACAAACCGGCACGACTAACGAAACACAAAACAATCAGGACGTTTATAATCAAGCGAACGGTCAAAATGGCTCTGAAGGCAATCAGGATAAACTGGTCGACCACTCCGAAACGCCGGAAGATTTGACTGCATTAAATGATGTACCGGACGGCGTCGATACATATGCCGACCCGTCAAACGTGGAAGATGCAATTACTGCGGCTTCAAATCAGAGCGTCCCGACCAGAGAAGTTCAATCCGTTGTAGTCAATCCTGACGGTACAATCACTCCGAGTCCGCGTTCAAATACAGCCGAAAAACAGGATAGTTCTTCCGCAACAATAAACGATAAAGAAGCAAATGCCCAAAACGGGACGGAGCAAGCCTCTTCCGATGGTACGGCTTCTTCCGAATCCAGCATGTCAGCAGCTGATTCCGAACTGACCAAGATTATCAATGAAGATGCACAGTCCAATCACGGAACGCCTGATGATAATGGTGACAATTCACAAACCGGTTCACTAACCAGTGAAAGCGTTTTAAACGGTATCAACACAGTACACAGTCCCAAGCGTCAACAACAGGCGCAACCTATCATCACCGCAGAAACGCCCCGACAATCTCCGCCAGCTCTTCCAAAAACACCCACTCGCCCGTTAGAAACGTCAGAGCCGAAAACTACTGCTCCCGTGACAGCTAGCGTTGGCTCAGGCGGCTATTACGTCCAGATTGCCTCACAACCCACTCAGGAAGCGGCTACAACGTCAATGAATAAAGCCAAGAGCTTATTCGGCTCGCTCATCGGTTCATTACCTTTAAGTATTCAACCGGCTTCCATTCCCGGTAAAGGCACTTATTATCGCGTCAGAATACAAGTAGGCCCGCGTGATGATGCAGTAAGTCTTTGTGATAAGATAAAGAGCCAAAACGGAAGCTGTTTTGTCGGAAAATAATAGCGGGTCTATTGTTACCGCAAATATTTTCCGTCGCCGCCAGACGTTTTCTAAGTTTTCGTTTTTTTCAACGGACGGTTTGGTTTTTTATACTGGGCGCTCCGTAATCCGGACTGCTGTCTTTAACGGTTACTCATAAAATTCATGGAATAAATACAGATAAATGATAGGTATTCATCACATAATATAATCATTCAATAATTCACAATTGTAATATATGAGAATTATTTATATTAAAATAAATAATAAATCTGATATAAAACTAAATTTCTATATTTTTCTATCAAATTGAGAACGCTATTTTAAGTAATTAAATAAAATTTCATATAAATAATTCAGTATCAATTTTACGTGTATTTTTTATGAATAAATTAATATATTTATACTGGTTCCATCCGTAATATTCTTGTATGCTATTTTCTTGATTGTAAAATTATAAAAATTTATTCTGGTTATCGGCCGAAAAATATCGTACCGAATTGACGTGGATAGCGTCCCGATTTCTGTGTAAATCATGTTCGAGCGCATAACAGACAAGCCGTCCAAGGAAGCGTCGTGACAATGGAGCAAACATGTTTGATACAATCATCAATGTGTTCATCAGTTGACGAGAACGGTCGCAGTAAATATTGCCCACGTAAACAATGTTGTAACCGCAAAAACTGCAAAAGCTTCTATCAGGATACGGTTCGTTATAAACGCTGACAAGCGCGTAATTATACTGTTGGTCTTGTTGTTTGACATTGAGAGAGGCTTTCATTCATGAGATCTATAAGTTCAATTTAGAGATAAGAACTATAGTCCTCACGGGCTATGATGATTTCTGTATCCCTTAAACGCATGGAATATTGTTGTGTTCCCTTGCTGTTTTTAATCATTATTTAATGTGCACTTATAAAAACGTTTCACAATGTTGTTCTCGGACGTGACAACCGTTCTAAAATCGTTGACACCTGTGCCGAATAAACTCTAATGTTCAAACCTTATTGCTTTACAGAAATCACCAATTGTTAAAAGAGCAATAAGATGAACATACATTTCAAAAGGTTATTGTCATGACAGGTTCCAGTACTGTTCTTCCATTTAAAATTGAAAAAAATCCAAATCCGCTCAGTGCAGAAAAGCGTGCGGACCTATTGAAGAATCCTGGATTTGGTCGGGTGTTCACCGATCACATGGCAGTGGTGCAATGGTCAGCCGGAAAAGGCTGGCATGATGCGGTCATCACCGCTCGCAAGCCTTTCGAGATTGATCCGGCAAGTGCTATTC
Organism: Bartonella sp. B10834G3; assembly: GCF_016102505.1. Lineage (NCBI taxonomy): Bacteria > Pseudomonadati > Pseudomonadota > Alphaproteobacteria > Hyphomicrobiales > Bartonellaceae > Bartonella > Bartonella sp. B10834G3. Next base: position 479,995 of record NZ_JACFOM010000002.1, read on the forward strand.
TTCACTATGGGCAGGAAATTTTCGAGGGCCTCAAGGCTTATCGTGCACATGATCGCCGCATTCTTCTTTTCCGCCCTGAGGCAAACGCTGAACGTTTTCATAATTCCGCTATAAGGCTTGCAATGCCTCCTCTTGATAAGGATGTATTTCTTGCCGCCATCAACGAGCTTGTTAAAATCGACCGGAACTGGATTCCAGAAACACCTGATTCCAGTCTCTATCTACGGCCGTTCATGTTCGCAAATGAAGCATTTTTGGGCGTCCATCCGGCTAACGAGTATATTTTCAGTGTTATTGCTTCTCCGGTCGGTTCCTATTTCAAAAGCGGTTCCACAAAACCGGTCAGCGTTTGGCTTGATACCGAATTCAGCCGCGCCGGCCCTGGCGGAACGGGTGAAGCAAAATGCGGTGGCAATTACGCTTCAAGCTTGCTCGCCCAGATTAATGCCGAGAAAAACGGCTGCGATCAGGTTCTTTTTCTCGACGTGGTCGAGCGTAAATGGATCGAAGAACTTGGCGGCATGAATGTATGCTTTGTCATGGACGACAATCGGCTCGTTACACCGAAACTTGACGGAACGATTCTTCACGGTGTTACGAGAAAGTCGATTTTGCAACTTGCCAAAGACAACGGAATGAAGGTGGAAGAACGCAGTTATTCCTTTGACGATTTGAAAAAGGATGCAAAAAGTGGCCACCTCAAGGAAGTTTTTGCATGTGGTACCGCTGCCGTGATAACGCCGATCGGAGTATTCAAATATGAAGGCGGTGAAACTGTCATTGGTAATGGAAATGGCGGCGAAATTACCCAGAATCTACGTGAACAGCTCATCCATATCCAAAAAGGTGAAGCCAAAGATCCTTACGGCTGGGTAAAGACTGTTAAAATTGATTGATTATACATTTAATTGAAAGTGCAGCCTTATCAGGCTGCACTTTTTTTGTTTCTCTTTACTAAACTTGCGGTATTTCCGTTAGCTCATATGCTTTAAGCGGCTTCGATCGTTCGACAATGTAACGTTGGGGTCATGTATTTTTCATAACTTTTATTCCCGACCATGAATGAACGCGTTTCACGCGGTTCTCCATTCGGATATTTCCCGTTAACCGTTAGCTGATCGCGAGAGATACGGAATTTAAGGTAAAACGAAGCCCGTATATTATATATATCGTCTGTTGTTTACGAGCGTTAAAACTCTCCCGATAAACGTGAATAACACTTTTCCTGATGGATACTATTCGTGTTTTCTTTAAACCACGCGGTCTTGTTTGTCTGCAGGAGTGGATATAATAAATCTGAAAAACTTTTTAAGTGAACTCTTTTCAGGCCTCTTCTTTTTGCAAGAATAATAGAGAGAAATATAAAGCGCATTCGGAATATATTATCTGACCGGTAGAAAACGCGCTTCGTTTTTAATCATCAAACGATAGTCCACTTATAGTCTATCCCTATCGTATAACGCTCTACTTCAACCGGATTCCTGACTATCCAGAAAAAGAAAAAAGCGCGTTCTTTTTTGAAAACGCGCTTTAAAAATAATCATAATTTCGCAACTACCGGCAAAACCGGTTTAGAAAATCACGAAAATCAATCAAACTTTGTCATATCCTGATGGCGAGCAATGATATTGCGAATTGTTCCACTGTGTGAGCGCATGACGATTGTATCCGTCTGGATATAATTTTTTGCAAATTTTACACCTGAAAGCAGGTTACCATCTGTTACGCCGGTCGCGGCAAAAAGAACATCGCCTTTTGCCATTTCCTCCATCGCATAAACCTTATGCGGGTCGGTAACACCCATCTTTGCCGCACGGTCAATTTTTTCCTGAGTATTCAACTGCAAGCGCCCTTGCATTTGTCCGCCAATACAACGAAGTGCCGCCGCAGCCAAAACACCCTCCGGTGCGCCGCCAATGCCCATATAAATATCGATGCCTGTCTCGTCCGGATCTGTCGTGTGGATGATACCTGCAACATCACCGTCGCCAATCAAACGGATCGAGGCACCTGTTGTGCGAACGGCCTCTATAAGCTTGGCGTGGCGTGGTCTATCCATAATACAAGCGGTAATCATATTGGGCTTCACGCCTTTCGCTTTGGCGAGAGTATTGATATTGTCAACCGGACTTGCATCAAGATCGACGATCCCTTTGGGATAACCCGGTCCAATAGCAATTTTTTCCATGTAGACATCCGGGGCATAAAGCAAATTACCCTTTTCCGCCATTGCAATAACGGCCAGTGAATTCGGCAAGTTCTTGGCGCAGATTGTTGTACCTTCCAAAGGATCCAATGCAATATCAACAGCCGGTCCTTCCTTGGTTCCAACCTTTTCACCGATATAAAGCATGGGTGCTTCATCACGTTCGCCCTCGCCGATAACAACAGTTCCGTCGATCGGCAAACGGTTCAATTCTTTACGCATTGCGTCAACGGCGGCTTGATCGGCTGCCTTTTCGTCTCCGCATCCCCGAATGCGTGCTGCGGCAACCGCTGCACGCTCGGTTACGCGAACCAGCTCAAGTGTTAAAATACGATTGAGTCCATGTAATGTAGGGTCAGCCGAGTTCGACATATGATTAATCCCACCGGATAATTGTTAAAGAAAAACCAACGTTGTTTTTCAACGTTATAGTATAGCCTTTTCGCAAAGACTCCGCTTTACCGCAAGAGGGCATACGATCAATTCATAAATTATTATTGAAACATAAGTGATAATAAACAAAATAAACGCAAAAAACGGCCTTTAATTCGGGCGTTCAATGCGGATCATCTGCGGCTTATCTATAAGATGTCCATCCTCCATGATCGACATCAACGCTTTACGTACTGACGACTCGGTCGTTTCATGAGTGACGAGGACAATGTTTTTAGTATTGGGCTGCACATTTTCGGCAAGCGGCCGCTGAACAATCGATTCCAGTGAAATCGAATTCTCGGCCATCCGTTTTGCAACACTTGCAAAAACACCGATTTTATCCGTTACTGTCAAACGTATGAAATAGCCGCCCGCGTGAGCACGCATGCGAGCACGTTTATAAGGCGCAAGTGCTTGGGCAGGTGTTCCAAAAACCGGCCCGTGCTGAAAACCGGGATGGGATTTTGCTATATCTGCAATATCACCAATAACGGCTGATGCAGTCGCATTTCCACCGGCCCCCGGCCCCGACAAAAGCAATTCTCCCAACAGATCGGTCTGGATGGAAACAGCATTCGTAACGCCCTGAACCTGGGCAATAACGGTTGAAGTTGGTACCATTGTCGGGTGAACACGCTGTTCGATACCGGTGTCGGTTTTCACAGCCACGCCCAACAGTTTAATACGATAACCGAGTTCATCGGCTGCATGAATATCGGCAAGCGAAATATTACTGATTCCTTCGACATAAATGTCGTCGACCGATATGACACAACCGAATGCCAGACTGGTCAACAATGCAAGCTTGTGTGCCGTGTCATACCCTTCAATGTCGAAGGTAGGATCTGCCTCTGCATAGCCCAGTATCTGCGCCTCTTTAAGACATTCCTCGAAAGAAATTCCTTCGGCAAGCATACGGGTCAGGATATAGTTACATGTTCCATTCAATATCCCGTAAACCCGCGAAACGCTATTGCCGGATAACGACTCGCGCATTGCTTTGATGACCGGAATTCCACCCGCCACGGCGGCTTCAAAATTCAGCAAAACACCTTTTTTTTCAGCAATTTTCGCAAGCGCCACACCATGGCGCGCAAGCAAAGCCTTATTGGCGGTAACGACGTGATGACCGCGTTTGAGCGCTTCTTCAACGCAAAAACGTGCTATCCCCTCTTCACCGCCAATCAATTCGACAAAAACATCAATATCTTTACTTCCAGCGAGAACCAACGGGTCATCAACCCACTCTATGTTTTGAAGATCAATCCCGCGTTCGCGTGTTCTGTCACGCGCGCTTACAGCAACAACCTCGATAGGTCTGCCGCATTGTTTGGTCAGCAAGTCCTGTTTTTCTTTCAATATCCGGACAACAGAACTTCCAACGGTTCCAAGCCCGACAATGCCGATCTTCAACGCATTAACCATTCGTCAGGCTGCCTTGTTTTTCTCGTCGGAAAAGAAGCGCTTGATGTTACGCGCAGCTTGCCGCAACCGGTGTTCGTTTTCGACAAGCGCAATACGTACATAATCATCGCCCTGTTCTCCAAATCCGATACCGGGAGAAACGGCAACGTCGGCTTTCTCGATGAGAAGTTTGGAAAAAGCCAGCGACCCAAGATGTTTATATTGCTCAGGAATTGGTGCCCATGCAAACATTGTTGCTTCCGGCGAAGGTACATCCCAACCGGCACGATGGAAACTCTCGACCATAACGTCACGGCGTTTTTTATAGACAGAACGGACATAAGCAATATCCGAGCCGTCACCATTCAAAGCATAGGCAGCAGCAACCTGTATAGGTGTAAAAGCTCCATAGTCGAGATATGATTTGACGCGCGTCAAGGCGGCAATCAATCTCTCATTGCCGACAGCAAACCCCATGCGCCAGCCAGGCATTGAAAAGGTTTTCGACATGGATGTAAATTCCACGGCTACATCAATAGCACCCGGCACCTGCAAAACTGATGGCGGTTCTTTGTCGCCAAAATAGATTTCGGCATAAGCAAGATCGGAAAGCAGGATGATGTCATTCTTTTTAGCGAAATCGACAACTTCCTTATAAAAATCGAGATCGGCAACATAAGCCGTCGGATTGGAAGGATAATTCAGAATAACGGCAATCGGTTTCGGAATCGAATGTTTGACGGCACGATCAAGAGCACGCAACAATTCTTCACCCGGAAATGCAGGCATGGAACGAATGACACCGCCAGACATAATAAAACCGAATGAATGAATCGGATAGGTCGGGTTCGGGCATAAAACAACGTCACCTGGCGCGGTTATAGCCTGAGCCATATTGGCAAAGCCTTCCTTGGAACCCAATGTCGCAATGACCTGCGTATTCGGGTCGAGCTTTACACCGAAACGGCGTTCATAATATTTGGCCTGCGCTTTTCTTAATCCGGGAATGCCACGTGAAGCCGAATAACGATGTGTTCGTGGATCCTGAACAACCTCGCAAAGCTTATCAACTATATTTTGCGGCGTCGGCAAATCGGGATTTCCCATTCCCAAATCGATAATGTCGGCTCCCTTCGCTCGCGCCGCGGCCTTCAGGCGGTTAACCTGTTCAAATACGTAAGGCGGCAAACGACGAATTTTATGGAATTCTTCCGACATTTTCTAATCCGGTTCAAAAATTGAAGTTAATGTTGTTGATAAATCAGTGGCATATACATGACTAATCCTGTTTGCCACTTTGTTCGATTTGACGAACTGTTTCTTCGGCCTCGCGGCGGGCATCATCTTTGGCTTTTGCAAGTTTGGATGCGCTGTTTGCAGTGGGACCGGGGACTTTTTTCAGAGCGGTTGCCTCGGAATCGAGTTTTTCGGTTAGAGACTGTTTTTCAGCTTCCGAAAACTGTTTTGTGGCAGCTCTGGGTTTATTGGAAAAACGCGGATATATATCCGAGTGGGATGCCCCAGCTTGTTCCGGTGCTGTAAATTCGGCACTGCGAGCGCAGCCCATAGCTGCAATCGCGACCAAAGTCAGAACAACACTTTGCATTTTGTTGAAGGGCATCTTCATCTTTCTTCTATATTCCCGTCGCTATGATAAAAGTCTCACCTATCATGAGATTATCATGAAGCCAACGTCAAGAGATGTTGAACGATATTCGTCAGGTTTTGTTGTTTTCGGTGAATTGTGTGGTTAAAGTAACATATATTTCAAAAGTGAATCGTCATGTGATGACCATTTTTAATTTTTAGCATAAAATAAACGCAAATTGGCCGCCAAATAATTCACTTGTGTTTATCCACGCGTTAGGCTGGGAACATAAGCCTTAAGGCCCCCACAAGAGGTTGTTGATTGTTAGCTAGTAACGACATTTTTCCGAAAACGAACAAACAACCCTTTGTCTTATGCCAACATTTATTGCGTTCAGGCCTCGTGATCTCGTTGGTGTTGGCGTTGACCTCCTGCACGGCAAATAATAACGGGCTCGGCGTATTTGATAAATCGTCAAAAACTCCCCAAACGCAAACGCCTGACAATAATTCTATCGAGGCAAATTCGGCTGAGAGTACTCAAGGCTCTATCAATTCGACAGAACACAATGTCAATCCGGATGATAACGGTCAAGGCAAGGATCAACCTAAAAATGTGCCTGTTCCGACCCCTTTGCCATTGTCGGGACAAAAATTGAACGAAAAACCGCAAACGGCGATGACAGAGTCTCCGTTGCCCGATCAGTCAGCCGCGAAGATTGGCAATCAGGTTCCGGCAGAAGTAACAGCGGGAGCACCTGCAACCACTGAAGAACCGAAACCTAAGAAAACGGCATTTTTTTCCTTTGGACGGTCAAAAGAAAAAACAGACCAGACACAAGATCCACCTGATTCCGGTCAAAGTCCGTCCTCCGGAACGTTACCGACTGCCAACAATTCGACATCCAACCCGTCCGTTGCCACGCCTGCAACCAATACTGTAACACCCACGGAAAAGGCGAATGCCGGTGCGACCGGCAGTGATTCTTCACAATCGACAGCTCAATCGCCCGAAAACCGGAACCTGCCGCCCGAACATGATGCAACAAGTCAAAAAAAAGGCAGTTTGATGCGTCTTTTCGGACGCTCCGATAATAACAAAGAAAACAAGCCCGTCGATAGCGAGACAAAAACCGCCCTTGTGCCACTGCCGAAAAAAGATCCTCACGAATATAACGATGTATTACCGGGGGTACGTCCCAATGGCGGAATTGTTATCAAACATCGCACAAGTCTTTATGACGATACCGATATTGATGCGAATGAAATTGATTCGCCGTCGCTTTATACACTTGCCTCGGTGAGCATGTACGGCCGTTCGCTGCCAAACGGACTTAAAGTCGCGCGTAAAGATGTCGAAGTTTCGTGTTTAAGGCCCCAACTGGTTGCGATTTTAAAAACCATTGAACGTCGCTTCAATAAGCCGGTTATTATAACGTCGGGTTATCGTAGCCCCTCCTATAACCAGAAAGTCAACGGTGCAAAGCGTTCCATGCATATGTCTTGTGCCGCAGCAGACATACAAGTGCCCGACACAAACAAGTGGGAAGTCGCAAAATTTGTTCGTGCTTTGCCCAATCGAGGCGGAGTGGGAACATATTGTCACCAGTCAATTCACGTCGATGTTGGTCCAAAACGCGATTGGAATTGGACTTGTTCAGCAAAAAATTAAAAAAAATTGCAAACAGGGCTTGCGATTAAATAATATCCTCTCTATAAGCCGTTTCACTGCCAAGCGCCCATCGTCTAGTGGTTAGGACGCCGCCCTTTCACGGCGGAAACAGGGGTTCAAATCCCCTTGGGCGTACCAGCAGTTTTCCTCCCTTTCAGTGACAATAGAAAATAGCCGTGCAGCGGATTGTTCGGTCTGTTCCCTGCCCGATAAACAGCTTGAATATCGGCTATTATCCTGTGTTCTACGAATATTAGCGGTACGTTCGCGTTCAAAAGAAATCCGCACTCACCAAAAGGGAAATTGCCCCTTATCCACTTTTAGCGCTCTGGACGCATATTTCAGATATTGAAGATGATTTCCCGATGCAGTCGAGACATTGCATTGCCTGCCCATTCTTGTTCTAACGAATATAAAAGAATGCAGGACTCTTTATTGATTTGAATTACCGGATGTTGATTCCCGTTGCCCGACTGATTCGTAAAAATCGCAATTCACTTCCGACGAGTTTCTATCATCTCTTAATTTTTGCGCTCAACGCATGTGAAAAACAAACTCGCACTCATGGATAATTTAACGAGCTTTTCAGATAAGTTATCACTTTCGTGAAAAACGATTTTGAAAAGAAAAATTACTAAAAAAAAGATGCGGCGCAATGAAGAAGAGCAACAGCCGTAATATCCGCTTTCTTCCGCACTCAAGCCGTAAAACCGGAAAAGAACGGGAATAGAAAACTAAATGATTCTATTTTGAAACTTTGCAGACGAAGGCGACAGGCAGCGACTCGAAACGAATGATTTATGTTATTGTGAACTGTAATGTCGAACTCAAGAATACGGATTTCGTCCCGACCGACAACATCACAAGTGTCCTTGAAAATCGGAAAAAATTTGTTTTCAAGGTGAAATGGCGATCCCGACAGGATTCGAACCTGTGACCCACGGCTTAGAAGGCCGTTGCTCTATCCAGCTGAGCTACGGGACCGAAATTGTTCAGAACGATAGTTTGATTAGTGTGTCCAAGGAACCTGACGATCCGTCCGGAAGTTATCCGAATAGGAAACCTTTTTGCGTGTCATCGCGTGCGGTTCCTCGAGTTGGTAGGCTATTCCGTTCTTTGTCGCGTAGACAATAGCTTCCTCTTGTGTCTCGAACGTCAATTTGATTTGGCTACGCATATCGGCAGAAGATGTATATCCCATCAACGGATCTATCATCTTGGCTTCACTAGGTTCAAACTCAAGAACCCAAAAACCGGTATTGCGTTTTCCAGATTGCATCGCCGTTTTAGCCGGGCTGAAAATTCGAGCTACCATGATTTATTCCCTTCGGATCATGCCGTGGTCATTATTATAAACTTTTACGACCACTTTGTCGCATCATCTTTTTGTCAAATCAAGTCATGGTCGGAGCGATAGGATTCGAACCTACGACCCCCTGATCCCAAATCAGGTGCGCTACCAAGCTGCGCTACGCTCCGACATTAATTAAGTTCGACGCACATTCCCTAAATTTTTCCGCTGTGAAGTGCAAGCGCAAATCTCGCTTTTTTCCGATTATTCCGTAATTTTTTTGGGGCGATAACTTTTCTAAAATAATTTGATGTCAAAATCGCCTTAAAGAAAGGATTTGCTATGGCGGTACATCGGACAAGAGCAAAAAAAATCCGGCAAACTTCAAACCGAAAAAAATATTCGTCCACATTAAGTTATTTTCTTCTTGGCGGCTTAACTCTTTTGGGTGGTGCCGGTTGGTACCATAATACATACGAGACAAATGCCAACCAGAAACAATCCGGAACCCTTGCGAATTCCTCTGCCATGCCCGTTCGCAAAACCGAACTTTCATCAATCAAGCTTCCGGAAATTGCTGTAAAGCCCGTTTCAAAAGTACCGGATCCGGTCACATTCCAGCCGGTCGCACCCAAGGCTCCGATCGAAAAACCTGACCTCACTTCACCTTCTATACCCTATCGTCCGGATACAAACTTACCGCCCCAAGCAAGATTTGCCGTTAACAATGCCGCCAATGTTATTTTTGCAAGAGTGCCGACTGCGATCTATACAAAGGCTGATTCGCACTCGAAAATTGTTGCTAACGTCAAAGCAGGGCAGGAAATGCGTTCCTATGAACGTCAGGGCAATTGGCACCGCGTGGTTGTTCCCTCCACCAATATCATCGGCTGGGCAAACGGAACAAGTTTAAGCACCAGAGCACCAGATATTTCTTCTTTGATTGATGGTGCTTTAACCGGTTCGATAACCCCGTGACCGGTTTTCCCTCGTTTAATCCTGTTCCGATACGTTATTCATAACGTCAGAGACGAGTGCTTTGGTAATCTTGCTTTTTCTTTGCAATGCGAGCCTGTCGATTGCATCGACAGTTTTCCCTAACGCAAAAAGCGACCGTTCCGAACGACTTACGAGATATTCTACCACCGAAGGATCTACCGTTATCTGCCGGTCGGAAAAAAGCTTGGAAGCAACAGAAACAAGCAATTCGTCGTCAGGCTGCCCGATGACTGCCAGTGTAACCGACCTTAAACGGCTTGTGAGGTCATCAAGTTTTACCTTCCAGCTTAAAGGAGCCGATGTTGATGTGATTAACAATGTCGCCACCCGATTGACCAAACGGGCTTGTTTGACCGAATTGATAAGATGGAAAAAAGTCACTTCGTCGAGTTCGACACTATCAATATCTTCTATCAGAACCGGATTACCCTTATCAATCTCTACAATAGCCTCGCCAAGCCGATCCGGAGAAACCTGACGCGCGTTGCTGATATTTTTCCAAACACTGGAAAAATGTGTTTTTCCCGAACCGTTCGGGCCGACAAGAACTGCGATTGGCATAGGCCAATCCGGCCAGTGTTCAATGAGCTCGTATGCAGCAATATTGCTTTTGGTGACAACCAGATCATCTGAATAGAAATCTGTTGGATGCGAAAGTGAGAGCGGTAATTGCTCTAACCTTTTATTCATTCCTTTCCTCCGACTTGATCGGCTGCGGAATTGCTGCTCGGTGAATAGAGTGGTGATTCAAGATAGGTATGAAGTGCAAACCTTACAAGAACCCCGACAGCCGCAGCAGCAGGAACAGCGATCAACATACCGGTAAAGCCGAAAAGCGAACCAAAAGCAAAGAGCGCAAACATAAGCCAGACAGGATGAAGCCCTACCGATTGCCCGACCAACTTCGGTTGCAAAACATATCCTTCAAGAAACTGTCCGACAAAAAACACTCCCATGACAACTATAATTCTTTCCCAATGTTCGGGATAAAACTGTACCCACGCAACACCAACCGAAAGAACAAAACCGGTCATAGAACCGACATAGGGAATAAAGCTGATTAAGCCTACGAACAATCCGATCAGGAGACCGAAATTCAAGCCCGATATGGTGAGACCTGCTGCATAATAAACGCCAAGCGCGAGACAGACCGATGTTTGCCCACGAATAAACCCTGCAACAGCCCGATCCATTTCATGAAAAATGCCCCTTACCGTCTCCAGATGGTCGCGTGGAATCCATGAATCGATTGTATTGACCATTCGCTCCCAATCAAGGAGCATATAAAATGCAACGACCGGTGCAACAACAAACAGGCTCACAAGATTAACCAGTGATTTTCCCGAATCAAGAACAGAATTGAGCACCGATTTTATAAGATCCGAACTTTGCCCCAGCAGGCCTTGAATATTTGCCTGTATTTCAGATGCATCGCTGCCGATATATCGCTTTATCCATTCAAAACTATGATTGGCGAAAAATGCCTGAATACGATTTACGTAAACCGGCAATCCGTCGCGGATAAATTGCTGTAACTGTGAAGTAATAACCGGAATAAGAATTGTAAGTGCTATAACGAGTATAAGCACGATTGCAATTGTAATAAGAACCGTTCCCCACATTCTCGAAATTCCGATTTTTTCCAGTATTTCAACAATCGGATTAAGAAAATAGGCAAGCACAATTCCGGCGACAAATGGCAACAGAATGGAACTGAAGACGAACATGAAAATAATGAAAAAAAGCAATGTCAAGAGCCAGAATATGGCTTGCTTTTTTACGTTACCACGGAATGCAACATTGGCATAAGCCGGAATATAGACCGTCTTTTTAGGCCTTCCCAGTCTCAAACCTTTTTTGCCCTCTGACATTGCCTGTTGTTTGGAGGCGGTATCAAAATCCGTATTGCTCATAAACGTCCACTGAATTTGTTGTTTTTTAAGGATATGCAGCTTCCCGTCGCATCGTCAAGAAACAATCGTTTATATCTTTTTTTTAAGCTTGATAAAACTTGCGGGTGGCGCTTGAACGTGGCATTGCTCTGACGTGTTCAAGAACATAGTTAAGGATAAATCCGATGAGCGACACACATCCTGTTCAAAACAATCTGACTTATGCTGATGCCGGTGTCGATATTGATGCCGGAAATCTTATGGTCGAGAAGATAAAACCTGTCGTACGGACGACCCGACGTTCCGGCTCCGATACGGAACTTGGCGGTTTTGGAGGATTGTTCGATTTGAAAGCTGCGGGCTTTAAAGACCCTGTTCTTGTTGCCGCGAATGACGGCGTTGGAACAAAGCTGAAAATTGCCATTGATACTGGCATTCATGACACCGTCGGAATTGATCTTGTCGCCATGTGTGTCAACGATCTTGTCGTTCAAGGTGCAGAGCCGCTTTTCTTTCTTGACTATTTTGCAACCGGCAAGCTTGATCCTGATGAGGGAGCAGCCATTGTTTCCGGAATTGCCGAGGGATGCAGACAGGCGGGGGCAGCTCTTATCGGCGGTGAAACAGCCGAAATGCCGGGTATGTATAAAAAAGGTGACTATGATCTCGCCGGTTTTGCTGTCGGCGCGGCTGAACGTGGTACACTTTTGCCATCCAAAGAATTGGAAAACGGTGATATTGTATTGGGGTTATCTTCCACCGGTCTACATTCAAACGGCTTTTCCCTTGTGCGTAGAATTGTAGAAAAAAGTGGTCTTGATTTTAACGCCCCTGCTCCGTTCGACAAAACTCTTTCACTCGGCAAGGCTTTACTGACACCTACAAGGATTTATGTCCGGTCTCTCCTTCACGTTTTAAAAAGCCATCGCGGCATAAAAGCACTTGCTCACATTACCGGCGGCGGTTTTCCTGAAAACATTCCAAGAGTTTTACCGAAAAATCTGGCCGTCGAGCTTGATCTTTCTGCGATCGAAGTCCCTCCGGTTTTCTCGTGGCTCGCAAAACAGGGAAATATTGCAGAACATGAAATGTTACGCACATATAATTGCGGCATCGGTATGATTGTCATCGTCGAAGCAAAAGATGCAGCCGACGTTACTTCACTCCTTCAGCAACAGGGTGAAAAAGTTATTGCGCTTGGAACAGTTATTCCCCGGCAAAATAAGGGCGTTGTCTATAAAGGACACCTCGGATTATGAAAAAAAAAGTTGTAATTCTCATTTCCGGCAGCGGATCCAACATGGTGGCGCTTGTAGAAGCGACCAGAAAGGAGAACTATCCGGCCGAAATTGTAGCCGTATTGAGTGATAACAAAAACGCGAAAGGCATTGAAAAAGCTCAAGCTTTCAATATTCCGACTCATGTTGTCGAACGTAAAGATTTCGCCGACAAGGAAGCTTTTGAAATCGCACTGCTTAATCGAATTGACGAATACCGGCCGGATATTCTGTGCCTTGCAGGTTTCATGCGCTTGATCTCACAACGTATTATTTCTCCTTATGAGGGAAAAATATTGAACATTCATCCGGCTCTCCTCCCTCTTTTTAGAGGATTACATACCCACCAACGTGCCATTGATGCAGGCGTAAAAATAAGCGGTTGCACTGTACATCTCGTCACTGAAGGGATGGATGAAGGGGAAATATTAGGTCAGGCAGCAGTACCGGTCTTGAAAAATGACACAGCCGACAGTCTGGCTGCACGGGTACTCAAAGTCGAACACCAGCTCTATCCGGCAACCTTGCGCGCATTTATCGAACATCGGCACGATGGTGTAAATGGCGAACAGCAGATCATTTCGTTTTGACTTCATTTGAAGATTGTCTGCTTGTTGTAAAGCTTTTCTACTTTGTAGGAATGTTCCGAACAATGATTTGAAGAGACAGCGATTACCCCCTGCCTTTAAAAGCCATGACAAGCGGTGGAAAAAACCGAATTAACAAATCCTGAGTATTGCCTGTCGCACGTATTGTCTGTCCGTAGCCGAATAGTTCTTTACCCTTTTCGCGATGGTCTTGCTGCAATTTTTATACCTCGAATAATAACGTCGCAGAATTTTTAAATTCTCCGGATCGGCCGTCCTGCGAAGAACAAGTTACGTCTTTACAACTTGTCAACCAATTAACCACATAATGGCCAGTGAAGTTTTCACAGGATCGTGCTGTTGTGTTAAAAACGAAAACTATATTATTCATCGGTTGCAGTTTGTTTGTTGGCGGTTGCATGTCGGACTCGCTCCAGTCTCTGCAATTGTCATCATCACGTCCGTCAAGTGAAACAACATCCAGTATCCGGCCTTCCAGCCCGTTAAAAACCGGCAATAGTGGTGATTATGAAGCGTGGCGGGCGGCTTATAGCGCCTATAATCAAAAAGCTTCAGCCTATTGGGACGAGATTAGCGCCAAGCGCAAGTTGCGGAATCAAAAACGCGCACGCGGACAAACTGTAGAACTTACCGATTATGTACTTACCCAGCCGCCGCTCTACACCGGACCTTCAAAACCACAGACAGGCGGTTCTTCAGCCCCATCCCGAACAATACCGGGCGTTGACGATTTTATTGCAGCATCAAAACGCGTTTATGGCTTCCAACCGGAAGCTCCCGCAAGCGAGGAAGAATTTATGCGCACTTATGTCGATGCAGCGCGTGAAATCGGCCTCAACCGTGACCAGCTCGTTTCTATCTATGCATTTGAAACCGGTGGGGATGGCAGCCACGATCTTCAATCGGGTATGATTAAGGGCAAAGCAAACGCCCGACCGGCATCGACCGCGATCGGCTATAACCAACTTGTTGCAACCGCAAGTGTGAGCCTGATGTGGGAATATGGCAACGACATTGTCATGGAATTGCGGCAAAAAGCGCAAATGGCATCGGGGGCACAAAGAATGAGGTTACTCGAAAAAGCCAATGTCGTCGAACGGATGACGGCAAGGGCAAGGACAGTGCCTCACAACTGGACGGCACAGAGCGAACTTGCAAAAACCGATGCAGGTCTTGGAATGCATGCAATGACGATGGATAAAGATGTAGGTCCGCTATTGCAAATCCATAAATTGAAGACGTCTTTAACATTTTTACGTCGAAAGGGTGTGACCCGTCCACTTTCCGGTGCAGAACTCGAAATGCTGAACCTGACCGGAGACGGCAATGGTTACGATATGGTGACAATGCCGGCACAATACCGGAACAAAGTCCCTACAGCGAATTTCTTCCTGCGCCCCGGTTACGAACGCAACCCTGTTGCTATTCGCAATAATACCGTTGCCGCTCTCATTGATGCGACGGAAAATAAAATGCAAACCAACATGCAAAAAGACGGTTCCCGAATGCTTGCCCGCATTTACCAATCAACCGCTGTTGCAAGCAATTGAATGACGCTCCGGTTTTCGTGATTGAAAACTTAAGCAAATATAGCTCGAACAAAAAGGCGGCTTTACACCGCCTTTCCGATATAGTCTGTTATTTCGTTCTACGCTCGTTTACTCGGCTGAAATAATCTCGCCATTATGCCATTTATACATGCCGAAAACCTTTGATGTTATATCACCGCGATCACCATAAGTGATCTCGCCAAGCGTTGTCTTGATCGGCTCGCCGGATTTGACAGCTTTTGCGACGGCTTCCGGATCGTCCGCCGAACCCGCTTTTTCAATACCATAGGCAAGAACCTCGACTGCAGCATAACCATTGATGGCAAAGGTTTCCGGCGGAATATTCTGGGCTTTCAACGCCTTGATCGCATCTTGCGCAGACGGATTGCCTTTAACATCTATAGCATTGGTAAACAGAGATCCTTCGGCTGCATTTCCAGCGATCGACCACAATTCGGACGTGTTGAAGCCGTCGCCTCCGATAAGTGGTGCGTCAACGCCCTGTTCGCGCAACTGCTTGAGAAGAAGTCCTGCCTCAGGGTGATAACCACCAAAATAGACGTAATCGACTTTTTCCTGCTTGAGCCGACTGACCATGACCGAATAGTCTTTTTCGCCCGGTGTGATGTTACCGTAAAAAACTTCGGTTACGCCGCCTTTGTTCAAAGCCGATTTGAATGCATCGGCAAGTCCTTTGCCATAAGTGGCACGGTCATGGACGATGGCAATACGTTTATCTTTCAAATGTTGGATGAAATAGTTTGCTGCATAATCACCTTGCTGGTCGTCACGTCCGGTTGTACGCAAGACATTCCAAAGCCCGCGGCTTGAAAGTTCGGGTGTTGTCGAGGAAGGTGTTATCATCAAAACATCATTTTCCTCCAGAATATTTGAAACAGGTAAGGCTATATTCGAGGTGACCGGCCCAACCACATATTGAATACCTTCTCCAACAAGCTGATTGGCTGCAGACACGCCTTGCTTTGGCTCGGCACCGTCGTCAAAAACTTTCAACACCAGTTTTTCGCCGTTAATGCCACCTTTTTTATTGAATTCGTCAATGGCAACTTTTACGCCGTTATTTGCCTGAATACCATAGGCTGCGACCGAACCGGTAATTGGACCGATAAAGCCGATAATAATATCGGCATATGCCGACATTGTGAAAAGACTGCCAGTTAATGCCAAGGCGGAAACTGTAGAAATCAGAATTTTGCGCATGGTTCACCCTCTTTACCGAATTTAGTGGTGTTTATCTTGCATTAGATGACGAGGATTTCAATCACCTAAACGCAATGTTTCGAGGAAAAATAAAACAGGTTTTAATTTGGTGCACTATTATTGGAATTATCGGACAACATTTCTTTCACTTTCATCGCCAATTGTTTCAAAGTGAACGGTTTTGACAGAAAACCGAAGACCGCATCCGAAGGTAGATTTTTAGCAAAAGCATCCTTCGCATATCCCGATACAAATACAAACTTTATTTCGGGATATCTCTTACGCATTTCGCCCAATAAAGTCGGACCATCCATTTCCGGCATAACGACGTCCGATACAACGAGATCGACTGCTCCGTTATGCTCTGCAATAATGTCGAGTGCTTCCAGCCCGTTTTCGGCTTCCAGAACAGTATATCCACGTGATTGCAATGCACGCACACCCCCCATTCGCACCGCTGCCTCATCTTCTACCAACAGCACAGTTGCTGTTCCCGAAAGATCTGCGTTTTTTTCGATTGGCAATTTGGCCGGCTCTGTCGGCTTTTGAGTGTTTTGAGTGTTTTCAGCGACAAAACGCGGCAAAAAGATACGGAACCTTGTACCCTTCCCTTCTTCACTTTCACAATAAATATAACCACCGGTCTGCTTGACAATGCCGTAAACCATAGAAAGGCCGAGGCCTGTTCCTTTGCCGACCTCTTTTGTCGTAAAGAATGGCTCGAACATTTTATCCTGAACAGCTTTGGGAATACCGGTTCCCGTATCCTCCACGTCAAGTTCGACATAATCACCGGCGTTAAGGCCGTTAAAGGCAAGATTGGTTATTTTTTGTCGTGGCATATTTGTTGTTGTAATCGTAATCGTTCCGCCTTTGGGCATTGCATCTCTGGCATTGATGACAAGGTTCATCAGAACACGTTGAAATGATGCCTGATCGACTTTTACATTCCAAAGATCGCGCCCGTGATTGAATTTCAAATGTATGTTGCTTCCAAGAAGAGGCATTAAAAGATTTCTTACATCCGATAATAGTTCGGTAAAATCGACGACTTCGGGACGGAGTGTTTGTCGGCGTGAAAATGCCAATAATTGTTGGACAAGTGAAGCCGCCCGATTGGCATTGTTCTTGATATTGATAAGATCCGCATGAGCTGGATCGGAACTCCTGTGACTTGCCAATAGAAGATCGCAAGACATAATGATCGCGGTCAAAACATTGTTAAAATCGTGGGCTATGCCACCAGCAAGTTGACCGACTGCCTGTAACTTTTGCCCTTGCGCCATCTTGTCTTCCAGCGTTTTTTGAGCTGTCGTCTCAATCACTGATAAAATGGCTATTTCGTCGTCAGCCTGGTTGATTTCTTTCGATAAACCTAAAAAATACAACCGGAAATGCCGGTTTTCATTTGTTGCAAGGCTAACCTCTGTGGTCAAGCTGCCATGCCCGTCTTGCGATATTTTCCGAATGATTTCGCCAATGTCACGTTTACCGGACTCGCTGAAAAACCCGATAAGTGATTTTTTGCCGCTATCATCGTTTTTTATATCGAATAGTTCATGAAAAGGCTTGTTGATTGCAAACAAAGTTCCATCGCGACCAATTGTGGCAAGTGCCAGAGGCGAATAGTTGAAATAATAACGGAAAATGTCCGACGTTGCCGGCAATACATTTATTGAATCTGCTTGGCCTTCGGCAGGAATAAACACAAGACGACAAAATGTTTCATCCTCGCCTTCGCTTGTTTGGCTTGCAGCGAGAGCCAGGAAAGTCTTGTGCCTATCTTCACGATTACGCCATTCAATGTGGAAACGATGATTATTCCCACCCTCTTTCATATGTTGCTTTAATTGTGACCACGTTTCTCCATAATCACCCGATTTGAAGAGGCTGTCGAAAGTCAATTCGCCCCTCTTGAATTTTGACAAGTCAATATTCAACGCATTCGCCAATGTGGCGTTGATGTAGAGAACGGATCCATTTTGATCGACTGATAAAAAACCGGCAGGCGACTGGTCCAGATAATTGATCGCTTCCTGAAGATTCCGGAAAAGCGGCGCGTACATATCACGGGCAAAACCAATATCTTGAAGCCTCCATAAGAGACATAAAACACCTTCCCGTTTTATCGGTCTAACTGTCAAATTGTACCAGCTTTGAGTTTCTCCATTTGTTTCAGACCATAAGGGACGGGTTCCCTGCGCTTGCTCGCGCACCACTTCACCTGAAAGTGCTTTTGCAGTAAGCCGATAGATAAGTTGTTCGGCGTTTTGTAGCGAAGAAAAAAGCGAAAAAACTGTTTTCGACTTGTCAAATTCTGTGAGCTTGCGGCATGCCGCGTTAGCGTTAATGATGTGACCGGATGCGTCGGTGAGAAGCAGTGCATCTTCCACCATATCGCCGGAAAGCCCGTCTCCACCCCTGTCTTTTCTGTAAAACCGCTCGAATGTGCCAGATAAAAAGACAATAAGCACAGAAAATCCGATCAGTGCCAAAAACAGAAACATAATTCTGGCGGCAAAATCGAATTGACGATTCCGGACAAACACACCCCCAAACGCCATAGCAATTGAAACGAGTACAATAGCACCGGCAATAAGCTTTACAAATCGCTTATATTTTTCCGAAAAAACCAGTTTGTTATCCATTTCTTCCGGCTTCTTCATAATTCAGGACTGCCTCTGACATTTATTTTGATTCTTCGAGCTATTTTGCCCGAAAACACCCTATCCATGAAGCAATAATGATACGGTACGCAATTTTTCACAACAGTCCCGGCTCTGGCGACAACTCTAAATATTGGTGCATATTCTAAAAAACAACTTTCCATTCCTTTATGCGGCCTTCTTTGGTCTATAAATTTTCTGGCATAACTGTGAAAGAATGGATATGGTCACGTTCTTCCAATAGGAGATAGAGAAAGTATGCACGCTTGGTTAGAAAACCAGATCGGACAATCGGCTGCTAACATCATTACCAGCCTTGTGGTGCTCATCGTTGTTATCGCTGCAATCGCAATCACCATTTCGCTGTTACGCAAATTCAACAATGGTACATTTGTTGTTGGCGGAAAATCACGAACACCACGTCTATCGGTGCGTGACGCTGCCGCCGTTGATCGCACACGCCGACTTGTTCTGGTACGACGTGACAATGTCGAACATTTGTTGATGATTGGCGGACCTACCGATATCGTCATTGAAACCAATATCAAAATTGGCGAAATGGCGGGAAAAGAACCAGGCTTGTTCACGCCTTCCGACAAATTGGCCGAAAATCCGCAGCCTGCACAGAGCTTTCGAGAAACAAGATTTACCAATCCGACGCCCGCCGAAAACATCTCTGTCTCGCCTTTGCAACATCGTGCCAATGATCGGTCCGGCATAAAACCAAATCCCGCGCCCGGCTCTCTTAACGTGACCCAATCCACCGGAAATTTTACAAATATTTCTCCCGAATTGAATATACGCCCTGCCGATGAAAACAAAGTGGACAATCGCAGTGTAGAACCGCCCGTTTTCTCGCCACGTGACCGTTCTGAACCGGATTTTTCTCCCCTCCCGACGGGAAGAGTATCACCTCGTTTGCACGAAAAGCCGCCCGTTACGCCCGATTTTGCTCCGACTGTTAGAGATAGTACGATTGGTGCTGAAATAGAAGGTCGGCGCGATCCATCTCTTGGAACTGTGCAAAAAACGATTGATCCTGCGGTCAATCTTGACGACGATTTCGACCACATGTTTGAAGATGAGTTGAAAGACGCAATAAAAAACGAAAAACACTAAACTTGCGAAATATTTGCCTATTCGGGCGCTGAAAATGTTTGCTTGTTCAAGTGATTAAGCGAAACCAAAACCGTTTCGCGGTATAGCTACATTGTCATTCCTGTTTCGGGAAGAATGGTAACACCCGTTTCCGTGAAAATGGCGAACACCTGCACTTGAACCGTTACGTCAAAAGCTGCATGAGCGGCATTTTCATCAACCAAAACGGGGCTTCCGATTTTATCTGTATTTCATTGAAATTTGGAGTTCTACGCCATTTCATTTTAGGCAAATGTGTTCCGGTTATTTTCAAGTAAGCCATTTTTGAACAAAAATTTTGGTCGGTTCATTTCCGAAATCCAATATGAACGCGCAAGAGCCTCGCGAACGGGATTTTTAATAAATGCGGTTACGCGACCGTTTCAATTAAATTGAATTTTCTCACTACGAATTTCATGCAGCAAATTATCCATAAAAACCGGATTTTGCCATCATCAGCCAATTTTGCTACCACTCGCCTGTTTTAACCGAATTCCCGCGGCTTTCGTGATATATCAAAGTGCTTAAATTCTTGCCGTAAACATCCCCATCACTTTAATTAAAACAAACAAGCCTGTGTCACACTTTGTCATGACACAGGCTTGGCTTAATTTTACTCTTCAGACGTTTTACTCGTCTTTATAAACTTTTTCACGTTTTTCATGGCGTTCTTGCGCTTCTATAGAAAGTGTCGCAATAGGACGCGCATCAAGACGCTTGATACTGATCGGCTCTCCGGTCTCCTCGCAATAACCATAAGTGCCATCATTCAGTCGTTCCAACGCCGCATCAATTTTTGCGATCAACTTTCTTTGCCGATCGCGAGCACGCAATTCTATTGCTCTATCCGTTTCGGATGACGCACGATCAGCCAAATCCGGTTGATTGGCGTTTTCTTCCTGTAAATTTTCGAGCGTTTCTCTCGCTTCGCGTAAAATGTCATTCTTCCAAGCTATAAGTTTAGCACGAAAATAGACTTTTTGCCTTTCACTCATGAAAGGCTCATCTTCGGTAGGATGATACTCAGCGTTCTGTGTTTCGCTCATATTCAAAGCCTCCACATGTTGTATGTGCGGCTCTATATATTGTGCAAAAAATTCTAACACAAGACAAAAAATAATTTTTCGTTCAAATTTTTAACATATTGATACTATAACAATTTATAAGACAGTATAAACGATTATAAATTCATTTTTTTCAATTTTAAATTACAGGTTACTTTTTTTGTGATTAATAAATGGCTGGTTGTCTAAAAATGTTCATTGCTCTTATGCGCCACGGTGAAGCCGTAGACACTGCGAAAACAGGAAAAGACATTGACCGTCCATTATCCGGAAAAGGCATTGCAAGCGCCAGAAAAATCGGAAAATTACTTGGAGAACACCATTTCCACCCACGCACAATCCTATGTTCTCCTGCCCTACGTACGCAACAAACACTGGATGCTCTGGAGCTTGATACAAGTATAAAAACCGATTTTATTCAAAAACTATATTATGGAAGTATCAACGACTATCTATCTCTTATTGAATCGACAACTGTAACGGGCTTTCCGCTATTATTGATCGGGCATAATCCTGTATTGAGCAGCCTTGCTACAGAATTATGCAATCCGGCAAGCGTCAAGCTATCTTTACCGTTGTTTCTTGATACCGCCCATACGGCTTTGTTCGAATTTTCTGATATTCCGGTAAAACAGCTTGCCGGACGGGGAAATCTCCTCACCATATTGAAACCGTAACACTTCCGATTATCTTGCACATATCAAGGTGATGCACCATATGCTTTAATTGTCCGGTTATTTGGTAAACAGATTTTCAACAATTGCAGGAATTTCGTTATTTGCCTTCATTAACATCATTAACTGACAAAGCTGCTATTGCGTTCGACACGTTGAGCGATCGCGCCAGAAGCGTTTTCAACCCTACGCTCAGGCTTGGTGTTACCGGTCTATCAAGAGCAGGAAAGACTGTCTTTATCACATCGCTCATCGAGAATCTGCTTCATGCCGGACGTTTGCCGGTTTTTGGCGTTACGCGTGAAGGTCGGCTCACAAGCGCCAAGCTCACTGAACAACCCGACAGCAAAATTGCCCGATTTGAATTTGAAAAACACATTGATTGTTTGGTCCATGACAAAAACTGGCCGCAATCGACACGTTCTCTTACGCAACTCAGGTTGAAACTGCAATTTGTGCCCCGTTTGCAGACATTTTCGAGCCTCAGACAAACCAAACTCAACATTGATATTATTGATTATCCGGGCGAATGGCTTCTCGACTTGCCGCTGCTTGGCAAAAGCTACCGCACGTTCAGTGCCCAATCCATTGCAAGGGCTAACTCGCCCGCCCACAAACAACATGCGAAAGCCTGGTTGGGGGCAATCCAGAGCATCAATTTTTTGAACGAAGCCAATGAAAAAGATATTGAAACTTTGTCCGATAGTTTCAAAGCTTATCTACAAGCAGCAAAAAATTCCGGAAATATGATTTCTGCTCTTCCTCCGGGGCGGTTTTTAATACCGGGAGGTTTTGAAGGCGCACCGGTTCTCACTTTTTCTCCCCTTCCCGATTTGGGCATTGCCGAATTTCCCGAAAATTCTATCGCCAAAGTCATGGAACAACGATATGAAGCTTATAAAAATCTTGTTATAAAACCGTTTTTTCGCGATTATATCGCAAGGCTCGATCGTCAGGTCATTCTCGTTGACTCACTTGACGCTATTAATGGCGGAAAAGAGTCAATCCTTGAAATGCAAAACGCATTAAGTGAAATTCTTGTGTGTTTTCGCGCTGGCAGAAAGCATCTCATTAGTAATCTTGTACAACATAAAATCGACCGTATTCTGATAGCTGCAACAAAAGTTGATTATCTCCATCACGTCAATCATCAGAATCTTGAAAAAATTACCGGTGAAATCGTCGATGCAGCGTTAGCCCAAGCCAAAATCAATGGTGTTTTGACGGATACAGTTGCACTCGCTTCATTGCGTTCCACAAAAGAAGGTACAAGTGAAAAAAATGGCGAAAGCTTGCCGGTGGTCATTGGTACGCCAATGAAAGGCGAAAAAATTGGCGATACCGTCTTTGATGGAAAAACCGAAACGGCCATCTTTCCCGGTGATCTTCCCCGATCCTTATCAGAACTATTGAGTGAAGGGTGGCAAGACCGCCTCCAATTCGTTCGTTTTTTACCACCGGAACTTCGTGTGAATGAGCCATTTCCTCATATCCGTCTTGATCGGGCAATGGAATTTCTGTTTGGAGATTATCTCTTATGATTAACCGTAAACCACAGGCAATCAACGATCTCGAATCGGTTTCGGAAGACCGGAATGACCCGTTTATTGAAGAGGCGTTGGATGAACTCGATCATCTCGATAATCCCGATTTCAAAAACAACGATTCTTCGGGACGTGGCATATCAAGCGGCAAAATATTTTTATTGTCGGTTCTATTGTTACTGATCTTAAGCCTCGGTCTGTGGGCCAACAACCTGATACGTTCGCTGTTTGAACAATACGAATATTTGGGGTTTATCGCACTAGCCATTACAATTGTCGGAACAATTGCGCTTTGCTTTTTTATCATCGGAGAAATACGCGCGATAATGCGGTTGGCTTCAGTCGATAAAATCAGGCAGAATGCCGAACAAGCTTCAAAAACAGACGATGTCAATCTCGCTCGCCAATCAGTTGATGAATTGATAGGTTATACAATTCATAGCCCTTATAACGTTGCGGGACGAAAAGCGATGCAATTGCATCGTCAGGATATTATCGACGGCAAAGAGCTTATTCATCTCGCCGAATATGAAATCCTGCGACCACTCGACATAGAAGCACGCAAAATGATTCTCAATTCGGCCAAACGTGTTTCCGTTGTAACTGCCGTAAGCCCGCGTGCAATCATCGACCTTGGATATGTTCTTTATGAGGTCGTTGGCCTCATCCGGCGGCTTGCATGTCTTTACGGCGCACGGCCTGAGCGTTTCGGGCTGATTTCTCTGATAAAGCGTGTGATTTCTCATCTTGCAGTAACAGGAACACTGGCGGTGGGTGACGGTTTGGTGGAACAGTTTATCGGACAAGGTCTGGCAACCCGCTTATCGGCCAGATTGGGAGAAGGTGTGGTAAACGGCTTGCTCACGACCCGTATTGGAATCGCGACAATGGATGCGCTCCGCCCATTCCCGTTCGATGGCGAGAAACGCCCCGGAATTAGCGATTTTACCGGTGATCTTATCGGGCTAGGCAGGCATAACACCAAAGAAAAGCCGAAAAAACTGTCAGACGACGAAGATAAAAAATAAAGAATTAACCATTTTTTCCCATAATGGCACGCAACGATAGCCTGCTTGGCAGGAATTTATCTTTTTCTATCAGCGTTTGAGTAAAAGGCAGAGTAACGCCATTATGAAAAAAATTGTATCGGCTTTTGTTGGATTGACTGTCGCCACATATTCTATGGTTGCCGCAAGTCGTGCCGCCGACAGTGATGTCGACTTCTTCCGTTCGATTGAAGGAAGCTGGGCCGGACCGGGTGAAGTGATTGCGGGAAAATATAAAGGAACAAAATTTACCTGCACTTTCGCCGGTACTTCGGAGGTTACCCAAGTAGGTATGACACTTGATGGCAATTGCCGTGTCGGCGTTTTTTCCCAGCCGATGAAGGCAACCGTTTTGCGGGGGCCATCCGGCTTTTCCGGCGAGTTCAATGACGGTTCAAAGGGAGATGGTCTGGATGTCATTTCCGGCAAAGTCGGTGCTGACCGGATGGTTTTCGGGCTTAACCGGAAACAATTGAACGGCGCCATGATGGCTCGTCTTGAAGACAAAAACTCGATGAATATTACCGTTTCCGTCAAAATCGAGGACGACCTTATTCCGGTAGTCGGAATGAAACTCAAGCGGACAGGTGATGTAACGCGTAATTTTGCCAAAAAATAACAATGAACAGCTATGGTCTTAAACGAGCATGGCTGCAGATTATTTCGGTCGTCGCCCTTAGAGTAATGGCAAAGTACGGTAAGAACGATCAAGATACATTAAAGCATCAATGCCCGGATGTTTTTTAACCGCTACAACTTCTCCAATCAGAACGTAATGGGTGGCGTGGACGTGCCAGCCTACCAACTGGCAATCCAATGCGACAAGTGCATCTGTCAAAACGGGTGAACCCGTTTTTAATGTCTGCCAGTTGGCATGTGCGAAGCGTTGTTGCTGGGTTAATCCGCCGCGACCGGCGAAAATATCGGATAACGCCTTGTGTTGTCCGCCCAGTGTATTGACACAAAACTTTTCGTTTTCAATGAAAAACCTGTTGTCTTCGTGCTGGCGCATGAGACAGACTAAAACAGTCGGGGGATTATCCGAAAGCGAACAACAGGCCGAAATGGTAACCCCGCGCTTTTTATTTGTACCATTTGTCGTTACAATATGAACGGCACCGGCAAAATGGCTCATAGCATCCCGATATTCAACGGGAGAAACTGTGACAATCGGCTTTTCTGACGATATTAAATGTGTCGAATGTTCTGTCATAATTCAAATTTCACATTTGCCGGATCGGCATATTTGGTGTTTTTTGTTAATATTTACGGTGCATTAGTATGCAAAATTTTCGCAAAATGCTAGCAATCTCGGTTAAAATAACCTGATAATAAAAGTGTTCACCTGTGGATCGGCTGCTAAAAGCGGGTTTTAACCTTTGAAACACCGTGATAGGAAGCATCAGCCGAGGAGATTGATATGGCTTGCCAACAAATAATTGCCCCCTCTATTCTTGCTTCGGACTTTTCGCGTCTTGGTGAGGAGATTACCGATGTGATGGCTGCCGGAGCGGATTGGGTTCATGTCGATGTGATGGATGGGCATTTTGTTCCCAATATAACATTCGGGCCTGACGTTGTGAAAGCAATCCGTCCGGTTACAGATGCGGTTTTTGATGTTCACCTGATGATTTCACCGGTTGACGCCTATCTTGAAAGCTTCGCCAAAGCCGGGGCGGATATTATAACGGTTCACGCAGAATCCACTCCCCATCCACACCGTTCCCTACAGGCAATCAGAGCATTGGGGAAAAAAGCCGGAATTTCTTTAAACCCCGGCACAACGGAAAGTTCCATAGAATATCTGTTGGATCAAATTGATCTTGTTCTTGTTATGACGGTCAATCCGGGGTTTGGCGGGCAAAGTTTCATCCCTGCAATGGTTGAAAAAATTAAAAAAATCAAAGCTATGATAGGCGAACGCCCGATAACACTGGAAGTTGATGGTGGAATTACAACCGATACGATCCAAAGCACTGCAAAAGCCGGCGCTAATGCTTTTGTCGCCGGTTCTGCCATATTCAAAAATGGCAATAAGGAAATTTATAAATCACGCATAGAAGCCTTGCGAAAAGCGGCTGGAAACTGAAATATAAGGAACTCGATCATGATACCGCGTTATTCCCGTCCTGAAATGGTCACCATCTGGTCGCCAGAAACAAAATACCGCATCTGGTTCGAGATTGAAGCACATGCTTGCACTGCTCTTGCCAAACTCGGCGTTATCCCTGAAGAGGCTGCCAAAAATATTTGGGAAAAGGGGAGCAAAGCAAAATTCGATGTAGCGAGAATTCAGGAAATCGAAGCTGTTACCAAGCATGACGTTATTGCCTTTTTAACGCATCTTGCCGAGTTTATCGGTCCGGATTCGCGTTTTGTCCATCAGGGCATGACCTCTTCGGATGTCCTTGATACGACACTCAACGTTCAACTGATGCGCGCTTCCGATATTCTTATCAAGGATATGGATGGCCTGCTTGCCGCGTTAAAAAAACGTGCTTTTGAATATAAAGATACGGTTACGATTGGCCGCAGTCACGGAATTCACGCAGAACCGACAACATTCGGATTGAAACTTGCCTATGCTTACGCGGAATTTTCACGTTGTCGGGCACGACTCGTTGCGGCAAAAGAAGAAATTTCCACTTGCGCAATATCCGGAGCAGTCGGGACATTCGCCAATATTGACCCCCGTGTGGAAGACTATGTAGCCAAGCAGTTGGGAATGCGTCCGGAACCGATTTCGACACAAATTATTCCACGTGACCGGCACGCTATGTTTTTTGCAACGCTCGGAGTGATCGCCTCTTCGGTGGAACGCCTTGCAATAGAAATTCGTCACTTGCAGAGAACAGAAGTCCTTGAGGCGGAAGAATTCTTCTCTCCCGGTCAAAAGGGTTCTTCTGCAATGCCACATAAACGCAACCCTGTTCTCACGGAAAATTTGACCGGTCTTGCACGTATGATTCGTTCGTTCTCGCTCCCCGCCATGGAAGATGTGGCGTTATGGCACGAACGTGACATTTCCCACTCGTCGGTTGAACGTTTTATTGGTCCTGATGCAACAATCACTCTTGATTTTGCGTTGGCACGACTTACTTCGGTCATTGATAAACTGCTCGTTTATCCTGAAAATATGATGAAAAACTTGAACAAATTTCATGGGTTGGTAAATTCGCAACGCGTACTTCTGGCTTTGACACAAAAAGGCGTAAGCCGCGAAGACGCTTATCGGATGGTACAGCGCAACGCTATGCAGGTCTGGGAACACGGTAAGGATTTTCTTCAGGAACTGCTTGCAGATCCGGATGTCCGCCGTGTTTTGAGTGAAGAAGAGATTCGAGAAAAATTCGATCTCGGTTATCACACAAAACATGTTGATACAATTTTCCATCGTGTTTTCGGATAATGCAATTCGGCTTGAATTGAATTCAGCCAATTCGGCTGTCGATCAGTATTTTTGTGACGATTTTGCATTGATACCGGGACCGGTTTGAATGAATCAGTCTTCGGGATTTCGTAGCGTTTCCGGATAATCCGGTAAAACTGGCCAAGAGGTTTTTGATGAAAGCAAATGAGCTAGATATCCTCATCGTTCCCGGCTATCAGGGATCGGGTCCCGATCATTGGCAAACGCGTTGGGAACAAAAGCTTTCAACAGCCCATCGTGTCGAACAGGCTGAATGGTCGAAGCCTGTTCGCGAAGATTGGACACGGGAATTGATAAAAGAAGTCGAAGCGGCTCAAAAACCCGTTGTTATCGTCGCCCATTCTCTCGGCGTACCCACGTTCATTCTATCTGTCCCCTTTCTTGGCAAGAAAGTTCGCGGGGCTTTTCTTGTTGCACCTCCGGATGTGGCAAATCCGGATATTCGCCCGAAGCACCTCATGACGTTCGGGCCTTATCCGAGAGAACGTTTGCCATTTCCTTCGATTGTTATCGCCAGTCGCAACGACGAATATTGCGACTTTGCTGTTGCCGAAGACATTGCAAAAGATTGGGGATCATTGTTTATTGACGCAGGCGACGCCGGACATATCAATTCTGCTTCCGGATACGGACCATGGCCGGAAGGACTGATGGTGTTTTCCCAATTTCTTGCAAAACTCTGATTTGGGAAAATAGCAAATTTAAAGAATGTCTTTAACTAATACTAAAACAACAGACGCAAAATCATTTTTATATTGATAAATATTGTCAACTATTATGCACGTGTTCGATGGATTCTTTTAAAAGTTGAGCCATTTTTTTGCGCAAGTCGGCTTCATTGATTGAAACATTTGTTGCGTGAAAATCCTGCATAATTTTTTGAATAACGTGTTGTTCTTTATCAGGATGGAATGCCGCCTTGACGACTTCCTTGGCATATTGATCGGCCGCATCACCTGTTTTACCGAGAAGGTCGGCTGCCCACAAACCGATCATGCGGTTGCGCTGGGCATTGGCTTTAAAACGAAGTTCCTCATCGATCATAAATTTGTGCTCAAAAGCGTCCGCACGCTCTTTCATCCCGTCCATGAGACTCTCTCCTAATTTTTGCCATGATCCGGCTCACGGGCATGTTTTTGCAACATTTAAATCCTGTTAGCAATAGTATAGTGGAAATTAACTTGTATCAAAACCGGAATTTTCAGTGTCTATTAACAAGAGATCATTGTGAAAGTCTCTGAATTGAGCTAGTGAAACAGCGAGCTAATTTATCCGGTTAATTTAAGGAAAAAGCCATGAACCGTCGTCACCGCATTTATGAAGGCAAAGCCAAGATTCTATATGAAGGGCCAGAGCCAGGTACATATATCCAGTTCTTTAAGGATGACGCTACTGCATTCAATGCGAAAAAACATGAGGTCATTGATGGTAAAGGAGTGTTAAATAACCGTATATCCGAATATATCTTTACCCAACTCGCACGCATTGGAATTCCAACCCACTTCATAAAACGCGTCAACATGCGCGAGCAGCTTATCAAGGCTGTTGATATGGTTCCGCTGGAAGTCGTAGTGAGAAATATTGCCGCAGGGTCTTTATCGAAACGTTTGGGTATCGAGGAAGGCACTCCCCTTCCCCAGTCGATTATCGAGTTCTATTATAAAAAAGACAAGCTTGATGATCCGATGGTTTCCGAGGAACATATTACGGCATTTGGCTGGGCCACTCCTGCCGAACTCGAAGATATTATGCAGCTATCAATCCGGATCAACGACTTTTTGACAGGGTTGTTTGTGGGCGTCGGTATCGAACTCGTCGACTTTAAAATGGAATTCGGTCGGTTGTGGGAAGGCGACGTAATGCATATTGTGCTGGCAGATGAAATTTCACCCGATTCATCAAGGCTTTGGGACATCAACACCAAAGAAAAAATGGATAAAGACCGATTCCGCCGCGATATGGGTGGTTTGATTGAAGCCTATCAGGAAGTTGCAAAAAGGCTTGGAATCATGAATGAGAATGAACAGCCTCGGCCGAACGGCCCCGTTCTGGTAAAATAATTCGTCGGGCGGCTTAAAAAAGCCGCCTTAGCTTTTGGCAAAAGATACGCAGGAATAAAAGATGAAAGCGCGCGTAACCGTCACTCTAAAGGCAGGCGTTCTCGACCCTCAGGGAAAAGCTATTGTCGGTGCGCTGGATAGCCTTGATTTTAAAGGTGTCCAGTCGGTAAGACAGGGCAAAGTCTTCGATATAGTACTTGATGACCTGCCACAGGACAAAGCAAAAAAGCAATTAACCGAGATGTGCGAACAATTACTCGCCAACACAGTCATCGAGAATTATCAGATAGAACTTTTATAATCGGAAACGGATATTGGAATGAAAACTGCTGTTATCCAGTTACCCGGACTAAATCGCGACCGTGATATGATTGACGCTCTACGACTGATTACGGGCGTAGAACCATTAAAAATCTGGCAGACGGAAACCACTATTCCGGATGTCGACCTTATCGTCATTCCGGGCGGGTTTTCTTACGGCGACTATTTGCGTTGCGGTGCTATTGCGGCGAGAATGCCGGTTATGGGCGCCATTTTCAAACATGCCGAACGCGGTACGAAAATCATCGGCGTATGCAACGGTTTCCAGATATTGGTCGAAGCAGGACTTCTTCCGGGCGTATTGATGCGCAACGCGTCTTTGCGTTTTGCCTGTCGCGAAATAAAGCTCCAAATCATTAATGAAAATACTGCTTTCTCGAAGGCCTATCGCAAAAACGAGATCATTCGTTGCCCGATTGCCCATCACGACGGCAATTATTATGCCGACAAAGATACCATAGATCGGTTAGAGGGAAACGGACAGGTTGTATTCCGTTACGCGGAAGGAACCAATCCGAACGGGTCTATCAATGATATTGCCGGCATCATTAATGAAAAAGGCAACATACTCGGCATGATGCCCCATCCGGAAGATCTGATCGAACCCGCCCATGGCGGAACAGATGGAAAAAGGCTTTTTACCAGTGCATTAGGAATTGCAGCATGAAAATCCGTATATTGACGACCTGTTCATTTCTGACACTTGTTTTGGGTATGAATGCCTGTACACAAAAAGCCGGTCCCGGCAACATTGAATTGGCAAGCGGACAGCCTGCCCTTAAAACAATGGAACATGTTGCACAAACAGCAAACCGTTGTTGGTTCAAATCTGATAAAGCAGAATTCAAACGCTATGGTTTTGAACCGGAGCTACAGTCCTATTCCGGCCGCCCGCGTATGTTGATTGTTCCGAAGAGCACACCGGGCGGAAAACCGGTATTGGTTGTTGAAGCAGAAGGCAATCCTGCGAGAGTTTCAGTCTATGGCCCGCTGATGGCAGCCCCCCAAGGCAACGCAATCGGTGAAGATATTGACCGCTGGGTCAAAGGCGATAACCAGTGTTGATGAAACGATTATCGACATTGAAACGAAATATGTTTGATGGAGCCGTTCAATGAGCGTGAAAAACGACATTGCCATTACACCCGAAATTATTGCAGCTCACGGGCTGAAACCCGACGAATACGGGCGCATCCTCGAACTTGTCGGGCGTGAACCGTCATTCACGGAACTTGGAATTTTTTCAGCAATGTGGAACGAACATTGCTCTTATAAATCTTCCAAAAAATGGCTCCGTACCCTACCCACTGAAGGTGATTGTGTGATTCAAGGCCCCGGTGAAAATGCCGGTGTTGTCGATATAGGTGACGGCGAGTGCGTTGTTTTCAAAATGGAGAGCCATAATCACCCCTCCTATATTGAACCATATCAGGGCGCTGCAACCGGCGTTGGCGGCATTTTGCGTGACGTATTCACCATGGGAGCCCGTCCGGTTGCTGCAATGAATGCACTTCGCTTCGGTGCTCCCGATCATCCGCGCACAAGACATCTCGTTTCCGGCGTTGTTTCCGGTGTTGGCGGTTACGGCAACGCATTCGGCGTGCCTACCGTTGGCGGAGAGGTCAATTTTGATAAAAGCTATAATGGCAATATTCTGGTTAATGCATTCGCTGCCGGAATTGCAAAAACCAATGCGCTTTTCTACTCGAAAGCCGAAGGTGTCGGGCTTCCTGTTGTTTATCTCGGTGCCAAGACCGGTCGTGATGGCGTCGGCGGAGCCACTATGGCATCGGCCGAATTTGATGACACGATAGGTGAAAAACGCCCAACGGTTCAGGTCGGTGATCCGTTCACCGAAAAATGCTTGTTGGAAGCATGTTTGGAACTTATGGCTTCCGGTGCAGTCATTGCTATTCAGGATATGGGTGCAGCAGGACTTACCTGTTCTGCCGTCGAAATGGGCGCAAAAGGCGATCTTGGCATCGAACTTGATCTTGACCGCGTACCGGTTCGCGAAACCAATATGTCAGCTTATGAAATGATGCTTTCCGAAAGTCAGGAAAGAATGCTGATGATTTTGAAACCGGAGCTTGAAAAAGAAGCTTCTGCTATTTTCAAAAAATGGGGTCTCGATTTTGCTATAGTCGGGAAAACAACAGACGACTTACGTTTTCGAGTTCTCCAGCATGGAAAAGAGGTTGCCAACCTGCCGATCAAGGAATTGGGTGACGAAGCTCCGGAATATGATCGTCCATGGGTTAAGCCGCATGAAGCTTCGCCAGTCTCGCTCGCACAAATCAAACAGGTTGATCTTCAGGAAGCGTTACTGAAACTTGTCGGCTCCGCCGATCAAAGTTCAAGGCGCTGGGTCTATGAACAATATGATACCCTTATTCAGGGGAACAGTCTTGTACGTCCGGGAGCCGATGCAGGGGTTATCCGTGTCGAGGGCAATCCTCGCAAAGCACTTGCCTTTACCTCGGATGTCACACCGAGATATTGTCAGGCAGATCCATTTGAAGGTGGCAAACAGGCTGTAGCCGAATGTTGGCGCAATCTTTGTGCAACCGGTGCCAAGCCGCTTGCTTGTAGCGACAATCTGAATTTCGGTAATCCGGAAAAGCCTGAAATTATGGGACAGCTTGTTTATGCTATCAAAGGCATTGGCGAGGCTTGTAAAGCACTGCAATTCCCGATCGTTTCGGGAAATGTCTCGCTTTATAACGAAACCAATGGCGAAGGAATTTTACCGACGCCAACGATGGCCGGTGTCGGACTTATTGCTGACTGGCATAAAATGGCAAGAATCGACGGGATGAAGGATGATGATATTATCCTGCTCGTCGGGCGTTGCGGCTCCCACCTCGGCCAGTCAATTTATTTGCGTGACATTCTGGGGAAGGCAGAAGGAACCCCTCCTCCGGTTGATCTTGCAGAAGAAAAAAAGAATGGCAACTTTGTATGGAAATTGATTGAAAATAATGAAGTCGCTGCCTGTCATGATCTTTCCGACGGGGGCTTGGCAATTGCTCTGGCGGAAATGGTCATCAAATCCGGTCGCGGAGTAAAAATAAAACTGACTGGCAAAACGCCCGCACATGCCGAACTTTTCGGTGAAGATCAGGCACGTTATCTGATTGCTGTTAACAGTGAGAAACTCGACCAATTAAAACAGCAGGCAAAAGATTCGGGCGTGGAATTGACCGAATTGGGAACAGTGGTTGGCGACAAACTTGTTGTCCAAGAGCATATCGAATTATCTGCAAAAGACCTTGAAAACGCTTATGAAAGCTGGTTTCCAGATTTTATGGAAAATAAATAACAAAACGTCGATTAGTAACCCGGCTTGTGCTATTCTGGCCGCCTGAAAACAGAGGAGACGCATTATGGCAATGGACGCACACGAGATTGAAAAACTCATTCGTGATGGCATTCCCGATGCCAAAGTGACAATCCGCGATCTCGCCGGTGATGGCGAACATTATGCAGCCGAAGTTGTCGCTGAAAGCTTTCGTGGCAAAAACCGTGTAGAACAACACCAGATGGTCTATAACGCTTTGAAAGGCAATATGGGCGGCGTTCTTCATGCGCTGGCGTTGCAAACCAGTGTGCCGACCGATGGGCGCGATTAAAAGCATCCCGATATGGGGGCTTGTGTCGCCTTCTCTTTGACCATACATATAACTGGATTTATCGATAGCCTTTCAAGGCTTAGACGGAAGGAATTGAAATGACAGCTGCCCGCGATTTTATTGATAACGAAGTCAAATCCAACGATATTGTGCTTTTTATGAAAGGTACACCCGGTTTCCCACAGTGTGGTTTTTCCGGACAAGTTGTACAGATTCTGGATTACCTTGGGCTTGATTATAAGGGAGTCAACGTTCTGACATCGGACGAATTGCGTCAGGCAATTAAAGAATATTCCAATTGGCCGACTATACCGCAACTTTATGTCAAGGGTGAATTTGTCGGTGGTTGCGACATTGTCCGCGAGATGTTCCAGAATGGTGAATTGCAAAATTTGCTTGAAGAGAAAGGCATTGCTGTTAAAACTGCATGAAATCACATTTGGACTATTGCATTTTTATCATTGTGCCGGTCTTATGATCGGCACTTTTGTTATGGGGAACTTATGTCACATCAGTCGAGCGAACAACAGCACATAGATGCAATAAAAGCCAGCCTTGGCTATAAAGAATTCATTGTCATGATCGCGACACTCATGGCAACGAATGCAATCGCCATTGACATCATGTTGCCCGCCATGAGCGATATGTCCCATAGTCTTCGTATGTCGGGTCAAAATGACCAACATTATATTATCTTTTCATATCTAGTCGGCTTCGGATTATCACAATTGGCGTTCGGTCCAATAAGTGACCGTTTTGGCCGCCGCAAGCCTATCATGGCCGGTTTGATATTTTATTCGCTTTCATCTGCGGCATGTGCTTTTGCTCCAAGTTTCGCGTGGCTATTGATTTTGCGTGCCATTCAAGGAATTGGTGCGGCTGCGACGCGTGTCCTGACAGTTTCAATCGTGCGCGATGTTTATGGTGGTCGTCAAATGGCCGAAGTCATGTCAATCGTGATGATGGTGTTCATGGTTGTGCCGGTTTTGGCTCCTGCCGTTGGGCAAGCCATTATGGTTCTTGGCCATTGGCAATTCATCTTTCTATTTATGGCAATCGCCGGATTGGCTATCGTTCTGTGGGTCTATTTCCGTTTACCCGAAACACTATTTGAACAGCGGCCTTTGACTTTCTCCTCTGTCGGGCAAAGCCTTTGGATGGTCTTGTCCAACCGTATATCGCTCTGCTACACATTGGCGTTTTCGCTGGTTCTTGGTGGCCTTTTCTGCACGCTCAATACGTCGCAACAGATTTATGACGGCATATATCATTTAGGCGTCTGGTTTCCGGCTGCGTTTGCACTTGTCGCAGCATTTCAGGCACTATCGTCATTTTTGAACTCGTTATTCGTCGGGCGGTTCGGAATGCGCAAAATTTCGCATACTCTGTTGCTCATGTTCTGCATAACGTCTTTTGTGTGGTTTATCGGTTCGGTTTATTCCGGCGGCTCGACACCGTTCATTTATTTCATGCTGTTGCTCATTATTATTATGTTTTCTTTCGGCGGGCTTGGTGCCAATTTCAATTCGCTTGCTATGGAGCCGCTCGGTAAAGTAGCCGGAACCGCTTCTTCGGTGTTCGGTTTTTTACAGACGATCATCGGTGCCGGACTGGGCTTTATCATTGCACAAAGATTCAACGGAACAACCGTGCCGGTAGCAGGAGGATATTTTGTACTTTCATGCGGAGCAATTGTGCTCATTCTCATTGCGGAAAAGGGAAAGCTGTTTTCGAGACACACTCATGCTTCCCATGTGAGCGTTATAAACACGGAAAAAGACTAACCCCGCATATTCTTGGGTTGAAACGCGTGGTATTGATGGATTGAACGCAATTTCCGACATCAGGCACAATCTATGACTGCAAGCGCGACAAAGCATATAGTTCAAGCGGGCTTAAAAGATTTTCACGCACCAGACGACATAAAGTAAGCCTATCGATCTTCGGCGGGTTCAATAAAGTTCAATGAAATTGTCTTATGCTTCAATGAATTTTGTTCAAATCGAACCAAAATCGAAAAGCTTGTTATCCAACAAATGGCTTGGACGTACATTGGTCAACGCACGTATCATCGTATCTTTACGACCCGGCATTTTTTTCTCGATGTCATTCAGCATATTTTTCATTGCATTCCGCTGAAGGCCGTCTTGACTGCCACACAGGTTACACGGAATAATCGGAAACTTCATAGCTTCAGCGAATTTGGCAAGATCTTCTTCTGCTGCATAGACAAGTGGCCGCAAAACCAACATATCGCCCTCGTCATTAACAAGCTTGCCCGGCATGGCAGCCAAACGCCCGCCATGGAAAAAATTCATGAAAAATGTTTCCAATACATCGTCACGATGATGTCCAAGGACGAGAGCCGAACACCCCTCTTCCCGTGCAATCCGGTAGAGATTACCCCGCCGCAATCTGGAACAGAGAGAGCAATAGGTTTGCGTATTATCGAGTTTTTCCGTAACGATCGAATAAGTGTCCTGATATTCAATCCGGAAAGGAATTTCATAATGTTTCAGAAAATCCGGCAAAATATTCTTCGGAAATCCGGGCTGACCCTGATCGAGATTGCACGCCAAAAGATCCACCGGCAATAAACCACGCCACTTCAAATCCAGAAGAAGAGCAAGCAAACCATAGGAATCCTTACCACCCGACAAGGCTACAAGCCATTTTTGCCCCGGTTTAACCATTGAAAAATCGTCCAATGCTTGACGCATATGGCGTAATAGACGTTTTCTCAATTTATTGAATTCCACTGTCGAAGGCGCATCGCGAAATAAGGGATGGCAACCATCAGCCGCTTCATCAATATCAGTCTGCCCGATCATTTCACCTTCCTTCAACAATATGCCTTAAAACGAAAACAGGGAGCCAGAAGGCTCCCTGCTTGAACAGAATAAATAATCTCACGATTAACGTGAATAAAATTCGACAACCAGATTCGGTTCCATCTGAACAGCATAAGGAACGTCGGCAAAGGCCGGAATACGTGTGTAAGTTGCCTTCATCTTGGTGTGATCTGCTTCGATGTAATCGGGAACATCACGTTCCGGCAACTGGGTTGCTTCAAGAACAAGTGCCAATTGCTTCGACTTTTCGCGAACTTCAATCACATCACCGGGTTTGCAACGGTAGGATTGAATGTTTGTACGACGACCATTCACATTCACATGACCATGGTTGATGAATTGACGTGCTGCAAAAATCGTAGGAACGAATTTTGCGCGATAAACAATAGCGTCAAGACGTGATTCGAGAAGACCGATCAGATTTTCGCCGGTATCACCACGACGACGGCCGGCTTCTTCATAAATACGGTGGAATTGTTTTTCCGAAATATCGCCATAGAAACCTTTGAGTTTCTGCTTGGCGCGCAATTGGGTACCAAAATCCGAAAGCTTGCCTTTGCGGCGTTGACCATGCTGGCCAGGACCGTATTCACGACGGTTGACCGGTGATTTCGGGCGGCCCCAAATGTTTTCGCCCATACGGCGGTCGATTTTATATTTCGTAGTTTCGCGCTTGCTCATCGCATTTCCTTAAAACTGGATAACAAGGCAATAAAATTGCCTCAGGGAAACGCGCCCTCCTCTGCCCATAAAATTTATGGACTGACAGGACAGATCGCGCACGCTTTGCGCAAATGTCCACGGGACACGTCAGTGATCGCTTTTCCATTACTGAAAAAACTTGTGTGGTTCTTTAGTGAAATTGACCGCAGGAGTCAAGTGAACGCGTTCTTTTTCGCGTCAAGGAAAGCCTGTTTCTTCAAGATTTTCCAAACATGCCGAAACACTTCACGCACGCACTGTTCCGGTGACTTCAATTGACGTTCCTTTTGCCTTGACGGAATGCGTTCTCATTCAGGTTTTATAATCATCATAGGATGTTTATAAATTAGGCACGACATGAAGGTGGGAAAAAAAATTGCCAAGGCACCATCACCGTGCTTCACCGGCTTCATATAAACAGTCGGACGGGAAAACGACCTAACAGATAAATCATAACCGTTTTTTCTTCTATGACGCTTCTTTTCAATCTGCTTTAGAGCTTGAATTTTATTTACATATTTAACGGAGTCAAACGCAAACCGAAGCCATGAAGCAATCTGTTTGTCGCGTAATCGGTTCTGCCGGAAGTAAAATGGGCAAGATCCAGATGTTCGGTGAGTGGCTGGACTTCTTCGGCGTTCGGTAGCAGAGATAAAGCACGCTTGGCTACTGCTTCTGCCGGATCAATCCAATCGACCGGCCATGCGGCGGTTTTCCGGAACAAATTGACGAGGAAGGGATAGTGCGTACAGGCGAGCACAACAATATCTGTATGATGACCGTCTTTTTCTACAAAACAGGGGGCTATCTCGGCTTTTAAAGAAGCACGATCAACCGGTTTTCTTCTAAGGTAATCCTCTGCAAAACCTGCAAGTTTCGCACTCCCTACCAGTCTGACATGACATTTTGACGCAAAAGATGAAACAAGCTCATGTGTATAAGCGCGCTTGACAGTTCCGGGCGTTGCCAAAACCGAAATCAGACCCGAACGTGTCTGCTCCGCCGCCGGTTTAATTGCCGGCACTGTGCCAATAAAAGGAACATTTGGATGAGCGCGACGCAAATCTTTCAACACCAATGTCGAAGCTGTATTGCACGCGACAATACAAAGAACCGGATTGTAGGCATTCAGCAGCTTTTGAAAGAGTTCGATAATATGCGATTTGAGTGCGTTTTCTTCCCAACCACCATAGGGAAATGCCGCATCATCTGCGATATAAATGAATTTGCGATCGGGAATAAAAATACGTGTTTCGCGTAATACGGTAAGCCCGCCGATACCACTGTCAAAAAACAGTATAGGCCGTTCACTCATTTTGATTACTATTGTCCTTTGAACGTTTGCGATGATCCGGAGCACCTGCCCCACGTGGCAATTTGGGCGAAAAATGGTCGAGAGATGCCACAACGCCACGCAACAGGCGAATTTCGGGTTCGCTGAAAGTGGCACGTGTCAGAACAGACCGTAAATTTTCTACCATGATTTCCTTCCGTTCCTTCGGACGGAAATACCCGCGAATATCCAAAGCTTCTTCCAACTGGTCGAACAAACCATAAAGCGTTGCCTTATGTGCCGGCTCCATTTCCTCATTACGAAACGCAGTATCGGTTTGTTTTTCCAGCCCCGATTTCATCCATTCGTAAGACATCAAC
Source organism: Bartonella sp. B10834G3 (assembly GCF_016102505.1). Classification (NCBI taxonomy): domain Bacteria; kingdom Pseudomonadati; phylum Pseudomonadota; class Alphaproteobacteria; order Hyphomicrobiales; family Bartonellaceae; genus Bartonella; species Bartonella sp. B10834G3. The sequence continues at coordinate 518,918 of NZ_JACFOM010000002.1, forward strand.
AAAACAGCCTGTGCGATATTAAGAGAGGCAAAAGCCGGATTGACAGGGAATGTCACAATTTCGTCAGACAAACTGATTTCCTCATTATTCAAACCCCATCTTTCACGACCGAAAAGTATGGCGGTCCGTTCACCCGCTGTTTCTTTCATCCTCAAAACATTTGCTGCTTCAACCGCACTTTTTACCGGTTTGAAGCCGCCCCTTTCACGGGCAGTGGTCGCAAACACATAATTTATATCCGAAATCGCTTCCCGCAAAGTATCAAAGACGCGCGCTCCGTTAATTATGTGATCGGCCTTACTTGCAGTTGCTATGGCTTTATCGTTCGGAAATTCTTCACGCGGATGAACGAGCCGCAATTCGGAAAGACCGAAATTCGCCATTGCACGCGCCACCATACCGATGTTTTCAGGCAATTGTGGTTCAACCAACACAATAACGGGTCCCCCCGTCATATTTTCTCTTTTTCTATCAGTTCCGGCCATTTCATTCACTTCTTCGGTTTTGATGCCTTTTAATGCAGCTTTCAAGGAACCTCAACCAATCATTAACTGTAATCTTGAAAAGAACCATAAAATGCCTTTTTCATGCCTAAATGCGGTCATCTTTGCCATTGATATAGATTGCGTAATATCTGTTGCAGAGGGGTTTACCAAATGAATATAGAGTTCAAAACCACGCTTACTCTTATGGCAATGGCAATCATAACGACGGTCATGGTTTTTTGTGCAAATATGACAATTAGTGATGTTCTGGCAGCACTTTAACTCTTTTCTTTACTTCCAAATTACATTTTCCGCTGTTTCGATTTTATCCACTGCGTTGAACTGCACAGTGTCAATATCTTCAGTATAAAAACTTTTTATGTCATGAACATTAAATACTATTTTAACTGTTTAGCCAATTTTGATTGAACCTGAAATCTGTTTTCATAGAAAAACTTATTCGTAATAAAACGTTATTCTATGTTTATAGTGATATTTACCAATTTATTTATGGGTAATGTGTTACACGTCCAGAAACATATCCAGAAATATTATTACAAAAATTCAGTCAGCCGCATTCCATTTTGCTATTCAACATTGATGATGCTGTCTTCCTTGTTTATTTCCTTGGTTAAATTTTCAAAAATTTTTTTATCAAATTCTATTTTTTTACCCAAGCTTTAGCGCATGATTTCACTGTGCGTTTCGTTGTGACCTTTCAACGGAAAAATGCCGACTGTTCAGGTCAAAAACGCGTTATCTGTTCAAAAGGGCACAATTCCTTCGGATAAATAACGTGCAATCGCTGCAATCAACAGCTATGCTTATTACGATTCAGTGTTAAGATCATGAGTTGCTTTCATCTTGTGCGGGAACCGGAATGGTTGTTTCCGTTGCATGCGAAAGATGGAGTTGAACACGCAGACATCGTTCAGGATGCACTTGGCACTTCAAGTTGCTTGAAGTGCGGCCAATATAAAAAGATAGAAATAGTTAGGCAAATGGTTAGTTACGTCAATTATAAAAATTCACCTATAAAATATACCGGACAAATTCGCATTTATGATGAAGAAGCTTTTGTCGGAATGCGCAAAATCGGTCGTATTGCTGCCGAATGTCTTGATGCACTCGTCGATATAATCAAGCCTGGCATAACGACTCAGGAAATTGACGATTTTGTTTTTGCCTTCGGTGCCGACCGCGACGCATTACCAGCAGACTTGAACTATCGCGGCTACAGCAAATCCTGCTGCACGTCGATCAATCATGTCGTTTGCCATGGTATTCCGGACAATAAACAGCTTCATGAAGGTGATATTGTCAATGTCGATGTTACATTTATCAAAGACGGTTGGCACGGCGACACCAGCCGGATGTATCCTGTCGGGGCATTGAAAAGAGCATCCGAACGCTTGCTTGAGGTTACACACGAATCACTCATGCGCGGTATTGCTGCGGTTAAACCCGGAGCAACGGTTGGTGATATTGGCGCTGCCATCCAACGCTATGCTGAATCCGAACGTTGTTCTGTTGTCCGCGATTTTTGCGGTCATGGTGTAGGGCTTATATTTCATGACGCGCCGAATATTCTTCACTACGGAAATCCCGGTGAAGGACCGGAACTACGTGAAGGAATGATGTTCACAATCGAACCGATGATAAACTTGGGAAAATCGGGTGTGAAAATCCTCAATGACGGTTGGACTGCTGTGACACGTGACCGGTCTCTATCAGCTCAATACGAACACACAATGGCCGTTACAAAAGATGGTTGCGAAATTTTTACTCTTTCGCGGAATAATACTTTTTACGTACCCGTAACCAAGGCATAAACCGGTGTTCCTGTTATGGCTAAAACTCCCGACAAAAATATATTTGCCGAAAACATGATAGATATGTTGCTATCAGGAGTTACGCCAGACAAACAAAAATCGCCAAAAGAAAACGCCAATAACGAAAATAAAGGCCATCGGGAAAGACTTCGGGAACGTTATTTTGAAACAAACGGCGTGGGATTTCCCGATTACGAATATCTTGAATTATTATTGTTCCGGTCAATTCCGAGGGCTGATACAAAGCCCTTGGCAAAAGCCTTGCTTAACCGCTTTGGCAGTCTTGCCGATGTACTCGGTGCCGACATCAATCTTCTGCAAGAAGTTCCCGGATGTGGTCGGGCTGTTGCGCGTGATCTTAAAATTCTTTCAGGCATAAGTGAGCGGGTAAACCGCGCGGAATTGAGAAAACGCGATATATTTTCGTCCTGGGACAAAGTGCTTGCTTATTGCAAGGCAGCTTTGGCACATGAGACACGCGAACAGTTCAGGGTTCTATTCCTCGATAAGAAAAATGGATTGATAGCTGATGAAATCCAGCAAATAGGTACGGTCGATCATACACCTGTTTATCCGCGCGAGGTTGTCAAGCGGGCTTTGCAACTATCAGCGTCTGCGCTTATTCTTGTTCACAACCATCCCTCTGGTGATCCTTCCCCTTCACGCGAGGATATTTCAATGACGCATATGGTTAAGGATGTGGCGAATGCTTTGGGCATAACCGTCCACGATCATATTATTATCGCCCGCAATGGTTATACAAGCTTTCGGGCACAAAAATTGCTCTAAAAAAATCCGATAAATTAAATCTCCAACGAATAAAAAATCCGGCAAACAAGAAATCCGATAAAACGGAAAAAGCCGCAATCATCGGCGGCCTTTCAAACTCAAAAACAAAGTTCCGATTTCAATGGTTGCGACTATTCGTCGAGGTCAATATCAAGAATGGCCATCGAGAAATTATACGACAATTCCCCTTCGTCTTCATCGCGATAAATGACACCGAGAAATTCATCATCAAGATAAACTTCGCATGAATCATCCTTGCGCGGTCTCGGCTTCACTTGCAGTGATGGATTTTGAAATTTGCGCTTAAAGTAGCCATCAAGTTTCTTGATTTCGTCAGGCTTCACAGCGTTCTCCTAAAATTGCTCCGGTTAAACAAGAATGCCAGATAAGGCACAGCCAAACGTCTGTAAAGATATTGGCCTTCAATTTTATTCATTAATTGCTTTCAATTTTAATCGTTAATCAATTGATCCATGTTTAATCGTTAATCAATTGATCCATGCTTAACGCCGGCTCACGATCCTCTATCTTTCCGACAACTTTTGCAGGGACACCGGCAACAGTACTATAGGCCTCGACCGGCTTAAGAACAACAGAACATGAAGCGATCTTTGCACAATCCCCTATTGTGATATTGCCAAGCACTTTCGCACCCGCCCCGATCAGTACGCCGTGACCGACTTTCGGATGGCGATCACCCGATTCTTTACCGGTTCCACCCAAGGTAACATCCTGTAATATCGAAACATTATCGCCGACCACTGCTGTTTCTCCAACGACGAGACCCGTTGCGTGGTCAAGAAAAATACCGCGCCCGATACGTGCTGCGGGGTGAATATCTGTCTGGAATACGCATGATGAGCGCCCCTGCAGGAATAATGCGAGGTCTTTTCTGCCTGTTTCCCATAAAGTATGGGCAAAACGGTGTGCTTCGATTGACAGAAAACCTTTGAGATAAAGTACCGGTTCCATAAACCGGTTACACGCCGGATCGCGGTGGAATACCGCTGAAATATCGGATGAAACAATCTCTTCCAGATGATCTATTTTGTCGATCTGTTCGACAAATATCTCGTAAAGATTTTCTTCATTCAACTCACGTGTCCATAGCCGTGCGGCAATGCGCCCTGCTATCATTTCCGACAGGTTTTTATGGTTTAGAATTGCGCTTTGAAACAATTGCACAAGAGCCGGATCCTGCTCGATAGCAGCTCTTGCTTCCTGTTTGATGGTCTCGAATAGCACGAGCGGGTCGATAGCTTCGCCCTTTTGCTTACAACAAGGCAATATAGTCCCTCTTTTCTATTTCAGGCAATGCTGTTTGCCTTCCTGTCTTTCTTCATCAGGCAATCGGATGTTTTGCCAGAAAGTTGATAACACCTTTTTTATACACCGGATCACCAACCGCCAACATATGATCGCGATTGGGGATATTGAGTGCCTCTCCGTGCGGCAATAGTGCAACGAGCGGCTCGGCTTCACCGGATATTTCGTCAAGCGTACCCACTGCTACCAAAACCGGTTGTTTTATCGAATGGACTTCGGCTGCTGTCAATTCCTGTTTTGACGTAATAACACATGCTGCAAGTGCCTTGCGGTCGCTTTTTGTTCGGTCGGCAAATGTCCGGAACATCAAGCCGCGCTTATTGGTAATTTTTGCGACATCTTCTGCAAGCAGTGCTTCAGCGACAGGTTCCCAGTTTCCGGCGCCCGTTACCATACCGATACCAAGCCCGCCAAATATGCCACTATTAACATAATCCGGATAGAGCATTGCCATGTAGGCTGTGATTCTCGCCCCCATGGAATAGCCCATCACCTGCGCTTTTTTAATCCCCAGATGGTCGAGAAGTGCAGCCGCATCGCCAGCCATTGCCTGAGGCGTATAGACTGCCGGATCATGACTTTTATCCGAAAAACCATGGCCGCGATTATCAATGGCAATCACCCGGTAACCGGCATCATTCAAGACACGAAACCAGCCTGGTGCATACCAATTCACATAGGAAGAAGATGCAAAACCGTGGATCAGCAAGATCGGGTCACCCGTACCTTCTTCCCGATAGGCGAGTTTGAACCCGTCATGATTGAAATATTGAACGTCCTCTGCACTCATTTCTAATTCACTTTGCATCCACCACGTTAATCTACTTTACATGCACCGCATATTGCAGGATGAAATACCCTATCGCCAATTTTGATCCTGTTTTTTTGAACTTCACCTGCATTCACTTCGATTGTAAACTTGGCAAACACATGTGACGACACAATTTTTGTTGAGTAAGGTATCGTATTTTCGGTAATGGATACGATCACACCTTTATCGTCAAGAAATATCATGTCGAGTGGCAACGGCGTGTTAGCCATCCACATTGTTACAATTTGTTTCTCCGGAAAAACAAACAACATGGCGCGATCGGACGGTAAATCCGTTCTGTACATCAAGCCTGCTTCATTTTGTTCGGGCGTTTTGGCAACCTCGACATCATAAGATACTTTTCCGGTTGCTGTGATGATAACCAATTGCGTAGCATCGACCGGTAGTCGCATCGGTTCTTCACAATAAGCACGGCCCACCATGGCCGACATCAGAAATAACAGTCCGGCAAACAAAGCTTTCATGACAAAGTTTTCCTTAACAAAGGCCGGGATTTCCTTAACAAAGCCGGAGCCGATAAAAACCGGACGTGTCCGGCAATTATTCATCAATTATTCATCAATATCGGAAACAAAGATTTTAATGGGTGGGAAAAGGTACTGCAATATCAGGGTGGATTTCCGCTGCCATCAAGCCCTTTTCACCCCGCCCGTAGCGAACAAGCACAACCTGCCCCGGACGCAATTCTGCCAGACCGAAACGACGCAAAGTTTCCATATGGATAAAAATGTCTTCTGTTCCTTCACCGCGGGTGAGGAAGCCGAACCCTTTTTCACGGTTGAACCATTTGACAATTGCCCGTTCCAAGCCGCTTTCCGGTGTGACGACAACATGTGTACGAGCCGGCAGTTCCGAAGGATGGACGGCGGTCGAAAGGTCAATCGACTTCACTTGAATGCATTGTAATCCACGTTCACCTTTTTTGACCATGCAAACAATCCGCGCTCCTTCGAGTGCGGTGTGAAAGCCGTCGCGCCTCATCACTGTCACATGGAGAAGGATATCCGGAACACCGGCAATATCCGGCACGATGAAACCATATCCCTTGCTTACATCGAACCATTTGATGGTGCCGCTAATCTCGACAACATCTGTTGCTGCTGTTTCAGAACTATCTTGAGACGGAAGGAATCCTTCCAACATTTCATCGCTCGCCATAATTCCTACAGTCCTGTCAATACCAATTAATCACGAATGATTCTCTTGAACCCCAGTAAATATTGCTCACTCATTGTGACGCAAGCCCCGACAACAAGATTTCCCCAAATTGTGGACGTTCAACGACGATAAATCATTTTTTTGTTTTTTCACCGACAATTTTAAAGCCGATCGCCATATTCACATCCCGTACAAAAGACGTTAGATTTTTAAAAACCTGATAAAACAAGAAAGCGAGAAAAAATGCGATATTTGCACACTATGGTTCGTGTTAAAGACCTTGAACAGTCACTCAACTTCTATTGTAGCGTATTCGGCCTCAAGGAAACACGCCGCATAGAGAATGAAAAAGGCCGTTTTACCCTCATTTATCTCGCAGCTCCTGAAGATATTAAAGCCGCACAATCCGTCCATTCGCCGGAACTCGAATTGACGTATAATTGGGACAAAGAAGACTATACCGGCGGACGCAATTTTGGTCACTTGGCCTATGAGGTTGATAATATTTATGAAACTTGCAAAAATTTGGCCGCAAAAGGCATCGTTATCAATCGTCCACCGCGTGACGGTCATATGGCCTTTATAAAGTCGCCTGACGGTATTTCTATCGAACTCTTGCAAAAAGGTGAAAAACTAAGCCCCGAAGAGCCTTGGGTTTCAATGGAAAATACTGGAACATGGTGACAAATGACTTTGAACCATGAACAATAAATCTAATTTCGGGTATGGAACTTGTGCTGTCAGCCGGTTCATATTATGAAGTTTTATTACAATATTTTATTAAAACAAAAAAGAGGGATCGATTACTATGGCTTTCAAGCAATTGATTGCAGCAGCAATTGCTGCCACAGCACTGAATTTCAGTGCATTCGCCGAAGACCCCATTAAAATCGGGGTATTCCTTCCGCTAACAGGGCAAAACGCTTTCGGTGGGCAATTGGAGCTTGAAGGCGTTCAACTTGCCAACAAAATCAAACCCGAAGTTCTCGGACACAAGGTCGAGCTGGTCGTCGTCGATAACAAATCGGATAAAGTCGAAGCTGCAAATGCTGTCATGCGACTCACTGCTTCCGACAAAGTCAACGGGATTATCGGTACTTACGGTTCATCGCTGGCGCTCGCCGGCGGCGAAGTTTCGGAACCGGCAAAAACACCTGCAATCGCAACTTCGGCAACCAATCCTTTGGTGACCCAAGGCAAAAAATACTATTTTCGCGCATGTTTTATCGACCCCTATCAGGGAGCCGGAGCTGCAACATATGCATTCAACACGCTTCACGCAAAAAAAGCAGCGATTTTGAAAGATGTTTCAAACGACTATGCAATCGGCCTTGCCAATTTTTTCGATAGCTCGTTCAAAAAACTTGGCGGCGAAGTCGTAGCAAACCTCAATTATAATTCGGGAGATCAGGATTTTTCCGCCGCACTCACCCAGATTATCGCTGAACAACCGGACGTTCTTTTTATTCCTGCCTATTTTGCAGAAGGTGCCATCATTCTGAAGCAGGCACGTGAACTTGGTGCAACATTCCGTATTATGGGCGGCGACGCAATGGATAATCCGGAAACCGTTACAATCGGTGGAAGTGCTTCCGAAGGTTTTCTGCATACCACTTTTCCCTATGACGCAAGTATGCCGAATATGCCGAAAGCTGCGGCCCAATTTACACAAGAATGGAAAGCAACTTATCCTAACAAAGAACCGAACGTGAATGCGGTTCTCGGCTACACTGCCTATATGATGTTTATGCAAGCAATTGAAAAAGCCGGAAGCGGTGACCGTGAGGCGATCACAGCAGAACTTGCAAAACTGAAAGATTTCGAGACGCCATTCGGTGCGATGACTATGGACAATAATCATAATCCTGAAATTCCGATCGGTGTTATCGAGATCAAGAATGGAAAGCGTGAATATCTCGGTGAAGTTAAACCCGCTTTATAAGGGGATAAACACAATTAAATGATTGATCCGGTCGAATAAAACTCGACCGGATGAATTTACGTTGTATATGTGCTTCTCGACGAAACCGGTTGCAATATCAGGAAGGCTAAAACATGACTACAGAAATGTTCATTCAACATTTCTTTAATGCTTTGGCGCTAGGGGCACTTTATGGATTGATAGCCATTGGGTACACAATGGTTTACGGCATCTTGCGGCTTATCAATTTCGCCCATGGCGATATTTTTATGTTGGGTGCGTATTTTGTTTTTTTCTCGACAATCAGTTTCATGCCTGCATGGGCGGCTGTGTTGCTCGTTATTCTGGCAATTCTGGTTTATTATTCGGTCTTCATCGGCTTTAAAACACGCATAAAGCCCTATTGGGCAGCGCTCTTTATCATTCTTGTTCTGGCTCTTGCCTATTATGCTTTTTTAAGTCCGCGCGATTTTACGCCGGTCTGGTTACTTGCCGTTTGTTTTGCGGTATTCGTTACCAGTGCCGGCGGCATTGCAGTTGACCGTATAGCCTATCGGCCGTTGCGGGATGCACCACGTATTTCTGCACTTATAAGTGCAATCGGCATGTCATTTCTTATAGAAAATCTCGCAACTGTATTGTTCACAGGCGTGCCAAAAAGCGTCAAACAGCCCGAATTGCTTGTCACACCTATTCAATGGCATTTTGGTGAAGGTGCTCAAGGGATTATTCGTATTGTGCCAATGGCGCTCATCGTGCCCATTGTTTCACTATTGCTCGTTGTTCTTCTGTTATGGATTATCAACAAAACAAAACCCGGTCTTGCCATGCGCGCAATTTCACGCGACATCGAAACCACGCGCTTAATGGGCGTTTCTGTGGACAAGATCATTGCTTTCACATTCGGTTTGGGATCGGCTCTGGCTGCAATCGCCGGTATTATGTGGGCGTTACGTTACCCGCAGATTAACCCTTATATGGGAGTAATACCGGGACTTAAGGCGTTTATTGCAGCCGTCATCGGAGGTATCGGTTCGGTTGAAGGGGCAATGCTTGGCGGCCTACTTCTGGGCTTCATAGAAATCATGATTATTGCATTTTTCCCGTCGCTGTCAGGGTATCGTGATGCATTTGCTTTTATCATGCTCATCATGATTCTGCTTGTTATGCCAACGGGACTCATGGGCAAGAAAAGTGAGGAAAAAATCTGATGTCGAAATCCTCGCAAATCATTCTATCCCTGATTTCTATTCTATGCCTCGTAGCGTTTCTGTTTTATGCCCAGAACCACTTTGATGCTTATACGGTGCGCATTCTAAATCTTATCGCAATCAATGCCATTCTGGCGGTATCGCTCAATCTTATTTATGGCTTTACAGGAATGTTTTCTTTGGGCCATGCGGGTTTCATGGCCATAGGAGCCTATGTTTGCGCCATATTACTGCTTTCACCCGAACAAAAGCAGATGATGTGGATTTTACAGCCGATGTTTGAACCCTTGCAACATTTGCAGGTTCCATTTTTCTTTGCGGTTGTTTTGGGGGGTATTTGCGCGGCACTCCTAGGCCTTGTCATTGCCCTTCCTGTTTTGCGGCTTGGCGGAGATTATCTCGGCATTGCAACGCTTGGATTTGCCGAGATTATACGCGTCGTCATTACCAATGCTACACCTATTACAAATGGTTCGCTCGGCATTAAAGGAATACCGCAATATGCCAATTTGTGGTGGAACTATGGTTGGCTTGCCTTTACTGTCGTCTTTATTGTGCTGCTTCTAAAAAGCAATACAGGAAATGCACTTTGCGCCATTCGCGATGACGAGATTGCAGCTAAAACTATGGGCGTCAACACCTTTTTCTACCGTACATTGTCATTCACAATCGGCGCTTTTTTTGCCGGTGTCGGCGGCGCACTGACGGCAGCACTCATTTCGACAATCGATCCTAAAATGTTCAACTTCCTTTTGACGTTCAATATTTTGATGATTGTCGTTGCCGGTGGTCTTGGTTCGATTACCGGAAGCATTATTGGTAGTGTTATCATCACTGTTATGTTGGAATGGTTACGTATCGTCGAGCAGCCAATCGATTTCGGTTTCATTCATATTCCCGGAATTCCGGGACTGAGAATGGTTATTTTTTCGATATTGCTTATGGGCATAATCCTGTTTTGGAGAAGCGGTTTGCTTGGAACACGTGAATTTTCCTGGAACGGTATTTACCATTTTTTCAAGAAAGGTTCTGAAGCCAAGAGCGGAGACCGGTCATGAGCGACACAATATTGAAACTCGACCATGTCACAATGCGCTTTGGCGGATTGACTGCTGTCAATGACATCAATATCGCTATTGAACGGGGCACAATCGCCGGTCTCATTGGTCCCAACGGTGCCGGTAAAACAACTGTTTTCAACATGATTTCCGGATTTTATACTCCGACAAGCGGTACAATATCTTTTGACGGCAAAAAAGTATCGGGTCTACACCCCAATATTGTTTGCAAACGCCACATCGCCCGTACCTTTCAAAACATTCGCTTGTTTACAGGATTGAGCGTTTTACAAAATGTCATGGTTGGCGCACATGTGCGTCAAAAAAGTCCGTGGTTTGCGAGTGCCCTTTTCATCCCCTCAGCGGTAAGGGAAGAAAAGAAAATTCGTGAACAAGCTCTTGAACTTCTGGATCGTGTGCACCTTGCAGATCTCGCAGATCAGCCGGCAACGGCACTCCCCTACGGCGCTCAACGCCGCCTTGAAATTGCCCGCGCTTTGGCAACCGAACCGGAATTACTGCTTCTTGATGAACCGGCAGCCGGCATGAACCCTCAGGAAAGTGAGGAACTGCGCCTATTCATTTCACGGATACGGGAAGAATTCGGACTGACTATTCTGCTTATCGAACATGATATGCGGGTCGTTATGGGATTATGTAACCATATCTGGGTACTGGAATATGGTGCACTGATTGCAAACGGCACACCTGAAGACATTCGTAACAATCCAAAAGTCATCGAAGCCTATCTTGGCGGAGAAATTCATGAACATTCTTGAGATTAATGACCTTCGAGTCAATTATGGTGCAATCAAAGCCGTCCAAGGCTTGTCCATGTCGATCAAAGAAGGCTCGATTGTTACACTTATCGGCGCAAATGGTGCAGGAAAAAGCAGTACGGTTCGCTCTATCGCGGGTTTGAATAAATCGGTAACCGGCGAGATTCTTTATAAAAGTGAAAATATCCTCGGAAAGCAGCCTGAAGAAATTCTGAAAAAAGGAATTGCGTTAAGCCCTGAGGGGCGTCGTATCATGCCGCATCTGACCGTTTTGGAGAACCTCGAACTCGGTGCTTATATTCGCAACGATAAAGAAGGGATCAAGCGGGATATTGAATGGATTTTCGATCTTTTTCCAAGGCTTAGAGAACGGTCGAAACAATTGGGTGGCACGATGTCGGGTGGCGAGCAGCAAATGCTCGCAGTCGGACGGGCGCTTATGAGTAATCCCGAACTCGTTATGCTTGATGAACCATCTCTGGGATTGGCTCCAATTCTTGTTCAGGAGATTTTTTCAATTATCCGGAAAATAAACGAAATGGGCAAAACAGTTCTGCTTATCGAACAAAATGCGTTCGCAGCGTTATCAATTGCCAATTATGCCTATATTCTGGAAGTCGGTAAGATTATTCTCGAAGGAGAAGGCAAGGCAATGCTCAAAGACCCACGTGTCAAAGCAGCCTATCTCGGCGGATAATAAACCTTTCCATTCATCGGGTGAATTTCGCAATCATTCAATAGACGGACTAATTTTCCGGGTTTTCTAAGACATTCCAATCGGCTTTTTATCCTTACCCATTTGCATTATCCTGTCGGGAAAAATATTGAATTTCGTATATTTTTACTGTGTATGGATAGCTGAATTTAAGGCGCGGCGCGTTTGGAGCGGTTAAAAAACATTGAGAAAACTTCAAAGTTCAACGAAAGCGATGAGTCTACATTACTTCCTTTTTTAACCTGCTTCCTTGATAACCTCAAAATTGTTCACAGTTCCCGATAAGAGCAAGCGCAAAACATTTATGTTGTAATTTAACTTTTTATCGTATTTTATTGTAATTATTGAATATTATATAAATTTTTAATTCTTTATCGCCACACCCCCCGCCGCCATTTGCAATGTCGAATACCATTCAACCTTCAAATGCCTAATTGACGATTTCATTCTGTTATTGCGTTTTTCTTAAATAAAAAAACACGGCAAAAATTTTGCCGTGTCGAATAGATTTTAGAGTTTGGCCATTGCCAAAAAATGGCGTTAAACCCTTACCACCATTTTTGCGGAGAAAACTTGCCTGCCGCCTGCTCGATAATATTGGCGGTCTGGAACAATTGTTCCTCGCCGAATGGCTTGCCAATGAGCTGCAAGCCTAGCGGTAAACCATTCTTTGATAAACCGGCTGGTAATGAAATTCCGGGGAGACCCGCCATATTCACTGTAACGGTGAAAATATCATTGAGATACATGGCTACAGGATCGTTTTTCAATTTTTTGTCGGCAATTCCGAACGCGGCAGTTGGTGTCGCCGGAGTTAAAATGGCGTCAACACCTGCTTCAAAGCACTTGTCAAAATCCTGTTTGATAAGTGTGCGAACCTTTTGAGCCTTAAGATAATAGGCATCGTAATAACCGGCCGACAACACATAAGTGCCAATGAGAATACGCCGTTTGACTTCGTGCCCGAAACCTTCCGAACGTGTATTCTCGTACATTTCGATAATGTCTTTGCCTGGAACTCTAAGGCCGTAACGCACACCGTCATAACGTGCAAGGTTCGACGAAGCTTCGGCAGGCGCAACAATATAATAGGCAGGCAATGCATATTTCGTGTGAGGGAGAGAAATATTGACGATTTCAGCTCCAGCTTCTTTCAACCAATCAATGCCTTTTTGCCAAAGCGCCATTATTTCTTCCGACATACCATCAACACGATATTCCTTTGGAATACCAATTTTCATGCCCTTAACCGATTTGCCGATAGATGCTTCATAATCGGGAACAGGCATGTCGGCGGAAGTTGAATCTTTCTCGTCGAAGGAAGCCATGGATTTTAATAAAATAGCGCAATCACGTACGTCGCGGCCAATTGGACCGGCCTGATCGAGCGAAGAGGCAAAAGCGATGATTCCCCAGCGCGAACAACGTCCATAGGTGGGCTTAATTCCGACAGTGCCGGTAAATGCAGCAGGTTGACGAATAGAACCGCCTGTATCGGTGGCAGTTGCACCAGCGCACAAATGGGCAGCAACAGCGGCAGCCGACCCGCCCGAAGAGCCACCGGGCACCAATTTTTCATCCGAACCCTCAGCACGCCACGGATTGATGACGGGACCATAGTAAGATGTTTCATTGGACGAACCCATAGCAAATTCGTCCATATTCAGTTTTCCGAGCATAACTGCACCGTCAGCCCAGAGATTGCTTGTTACAGTCGACTCGTATTTCGGTTTGAAGTTATCAAGGATGTGAGAACACGCCTGGGTGTGGATATCATAAGTTGCATAAAGGTCTTTCACGCCGAGTGGAATACCTTCAAGTGCGCCCGCTTTCTTTTGCGAAATTCGTTCATCAGACGCTTTTGCCATTTTTCGCGCATGGTCTGCCGTCACGGCAACATAGGCGTTAATAGCAGGATTGGCTGCTTCAATGGCATGAATATATGCGTCAGTTAGTTCTGTTGCCTTGAAGTCACCCTTTTTGAGCGCGTCACGAGCCTCGGCAATTGTCAGCTTCGTCAAATCGGTCATATCATGCCTCAAAATAAATATTCAAATTGCTATTCGATCACTTTTGGAACGAGGAAGAAATTGTCTTCACTCAAAGGGGCGTTGGCCACAATGTCGGCCGCTTTGTTACCATCATTGACAACATCTTCACGTGTACGCAAAGACATCGGAATAACAGATGTGAGCGGCTCTATATTGTCTACATTGACTTCATCGAGCTGTTCGACAAATCCTAAAATAGCGTTCAGCTCGTTTGCCATACGCTCCGCCTCGTCGTCTTTCACAGCAATGCGCGAAAGACGGGCAACACGTTTGACCGTTTTGATATCTACAGACATTAAACAAATCCCGTATGAAAGATATTTTCCTTGATGAAGCTATACAGGCCGAAGCACACAAGAGCAAGAAAAGACGTTCAGAAATTGAGCGTTTCACCGACTTTTGGCAATGCAACGGTCGTTTTTGTTCCGGTCATACCTTTTACAAAACGCTCCGGCGTTTGGTCGAGAACAGGGAAAGTACCCCAGTGACAAGGTATCACTGTTTTGAAATGGAAATAGCGCTGACATGCAAGAGCTGCAACTGCACCACCCATCGTGAAAAAGTCGCCAATAGGTACAATGCCAATTTCCGGTTCATGTAACTCGTTAATGAGCTGCATATCGGAAAAAATATCTGTGTCGCCCATATGATAGAGCGTCGGCGCATTGTTGAAATGGAAGACCAATCCGTTCGGATTGCCAAGACATTGCGACATGCCGTTATCGGTGAGCATGGCAGATGAATGGATGGCGTTGACAAAGGTGATGCTATAGCCGTCATGCGTCTGTGTACCACCGGCATTACCGGGCACAACATTTTTCACGCCTTGTGACTGAAGCCAGGCGGCAAGATCGGCATTTGCAGTCACCGGAACATTTTTTTCTTTCGCGATAGCAATCGTATCTCCGACATGATCGCTATGACCATGAGTAAGTGCAATATGCGTAACACCTTCGACTGCTTTTTTTATATCGAGGTCTTTTGCTGCAGGATTGCCGGTCAAAAAAGGATCTATCAGAATAACCGCTTTTCCGACTTCAATGCGAAAGGCTGCATGACCGAGCCATATTATTTTCATGCCACTATCCTTGTTTTTCATTGGAAGTTCGACGTTTTACCTTATATTGAACGCAAAATTCAAAAATGCCAAGTACCTGCTTGTTCAAACGGGATATTCGATAAAGGCCTCTATCAATGCCGGTTATAGATATTACTGAAATTCCTGCTCTCGGTTTGGCAGATAAAAATATTATTGGTCTTGATTTGGGAACAAAAACAATAGGTATTGCAATTTCCGACCTTGGGTGGCGTTTCGCCACCCCTCGCCCTGTATTGAAGAGAAAAAAGTTCTCTATTGATGCCGAACAGCTCGTAAAAATATTTTCAGAAGAAAATATCGGCGTTGCAATTATTGGCCTGCCCAAAAATATGGACGGCACAAGCGGCCCGCGCGTTCAGGCCACACGCGCTTTTGTCCATAATATGAACAGTTTTACGGAAATTCCTTTTGTATTCTGGGACGAACGGCTGTCGACAGTGGCCGCAGAACGAGGACTTCTCGAAATGGATGTCTCGCGCGCAAAACGTGCCGACAGAATTGATTCTGCGGCGGCCGCTTTTATTTTGCAAGGTGCGCTCGACCGGCTGAACCGACTGGCTCAAACGGCCGGATAAAGTGTATCCAATATATGTCCCGCATGATGACGTGCGCTCAACATACCGTAAGAAGAACGCCACTGCCCGCCGAGTCGGCTTTCAATATAAGCAGCAGTTATATGGGGCATGTCGGCTTGCTGGAGGGCTGCGGCAGCACCCGCATAAGCCATTTGTTCAATAAAAAGTCGACCGGCACCGATGTCATTAGCAGCGACCCTTGCCGCCGCATTGAGTATTTCAACTGTCTTCGGACCGGCCGGGCCAATGTCTCGTCCAATCTGGTCAAGTAACCCCTGAAAAAGACCGGGCGCCCTTTCGCCTAAACGAATCGTGTCGACGACAATATCATTGCCGCCATTGCCCTTCATGGTACGCATCGGGGCGTCGACAAGCATTCTACCCATGCGGCTATCGAACATATATGCCTGAGCACCCATTTGAGAAATAATTTCCCCGATAACCGGAGCCACCAGCTCGTTAATATGGATTGCTATAATCGGCGTCATAATACGGGCAAATGCCGCCTCCCCGCGATTGGTTGCGGCACTATCGAATGCACGTGCAAGCCGCATAACGAGACATTGGGAAGCCACAACATCAAGTGCAAGATCAGCAAAAATACGCTCGGTCAAAGGTGACAAAACCTGACGCGGATTGAAGCGTCTGAAGAAATTCACACCCGTTTGAAGTGCTGCGCGCAAGACACCCGCAGAAATCACCGCCTGATCGAAACGCGTCATCGTTTCAACATCTCTGATGACTTTATCACCTTCGCCGATTTTGCCGATCAACCAGCCGAGACTGTCGCGAAAAGAAACCTGCCCTTCTGCTGACGAACATTCGCCAGCGCGATGGACGAGAAAATCCACCGAAATATTTCCGTTCAATGCGCCATTGTCGAGAAAGCGGGAAACGAAGAAGCAACATTTTTGCCCGCCTACCTCGGCGGTTACAAAATAACCGTCAGCCATCGGGTTGAGTACCGACTGTTTAACGGCATCAATCCGGTAGAGATCTCTTCCGTTTGCGGAATCAAATGAAATGCGCGTTGCTGCCGAAACCTGCGTTGCATTTTGCAGACTATTTCTTACCTCGTCGCAGGCAAATGTAAGGCTTGCCGATTTTTTTGTAGAGATCGGACGAGAAGAATAATCGTGCTGGCGTGACAATAGAACATTTTGCCATTTGCCGAACAGATCGGCTTCGCCAATAAGAGCCGAAATGCCGGCACTCGTAGACGTAATCTCGTTCAAATGACCGGTTTCAAGACCCGACATGAGAAAAAGCCGGATGGCGCGCGATTGATAACGGACGCCATTTTCGGCCGGCCCCTTTTCCCACAATGAAGAACAAAGACCAGCCTGACGGGAACGCCGCAACAATGCATGATAGGCCGGATGGGTTTCCAATTGTTGCAGACCATCGCCCCATTCGTTCTCACGTCTGAGAATTGGCCGGTGAATATTGGCAAGTCTAGCAAGATCCTGCGCTTCCCTGCTTGCCACAAATGCACCTATTTCCTCGAAACCGGCAAGGAGAGGCGTTGGCAAAAGAGACGAAAAACGGAACAGAACCGCATCATCTAAAAAAGCATTTTTTCGCATGATATTCCGATTGGCTACAGTGTTCACAATTTATTCCCGATTCCGTCAAAAATTCTTTGTTGCGGTGAAATTAAGTTATTGGTGCGGTTAAAACAGACATTGCATAAAAAGCAACCCTTGTTGTAGTGTCACTCAGTTTCTTTAGGAAATTTCTGTGATGATTCAAACAACTTCTTTCCCTATCTTCCCACACCGCCATCTCTTGGGCATTAAAGGCCTGAGTGCACATGATCTGACAACATTAATCGACCGCGCAGATGCGAATGTCGCAATATCGCGCCAGATTGACAAGAAAAAAACGTCTATGCGCGGACGAACACAAATAAATTTATTTTTTGAAAATTCCACGCGCACACAATCATCATTTGAACTTGCCGGAAAACGGCTTGGCGCAGATGTCATGAATATGGCGGTAAGCCATTCATCTGTCAAAAAAGGCGAAACTCTTATAGATACGGCAATGACATTGAATGCAATGCATCCCGATATTCTGGTCGTTCGTCACAAATCGGGCGGTGCAGCCGCACTTCTTGCCCAAAAAGTTAGCTGTGCCGTCGTCAATGCGGGTGATGGTGCACACGAACACCCCACACAAGCCCTTCTTGATGCACTGACTATCCGGCGTGCGAAAGGCAGAATTGACGGTCTAACGGTTGCTATTTGCGGCGACATATTGCATTCACGCGTTGCACGTTCCAACATTTTAAGCCTGAATGCTTTGGGCGCACGGGTACGGGCGGTCGCACCAACGACACTTCTTCCCTTTGATATTGGCAATATGAGTGTTGAAGTTTTCACAACGATGCAAGAAGGTTTGAAAGATGCAGACGTTATTATGATGCTCCGTCTGCAACGCGAACGCATGTCAGGCGCGTTTATTCCTTCCGTAAGGGAGTATTTCCATTTCTTCGGACTGGATAAACAGAAACTCGCACTTGCAAATAAAGATTGCATTGTTATGCACCCCGGACCGATCAATCGTGGTGTCGAAATCGCTTCCGATATTGCGGATGGCCCGCAGAGTGTAATCCATACACAGGTCGAAATGGGGGTGGCCGTCAGAATGGCTGTTATTGAAGCATTACTGGATCCACGTCGCAGCGAAGGAGAAATCCAATGAAGAGATCTCTGGTTTATAAAAACGCCCGCATCGTCGATCCTTCATGCAACAAGGATGAAATAGGCACGCTTATTGTCGTCGATGGCGTCATCAAGGCATGTGGTGAAAATGCACAAAATCAGGGAGCGCCGGAGGGCGCCGAGGTTTTTGATGCACAAGGAAAAGCAATTCTTCCCGGACTTGTCGATGCGCGCGTTTATGTCGGTGAACCCGGCAATGAACACCGCGAGACCATTCGTTCGGCGAGTCGGTCTGCCGCTGCTGGCGGTGTCACCTCTTTTGTGATGATGCCGGATACCCATCCGGTTATTGATGATGTCGCATTGGTTGAATTTGTCAAACAGACCGCACGTGAAAATGCATCGGTTCATGTCTATCCTTCAGCGGCGATTACCAAACAACTTGAAGGACAGGAAATGACCGAATTCGGTCTGCTGAAAGAGTCTGGCGCAATAGCTTTTACCGACGGTCATAAAACAGTTGAAAATTCTCTGGTTCTCCGGCGTGCTATGACTTATGCGCATGACTTTGACGCGCTGATTATCCACGAAACCCAGGATAAATGGCTAACCGGTGCCGGAGTGATGAATGAGGGGTTGCTTTCAAGCTGGCTAGGCCTTGCAGGTATTCCCAAAGAGGCGGAAGTCATCCCTCTCGAACGCGATTTGCGTTTGGCCGCCTTGACGGGTTGCCGTTATCATGCTGCCGAACTTTCCACCGGAATGTCTGCTGAAGCTATCCGCCGTGCCAAACAAAATCTGGATAATGTAACGGCAGGTGTTTCAATTAATAATCTCACTTTGAATGAAAACGATATTGGCGAATACCGTACGTTCTTCCGGCTCTCGCCTCCGCTCAGATCGGAAGAGGATCGCCTCGCCATGATTGAAGCGGTTCGCGATGGAACAATCGACATCATTGTATCCAGTCACGATCCGCAAGGAGCGGATACAAAACGTTTGCCTTTTGAAGATGCAGAAGCCGGTGCCGTCGGTATGGAAACATTGCTGGCAGCAGCCTTGCGCCTTTATCACGACCAATCGCTTCCTCTCGGCAAAATTGCAGCTCTCCTTTCCACCAATCCGGCAAAAGCCCTTCAAATTGACGCGGGAACCTTGCAGTCAGGAAAAATGGCCGATTTTATTCTGGTCGATCTCGATGAACCATGGGTTTTAACCCTTGATATGCTCCATTCGCGATCCAAGAATACGCCTTTCGAGAATGCACGTTTTCAGGGACATGTATTGAAAACCTATGTCGCCGGTAAATGCGTATATGACTATCAGAACTGACAGGTCGAACGGCAAATCTTGAAAAGGGTAACTCTATGGCCGATATTGCTTTATCTCCGAAAATGGTTTCCTGGCTGACGCTTTTGATTTGTTATCTTATCGGCTCGATACCTTTCGGACTATTATTTACCCGGCTTGCCGGCCTTGGGGATGTGCGCAAAATAGGATCGGGTAATATCGGTGCAACAAATGTTTTGCGAACCGGCAATAAAAAGATCGCACTGTTAACACTGCTATGCGACATGTTTAAAGGAACATTGGCGGTTTATATTGCTTTTCTGCTGTCGGCTTTGGACTATAACAATATTGTCATTGTCACTCTGGGCGGATTTGCGGCATTCATCGGCCATCTCTATCCGGTTTGGCTGAAATTCAAAGGTGGCAAAGGCGTTGCCACCTATCTCGGCGTTTGTCTCGGATTTTATCCTCCCGCCGCATTGGTATTCATATGTGTCTGGCTATTGACAGCGTTCGTCACGCGTTATTCTTCATTATCGGCACTTTTTGCAGTTATTCTGGTGCCGATTTTCATTTGGCTTTTCATGGACAGGCCTTCGCAAAATCTTTTTGCAATTGTACTTTCCTTCATGAGTGTCATTGTCATTTTAAAACATCACGCCAATATAAGACGTTTATTGACAGGAAACGAAAGTAAAATCGGCTCAAAAAAATAAATAGCGGGAACTTGCAATCCAATGGAAAAACGTAAAGGGATTACTCTGAGCGATGCCCAGCGTCTTAGCTGGTTGCAATTGATACGAAGTGAAAATGTCGGAGCAGTCACCTTTATCAATCTGATCGAACATTTCGGTTCTGCGTCAAATGCTCTCGCTGCACTTCCTGAATTGAGTATAAAGGGGGGCAAAGGCAAGCCTATCCGGATTGCAAGCAGAAAGGATGCCGAACAGGAACTCGAACGAGCCGAAAAAATAGGCGTACGCTTTGTTGGTGTGGGCGAGCCGGATTACCCGCCTTATTTGCGTGCAGCCGAAACGCCGCCACCACTCGTTGCGATAAAGGGAAATTGCGATTGCTTTTTTTCTCCTTCTGTCGGCGTAGTGGGGTCGCGCAATGCATCGGCGACAGGAAAAAAGCTGACAACGCTCTTTTGCCAGAAATTGGGAGAAACGGGATTTAAAATCATTTCAGGATTGGCGCGCGGAGTAGATACAGCAGCCCATATTTCAAGTCTTGAAACCGGTACAATCGCCGTTATGGCCGGCGGTATCGATCATATATATCCACCTGAAAATAACGCGCTTTACGAAAAAATATTGGAAAAAGGTGGCGCCATTATCAGTGAAATGCCAATCGGCGCCCTACCGCGTGCACAGGATTTTCCTCGCCGTAACCGAATCATTGCAGGGTTATCATTGGGAGTTCTGGTTTGTGAAGCAGCGATTCGCTCCGGTTCGCTCATAACGGCGCGCATGGCTGCGGAAATGGGGCGTATCGTGTTTGCAATACCCGGCTCCCCTCTTGATCCCAGAGCGCAAGGCACCAATAATATTATCAAGGAGGGCGCACTTCTCGTTACCCGCCCTGAAGACATTGCCGAAACGCTTCTGCCACTTACAACGTCGAACGAAAACCAAACTTCGCTTTTTGCCCCCGTAGACAGTATTGAGGAAACCGATCAAACAAAAATTGATAACACCGAAGCTCGCGATATTGACGCAAATGACAGAGAACGCGATGCAATAATAGA
Organism: Bartonella sp. B10834G3; assembly: GCF_016102505.1. Lineage (NCBI taxonomy): Bacteria > Pseudomonadati > Pseudomonadota > Alphaproteobacteria > Hyphomicrobiales > Bartonellaceae > Bartonella > Bartonella sp. B10834G3. Next base: position 540,455 of record NZ_JACFOM010000002.1, read on the forward strand.
CGCACTTTCAACAACCCCCATAGACATAGAAACTCTGAGCAATTCCTCAGGTGTGCCGATTGATAAAATCTATCTGATACTCGTCGAACTGGATCTGGCCGGAAAGCTCGTCCGCCATAGCGGTGGACTTGTTTCTCTCGCTTTTAACGATTTTCCTCGTTAGAATCATTGTTCAAGATGTTTTGCCCCTCTTTGGCGGCCAATTCCAGAAGATAAGCCAGAAAGGGCGAATTGGCTTTCATCGCCATTATTGTCATTTGTCTGGACATATCGGTAATATATCCGATAATTTTCGTGCTGTCTGACGGCATCCCTCTCTCCTTATATAAATCCTCCCGTTTCTTATATAAATGGAGTAGACAATAAACGTTCAGGATCAAACAGGATTTAGCAACAATGGTTAGTTAGCTTAGCGATAATAACGTGTATTTTTATTGTGTGCAATCATTAGTTGCATACAGGTTTTTTTTTCATTTAGCCTTGACCAATGGTGTTCAGCCGTTCAATTGAGGAACAGGAAAAATCATCGGTTGAGGGAAACGGATATTATTATGGATGTTGTCGTCGTAGAATCACCGGCAAAAGCTAAAACGATCAATAAATATCTAGGGCCCGATTACAAAGTTCTGGCATCATTCGGGCATGTACGCGATCTTCCTGCAAAAGACGGATCGGTATTGCCGGACGAAGATTTTGCAATGAAATGGGATACCAGCCCGACCGGTGCCAAAAGACTTGCCGAAATATCCAAGGCACTAAAGGATGCCGACGGTCTTATTCTCGCAACCGACCCTGACCGTGAAGGTGAAGCCATCTCGTGGCATGTACTTGACGTTTTGCAGCATAAAAAACTGTTAAAAGGTAAACCTGTCAAACGGGTGGTTTTTAATGCGATTACCAAACACGCGGTGCTGGAAGCAATGGCTCATCCGCGTTCGATTGATATTCCGCTCGTTGATGCTTATTTGGCGCGACGGGCTCTCGACTATCTTGTAGGATTTACTCTTTCTCCGGTACTCTGGCGTAAACTACCCGGTGCCCGTTCTGCCGGTCGTGTCCAATCGGTGGCTTTGCGTCTTGTTTGTGACCGCGAGTCGGAAATTGAACGTTTCCAACGTGAAGATTATTGGTCGATAGAAGCAAAGCTTGCTACCAAAGCTGACGACAGCTTTCTGGCAAAACTCGTTGCATTCAATCAGAAAAAACTTGGTAAACTTGATATAAAAAGTTTTGAACAGGCAGAAAACATCCGTAAAATGTTGGACGGTGCCGATTTCAGAACAATAAGTGTCGAAGCAAAACCGACAAAACGCAATCCTGTCCCGCCATTTACCACATCGACGCTACAACAGGCAGCATCCTCCAAACTCGGTTTTTCTGCCTCACGTACAATGCAAGTTGCCCAAAAGCTCTATGAAGGTATTGATATAGGAGGCGAGACAACCGGTCTCATTACTTATATGCGTACCGATGGCGTTCAAATTGCGCCTGAAGCAATCGAAGCTGCAAGAAAAGCAATTCACGGGATGTTCGGCGCAAATTATGTGCCTGACAAACCACGTTTCTATTCAACAAAAGCTAAAAATGCCCAGGAAGCCCACGAAGCCATTCGCCCCACCGACTTCATGCGCAAACCCGATGACGTAAAAAAATATCTCGATAGCGACCAGTTCAAACTTTACGAACTCGTTTGGAAACGGGCTATTTCCAGTCAAATGAAGCCGGCCGATATTGAACGCACAACTGTAGAAATTGAAGCGATAAAAGGTTCCGATCATGCAAATCTGAGAGCCGTCGGTTCGGTAATCACATTTGACGGTTTTATTGCTGCCTATTCCGATCAAAAAGATGACGACACGACGGAGAGTGAAGATTCCATAAGGCTGCCAAAGATGGAAGCCGATGAGAAATTGAAAAAGCTTGGTATTGAGGCTCTCAAACACACGACCGAGCCACCTGCCCGCTATTCGGAAGCAACACTCATCAAAAAGCTTGAAGAACTCGGAATTGGTCGTCCTTCCACTTATGCATCAACACTCGCTACACTTCGCGACCGCGATTATGTGACAATTGAAAAACGCAAGCTCATACCGCAGGCAAAAGGGCGTATTGTCACCGCTTTTCTTGAAAATTTCTTCAACCGTTATGTAGAATACGACTTTACCGCCGATCTCGAAGAAAAGCTTGATCTTATTTCGGATGGAAAACTGTCCTGGAAACAGGTATTGCGGGAATTCTGGGATGCCTTCAACGCTTCGGTAGCCGACATCAAGGAATTGCGCGTGAGCAATGTTCTTGATGTGTTGAATGACGCGCTGGCTCCGCTTGCATTTCCACCTCGCGAAGACGGTAGCGATCCACGTTCCTGCCCGCTTTGTCATGAAGGCCGGCTATCCCTCAAACTTGGTCGTTATGGTGCGTTCGTCGGCTGTTCCAACTATCCCGAATGTAAATATACAAGACAATTGGGAAGCGAAGACGTGGGCGATGGCGAAGCACAGCAGGCAGACGGGCCGACAATACTCGGAAAAAATCCCGAAAATGGTGAAGATGTCGTTCTCAAAATCGGGCGTTTCGGTCCTTATGTGGAATGTAAACATAGTGAAGAACTGAAGCGTGCAGGCCTTCCTAAAAGTTGGTCACCGAACGAGATGAACCTTGAAAAGGCGCTGGCACTTTTGGCCTTGCCGCGTGAAGTCGGGTTACATCCGGAAACCGGCAAGCCGATTACGGCTTCCATCGGTAGATATGGGCCTTATGTCTCGCACGATGGTCAATATGCCAATCTCGAAACACCTGAAGAGGTGTTCGACATCGGCATCAATAGAGCCGTAACCGTTCTTGCAGAAAAACAGGCGCGTGGCAGCTCGCGCCGCAGTGCAACACCGAAAGCTATTGCAACTCTTGGACAGCATCCGGAAGGGGGCGATGTTACGGTGCGTGACGGCCGTTATGGGCCTTATGTTAACTGGGGCAAGATCAACGCAACTTTGCCAAAGGGGCAGGATCCCGCATCCGTCACGCTGGAAGAAGCTTTGGAGCTGATTTCAAAAAAAGCCGACGCTCCCAAAAAAGGCCGCAAAGCAGCGGTAAAGAAAACCGCAACAAAAACCGCGACAGCCAAAAAAACTGTTGCAAAAAAAACGGCAACAAAAAAAGCCGCAACCAAAAAATCGACTTCCAAAAAAGCCGATTAACCCGTTAAACGGGATGGAAAATGAATGATGAAGAAACATCCCGATAACAGGAAAATTTCGCATTTACCGACAAAGAATGACATTCTCGCTTTTATCGAAGAAAATCCGAATTTGTCGGGAAAACGCGAATTGGCCAAAGCGTTCAACCTTAAAGGTGACGCACGAATTTGGCTGAAAGATCTGTTGCGCGAACTCAAGGGCGAAGGCGTAGTTTCAAAACAAAGAAAGAAAATTGTTCCAAAACACGCCCTCCCGCCAGTTGCCGTACTCGACATCAAAGGTCGCGACCATGATGGCGGTTTTATTGCCGAACCCGCGGAATGGGAGGGTGAAGATGCCCCGCTTGTCGCTCTTCATCCGGCGCGACACACAAAAGGACCGGCAATCGGTGTTGGCGACAGAATTCTCGCCAAAATATTCCGTAACAAAAGACCGGAAGGTCCCGCTTATACCGGCCGTGCGATCAAGCGAATCGAGCGGCAGGAACTGACCACCATGGGAGTGCTTCGCGCTATCGGAAACGGCAAATGGCGTCTCGAACCGATTGATCGTAAAGCACATGAAGTTGCTATCGATTTACCCCCCGATAGCGAAGCGAAAGCCGGTGACCTTGTAGAGGTCGAGATTGGCCGCGACAAGCATTACGGTTTGAAACGCGGTATCGTCAAAAATATTCTTGGCAGTGTCGAAAGCGAAAAAGCTTTGTCCATGATTGCGATTATATCGCATGACATACCCTATGTTTTTCCCGAACGTGTTCTCGAAGAAGCCGATGAAGCCAAACCCGCAACAATGGATAATCGTGAAGATTGGCGCGATCTTCCTTTTGTTACGATCGATCCGGAAGATGCAAAAGATCATGATGATGCTGTTTGCGCTGAAATGGACACTTCGGAAGATAACAAAGGCGGTGCAATTGTAACTGTTGCTATTGCCGATGTCGGCTATTATGTGCGTCCTGACAGTGCATTGGACAAAGAAGCTTTAAAACGCGGAAATTCCGTTTATTTCCCCGACCGGGTCGTTCCGATGTTACCGGAACATATCTCCAACAATCTCTGTTCTTTACGTGAAGGAGAAGATCGTCCGGCCATGGCTGTCCGTATGATTTTTGACGATCAGGGGAAAAAGCGAAGCCATAGTTTTCACCGTATTATGATGCGCTCTAGCGCCAAACTTTCCTATCAACAAACGCAAAGAGCCATTGATGGAAAGCCGGATGAAAAGACGGCTCCGATACTCGAAAATATATTGAGGCCATTGTGGGCGGCTTATGAATTATTGAAAAAAGCCCGTGACGAACGCCAACCGCTCGAACTTGACCTACCCGAACGGAAAATTATTCTTGATGAAACCGGACGCATTCGCGACGTTATTATACCGCCGCGACTTGATGCCCATAAGCTCATTGAAGAATTTATGATTCTGGCGAATGTATCGGCTGCCGAAACACTCAAATCGAAACATCAGCCACTTATTTATCGTATTCATGACCAACCTTCACTGGCAAAACAGGAAGGATTGAGAGAATTTTTGCACTCGCTCGGACTGTCACTTTCCCGTAGCGCGGAGCTGACGCCAGAACGCTTCAACAAAATACTTGAACGTGTAAAAGACACAGATCAGCAGGAACTCGTTAATCAGGTCATATTGCGTACGCAATCGCAAGCCGAATATGCACCTGAAAACATCGGTCATTTTGGCCTTAATTTGCGTAACTACGCTCATTTCACCTCGCCTATCCGCCGTTATGCAGATTTGATCGTTCATCGCGCATTGATTAAATCGCTCAAGCTCGGCAATGACGGCTTAACGGATGAAGAAGAGAAAAATCTTGATGAAATCGCAGTGGCAATTTCTCTGACCGAGCGGCGTGCAATGGCGGCAGAACGGGAAACAATCGACCGGCTGGTCGCCCATTTTCTGGCTGATAAAATTGGTGCCGAATTCAGCGGGCGTGTTGCCGGTGTCACAAAATCCGGTTTGTTCATTTCGCTTGACCGTTTGGGAGCCGACGGCTTCACGCCCATTTCGTCTCTTTCTACAGACTATTATATTTATGACGAAGCACGCCACGCGCTGATCGGCGAAAGAAGCCACAAAGGCTATCAATTGGGCGATAGTGTCAATGTGCGATTGATCGAAGCCCAGCCGATTGCAGGTGCTTTGCGCTTTGAAATGTTAAGTCCGGCGCGACCGTTACCATTTTCACCGGTTTCCCATCATAAAAGCAGAACAGGTATGCGTCGTTTCAATCGTTCGGCTCGAAAAGGGCGTGGTTCTGCCTAATCTGTTATCTATACGATTAAACAAATTTGGTAATCGGGAACGGAACATTAACGATCGTTTTTCCCGCATGAATCACGTTCAAGTTTGTTGACTGTTTAAACGGATACCAGAATTGAAGTCGGCAATTTGACTTGCAGGAACAGAGCAGGTAAATGATTGAACTTTAGAACGATGATAATAAATTGATTAAAGTAACAAGGGTTTTATTGTCTTTATTTAATATTAAATTCCGTTCAACCGTTTTTTAGCCTGAAGCAAGTTTATTACCGGAAATTTTTCCAGGAGATAACAAGTTAGTTTAATATGCAACCTAGTATATCCCCAAGAAATAAAAAGCCCTGGCGCGCGATTATTGCTGCTACGGCAACGATTGGAGCAGTCGGCGTTGCTTTGGGGTTGGGGACACAGCTTATTTCTATCCTTATGGCTGCACGGGGTTTTTCCAGTAGTGTTATTGGCTATAGCGGTACCGTTGGCGGTGTCGCTACAATTATCGCGGCTGTTTTTACGGCTCCTATTGCAAAGAAGATCGGCGTTGCGCGTTCAATTCTGACTATGATGGCTGTCGGATGCGCAAGCTTTTTAGGATTTTATTATTTTGATTCTATTGTTATCTGGTTTGTGTTGCGCTTCACTTTGCACTTTGCCATCACAGTGATGTTTGTACTGTCCGAATTTTGGGTCAACAGCTCGGCTCCACCCGCAAAACGTGGCACTATTCTGGCAATTTACGCAATTACACTTGGTCTTGGCTTTACCATTGGCCCCACCCTTCTCGCTTATGTCGGAAGTCAGGGCTTTGCACCGTTCGGTACTGCTTGTTTTCTGATTGCCATTGCTGCACTCCCGATCATTGTTGCATGGAATTTAAGTCCGCAATTCAAAGACAGCGACCATGTCGCATTTTTCCATTATATCTTTGCTGTCCCCAGTTCTACCATGGCTGTTCTCGTTTACGGCGCCATACAGATGGGTGCTTTAACACTCATTACGCCATTCAGTCTGAATTTGGGTTATAGCGAAAGCGAAGCCGCCAAGTTTATGTCGGTTTTAGCGTTGGGAAATGTACTGCTTCTGATACCGATCGGCATGATTAGCGACTTCGTTACAGACAGACGTTATCCTCTGACAGGATGTGCAATTATCGGCTTGTCGGGAACCTTGTTGATTCCGTTGATCGCTCAAACCAAATGGCTGTTGACACTTGATCTTTTTGTTCTTGGCGGTGTCTCTGCCGGACTTTATACAATCGGGCTTGCACAATTGGGATCACGCCTCAAAGGATTCGAGCTTGCTGCCGCCAATTCGGCGTTTATTTTCTGCTATGGCATCGGAATGCTGGTAGGGCCAACAGCAATCGGTAAAGCCATGGATATTTTCCCGCCCTTCGGCTTTTCAGACACAATGGCTACATTTTTCGGACTTTATATCATTTTAGTCGTCACTAGAGTGGTGTTAAAGCTAATCCGCTCTTGACTTTTTGTAGAACATCCTTAGTGTCGCGGCAAAATCCACTTCTATCGGAATACTGCTTCCGGTATGAAGGTGGTGAATTTATGTTCAGGAACAGGATCCTTAATTATGGCTAAAGCAGCATCCATTAAAATCAAGCTTTTGTCGACTGCAGATACCGGTTTTTTCTATGTTACAAAGAAAAATAGCCGCACAATGACAGAGAAAATGACAAAACGTAAATACGACCCGATTGCAAAAAAGCATGTCGAGTTCAAGGAAACAAAAATCAAGTAATTCGTTTTCAAGAAAAAGGCCGTTTCTGTTATTAGAAACGGCCTTTTTCTTGACCCTTTCAGAGAGCCAAAATATTATTGGCGTCGGCCGCTTACCCTGCCGGATTTTTTTGAAATCCGTTTTTTCAAACCGGATAGTGGGTCTTTTGCATTGAGCAACAAGACTCATGTAAAATTTCCGTTTACATTCGCCTATAAATTCCACAGATGAGAAGGTCGGAATTTCTCGTGCCGAAAACTCACTCCGCCAGTTATGTGTAATTTTTTCTGGCACCGGTATTTCAGATTAAAAGCACCTTTAGCCAAAAGGATTGGTTTCTGGAACGATAATAGCGCCGGAACCCGTCGGATAAAAACGCGGTATTACCTGTCACCAATTGCAATACGCGGCTTTCACAAGCGGATTAGAGCGCCGGAAAAAGCGAAAAAAACGCGTAAAATCACACAAACCCTTTATTTTTTAAATATCGGATTGTCGCATTGAATCTGTTTTTTGGACAGCATTGGTCATCAATTCATCGCGTCCATAAATATCGTCATAATAATTGATCTTGCCGGTTTTCAAATCAGGCCATGCAGTAAAATAGGTGAGATAGACAGGAACCGGCTCGCTTAGTGACAGGCTCCGCTCGCCTTTTGCAAAATAAGGCTTCAAATCGTCTACATTCTTGCCAAGTACGGCGGCTGCCATTTCACGCGGATATTCAAGACGCACGCAACCATGGCTAAGTGCCCGCATATCGCGCGAAAAAGCGGTTTTATTAGGCGTATCATGGAGATAAATATCATGCTTGTTCGGGAAAAGTATCTTGAGTTCACCCAGAGCATTATTTCTGCCCGGTGTCTGGCGAATACTGATTCCGCGTGCCTTAGAGCCCACTTGTTGCCAATTGACAGACGAAGCGGAAATCGGCCGACCGGAACTGTCATAAAGCTGGTAATTGTTACGTTGAAGATAGCCCGAATCCTGCATGATACGAGGCAGCATTTCGTTGACCACGATCGAATGTGGAACGCCCCAGGAAGGGTTGAATGTAACAAGTCTTATTCTGTCATAGAAAAAATAGGTTTGTCTTTGAGGGCTACCAACCACGACTTTCATATCGAGTTTAACGGCGTTATTTTCGATATATTGCCCCTTAAAAGCTGCCTGATTGATAAAAACGTAACGTGAACCGAAACTGTGCGGCAGCCAGCGTAAACGTTCCATCGAATCCATAATTTTTTGTCTTTTGGCTGCGACAGTATTGTTTTCCAGTGATGCGATCGTCGAGGGGCCGATAATACCGTCTGCCGTCTTGCCAATAAATTTTTGGTAGTCTTTTACGCTTTCTACCAATTGCACGTTATAGGAGGTTTCGTGTTGAAACTTTTCCAATATCGTTTTGTGATCGGAAAGATAGCCGGATGGAGCCCGTTTCAAAAGAAGATTTGTAAATTGAGGTAAATCTTCATTCGTTTGACCGGGTTTGATGAGGGTTGTGAGCGATATTCTGATATTGTCTCCATGGTCACTCTTTGGCATTTCTGCCAAGGCGTGTTTCAGTGCCTTATAATAATCGGACTGTGGGAGATATGACTTTAACTCGGCAACCGGATCATCGCTTTTTGTAAATCTATCCAATTCCTTTTCAAAGTCGATTTGGTTGCGTGGCAAATCATGAAAAGGCGAAAGACGGTCGGCAATAATCCGGCCGTTTGCCGCATCCTGAATGTAACGAAAAATCCGGCTTGTCAAAGCGACATCGAAATTGGTGAATGCGAGGCTACGTTCTTCGCCATCAAGCGTTTCATCCGGCAGCTTTACAAAATAATCTTGCGGCTCCAAACCATCTTCGTCGACATTGGACAAAAAGGCCATAATGTTTCTTGTTGCATCGGTGATTTCGCCATTCTTCGACCATAAAAGGTCGGGATGATTCACGTAATGTTTGGTGACAGATTCGGCAATCGCGTTTTCCACCTTCACGTCAATGCGGGAAAAATCCGATTTCACTATTCGGGCTGTTGGGTTATTCCTACCCTCATCGCTCCCCTCAAGAATAACATTGTAAGGCTCCGAGAGCGGCAAACTGCCTGAACCGGAAGACTTCATTACCGAATTTGTTTCGATGAAGTCGACATTTGAAAATTCGACAGGCACTAGCCGTTCCGGCTTATAATCGGCAACTTTCGGCCTTGCGCTGTCGGCCTGTCTCGTCTTTTCGACATCCGGTCTCTTTGTCGACTTGTCATGTATTTTATCGGATAACGCATTTTGCGGCTTGGCCGGAAAATTGTCTTGCCTGTTGGTTTGACTGCCCGAATCTGTTGGCATTTCAACCACTGTTGCCGGCTTTGTTTTTTTACTGAACAATTCCATCAAATTATTGATAGCAGATGCTTGCTCCACACCGAAATAAGGTGAGACATAAAGCACCGAACTGGCAAGAAAGGTAAAAACAAGGCGATTGATTGGTTTTTGAAACATTGTCTGGCTGATCCGGAAAGTTACAAAAATCTTTTACGGGATTTTGGTAACCAAGCTCTTAAACGGGAAACGACGATCACAAAAATTTCATAATTTTACCTCTCAAAAACTTTGTCTTTCCACGTAGCTTTCACCCTTCCCGCTGATTTTACCGGCAACAATGCCCGACAACATGTTTGATGTCGCAAAAACACTTGCTCAAGGCATTTCTAAAATACCCGAAAAGGCTTCAACCTTGCAGATAAACCTTTAAAAAGATTGCATTATTTTTCCCGTCATTATCGTTATTCATCCCTCACCTCTTTCGTCAGAATCAAAAAACAACCTGATCCGGCAAGCCAAGCTGTTATGGTATTTTTATCGACTTTGACCGTTTCATCCGTTAAAATTATTGTTTAAATCCGTGACGGTTCATTCGGAGGCAACTTCTTGAAGCTGGATGCATTCAATACCTGCATGATGAAATTTCACATTCCGGTTTTGCCCGATATGGTCGGGCATGGTCGAGATGATATGTCGGAGTTGAATTGATGAAAATTCTGGGGTTGATTTTGGCCGGTGGACATTCCTCACGCATGGGGCGAGATAAAGCAGGCCTCATATTTGGCGGTAAAAGCCTCGTTCAAAACCAGATCGCAAGTTTTGAACGCCACAAATTTCCTGTTGCTGTCAGTTCCAATACATTCGACAAAGCAGAACTTGGACATATTGCAGTTTTACCAGACCCCGCAGAAATAAAATATGGCGGGCCTCTTGCCGGCGTATATGCAGGACTTCAATATGCTAGCGCCAATGGCTTCGGTTACATTCTCACAGTGCCGGTGGATTGTCCGATTATACCGGACGAGTTTTTTGTCAAAATCACAGCCGGTCTCGATGAAAACACGACTCTTAAGATTGCTTCTACGCCATCCGGTCTTCAACCGACATTTGCTCTCTGGTCTACGAAGCTTTGTTCCGAGCTCTTAAAATTTCTGAAGGCGGCGGGAAATAAAAGTATCAGATCATTCGCTTTTGCGCATAATGTGTCTATAGTGCGGTTTGACAATGTCTATTCTGAAGGTGCATTCTTCAACGTCAACACGCCTGAAGATTATCAATATTTACAGGAAAAATTCGGGATAAAAGATGAAACCAAAGCTTAAAGTATTTGGCGTAACCGGTTGGAAAAACAACGGAAAAACAACCATGGTTGTACGCTTGGTGGAAGAGTTGACCTCTCGCGGTTACAAGATTGCAACGGTCAAACATGCTCATCATGATTTTGATATTGACCATGAAAACACTGACTCGTGGCGGCATCGGAAATCGGGAGCGCAGGAAGTTGCTGTAGTGTCTTCGCGGCGCTTTGCACTTATTCACGAAAACAAAACAGAGGAAGAGACACCGCTTTCCCGAATTCTCGAACTTTTATCACCATGTGATCTTGTGATTGTGGAAGGATATAAACGGGACAATCACGACAAACTTGAGGTTCGCCACACTGGTGGTAAAGTTGGCGAGCCGCTCAATAAATCGGATCCCCATATAGTCGCTATTGCGTCTGATATGCCGGTGGAAGAAAAGCATTTGCCTGTTTTCAACATTAATGATGTACAGGCGATTGCAGATTTTATTGTCGATCATATGAAACTCGAACAAAAACAAGAGGCATAGAATGCTCGTACTTTGGGGGCGCCCTACGTCCAGCAATGTCAAAAAAGTTCTTTGGACGCTCGAAGAAATCGGGCTCGATTATCAATTTGTCAAAGCGGGTGGTCCCTATGGCGGATTGGATACACCGGAGTTTCTGGCACTTAACCCGAACGGACTTGTTCCTACAATCAAGGATGACGAGCTGGTACTCTGGGAATCCAATACGATCGTGCGCTACCTAGCAGCCCGCTACGGCAAAGGCGTGTTGTGGATCGAGGATTGTGGCAAACGCGCGGCTGCCGAAAAATGGATGGATTGGACGATGGCTACATTGTTTAGCCCGTTTGTCGATCTCCTGATGAATGTCGTGCGTCTTGCACCTGAAAAACGTGACGCGCAAAAAGTTGTCGCCAGTGTCGAAAAGTTTGAAAAAGGCTTATCCATTATGGATGGCGAATTAAAAAAACAGCCTTTTCTGTCTGGCGAAAATCTGGGCATTGGCGATATTATTCCGGGCGTATTCGTCTATTATTATTACGCTATGGAATTGCCGCGTAAAAACAAATTCAGTAATGTCGAAGCATGGTACCAGAAATTACAGACACGTCCCGGATATAAAAAACATGTGATGATTCCGATCAGCTAACATGTCTTTCCGGAAAAGCTTTTTCAGTTTTTCCGGTCATTATCAAAAAACTTATGACTCGCAAAAATATCAGTGTATTGGACATTGTGGTGGCATTGGCACTTGTTGCCATTGCCATATATCTTTATTTTTCCGAAACAAAAAAAACAATCATTGATCCCGGTCCGGATTACCAAGCCGAGAAAGTTGACGTCATTCAAGGAAAAACACAGCTATCGGATGGTGACTCTTTCCATCTTGATGGACAAAAAGTCCGACTTTTGGGAATAGATGCTCCCGAACTTCACCAGTTTTGCGATAAAGATGGTGCATCTTACCCTTGTGGCGAAATGGCTAAAAAACATCTGGAAACTTTGATAGACCGAAACGAGATTATTTGCACATCGACCAAATACGATAAGTTCCATCGCCTGTTAGCAAAATGCCGTGCAGGAAGCCATGATCTCAACCGTGAAATGGTAAAAGACGGCTGGGCTGTCAGTTATTATGATTACAAGCAGGAAGAAGCTGAAGCGCGCAAACAAAAGCGTGGAATATGGGCGGGGTCATTCGAGTGGCCCCATGCATGGCGACGTGCCCATCCACGCTGATTTCTCAACACTTGAAATGAATGGATTCCCGACAGCTTTATTCGACTATGCGATTATAAGAAAATCCGGACAAGCGTTTCCCTTACAGAAATATGTATTGCTGGAACCGAAAAGTTTCCTGAATGTTTCGCGGTGAAATTCGCTTACCGATAATTCGCTTACCAATAATTTGCTTGCCGGTAATTCGTTTAACGACAATGTTTTACCGGTTGAAGAGCTGTGCTTTTATCTTCAAAAGATGGAATAAAGCGTTATTGCTTTCGTTTTATGACTAAAAGCTGCAAGTTGCACCACTGCGTTCCCTACCCCTTATATCAAAGGCCTGAAAAACCAGCCCGAATAGTATGAAACCCGAATAGCATGAAGCCGAATAATATAAAATTTGTCCGGCTTTCGGGATTTCACATTCCGATAGGCATTCACAAAATTCAATTCACTTTTGTCCGTTATTTTCAAGAATCCGGCAAAGTACTGCGTATTTGATCGGGGTTCGCCCCTTTTATTTCACTTTTCACGCCTGTTTTTCTATGTTTTCCAAGCAGATCTTTTCCTGCTATTTTTAAATTCTGTCTTTCTTTAGTGGTAAAAGGCCCCAATTCTTGATTATTTTCTTCACGACTAACAGCGCTTTTCCGTTGATAGCTATGCCGGATCATTGAAGGAAAAACCTCATTGGCTCATATTATACCCATGGCAAACAAACCTGAAACAACAAACGCCCGACAAATCGGGCTTCTGGAAAAACAAATATCGGCATGTCGCATATGCTATGACGCACCACTATTTCTACCGCGACTGCCTCAGGAACCGCGCCCTGTTATCTATCTTTCTTCTACGGCTCGCATTGTCATTGCCGGTCAAGCACCCGGTCTTCGCGTTCACAATACCGGAATACCGTTCAATGATCCGTCGGGCGATCGCCTGCGCAATTGGCTGGGAGTAAATCGCGACTGTTTTTACGACAAAAGCAAATTTGCCATCGTACCAATGGGGTTTTGTTTCCCCGGCTACAGTAAATCCAAAAGTGACCTTCCACCAAGAAAAGAATGTAAATTGACCTGGCACCAACAGGTCTTCAAACTAATGCCGCAAGTAGAACTTGTCATCGCGATTGGCGGCTACGCCCAAAAATATCATATTTCTGATCTGAAGGAAAAATCGGTAACAGATACCGTAAAAAATTGGAAAAATATTCTATCCCGAACCCAAGCTAATGGTTATCACGTTCTTCCTATTCCTCACCCGTCATGGCGTAATACTCATTGGATTAAAACGAATCCATGGTTTGAAAGTGAATTACTACCGACCCTGAAAACTCTTATTAAAAAATATATTCGATAAATTGTAGAATAATTTTTATTTATTACTATTAAAAAGAATTTATTTTTTATATAACGATTTCGTAGCATGGTTTATCAAAAATTTTGGATGTCATAATGGATCGTCTTGATAGGAAAATTCTTCGTCTTTTGCAGGAAGACGCAACGCTTGCTGTCGCAGATATTGCCAAAAAAGTCGGGTTGTCGACAACACCTTGCTGGCGACGGATACAAAAACTTGAAGAAGATGGAGTTATACAGCGGCGCGTCGCAATCCTTTCTCCTGATAAAGTCAACACACGCGTTACTGTTTTCGTCTCTGTGAGAACCGGTGCGCACAACCATGAATGGTTAAAAAGATTTTCAGAAGTTGTTCATGCTTTTCCGGAAGTCGTCGAATTTTACCGTATGAGCGGCGATGTAGACTATTTGTTGCGCGTTGTTGTTCCCGATATTGCAGCTTATGATGTTTTTTACAAAAAACTGATCGCAAAAATTGATATTAGAGATGTATCTTCAGCTTTTGCTATGGAACAAATAAAATACACGACCGAGTTACCGCTCGATTATATGGTGATCGAAAAGGAAGTAAATCATCTCTAAAAATGTCATTTGAACTTGATAAAAATATCAGCCTTGCTCTTTTGAGGGCGAAATGCCCTCTTATCCAATGCATAACCAACGAAGTTGCAATGAACTTCTCTGCCAATATTCTTAATGCATTAGGCGCGTCTCCGGTCATGTCTTTTGCTCCCGATGAAGCAGCCGAGTTTGTTGAACATTCTTCTGCGATTACAACCAATATAGGCACATTGACGCGCGAAAAATATGCCGGCATACGGTTGGTAATGGAACGCGCGAAAATACTGGGCAAACCTGTTGTATTCGATCCGGTCGCGCATTTTGCTACAACCTTCCGCCAAAAGGCGACAGCGCACCTCCTCACTCTATCTCCAAGAATTATACGCGGTAATGCCTCGGAAATCACGGCACTTACAAAGACGACAGAAGCACATGGTGTCGACAGTCGTGATGAGGGTAAAACAAGCTTTGAAGCGGCGATCAAAGCAGCCCGATTGACAAAGGCTGTTATTGCCATGTCCGGCAAAAAAGATTTTATTACCGATGGTAAACGGCACGTCATCATCGAAGGTGGCAACAGCCTGATGTCCAAAGTCTCGGCATGCGGATGTGCGCTTACCTGCGTGACCGGAGCTTTTATTGCGCTTGCACCCGATAAACCGTTCGATGCAGCTATCAAAGCTTTTTCAATATTTTCTGCTGCGGGTGCTCTTGCCGGTCACAATGCTAAAGGCCCCGGCACTTTCGTACCTCTTTTTATCGACGCGCTTGCAACCATAGATGATGAAAGCATTGCTGCACACATTTCGGTTACGCCTTGGCAAAACGACATTGAAACAGAATAAAAATAACTGCCTTATATCAACGGGCTATCAGATTTTAATTCCCGCCTGTTCAAAGGTTGCCATTTGCGAATGTGTGAGAACGGCTGCTTTGACAACACCTGCTGCAATTGCGGCTCCCGTCCCCTCGCCCAATCGCATTCCAAGGTCAAGAAGCGGTTTCTTTCCTATCTTGTCCAGCAAGCGGCGATGCGCAGGCTCTGCTGAAACATGTCCGGCAATGCAATGATCGAGCGCATGAGGATTTATTTTATGCAAAATGGCTGCGGCCGACGTTACCACAAAGCCATCCAGAATAACGGGGATTTTTTCCATACGGGCAGCAAGAATTGCACCCATCATAGCTGCAATTTCACGCCCGCCAAGCCGCCGCATAACTTCAAACGGATCATTCAAGTGATCTTTATGAAGTTCGACTGCCTTTTTTACCGCCGCGATTTTACGCCGGTAATAATCACCTTTGGAGCCGGTCCCCGGCCCTGTCCATTCTTCGGCTTTTCCGCCATAAAGTGCCAGAGAAATCGCCGAAGCAATGGTTGTATTGCCTATACCCATTTCTCCCAAACACAGTAAATCGGTACCACCGGCAATTGATTCCATGCCAAATGCCATCGTCGCGGCAGCGCCGCGCATATCCATTGCCGCATCCTTGGTAATATCCATGGTCGGATAGTCCAAAGCGAGGTCGAATATTTTCAACCCGAGATCGTAGGCAACGCATATCTGGTTAATCGCAGCTCCACCGGCAGCAAAATTTTCAACCATCTGCTGCGTGACGGCACGCGGAACCGGCGTAACATTTTCATCGGTGACACCATGGTTGCCGGCAAACACCGCAACCAGAGGCCTTGTAACAATCGGCTTTTCTTTGCCTCTCCAGCCTGCGTACCAGAGCGCAATATCTTCCAGTCGCCCCAGCGAACCCTCCGGTTTTGTAAGTTCCGATTGCCGCTTCCTCGCCAACCTTATGGCATTTTCATCAGGATCAGGCAAACTGTTCAATAAAGCACGGAAATCATCAAAAGGACTGGAAGCGGCCACGGAAACACCCTTCAAACAAAATGAACGAATAGAATCTTATCTAGGACTGTTCTATAAGCAATTTGAAACCACTTTAACAGGAGTAAGAGAAATCTTGACCGATTTTCTTGGCCCATTCATGCGCAGCCTGGGCTTTCTCACGCGTTTGCCCATAAAAAGCCATTGGTTTTTGCCTGAAAAACCGATTTCGACCGACGCACATTATTTTCCTATAGCGGGCCTCCTGATCGGACTTTTATCGGGATGTTGTCTGGCAATCGCACGCTTGATCGGGTTTGATATATGGGTTTCGGCAATTTTTTGCGTTTTCTTTACAATCATTCTGACCGGCGCACTTCATGAGGACGGGTTGGCAGATGTGGCAGACGCTTTTTTTGTTTCAAAATCGCCGGAAAATCGCCTGACTATTATGAAAGATTCGCGCATTGGAACTTATGGCACATTGGCATTGATTTTTTCGGTTTTTTCGCGAATTGCGCTTATTGCTTCAATCGAAATAAACCACGGCCTATACCAAACAATCATTGCTTTAATAGTGAGCGAAGCTGTAAGCCGTGGTGGCATGGTCTGGTTCTGGACAAGGCTTCCACTTGCACGAAAAAATGGCACGGCAGCCGCTGCCGGAGAACCAGCGGCCGATATAGCACGAAAATCATTGATAATTTCGGCCATTATTCTTCTCGTCGGCGGTATTATTTCCAACAGCGTCATCTCGATGATAATATCCATCGCAGTTTTATTCTTGTTTATTTATCTATTTTCCCTAGAGTGCCAAAAACGCATTGGCGGCTATACCGGAGACACTCTGGGTGCCGTCGAGCAATGTCTTGCATTGATTTTATTGGCTATAGCCAGTCTTGGCCGTTGAGCCTCATAACCGCAAATTGACCGGAGACAAAGCTCTATGAAACCGTTCTGGCTTATTATCTCTGTAGCAGCTTTGATTGTTATACTTATATTCGCCTTTGGCGATAATCCAGACAACACCACAACGGACAGGATTGCCAATTTAACCTATTACGGAATTTGGGGGCTTGCAGCAACGTCGGCACTGCTCGGATCAAAAATCAGATTGAGTGATGCCTTACGGAATATAGCAATATGGTGTGTTATTATTTTCGCACTCATGTGCGGCTATAGTTTACGTTACGAAATACAGGACTTTGCACATCGGGTAACCGCCGGTTTTATTCCGGGAAGTCCACTGACGCGCTACAATGAAAACGGTAGAATAGTGAATATCGAACGCTCTACCAATGGCCATTTCCTGATACGCGGGCTTGTCAACGGCAACAGTGTGAACCTCACTGTGGACACCGGCGCTTCTGCTGTGGTTCTAACCTATGACGACGCCATCGCAGCCAATCTTGATGTCGACAAATTGGGGTTCAATATTCCCGTAGCGACGGCAAACGGCTACACGAATGCCGCACCGATCATGATTGATAGCCTGAAAATAGGCGATATTGAACGCAACAATGTTCGCGCTCTTGTCAGCCGTCCAGGAGACTTGTCAGGAAGTTTATTGGGGATGAGCTTCCTCGACCGGCTTTCAGGTTACTCCGTTCGCGGCGACCGGCTTATTCTTGTTGATTGAAATATCCGAACTCTATTCACACTAAGGTCGAAACTATCGGATGGCAGACGAAGCACCATAAAACAATCTATTCGATATAAGAATAGGCACGGCGAAGAACAGATGACTGTGCCCCCTCCCGATTGGCTTCGGAGGAAAGCGTCTGGCGCCATTTTTTTGCGCCTTGCCGGCCGGAAAATAGCCCTATCATGTGACGGGTAACATGCGAAAGTTTGCCGCCACTGTCCTTAATGTAACGGTCCGCATATTCACACATTTCATCAATGATTGCGCTGTCATCGGGCAGAACCCGATCATCATGATAAATTTTAGCGTCAACCTCGCGCAAAATTGCCGGATTTTGATAGGCAGAACGGCCGACCATGCCACCATCGACATGCTTCAAATGGTTTTCTACTTCATCCAGCGTTTGAATACCGCCGTTTATTCCTATGAAATGATTCGTATTTTTTAATTTCAGGTCATAAACGCGTTGATAATCAAGCGGCGGTATGTCACGATTTTCTTTCGGGCTCAAGCCTTGAAGCCATGCTTTACGGGCGTGCACCCACAAGGCATCACAACCGCTTCGCCATACCTCGTTAGCGAGATTATCAAGCGCTGGTAGCACATCCTGCTCATCAACGCCGATGCGGCATTTTACTGTAACGGGAATGGAAACAGCCCGCTTCATTTTTTCAACGATTTGTCCGACAAGATCCGGCTGCAGCATAAGGCAAGCCCCGAAAGCGCCCGACTGCACTCGATCGGACGGGCAACCGACGTTGAGGTTAATTTCATCATAACCGAAATCCGCGCCGATTTTTGCAGCTTCTGAAAGTTTTTCGGGTGAAGAGCCGCCCAATTGCAAGGCCAGCGGGTGTTCGCGCTCATTAAACCCTAAAAGTTTCTCCCGATGCCCGAAAATAACAGCATCTGCGACCACCATTTCGGTATAAAGTAATGCATGTTTTGTCATCAAACGGTGAAAATAGCGACAATGTCGATCTGTCCAGTCGAGCATTGGCGCCACTGCAAATTTCGGCTTATCCGACCCTTCATAAAGCGACATATTAATGAATGCTCCTGTTTTCATCGCCGACAATCAATTGAGCCAGTTATCAAGCCGCTTTAGTGCCTCGTCAATTGCAACCGGCGAGCCGGCATAGGAAAAGCGCAATGTACGTTTTCCTTCCAATGTGTCGAAATCAATACCCGGAGTTGCAGCAACATTGGTCTCCTCAAGCATTTTGCGGGCAAATTCTGTGCTATCATTGCTGAATTTGGAAATATCGCAATAAGCGTAGAACGCACCATCCATCGGTGCCAATAGTTTTAAACCCAGAGCCGGTAGAGCTTTCTTCAGGTTTTCGCGGTTGATACGATAGGTATCTTTTACTTTTTCAAGCTCGGTTGTCGCGTCAAATGCGGAAATTGCTGCAATTTGTGACAGTTCCGGCGCTGAAATATAGAGGTTTTGCGAAATCCGCTCGACCGCCCTCACCGCGTTTTTTGGCAGCACCATCCAACCGACGCGCCAACCGGTCATGCAGTAATATTTGGAAAAAGAATTGATGACAGTTACGTCGTCGCCAAAAGCCAATGCCGTCGTATCGGGGGCGGCAAAGTTAAGCCGGTGATAAATTTCATCCGCAATCACTGTAATATTGTGTTCGCGGCAAAATTCGACGATGTTTTTCAACTCTTCCGGTTTGATTGAAGCACCGGTGGGATTGCTGGGAGACGCAAACAAAACGCCTTTAATTGGTGCACGTGAATGTTGTTCTTCCAGCATTTTTACGTCGAGAAGACCGTTTCCCTTCGTATCAATTTCAACAACGTCAAGTCCGAGGGCTTTCATTATATGGCGGTAAGCCGGATAGCCGGGTCGTGTTATCGCAACCCTGTCCCCCACATCAAAAAAAGTCAAAAAAGCAAGATTGAACGCTGCTGATGATCCGGTTGTAACGGCAATACGTTCCGGAGAAATCGCCAATCGATGATATTGTTCATAATAGGCAGCTATTTTCTCGCGCAATCCGGTTATTCCAAGCGAATCGGTGTAGCCAATATGTCCATCTTTCAACGCCCGTTCGGCTGCTTCACGGACAATCAGCGGACATGGTGCAGCAGGCTGGCCTATTGCCATTGAAATAACTGCTTCTCCGGCTTCCCGCTTTTTATTGGCCGACGCGAGCACGTCCATTGCAAAAAAGGGATCGACATCACTTCTTTTCGATAGACAAATCATACTGGTCTCCACTTAAAAAAACATATAAGCTCAAGCATTGTGCCGCATAAAAGCCTGAAAGCCATGGATAAAACAATAAACAAAACGTATCTCTGCTCTGAGCACTCCGGGGAGTATTTATGAAGATAGAGTTGCAGACTTCAAGACAAAAAATCCTGTCATTTACAAAACGATCAATATCTCTCTTGCTACGCATTGCCTTGGCTGTAATATTGGTGTTTGCACCATCTATCGGCGTTGCGCAAGCCCAGTCGCAATCGGTTCCTATCATTCGTGATGCCGAAATCGAACAATTACTATACGATTATACCGCCCCCATTTTTAAAGCTGCCGGCATCAGGAACAAAATCCAGATCATCGTCGTAAACGACCAGAGCTTTAATGCTTTTGTTGACGGCCAACGCATGTTTGTCAATATCGGTGCAATCATGCAAGCGGAAACACCGAATGAACTGATCGGCGTCATTGCTCATGAAACAGGGCACTTGGCAAACGGTCACCAACAGCGTTTGCGCGAACAGTTGAAACATGCACAAACAATGGCTGTCATCGGTATGCTGCTTGGCATCGGTGCCGGAGTAGCCGGAGCAGCGACAGGCAATTCTTCCGCCGCAGGAGCCGGTGGTGGCATTGCGGCAGGAAGCAGTGAAATGGCTATGCGAACATTGCTCAATTATCAGCGTAGCGAAGAAGCCGCAGCCGATAGAGCCGCCGTTAATTATCTCAATGCAACCGGTCAATCGACAAAGGGTATGCTCATCACATTTGAACGTTTTTCCAATGCACTCGCACTTTCAGGCGCCAAGGTCGATCCTTACAGGGTAAGCCACCCGCTCCCCCGCGAACGTATAGCAGCCTTGGAAACGCTTGCAAAACAAAGTCCGTATTATGACAAGAAGGACCCGCCGGAATTGCAGTTGCGCCACGATATGGCACGGGCGAAAATAGCCGCCTATACTGATCATTTCACGGAATTGCGCCGGATGTTCAAGGATAATCCGCGCGGACTTCCTGCCCGCTACGGCGAAGCGATATTGGCAGTCGAAAGCGGTTCGCCGAAAAATGCTGTTCAAAAAGTCAAGGACCTTGTCAAGGACGAGCCGAAAAATCCGTTTTTTCAGGAATTGTTAGGCGATGCGCTGATTAAAGCAAATGATCCGGCCGGTGCAGCAAGTGCTTATAAACGCTCGGCAGATATTGATCCGCGTGGCTCAAGCCTGCTCAAGGTCAGCTACGGGCATGCACTGCTTTTGACAAATGATCCCAAAAATATACCCATTGCTATAACAGAAATACGCGAAGGAATCGCCAAAGAACCGGAATTTGCAGCCGGTTATGGCTATCTCGCTCTTGCCTATGGGCGAAGCGGTCAGGTTGCACTAGCCGACCTTGCAACGGCCGACATGCATTATTATAGTGGTAATCGTATGCAAGCGCGCATTTTTGCAACGCGGGCAAAACAGAAATTGGCACCCGGTTCTGCCGAATGGTTGCGTGCGCAAGACATTCTCAATACAACGCAACTGAAAAATTGATACCAGATGAGAGAAACTATCAATGAAATCTTTCAAGTCATCATTCATAAATAAACAGTTTTCGTTTGCGTTGGTGATGGGAGCAACAATGATGTTCGTTCCTTTTCAAAACACTGTTTTTGCAGCATCTGCACAAAATGACACAGCAAATGAAATAAAAAACCGGATTGTTGCCGACCCGAACTTCATTAAAGCGGTAGGGGAAGCAATCGGCAATCAGGCAACGGACGACCATATTCGCGAGGTTGTAAAAGACTATCTGGTCAAGAACCCAGAAGTAATGATTGAAGTGCAAGAAGCTCTCGACAAAAAGCAGGCTCAGAAAATTGCAGAAAATCAATCATCTGCCATCAACTCGATGAAAGACGAAATATTCAATTCCGGTAATGATGCCGTCATCGGCAACCCGGAAGGAAAAGTCACTCTGGTCGAATTTTTTGATTACAATTGCGGATATTGTAAAAAAGCTTATCCCGATATGCAAACACTTATCAAAAACAACCCGAATTTGCGTATTGTCCTCAAGGATTTTCCGATATTGGGTCCTGATTCGGTAAAAGCCCACATTGTTGCACGCGCCGTGCTGAAATTAATTCCGGCGAAATATCCTGAATTTCATACAGAAATGCTCACAAGCGAGGGGCGGGCAAATGAAGAAAAAGCAATCAAAATCGCTTTAAAACTTGGGGTTGATGAAAAAAAGCTGCGCGATGCTATGAAAGATGAAAAGCTTCAACAGGTTTTTTCGACGAATGGTCAAATAGCTTATGCACTCAATATTAGTGGCACTCCATCCTATATTTTAGGCGATGAAGTTCTGGTTGGTGCTGTTGGTGAAAATATTTTAAAACAGAAAATTGGACTTATTGAAAAATAGGAACTTCTCGCCGCTTCAAGTCGTTGAAACTTTTGTTGACACTGTGCTGCAGTGGGGAATTTTGCACTTTCGCTTTTTTTCCAACATGCTTATAAGCGTTTTATGTGTCAGACTGTTGCAGGAAATGCTACAGTTTCGTCAATTGGGAATTTAAATGCCATCCTTGCTTCAACCAGAGGATGGCGATCAGACATAAATTAGTCCGATCTTAATAAATAAAAACGGTCACGACGATCGAGGAGTAATAAAAGAGATGGCTACAAAAACAACAAGTACCGTCAAGAGCACAGGTGTAAACAAGGATCTCATCCGCGATCTCGCAGAAATACTCAATGATACAAATCTTTCAGATATTGAGGTCGAGCAAGGAGATCTGCGTATCCGTGTTTCACGGCAATTGAGTGGTGGTACACCGGTTCAAACCGTCTATTCTCCGGCTCCGGCTGCTCCCGCAGCAGCGCCCGCACCTGTCGAACCGGTAAAAGAGGATTTGACTAAAAACGCAGTCACATCTCCCATGGTCGGCACTGCCTATCTCGCACCTGCACCGGGAGCCCGTCCTTTTGTTGAAGTAGGACAAAAAGTTTCCGAAGGGCAAACTCTTATAATTATCGAAGCAATGAAAACGATGAACCAGATCTCTTCACCGCGTTCAGGAACAGTGAAAGCTATTTTGGTGGAAGATGCGCAACCGGTAGAATTTGGTGAACCTCTGGTCGTTGTTGAATAAGACAGGATCGCGAAATGTTTCAGAAAATCCTGATAGCCAACCGTGGTGAAATTGCACTCAGAGTTCTGCGCGCCTGCAAAGAGCTTGGTATCAAAACGGTTGCAGTCCATTCGACTGCCGATGCTGATGCCATGCATGTCAGGCTTGCCGATGAAAGTGTGTGCATCGGCCCGCCGCCTTCGCGCGATTCCTATCTCAATATCCAACAAATTGTTGCAGCTTGCGAGATAACAGGTGCCGACGCCATCCATCCCGGCTATGGTTTTCTTTCGGAAAATGCCAAATTTGCCGAAATTCTTGAAGCCCATTCAATTACTTTTATCGGCCCGACGGCAGCTCATATTCGTATTATGGGCGATAAAATTGAAGCCAAGAAGACCGCAAAACGCTTGGGCATTCCGGTTGTTCCAGGGTCTGATGGTGGTGTAACAGAGGACGAAGAGGCTTATAAGGTAGCCGATAAAATCGGCTATCCGGTTATCATAAAAGCTTCTGCAGGAGGCGGTGGACGCGGCATGAAGGTTGCACGTTCACGTGAAGAGCTTTCAATTGCCCTCAATACCGCCCGTAGTGAAGCGGCGGCGGCTTTCGGTGATGACGCTGTCTATATCGAGAAATATCTCGAAAACCCGCGTCATATCGAAGTTCAGGTCATGGGGGATGGCTCTGGAAACGCTATTCACTTGGGCGAGCGCGACTGTTCCTTGCAAAGACGCAATCAAAAAGTCTGGGAAGAAGCAAATTCTACTGTACTTGATGAAGAGGCGCGCCAGAAGATCGGCATGATTGTTGCCAACGCCTGCGCCGAATTAGGCTATCGCGGTGCCGGTACAATCGAGTTCCTGTATGAAAACGGCGAATTCTATTTTATTGAAATGAATACACGTCTTCAGGTCGAGCATCCGGTAACGGAGGCTGTAACCGGCATTGACCTTGTTCACGAACAAATTCAGGTTGCAGCAGGCGAAGGTCTTTCGGCAAAACAAAGTGAAATCCACTTTTCAGGCCATGCGATTGAATGTCGTATTAACGCCGAGGATCCGGTGAACTTCACCCCCTCTCCCGGATTGATTACGCATTTCCATACGCCTGGCGGTTTGGGTGTGCGTGTCGATTCAGGCGTTTATTCGGGTTATCGGATACCGCCATATTATGACAGCCTGATCGGTAAACTGATTGTTCATGGAAGAACACGGCTTGAATGTATGATGCGGTTGCGGCGGGCACTTGATGAATTCGTTGTGGATGGCATCAAAACGACACTTCCACTTTTCCGTGATCTTATTGGTAACGAAGATATAGCCAAAGGAAATTATGACATCCATTGGTTAGAAAAATATCTTGCCAATAAGGCAGCATCGGGCAACTGATCGTCTTGTCGGAAAACGACGATAATAAACTTCCCCCTGCGCTATTGCTGAGCGCTTATGCGCAGGGTATTTTTCCAATGTCGGATGATGCAGAAGACCCCGATATTTATTGGATACGACCCGAACGACGCGGGATTATTCCTCTGGAAAATTTCCATATTCCGAAGAGTCTGAAAAAACGCATCAAAAAAGTCCCGTTCAAAATTCTCATGGACACAGATTTTGAAGGTGTGATTTCCGGTTGTGCCGAATCAAAACCCGGACGCGAAACAACATGGATCAATCATCCGATACGTAAAGCATATGGTGAACTTTTTGAACTCGGTTTTTGTCACACTGTTGAAGCCTGGCAAAATAACGAGCTTGTAGGCGGGTTATACGGTCTGGCCTTGGGGCAAGCATTTTTCGGTGAAAGCATGTTTTCGCGTGCCACCGATGCATCTAAAATATGCCTTGTTGCGCTTGTCGAACATTTAAAAAGCCATCATTTTTCACTTCTTGATACACAATTTACAACACCTCATCTCGAACATTTCGGTGCTGTCGAAATTACGCGACAAGATTATGAAATGCGCCTGAAAAAAGCCCTATCCGGACACGCTGAGTTTTAAATTCTTCGTATTTTCTCACCAAATTGCCGCCTAAATTCCCACATGTTTTTCAAAAATTTTTGGTACGAAAAAAAGATTGTTGTTTTGGCAATTTTTCTGTTTGCCTTTGGCGAAGTTTATGCTAGTTGCAGTGCGGCGCCCTTATAGCTCAGTTGGTAGAGCACCTGATTTGTAATCAGGGGGTCGGGAGTTCGAGTCTCTCTGGGGGCACCATTATCATTTTTCCCGCTTATAATTTATTGTTTTTGTTTAGTATTTTTTGATAGAGGGCAAAAATTGTAAAAGCGAGGGCATAGAAGTTTTTATTTTGTTCTATTTCTCTAGTTTTTTGTTTGCCTCTCTTGCGAATCCGATGCGGTCTACACTCTTGGTGTAAAGTGAAGGCATTTCATCACCTATCCATGCGAATAATTCGTTGGGTTTTAGTTAATAAAATAGGCACATGAAGTTTTAGCTCTAATCCGTTTATTGGACAAACTACGTATAAGCTATGTAATTGTAATGGTGGTTTTTTCTCGTAAAATATCGGTTACCTCAACTTTAATCATATATGTCAGTATCGGCTGAGGCTTAATGTTTTTAAGCTGAACTGCGTTGACAATAAGCTATAATATGCGGAACAAAAGATGGTGTGGCTCTGGCGTATATTTCAATCACTGTTATTTAACCAGAGCTGATTTTCTTCATACAACTCGCGTAGCAGGCTTCTTATCAATTCCAAATTAGGTGAGGTATCGCCTTCGCGGTAGTTCATTATGATGGGTGATGTTGCTCGCTCGGAAGCGATTGAGCGATACACCAAATCCGGACGCATTTGCCTTGCCAATGTCGGTATTATGCAAACTCCAGATTCGGCTGAAACAAGACCTAAAGCCACCTGGATTTCCCGAACCATCATAATTTCTGCTGGCCGGACATTTTCGGATTGAATGAGCGCCATGACGTGGTCAGCATAGCTAGGCCTCGGTTCTTTTGGATAAAGAATGACCGTTTGATCCGCAAGTTCGGCTAAAGTGATCGGTTTTTTTTCAGCAGCCAAAATGGAATAAGGGGGTACAGCAAGGATCAAGCGCTCTTCACGCAGGGTGGTACTGACCACATGAGGATCATTAGGGTGAAGTCGACCGAAGCCTACGTCGATTCGCCCTTCCTTCAATGCGGAGGCTTGTTGCACCGAGAACAACTCGATTAAACGGATGTCTATTTCAGGCGCAGTTTTGCGTAATTTACGCACCAATATAGGCAAACCACCATAGAGTGTAGATGCAACAAATCCGATAGAAAAGACGCTGTTTTGTTGGAGACCAACGCGGCGCGTGGAATCTCGCATCGTCTCGACGCGACCTAATATTTGCAAAGCCTGATCATAGAATATTCGTCCCGCTTGCGACAATTTGATGGGACGAACATCACGGTGAATAAGTATGACACCAAGCTCCTCTTCCAACAATTGGATCTGGCGACTTAATGGTGGTTGGGCAATATTGAGCTCTTGCGCAGCTTTCGTGAAATTTAGCAAACGCGCAACAGCAACAAAATATTTCAACTGACGCAAATCCATGTTTCTCCCCCCCAAACTTCGACTCCGTATCAATTTATTTTTTTTGCATTCTAACAGATAAAATCCAAGAACCGCGCGATTAAAATGTAATACCTTTTAGGTATAATATTAAATGTAAATAATATTGGACGATTTGTTGAAACAGCTGATACTTTTTTAACATGACCAAGATATTTACACCACTCTCTACATCTATCGTGCCCGTCGTTGAACGGGTCGAGACAGTGCTTGTTGATCTGCCGACTATCCGGCCGCATAAGCTTTCTGTCGCTACCATGAATGGCCAAACGCTGATGCTGGTAAAGGTCCATTGCAGCGATGGACATATAGGCATCGGTGAAGGCACAACCATCGGCGGATTAGCCTATGGTGGCGAAAGCCCTGAAAGTATGAAGCTCAATATTGATACCTATTTCACACCTGTAATGATAGGGCAGGATGCGAGTCAAATTCAAACGCTCATGGGGCGTATTGGCAAAATGGTCAAGGATAACCGTTTTGCTAAAAGTGCGATCGAGACAGCATTATTGGATGCACAAGGAAAACGTCTTAACTTGCCGGTAAGCGAACTCCTTGGCGGACGCCGATGTGATCGTCTTCCAGTTGCTTGGACACTGGCATCAGGTGATACCGCGCGGGACATTGCCGAAGCTGAAGAGATGTTAGAGCGCCGTCGTCACAATATCTTCAAGCTAAAAATCGGCGCGCGTAATATCCACCAGGATATTGCCCATGTTGCTACGATCAAGAAAGCGCTTGGTGACAGGGCTGGTCTACGGGTTGATGTGAATATGGCTTGGAGCGAGCAGGAAGCTGCTTGGGGAATGGCTGCTCTTGCCGATGTCGGATGCGAATTGGTGGAGCAACCTGTTGCATCTTCCAGTGCTTTGGCGCGATTGATGCGGCGTTTTCAGACAGCTTTGATGGCGGATGAATCTTTAACCGGTCCTGAATCAGCATTTGAACTCGCACGCATCCATGCGGCAGATGCCTTTTCTATAAAAATCGAACAATGCGGTGGTCTCTTCAACGCCCAACGTGTTGCAGCCATTGCCGATGCGTCCGGTATCGGCCTTTATGGGGGAACAATGCTGGAGGGTGGCGTTGGTACAATTGCATCAGCGCATGTGTTTTCGACCTTTGCCAATTTACAATGGGGGACAGAGCTTTTTGGCCCATTGCTTTTGACTGAACAAATCTTGCGTGAACCGGTGGATTATCGTGATTTTGGCCTGAACCTGCCGAAGGGTCCTGGGCTTGGGATAGAACTTGATGATGATCGTATCGCGTTTTTTGCTCGCGATGGATTCCGACGTAATCAGTTTAATTAGGGAGATCACATAATGCTTTATCATGTCCGAATGGATGTTTGTATTCCCCATGAATTACCTGCCGATAAAGCGGCCGAGATTATTGCGCGCGAAAAAAAATATTCGCAGGATCTTCAACACCGTGGAAAATGGCGCCATATTTGGCGTCTGGCTGGCGAATACTCGAATTACAGTATCTTCGACGTCGAGAACAACGAAGAGCTGCATCAGATATTGTCCGGATTACCTTTGTTCCCATACATGAAAATTAAAGTGACGCCGTTATTGCGTCACCCGTCGTCAATCCGGGAGGATGACAGCTAGACCTCTCGTATTTTTATTAAAAATAGTGGTCTAAGTTGCAAAACAAAGCTGATGCGAGGATCGGCTTATAGATTAACATGACACAATATTGGAGGAGTTATTATGAGTGTTAAAATTTTTAATCGCCCTGACATTCAGGAGTTTTTACGTGAATTGAGTGGTTTAAACAAAGAGACTGGCAATCCCCGTGTGAAAGAAATCACTCATCGTTTGATGTCGGATCTTTTCAAAGCGATGGATGATCTCAATGTGACTCCTGATGAATATTGGACAGCCGTTGCCTGGTTGAATGATTTAGGCGCCGCTGGTCAGGCAGGACTTGCTTCCCCCGGCCTCGGTTTGGATCATTTTATTGACGAACGTCTGGATGCGATAGATGCTGAACTCGGCATTGATAACCCGACACCTCGTACCATTGAAGGACCGCTTTATGTGGCTGGCGCACCTGAATTCGTCGGATTTGCACGTATGGACGACGGCAGGGATAAAGATGGCGAAACACTGATTTTGCATGGTGTTGTTTATAGTTCTGAAGGCAAACCGCTACCGGGTGCTAAAGTCGAGATATGGCATTGTGATACACGTGGCTTCTATTCCCATTTTGATCCAACGGGCAAACAGTCACCGTTTAATATGCGCCGCACGATCTATACCGATGAAAATGGTCAATACAAGGCCCGGAGTATTCTGCCAAGCGGCTATGGTGTTCCTGCGGGCAGCCCGACAGATAAAATGCTTTCCGCATTGGGCCGTCATGGCCAACGTCCGGCGCATATCCACTTTTTCATCACGGCTGATGGCCATCGTAAGCTGACGACGCAAATAAATATCGAAGGAGATCCTCTTCTTCATGATGATTTTGCTTATGCGACACGAGATGGTTTGGTTCCCCCAGTGATTGAACATAAAGATGAGGAAAGCATGAAAGCCAACAATCTAGATGTTCCTTTTGCCGAGATAGTCTTTGACGTTCATCTCACTCCGCTGGTTGATGGGGTGGACAACCAGATCAACGAACAGCGCCGCCGCGCCGTTGGCTGAGGTGGCATTGCCGACCTTGAACTATTATAAATGGCCGAGCCTGCATTCTTTATAGATCGGTAATCTTTATAGAAAAGTGCCCGGCCATAAAACCAATCTATAAAAATAAAAATGGTTAAGGATTGCCCGCAATGGGCAATCCCGGGAGGAGGAATTATGTCCACAGTTATCGAAAATGCGCGCGATCTCGACTATCTGCTTGCTGATGCCGTGCAAGATAATGCAGAAGCAGGAGTGTTTCGCTGTCGACGCGATATCTTCACCAATGAAGATTTGTTTGCGCTCGAAATGAAGTATATTTTTGAACGCAATTGGGTTTATCTGGCGCATGAAAGCCAGATTCCTGAAAATAACGATTATTACACCACTTGGATCGGTCGCAAGCCAATCGTTATTACGCGTGATAAGACTGGCAAGCTTAATGCTCTTGTCAATGCCTGTGCCCACAAGGGGGCTATGTTATGCCGTCGTAAGCAGGGCAATAAAGGCAGCTTTACTTGCCCGTTTCATGGTTGGACCTTTGCTAATAGCGGCAAATTGCTGAAGGTAAAGGATGCAAAAACGACACAATACCCGGATCAATTCGATACGAATGGTTCGCATGATTTGCCCCCCGTTGCACGGTTCGAGAATTACCGTGGCTTTCTTTTCGGCAGTCTAAACCCTGATGTCATACCTTTGAAGGAATATTTGGGTGAAACCACCGTTATCATTGATCAGATTGTTGATCAGGCTCCGGACGGGATTGAAGTATTGCGTGGCAATTCTTCTTACATCTATGACGGGAATTGGAAGCTACAAATGGAAAATGGCTGCGATGGTTATCATGTCAGCTCTGTTCATTGGAACTACGCTACGACAATGGAACGCCGCAGCGAAACCGGTACCAAGGCAG
Source organism: Bartonella sp. B10834G3 (assembly GCF_016102505.1). Classification (NCBI taxonomy): domain Bacteria; kingdom Pseudomonadati; phylum Pseudomonadota; class Alphaproteobacteria; order Hyphomicrobiales; family Bartonellaceae; genus Bartonella; species Bartonella sp. B10834G3. The sequence continues at coordinate 570,895 of NZ_JACFOM010000002.1, forward strand.
TTGATGCCAATGGTTGGAGCAAGTCGGTCGCTGGTGTCTATGGGTTTGATCACGGACATATCCTGCTCTGGACCAATGTCAGAAATCCTGAAGTTCGTCCGATCTATGGTCATCGCGAGGCGCTTGCTGCTCGGGTGGGTGAGGAAAAGGCTGCGTTTATCGTCAATCAGACACGAAATTTGTGCCTCTATCCGAATGTGTTCCTGATGGATCAGTTCAGTACCCAGATCCGTGTGGTGCGCCCATTATCAGTGGATAAAACTGAAGTGACGATATTCTGCTTCGCTCCTAAAGGCGAAAATACCAAAGATCGCGCACACCGCATCCGCCAATATGAAGACTTTTTCAATGTCTCAGGTATGGGAACCTCGGATGATCTGGAAGAGTTTCGTGCTTGCCAGACAGCTTATGCTGGTAGTGTGCCGTTTTGGAATGACATGTCACGCGGTGCACCATTATGGCTTCACGGCCCCGACGAGAATGCACGCCGCATGGGGATGAACCCGCTGATTTCCGGTGAACGCAGCGAGGACGAAGGTCTTTTCGTTGTCCAGCACGAATATTGGGCTCGGGTAATGCGCGATGCAGTGGCCTCGGAGAAGATTGGAGACATGACATGAGTCATGATTACAGAGCTGTGTGCGCCTTCCTTTATTACGAGGCGCGGCTGCTGGATGACCGGCAGTGGGATGACTGGTTGACTTGTTATGCGCCCGATGTTGGCTATTGGATGCCCGCATGGGACGACAATGACCAGATTACCGAGGACCCTCAATCGCAAATCTCGTTGATCTATTACCCGAACCGTGAAGGTTTAGAGGATCGGGTATTTCGTATCAAGACGGAACGCTCCGGTGCATCAACACCGGAACCGCGCACTTGTCATAATATCTCTAATATCGAGATCGTGGCTAATGACGGGATGCATATTGACGTGCGTTACAATTTTTTGACTTTGAACCATCGTTATAAAATTACTGACCAGTTTTTTGGGACTACGTTTGTTACTTTGCGTAAATCAGATGACAAATTGCTTATTAGCAATAAAAAAATTGTTCTCAAAAACGACTATATCCGCCAGGTGATCGACGTCTATCACGTCTGATCCATCTCGGGACAACTATACACTGGCGAGCTATAAGGAGAGAGGTTTCATGGGATATAGAGTTGCCTTCAATTTTGAAGACGGTGTGACCCGTTTTGTTGATTGTAAAGCCGGAGAGAAGGTTCTCGACGCTGCTTATCGCAACAAGATTAATCTGCCGATGGATTGTTCCGACGGCGTGTGTGGTACTTGTAAGTGCCAAGCCGAGAGCGGTATCTATAGTCTTGGCAATGATTATATTGAAGATGCGTTGAGTGAGGATGAAGCCGCCGAAGGTTTTGTTCTCACTTGCCAGATGATGCCAGCTTCCGATTGTATAATACGGGTACCGGCAACATCCACAAGTTGTAAGACTGGTCAGCAGACATTTCAGGCTACTGTTGCGCGAATTGAAAAGCATCAGGATGCAGCTATTGTTTTGGAGCTTGAGTTCGCACCGGATAGCAATCAAGCAATACCGATGTTCATGCCCGGTCAATATGTCAATATTAATGTGCCTGATAGTGACATTAAACGTTCTTATTCATTTAGCTCGGCTCCCGGTGAAAGCCGTGCGTGCTTTCTCGTCAAAATGGTTCCTGGTGGAATGATGAGTAGCTGGTTGGCACAGGCAAAAACCGGCGACAAACTTGATATAACGGGACCGATGGGTAGCTTCTACTTGCGCAAGTATGACCGGCCGTTATTGTTCTTGGCTGGCGGCACTGGACTTGCTCCTTTTTTGTCAATGCTGGAAGTATTGGCGCGCGAAAATTCACAGCAAAAAATTCATCTTGTCTATGGTGTTACCCGCGATCTTGATTTAGTGCTGGTTGACGCATTGGAGGATTATGTCAAGCGGTTACCAAAATTCAGCTTTACGACAGTGGTTGCTGAAGAAGCCTCCAATCATCCGCGTAAAGGCTGGGTAACACAACATATGCCCGAAGAAATGCTGGCAGATGGCGAGGTCGACATCTATCTTTGTGGCCCTCCCCCTATGGTTGACGCTGTGCGCCGTTATCTTCTTGAAAACGCAATAAGTCCCAGAAGCTTCCATTACGAAAAGTTTACGCCCAATGCCTCATCGGGGACAAGTGCATGAATAGAGTCTATTTCAATGGTCGTTTTCGTGGCAAAGTGCTGGTTGTAACCGGAGCGGCACAAGGTATCGGCCGGTCAGTTGCCTTGCGAGCGGCGGCAGAGGGGGGCAAAGTTCTTCTGGTTGATCGGGCACATTTCGTCGGTGATATTGCTGCGGAAGCAAACAAATCTGAAGGTGAAGCTGCTGCTTTCAATGCCGATCTTGAAACATGGGAGGGCGCACGCGATGCAATGGCGTTTGCCAAAGAAACTTATGGCGGTATTGATATTTTAATCAATAATGTTGGTGGCGCCATCCGCATGCGCCCCTATACGGAATTTGAACCCGAACAGATTGATGCCGAAATACGGCGCTCGCTGATGCCAACTCTTTATGGTTGCCATGCAGTGCTACCGCATCTAATCGCGCGGGGCGGCGGTACGATTGTCAATGTTTCGTCCAATGCCACGCGTGGTATTTATCGGCTGCCTTATTCTGCCGCTAAGGGCGGGATCAATGGAATTACCCAATCACTGGCCATGGAAATGGCTGGCAACAACATTCGGGTGGTCGCCACAGCACCGGGCGGTACTGATGCGCCACCTCGCCGCATTCCACGCAATAGCGAGGGGGAAACTCCTGCTGAAAAAGCCTGGATGGCGGAGGTCGTCGATCAAGTTAAGGAATCTACTTTTCTCAAGCGCTATGGAACAATTGATGAGCAGACCGCTCCAATCCTGTTCCTTGCTTCGGATGAGGCTTCCTATATCACCGGAACGATCCTGCCTGTCGCGGGAGGTGACACAGGCTAGGAGCAGAACCATTAATTTTATCAATGAACACGATAAGTGAATTATATTCATTGGTCTTATGGAAGATTGCCAAATGAATGATTTTTTACTTTGCGTTGATTAGACAGCGCGGATATCGCCCTATTTTTTATTGTCGCACGGAATAATGCATGTCGTAGATGACCGGCGCATCATCAGCGGCATTGTTTGCCTCATCAAACATCATTTTCAATAGAAAGATACTTCTGTCTCCCATACCCCGAATAAGAAGCTCTCTATTCGCTTTATCCTCTGGAACAAATCAGGTGTATTTGATTGCAGTTTTTCGACATTACCGCGTAAGCCCCAAGACCTCAACACATGATGATTGATACCCCACTCTAAAGGCGCACCTCACTGGCGTAAGTTTTAAAAAAAACGGGGGTGTTTACCCGTCTTATTGGTCGCACAAAAGCTGGCTTGAACTCAAAACTGCATGCAGTTCGAGTCAACCGGAAAATTGATATGCCCTATTTGTAAAAAAAATAGAGACGAGTAACAACAAAAGAGTGGCTCTCCTGTGAATTAGGGGTGTTACCGGTTATAAAGGAACTCATCGACGAACAGGATGAAGCAGGCTGGTTCCGAAAGGCAGTGTTTGGCAAAAATTTGAAGGACTGCCAGCAGAAGCTGAAGAACCGTTTAGTTCTCCTTAACAGACAAGCTTGAATAGACAAATTTGCGGTTACCACCAAAAAATGGAGAATTGGTCGCAAAATTTGACAACGGCCGGCAGATAGTGACACGCTACGAGCTATGAGTACGTATATGCCTGTCTGCTATCTGCGTGGCCGTTACCTATAACTTCTATTCTTGTTAAAACGATCTCAATTTAGACAGGACATTAAATTATTGGTCTTTGCCGACGTTATCCATATTTCTCGCGTCATGAAGAAAGTTGATAGGCAGTTTTTACTTTTGTTAAGAACTGGCGGACATATGTGCCTTGCTATCGTGGACCACGGCTTGAGTTTTTATTGCCGCCAAAAGATGCATGATAATCAACCCCCGCTGTAAGTTCAGGCAAAAACGCTAGCAAAGCTCCCTTAGAGAAAGAGAATCATTACCAACTAGAGAACGAAAATAGTTACCGACCAAAAAGTTACATCTTTTGGTCGGTAAGTCTATTTTTCAAAACCTGTCGATTGAACTTACTTCAAATCAAACCGTTTGTTTCAATTCAAACGTCGAGATCATTTCGTACGTTTTATGGCGTCCGCCAGTTTGCTGACAATCACATCAATCTGATCTTTTTCAACAATCAACGGAGGAGAAAGTGCTATAATGTCGCCGGTTTGACGAACCAAGGCACCATTTTTGAAGCAATCGACAAAAATTTCATATCCACGTTGTCCGGCCGCTCCATCGCGAGGTGCCAATTCTACCCCCCCGACAAGACCGATTGTGCGAATATCAATGACATTGGGTAGCCCTTTAAGTGAAAAGAGCGCGTCTTCCCAGTATTTTTCAAGCTCTTTTCCACGTGTCAACAACCCCTCTCGTTTATAAATATCCATCGTTGCAAGGCCCGCAGCACAGGCAACAGGGTGTCCGGAATAAGTATAACCGTGGAATAGCTCTATCTGGTTTTCCGGTCCTTGCATTAATGCTTTATAAATATCTTCCTGAACAAAGACTGCTGCCATCGGAACGGAACCATTGGTAAGTCCTTTAGCGCATGTCACCATATCGGGAACAACTCCGAAATAATCGACCGCAAATGGTGTTCCAAGGCGACCAAAACCGGTAATAACCTCGTCAAAAATCAGAAGAATTCCATATTTTCGCGTAATTTCCCGCAAGCGTTGCAAATATCCGACGGGAGGTAATATAACACCGGCTGATCCGGACATTGGCTCAACGATAACGGCTGCAATCGTTTCAGCACCGTTCAAAGCGACAATGCGTTCAAGATCGTCGGCAAGTTCGGCACCGTGCTGGGGCAAACCGCGAGTAAAAGCATTTTTCTCGATATTCAACGTATGGCGCATATGGCTTGCCGGAATCTGCGGAAATACACGTCGGTTATTCACCAGACCTCCCACCGAAATACCTCCGAAGCCGACGCCGTGATAGCCTTTTTCACGCCCGACCAGATGGGTGCGTGTTCCTTGCCCGATAGCGCGTTGATAAGCAATAGCAATTTTAAGAGCAGTATCATCGGCTTCCGAACCGGAATTGGCAAAAAATACGTGATTGAGACCACTATCTTTACCTCCCGGTGCCATTTCAACGAGCCTGTTGGAAAACTCGTGAACGATCGGATGGGACATTTGAAAACCGGGGGCATAATCCAATGTTGCCAATTGGTGTTGCACTGCATTGGTAATCTCGTCACGACCATGCCCTGCATTGACGCACCAAAGGCCGGCCGTACCATCAACAACTTTATTGCCGTCGATGTCGGTATAATACATACCTTTTGCTGCCGAAAGAATGCGAGGATTTGCTTTAAACTGGCGATTGGCCGTGAAGGGCATCCAGTAACTTTCAAGTGAAATCGTATTGTTAATCTTTGTCATGAATCCCTCCGTTAAATTATTATTATTTATACTAAGGTGGTTTTTTCCAGATTAAACAAGTCGTTTTCTTCATATTTTTAACTATCTGATTTTATTAATTTGTATTACAAATATTTCGATATTTTCAACACTATGAACGGGGAATAGAATGGAAAACACAGATATAGGCGTGAGATTGCGTTACGTCCGATTGGCGAAAAATATATCGCAACGCAAACTTGCAGAACGGGCAGGTGTTACACCTTCGACGATTTCGTTAATTGAAGCCGGTCGAAGTAATCCCTCGGTTGGTGCGTTAAAACGTATACTTGACGGGATTCCGATTGATCTCGGAGAATTCTTCTCGTTAAAACCGGAAATGCCTGCCAAGTTTTTCTATAAAGCTGACGAATTGACCGAAATCGGCAAAGGCAAGGTTTCCTATCGGCAAATTGGCGAGCGTTTTCCCAACCGTGCATTGCAAATCCTGAAAGAACGTTATCAACCGGGATCGGGCACAGGAAAAGTGCTTCTCGTTCATGAAGGCGAGGAAGGCGGTATCGTTATATCGGGCAGACTTGAAGTCATAGTAGACAATGAAAGAAGAATTCTCGGACCAGGCGATGCTTATTATTTTGAAAGCAGAAGGCCTCACGGTTTTCGCTGTGTTGGTGATGCCATTTGTGAAGTTGTCAGCGCCTGTACTCCACCGACATTCTGAACAGTCTGAACGCTATTGATCTTCAGCGGAAATTTTTATTTTGCCCCAAGCAGAACAATGTGTTGCCGGTGAGATATTGATAGAAACGATCGCATTTCTTATGACACAAAACACATCACCAACAAGCTCAAGTGCCGAATATTTGACGATGGACAATTGACGGACAGACAACTTCATTCAGACAGATCGAAGAGTATTTTCAACGTTTTCGAGGTTTTCATGAAAGCCTTGAAGGATAAAACAGGGGTATTTCATCGACACTTTGTTTATGTCGATTAAAACGTACCATTCATAAAGACCGCGATATACCGACGGAATTGAAAATCAAAGCCTAGTGGGGAAACCGTACAATATGCCGACAATCACAATTTAATGAAAGCCGTTTACAGAGAAGTTATAAATATCGCGGTTCCATGTTTCGAGTTCTACCACCTTGGCCAATTTATAATGTTTAGAGAAAATTGTGTCGTAGTCTAACGCTTTGACGGCCTTGTGTATCCAATGATTTCCTGATGGTCTGAATACTCATTTGCTGCATGAACGGCCTTTTTCGGTATTCCCGTCATACAGCATGATATTTATCGCTCACTGTAAAACGGTGATGTTCTAAACATGAACGGATATTTCTCTTCTTGGTGGGGTCGGATGAGGCATGTCATCGAGAGCGTCTAACCCGATTTCAGGAAGGAAGTGGCAATCTTTTATCGTTTCGTGCGAGACTTGCAAACGGGTTGATGCCCCATAAGTTATTTCCATCATTTTCGGGATTTTTATTGTAATTAATGGATAAAATTCATCTCTTTTTGACAGACGATCGGGTAACAACGTTCATCCGCCCGGTTTAATTGGGTCGGCTACCCTGCCCCTTGCTTCAAACCATCGAGCCTATGCGTTTTAACATTTCATCCTGTTCAATCCCTCCGCTTTCGCCAGTTGTCCTGACACCTTTTTCAATATGACAGCTCTCCAAAAAGAATGCAGAATAACCACCCGATTTTATAGCCGGCTGCGTTCGAGTTCAGATTAATATTTGAAGAGCCGGATCCAATGTTCATGGGTTCAACATTGATGAGCTATAGATGTTCATGAAAAAGCAAAAGCTTGAAACTATCGGATTTTTCTTCAAAAATTCCGAGGCTGGCAATCTGTTTAGTTACGCCCTCGCACCTTTCTACAAAGCAATTCCTGTTTTTTTAAAGGTCATGTATGACATCCACAAACCCGCTTTCTTATCGTCAAGACAATAGACATAACGTCCAAAACCGACAGATTGCCGATTTTAAAATAAACCATGAATTGATTTCGTTAAAAGAATGCCTTTTATGTCATCGCTTATATGCAGGGAAATATACGTTCATATATTTCCCTGCTTGAATTGGTCATCATACTACCCGCTTATAGAAAACGAACAGATCGACTTGCTATATAATTGAACTTTCTTCGCAAGCTATCGCTCGCAAATCATTCGGGTTCGGATACTGCGTTTTGGCTCGTACTGATGTTAAACCTGTTTTGTTTGAATTTGTTCATAATGACAAAGACAATCAAAATAAACGCCACCGAGATCAAACATTGCATAAGACTGATCCGCGTTGAATCTTCAAACAGCATACTGACGATAACAGCAATAATGCAAGCAGTTACAGCAAGTGGTAGCCAGGGATGACCCCACATTCTGAATTTCAGCGTTCCTTCGGCGACCCACCGTTTGCGCAGTTTCATTTGTGACAAACAAATCATCAAGTAAATAAATAGAAATACCGCACCGGATGAATTAATCAGGAAAAGAAAGACGGTATCCGGCCAAAGAGCTGCAATAATCACACATGCATAACCGATCAGAGTTGAAAAAAGCACGCCTTTTATAGGTACTCCGCGAGCACTGACATGTGTAAGAGTTTTTGGCGCTTCTCCGCGCAAACTAAGCACAAACAGCAAGCGGGATGCTGTATAAAGGCCTGCATTTATCACCGACAGAATTGCCACAAGAATGACAATTGTCAGCATCGTGCTGGCTCCTGGAATACCGATAGTGTCAAATGTGGTAACGAAAGGTGATTTACCCGGAACAACTTCGGTCCAGGGCTGGATGACAACAATCAGAAAAGTTGAAATTACAAAGAAAGCCAGAACGCGGATAATAACGCTTTTGACTGCTTGTTGCATACTCCGTTCAGGGTCTGCAGATTCAGCAGCGGCAATTGCAATCACTTCGACACCGGTCATCGAGAAGATGATAACCACGATAGATGATAAAAAGGCCACTATTCCATGCGGAAAAAAACCACCGTGATTGAAGAGGTTCGAGATCGAAGCGGAAGACCCCGGCCAAGGCCCGAACGCATAAGCCGCAGCTACTGCAATAAACACCACGATGGCGATGATTTTAAGTCCTGAAAACCAGTATTCGGCCTCACCGAAAGAGCCGACAGAGAGTAAATTGATTGCAGTCATCACAATAAGCAGTACCAGTGCAATCGACCACACAGGAAAATCGGGGAACCAACCATTGATGATCTGGCCTCCGACAACCGCTTCAAATCCCACAACAATGACCCAAAAATACCAATAAAGCCAGCCCGTGGAAAAACCGGCCCAATTGCCGAACGCCATTCTCGCATATTCGACAAACGACCCTGAAACCGGATGGGCGGCAGCCATTTCCCCAACCATGCGCATAATCAACATAACAAGAACGCCGGTAAAGGCATATGCCACAAAGGCCGAAGGGCCTGCTAACGAAATTACAGCACTGGAACCGACAAACAGTCCTGCACCGATAATACTTCCTAATGAAATCATCGTCACGTGACGTGTTTTCAGTTTTTGTTGCAGCTTCGGATTTTTTTCCGTTTGCTCTATCATTGTATTTGCTCCCATTATTTTTATTTTACAAGATAAGCTAACGTAACAAGATAAACTCCTCTATTGGCGATTATACGCCAATGCGCTTTTCGTTAATACATATGTATGATTGGGAACAATTCTTTATCACGGTAGAATACCGGCAGTTTTTCCCGCCTTTAGTGCCAGCCAGAACGTTGCAGTACCTTGTGAGGAGTTCGGCTTAAGACCGGTCAATTGTTCAATCAGGTGAATGCGGTAAATCAACGTCTGACGATGGATTCCGAGCACATATGCCGCAGCTTTCCAGTTGCAATCCTGTGCGATAAATATATCCAAAGTCTGGAGCAAAGAAGTATGGTTTTGCTTATCGTAATCGATCAGTTTCCCTAAAAAATGCTCGACAATATCCCGCGTTTCCGAAACTGTTTTCGGAAACAGACTGACGATTTGTCCCTCTGTTCCGTATCGCATGATATTGCAACTGTTTTCCTTGGCTTGAGAAAGTGCAATTTTTGCCTGACGTGTACTTTCGACAAATCCTGTTGCCAATGTAACCGGCTGGCTAACGCCAATTTTCGTAGCAGGGCCGAAAGCTTCAACCACAGCGCCAATCATGTCTTCATTATCGGGTAAGGTAATATAATCGGGTTGACCGGCAAGAATAAGCGGAAACGAATTGCGAAAAACCGGATGATAATGGATGTCTTCAAATGTCCATTTGGCGGGGCCACCTACTTCTATTGCAAGATTGACAAGTGGATTTTCCAGATTGCGGCGCATCAAAATTGCTTTCGTTGCACGGTAATCGACATCACCTGAAAGAATATCCTTGAATAGTTTTTCGCCCTCTTGTCGCTGCCGGTCGCACTCGATCATCTGGCGTTCCATTTCAATGCCGATCAATCCATTGAGATAATGGGCCAGCAATGGGTCAATAATGGTTTTCTCGTCATGATGCCAAAGATAGAGCAATACATGACTACGACCTGGTACTTCAAGCGGCTGAACGTTATCTGGAACTTTCAATGCTTTTGATGAGGCTGCAATTATTTGGTGGCTGCGAATGTCGCTCACAATCATATGCCATAATTGGCGGCGCCCCAGATTTTCAAGGCGTTCATTCAGTTCCAAACTTTCATGCAAAGACAGTGCATAAGCTTGAAAGAGCTTGTGCCCCGCTTCCAATTGGTCCCTTCGGGTATTCATACTGCTTTCTATAACGATGCGCGCGATGCAAGCGAGTTTCACCTTGAAATGAGCAACCAGAATTGGAAAGTTATGTTCATCGGCAATATCAAGCAAATCTCTGGTGAGGTTGGCTGCATCACTACGGGGAGTAATAACAAGTGCACTGGCATTCGAGGCTATGAGCCTGGTAATCCATTCAACTTGTTCTTTGGCATTTACGGGTATGCCTGCACCGGTAGTCATCACCAGATTACCCGCAGAAACCCAGTTCCAAGGATCCGGAAGATCGACGGCATGAGCCCAATTGATTAATTTTTCGCCGCCTTGCGTGCCTGCTTTATAGCTTAATTGCAAGCCCTTGTTAGCAACCAAATCGTTGACTGTAATCATTATTCTCCCCCCTCTTCCGGTATCATTGACATGATCGCCTTTGCCCACGCGGAAAAGCGCCGGTTTAACGTTTATTTCAAATAATAAATAATTTTATTCCACTGTCATTACCAAACAAAGATTATTTTAAATCGGGGCTTTTAAAGTTCTATATGAACGACCCATTCTATCGCTATATGTCCCGTTCCGGTTATTTGAACTTTATCAACGCTATTACCAACAACTTGTCAGAATGGCTTCCACCATACTGAAGATAAACTCTATCTTCGCAGCCAATATTGAAGCTATCACAATGATATGCTTATGCACCAAGCCACCGAAAATATGATTGGAATTTCGGAGATTATTTTGCGGAGAAGACAGCTTGTTATCGTCGATTAAAAAAGAGATACATGGCGCATATTTTCAATCCGGAAGACCGGAGAAATGCATGTAACCATGTAATGATATGCCAACAATCAATAGATTTACCAGAATAGTCCGGATAACCTTATAGCAAGCCAACAATAACATCCGTAAAACTCAAAAAAATACTGACACATAAACGATCACTTCTAATTAAATAAATAATATAATTCACAATTTAAAAAATACATAAAATATTTTTTTCATTTTTAAAAAACATAATAATTTACGTTATTAATTAAATTTATTTAAAATATAATATATATTTTTTATTTATTAATAATAAAATTTTTACTGAACACAACCAAAAATATAATTTTTAAATGTAAAATTTTAAGTGTTAAACCGGAATTTCACTTATGATGGAGCACAATAGCTCCATCATAAGTTATTATATTTGCATTCAAAATGATTACGCCCTCACCTTGGGAGCGATGTTTTTCGCCCATAAGCCTGTTACAATCGGCACAATAACAGAAGTAATAACGACGCATGTGGCAACCAATGCTGTAGCAGAATGTGCAACAGCCGAAAATTCGGGGTTGATCTGCGCAATCGCTACAGGTGTGGCTACTGCCGCGCCAGCCGAACTGGAAGCTGCGATTCCGGCTGTTCCGCGTCCTCCGCCTATAAAAATATCACTCAAAATAAGTGGAATACCGCTAATGACAACAACACCAATAGCCATTGTAATACCAAGCAAACCGGTCTGCACTACAATACTCAAGTCAATGGTATTCCCAAGTGCGAATGCAAAAAACGGGATCAACAATTTACTTCCGGGGCTAAAAAGCGCTCTTAAATCGTTATCAAGATTACCGAGCACAAATCCGACCAGAAACGGAATTAATACGCCGACAAGATGGGCGGGTGAAAATGCTGCGGCTCCGATAGTACCCAAAATTATCATTGTTACCAATGGTCCCGATTCCATTGATACGAGAACCGAAGCGGCAGCTTCTTCTTTTGAGCCATACATATGGGTGAGAGACGCATAAAGACCGGCATTGGTCATATCTAACGCCGAGACAACTGCCAAAGTTGAGAGACCTGCGAAAAACCCTTCCGTTATGCCAGCCGACGGCAAAAACCGCATACAGATAAACGCAACTATCCAGGCAACAAGAATTTTAGTACCAATCAGCGTTCCCGACTTTCTTAGAACTGTTCCGGTCGCTCGCAAGTCGATTGACGTGCCCATACAAAAAAGCCATGCTGCTAATAAAGGTATAGCGCCCGTAATTATCCCTTGGGTGAATGAACCGAAATAGGAAGCTGTGCCGGGGGCAAAACTTTTTACCAATGCCCCCAAAAAAAGAGGGACGATCATAAGCCCGCCGGGTATTTTTTCAACATAATGTAATATACGCATTCCAACTCCTCCGCTTTTGTGCGTAATAACTGCTATTGTGGATATGTTGGTGTTGCGAACAAGTTTCCTTTTGAAACTTCATCGCTTGTTTATTGGGGCGCAAAGCCTGTTGCGCCTTGATGTGCTTGTTGGCAGAAAGGCGAATTTTCGGGGGTCAAGCTGCCAATTTTCGATACGAAATTGAATATGCCACCACTATGAGAAAACAAACGAGAGGCAAACCATAGGAATAATGGGTTCCGAATGCATCTGAAAGCCGTCCCATAAAATATGGCAGAATAGCACCACCGACGATCGCCATAATCATATAAGAGCTACCCATCTTGGTGTGAGAACCGAGATTTTTAACTCCCATTGCAAAGATTGTCGGAAACATAATCGACATAAAAAAGAAAATTCCGATTGCGGCAATAACCGAGATGTAATTGCAACCTATCAAAATGACTGCGCATAAAATCGTATTGATAATCGCATAGATGCACAGCAATTTTACGGCGTTTATTTTAATCATCAAAGCTGTCGTTATGAATCTGCCTGCCATAAAGGCCAACATTGCGATCGACAAATAATAGGCGGCGTTCTGACTCGTGGCGTTAGGCCATGTTTCCACTGTCAGGTTAATGAAGAATGCGCCAACTCCCACCTGCGCCGCCACATAAAACAGAAGCGTTATAACCCCTGTCACAAATTCTGTATGTGACCACATTGACGCGTGATGGGTTTTAGCGTTGGCTCCATCGCGCTCGCTTTCTAACAAGCGTAAATCAGGTAAAGGTGTTTTCAGAAACAGGAAAATAAGGCCGACAACAGCACAAGCAATCACAACGTAAGTCAATGTTACAGCGTCGAAATTCCCCTGAGCATCCGGCGCGACAGTTTTGAAGAAGAACATCCCGCCTATCAACGGCCCGATAAACTGCCCAAGTCCGTTAAAAGACTGAGAAAGATTGAGCCGTTGCTCGGCTGTTTCCGGATTTCCAAGTGCCGACGAATATGGATTGGCAGATGTCTCCAGAAATCCCAAGCCAAGAGCCAGAACAAACAGCGCAAAAAGAAAGAAGTAAAAATTCATTACAATAGATGCTGGTACAAACAATAAGGCTCCCAGAGCATATAATGAAAGTCCCATTATGATGCCCGATTTATAGCCACGTTTCGAGATAAATATCCCCGCAGGTAATGCAATTACAAAATAGGCTCCGAAATAGGCAGCTTGAATGAGACCGGATTGCGCTTTTGAAATCTGTAGCGCTTCCTGGAAATGCTTGTTCAATACGTCAACAAGCCCGTAAGAAAGCCCCCACATGAAAAACAGTGTTGTGACAAGAATAAATCCCGTCAGATATTTTGGCTCTGTTATCTTTGCCTTCATAGATTTCCTCCCAGAGTGACTAACGGCAATCCGACAAATCAAAAATTTTCGTCATTTCGACCCATTTTTGATCCGGTTTTGCGACGCCAAGCGGCTTTTGAAATTGTGACATTAACGCTTCCCATTTTTCGTTAACCGGATCATTTTCCGCTATTTCTTGAGCTTCTTCGGGATTAAAATCATCGGCGACTTCCATAATCATGAATAACCGATTTTCGACTTGCCAGATTTGCATGTCTTTAATGCCGCGCCGCTTTATATTGGCCGCAACTTCCGGCCAAATATGCTCGTGATATTGTTGATATAACTTCATTTTTTCGGGATCATCGACAAGATCCAAAGCTTGACAAAACCGTTTCATTCAAGGCTCCTCGATCAAACTGTGAGCGCCCGATCGAGGTGCGTATATCCTCCATCGACGTAAAGATGCTGACCGGTTGTGTGAGATGCTCTGTCCGACAAAAGAAAAACAACAGTGTTTGCTATTTCGTCCACTGTCGTCATTCGTTTTCCAAGAGGAATGTTGGCAGTGATTTTTTCAAGTTGCTCTTGTGGATTTTTGAACGTTTTAATCCATCTTTCATAGAGCGGTGTCATGACTTCGGCGGGGATAACCGCATTGACGCGAATACCGTCATTCACCAGCGCGGCAGCCCATTCACGTGTCAAGGCCAACCGGCCGCCGTTGGCCGCCGCATATCCGCTGGTATGTCCCTGTCCCGTAATTGCGGTTTTCGACCCGATATTAACAATCGAGCCACGCGTTTTGACCAAATGGGGCAAGGCATAATGAGCCATTGTAAAATAATGTACGAGGCTTTTCTCAAGAGATTGTCGAAATTCCTGAACGGAGTTTTCTATTCCTATATTGTCGTTGACACCTGCATTATTGACCAGTCCGTCGATCCTGCCGAAACGCGTTGCTATCTCCTGAACATTATTTGCGCAGGCCTGCTCATCCATTAAATCGGATTGACCGAACCAGTAACGGGCACCATTTTTCTTTAGCTTTTCGACAAAATCATCATGCAAGGCCGATCGGCCGATAATCGCAACAATTGCCCCTTCGGCTGCGAGATTGAGCGATATTGCTCCTCCAATTCCTGCTCCGCCACCGGTTACGATAATTACTTTGTCCTTCAGATGAAGATCCATTATTCCACTCCCGTAATTATGTTTCTAAAGTCTGTAAATTTGCTTGGGAGTTTGTTCCTCCACAATCAGCCTTTCATTCCCGTCCCAATGTTCTGTCCAGATTTTCCAGTAATCCAAAACACTTGCATAACTTTTGACCACTGACGACACAGGCCAATCCGAGCCCCATAAGAGACGTTCCGGCCCGAATGTTTCATAAACAAAATCGGTGTAACGACGAAAAGTATCAGGCGGAACATCCCCTCCCGCTTCAAGCATCAATCCGGAAATCTTTAAACATACATGATCCATTCCGGTGAGTTGCAGAACCCGGTTTTTCCAGTCAATGAATGCTTCTTCATCTCCGAATATCGGTTTTGCCAGATGGTCGACGACCAGATAATGTCGATCATGTCGGGAACAAAATTCCAAAGCCGCATCAATATCTTTTTGACGGATCAATATTTCATAGACAAACTCTTCTGCCTGAATGAGGGGCATTGCATAGTGAAGTCCCGAATGTTCACGAAGATAGCTTGACGGGTCAATTTCGTCCTGAATGAGATGCCTGAAACCTTTTATAACGGATTGTTGTTTTGCGTCTGCCAGTTGAAGCTCTGCATCACCATCGAAATCGAACCAGCCAATAACGCCGGCTATTGCTTGATACTTCCGGGCGAGAGTGCACAAAAAATTATTCTCGCCCTGTTTGGGGCGGGCCTGCACGGCAATAACCTTGCTGACTTTATCGCCGATAACAGACAACAGATCATCGACAAGTCGATCGCATTGAATGGAACTCAGATCTCCTGAAATCCAAGGAAATTCTGCTTTGTTATAAGACCAGAAATGTACGTGACAATCGATCATCTTGTTCTCCGTCACACGCTATCCGGCAAACGAGTATTTTTTTAACGACTCCGGTTTCATTTCAATAGAAAATCCGGGATCTACAGGTGCAACATAGGCCGCATTACGGATGATGCAGGGAGAAACGAAATGTTCGTGGAGATGGTCGACATATTCTGTTACCCTTCCCTCCATACTGCCGGAAAAGCAAAGATAATCGATCATGGCGAGATGTTGCACATATTCGCAAAGACCAACACCTCCGGCATGCGGACACACCGGCAGCTTATATTTTGCCGCCATAAGCAATACTGCGAGTACCTCGTTGACACCCCCAAGCCTGCAAGCGTCGATCTGCACGATGTCTATTGCTTCGCGCATGATGAATTGTTTGAAGATAATACGGTTTTGACACATTTCTCCCGTCGCAACCTTGACCGGGCTGACTGCCTGACGTATGGCACGATGCGCTTCGACATCGTCCGGACTGGTCGGCTCTTCGATAAACCAGGGATTGGCAAAAGAAAGCTGTTTTACCCAATCTATTGCCTCATTTCTTTCCCAGGTTTGATTTGCGTCGATCATCAATTGGCGATCATTGCCAATGATTTCACGCGCAATTTTTATGCGCCGTTTATCTTCTTCGACATCGCGCCCGACTTTTAATTTGACATAATTGAAACCGGCGTCGATTGCCTCTTTGCATAACCTCGCCAATTTTTCGTCGCTATAACCTAGCCAACCTGCCGAAGTTGTATAACAGGGATATCCCTTTTCGCGAAGGATTGCCTCTCTATTCGACTTGTTCGCCGCCCATTTGCGTAATAAATCCGTTGCTTCATCTTCGTCGACACAATCGGTCAAATAACGGAAATCAATACAATTCACCAATTCTTCCGGTGTCATATCCGCAACAAGCTTCCAAACGGGTTTTCCCTCGCTTTTAGCCCACAAGTCCCATATGGCATTCACTACTGCCCCTGTTGCGAGATGGATTGCTCCTTTGTCGGGACCAATCCAGCGAAGTTGGCTGTCAGAGGTGAGAGTACGCCACATTTTGCGAGGGCTTCGTTTAATCTCCTCAAGATCCATTCCCACTACCAAATGGCGCATTGCTTTAATTGCGGCGCAGCAAATTTCATTCCCCCGACCGATTGTGAAGGTCAGCCCGTGTCCGCTGAGGCTGTCGTCATCGGACTTTAAAATTACATATGCAGCAGAATAATCCGGATCAGGATTCATAGCGTCGGAACCATCCAGATCTTGTGAAGTCGGGAACCGTATGTCCAAAACGTCCATATCGATGATTTTTGTCATTATTTCTACCTTTGATAAGCGTTCAAGTTAATTGGTCTGTTTGCATCCGATGACATATTTTTTGCTTGTCACGCTGCCGCCTGCTTTTCATAGCCGTATTGGCGGTACACGGAAAATGTAGCGATGAGAGCTGCGCAGACGAGCGTGCATAGGGAGAGAACGACAAGGCCGCCCGACTTGCTTGCCAACAGCCTTTCCGATTCAACACGAATTATCGGAGCAAAAAAACTTCCTATCGCTCCAACCATGGTGCATATGCCTATTCCCGCAGCAAGCGCACTGCCTGATAATACCTGCGGCGGAAATGTCCAGAAAATGGGTTGTACAGCGAGAAAACCGATTGCCGAAAACGAAAGGGCAACAATTGCGAAAGGTGCAGAAGCATAGGCGGAAACAACCAATCCGATCGCTGCAAGGATAACGATCAATGCGGCTACCATCAAACGCAAATGGGGATGTCTATCGGTATAACGCGGTATGTAATAAACTCCGAATATAGCGGCTATATAGGGAATGGATGCGACTATCGACGCTTTGAAGCCTATTGTCGTACCCATAAGAGCGGCAACCTGGGAAGGCAAAAAGAATAACATCCCGTAAACACCGATTTGGAGAAATCCGTATATCAATGCAAGATGCCAAAGTGCCATACTTTTTACGGCTCCGCCAAAATGACGCACTTGCTGTTTCTTGCTCTCTTTTGCCAATTGCCCGCACAGTACCGCCCGCTCGTCAGAAGACAAAAATTTTGCATCGTCAGGAGCGTCATCAAGGTAGAAATAACAAAAAATACCGGTGAATACTGCTGGAAGTCCTTCTATTATGAACATCCACGTCCAACCGGCATATCCGAACAAGCCTTCGAGTTCCAGAAGTGCACCGGAGATCGGGGAACCCAATGCGAGGGCAAATGGAACAGCTAAAACAAAAGCACTTATAACTGTTCCGCGTACTTTATCGGGAAAAAACATTGAAGCTAACAAAAGAATACCCGGATAGAACCCGGCTTCCGCCACTCCAAGGAAAAACCGGAGAAGAACAAATTCATATTCGTTCGTGATAAAGCCGGTTGTCATGGACAACGCACCCCACACAATAGTGGTCATGCTTATCCATTTTCGTGCGCCGATACGATTTAATATCAAATTGGCCGGCACACCGAAAAGCGCATAAGCGGAAAAAAATATTCCGGCCCCCAGAGCATAGGCATTATCGGAAAGATGGAGATCGCTTTGCATTGCATCTTTGGCAAAGCCGATATTTACCCGATCTATAAAAGCCACAAAATAGAGTACGAATAATAATGGCATAAGCCTTACCCATACTTTTGTAACTGTTTTGTTTAATAACGGATCTTGATATGCCGCAATTATTTTCATGGTTATCCTCCCAAAATACCATGTCTGTGGCTTGCAAAGCTTCAGGCACCTCCCGCGCCGGAAGCTATACTATTGAATTCGGTCCGTTAACCGGCGGAAACAACTTTCTGTTTTTGCTCGCCCAAACCGGTGATACCAAGATGCATCGTTTGCCCCGGCTTCAGATAAACCGGCGGCTTCAACCCCAGACCCACTCCCGGAGGCGTACCGGTCGAGATAATATCACCCGCCTGCAAACTCATGAACTGACTGACATAACTGACGATTGTAACAACGTCGAAAATCATCTTTTGCGTATTGCCGTTCTGGTAACGTTTCCCGTCTATATCAAGCCAGAGATCAAGATTTTGCGGGTCTTCAATCTCGTCTTTTGTAACGAGCCAAGGACCGATAGGCCCGAATGTATCGCAACCTTTTCCTTTATCCCATGTCCCGCCGCGTTCGATCTGGTATTCACGTTCGGAAATATCATTGATCACACAATATCCTGCGACATGGTCCATCGCCTGATCTTTTTCGATATAGCGACCGCTTCTGCCGATAATCACACCCAATTCGACCTCCCAATCGGTTTTTTTGGAACCACGGGGGATTTCAACATCATCAAAGGGGCCAATGATCGCACTGGTCCACTTATTGAATATAACCGGTTCGCTTGGGATCGGAGCATTTGTTTCGGCTGCATGGTCGGAATAATTGAGGCCGATACATATGAATTTTCCTGTTTTGGCAACGCAGGGGCCAAGTCGTACCGATCCATCCACAATCGGTAAACTTGATATATCTATATCACGAATTCTGGTTAATTCGTTCTCAAGCACTTCCCCGTCAATATCGCGAACAATGCCTGAAAGATCACGAATATTGTTATCCCTATCCAGAATTCCGGGCTTTTCATATCCTTTTTTTCCGAAACGCAATAATTTCACTTTTATCCTCCTGCTAATTAATTGGTCCAACCACCATCAATCATGTTGAATGTACCGGTAGTGAACGACGTTTCGTCACTTGCCAGATAAACCGCAAGAGCGGCAATCTCGTTCACATTACCTATCCGTCCCATAGGTTGGCGCGCGACAAATTGTTCATAAACTTCTGCTTCGCTGCGATTTTCAAGCTTGGCTTGCACTGAAATGCGTTGGCGTAACGAAGGTGAATCTACTGTTCCGGGACAAATTGCATTGCAGCGGATACCCTTTTTTACATAATCGGCGGCAACCGAGCGGGTAATTCCCAACACTGCAGCCTTCGTAGCACTATATGCAAAACGGTTTGTTACACCTTTTATGCTGGAGGCTGCGGATGACATATTAATAATGGATCCGCCACCATTTTTCAGCATCAATGGCAAGAACCCTTTTATCATATGAAACATCGAGTCAACATTTATCGAGAATGCCTTTTGCCATTGCGCGTCGTCACATTCTTCGATCGAGCCGGCAGGAACCCATCCTGCACAGTTAAAAAGTACGTCAATTGTGCCTACCTTATGTACAAAAGCGTTAATCGCTTGGCTATCGGTTACATCAAGAACAGCAATTTCTATATCCGGATTTTCCTCCCGAATGGTTGCAAGTAATTCGCTATTAATGTCTGTAGCAATCACTTGCGCGCCTTCTTGTGCAAATTTCAGTGCCGAAGCACGTCCTATACCTTGCGCTGCTGCGGTAATGACACATCTTTTCCTATTGAGGCGCATCGTTCCTCCTTATATGACAGTATTGTCATGTTTATTGGTTAGACCAATTATTTTGGCTCGACCAATTAACAATGGAATTTTAAACTTGGCAAGCACTTTTTTTGGAAACAACCTGATGAATAATTCCCGTTTATACCAATCTATCGCAAATAGAATTGTGCAGGACATAGAAGACGGTTGCTATCATATTGGCGATAAACTTCCGCCTGAACGCGATCTTGCTGAAATACTGAAAGTTAGCCGCACTTCCGTTCGCGAGGCAATTATTGCACTTGAGGTATCGGGTATCGTCGAAGTCAAAGTCGGTAGCGGCGTTTATGTGTTATCGACCAAAAGTGCCCGCTCGCCGAATTTGAAGCGGGAAATCCACTCTCTGCTTCAACCTTATCTCAAGTCTAATGGCGACGTAGCTCCATTCGAGCTACTGGAAGCGCGTTTGTACCTTGAACCACATCTTGCCGAAATTGCAGCATTGGAACGCACCGACGAGCAGATGGAAGGAATTAAACAGGCTTACATCATGAATGTCTCGGACAATCTCGAACATTCAAAAGACCATATCGGCGACCGATTGTTCCACATCAGAATCGCTGAAGCGTCACAAAATGCTGCTTACGTTTATTTCCTCGAATATCTTTTAGGACAGCAATATACCGAACTTTTCAGCGGATTACAGAAGCTTTATACGCCAGAGGATATGCCGCTCCGTTCACAGATTGAACATCACCAGATATTGGTAGCAATCGAACAAAAACAACCTGATAGGGCGCGTTCCGCAATGGCGAACCATATCCGGAATGTTATAAACATTTTTTCACGAAAAACCGAATAGAGATTTTCCGATTATTATTGCTTTGTGCCATGAGCCTATGAAGATCAATTTTATTTCTGAACAACATACATAAATTTTAAAATATGTTGGCTGAAATCCTGCCGATCAAAGGTGTCATCGCAATGCAAATTCGGACCGACTTCAATCCGGTTGTTTCGGTTCTGTCTTCTCAGGTTTTCATTTATTTTTCCGGAATATTGTTCAAAACAAACCATTTTAAAAAAAATTGAATAGAATTTCTAAAATTCAAAACAAAAAAGATTTTTAAAATGTTTATACATTAAATAATGTTATAATTACATCAATCCTTAAATATAGTTATTTTTATTGATTTTTATTATAACATATTTATATTTATTAATGTTTTTATTTTGAATTCTGGTATCCACACCGGTCAGAAATCAAATAAATTCTGCAATCGAACGGATAGGCAAATTTTTTCCGGTTAACGTTGCAAACAGAACTTCCACTAAACTCATGCAAAAGCGGCAGTTTTTATGATATGTCATAACCGCATTTGCGTGTTTCACATCCACTTACAAGTTCGATTTCAAGTTGAAAAATCGTTCTACTTCTCGGTGATTTTCCACGGTGCGGCTTCATCATGTTGCCAAATACCGCTCTTGTTTTGTCGAGCTTCTTTTTGTGAGACACCATAAAAGCCGTTGGAATATTTTGGCCAATCAATGGCGTAGCCATTGCGCACCAGCCAGCCTGCTATATCATCCCCTGTGGACGAATAACAAATAGCAATGACATTTCCAGCATTGTCATTGCCACGAGGCTCACATTGAACCGGTTGTAAATTGGTCAACCAATCCGAAAGTGCAGATGCTGCCTGCTTACCACAGTCATAGCCACTACCATTCGCGCTCCGACATATCTGCCCAAGCTCCGGGGCGTCAACCCCCCACAGTTTTATATGTTGATTGCGGATTTCCAGTGTTTCGCCGTCAATTACATTGATAGCTCCCGTTATCGCTGCGCGACTTTCAGCCAAGGCAGGCAATGACAAAATACACAACAGAAATGAAATGAAAAAGCGCATCGTTCACACCATACTATCTTTCGGAAGTTACCAGAGTTTAGACGTTTCTTACATTATTTCAAAGAATAAATTCGGGCCAAATGAGGTTCTATAAAGCAAAATATTTTGTCTCATGCGAGCGATAATGGAACTCTCCGCTATAACGCAGCCTTCAGCCAAGCTATCACTTCAATGAGGAGATGCGCTTTTTTCATCGGGTGCAAAAATTCACATTACAATTGTTAAAATAAAAATGGCTCAACATTTATCATGAATTGAGCCATTGAAATCTGAAACTGGCAATCAAGCTTTAGTAAACAACCGCGAAATGGATAGACCCGATTGCACCGGCAAAAATTTTCTTGCCATCTTGTGCAACTTGTTGCACTGCCTTTTGGTCAACTGCAGTGCGATCCCACATTGTACCGCCAATGCTCCCCTGCTTCCAATCAACAGGTTTGCCAAGAAGACTTTCGGAATCTTTCTGGTTGTAGATCTTCGCTGTATTATTTTGCAGTGCTTTGAACAATGCATCATCGCCATTCGGGAAGCCGCCAAGCTGGGCAGCCGATTTAACAAGGTCTTTCAGCTTGTCGTCGCTGATTTCAGGCGGGGTGAACACCTGAAAATTGCCAGCCGGAACGCCCTCGAAACCTGCATATTTTGCAGCATCCGCGTCCTTTAATGTACCGGTGAAATATTGCGGATTGGTCATATTCGTGTTGACTTGCTGATTGATAATGCCGGATGCACTGATACCTTTTTCAACAAGTTCCTGAATACGCGACAAAGCGTCGGAAATACGAGGCGACATCACGTTACGATCATCGACACGAACAGATTGTGTCGTATTTTTCGACTGGACAATTTCCTGAATATTCTGGGCTGCTCGCAATCCCGGAACATCAAAACCATGATTGACCAGATTCAAATCGGTTGATGTAACAGATACCATTTTAACCTCCGATATAATGCCGATATGAGCGTGCACTATTCTTTGTTTATAATATAGTTCAAATAGTCAAATTATGCAAATAATCCCGCAAAACTCTGAAAAAGCCGGCTGTCAAACAGAACGGGCCAGCTCTTGAACTGTTCAAGCTCCCACTATTACAAGGGTCTTTTGATAAACGTCGATCTGAATATCTCAATTATGTTGATAATAACTGATACTTTCTTTTATTGAATCAATGATATAAAATCAAATCAAGAAAATTGATTTATGAATATAATATTTATAATAACAATTATTACAATTTCCTGTCGTTATATTTTGAATTGAATTAAAGATAATTATACCAGTTTAGGCACTTTGATTTTAATACGCAAATAAAACTGAAAATTGTTTGTTCCGCCTTTTTCATTCGCGGGTGAAAATAGAATTTCCGGCTCCAGAAACGCGGTAAACTTGAATGAAATATGAGGAGATAGATAAGGCTGTTATTATCAATTTTACTTTTCTTTCACATTCAATTGTTTTGCGGTAAGCTGGCATACGTTCAGAGCCAAACGACACGCCCAAACGACACCGTTTGACCGCTTTACCATTCAATAGCCAGAAACACGCCCAAGGAAATTCCGATGAAACTTTATTATTACGACCATTGCCCGTTCTGTGTCCGTGCCAAGATGACAGCGGGATATAAACAAGTTCCAGTTGAATATATTGTTTTGCTGAATGATGATTCCGAAACGTGTATGCGGCTTGTTCATAAAAAACAGGTTCCTATTCTGGAATTTGACGATGGTTCGGCCATGGTCGAAAGCCTGGATATTGCGCATAAATTTGATGAAATTGGCGAGAAAAGTCGCGTTATTGTTCCGGCAACCGATATTCAAAAGCGGGTCACCGACGAGCTTTCCGAGGTCTCTTCGGATATTAATGCATTGCTTTATCCACGCAATGTAAAAGCATCACTTCCCGAATTTGCTACGAAATCGGCCATTGAATATTTTCAGGCAAAAAAAGAAAAGTCACTCGGCAAATCATTCGATCAGGCTATGAGTGAAACAGCCGAGCATAAAAAGAATGTTGAAGAGAGACTGGCTACTTTGTCTTTTAATCCCGATAATACAAGTAACGGTCTCGGTTGGGATGATGTCATGATATTTCCGACATTACGCAATTTGACGATTGTAAAAGACATCAAAATGCCACAGCAACTTGAGGATTATGTCAAACATATTTCTGCTCTGACCGGCGTTCAGCTTTATTACGATCGCGCATTTTAAGCTCTGTCGGTTTGCCACAAATGCAGATTTTACCTTACATCGCCCCGATTGGCATGTTGTTGTTGTCGAATGTGTTTATGACCTTCGCCTGGTACGGCCATTTAAAATTCACCAACAAGCCATTAATGATCGTCATTATAGCAAGCTGGGGAATTGCATTCTTTGAATATTGCCTTGCGGTTCCCGCAAACCGTTTGGGACACACCGTTTATAGCGCCGCCCAACTCAAAACAATTCAGGAGGTTATAACCCTTTTGATATTTTCCGGTTTTTCGATTCTCTATCTGGGCGAAAAACTGACGATAAACCATTTTGTCGGCTTTGCACTTATTGTAAGCGGAGCCTACTTCATCTTCAAAGGTCCGTTATAATATCGGTTTAGGGCTTTCCAGGTCCTGTTCATGAATGTTATAACGGCAAAAAACCAAAATTATGGAAGAGGATTATCATATGGCAAAGATCAAGGTCGCAAATCCCGTCGTCGAACTCGACGGCGACGAGATGACACGCATTATCTGGCAATATATCAAGGAAAAATTGATCCATCCCTATCTCGACATAGATCTGAAATATTATGATCTTTCGATTGAAAATCGCGATGCGACCAACGATCAGGTAACAACCGATGCTGCAAACGCCATCAAGAAATATGGTGTTGGCGTTAAATGTGCGACAATCACACCGGATGAAGCCCGCGTAAAAGAGTTCAACCTGAAAAAAATGTGGAAGTCGCCGAACGGCACAATCCGCAACATTCTCGGCGGCGTTATTTTCCGTGAGCCGATTATTTGCAAAAACGTTCCCCGTCTCGTTCCGCACTGGACAAAACCGATCATTATCGGCCGTCATGCTTTTGGTGACCAATATAAAGCGACAGATTTCAAATTCCCCGGCAAAGGCAAGCTGACAATCAAATTTGTCGGTGAAGACGGAACCGTTATCGAACATGATGTTTATGATGCACCGGGTGCCGGTGTTGCATTGGCTATGTACAACCTTGATGCATCTATCCGCGATTTTGCCCGTGCATCATTCAATTACGGCTTGCAGCGCAAAGTTCCGGTTTATCTTTCCACAAAGAATACCATTTTGAAGGCCTATGATGGCCGTTTCAAAGATATTTTTCAGGAAGTTTTCGATAAGGAATTCAAATCCGAATTCGATAAATATAATCTCACATATGAGCACCGTCTGATCGACGATATGGTTGCCTCGTCACTTAAATGGTCCGGCGGATATGTCTGGGCTTGTAAGAATTATGATGGTGATGTCCAATCCGATACAGTGGCTCAGGGTTTCGGCTCTTTGGGACTCATGACCTCCGTTCTCATGACACCGGACGGCAAAACTGTTGAAGCCGAGGCCGCACATGGAACAGTAACCCGCCACTATCGCCAATACCAGCGCGGCGAAGAAACATCGACCAACTCGATCGCTTCGATCTTCGCCTGGACACGTGGCTTGGCACACCGTGCAAAGCTCGACAACAATGACCAGTTGAAGCACTTTGCCGATACACTTGAAAAAGTATGTGTCGATACTGTTGAATCCGGTTTCATGACCAAGGATCTTGCCTTGCTCATCGGACCGAACCAGAAATGGCTTTCAACAACAGGTTTTCTCGACAAAATTGCGGAAAATCTTGCCAAAGCACTTGCTTGAACATTTCCAATTTGAAAAGCAAAAAGCCCCGTTTCACACGGGGCTTTTTGTTTTTGCGGGAACAAAAATTGCCGATCAAAGTTTCGTTTCTTGGCACTAAAGCCTTATGAGGCTATTTAAAAGACCGACACTGATTCTAAAAAAATATAGGGATGACAATGAATGAACAAGGCTGGTCAACACTTCTTTCAGGTAGAAATGGTGTCCGCTCTGTAACACTTGCAGGCGGGGTTGCTCTGCATGCGGTCAATGTCTACATAGTCGTCACTATCCTGCCCTCCCTTGTTGCCGATATTCACGGTGAGCAATATTATTCATGGGCAGCAACAATTTTTGTGACAGCATCGCTCATCGGTGCATCGCTTGCAGCAAAATTGTTGTCCCGTTTTGGGCCCAAAACCGCTTATGTCCTTTCGGCACTTCTGTTTGCTGCGGGAACCCTTATTTGTAGTGTTGCCCCGACGATGGCAACATTCCTGTTCGGTCGGCTTATTCAAGGTTTCGGTGGCGGCTTTTTGCTATCACTTTCCTATTCCATGGTGAGAATTGTATTTGACCCTGCGTTATGGCCACGGGCGATGGGGCTCATTTCCGGCATGTGGGGAATTTCGACATTACTCGGCCCCGCCATTGGCGGCATTTTTGCCGAATACAGCACTTGGCGTGCTTCATTCTGGACAGTTGGTATTCTGGCACTTTTATTTTCCGGCGTTGCGCTTAAAGTTTTGCCCGGCACGACAGAACGTCAAAACGTTTCGGAACGGCTTCCTGTTATCCAGCTTGCTGTTTTGACTGTTATGGTTCTTATCATTTCGGCAAGCAGTGCGGTGAGCGACAATAATATCAAAATTGCCGGTATTATTATCGGTGCTATTCTGCTTCTTGTTCTTGGGATTATCGACAAACGATCGGAAAATAAAATGCTTCCCGACGGTTCATTTTCAATCCAGTCGATATTTCTGCCGCTTTACGGCCTGATGGTTATTATCTCGGTCGCGGTAAACGGTGCGGAGCTTTACCTTCCCCTGTTTCTTCAGGAACTTCACGGGAGAGGGCCACTTGTTGCAGGCTATATTGCCGCCCTTATGAGCATCGGCTGGACCTGCGGTTCATTGCCAAGTGCCGGAGCTTCGCCGAAAATTGTGCGCAAAATCATCATTCTCGCACCCGTGATTGATATGCTCGGAATGGCGACGTTGTTCTATTTCATCCCGTCTGAAATGAAGTCATCGGGATTTCTGATTTCGATTTGTCTCGCGCTGTTCCTGATCGGTGTCGGGGCTGGAACGTCATGGCCGCATTTGCTCACCCGCGTATTACAATGTGCTTCCGAAAAAGACGCGACACGTGCCAGTGCATCCCTTACAACAATCCAGTTGTTTTCAACAGCTTTAAGTGCAGCACTCGCCGGAAGCATTACCAATCTTGCCGGATTATTTGATCCGGGCGGAGTGAGCGGTATGATTGCGGCTTCCAAAGTGCTGTTTATCTTTCTGATTATCATATTGCTGCTTGCAGTGCCGCTTGCCTTTATTATTTCCCGCGATATGCTCAACCGGCCTGATGGGAAACATTCAGACAACAAAAGCAATCAGAAACACAACCAGAATAATTAAAAATAGCACATCCATTGAACGCTTGAAGAGTCGGATGGCACGGTAAATATCGTCGGGAGCGGCCATTTTCCCGCTTTCATTCTGGAAAGGTTCGTCAACAGCTTCGCCTGAATAGATTCTTGGTCCCAAAAGCTTGACATCAAGGGCGCCCGCAAAGGCACATTCGGGAAAACCGGCATTGGGCGAATGATGGTGGCGCGCATCTTGTTTCACCACTTCAAGTGACTTTGCGGCAGCTTTCTTATTGATAAAAAGTCCGCTTGTCAGGATAACGATAAACGCTGTCAATCTTGCCGGTATAGAATTGACAACATCGTCAAGCCGTGCCGAAGCCCAGCCGAAATCCTTGAAGCGCTCGTTTTTATAGCCGATCATCGAGTCGGCCGTGTTCACCAATTTATAACAAAAAAGGCCGGGAAGACCGAGGATAAGATACCAGAACACCGGTGCTACAACGCCATCAGAGCTATTTTCGGCGAGGCTTTCAATAGCTGCGCGACAAACTGCGCTTTCATCGAGATTTTTTGTGTCCCGCCCGACTATGAGCGAAACAGCGCCTCTCGCTTCGGCAAGCGAACCTTGTTTGAACGCTTTTTCAACTCTAGCGACGTGATCGACAAGGCTTTTTTGCGCAAGGAAGATGGAGGCAACCAGCGCTTCAATGATTATCCCTGTAAACCCCAGTGGAAGCAAAAGCCTATGAACAACAAGCCCAACAATAAAGGTTGCCAGCAACAAGATGAGAAGCGCACCGAGGCCATACCATTTGCGGCAGCGGGAAGACATTGTCTTCTTGTTAAATCGCGTTTCAAACCACTTTATGCCTGCCCCGAATGCAGCTACCGGATGAGGGAGCTTGCGCCATAACCAGTCGGGGTCGCCAATTGACCGATCAATCAGGAGCGCCAATAAAAGGATAAAACAGAGACGCTCCACAGCTTTCACGCCTGTTTTAATGCTTTAGCCTGATCGCGTTTTTCAACATACCAGGAGAGAGTAAAAATCGACAGGCCGCAAAATGTGAGACAGCCTCCCAAAATCGCCGTATCCTGATAGCCGAAACCAAGCCGCAAGATTTCCGCGCCGGATTCAGCACCCAAAGCATTGGCAACGTTGAAAGCCGATTGCATAAGTGCACCGGCAAGGGTCTGGGCGTTGGCTGCAACATCCATAACGCGCGTCTGGATTGAAGGCATACTGGCAAAAGACGTACCAATCAGGAAACAACCGATGGCAGCCGTGATGCCGGAATGGCAAAGGAAATAAAACAGGAAGAATGTAATTGTGCTCCATAGCAGAGCGAAAAACAGCATTCTCATCGGACCGATTTTCACAGCAATTTTAGGGCCCAGAATATTTCCCGTAACCATGCCAAGGCCGATAAGCGGCATGATAAAGGGAACCCAACCTATTGAAAGGCCGGAAACGACAGTCAAAGTCGATTTGATATAGCTGAAAACAGCAAAGAGACCGGCTGTTCCAATGGCGACTGTTGCCAGCATGAACCAGACCTGTTTTTCTTTCAACGCGCTAAGCTCGGTCAAGGGACTTGTTCCCAATGCTGTCGGCAAACTGGGCAGAAAGAAAAACACCAAAATTGCACAAAGGGCTCCGATGCTGCCCACCATAACGAAAGCCATTTGCCATCCAAGTTGCTGACCAAGCCAGGTCGCAAAAGGCGCACCGACAACTGTTGCAATTGTAAGCCCAAGCATAACCGCACCAATTGCCTTGGGGCGATTTTTCATCTCTACCATGGAGGAAGCGGCAATAGAGGCAACGCCAAAATAGATACCGTGGGGCAAACCACTCATAAATCGCAAACCGACAAGGGCATGAAAGCTCGTCACACAGGCACTGGCAATGTTCGAGAACGCATAAAACAGCATCAAAGCAACCAGAACATATTTCCGCGGATATTTCGCGGTCGCGACAGCCAGAACCGGCGCACCTACAACAACGCCGAGTGCATAGGCTGAAATATATTGGCCGGCGGTCGGTATATCGACACCCGAACTTTTGGCCATTTCCGGTTGCAGCCCCATGGACACAAATTCGGACGTGCCTATTGCAAACGCACCGACGGCGAGCGCGAAAATACACAAACGGCGCGTTTTGGCGTCAATTCCCGAAGCAACATTGAGTCGATCAATTTTATATTTCATAGCCTAAGAACGAATCCCTGAATGCGTTTGGTTCAAATATCCGGTTTGCCAGTCAACACCCTGTCGGCGCAAGAAAATATCTTCCAAATTCAATCTGTTCGAGGCAGTTTGTTTCCACCACCGTCGCCTCGCCTGCTCTCTTGATAGAAAGCCGAAACGACAGGCTTTTTGGTAAATTTACTCGAAAACACATCAAACAGTAACGCCGCATTTTCTTTTAGCGTGTAGGATATTTTTTCATCCCTCTATATCTATCAGATGGATAAACGAACCGGCAACATTGTTTATTCTCATTCCCCTTGTCCCTAAAGAATGGTCAAGCGCATCATAGGCTTTAAAAAGCGGTATGCCGCCTTTTTCATCTACAATGGAAGCATAATGGAATTCGTGCCCTCGAAAGCCTGTTTTTCCGAAAAACTCCCCTTCAGAAACCAAACGACGATAGCCTAAATGCAGTTTTTTCTGTTTGAAGCTGGTATTCAGTGGCAAGAGACCAAGCATCGGGTGTTTAACCCCTTCACTATCTTCCAATGTTTCCCCCAAAGTCATATAACCACCGCATTCGCCATAAATGGTTTTTCCGGCTTTTGCCATATCAATCATGGCTTTATTGAACTTCTCTGCTGCCGCCAGTTTTCCGGCAAAAAGTTCCGGATAACCGCCACATAAATAGACGCTATCACACTCTTTATCCGGCACTTCATTCGCCAAAGGCGAAAAGAATGTAATTTCGGCACCGGCTTTTCTCCAGCCATCAAGCAAATGTGGATAAGAAAAGCGGAAAGCATCATCACGGCTCACCGCAATACGCTGTCCAAGTGGCGGGATATAATCAATCGTCGCACGAGCAACTTTCACCCGATTTGAAGTCGATAATGCGATCATCGCCTCAAGATCAACGCTCTCCTTTATGATTTCTGCCGCTTTTCCGATAAAAGCATAAAGGTCGGTTCGTTCGGAAGCCTGAACCAGCCCTAAATGGCGTGAGGGGAGTGTCAGCGCGTTATTTCTGTAAACAGCACCAACCACCGGTATATCAAGCGGTTGCAAGGCCGCGCGAAGCATGGCTTCATGCCGCGGACTTCCAATTTTATTCAGGATAATTCCGGAAAAGCGCAACCCCGGCATAAATTCGGCAAAACCTTTAACAAGTGCCGCGACCGAATGTGATTGGCTTGTCACATCAACGACAAAAAATACCGGCAAATCCAACAAGCGGGCAAGTTCGGCAGACGAACCCTTGCCGTTGATGGCGCCGTCATAAAGCCCCATCATGCCTTCAACAACAAAAAACTTCTGCTCCGAATTGTCGGTAAAATTGATATTTCTTATGAGCGGGTCACGCATTGCCCAACAATCGAGATTATAACTATCCTCACCTGTTGCCGCTTTATGAAATGCCGGATCTATAAAGTCAGGCCCTGCTTTTCGCGGAGCCACATCTAATCCCATTTCGTTCAAGGCTCGCATCAATGCCAGAGTGATAACAGTTTTACCGGCTCCCGAATTGGCAGCGCTCACCATAAAGCCATTCATAATGATCTGTTATCCAATTCGTCTTCCAATTCGTCTGTAACACTGTCCGGCGAGAGTTTATCAGCAAGCGAAACAACTTTACCAACGACAACAATTGTCGGCGGTTCAATGTCATGCTCTTTGATCGTTTGTTTTACATGACCAAGTTCGGTTTTATAAATCCGCTGATTGGAAGTCGTCGCATGCGTGATAAACATGACCGGCTCATCACCCTTGCGCCCCCCTTTGATAAGGTCATCGGCAATTTCATCAATGTGTTTCATTGCCATATAAAACACAAGAACCGGTGCGGCTTGGGAAATTGCCTTCCAGTCAAAAGACTTCGGCACTGTACCGTCTGCATCATGACCGGTTAAAAACAACACACTGTGATTAATGGAGCGATGTGTAACCGGAATACCTGCATAGGCAGGTCCTGCTATTCCTGCTGTTATTCCGGGAAAAACACGAAAAGAAATATGCGCTTCTATCAAGGCGAGCGCCTCTTCACCCCCACGGCCAAAAACAAATGGATCGCCGCCTTTCAAACGCAAAACCCGTTTGCCTTCTCTGGCAAGGCAAATCATGCGTTCCGTGATTTCTTGCTGTTTAAGCGAGGGTTTGCCACCGCGTTTACCGGCAAATTCTAAAATTGCGCCTTGTTTTGCAAGCTTGAGGCACGAATGATCGACCAGCGCATCATAAAGGATGTGGTCGGCCTGTTTGAGTGCATTGACACAATGGAGTGTGAGAAGTCCGGGGTCACCTGGCCCTGCGCCCACCAACCATACATGCCCGGCAATGAACTGTGGCAATTTGAATGGCAAATCTGCCGTCATTTCGGGTCCTTTTGATGGTAAAATCTATAGAAAACAAGAATCAATGCATTATATGTGTTATCTATTGTGCAGTTTCCAACCACTGTAAACGTTTAATTTTCAAGAAATATTGTCAAAATGGCAGACCTGCAAAGCACATTGAAACACAAACCGGAAGGTCCCCTTCGCTTGGGCTGGACAACAGGGGCCTGCGCAACCGCTGCAACCAAGGCAGCGCTCACTGCTCTCATAACTGGTGCTTTTCCCGATCCCGTCGAGATAAGATTACCAAGAGGGCAAATGCCGCAATTTGCGCTATCTCTCAAAAGTCTTGGAGAAAATCAGGCGACAGCAGGAATTGTCAAAGATGCAGGCGATGATCCCGATGTGACAGACAAGGCGACCATTATTGCAACTGTCACCCCTGCCTCTCCAAACAGCGGAATTATATTCAAAGCCGGAAAAGGTGTTGGAATTGTTACAAGACCGGGTTTACCGCTTGATGTCGGGGAAGCGGCCATCAACCCCGTTCCGCGCCGCATGATGAGCGAGGTTTGCAAGGAAATTTGTGACAAATATTCTTTTCCGCAAGATCTGGTCATTACAATTTCAGTGCCGGATGGCGAAAACATCGCGCTCAAAACATGGAATCCGCGCCTTGGGATTCTGGGCGGTATTTCCATTCTCGGCACTACCGGTATTGTTCATCCGTTCTCATGTTCGGCATGGATCCATTCTATTCATAGCGGTATTGATGTCGCCCGTGCAGAAGGGGCAAGCCATGTTCTTGGTGCAACCGGAGCAACTTCGGAAGATGCGGCTCAGGCAATCTACCATCTTCCCGATTATGCCATATTGGATATGGGAGACTTCGTCGGTGCCGTGTTAAAATATTTGCGTCACCACCCGATTGATAAACTGACAATTGCAGGCGGTTTTGCAAAATTGACAAAACTCGCGCAAGGGGAAATGGATCTTCATTCTTCCCGCTCCCAAGTCGACAAGACATTTTTGTGGAATGTTGCAAAGAATGTCGGCTTGAACCAATCTTTCAAGAACTTCATCGAAAATGCGAACACTGCAAAAGAAGTGCTTGATATTGCTACAAAAGAAGGAATTGATATTGCCACTCCTATTGCGCTTCAGGCAAAACATATTGCTGAAGAAACATTAAGGGATGCGCCGGTTGCTGTCGAAATCATTGTGACCGACAGAAAGGGAAATATTCTTGCGAGAAAGTAGGACAGTTTTATTATTGGGTGGCACCAGCGAAGCCTATGCTCTCGCAGAAAAATTTGCCGAAGAGAACTATCCGGTTCTTTCGTCTCTCGCTGGTCGTACCTCGCATCCGAAAATTCCGGCGGGGCGGTATCGCATTGGCGGGTTTGGCGGCATTGACGGGCTTATCAATACAATCGAAAAAGAAAACATAGGGCTTATTGTTGACGCAACCCATCCTTTTGCCGAAACAATGACCGATCATGCCTGGCGGGCAGCGCGCGCGGAAAAAATCGGCTATATCCGGTTCGAGCGTCCGCTTTGGCAAGCGGCGAAAGAAGACAAGTGGCTGACAGTGAATAATATTGCGGAAGCCGTTGCCGCTATTCCAGTAAACAGCCGCTGCTTTCTTGCGATAGGGCGCCAGCACGTCAATGAATTTCTGGTGCGTAAAGATGCTTCATTTGTCGCACGTATGGTCGAGAAGCCGGAAAATTTTGTTCCCGAAGCCAATATAGAAATTGTGCTCGGTAAACCGGAAAATGAACAAGAAGAATATGACTTTCTCGTCAACCATCATTTTGATTGTCTCGTGTGCAGAAATTCCGGAGGTTCTGCCTCTTTTCCAAAGTTGAAGGCTGCACGCAAACTCGGCCTTCCGGTGATTATGATAACCAGAAAGCCCCTGCCCGATGTCGTCACTTTGAGTGCGGAAAAAGATGTTATCGACTTGGTGCAGAAGTTTTACCAAGCGGACCGTGCGGAAAAGCATAAAGGGACGAACGGCTAAGCTTTTCCGGCCGAAGTGCTTTCCCGACAAAGATGATTGCGGTTTTTTCTATTTTTTCTTGCGCTATTTTTTCGTGAATATCGGCAAGTGTGCCTGAAATGATTTTTTCATCCGGCCAGCTTACATGATAGGCAACAATAACGGGGCAATCGGCGCCGTAAATTGGCAATAATTCTTTCCGGATTGCTGCAATATTTTTTGCCGAAAGATGAATTGCCATTGTCGCTTTTGCTTGTCCTAAATTTGACAATGTCTCAAGTTCCGGCATTGGTGAAGAATTGACCGATGTCCGTGTCAAAATGACCGATTGGTTTAGCTTTGGAAGTGTCAATTCCTGCTTCATGGCTGCCGCTGCTGCCGCATAGGAAGCCACCCCCGGTACCACCTCGTAATTGATCGCAAGCTTGTCGAGTGCTGCCATCTGTTCGGCTATTGCGCTATAGATGGAAGGGTCGCCGGAATGAAGCCTTGCAACATCCTTTCCTTCTTTTTCCGCTTTGACAAACTCTTCGACAATGGCATCAAGGTCAAGATGACCGGTATTGACACGGCGTGCTTCATGAGGAATTTCGGCAATCAATTCATCCGAAAGAAGCGAGCCGGCATAAAGGCAGACCGGACAACGTTTTATGAGATTGAGCCCGCGCACTGTAATGAGATCATATGCCCCCGGACCTGCGCCGATAAAATATACTGTCATTCTTCCTTCCGTCCTGCCACAGCAAGGGTAAGCCCACCAATTTTTGTCTTTTCAATGAGCAAAATACCACCTTTACCTGAAGCCGCCAAAGCCGCAGCTTCCGCAACGCCATGGCAGCCCGTATGTTGAAAAACAATATCGGAAGGGTTCTTGAGAAAACAAGTCATTGTTTCCAACTCTTCAGACGAAAATGTAAGGAGAGGAACAGAAAGACGTTTCAAAGCGCTTAAAATAAGACCGTTGGATTCTTTACCTTCAAGCGTTGAAAAAGCCGCAATATTCCATTTTTCAAGAGTTTCGAGAGCCTTTTCCATGTCACCCGTTGTGGCAGATGATGAAATGCCTATGCCCACAAAAACCGGCATAGAGCTTCTAGCGACCATGTCCGGTTTTGCCTTTCAAGCGCGTTCTTTGACGGTGTTATAAATCCGCTCTACCTCTTGTGAGGGAACACCGAGAATGGCTGCTATCCGATGGATGAGCGCAACTTCATCAGCGTCGACATGGTTATCGGCAGCGGCAATTGTCATCAAATTCTCGATAAGTGCAATGCGCCTATCCGGCGCCAATTCGCCAAAGAGAGCCGCAGCCTGACCGGTTGTTGTTTCATAGCCATAATCATAAAGATATTGGATGACATCCGGCAAAGCATCGGGAGATACGCCGAATTGTTGTTCGGCAATTTTTGAAAAAGCAGCGGTTTCGCTTGGTGTATGTTTGCCATCGGCAAAACCCAAATGAATGAGCAAGAGAAGTTCGGCCGCTGTTGCCGGATTTTCGGCCACTTTACGAACCGAATTATGACGGGAAAAATAATTTGCGATGCTGTCAAACATGCGAAACTCCGCTTCTTGCCACGTTAGAAGAGCTGAACTAAAAGCAGAGCTTGCCAATATTGCACAAAAAACACAAGTGCATGAATGCAACGTTTGACGTTTCTTTATAGAAATTATTCTATTATTCCTTATTCTATTCTGTTCAGGTAATATTCGCAAATGCTGGAATTTCTTTCTGACCCGACTGTTCTGATTTTGATTTTTGCCGGTTTGCTTGCCGGTTTTATAGATTCAATTGCCGGTGGCGGTGGCCTCATCACCATCCCTGCCCTTATGCTTTCGGGCCTTCCGCCTGTCGAAACATTGGGCACAAACAAGTTGCAGGGACTTTTCGGCTCATTTTCTGCAATGGTGGCCTATGCCCGTGGTGGACATGTCAATATCAGGAAACAAATCCTCCAAGCCACCATGGCCTTTATCGGAAGTATTATCGGCGCATTGGTTGCGACCCTCATTCCTGTCAAATTATTTCAAGCACTGTTGCCCGTTCTGCTCATTGTTGTTGCCTGTTATTTTGCATTCAAGCCAAACCTTAACGACATTGATAAACAGGAGCGGATGCGGCCGATCATCTTTTCGCTGACTATGGCACCTCTTGTCGGCTTTTACGACGGCATATTCGGTCCGGGTGCCGGTTCTTTCTATATGCTTGCCTTTGTTTCCCTGTCAGGGTTCGGAATCCTCAAAGCGACAGCCCATACCAAACTGTTGAACTTTTCATCCAATCTCGGTGGATTCCTGACCTTTGCCGTCATGGGCTCGATCAATGTAAAAATCGGCATTGCTATGGGAATTGCCCAATTTATCGGTGCGCAAATGGGGGCACGCGTTGCCATGAAAACCGGCGCCAAGCTCATAAAACCGCTATTGGTTATTGTATGCGTTATTCTTGCCTATAAACTCTTACAAGCACATGACAATCCGTTGCGGCAATGGCTGAACCTCTGAGACTTAAAGCCTCTCCATCAGAATATCATCATAGGGCTTTTAAAAAACCGGTTTAGATAAAGCTGCCGAACCGGTTTTAAAGACAGAACAATTATGCTCTTCTAGATTTTTAATGCCAGCAAAATAACGCCTGCGCCGATCAGTACGACACCGGTCCAGTTGATGGCTGTCAATTTTTCACCAAGAAAAGTAACGCCAAAAATGGCAACAAAGATAACCGACAATTTGTCTATCGGAGCAACATGGGAAGCATCTCCCAATTGCAGAGCGCGGAAATAGGCAAGCCATGAAGCACCCGTGGCAAGACCTGACAGAACAAGGAAAACCCATGATTTTGCCGGAATAGCTCCCGGACGTTGCCATTGTCCAGTGATGCTTAAAAAGAGACATAATGCAGCAATGATAACAATTGTTCTTATCAAAGTGGCAAAATCGGAATTGATACCGCTTATACCGACTTTTGCGAAAATAGCGGTTAAAGCCGCAAAAATTGCTGAAAGAAATGCCCAGAACTGCCAGGTAGCGGTCATCAGAATTCAATCCCCTTCTGTCCTTTTATGCCAGAACGGAACGGGTGTTTGACCAATTCCATTTCTGTTACCAGATCGGCAGCCTCAATCAATTCATTTCGTGCATTGCGACCGGTAATGATAACATGTTTCATGAAAGGTCGCTTCGATAATACATCAAGCACTTCTTCCAATGGTAGATAATCATAGCGCAATACGATATTCAACTCGTCACAAAGCACCATATCCGTGGTGTCATCGAGGATCATCTCTTTGGCAATGTCCCATGCTTTTCGCGCTTCGGCAATGTCTTTTTCACGATTCTGCGTTTCCCATGTGAAGCCTTCGCCATGGGCATAAACGCGTACCTGATCGCCAAATTTTTCAAGTGCGGTACGCTCGCCGGTTTGGCGCAATCCCTTGACAAACTGCACCACCCCAACCTTCATATTCTGGCCGAGAGCACGAAAAACCATACCGAAAGCGGCTGTTGTCTTGCCTTTGCCCTTGCCCGTATGAACAATGAGAAGGCCTTTTTCCTTGGTTTTACCGGCTTCTATTTTTTTGCGCGCGGCATCTTTCTTTTTCATTTTTTCGGCATGACGGGCATTCAATTCCGCTTCCGTCAGCTTTTCCTTGGCGTCCATGTTATCGAGCCTTTCTGTAGTTCTTCCAGTTCAAACAAAGCAGAATTGGAGCGCGGTTTCCATAATTCTCTCCGGATTGCCTGTTCAAGTTTATGTGCCATTTCTCTTAAAGCTGCAGGATTGTTCCCGATCAAAAAATTCCGCACCGTTTCATCGTCGATATAGGCATTATAAATCGCCTCGAATTGTTCGTTGGATACGGCATTTGTTGTAGCCGAAAAAGCAAAGAGATAGTCGACAGTTGCAGCCATTTCGACAGCACCTTTAAAGCCGTGTCGCATAACCCCTTCTATCCATTTCGGATTAACAGCCCGCCCGCGGAGTGTCCGCCCGATTTCTTCCTGCAATGTTTTTATCATCGGCCGTTCGGGGCGCGACATATCATTGTGATAGACTTTCGGAAAAGCACCCTGCTTATCGGCAACTGCCGAAGCCATGCCCCCTTCAAAGGCATAATATTCACCGGAATCGAGAAGATCATGTTCGCGATTATCCTGATTTTGGACAACGGCATTGATATGATGAAGCCGGTTTTCAAGCATATTTTGTGCAGCCAACCCGTCTTCCTTACCGTAAGCAAATGAAGAATGGGCAATCCATGCTTTACCTAGATCATTACGGTCATTCCATTCGCCCTTGTCGAGAAGCTCCTGAACGCCGGTTCCATAAACACCCGGACGAGCGCCGAAAACACGAAAACCGGCTTCTCTTTCTGCCTCTTTTGCGGTTCTTCCGGTTTCTGTGAGCGTTTTTACGTCTTTCAAATAATGCGCATGGAGCGGGTTATCTTCTTCCTCCTCGTCAAGCGAGGCAACAAGACGCACCGCCTGATCGAACAAGGCTATCTGTTCGGGAAATGCATCGCGGAAGAAACCGGAAATCCTTAATGTTACGTCGACACGTGGCCTTCCAAGAACTGCTATCGGAATAACTTCAACACCGGTCACACGGCGGGATGCCGCATCCCACAAAGGTTTGACGCCGATAAGTGCGAGAGCCTGCGCAATATCGTCACCACCGGTGCGCATATTGGCCGTTCCCCAAGCGGTGAGGCCGA
This sequence comes from Bartonella sp. B10834G3, assembly GCF_016102505.1. Classification (NCBI taxonomy): domain Bacteria; kingdom Pseudomonadati; phylum Pseudomonadota; class Alphaproteobacteria; order Hyphomicrobiales; family Bartonellaceae; genus Bartonella; species Bartonella sp. B10834G3. Next base: position 609,639 of record NZ_JACFOM010000002.1, read on the forward strand.
AAGCCTTCGGCCAATCACCGTGATCCTGAACATAGCGGATAATGAGAAGCTCGGCCGATTTTTTACCCAATTGCCAAGCCGATTGTGTGGGCACTGCCCTTGTATCGACCGAAAAAAAGTTTCGCCCTGTCGGAAATACATCCGGCCGGCCGCGTGTCGGGGCGCCGGATGGCCCCGGTTCGACAAAGTGCCCGTCAAGAGCGGTTAAAAGCCCGTCAATTTCCGCCTTGCCGCAACTTAAAATCAATGGCCGCAATGTTTCTTCAATATTTTTAAGAATTGGCGCTGTTTTCGTAAAATTTTGAGGAAGGGTGCTCTTTCCGGAAACCAGCGCCAGCGCCAAAAGCTCGATGCGTTCAACCGTGTCGCCTTTTGTGCGCCATAGGCTGTCGGTCATGCCCTTCAATATTTCAGGCTTTTCACCTTGCCATTTTTCTGAAAAAACACAATCAAGCGGATCAAAAGCAAGGCCGAGATCATCGGCTATAGCGCGGTGTAAACTGCCGTTTTCCCCCTCTCCACGAGGGACACGCGCCGTTGCAACAAGGAGATTTTCCAATTGTTCGCCGGAAGGCGCTTTGCCAAAAATATGTAGCCCGTCCCTGATTTGCAATTCTTTAAGATCACACAAAAAGGCATCAAGTTTCTCAAGTGCCAGATCATCGCTATCATGGTCTTCAATTCCGGCATCATGATTGAGACCGGTAAGCCGCACTAGATCAAGTATTTCGCCTTTGAGCTTTACGAGACGACGCGGATCAACGCCTGACGCCTCGTAATATTCATCAACAAGCCCCTCCAGATCTTTTAACGGGCCATAACTTTCCGCGCGCGTCAAAGGCGGGGTCAGATGGTCAATGATAACGGCTGAAGAGCGTCGTTTTGCCTGTGTTCCTTCACCGGGGTCGTTGACAATAAACGGGTAGATATGCGGCATCGGTCCAAGAGCTATTTCGGGATAGCAATGGTTCGAGAGTGCCAAAGCTTTTCCCGGAAGCCATTCAAGATTGCCGTGTTTACCCATATGAATAATGGCATCGGCTTTATAAACAAAACGGAGCCAGAAATAGAATGCAAGGTAATGATGGGTGGGAACAATATCGGGTGCATGGTAGACTTGCTTTGCAACCATTCCGAATGCGCGTTCCGGCTGTAATCCGACAACCGTTTCCCCCAACATTAAAACCGGCAAGGCCAATCCATTTTGAACCACATAGGCATCGTCTTCCGGCGCCCCCCAACGTGCAGTCACTTCATCTTGAATCTTTTTATCAAGTGATTGAAAGAACTTCTTGTAAAGACTCAAAGAAAGTGCTGTCCGCACTATCCTTCCCTTCACCCCTTCATTGGTTGGACCTTCAATCATCAACCGCATGAGCTCATTGCCATTTTCCGGAATATTTTCTATTTCGTAGCCTTGGCTTTTCATGGCGTTAAGCGTCACAATCATCGCAGCCGGTGTATCAAGCCCGACACCGTGCCCCAAGCGGCCATCGCCACCGGGATAATTGGCCATGACAATGGCAATATGGCGCTCATGAGGCTTCTTGTTGCGCAGTCTTACCCAGTTTTTGGTAAGCTCTGCAACAAAGTCGACCCTGTCGTTCAAAGGTTTATGGACGACAACATTACATTCTGTCTCGTCATCATATTCCACTGCCGATTTGAAAGACACAGCGCGGGTGAATACGCGCCCATCAACTTCCGGAAGCGCAACATTCATGGCTAGATCACGGGCGGTCAATCCACGCCCATCTTTTTCCCATTGCTCTTTGCTGCTTCCGGCAAAAACCACCTGCAAAACCATTGCACCGCGCTTTTCTAGGACAGTGGGTTTGCGTCCCGTATGCCCGTTTGAAACCGCAAAGCCCGTTGCATTCAACACAATATCGGGCGAAAGCCGGTCAAAAATTGAATCGACAATTGCAACGCTCAATTCGTCTTTGAGACTTGAAACAAAAATCGGCAGCGCGATTAAGCCGCGTTTTTGAAGAGCGTTAATGAGCGCTTCCACGCTTGCTGTTTGCCCGCTCTGCACCAATGCACGATAAAAACAGATCGCTACAACCGGTTTATGGGTGGCATTGTGACGTTTTACAAGATCATCAACAGTGAACGGCGGGTCATCCGGTGACCAGAGACCTGCCTTCATCAAGGGGATCGCCTCGACCGGCTTTTCGTGGCGGCCTAACAAATAATCGCAATATTCAAGAAAGGAGCGCATATTTTGCGCGCTCGCTTCAATAAGATAGTGCCAAAGATTGCGGCAATCCTCTTCGGCAACAGTAGAAAATTTTTGCAAATTTTCGTCTATTTTATCGTCACCTGGCAAGACTACCAGTTTGATATTCTTTTCTAGTGCCAGCGAGTGGAGAACTTGCAAGCCATAAGGCCAATAAGTTTCGCCGCCTATCACGCGCAACACAATCAATTTCGCATATGACGCGGTTTTTTCGACATAGGTGTCGACCGACATGGGGTGTGAAAGCGAAAGCAAATTGACAAGCCTTAGCGAAGACGTTGTTTTCTTCAACGCGGCCTTTGCAACCGAAAGGCTTGCCAATTCGGTATCTGCTGCCGAAAGAAAAATAACGTCGGCAGGCGACTGTCCAAGATCAATCGCCTTGTCCTGTTCGGCTATGGTTCCCTTCTGGGCAAGAAGCAAATGCATCAGACATCAAGCGCTTCAATAGTTTTGCGCACCTTCTCCTCGTCGATTTCGTGAAGGCCGATAACAACAAGATGGCTTTTATGCTCTTCGTTTTTTTGCCAGGGACGATCAAAATAGGAATCAATCCGCTGACCGACGGCTTGAACAACAAGACGCATCGGCTTTCCCACTACATTGACAAAGCCTTTGAGCCGCAAAATATCATTTTCTGCAATGATCGTTTTCAACCGCTCGATCAAAGCCTTGGGATCATGGATTGATGGTGCGTTAACGACAAAGCTTTTGAATTCGTCGTGATTATGCGGAACGCCATTTGCATGATGCATTTCGTGGTGAGATTTGCGGTTTTCAATATCGCTCTCTGTGCCGACGCCAAGCCCCAATATAAGATCGGTTCCGATACTGCCGAAACTCGATGTGACCATTTGGGGAACTCTGTCGCTATGGCTTGAAATGATATTGCGCACATTGTCGAGCGTGTCTTCGTCGATAAGATCGACCTTGTTGAGGACAATGAGATCAGCCGCATGAATTTGATCTTCAAACAATTCTTCAAGCGGGCTTTCATGGGTAATCGAACTATCTTCAGCCCGTTCCGCATTGATTTTGTCAATATCATCGGCAAACCGGCCTTCGGCCACAGCCGGAGCGTCAATCACGGTAATCACCCCGTCAACGGTCACCTGTGTTTTGATTTCAGGCCAATTGAAGGCTGCAACAAGCGGCTGGGGAAGTGCCAAACCGGATGTTTCGATCACAATATGATCGGGTCTATCCTCACGCTCAAGCAGTTTCGTCATAGTCGGAATAAATTCTTCGGCAACCGTGCAACAGATGCAGCCATTATTGAGTTCAATGAGATCGTCGTCATGACAATTATCAAGACCGCAGCCTTTGAGCAAACCGCCATCCACGCCAAGCTCGCCAAATTCATTAATGATGAGAGCAATGCGTTTGCCTTGCGCATTTTCCAATAAATGCCTTATCATCGTGGTTTTTCCGGAACCCAAAAATCCGGTTATGACGGTGGTTGGGATTTTGCTTTGTAAAAATTTTTGTTCCGACATCAAACTTAGCCTTTCAATTTAAGCGGCAGACCGGCCGCAACAAAAAACACCGTTTCTGCTATATTTGCAATTTTCTGGTTCATGAGACCGGCATAATCACTAAATTCACGCGCAAGCTTGTTGTCCGGCACGATGCCAAGCCCTACCTCGCTCGAAACAAAAACTGTTTCGACCTCAAGCTTTGCAAGACCATCGACAAGCTTTACTATTTCTGTTTCAACGTTCCGGTGATGCTCCAATAGATTGCCAAGCCAAACGCTGAGGCAATCAATAAGGACGATCTTTTGTTCACTATTATGTTTTGCGATCTCGCCCATAATATCAATCGGTTCTTCAACATTGATCCAGCCCATCTCGCGGCGTGAGCGATGCATGTCGACCCGTTTTTTCATCTCTTCATTGAAAATTTCTGCGGTTGCGAGATAGACCGGTACTTTATTGGCAGACAACACATAATTTTCGGCAAAAACCGACTTACCCGAACGCGTCCCGCCAAGAATCAATGTTATCTTTGCCAAAAATCTCCTCCATTTGCGGAATAGACATTCATCACTTTACAAAGAAAGCTGAAAAACCGGCTTCATGCCTTTGATACAGAATCAGAGTTCTTGAATGATGAGAACACAAACCGGAACCGGATTTCTAGCCCATTCATAAATACAATAATTTGACTGACCGGCTTGAATGAAATGCCCGAATTGGGTCCACTTCCTGAAATTCCAGTTTATTTTTTGCAAATTCTTTTGCAAAAAACCGGTTATTTATAGAGATAGCTGCTTAAACTTTATCGTGCAAGCCGAAAAAGCGCGTTTACGTCGACGGCCTTTTCCAGTTCATCGGCTATTTTATCGAGCGCATTGTCAAGTTTTTCAAAATGTCCGGACTTATCAGGCTTTGCACCAAAACTTCCAATAAAATAATGACGGAAAGCATCTGCCGAAAACAAACCATGGAGATAGGTTCCCCAGATTTTCCCATCAGGCGAGGCCGCACCGTCTTCAACATTGTTTATTTTTAAAGGTGCATGGCGACAATCCGGACCGAAGCTTTTGCCCATATGGATTTCATAGCCTGTGAGCGGAAGTCCGCTTAAAAGATGAACAGCATTGCTATTGCGTGTAAGTTTTCGTTCTCCGATTTCGGTTACCATATCAAGAAGTCCGAGCCCTTCTGTTTCGCTAATATTTCCTTCCAGAGAATCGGGATCAAAAATTTTTCGGCCAAGAATTTGAAAGCCGCCGCAAATGCCGATAACCATGCCGCCTTTTTTGGCGTGTGCGATAATCTCCCCGTCCCACTTATTTTCACGAAGGGCAATCATATCCGCTATGGTCGATTTGGAACCGGGAAGGATAATAACATCGCTGTCGGTTGGAAAACACTCACCCTTCCGGACAAAGACAATTTCAACATCACTTTCGTGAACTAACGGGTCGAGATCATCAAAATTGGCAATATGGGGTAAAACCGGTACAGCTATTTTTACTTTGCCGTGTTTTTTCGGCGATCTATGTTCAAGTGCCATCGAATCTTCAGGAGGCAAAAGGCTTGCCCCTTCAAGCCAGGGAATAACGCCGAGGCAAGGCCAGCCGGTAAAATTCCGGATTGCTTTGATTCCATCATCAAAAAGGCTCAAATCCCCGCGGAATTTGTTAATGAGATAACCTGAGACCATTGCACGGTCTTCACGATCAAGAATTGTTGCCGTGCCGACAAGTGAAGCGATCACGCCACCGCGGTCAATATCGCCAATCAATATAACCGGCACATCGGCGCTTCGTGCAAATCCCATATTGGCAATATCGCAAGCGCGCAAATTGATTTCTGCCGGCGAACCGGCCCCCTCCACCAGCACCAAATCGGCTCTCTCCTTCAATCGGGCAAAAGATTCCATTACCCGATCAAGAAGTTCACCCTTCATTTTTTGATAATCGGCGCCTTTTTTAAAACCCGAAAGCTTACCCTGCACAATGATTTGGGAACCGGTAGAACTTTGCGGTTTCAACAAAACCGGATTCATATGAACGGAAGGTTTCTCATTTGCTGCAAAAGCTTGCAGCCATTGACCACGCCCGATCTCGCCACCATCGTCGGCAACAGCGGCATTGTTCGACATGTTCTGCGGTTTGAACGGCATTACCTTGATTCCTTTTCGGGAGGCCAAACGGCAAAAGCCGGCAACAAGAACTGTTTTTCCGACATCCGAACCTGTGCCCTGAAACATCAATGCACGCGCCAAATCAATCACCCTTTACCAATAAAAAAAACCGCAATTTTTTTAAAAAAAAATAGCGATTTTCATACTTCATTAAGTGTTCGCTAACCCGTGATTAACATTGTTCATCTACAAAGGCTCCAGAAACAAAAACAACTTGTTTCTCTCTGGATCAGGTAGTGCGTACCAGAGGTGTAATTCCGGACATGTGTATGAGTATCGTCCGGAAAATGCGTAAGATAAAACTGCGTAAACGGGCCACCGCTTGCGCAGTTTTACGTTTTTTAGCCCTTATCTGCGACTATTGAAATAAGGCTTGATCGAGCTTCCACACTTTTTAAAATTCCTCCACACATTTTTAAAAATGTGACTTGTTGCGAGCCACGTTGCCGAGGACATTTCAACTGCGTGATAGCTGCCAACTGCTTGACAGCAAGCGTTGTTCTTCAAAAGTGACATTAAGCCGACAAATTTATCTGAAGTGGGATGTTTATCACCGCTTGCTATGCGTTAAATAAAGGACTTGCACGAATTTCAAAGGTTCTTGATGATGCGGGCAAGAAGTGTGAATGAATCCATGCGTTTTTTATTATCCCAAATCGGGCTCGTAACAATCAACTCGTCTGCATTTGTATCGGCTATCAGTTTTTTTAGGCCCAGCTCGACTGTTTCGGATGAACCAACCACAGAACAGGACAAAGATTGTTCAAGCACCAGACGGTGATTGAAGGGAAGATTGTCAACATAATTCATGACCGGTTTCGGTAATGGACCGGCGCGCCCCGTCCTTAAATTGACAAAGGATTGTTGTTGGGAAGAAAATAGAAACTTTGCTTCGTCATCCGTTTCAGCAACAACGACATTGGCTGCAACCATTGCAACCGGTTTATCAAGATATTCCGACGGCTGGAAATTATCGCGGTAAACTTTGAGTGCGCGATAAAGCTCGGCCGGTGCAAAATGCGAGGCAAACGAATAAGGCAAGCCCAGAACTGCCGCAAGCTGCGCCCCATAAAGGCTTGACCCCAAAATCCAGACCGGCACGTGCAAACCTGCCCCCGGAACTGCCCGCAATTGTTGTTGAGGTTCGGCATCTTTAAAATAGTCAAGCAATTCGACGACATCGCGGGGGTAATCATTCGGGTTGCTATCAAGCGAACGTCTCAAGGCTCTCGCTGTCATCTGGTCAGTACCGGGAGCACGACCTAATCCGAGTTCAACCCTGTTCGGATAGAGAGCTTCAAGAGTGCCGAATTGTTCGGCAATAACCAGCGGTGAATGGTTAGGAAGCATAACGCCGCCCGCACCGACAACGATTTTATTGGTCGAGGCAAGAATCTGCCCCATTACAACCGCCGTTGCAGCACTTGCAATGCCGGTCATATTGTGATGTTCGGCATACCAGATACGAGGAAACCCAAGCTCATCCACATGTTTGGCAAGAGCTATAGAATTTTTTAACGCCTGAGCAACCGAACTTCCCTCAGGCACGGGACATAGATCAAGGACAGATATTTTCATTTTTTTAATATAGGAACTCTCAAAATGAATACAACGAGAGAAATTCAATCAAGCGCGGCTTTTTTAATCAATCCGCTCTATCGCCCCTATTCCACTCTTCTGTGACTTCGGCTACGAAATCGGCATAACGATGTGCTTCGATCGCGTCTCTTATGCCTTGCATCAATTGCTGATAAAAAGCGAGATTATTCCACGTAATCACCATTCCGGCCAATGGTTCACCCGCTTTTACGAGATGGTGAAGATAAGCGCGGCTATAATCCCGTGCTGCCGGACAGGGCGATTCAGGGTCTAACGGGCGCGGGTCTTCGGCATGTTTTGCATTTCTCAAATTGATTTTACCAAATCTTGTGAAAGCCAAACCATGTCGGCCTGCCCTTGTCGGCATGACACAATCGAACATATCAACGCCATGTGCCACACTTTTCAAAATATCATCAGGTGTGCCAACGCCCATCAAATAACGCGGTTTATCTTCCGGCAAAATCGAACAGGTCACATCAAGCATATCCATCATCACATTTTGCGGCTCACCCACCGCCAAGCCTCCAATGGAATAGCCTTTCAAATCAAGATCTTTCAAAGCATTTGCCGAGCGTTCCCGCAAACTTGCATTATCACCACCCTGAACGATACCGAACATGGCCTTGCCCGGCTGGTTTCCGAAAGCCGTTTTGCAACGTTCTGCCCAGCGTAAAGACAATTCCATTGCCTTTTCCATTTCTTTGAATGAGGCAGGCAAGGCAACGCATTGGTCAAGTTGCATCTGGATGTCGGAATCAAGAAGGCACTGTATTTCGATCGACCGTTCCGGTGTCAGCTCATAACGCGCGCCATCAATATGCGATTGGAAGGTCACGCCCTTCTCTGTCAATTTTCTAAGACCTGCAAGCGACATAACCTGAAAACCGCCGGAGTCAGTCAAAATGGGCTTCGGCCAACGTGCAAAAACATGAAGGCCGCCCAATCTTGCAATACGTTCGGCACCAGGGCGCAACATCAAATGATAGGTATTGCCGAGTATAATATCGGCACCGAGCTCTTCAACCTGCTCCATATACATTGCCTTCACCGAACCGGCAGTGCCTACCGGCATAAAAGCCGGTGTGCGGACTTTGCCACGCGGCATTGTAATTTCGCCACGCCGCGCGTGACCATCTTCAGTAATTTTTTTGAAGGTGAAGGTTTCGCTCATTGTTCCTAATCTTTTCGTTCCAGAAAACTTGTATCGCCATAAGAATAAAAACGATAGCCCGTTTCAATAGCATGTTGATAAGCGTGTTTCATTGTATCAAGCCCACTAAAAGCCGATACAAGCATGAATAATGTCGAGCGCGGCAAGTGGAAATTGGTCATCAGGCAATCGACAAACCGGAAATGATAACCCGGTGTTATAAAAATATCGGTTGAACCTGCCCATGCATCGAGTTGACCGTTTTCATCCGCAGCACTTTCAAGAAGTCGCATCGCCGTTGTACCGACAGCAATAACCCTGTTACCGCGTTTTTTTACAGCCATTAATGCATCTGCCGTTTGTTGGTCTATATGGCCAATTTCAGAATGCATTTTATGGTCTTTTGTATCGTCAACCTTGACAGGTAAAAATGTGCCTGCGCCGACATGGAGCGTTACAAAATATTCTTCAACACCCCGATCTTTGATCTGTTGCATCAAATCCTTGGTAAAATGAAGACCGGCTGTTGGCGCCGCGACGGCCCCCTCTTCGCGTGCATAAACGGTCTGGTAATCGGTTTCGTCACGCTTGTCCTCGCCGCGTTTCAAAGCAATATAGGGTGGCAAGGGCATGTGGCCGATAAGCGCGATTTCACGATCAAGCTCGGCACCCGATTTATCAAATTCCAACAGCATCTCGCCGTTTTCGCCTTTTTCACGAACCGTGGCAACAAGCTTGTCATTATCGCCAAGACTTCTATCCTGCTTGTTGAAAACAATTGTTTCGCCAATTTTCAAACGTTTTGCCGGACGAACAAAAGCAAGCCACTCATTAGGGCTTACGCGTTTATGAAGTGTTGCACCAATATGGGCTATAGCTGCACCGCGCCGCCGTTCCCCCTGAAGTTGGGCTTTTATAACCTTGGTATCATTGAAAACCAGCGCATCACCTTTTTTGAGAAGCGAGGGTAAATCGCGCACATGTAAATCTTCGAGAACCCCGCCTTTTCCGACATGTAAAAGACGAGCACTTTCCCGCGGCACAGCAGGTCGCAAAGCGATTTGTTTTTCAGGTAACTCGAAATCAAAAAGATCAACTTGCATAAGAGCGCACGCACATTCATAAATCGGACAAGCGGATAACGCTTGTCGCACTGTTATATCAGATTAAAAGACCAACCTTTAAGGAGGCCTTGCCAAGGATACTTGGTAATGGTTTTTTACTAAAGCATTTTCCGAAAAGTGTGAAGCGGTTTTCGGGATTAAAATGCGCCACTAAAAACCTATTTTCCGGAAACTGTGAAGCGGTTTTCGGCGGCGAGTAAATGCGTCATTTCAGCAAAGATTATCTTTAAAAAGGACTGGGGTGTAATGCGATTTTTCGGGCTAAAAATCGTGTTTTTATCAAGTGTTTCGTTCAAAACACAGAATGGGCAGTTTGACGATCTGTAGGTAGATTAGCGTCAACTTCCGATTAAAATGAAGAATGGCAGGGACTTTCGGAAAACATCTGGAAATGTATTGAAGCCGAATATATTCCGGTCGGGGCATTCTGGAGTTTTTCTTGCGAGAAATCGAATAAATGTCCGGATATTTTGCATAAGAAAAATATTGGAAATCAGATTTTTAGCAAGGTGAAAATTCATTTTTACATTTAAGCTTTTTGGTGATCGTTACGCGTTCCTTGCCGATACGAAATATCCTATTCAAGAGAGAGACGAACGATATAAATAAATAGAAATAAAATATTTTACGTTAAAAATCAGCGTTTTAAAGATAAACACTGAATCATTTTATGAAGATTATTTTGCCCTTATTTTTATAAAAAGCAAAAACTGCAATCTGCCGGAATTTCAAGTTTAAAAAACAAAAGGTGCTCCGAATTTTATTCAAAACACCTTTTTCAAGTTTTATAAATCAAAGCTTCCGAACAACTATGTCGAGCTTTGAAAATTATTTTTTATCGGCAGCAATTGTTGCTTTGACAATGCTGTCAGGATCACTGACAGGCTCGCCTTTTTTGAGCTTGTCGACATTTTCCATGCCTTCAATGACCTGTCCCCAAACCGTATATTGACGATTGAGCCACGGAGCATCCTCGAAACAGATAAAGAACTGGGAATTTGCCGAATTCGGGTTTTGACTGCGTGCCATAGAGGCAGTACCGCGCTTATGTGGCACATTGGAAAATTCGGCTTTAAGATCGGGTTTATCGGATCCACCCATGCCTGCGCGTGATGCGTTAAACTTCTTGCCGCCTTTTTTGCCAAATTCGACATCGCCGGTCTGTGCCATAAAGCCGTCTATCACGCGGTGAAAAACCACATTGTCATAAGCGCCTTCGCGGGTTAATTCTTTAATTCTCTTGACGTGTTCGGGTGCAACGTCAGGCAATAATTCTATAACCACATCACCCTTTGTCGTTTCCAAAATCAACGTATTTTCCGGATCTTTAATTTCAGCCATTTCTTTTCCTTTATTTTGTAGCTTCGATACGCGCTTTTATAATGACGTCGGGATCAGCAACCGAACCGTTATTATCGGCACGCCCTTTTTTGATTTTATCAACGACATCCATGCCTTTTACCACTTCACCAACAACCGTGTACTGGCCGTTGAGGAAAGAGGCATCATCAAAACAGATGAAGAACTGGGAATTGGCTGAATTCGGGTCTTGCGAACGTGCCATTCCGACCGTTCCACGTTTGAATGGTACTTGGGAAAATTCCGCAGCAAGGTCGGGATATTGTGAACCACCCATACCGGCACGCCGAATATTGAATTCGGGGCTTCCTTTTTTGCCGAATTTTACATCGCCGGTCTGCGCCATAAAGCCCGGAATAACCCGATGGAAGACAACATTATCGTAAGCACCTTCTTTGGTGAGCTTCTCGATTTGTGCGACATGTTTGGGAGCAATATCCGGACGCAACCGGATTGTTACATCACCATCTTTCAATGTTAAAACAAGATTTTCTCCGCCTGCAGCAAATGCCACGGGGGCAAGCGAAAAAAGTGCAAACAAAACGGCCATAATGCCCAAAAGTTTACGAACCAAGGTTTTTCTCCATTTATGATTTGAATTTTTTTGTTAACGCCAATGCAACATTTTCGGGAACAAAGGGCGAAACATCCCCCCTCATCAAAGCAATTTGCCGAACGAGCGTTGCGGAGATTGAACGAACCTTATCCGCTGCCGGCAAGAACAATGTCTGTATTCCGGGTGCCAACGCCCTATTCATGCCGGCAAGTTGCATTTCATAGTTGAAATCCGTGCTATCGCGCAAACCACGTATGATAAAATTTGCGCCGATCTCGCGTGCTTTATCAACCAGCAAATTGTCGAATGAAATAACTTCCAAACGCTTTTCTGTATCTTTCAAAACATTCTTTGCAATGGTTTCGATCAGTTTCTTGCGTTCTTCAAACGTAAAAAGCGGAGCTTTGCTCGGATGGATTCCAATAGCAACAACAACTTTGTCAGCCACTGCAAATGCCCCCCGCAAAACGTCAAGATGACCATTGGTAATCGGGTCAAACGAACCAGCAAAAATTGCCACTTTCATCTTTCACCTCCCGTTAAGCCATCCTGAACCTGTCCGATTATTCAGACATCCGATTGCGTATCTGCCTGATCTGTAACGTTGTTATTCTCATTCGTATTGTTGTCATTTGAATCGTCGTCTTCCTCTTCCGATTCAGAAATACGTTCAACTGAAACAACTTTCTCGTTCTCGGCTGTATCGAAAATCGTGACACCTTTTGTCGACCGGCCTGCAATACGAATTCCTGCCACCGGAACACGGATGAGTTTTCCGCCATCCGAAACAAGCATGATCTGGTCTTTTTCCTCGACAGGGAAAGCTGCAACCAGTTTACCGATTTCGGCAGTCTTTGAAGGATCAGTCGCTCTTATCCCCTTGCCACCGCGACCGGAAATTCTGAACTCGTAGGATGAAGAACGTTTGCCATAACCGAATTGACTTACCGTCAACAACATCTGTTCATGTTGAGAAAGTTCATTATAACGTGCGTCGCTAAGCTCGGCATCGCCTGTTGCTTCTTCCTCGTCAGTAATTGTCACATCATCGCTATCGTTACCGGCTAAACGGCGTTCGGCAACGGCGCGTTTGAGATAGGCCGAGCGTTCGGCCGGTGTTGCTTCGACATGCTCCAGAATAGCCATCGAGATGACTTTATCACCCTCACCGAGATTGATACCGCGCACACCGATGGAATTTCTACCGGCAAAGACACGAACATCGGAAACAGCAAAACGGATACATTGACCATCGGCAGTGGTCAGAACCACATCGTCATTTTCTGTACATGTATCGACAGATAGAATTTCATCTTCATCATCGTCGAATTTCATCGCAATTTTGCCGTTGCGGTTAACCTGCACAAAGTCGGAAAGCTTGTTGCGCCGCACAGTGCCGCGTGTTGTTGCAAACATCACGTCGAGTTCGCTCCAGCTTTCCTCATCCTCTGGCAAAGGCATGATTGTGGTGATGCGTTCGCCTTGCTGCAATGGCAGAAGATTGATAAGCGCTTTGCCACGCGATTGGGGTGTTCCGACCGGCAAACGCCACACTTTCTCCTTGTAAACAATGCCGCGTGAAGAGAAGAACAGAACCGGCGCATGTGTATTGGCGACAAACAGGCGGGTTACAAAATCCTCGTCTTTTGTTGTCATACCGGAGCGGCCTTTACCACCGCGATGTTGCGCCCGATAAGTATTGAGCGGAACCCGCTTGATATAGCCGCTATGGCTTACAGTGACGACCATTTCCTCACGCGCAATCAGGTCTTCATCATCCATTTCGGCACCACCGGAGCCGAATGATGTGAGACGGGGTGTGGCAAATTCATTGCGAACGGCCATCAATTCGTCTTTGACAATCGTCAAGACACGCAAACGAGAACCCAGAATATCAAGATAATCGGTAATTTCTGCGCCAATTTTATTGAGTTCGTCGGCAATCTCGTCGCGCCCCAAAGCTGTCAGGCGTTGCAAGCGCAAATCAAGAATGGCACGCGCCTGCTCTTCCGAAAGATTATAGGTGTTATCTTCGTGAATAATGTGACGTGGGTCATCAATCAGTTCGATCAGATGGCGCACTTCTGCTGCCGGCCAACGGCGCGTCATCAACTGGTCACGCGCGGTTTGCGGGTCCGGTGCATTACGGATAAGCTGGATGACTTCGTCAATATTGGCAACAGCAATTGCCAGACCAACCAAGACATGGGCACGTTCACGTGCTTTGCGCAGCAAAAACTTGGTACGCCGGGTAACAACCTCTTCACGGAACAGAACAAACGCCTTGAGCATGTCAAGGAGTGTCATTTGTTCAGGCTTGCCGCCATTCAAGGCCACCATATTGCAGCCGAAAGAGGTTTGCAAAGGTGTGTAGCGATAAAGCTGGTTCAAAACAACATCGGCAACGGCATCGCGCTTCAGCTCGATCACAACGCGATAGCCTTCACGATCGGATTCATCGCGTAAGTCCGAAATGCCTTCAATCCGTTTTTCGCGTACAAGCTCGGCAATTTTTTCGACCATTGTCGCTTTATTCACCTGATAGGGAATTTCAGTAACAACGATGGCCTGACGGTCATTACGAATATCTTCAACTTCAACCTTGGCACGCATAATGAGCGAGCCACGTCCGGTTTCATAAGCCGAACGAATACCGGCGCGGCCAAGGATAATCCCGCCGGTCGGAAAATCCGGCCCCGGTATGATCTTGAGCATTTCGTCGAGTGTTATGGCCGGATTATCAATGAGAGCGACGCAACCATCAACAATTTCACCAAGATTGTGCGGCGGAATATTGGTAGCCATACCGACCGCAATACCACCCGAACCATTCACCAGAAGATTGGGAAAACGTGCGGGAAGAACAATCGGTTCCTGCTCGCGGCCATCATAATTATCCTGAAAATCGACCGTTTCCTTGTCGATGTCAAAAAGCAGACTATCGGAAACTTTTTCCAGACGGCATTCGGTGTAACGCATAGCTGCCGGCGGATCACCATCAATCGACCCGAAGTTCCCCTGCCCGTCAATAAGCGGAACGCGCAGCGAAAAATCCTGTGCCATGCGCACCAGCGCATCATAGATAGATAAATCGCCATGCGGGTGGAATTTACCCATCACCTCGCCGACAACACCGGCAGATTTACGATAAGGCTTGTTATAAGAAAGCCCCATCTGGTTCATCGCATAGAGAATGCGTCGATGAACCGGCTTCATACCATCACGAACATCAGGCAGCGCACGCGATACAATCACGCTCATGGCGTAATCGAGGTAGGAGCGCTCCATTTCCTCCACAATATTGACCGGCTCAATACCGTTCGGATTTCCTGAATCTGGTGGTATAATTTGATCGTTCACGGCTACACAACTTCCTTAATAGAATCAGCCCTTCCTTTATAACGAAAAACGGCTTGAAAAGCTAATTTCTCTTGCCCATCTATGTGTGGATTTGGCTTTTCTTTTCAGTGTGTTATCTAGCCGGTCGAAAAATCGGTGGATGACTTTAAGGAAATTTTGTGCCATGAGAGCGCAATTGAAGAATTTTTATAAATCGCGATTTTTGACTTTATTTCTATCTTTGGCATTCATCGAATAATAATATATCCGGAAATAATAATGCATCCGGAATCCGACTGCCCCGAACCCGACTATCTTGCCGAATGCAGGAAAACTCAAGGAGTAACAATCATGTTTGATGCAGGTTTGTTGCTGAACGCGTTTATCACATTACTGGTCACGATTGATCCCGTGGGATTGGTGCCAATTTTCTTGGGGCTGACGCGTGACATGACCAATATGCAACGCAAATCCACCGCGATGGCTGCATCTGTTATTTCCTATATTATTCTGCTCGCTTTCGCACTTATCGGCGGGTCGATATTGGAAGGGCTGGGGATTTCGCTCGGTGCATTCGAGATTGCCGGTGGTATCCTATTATTTGCCATTGCATTCGAGATGATTTTTGAAAAACGCTCGGCAAGAAAACAGAAATCTGTGAAAACGGCTGTAACAAAAGACCATATTCACAATATCGCAGCTTTTCCCCTTGCTATACCGATGATTGCCGGCCCCGGCGCTATTTCCGCCACCATTTTGATGGCGAGCAAGAATCCGGGTTTTATCGGCACTGCCGTTTCCTGTTTTGTTATTCTGATTTCAGTGATTGTCTGCTACGGCTTTATGCTTCTCGCCCACCCGATTGACCGACTTCTTGGTGAAACGGGTAGAACGATACTTACCCGCCTCTTCGGTGTCATTCTTGCAGCATTGGCGGTTCAATTCGTCGCCAACGGCATTCTGGCTTTGTTTCACATAGCCTGAACCGGCACGCATCATTTCAGGATTGTTGTGCATATGAAGCGTTGCAGCTCCAATTTTCATGAAATACTGCAGGACAAGGACACAACGACGAAATGTTCAAAACACTTCGGACAATACGGGTGACAATCGGGCAAAACAGTTCCCGAATATCCTGCTTCTGTCCAGCAAATCTTGCATACTCAAATATGGGCTGCGTTTGGTATGGCAAAAAATCTTAGAAATAAAAGTTGCAGCTTGATAAACGCTCCCTGCTCCGCTTTTTCTAAAAGCTGCGATTCGCCTGAAAACAATGGAAACGGGGAGCTGTTTAAAATTTCTGAATGATGCAAATAAGGTTCCAGGAAGATCACGACACCGCATCGTGCAGGAATCTCAATTCAACGCATTAAACGGCAATCGCAATTTATGATAACCGTTAAAATACGGGAGCCTCAAAACGGAACATCGTCATCAAGCTGGCGCGAAAAATTGCTTCCTGACTGATTGTTTCCGCCCTGATCGGAATTGCCGTAGCCGCCGCCAAAACCGCCGGAACCGGATTGATCGCTCACCTGCTGACGGCTGCCACCACCTTCGCCGCGGCTATCAAGCATTTGCAATTCACCGCGATATTTTTGCAAAACAATCTCGGTTGTATAACGGTCGTTACCGTTCTGATCCTGCCATTTGCGGGTTTGTAACTGCCCCTCGATATAAACCTTCGCGCCTTTTTTAAGATATTGCTCGACAACTTTGACCAGATTTTCGTTAAAAATAACCACACTGTGCCATTCTGTCCGTTCGCGACGCTCGCCTGTATTACGGTCACGCCACGTATCCGACGTTGCAATGCGTAAACTTGCCACTTGATCGCCAGAATTCATTCTGCGAATTTCCGGATCTGCACCGAGATTACCAATCAGAATGACCTTGTTAACACTGCCTGCCATTATCAAAACTCCAAACCACGCGGCAAAAAGCCGAAAATTAAATGCTAAAGCTCAATTTGCCACCATATAATCTATTTTCAAGCTTGAGGCAAAAAAGGCCGGTTTATTCGTGCAATTTCCACAGAACTTCTTTTTCAGTTATTTTTTAAGTTGAATTCTTACCATTGCAATTTCTGATAGTCTCACCTATTTGAGAGCGAGTGTTCCATTTTTGTTCTTTCCCCGCAAGGCCAAATATGTCCGATCAGAAATATATTTCAATACGTGGTGCCCGCCAACATAATTTAAAGAACATAGATCTTGATCTGCCAAGAGACAAACTGATTGTCATGACAGGTCTTTCCGGATCCGGTAAATCCTCTCTTGCTTTCGATACGATCTATGCCGAAGGGCAAAGGCGATATGTGGAAAGTCTTTCAGCCTATGCCAGACAGTTTCTGGAAATGATGCAAAAACCGGATGTAGACCAGATTGACGGTCTCTCTCCGGCTATTTCCATTGAACAAAAGACCACGAGTCGTAACCCGCGTTCAACTGTCGGTACGGTCACGGAAATTCACGATTATATGCGCTTGTTGTTTGCGCGGGTCGGTGTGCCCTATTCACCGGTGACAGGATTACCGATTGAAAGCCAGACTGTGAGCCAGATGGTTGATCGCATTCTGGCACTCCCGGAAGGAACGAGACTTTATATTCTGGCTCCGCTCGTGCGCGGGCGCAAAGGCGAATATAAAAAGGAAATGGCCGACCTTCTTAAAAAAGGTTTCCAGCGTGTCAAAATCGACGGCGTTTTTTATGAAATAGCCGATGTTCCGGAACTCGATAAAAAATACAAACATGATATTGATGTTGTCGTCGATCGTCTCGTTGTGAAACCCGACATTTCAGCCCGTCTTGCCGATAGTCTTGAAACCTGCCTTCATCTGGCTGACGGATTGGCTGTTGCCGAACTTGCCGACAAGCCGCTTCCGAAAGAACAGACAGCCGGAGGTTCGGCCAATAAATCGAAAAATGATACGCACGAACGTTTACTCTTTTCCGAAAAGTTTGCCTGTCCTGTTTCGGGCTTTACGATTCCCGAAATAGAGCCACGGCTTTTTTCTTTTAACAATCCGTTCGGTGCTTGCCCGACCTGTGACGGCTTGGGGTCGCTACAGGCAATTGATCCGGCCATGGTGGTTCCTGACGAGAATTTGTCGTTGAAAGCAGGTGCTATTGCTCCGTGGTCGAAATCCTCTTCACCCTATTACAATCAAACACTTGAAGCGCTTGGGAAGGCTTATCATTTCAAGCTCACAGACAAATGGAAAGACCTTTCCGAAGAAGCCCGTCACGCGATTCTTTACGGCACGGGCAAGAAAGAAGTCACCTTTACCTATCACGACGGGATGCGTTCCTATTCTGCGACAAAAAGTTTTGAAGGTGTCATTCCCAATATGGAACGGCGCTGGAAAGAAACCGATTCGGCCTGGTCACGCGAGGAGATTGAACGTTATATGTCGTCTTCCCCTTGTCCGGCATGTAAAGGCTATCGGTTGAAGCCGGAAGCACTGGCTGTAAAAATCAACAAGCTTCACATTGGCGAAGTGTCCGAAATGTCGATTTCCAAAGCCGATAAATGGTTTCAGGAAGTGGATAAAACTTTCAATGAAAAACAGAAGAATATTGCTTCACGTATTTTGAAAGAAATTCGCGACCGTTTGAAATTTCTGAATGATGTCGGGCTTGAATATCTCACACTGGCACGCGCTTCAGGCACATTATCGGGCGGTGAAAGCCAGCGCATCCGGCTTGCTTCGCAAATCGGTTCAGGATTAACAGGCGTTCTCTATGTTCTTGATGAGCCGTCTATCGGATTGCACCAGCGCGATAACGCACGTCTTCTTGAAACACTTAAACATCTACGTGATCTCGGCAATACGGTGATTGTTGTCGAACATGATGAAGATGCCATTCTGACTGCCGATTATGTCGTCGACATCGGTCCGGCTGCGGGTGTTAACGGTGGTAAAGTTGTCGCTCAAGGAACGCCAAAAGATATTATGGATGATCCGGCATCGCTCACCGGCCAATATCTTTCAGGCAAAATGTTTGTTCCCGTACCGGCCGAGCGCCGCAAAATTTCCAAGACAAAGAAATTGCGCGTTGTCGGAGCGAGAGGCAACAATTTAAAGAACATTACTGCCGATATTCCGCTCGGAACTTTTACTTGCGTCACCGGTGTTTCGGGTGGCGGCAAATCGACGTTCCTTATCGAAACACTGTTCAAAGCAGCCTCGCGGCGCATCATGGGAAGCCGTGAACATCCGGCCGAACATGATCGAATCGAGGGGCTTGAATATCTCGACAAAGTTATCGACATTGACCAATCCCCGATTGGGCGCACTCCGCGCTCGAATCCGGCAACCTATACCGGTGCATTTACCCCGATACGTGACTGGTTTGCCGGTTTGCCGGAAGCAAAAGCCCGCGGTTATCAGCCAGGACGTTTTTCATTCAACGTCAAGGGCGGGCGCTGTGAAGCCTGTCAAGGCGACGGCGTCATAAAAATCGAAATGCATTTTTTACCGGATGTCTATGTGACCTGCGATGTCTGCCACGGCAAACGCTATAATCGGGAAACGCTGGAGGTTACCTATAAGGGTAAATCCATTGCCGATGTTCTTGATATGACGGTGGATGAAGCGGCGGAGTTTTTCCAGGCAGTACCGGCCATTCGCGACAAAATGGATACATTGGTCAAGGTTGGACTTGGCTACATCAAGGTCGGGCAACAGGCGACCACCCTTTCCGGCGGTGAAGCACAACGCGTAAAGCTTGCCAAGGAACTGGCTCGCAAGGCAACCGGCCGGACACTCTATATTCTTGACGAGCCGACGACAGGCCTGCACTTCCACGATGTTGCGAAACTTCTTGAAGTTCTGCATGAACTGGTCGATCAGGGAAATACTGTTGCCGTTATCGAGCATAATCTTGAAGTCATCAAAACTGCCGACTGGATCATCGACCTTGGCCCCGAAGGTGGCGATGGCGGCGGCGAAATTGTTGCTGTCGGCCGTCCTGAAGATATTGTGAAAGTGGAACGCTCTTACACCGGACAGTTCCTGAAAGAACTTCTGGAACGTCGGCCAACGAAAAAAGCGCTATCGCAATAATTGAAGGAAAAGCGACACTTCAAGGAAGATTAAAGCGGGCACATTCACAGCCCGCTTTTTATTTGATTCATCCTTTATTTGCTTTTTATGTGTCCACATCCTTTACTTGCTTTTCGGCAAGTCTCCGGCTCTCTTTATTCACGTCTCGCTTTTCGTGCGCCACATCCATAGCCCGCTTTTCATGCGGCACATCCTAGGCTTGTTTTTTTATGGACTACGTCTCCGGCACTCTACATCCATGGTTCGCTTTTCGTGCACCTCGTTCATAACGTTTTTTGTTTGTCGGGTTCATAGCCTGCTCTTGGTGGACTACGTCTCCAGCTCTCCTTTTGTGCGTTACGTTTCGGTTCTCGTTTCTTGCCCCTCGTTCAAGACGTTTTTGTCTGTCTGATCCATGGTCTGCTCTTGGTGGGCTATGTCTCCGATCCTCCTTTTGTGCGTTACGTTTCAGTTCTCTTTTCTTGCGCTACATCCGCTGCCTATTTTTGTATGGATTGTTATACCCGCAAGGTAATGGGTGAATCGCGGACAAGTTACTGAAACCAAATTGCAGTAATGTGATTTCGTGCGGAGACATAAATCCCGTAAGTTCTATGTGTGCCTTTCAATTTATTTGTCGAAAATGCCGATAGAGGCCGCATAAACGAGTTTTAAAAAAGCTTCATTTGGCTCAAAAAAGACGAAAAACGAATATAATAATAAAATTAAAACAATGCCTTATAGGTTTTTTTTAATTTATTAAATAAAGCCTTTGTGGACAGACACAAAATACGCAATTTCGTATTCAACATCATTGAAAATCAAAGATCTGGAAGACTTCAACATCCAAATGTGCGCAATGATGATGCGCCCTCATATTCGGCAAAGCGAATAAGATGATGGAGAATAAAAAAATGGCGGCCAAAGCCGCCATTTAAAAATATTATTGGATAGGATTTTAGAAATTGCGCTGCATACGCAACATTCCCTGAACGGCATTGTCGCCATGGAATGTAACGCGTGAACCATCGTCCCACTTCTTGTCATTACCGTAGTTCAGATAGGAAACTTCAGGTGTTACAACGAGACCCGGAACAAGTTCATAAGCCATATTGACCGATGCGCTGAAAACGTCTGTGTCATCATAGGTCAACTGCGAATTGAAAGAAGCCTTTTTGGTAGCTTTATAGGTTGTACCACCCCAAACGGCCCAATCGCCACCCCAATCACCATATTGGCTGGTGTGCATGCGATAATAGTAATCATGCTTTCTGTGGGGGCGATCATCGTTATAAACATCGTCATAGGCGTAATAGTCGTCATTGCTCTTGTAGCCGCCCATGACCCAAACCGACAATTGATCGGTGACGTTCAAGTTAACGCGCAGCTTGGCAGCCCATTCTTCCCATTGCGCATCATAAGCGCCAATAGCAGCGATAGAGCCCCAGCCCTGTACGAATTTCGCACCGAGGAGAACATTGGGTGTGTAATCATCGATACTGCTACCGCTATAGAAATGACGTGCATCGGGATCATTGCGGTAGGCTTTTCCAGCATTTGTTGCAACACGTCTACCCATGCCCTTCAGATAGTAGTTGTCGCCAGCATTGTCGCTGCCACCATCAGTCCCCTGTTCAACACCGATGATTGCCGAAAACCCGTTATCAGCCGAAAACGTATAGCTCAAGACATTCGTACGCTGGAACATGCCGGGATCGACGACATCATCGTTCAAGACCTTGCCGAGATAACCCGTCCAATGCCAGAAAATCGATTCGTCAACACCAACGCGCAAGCCGCCCAATTCGATATAAGCAAAGTGAGCCTGCCCACTCAAAGTATCATTGCCATCGTCCCATTGGTTACGTAGCTCAACCATAGTGCGCAATGTACCAAGCTCGGTTTCGCTTGCTGTCTGGAAGCGCAATTCACCACGAGCACGCCATGCATATGTATCGCGGTCTTTTTTGCCCTTATATGCATAGACATTGTCGCCACCTTTTATGTCGGCGCGCATATACCCGCCAACACGCATACAAGTATCGGTTCCGGGAATATAGAAATAACCCTGCCCATAAGCATCACAAACACGCACAAATTCGACGGGTTCAGGTTCGGCTACAACAACATCGGCAGCATAAGATGCACTCGATATGACCACGGCAGCAGCAGAACCGGCCAATAGTGCTTTTATTTTCATAAGGAATTCTCCCTCTGCTCGGTAGGTTTGTTAATCAGAATATGATGGATGTGTTATGCGGCAGTGTCGCTGCAATTTAAAGTCAAAATCTTTCAATATTCATATCTATAGTTAAATTGTGATAAATTAGTCACATAACGAATTCACCCAGAACGAGGGGAATTGCCGAAACAATATCTTCCGCAATCATACCGATACCAAAATGTTCCGCGCAGCGTGCATGAATAAAAACACCGGCACAAGCCGCCTCGAAAGGCAGCATTTTTTGCGCGCTCAAGCCGCCGACAACGCCGGAAAGCACATCTCCCGAACCGGCAGTGGCGAGATAGGGAGTTCCGTTGACGTTGACTGCCAGACGGCCTTCAGGAGAAGCAATGATTGTATCGGCACCTTTATAGACAACAACAGCGCCGCAATCGGTTGCTGCTTTCGCGGCTTTCTCGATACGCGACAGGCCGTCCATCTTTGCAACAGAGGGGAAAACACGCTGAAACTCGCCTTCATGCGGCGTCAATATCACATTGACCGGCGACTTTTTGATAAGTGGAAATATGTCTTCGCTCTTTCCTGCTATGGCCGTTAATGCATCCGCATCGAGAACAAGTGTGAAAATCCCGCTCTTTGTCAATATTGATCGGGTGATTGATAATGCCCGTTCCAGTGAACCGAATGCAGGCCCCAAGATAACCGATCGCACTTTTCTATTTTCCAAAAATGCGAGAATTTCCGTGTCGCTGCCCATTTTGTCGAGCATGATACTGGTGAGATGCATTGCATGAACGGCAAGTGCATCTTCCGGCGAGAGGATTGTAACAAGCCCCGCTCCGCTTCTGGCTGCGGCATGAGCGGCAAGTCTTGCAGCACCGGTTGACGACTGATGACCGGAAAAAACCACCGCATGACCGCGCCGATATTTATGCGTATCATAATCAAGTGTCGGCCAATCTTGCAGCCAGAGCGACGGAAAATTGATATAGTTTTCCGGTTTTATTGTTTGAAGAACGCTCGCGGGAATTCCTATATCGGCAAGCTTGATTTCGCCGCAACAGGCGCGTCCGGGATAACAAACATGTCCCGGCTTCAACCGGAAGAATGTTACGGTCTTCGTTGCCTTGATCGCTTCGCCATTTAAAGCGCCGGTGCGCCCGAAAACGCCGGAAGGCAAATCAATTGCAATAACGGGAACACCACTTTCATTGATCTTTTTTAAACTTGCCTGAAGCGGCTTATCCAACGGTCTATCAAGTCCTGCCCCATATAATGCATCTATAATGACATCGAAATCTTCCGGAGACGAAAATGAATCAAACGCCAGACAGTCACCTTTCCACAAAGCGGCTGCTTTTTCTGCGTCACTTCCTGCTCTTGGTTTTGCCAATGAAAATATATAAGGCTCGAAACCATGGGCTTTTAGAATATGTGCGGCCATATAACCGTCACCACCGTTATTTCCGGGACCACACAAGACAGCAATTTTGCGAACATGACGATAGTCATCGAGAATAATGTCGGCAACAGCCTTTCCGGCACGTTCCATGAGCTTGAAACTATCCCCGCCATTCAAGCTTGCAGCGAGATGATCCGCCTCGCCCATTTCTTTAGGGGTTAAAAGTTCTATCGGAAATTTATGCGCTTCAATCCTAGCCATTGCATGTTTTTTAGTCAGTTCGCCCATTTTTTATTCACCTCACACGTAAATTCCCGAACACAGTATAACCGGTTCCCCTGCATTTGCCACGGTTAACAATGTATGAATTGCTTTGTCTGGCAAAATCTTGTTGAGATAGCGGATATTTTTTCAACTTGGCATAAAACATGCTTATAAAATATTAGTGAATGCAACAAATCAAAATAAAGCGGTTACCGAAGCTAAATTTTAACGTTGGAGGCAAGATCAATATGAAAAAAATCGAAGCTATCATTAAGCCATTCAAGCTTGATGAAGTGAAGGAAGCTCTTCAAGACGTCGGTTTACAAGGCATAACCGTTACCGAAGCCAAGGGTTTCGGGCGTCAGAAAGGCCACACCGAACTTTATCGCGGTGCCGAATATGTTGTTGATTTTCTTCCCAAGGTCAAAGTTGAAATTGTTGTTGCCGATGAAACTGTAGAATCTGCAATTGAAGCAATACGCAAGGCAGCCCAGACCGGTCGCATCGGCGACGGAAAAATTTTCGTTTCTTCTGTAGAAGAGGTTATCCGCATTCGTACAGGAGAGACGGGCGTAGACGCAATCTAAGCCATAAGTAAAATCATGCCCCGCATAGGGGCATGTCCGATCAACCCTTTATTACTTTTAAATAAGGAATGTAATATGACGACTGCATCTGATGTCCTTAAACAAATTAAGGATAATGACATTCGCTTTGTAGATTTGCGTTTTAGTGATCCTAAAGGCAAGCTGCAACATGTAACCATGGATATAGCTGAAATCAGTGAAGACACATTTGCTGATGGTGTTATGTTTGACGGATCTTCGATCAGCGGATGGAAAGCAATCAATGAGTCGGATATGGTATTGATGCCGGATCCAACCACCGCCCATATGGACCCGTTTTTTGCCCAATCCACAATGGTTATTCTTTGCGATGTTCTCGATCCGGTATCGGGTGAATCCTATAACCGTGATCCGCGTTCGACAGCAAAGAAAGCCGAAGCCTATTTGAAATCTCTGGGCATTGGCGACACGGTCAATGTTGGTCCTGAAGCAGAATTTTTCATCTTTGACGATGTACGCTTCAAAAACGACCCCTACAACACCGGTTTCAAGCTTGATTCAAACGAGTTCCCGTCAAATGACGACACCGAATACGAGATGGGCAACCTCGGTCACCGTCCACGCGTCAAGGGCGGTTATTTTCCAGTTCCTCCGATTGATTCCTGTCAGGATATCCGTTCGGAAATGTTGACTGCGCTTACCGATATGGGCGTTCGTGTTGAGAAACATCACCATGAAGTTGCAGCCGCCCAGCATGAATTGGGTATCCGCTTCGACACATTGGTGCGTGAAGCCGACAAAATGCAGATATTCAAATATGTCGTGCATCAAGTCGCCAACACATACGGAAAATCGGCCACATTTATGCCGAAACCGATCTTTGGCGACAACGGTTCGGGCATGCACGTTCACATGTCGATCTGGAAAGATGGCAAGCCGACATTTGCCGGCAATGAATATGCCGGTCTTTCGGAATCCTGCCTGTTCTTCATCGGCGGTATCATCAAACACGCAAAAGCGATCAACGCTTTCACCAACCCGTCGACCAACTCGTACAAGCGTCTTGTTCCCGGCTATGAAGCTCCGGTTCTGCTCGCCTATTCGGCACGTAACCGTTCGGCTTCCTGCCGTATTCCTTTCGGTTCTTCGCCGAACTCAAAACGCGTGGAAATCCGTTTTCCTGATGCGACAGCCAATCCTTATCTGGCTTTCTCGGCAATTTTGATGGCCGGCCTCGACGGCATTAAAAACAAGATCCATCCCGGACAGGCTATGGATAAGGATCTTTATGATCTGCCTCCAAAAGAACTGAAAAAAATCCCGACTGTTTCGGGAAGCTTGCGTGAGGCACTGCAATGTCTCGATAAAGACCGTGCCTTCCTTAAAGCCGGTGATGTATTCGATGACGACCAGATCGATTCGTTTATCGAATTGAAGATGGAAGAGGTTCTGCGTTTCGAGATGACACCTCATCCGATCGAATTCGATATGTATTATTCTGTCTGATTTTCATTAACCAAGATCATTGAAAACGGGGGCTTCGGCCTCCGTTTTTGTAACAATCGCTGCCTTTTTCCTGTCACGCTTTGCCTTTAAACTGGGAGTTCCTTATAAAGGATTTATGAGTAACTAGTATCGAAGGTAAGTTATGCGCCGTATCCTCCCAATTATCGTTGGTTTTTCACTCCTTTTCAGCGGCACTTTCGCGGCTCATGCGCGCTCCGCCACTGATGAAGAAATTAAAATGTTGACCGATGCCACGAATAATTATGCGACAGCGTTACAGACATCCAATTTCGATGCGGTTTTAAACGCGATTCCGCCGCGCATTATCCAGACACTTGCGGCCCAATCGAAAGTCGATCAGGAACAATTTCGGCAAATCATGGTAAGCCAGATGAAGCAGCTCGCCGAAACCTATAAAGTTGACAAGATAACAATAGGCCAATCGAAAAAGCGCGCCGGCGAGTTTGAAGATGGAACGCCCTATTATATCATTCCGACCGACTTTGTGATAACAACCAACGGGAGCGAGAAAAACCAGATTAAAGGCGAACTCGTCGCTATCCTTGATAATAATCAATGGTATTTTGTTCGCGGCGATGATGCAACAACGCTTTCAACGATGAGCGCTGCCTTTCCGGGGTTTGAAAAAATCAAACTCAGTGCACCGGAAGTAAAGAAGATAAAATAATCCTTTGCATCTGTCGGCCGGAACCTTAGGAATCGTAAAGTAACTGTAAGGGTGTTGGTAGCCAATATCCGTTGAAAAATATGCAAGGTTTTTCAACCGGCCAAGCGCCTTATTGTTGCGTGTTGAACATGATTTCCAAATGGTTAGACGGTGTCATAAACTCTCCGGACAAGGCCGGAAAGTGCTTTTGTTGCCCTTGATAATATGCCTTTCCCGATTGCAGTTTAAAAAACGTGGCGGTTGAAATAGCTGTCGCAAAGCGATTGTTCTTAAAGATCAAGCTATCCGGAATAGGCGTTTATAACGGCTATTCTGCTCAACATGCCAGCATTACACTTGATAGCCCTTCAACTTTCTGTTTATCAAGGATAAATCTGGGGGGGGCAGAATGCCTTTGACAACAAGGATGGTTGTCATCATAAACAACTCTGAGCGGAATGCAGCGCAAAACCGGTCGCTTAAAGAATCTCGACACGGCCTGTTCATAAAGATTTCATTCAACAGATTAAAACTGCATCACTATTGATTTTGGCGTTGCCAAAACAGAAATAGTGGCGGCTGTCCCCGCTATTTATCAAGCCTTGAAGCCGGGAAACCGCTTCAACACCGAGTTTTGGCGTTGCCAAAACAGAAATCGTGGCGGCTGTCCCCTCTGTTTATCAAGCCTTGAAGCCGGGAAACCGCTTCGAGACCGAGTTTTGGCGTTGTCAAAATGGAAATCGAACGGGCTTCCCCTACCCTTTTCAAGCCTTGATGTGGAGGCCAAAATAATTCCGGAATTTAAGTCCAAACATTTCTGGAATGCGTGGCTCCCGCATCAATGCTGTTATCCGTCTCAGGCGTTCTTTTCCATACTTACTGTTTTCATTGACCGTTTTGTAAATTTCGATCAGCAAGCATAAAAAACGCAAAGTTTTTAAAGATCGATCAAACCACTTTGATCTGCACACTGATATTATTACGTGTTGCGTTTGAATAGGGACAAATCTCGTTATGCGCTGTGTGAGCCGCCATTTCAGCCTGCTGTTTGTCCAGCCCTTCAAGATGCACTGTCAAAATAACAGATAGTTCAAAACCGGTGGTTTTGCGTGGGCCAATGCCGACTTCGGCTTTGACATAACTGCCGGGTTCAACTTTGAAACCCGCTTTTTGTGCTGCAAAACGTGTAGCCGATTCAAAACATGCGGCATATCCGGCGGCAAAAAGCGTTTCGGGGTTTAAACCGACTTTACCGTCTCCACCCATTTCTTTGGGTTTTACCAGATCGATGTCAAGCGCCCCATCTTCCGAATGTACATGCCCTTCCCGTCCGCCTTCGGCAATAGCTGTTGTCCTATAAACGATATTCGATAACATGGTGCTTTCACTCATTGGTAAAACAAACTCAAGGCTTTAACCTAGTGTTTTTTTATAGAGAAGCAATAATCGAGCGGGCTAGTTCTGAAAATTATTGGTTTTCGATTGCCGCGATGACAGAAACAGCCGCTTCATATTCGGCTTGGTGATAGGCGCGTTTGGTAGCAGCTTCCTGATCTTCCCCCCAATGTTCAATCGTCCAATCCTCGTCAAGATGGGCAAGTTGCCAGGCTTGTGAAAGATTTATTTTTCCTTTCCAGACAGCAAGCGCGAGCAAAGCCGAGCCACAAAGTGTGGTGATGGAATGTAAGGCCGCAAGCACATAAGGCGAATCTACAGCCTTGAGCGCATTTTCTATTGCCAGAATTGATTCATCGGGCTGTTTTACAAACATGACCCCTTCAGTCAGCATGAAGCGCGCACCATAATTCTGGTGGATCCAGTCCAATACGGGGTCCCAATGAAGATGTTGTCTTTCAGCAAGTTCCTTTGGTGAATCGGCACGATAAAAGAGCATATCATTGCCTGCAAATTCCAATATTTCATCGCGTACGGCTTCCATATGGTCGATGACGCCATCAATAATGGAATTGACAAGACGTGTAATCGGCATTTTTGCAGGATCAATTGTCTGTTTTTGGGCATTGAATTCGCATGCAACCATGCGGGCAAGAGCTTCATTGGGCAAAACCAATTTATTCCGCGCCGGAGTTTTGACGGTTTTACCGTCAAGCACCACCGCAAATGTGCCGCCTTCCTGTTCGACTGCTGCGTTTTTATAAAAACGTTTCGGCAATTCGCGTCTGGATAGGAGCTGTGCCTGTTTTACCGGATCGGACTTTTCGGCTTCATCATTCAATTCTTCAAGAAATTCACGCATTGCTTTTTCTTTCCAATATCGGAATTAACTCTTCCGGTTCGCGGACAATTGTTCCCGCTCCCGCCTCTTTCAGTGCTTCGGGCGTATGATAACCCCATGAAACGCCGATTGCATTCGCATGGGCGAGTTTGGCCATTTGCATGTCGTAAATCGAATCGCCAATTACAAATGTATTATCGGGTGAAACACCAGTCTGTTTACAGCTTTCCAGAACCATGGCGGGATTGGGTTTTGAAGGGCAATCATCGGCTGTTTTGATGGTGATAAAACAATGAAGTTTGTATGCTTCACAGATTTTATCGACGGCCAATCGCGTCTTTCCGGTAACAAGCCCCAACAAAATATCATCGTTCTGTTCAAGCGTCGTCAAGGTTTCCATAATTCCGGGGAAAAGTGGTTCGGTAAAAGAAATATCCCCCCTGAATTTTGCGAAATTCTGCTTATAGGCCGTTGCCATTTCAAGAATTTCATCATCCACCGGACGTTTCAGCAGCTCTGCTATTGCAACTTCAAGCGAAAGGCCTATGACCCTTTCGGTTTCATCAAGGCTTGGCTCTTTATATGAAAATTGTTGGAACACCGTGGTCATCACATGCTGGATAGTGAATGCACTATCAACCAGTGTTCCATCACAATCAAAAAGCGCAAGGCGAAGCGGCGTGTCGCTCAATCGGTATCTCCGTCATTTTCATCAAAAGCGAGAAGATTGAAACTTTGAACCATGTGGGGTGGCAGCGGTGCTGTTACGTCCAATATCCCGCCCGACGGATTAGGAATTCTTATGCGCCGTGCATGAAGATGTAGCCGGTTCTGGATGCCACCGGGTAGTTCCCAATTCTGGTCTGCATAAAAATATTTCGGGTCGCCAATAATGGGGTGTCCAATATAGGCGGCATGAACGCGTAATTGGTGAGTACGACCGGTATAAGGTTCCATTTCGAGCCATGACAAAATCTGTCCACGTGTATCAATAACACGATAATGCGAAACCGCATGGTCGGAATCCGGTTCGCCATGGGGACATACCCGCATTTTATCGCCATCGGGTGTTGATTCTTTTACGAGCCAAGTTGAAATCTTGTCTTCGCGTTTTTTGGGAACGCCCCTTACCAAAGCCCAGTAGGTTTTCTTGGTTTCACGTGCACGAAAGGCTGCTGCCAAAGCTTGAGCGGCCGAGCGTGTTTTGGCAACAACCAGTACGCCCGATGTATCACGATCAAGACGATGGACGAGGCGCGGTTTTTCGCCTTTTTGGTTGCGCCAGGCTTCAAGCATTCCGTCGACATGACGGGTGACACCCGAGCCGCCCTGAACGGCGAGACCAGCCGGTTTGTTAAACACATAAAGCTTCTTGTCTTCATAAAGCAGCATCTGCTTCAAAACATCGCCGTCGTCCTGCCCGCGAATGGTTTTGCCGGTGAGCGGTAGAGTACCCTTTTCATCAACAGGTAACGGCGGAACACGGACAGATTGTCCGGTTTGAAGTCTTGTATCCGACTTGACCCGACCGCCATCAACGCGAATCTGCCCCGACCGCAACAGCTTCTGCAAGTGACCAAATCCAAGCCCCGGATAGTGTGCCTTGAACCAACGGTCGACGCGCATGCCGTTTTCATCTTCATCTACTTGTTTTATTTCTACACCGGCCATCATTATCTCCTTGTCGCCCTCTCTAGCATCATCGGACAACAATAGCGACATGATTTATCATCGCGATCACGCAGCGTTACATTGTGTTGCTAAAAGTGGTTTCGCTGATCGTAAATTGAACGGTAGCGCATCTTACATAAACGCTATAAACAGTTGACCGTATTTTTTAACAGACGGCTATCGGGGCAAGCCGTCATTGGAGAATAAGCTTGTCGCTTTTTAAAACTTATACGCGCGCAGTCAGCTATTTGATGACAGAAAAGAGAACTGTCATCATTATATGTGCAGCCAATATTGCCATGGCGGCAGTACAAGTTTTCATACCGAAAATTTTCGGATGGATTATTGACGAGCTTTCATTGACTGCACAAGCCGTATCAAGCGGCACTGCTTTTTCTGCCGGTGACACATTTACCGCGGTGATTCCCTATCTTGCACTGTGGACAGCACTTGGCATGTTTTCCATTATTGCAACAGTCATGGTTGATCGCGGTGCCGACCGCCTCGCCCATCGCAGGCGCTTGGGAGTATTGGCTGAATCCTACCAGCGCATTATCAATATGCCGCTTGCCTGGCACCAGAAGATAGGCACATCCAACGCACTTCATACCATGCTGCGCGCATGTGAATCCATGTTTACCATGTGGCTCGAATTCATGCGTCAGCATTTGGCATCCATGATCCAGCTTGTCATTTTGTTGAGTGTCGCAATCTGGACCGATTACCGGTTGTCGATCGTGCTGATTTCACTTGGCATTATTTACATTATGATTGCACGACTGGTCATGACCAAGACCAAAACCGGTCAGGAATCGGTCGAAAAATACCACCTTGCCCTCTTTGAACATGTCACGGATTCCATTTCCAATGTCTCGGTTGTTCAAAGCTATAACCGCGGGGATGAAGAGAGTGCGCGGGTCAAACAGAACGCACAAAATGTTCTTAAAGCCCAATATCCGGTTTTGAACTGGTGGGCATTGGCTGCCGGACTTAACCGCATGGCCTCGACAATTACAGTCATCGTTGTCATTGTTCTTGGTGCCTATCTTGTTTCAAAAGGCATTCTCAATATTGGTGATGTGGTTGCTTTTGTTTTCTTTTCACAGATGATGATCGGACAGCTCGACCAAATCAGCAATTTTATCAATCTTATCGGTTCCAACCGTGCAAAACTTGATGCATTCTACGACATGATGGATTCAACAATTGCTGCTGCCGAACCGGAAGGTTTACCGTCTTTGACCAATGTTAAAGGCGACATTCGTTTCGACCATGTAACGCATGAATTCTCCAACACGTTACAAGGTGTCTATGACATCAGTTTTGAAATCAAGCCCGGCCAGACGGCGGCTATTGTCGGCCCTACCGGTGCCGGTAAAACAACACTGATTAATCTCTTGCAGCGCATCTATGACCCTGAATCGGGCGTGATAACGATAGATGGTGTCGATACACGGACGGTCAATCGCGCATCACTTCGTCATGCCATGGCGACCGTGTTTCAGGATTCCGGTTTATTCAACCGGACGATCAAGGAAAATATCAGCATCGGCCGGCCTGAAGCAACCGACGAAGAGATATATGAAGCCGCCAAGATCGCGGCAGCCAATGATTTTATTCGTGCAAAAACCAATGGTTACGACACAAGGGTGGGAGAACGCGGTTCTCTCCTTTCCGGTGGTGAACGCCAGAGGCTCGCAATCGCAAGAGCCGTATTGAAAAATTCCCCTATCTTCGTTCTTGATGAAGCAACAAGTGCATTGGATGTTGAAACAGAAGCTCGTGTTAAAGAAGCAATCGACACAGTAAGCCGGAACCGCACAACGATTATCATTGCTCATCGCCTATCGACAGTCCGTAACGCCGATCTGGTCTTGTTTATGGATCGTGGACACATTGTCGAACAAGGAAGTTTTGACGAACTTGCTGAAAAAGGTGGCCGCTTTACAGCGCTTCTCAAAGCGGGTGGCTTGACGATCGACCATTCACCCCATGCACTCAACCACGATAATGTTGCCCAACATTAGATCGCCTATCTAAAATAATTGGCCTTGAACATTCGTTCCGGCAGTCAAGTGATGAATATCGCAGAACCGGCATTGTAAAACTGCCGGACATTATCCCTGTAGCCGCATAAGCAAGTCGACTATCGAACCCCACATATGCATAACGATAGCATTCATCACTGCAAAAAACAGGAGCTGAAACGTAAACGCCCTCCTTCAAACTCTCCTGTCGCCTATCTCATGTGATAGATGATTTTGAAGTGCCGACACATTTCGAGACAAATAATCTGAAAAATAGCACTGAAACGGCGAGTGCTGTATTGCATTCATTGACACATTGACAGGTCTTTTCACTCGAATGATAAAGATAAATCTGGCGAAAAGCCAATCCGGTTTCATCGCTTTTGACACTTCGCTCCATTCCGCTAACGCCCCGATATAAAGAACGAACATAGGCAACAGCTTAATTTCTTCGTGGCATTAGACACCGAAATGCAAAACACGGAGATGGAAGACAAGGAAATGGAAGACGGGGAAATGGAAGACGGGGAAATGGATTATCGCCTTACAAAATCAAATCGGCATCTGATCTCTTTATCAATATTTTTGAAACAATAGCTATTGGTCGCACTGTCTTCTTGGCCTATCAAAAACCGTTTTTCTTTTAAATTTAAGTCAATAAAATTAACTTTTCAAAAGAGCATCTCAAAACTTGATGATCTTCAATCGTAAGAAACAATCTATTTTCAGAAAACTATATAAAAGTTATCTTGTTAAGAATATTAACAATACAAAATATCGTGAAAATTATACTAAATAAGCGATATAAATTCTTATGAAAATATAAAATCTCACAAAAAACATAGAGCAACCGGCTTCTGCTCGACAAAAGGT
Source organism: Bartonella sp. B10834G3 (assembly GCF_016102505.1). Lineage (NCBI taxonomy): Bacteria > Pseudomonadati > Pseudomonadota > Alphaproteobacteria > Hyphomicrobiales > Bartonellaceae > Bartonella > Bartonella sp. B10834G3. Next base: position 643,109 of record NZ_JACFOM010000002.1, read on the forward strand.
TCAAAAACGATAAAATTCATAAATCCGGCTGCCTGAAACCAGAAACGGCCAATTGTGTAATTGTGCAAGATAACAATAAAAAAGCGGGACTTGCCCGCTTTTTAAACTTATTTTATCAGGTTCTGCCGCAAAGCTTTGAGCGCATCGTCGGCTTTTTGACCGTCCGGTCCACCGGCTTGCGCCATATCCGGCCGACCGCCGCCGCCTTTGCCGCCAAGGACTTCCGATAAGGCTTTGACCAGAACCACCGCATTGTAACGGCTCGTCAAATCATCGGTAACGCCAACGACGGCACTTGCCTTGCCATCTTCCGAAACGCCGATGAAAGCGACAATACCGCTTCCGATCTTGTTCTTTCCGGCATCTGCCAATGGCTTCAAATCTTTTGGAGAAACGCCATGAACAACGCGCCCCATAAACGATACACCGTTAATCTCTTCAATATCCGGTTCTGAATGGTTGGCTGTGCCGCCAGTCAAGGCCAACTGTTTTCTGGCTTCGTTCAATTCTTTTTCAAGTTTACGACGTTCCTCGACCAGAATATGGACGCGTTCCAGTGCTTCCTGCGGCGTTGTTTTCAACACATTGGCAATTTCGTGAACGCGTTGATCCTGACCGTCAAGATAATGACGGGCGGCATCGCCGGTCAATGCTTCGATACGGCGAACTCCCGCAGCAACAGCACTTTCCGATACAATACGGATAAGTCCTATATCACCGGTACGTTTCACATGCGTACCACCACAAAGTTCGAGCGACCAAGGTCGATTTCCGACCTTCGTCGGGTCAACCCTTTGCCCCATAGAAACAACACGAACCTCGTCACCATATTTTTCGCCAAACAGAGCCATAGCTCCTTCTGCAATCGCATCATCGACGCTCATCAACCGTGTGGTGACAGGGCTATTTTGCAAAACGATTTCGTTCGCCAAATCCTCAACCTGTTTGATTTCTTCGGCAGTCATGGGTTTCGGATGAGAAAAGTCGAAACGCAAGCGCTCCGGTGTTACCAATGACCCTTTCTGGGCGACATGGGTTCCAAGTGTTTCGCGAAGAGCTTCATGGAGAAGATGTGTTGCCGAATGATTGGCGCGGATTTTACGGCGTCTTTTTTGGTCTACATCAAGCTCGACCACGTCACCGGTTTTGATTGACCCTTTTTTCGAGCTTCCGATGTGGATGAACACACCATTGGCTTTTTTCTGTGTATCCGTGACATCGAAAGTAAATTTTTCGCCGGAAATTGTGCCGGTGTCCCCGACCTGTCCGCCCGATTCACCATAGAAAGGCGTCTGGTTAACCACCAATGCCCCTTCTTCACCTTCCTTAAGCTCGTCGACGATCTTTCCATCTTTGACAATGGCAGTAATCACTGCTTCAGCTTTTTCTGTCTCATAGCCAAGAAATTCGGTCGAACCGACGCGATCTCTGACAGCAAACCAGACGGTTTCGGTTGCTTCTTCACCCGAACCCGCCCAATTGGCACGGGCTTCGGCTTTTTGCCGTTCCATGGCCTTGTCGAAAGCCTCGACATCAACCGTTATATTGCGGCGACGAAGCGCATCCTGAGTAAGATCAAGCGGAAAACCATAGGTGTCATACAGTTTGAATGCGGTTTCGCCATCAAGATGATCCCCCGATTGCAGATTATGGCTTGCCTCGTTCAACAGATTGAGGCCGCGCTCCAAAGTCTTGCGGAAGCGTGTTTCTTCCAACCGCAAAGTTTCCGAAATAAGTGCCTCTGCCCGTATAAGTTCGGGATAGGCTTGACCCATTTCGCGTATCAATGTCGGCAGAAGGCGCCACATCAAAGGTTCCTTAGCGCCAAGCAATTCGGCATGACGCATGGCGCGACGCATAATCCGGCGCAATACATAGCCGCGCCCCTCGTTTGACGGCAAAACACCGTCGGCAATGAGGAATGCGGATGAGCGCAAATGATCGGCAATAACGCGGTGACTTGCAACAAATTCACCTTCTGCTTTGACACCTGTTGCTTCTTCCGAAGCGCGGATCAACGTTTTGAAAAGGTCAATATCATAATTGTCATGAACACCCTGCAAGACAGCCGCAATACGTTCCAATCCCATGCCGGTATCAATGGATGGCCGCGGCAAATCATTACGCTGGTCTTTTGTAACCTGCTCGTATTGCATGAAAACAAGGTTCCAGATTTCGATATACCGGTCACCATCTTCTTCGGCACTTCCCGGAACTCCACCCCAAATTTTATCACCATGGTCGTAGAATATTTCGGAACAGGGGCCGCACGGGCCGGTATCACCCATGGCCCAGAAATTGTCATTGGTTGAAATCCTGATGATCTTGTCGTCAGAAAGCCCGGCAATCTTTTTCCAAAGATCAGCGGCCACATCGTCTTCGTGATAAACAGTGACCAACAGCTTTTCTTTCGGCAAACAAAATTCTTTGGTCAACAAATTCCACGCAAAATAAATCGCCTGTTCCTTGAAATAATCGCCGAAAGAAAAGTTGCCGAGCATCTCGAAAAACGTGTGGTGGCGTGCAGTGTAACCGACATTGTCGAGATCATTGTGTTTACCACCGGCACGAACACATTTTTGTGCTGTTGTCGCTCTTTTATAAGGGCGCTGCTCAAGACCGGTAAAAACATTCTTGAATTGTACCATTCCTGCATTGGTAAACATCAATGTCGGATCATTTCTGGGCACAAGCGGACTTGAGGGAACAATCTCATGCCCGTTTCTGTGGAAATAATCCAGAAAAGTTGACCGGATCTCGTTAACACTATTCATAACTGACACCTGTACTGGCCATAAAGCGCTGTTGCGCTTTTAGGATTTTTTAAAACTATATTGTCTGCCTTTTAGAGCATATTCATTGATCTGGAAACCACTTTTTAACGCCACTTTACCAATGTGATTTATTATTCGCTTTTTACATGGGCATCTGTTTCGTAACGCACAATGTGACCTTTATGAATATGTCCAATAACTGTAACCGCTCTTGAGATAAACAGCATACTAAGTGCGTTCCGCCAAAACCGGAAAATGATTTCTATAACAGGAAATATTTTTAAAGCTTGATGCAATGTCTACATTCGACATAGCTCTATTCCGGTTCTTCAAGCCCCATCACTGGCGATGACGCGCCGTGAACGCCCGATCTAATTCCGATAATGCAATTTGTCTTCGGCCAACGGGATTTTACATTATCCGAAAACGAACGATAGCCATTCTATTTCCCCTTAACGACCGCTCGTCAATGCGCTTTTGCTACCGGATATTTTGCCTGATATTTTATAAGAAAGGAGCCGTAGCAAATTTTGCACGGCTCCCTATCAATCAAATAGTTTATAATTTCAAATTGTTATTTTTGCTTTATAAAGCCAACTTTCAAACCGCGGTTTCATCTGACAAAATTTAAACCGACGTTTTATCTAACAAAATTTAAACCGACATTTCATCTGACAGAATTTAAACCGGTTTTTTACGCGACAAAAACAAACGACCTATATTCTGACGCCGTTTGTTTATTCGTGATGAACTAATGACGAGTGATAAAGCTTTTACCGAATTTATATTTCAATTTCATATTGTAGAAACCAAAATATCAAACCGCTTCGCTTTCACCATCTGATTCCGGACCGCCATTTTCCAGCAATTCTGTTGCAATCAAACCGGCGTTTTGCCGCAGGGCTGCTTCAATTTCATCAGCAACTTCCTTATTCTCACGCAAAAACTGCTTTGCATTTTCGCGCCCTTGCCCCAAACGTTGCGAATTATAAGAGAACCATGCACCGGACTTTTCAACAATTCCGACTTTAACACCGAGATCGATAAGCTCGCCAAGTTTGGAAATGCCTTCGCCATACATAATGTCGAATTCTACTTGCTTGAACGGAGGAGCGAGTTTGTTTTTGACCACTTTAACGCGTGTCTGGTTACCTACAACCTCATCACGATCCTTGATCGAACCGATGCGCCGAATATCAAGACGGACGGAAGCATAAAATTTCAAAGCATTGCCACCTGTCGTCGTTTCGGGGGAACCGAACATGACACCGATCTTCATACGGATCTGGTTGATAAAGATGACCATACAATTCGAGCGGGAAATCGACGCTGTCAGTTTACGCAGAGCCTGACTCATCAACCGTGCTTGCAGACCGGGAAGTGAATCCCCCATTTCGCCTTCGATTTCTGCACGAGGTGTCAAAGCCGCGACAGAGTCAACAACCAGAACATCCACAGCACCGGAGCGAACCAGCGTATCGGTGATTTCCAATGCTTGTTCGCCGGTATCAGGCTGGGAAATCAGAAGGTTTTCAATATCAACACCAAGCTTGCGGGCATAGACCGGATCAAGCGCATGTTCGGCATCAATAAATGCACAAATTCCACCGCGCTTTTGAGCTTCGGCAATTGTATGAAGAGCCAAAGTCGTTTTACCGGAACTTTCAGGACCGTAAATTTCCACGATACGCCCTTTGGGAAGCCCCCCCACTCCGAGGGCAATATCCAGCGATAACGAGCCTGTCGGAACTGTTTCGATTTCTACAATATGCTTGTTATCGCCAAGGCGCATAATAGAGCCTTTGCCAAATGAACGTTCTATCTGGGATAGTGCGGCATCCAGAGCTTTCGATTTATCCACTGTTTTATCCTCAACGAGTCGCAATGTATTTTGTGCCATCTTACACTAACCTTTTCTATTATATGAAGCTAGAGCACTCATTTATTTCGTGATCTTTTTGTACACCATTTGTTCTCATTTTACAAGTGGGACAACCTGTTGTTTTTACATTATTATATATTTTTGTTCTAATAATGTTCTCACGACAAACAAGCTTCAATAAAACAAAACCGCCGCATAAGGCGGCGGTTTTCAAAAGACGATGTTCCAACTGTTAAAATCAATAACCGTCCTGACGCAGGGGAGCAATCTGGATTTCTACACGGCGGTTTTGTGAACGGCCCTCGACAGTATCGTTCGACGCAATCGGGTTTGATGGCCCGTAGCCTTGAACTGCAAGGCGTCGGCCATCAATACCTTGACTATTAAGATAATTGGCAACTGCGAGCGCGCGCCGTTGCGAGAGGTCCTGATTGTGTGCAAGACTTCCGGTCGAATCGGTAAAACCGAAAACATCGACAAGCGATTTGTTATATTTCTTTAAGACGATAGCGACAGAGTTCAACACCGGATAAAATTGCCCTTTGACTGAATCCTGATCGGTATTGAAGGTGATATTTCCAGGCATATTCAGGCGTATTTGGTCGCCATAACGGGTAACAGACACACCGGTTCCCTGCAATTGTTGACGAAGCTCGGCTTCCTGACGGTCCATATAATTACCAATAAGTCCACCACCGAGTGCGCCGACGCCTGCACCGATCAACACCGCATTTCTTTGGGCGTGGCTTGAACCACCCACCATCAGCCCGCCGAGAGCACCAGCTACGGCACCGATTGTTGCGCCAGTTGCAGTTTTTGATACCTGACTTTCACCGGTATAGGGATTCGTTGTTTCACATGCGGTCAAAAAACTGGCCGATAGAAAAAGGATGCCCAACTTTTTCAACATATTTGATAATCTCCGTTTAAAAGGATTCATTTAAATCTCCTGACGGAGATTATAGGGGGGATTTAGCAATTTTCATCGCACGAGTTTGAATTTTACCTGCTTATACCAAGTTTATTTTTGTCTGTTACGTTCTTTACGTAGTCTTTCCCACCATTCCAAGCGCTTTTTTATTTCACGTTCAAAGCCACGTTCAGGCGGATCATAATAATGCTGATGTCCCATTTTTTCAGGAAAATATTCCTGTCCTGAAAATGCGTCAGGCTCATCATGGTCATAATGATAACCTTCGTTATAACCTTCCTGTTTCATAAGTTTTGTCGGCGCATTAAGAATATATTTGGGCGGCATTAACGAACCGTTCTGGCGCGCCGAACGCATAGCCTTATTGAATGCCACATAACCGGCATTGGATTTGGGAGCGGTTGCGAGATAAATACAGGCTTGGGCAAATGCCAGTTCGCCTTCGGGTGAGCCAAGATAATCGTAGGCATCTTTCGCGGCATTGGCAATGACGAGAGCCTGCGGATCTGCCAATCCTATATCTTCAACCGCCATACGCACGAGCCGCCTTCCGATATAATGCGGGTTTTCGCCTGCATCCAGCATACGCGAGAGATAGTAAAGGGCTGCATCTGGGTCCGAACCGCGTACCGACTTATGAAGAGCAGATATGAGATTATAATGCCCATCCTGCCCTTTGTCATAGATCGCCGCACGTTGCTGGACAATCTCCTGCAAGGTTGTTTCATTGAACACCTCGCCTGACCGTGCAGCCCTCCATAGTTCTTCTGCCATTGTAAGTACGGCGCGACCATCTCCATCGGCCATACGTACCAGCATATCACGGGCCCCCTCGTCGACAGGAAGTGGCTTGCCTTCTATTTTTTCGGCTCTTTCAAGAATTGTTGCCAGACTCTTTTCATCAAGTGAATGGAATGTCAGCACACGTGCGCGCGAAAGTAACGCCGCATTAAGCTCGAAAGACGGATTTTCCGTTGTTGCCCCCACAAGAATAACCGTACCATCTTCCATAACCGGCAAAAAACTATCCTGTTGTGCACGATTGAACCGGTGTATTTCGTCGACAAACAGCAACGTCTGCCTGCCGGACATCCGTCTTGCGCGCGCACTTTCAAATACTTTTTTAAGTTCGCTCACACCGGAAAAAATTGCCGAAATCTGCTCGAAAGCGAGTTCCGTTTCATTTGCAAGTAATCTTGCAACAGTTGTTTTGCCTGTACCGGGTGGTCCCCAGAAAATCATTGACCCCATCGAACCGGAGGCGATCATTCTGCTTAATGCGCCTTCCGGACCGGTGATATGTTCTTGCCCGATAACTTCTGACAGATGTTGAGGCCGCATACGCTCGGCAAGCGGTTTGGTCTTGTCCATCTGCAAATCGGTCGTAGCGGAAAAAAGATCGTTAGCCAAAAAAATACCTCAACGTACGAATTGCCGAACCAACATGCCGTTCCGTTCATATTCAAGCTGCCAGATACGCGGTTGACCGCCTGAAAGAATTTTTTTCAAATCGGCAACTGTCTTGACTTCCTTGCCATTGAGACCATGGATAATGTCTCCGCGCTGAAAGAGACCGGCGGCATTGCTATTATCGTCGACATTGTTGATTACAACACCTGCCGCATCTGGTGCTACATGAAACCGGCGTGCATTCATTGGCGTCAAATTCATAACTTCGGCACCGGTAAAAGGAGTATTTCCTGTCAATTTTTCCGGACGTGAAACCTCGTTTTCGGGAACCGAAGTGAGAGAAATAGAGGTCTTTCCGGTCTCGCCGTTTCTCAGATACTCAATATCGAGCGTATGACCGATTCCCGTTGTCATCAGGCGGTAACCAAGGCTGTCCGGATTATCAATACGCACATTTTGTGCCTTCAAAATAACATCACCGATTTTAAGACCGGCTTTTTCAGCAGGGCTTCCCTTTGCAACATCAATAATAATGGCGCCATAAGGTTGAGCCATTCCCAAACCTTCGGCAACATCTGCCGTTACATTTTGAAAAGAAGCACCGATATAGGGAGGTTCAAATGTCTGCTCGCCTCTTTTTACCGCATCAAGAACGGTTTTTACAAGATTTGCCGGAATTGCAAAACCAATCCCGACCGACCCTCCCGATTGGGAATAGATGGCCGTATTGATGCCAATCAGCTCGCCTTTCATATCAATAAGCGCGCCGCCCGAATTACCGGGATTGATCGGAGCATCTGTCTGGATAAAAAAGTCGAAATCGGATATTCCCACGCGGGTGCGTGCCTGCGCCGATACGATGCCGCTTGTAACAGTTTGCCCGACGCCAAAGGGGTCGCCGATTGCCAAAACGAGATCGCCGACCTCAACCGCATCTGAATCACCGAGCGGCAATACCGGAAAAGGTGCGCCCTTGGGCGTAATTTTCAGGACAGCTATATCGGTCGCTTCATCTTTAAGCATAACTTTACTTTCAAATTCGCGGCCATCCGACAAAGCAACCTTGATTTCGTCAGCATCACGAATAACATGATAGTTCGTGACAATCAGACCGCTCTCATCGACTATCACGCCCGACCCCAGAGATGACTGTTTGCGCGAAGGTGAATTTTTGAACGATTGTCCGAAAAACTGTTCAAAAAACGGATCATTGGCAAAAGGTGACCGCGCACGAACGATTCTTGCAGCATAGACATTCACAACCGACGGTGCGGTCTTTTTAACCAGAGGCGCGAAACTCAATTTGATCTCTGCTTGCGACTGCGGAACTTCTGCAAGACCGGCTTGAGGTAGAAAGGCTGTCAATAAGCTGAAGAGAACAATGGCCTTGAAAGTCGTTTTCATTCTTGTTTCCTTACAAATGACTTTATTCCTGTAACAGTTCGGGCAGTTTTCAATCTATAAGCGTTTCATCAAAAGAAACGACCTTTATTCGACAGCCTTTAACAGATTCGCATTTTATTTATGATTTTGTCAAAAGAACGAAATTGAATGGACTTTATTATTCTGTCTGTCAGCAGTTGCACGTCTCGATGCACCCGTAAATCCGTATGATTTTACGATCAATCGCTTCACAGCCCCCCCCGCTGCACACCTTTTCAGCCCATCCGACAGTTATCAAAAACTTCGCATAACATATGTAAAGCTTGCGTGACATCGAGGGTAATTCAACATTGATCTTCGGGAGCTTTAATTTACCCGATTATCATCTATTTCATATCAGATTATCCTCACTCCGCCCGACGCCGATACCTTCTTTCACTCTCCAAACGATCATATTGATAAGACGGGGGAAGGAAACGCCGGCAAGACAAATGGCGATCTGATCGGGTTTTGGTGCAAGTATTAATGGATATTGAAATTCAACCGGCGGGCTATTTTATAAACAGAACACCATTCATCTGCAAACTATTATAAATGGCTGCAACAATGCGGATTACTTCTTCAATCGTGAAGCAGGCTTATGCCCCGATTTCAATCAACACAATGGAACGCCAACTTTCTGCACTGCGGCTGTTAGCAACCAAGTGCGAGCTCGTTTGCCGGGCAACAATTCCCCACACTGTCATCAACAAAAATCATAAAATGCCAATTCATTCCAATGAAAAAACGCGGCAACCGGAATCGAACCAAAACGCGAAAATTCCGATTTCAACGCAAAAAAGCAGAAAAACAAAAAACCCGCTTTGACAGCGGGTTTCTTTTAATTATCAATCATTTTTTCAAATGATAGCCAATCAAGCTGCTTCTGTTTCCTTGGCAGCAGCTTCAACACGTGCTTTGTCAGCCGCACCTTTGGCATTTACGTCGCGTTCTACAAATTCGACGACAGCCAACGGAGCATTATCACCCTGACGGAACCCTGCTTTCATAATACGAAGGTAACCACCATTGCGATTTGCGTAACGGGGAGCCAAAGTATCAAAAAGCTTTGCTACCTGCTTTGCATCGCGAATTGCCGAAATGGCTTGACGGCGAGCATGGAGACCTCCACGTTTGCCTAATGTTACCAATTTCTCGACAATCGGGCGGATTTCTTTTGCCTTTGGAAGCGTCGTCACGATCTGCTCATGCTCGATCAGTGACGTTGCCATATTGGCAAACATCGCCTTACGGTGACTAGCAGTGCGGTTCAGCTTGCGGCCTGATTTACCATGGCGCATGAGCCTTCTCCTTAATTTCTAACTCAGTATTGATCTTCATAACGTTTTGCGAGGTCGTCGATATTCTCTGGCGGCCAAGCGGGGATTTCCATACCAAGATGAAGCCCCATTGACGCGAGAACTTCCTTGATTTCATTAAGTGACTTACGACCAAAATTCGGCGTACGCAGCATTTCTGCTTCCGTTTTCTGGATAAGGTCACCAATATAAACGATATTGTCGTTTTTAAGACAATTGGCCGAACGAACCGAAAGCTCCAGTTCATCCACTTTCTTGAGCAATGCGGGGTTGAATGCAAGCTCGGAAACCTGCTCTTGCGGAGCTTCTTTCTGCGGTTCTTCAAAATTGACGAAGACAGAAAGCTGGTCTTGCAGGATACGGGCAGCAAAAGCTACAGCGTCTTCCGCACTAACCGCACCGTTCGTCTCGACAGTCAGGATCAACTTGTCGTAGTCGAGAACTTGACCTTCGCGTGTGTTCTCGATCTTGTACGAAACTTTGCGAATGGGAGAATAGAGGCTATCAACGGGAATAAGCCCGATTGGAGCATCTTCATTACGATTGCGATCGGCAGGAACGTAGCCCTTACCGGTGTTGACCGTAAATTCCATTCTGATCTCGGCACCCTGATCGAGCGTGCAAATCACATGTTCCGGATTGAGAATCTCGACATCGCCGACTGTCTGGATATCGCCTGCTGTGACAACACCCGGACCTTCTTTGCGAACGACCATCCGTTTCGGACCTTCGCCTTCCATGCGGATGGCGATTTCCTTGATATTCAGAATAATATCTGTAACGTCTTCCCGCACACCGGGTATCGACGAAAATTCGTGCAACACACCATCAATCTGCACAGCAGTAATTGCCGCACCGCGCAAAGAAGACAGTAATACACGCCGTAAAGCGTTACCTAATGTCAAACCAAAACCACGCTCCAGCGGCTCGGCGATCACAACAGCTTTGTTAGAACCACCCTGCGTCTGAAACTCGACTTTGTTAGGCTTAATCAGTTCCTGCCAGTTTTTCTGGATCATATTCCTATTCCTGTCCTTTACTTCCGTCACCATTCAGCCGTGACGGCCAGCTTGAACGCCAGAGCCAAGCTCTGACACCGAAAAACAACCGGATTAAACGCGGCGTTTCTTACGCGGACGGCAACCATTATGCGGAATGGGTGTCACATCACGAATAGATGTAATAATAAAACCTGCAGCCTGAAGTGCTCTCAAAGCTGATTCACGACCGGAACCCGGTCCGCAAACTTCTACTTCGAGAGACCGCATACCGTGATCTTGCGCCTTTTTTGCACAATCTTCTGCTGCTACCTGAGCGGCGAAAGGTGTCGATTTACGCGAGCCTTTAAAGCCCTGTGCACCGGCAGACGACCAGGAAATCGTATTTCCTTGGGCATCGGTAATTGTTATGAGCGTGTTATTGAATGTCGAATTGACATGGGCAACGCCCGACGAAATATTTTTACGTTCGCGACGGCGAATACGCGTAGGCTCTTTGGCCATAATTTTCCTTTCACTGATCTCTGCACCGCCGTATTTCCAGCGGCTACACCTTATTGACCCCGACCAACATAATAAAAAAAACTATTATTCGTTCTATGACGCTGATTGGGGCAAAAATTATTTTATCTATTATTTCTTCTTACCGGCAATAGCCCGTGCCGGGCCTTTGCGGGTACGCGCATTGGTATGTGTACGTTGACCGCGAACCGGCAACGAACGACGATGACGCAAACCACGATAGCAACCAAGATCCATGAGACGCTTGATATTCATCGAAACTTCGCGGCGAAGGTCACCTTCCACCTGATAATCGTGATCGATAGCTTCACGGATTTGAAGAACTTCAGCATCCGAAAGTTCACTCACACGGCGCTCAGCAGGAATACCGACTTTATCAACGATTTCTTTAGCAAATTTCGGTCCAATCCCGTGAATGTACTGAAGAGCGATAATAACGCGCTTATTCGTCGGGATGTTGACGCCAGCAATACGAGCCACGCCTGTTCTCCTTAAATTAAATTTCAACCATTTGCACTTTAGTCAACACTGAACTAAAGCACAAAACGACCAGAACCGCACACAATGCCGATTCCAATCATCTCTCAAAAAAATGAAATTGTGCTGTCTTTGACGGATTTCGCCGGAAAAGTCAACTCCTCTTTCACTTATATGACAGACTGTTATCAGTGAAGTGCTTTTTCGATTGCAAGTGTGACATCCTTGACAGAAGCCATACCATCAATTTTCTTCAACAGTCCGGTTTTTTCATAAAACTGCGACAAGGGAGCAGTTTTATCACTATATTCTACGAGCCGCTTCGCAAATGCTTCCGGATTATCATCGGAGCGCACCTTGCCACCTGCGGCAATGGTTTCTGCAACGCGGGTCTTCATACGATCAACAAGTGCATTCCGATCAACAACAAGCTCGATCACTGCGTCCAGTTTCGTATGTTTGCTATTCAGAATTTCCTGCAAAGCCTCTGCCTGCCCTACCGTTCTCGGATACCCGTCAAGGATAAAGCCTTTTGAACAGTCCGGCTCGTCAATCCGCTCCGAAACAATCTGGTTCACAATCTCGTCGGAAACCAGCCCGCCGGCATCCATAATCGACTTTGCACGTTTACCGACTTCTGTTCCGGCAGCAACAGCCGCACGCAACATGTCACCAGTTGATAGTTGCGGTATGCCGTATTTTTCGGTCAAAATCTTTGCCTGAGTACCCTTACCGGCACCGGGCGGTCCTAAAAAGATCAGTTTCATCTATTTCTTTTCCCGCTTCTGAGTTTTGATTTCTTAAGCAAGCCTTCATATTGGTGAGCGACGAGATGCCCCTGAATTTGTGCAATTGTATCAAGTGTAACAGTCACAACGATCAAAAGCGACGTACCACCAAGATAGAACGGAACATGCAAGGTCGACATTAAAAATTCCGGCAACAGGCAAACTAGAATAATATAGATAGCCCCTACAACGGTAATGCGTGTAAGCACATAATCAATATATTGCGCTGTCCGTTCGCCAGGTCTTATTCCGGGAATAAAGCCTGAATGTTTTTTCAACTGGTCGGCTGTGTCTTTCGGATTGAAAACGATGGCCGTGTAAAAGAAACAGAAAAATGCCATAAGCCCCGCATAAACCACCATATAAAGCGGCTGCCCATGGCTTAACGAAAACGAAATCGTCTGCAGCCAATGAGGCATGTTTTGCGAAAAATTATTTATCGTTGCCGGCAGCATCAAAAGTGACGAAGCAAAAATGGGAGGAATGACACCGGCAGTGTTAAGCTTCAACGGCAAATTCGATGTATCGCCTTTGAACATCCGGTTACCCATCTGACGATTGGGATATTGAATAATTATCCGGCGTTGCGCCCGTTCCACAAAAACGATAACAGCAATAACCGCAATACAAATAACAATAATAAGAAGCAACATGAATGTTGAAAGATCGGCTTGCGCATGAGCTGTCAAAAGCTGCGCAATCGCCGAGGGAAGATTTGCAACAATACCTGCAAAAATAATGAGCGATATACCGTTACCAATTCCGCGAGAGGTGATCTGCTCGCCCAGCCACATCAAAAAGATCGTGCCGCCGGTCAGCGTAATAACAGCACTGATTCTGAACATCATTCCGGGTTCGGTCACAATCTGCAGACCCGTTCCCATTCCGCTCTCAAGCGCTATAGCAATACCATAAGCCTGGATCAACGCCAGAAAAACAGTTCCATAACGGGTATATTGATTAATAATCTTTCGCCCCGTCTCGCCTTCCTTCTTCAAAGCTTCAAGCGAAGGGATCACGGAAGTCATCAACTGCACGATGATCGAGGCTGAAATATATGGCATAATGCCGAGTGCAAAAATCGCCATACGCCCGACAGCACCACCGGCAAACATATTGAATAGACCCAAAACGCCGGATGCGTGCTGGGCAAATGTCTGTCTTAATGCATCAACATCGATTCCCGGCATGGGAATGTAAGTACCGAAACGATAGACAAGCAATGCACCCAAAGTAAACCAGATACGTTTCTTCAGTTCGGTAGCGCGCGAAAATGCGCCAAAATTAAGATTGGAAGCCAGTTGTTCTGCGGCAGATGCCATAAAATCTCTCCGGTTTTAATTCACGGCAAGATACCGTGAAAATCAACACATGCTTTACCCCCCTGCGCAAAAAAACGCAAAGAGAAACAACGCCTGTTAAAGCTATTTTAACTCAAGGCCGTTTTGCCTGATAAAAATAGTTTTTGCAACATGAAATAATTCATAAAAAAAGGTCTGGAATGAACGTTTATCACGTCACACCAGACCGGAACTGTACAAGCGAATGAATTATTCGGCAGAGCCACGAAGATTAACAACGCCACCGGCCTTGCTAACTTTTTCAATCGCGGCTTTGGAAGCGCCGGCAATGTCAAATGTCACTTTGGCTTTCAATTCACCATCCGAGAGAAGCCGAATGCCATCTTTTTCGCGACGGATAATGCCTGCAGCCTTCAACGCTGCACCATCTACCGGCTTTGCGGCATCCAATTTGCCAGCGTCGATAGCAGCCTGAATACGGCCAACCGATACTTCATTGAAGCTTTTTGAAAAAATATTGTTAAAACCGCGTTTCGGCAGGCGACGGTAAACAGGCATTTGCCCGCCTTCAAAACCGTTAATAGCCACACCTGAACGTGCTTTCTGGCCTTTAACACCGCGTCCGGCAGTCTTACCCATTCCGGAACCGATGCCGCGTCCTACTCTTTTGCGATTCTTTGTAGCGCCTTCTTGATCGCGCAGTTGATTGAGTTTCATGTTCTTTACTCCTACAATCCTCAGCCTTCATCCACAACGCGGACGAGATGCTCTACTTTTGCAATCATACCACGCACAGCCGGGGTATCGTTCAATGTGCTGCGGCGATGCATTTTGTTAAGTCCAAGCCCCTTCAACGTGGCACGTTGAACTTGCGGACGACGAATCGGGCTGCCGATTTGCTCGACAGTAACCTTTTTGCCATTATGGGTTTTTTTCCCAACCATTTTCAAATTCCTCTATATCGCAAGTTCCACGAATTACTCTTCATTGCCGATCAAGCTTTGACGACGGGCCTGCAACGTCGAATATTTAATGCCGCGCTGGGCAGCAATATCCTTCGGATGAACCTGACGTTTCAACGCATCGAATGTCGCGCGAATCATGTTGTAAGGGTTCGATGAACCGAGCGATTTTGCAACAACATCCTGCATACCGAGTGTTTCAAAAACAGCACGCATCGGACCACCGGCAATGATACCGGTACCGGCAGCAGCCGATCTCAACAATACACGTCCGGCACCATGACGCCCTTCAACATCATGATGAAGTGTACGTCCCGAACGCAGCGGCACATAAATCATTTCATGCTTGGCTGCTTCCGTCGCTTTACGAATTGCTTCAGGCACTTCGCGAGCTTTGCCGTGACCGAAACCGACACGACCCTTCTGGTCACCAACAACAACAAGAGCAGCAAAGCCGAAGCGACGACCACCCTTTACGACTTTGGCGACGCGATTAATATGGACGAGTCTGTCAACAAACTCGCTATCACGTTCCTCATGACGCTCATCACGATTGTTACGTTCTTTTTGTGCCATTCCTAATTCCTTTTTCTTTTCCGGAAGCACTTATCAAAAAAGAATTCCTCCAAAAAGAGGAATTCCTGGGCGAAAGGCCCGAAAAATCCGGGCCGACAACTTAGAAGCTCAAACCACCTTCGCGGGCCGCATCGGCAAGAGCCTTGATACGACCGTGATAAATATAGGCACCACGATCAAACACAACGTCCTTGACACCGGCAGCTTTTGCCCGTTCGGCAATAAGCTTGCCAACTGCTGTTGCAGCTTCCACATTGGCGCCACCTTTAAGCGAGGAACGAAGTTCCTTATCCAAAGTTGAAGCCGATGCGACTGTACGACTGTGAAGATCATCAATGATCTGAACATAGATATTCATATTCGAGCGATGAACGCTCAATCTCAAGCGGCCGTTAGCGACTGCTTTAACTTGCCGGCGAACGCGCTGTGCGCGGCGCTGAAGTATTTCTTTAGGCGAAGCCATGACCCAAGTTCCTTATTTCTTCTTGCCTTCTTTGCGAACAATACGCTCGTTCGCATATTTGACACCCTTACCTTTATAAGGTTCTGGTCCGCGATATTCGCGAATTTCCGCAGCAACCTGCCCTACTTTCTGCTTATCAATACCTGAAACCAGAATTTCAGTAGGCTTGGGCACGGCAACTGTAATGCCTTCAGGAACATGATAAACCACATCATGACTAAAACCCAAAGAAAGCTGAACATTCTTGCCTTGCATCGCAGCACGATAACCGACACCGTTTATTTCAAGCTTTTTCTCGAAGCCGCTCTTAACACCTTCAATGATATTTTCAATCATCGAACGGGACATGCCCCATTTAGAACGTGCTTCCTTGGTTTGGTCACGTGGCGTGACATGAACCACATTATCTTCCAATTTGAGATGAACTTCATCATCAGCGACAAAACTCAACTCTCCCTTCGGCCCCTTGACCTTGATCGCCTGCCCGTCAACTGAAGCAGTAATGCCAGCCGGGACATGAATCGGTTTTTTTCCAATACGTGACATTGTTATAACCTATCTTTCTAGCTTTCTCCGACATCCATTAGAAGATGCGGCAAAGAAGCTCCCCACCAACATTCTGCTCACGAGCCTCGTGATCGGCCATCACACCTTTCGGAGTTGAAAGGATCGAAATGCCGAGACCGTTTGCAACTTGTGGAATAGACTTCACTGAAACATAAACGCGGCGACCGGGCTTTGAAACACGGGAAATTTCCCGAATAACCGGTGCACCATCGAAATATTTCAATTCAATTTCAAGTTCCGATTTTCCGTTCTCGAAATCGATCTGGCTATATCCGCGGATATAACCTTCTGTCTGAAGAACGTCGAGAACACGCGCACGCAACCGGGACGCAGGAGTCGAAACTCTGGTTTTTTTACGTCCGAGCGCGTTACGAATGCGGGTAAGCATATCTCCAAGAGGATCTGACATAGACATTTACAAAACTCCTCTTACCAGCTTGATTTGACAACGCCCGGAATATGACCGAACGAACCAAGATCACGCAATGCAATACGCGACATTTTAAGCTTGCGATAATAACCACGCGGACGACCGGTTACTTCACAGCGGTTGCGAATACGAACCTTTGCAGAGTTACGAGGCAACTCTGCAAGTTGAATAGATGCGCGGAACCGCTCTTCAAGCGGAACCTTCTGATCCATTATAATTGCTTTCAGACGCGCACGACGTGCGGCATATTGCTTAACCATCGCACGACGATGATTGTTCTTCTCAACGGCACTTGTTTTGGCCATAATTTTACCTCGCTACGCTTGCCGTTACGCACGGAACGGAAAATTGAAACCACGCAACAATTCACGTGCTTCATCATCCGTTTTCGCTGTCGTACAAACGATGATATCCATACCCCAGATCTGATCTACCTGATCGTAGTTAATTTCCGGGAACACAATGTGTTCTTTGATACCCATGGCAAAATTGCCACGACCGTCAAAACTTTTAGGATTAAGACCACGAAAATCGCGAACGCGTGGCAAAGCAATCGTTACCAGACGATCCAGAAATTCGTACATACGGTCTCTACGCAATGTTACTTTTGCTCCGAGAGGCATTCCTTCGCGAACTTTAAACGTCGCAACAGAATTACGTGCATGTGTAACAATAGCTTTCTGCCCGGCAATAAGGCTCAAATCCTCGGCTGCTCTGGCAGGTTTCTTGGAATCCGCAGTTGCTTCGCCAACACCCATGTTGAGAACAACTTTCTCGACACAAGGAACCTGCATACTGTTTTCGTATTTGAACTTTTCTTGCAGGGCTTTGCGAACAACTTCGACATAATGCGTTTTCAAACGCGGCGCTTGAATCTTATCAGCCATCGATCAGATCTCCCGAACGCTTGGCAACGCGAACCTTCTTGCCGCCTTCTTCGATACGAAAGCCGACACGTGTAGGCTTTCCGTCCTTAGGATCAGCAATAGCCAATTTTGAAATATGAAGTGGAGCTTCTTTGGAAATAATACCGGCTTCCTGAGTTTGGGTCTGACGCTGGTGGCGCTTGACCATATTGATACCGCGAACAATGGCAGTATTTTCTTCAGGATTAACCTTGATTACTTCACCGTTACGCCCTTTATCCTTACCGGAAAGGATGACGACTTTATCGCCTTTACGAATTTTATTCATCGCAACGGCTCCCTATAAAACTTCTGGCGCGAGCGAAATAATCTTCATGTGATTCTTACCGCGAAGTTCACGGGGAACCGGTCCGAAGATACGAGTACCGATCGGCTCTTTCTTATTATCAACCAAAACAGCAGCGTTTTTATCAAAACGAATAACACTACCATCTGCGCGACGAATATCCTTGGCAGTACGTACCACCACAGCTTTCATCACATCACCTTTTTTTACGCGGCCACGAGGGATAGCTTCTTTGACCGAGACAACAATAATGTCGCCGACAGAAGCATATTTCCGTTTCGAGCCGCCCAGCACCTTGATGCACATGACACGACGGGCGCCGGAATTATCCGCGACGTCGAGGTTTGTTTGCATCTGAATCATGACTGGCCGCCTTCTCTTAATGTTTACGTCCGGCAGTGCATTTGACACATTCGGACTTGCCTGTCAAATTATGATTAAGACTTTTTCAAAACAAAATGTTGGGCACAAAAATACCCAACCTTCTGTCTGTAAAAAAATCCGATTGATTAAGCAGCGCCGTCTTTTACAACGACCCAGCGTTTATCTTTGGAAATTGGCTTGGATTCCTGAATAAAAACCTCGTCACCAACTTTGAACTCGTTGTTTTCGTCATGCGCTTTGTACTTCTTCGACTGGCTGACAGTCTTCTGTAACAGCGGATGCGAATAGCGCCGCTCTACTTTGACTACAACAGTCTTGTCGTTCTTATCGCTGACGACAACGCCTTGCAGAATGCGTTTAGGCATGTCTTAACTTCCTTAAGCCTTGCTTTCGGCCGCCTTCTGGCGGGCGATTGTTTTTATGCGTGCGATATCACGGCGAACCTGTTTAACGCGCGCTGTTTTTTCCAACTGACCGGTTGCTTTCTGGAAACGCAGATTGAACTGCTCTTTCTTCAGCTTGGCCAACTCATCATTCATCTGATCGAGCGTCTGAGCCCGTACTTCTGCGGCTTTCATCGCTTAGTCCCTTTATTCAGCTATACGCTGGACAAAACGTGTTTTAATCGGAAGCTTTGATGCACCCAATCGTAACGCTTCACGTGCCACATCTTCAGGTACGCCGTCAAGCTCAAACATGATACGTCCTGGTGCAACACGTGTTGCCCAATATTCTACTGCGCCTTTACCTTTACCCATACGGACTTCGGTAGGCTTCGATGATACCGGAACATCCGGAAAAACGCGAATCCACACACGACCGGCACGCTTCATCTGACGTGTGATAGCACGACGAGCCGCCTCGATCTGACGTGCAGTAACACGTTCGGGCTCCATGGCCTTAAGGCCGTAAGCACCAAAATTAAGTTCCGTACCGCCTTTAGAAACGCCATGAATACGGCCTTTAAACTGCTTACGGAACTTTGTGCGCTTTGGCTGCAACATTGTTCTCTACTCCAAATCCTGTTTTGCCCGTCTAAAAATCAGGCGTTTTCACGACGGCGGTTCGTGTTTGAACCTTGATTATCGCCTTCCATAGCACGGCGTTCGGAAGCCATCGGGTCATGCTCAAGAATTTCACCCTTGAATACCCAGACTTTCACACCGCAAATACCATAGGCAGTATTGGCTTCGGCTGTACCGTAATCAATATCCGCACGCAAGGTATGAAGCGGAACACGTCCTTCACGATACCATTCCATACGGGCAATTTCAGCACCGCCCAAACGACCACCACAATTGATACGGATACCTTCGGCACCAAGACGCATAGCTGACTGGACAGCACGCTTCATAGCACGACGGAAAGCCACACGGCGTTCCAATTGTTGTGCAATCGACTGGGCAATCAATTCGGCATCAATTTCCGGCTTACGGACTTCGACAATGTTCAAAGCCGTATCGGCATGTGTCATTTCAGACAATTTGCGACGCAACTTCTCGATGTCGGCACCCTTCTTGCCAATGATAAGACCAGGACGAGCCGAATGAATGGTCACACGGCATTTCTTGTGCGGACGTTCGATAACAACTTCCGAAATCGCAGCCTGTTTCAATTCGTCCATAACATATTTGCGGATTTTCAAATCCTCATGCAACAGCCGACCATATTCGCCTGTATCAGCATACCAGCGAGAATCCCATGTGCGGTTGATACCGAGACGAAGCCCGATTGGATTGATCTTCTGACCCATTATGCGGCCTCCTCTTTATCGGACACTTCACGAACAACAATTGTAAGATGAGAGAACGGACGCAAAATTCTGCTTGCGCGACCACGGCCACGCACATGAAACCGCTTCATAACAATTGATTTACCGACAGAAGCTTCCGCTACGATAAGCGAATCGACATCCAGATCGTGATTGTTTTCTGCGTTCGCAATCGCAGATTCCAACGTCTTTTTCACCGTATCGGCAATGCGCTTACGAGAAAACGTCAAATCTGCAAGAGCTGTATTAACCTTTTTACCGCGAATCATTGCCGCTACAAGATTAAGCTTTTGCGGGCTTACACGAATTGTGCGAGCGACTGCCTTTGCTTCATTATCTTTAAGCTGGCGCGGAGCCTTAGCTTTGCCCATTATTACTTCCTCTTCGCTTTCTTGTCCGCACCGTGACCATAATAGCTGCGGGTGGGAGCGAACTCACCGAACTTATGTCCGACCATTTCTTCCGAAACAGAAACAGGAACATGCTTGTTTCCGTTGTAAACACCAAAGGTCAGGCCAACAAACTGCGGCAAAATCGTGGAGCGGCGGCTCCACATTTTTATAACCTCGTTACGACCGCCGGCACGTACCTTCTCAGCTTTCTTGAGAAGATAGCCGTCAACAAACGGTCCTTTCCATACTGAACGAGCCACTTCAGACTACCTCTCTTACTTCTTGCGTTGATGACGTGAGCGCATAATGAATTTATCGGTCGCTTTGTTCGAGCGCGTACGCTTGCCCTTTGTAGGCTTGCCCCAAGGCGATACCGGATGACGACCACCTGAAGTACGGCCTTCACCACCACCATGCGGGTGATCTACCGGGTTCATCGCAACACCACGAACGTGCGGACGTTTACCGCGCCAACGGGCACGACCCGCTTTACCATCATTGATATTACCATGATCCGAGTTAGAAACTGCACCAACCGTTGCGTAACAACCACTGGCAACCAGACGCTGTTCACCCGAATTGAGACGCAGAATAGCCATTCCCTGATCGCGACCGACGAGCTGGGCATAAGTACCGGCTGAACGGGCAATTTGCCCACCTTTACCAGGCTTCATCTCGACATTGTGGATAATCGTTCCAACAGGCATATTGCCGAGAGGCATCGAGTTACCGGGCTTAACGTCAACATTCAAACCGGCAACAACTGTGTCGCCGACGCCCAGACGTTGCGGAGCGAGAATGTAGCTCAGATGACCGTCTTCATAACGAATAAGCGCAATAAACGCTGTGCGGTTCGGATCATATTCCAAACGTTCCACTTTAGCAGGCATATCGCGTTTCAAACGCTTGAAGTCCACAAAGCGATAAGTTCTCTTATGACCACCACCCTGATAACGGGCAGTTACGCGACCGTGATTATTACGACCGCCTTTCGACGACAGACCTTCGGTCAGCGCTTTCACAGGCTTGCCTTTGTAAAGACCTGAACGATCTACAATGACAAGCTGACGCTGCCCTGGCGTGGTCGGATTAAAGTGCTTGAGTGCCATTATTCCTAACTCCGAGCCTCTTAAAGACCAGTCGAAACGTCGATTGACTGACCTTCAGCCAGCGTCACGATCGCTTTTTTGACATCACTCTGTCGACCGACAACGCCTTTAAAACGTTTCACCTTACCCTTGCGGGTTGTTGTATTCACTGCTGTAACTTTGACACCGAACAAAGCTTCAACAGCCGCTTTGATTTCTGATTTTGTCGCCTTCGGTGCAACCTTGAACACGACTTGATTATTTTCCGATAGCATCGTCGATTTTTCGGTAATAACCGGACTTACGACGACATCATAGTGGCGAAGATCTGTCATTTGAACCGCTCCTCAAGGGCTTCGACGGCTGCCTTGGACAAAACCAGTTTGCCACGACGCAGAATGTCATAAACGTTGATCCCCTGAACCGGCAAAACATCAACATTTGGAATGTTCGATGCGGCACGGGAAAACTTCAAATCAATTTCCTTACCACCGATGAGCAGTGCATCCGAAAAACCGAGTTTGGCAAAATCCTTCGCCAATACCTTGGTTTTGGCTTCCTTGACGTTCAATTCGTCAACAATAATCAGATCTTGCGATTTCACTTTTGCAGACAGCGCATGACGCAAGCCCAAAGCACGGACTTTCTTCGGCAATTCGTGAGCGTGGCTGCGAACAACCGGCCCATGAGCCTTACCACCACCACGGAATTGCGGAACACGTGCAGATGAGTGACGGGCACGACCAGTACCCTTCTGCTTATACATCTTTGCACCGGTCCGCGATACATCGGCACGTGTCTGGCTTTGATGCGTACCTTGCTGACGACGGGCGAGCTGCCAACGGACAACACGTTGTAGAATATCTTCACGAGGATCCAAACCGAAGACTTCTTCCGAAACCTTCAACTTGCCAGCATCCTTACCGTCAAGAGTTGTTACGATGAGATCCATTATCAGGCTCCCTCAGCGACTGTAGCTTCCGCCTTCGGGGCAGCAGCATCTGTTTTTGCATTCTTTGACTGACGCAAGGCGGCAGGCTTCGGCGCATTTTCAGGAACGCTCTTCTTGACAGCATCCCGTACCAAAATCCAGGCACCCTTCGACCCCGGAACAGCACCACGAACCAGAATCAACCCGCGATCGGCATCTGTTGATACAACTTCAATATTCAAAGTCGTTATTCTGGTCTGCCCCATATGGCCAGCCATTTTCTTACCCTTAAACACTTTGCCCGGATCCTGGCGTTGGCCTGTCGAACCGTGGGCACGGTGTGTAATGGAGTTACCGTGCGAAGCACGATGTCCACCAAAGTTATGACGTTTCATAACACCGGCGAAACCTTTACCGATCGACGTACCAGTCACGTCAACCAATTGACCGGGAACAAAATGTTCCGCAGTGATTTCAGCCCCAACTTCCAAAAGATTATCGGGACTTACACGAAATTCTGCAATTTTTGCTTTCGGCTCTACCGAAGCTTTTGCAAAATGACCACGTAATGCTTGAGAGGTATTCTTTACCTTGGCAAGCCCTACGCCTAACTGAACAGCAGTATAGCCATTCTTCTCAACTGTACGCTGTGCAACGACCTGACAATTCTCCAAACGAAGAACTGTAACAGGCACATGTTCACCGGCATCATTATAGACGCGGGTCATGCCCAGCTTTTGTGCTATTACACCTGAACGCATCGGGTTCGTTCCTTCCGTCCCCAAGCCTTAAAGCTTGATCTCGACATCAACACCAGCAGAAAGGTCGAGCTTCATAAGCGCGTCCACTGTCTGCGGCGTCGGATCAACAATATCAAGAAGACGCTTGTGTGTGCGCATCTCAAACTGCTCACGGCTCTTCTTATCGATGTGCGGCCCACGATTAACCGTGAACTTCTCGATTCGCGTCGGAAGCGGAATCGGTCCACGGATATTGGCGCCAGTACGCTTGGCGGTCGACACAATCTCACGTGTCGATGCGTCAAGAATCCGGTGATCAAACGCTTTTAAGCGAATGCGGATGTTCTGACCGTTCATACTCTTTTTATCCCTGTCAATCGGAACGTCTTTTCACAAAGACGCTCCTTAACAATTAAAATTCGATTATTCAATGATTTTGGAAACGATACCGGCACCAACTGTGTGGCCACCTTCACGGATAGCGAAGCGGAGCTTCTCTTCCATAGCAACCGGAACAATCAGTGTAACATCCATCGTAACGTTATCACCCGGCATAACCATTTCTGTACCTTCCGGCAATGTTACAATACCGGTAACGTCTGTTGTACGGAAATAGAACTGCGGACGGTAATTGGTGAAAAATGGTGTGTGACGACCACCTTCATCCTTTGTCAAAATATAGGCTTCTGCCTTGAACTTGGTGTGCGGTGTAACAGTACCAGGCTTTGCCAATACCTGTCCGCGTTCGACACCTTCACGTTCAATACCACGAAGAAGAGCACCGATATTGTCGCCTGCTTCACCTTCATCAAGAAGTTTGCGGAACATTTCAACGCCGGTCACTGTGGTCTTTGTCGTCGGACGGATACCAACGATTTCTACTTCGTCACCAACCTTGACAATACCGCGTTCAACACGGCCGGTCACAACTGTACCACGACCGGAAATCGAAAACACGTCTTCAATCGGCATCAGGAAAGGCTGGTCGATCGGACGCTTCGGAGTCGGGATATATTCATCAACTTCGTGCATCAAAAGACGAACAGCATCTTCACCGATTTCCTTGTTGGTGCCTTCAAGAGCAGCTAATGCCGAACCCTTAACAATCGGAATCTCGTCGCCGGGGAAATCATATTTTGAAAGAAGTTCGCGAACTTCAAGTTCAACCAGTTCCAACAGCTCTTCGTCGTCTACCTGATCGACTTTATTCAGGAAAACAACAATAGCAGGAACACCAACCTGACGGGCAAGAAGAATGTGTTCGCGTGTCTGGGGCATCGGGCCATCAGCAGCAGAAACAACAAGAATTGCACCGTCCATCTGGGCAGCACCGGTAATCATGTTCTTGACATAGTCAGCGTGTCCGGGGCAATCGACATGGGCGTAGTGACGCTTCTCTGTCTCGTATTCTACGTGTGCTGTAGAAATCGTGATACCACGAGCGCGTTCTTCCGGCGCAGCATCAATCTGGTCATACGCCTTGAACTCGCCAAAATACTTTGTAATCGCTGCCGTCAGCGTTGTTTTACCATGGTCAACGTGACCAATCGTGCCGATATTTACATGCGGCTTCGTACGTTCATATTTGGACTTTGCCATCTGAGCTCTCTCCATTTTCTGCCCCGTTCGGGGCTGAGTTGAAAGTTAATACGTAACCGCCTGATTACGCGAATTTTTTCTGAATTTCCTGAGCCACCGCCGTAGGCACTGGTTCATAGTGATCGAATTGCATTGTATATTGGGCACGCCCCTGACTCATCGAACGCAAACTATTGACATAGCCAAACATGTTTGCGAGCGGAACCATGGCATCCACCACAGTAGCAATACCTCTTGGCTCTGTGCCGGAGATTTGACCGCGACGGGAGTTCAAATCACCGATAACATCACCAACATAGTCTTCCGGTGTAACAACCTCGACCTTCATGATAGGTTCAAGAAGTTGTGCGCCGGCCTTCTGGGCTCCCTCACGGAAAGCAGCACGAGCAGCAATCTCGAATGCCAGTACGGAGGAGTCAACATCATGATAAGCACCATCAAGCAATGTTGCTTTGACACCCTGCATAGGAAAGCCAGCAAGTGGGCCGGAACCCATAACGCTTTCAAGACCTTTCTGGACACCGGGGATATATTCCTTCGGAACCGCACCACCGACGATTTTCGATTCAAACAGCAAGCCGTCGCCGTCATAAGGTTCAAAAAGAATCTTCACACGTGCAAACTGACCCGAACCACCGGACTGCTTCTTATGGGTATAATCAATTTCAGCGGGCTTTGTAATCGTTTCACGATAAGCAACCTGCGGCTGACCGACATTTGCCTCGACTTTAAATTCGCGACGCATACGATCAACAATGATGTCGAGGTGAAGCTCACCCATACCGGCAATAATTGTCTGCCCTGATTCTTCGTCCGATTTTACACGGAATGAAGGATCTTCAGCCGCCAAACGATTAAGGGCAATGCCCATTTTTTCCTGATCGGCCTTGGTCTTAGGTTCGATTGCAATTTCGATAACCGGTTCCGGAAACTCCATACGTTCCAGAATAACCGGATGAAGCGGATCGCAAAGAGTATCGCCCGTGGTGGTTTCTTTCAAACCGGCCAATGCAACAATATCACCTGCGTAAGCCTCTTCAATATCGGTACGGGCATTGGAATGCATCAACAACATACGGCCGATACGCTCTTTTTTACCCTTTACGGTGTTTTCAAGAGAGACACCCTTGTGAAGCTCACCTGAATAGATGCGGCAGAAGGTCAACGAACCGACAAACGGATCGTTCATAATCTTGAATGCCAACATTGACAAAGGTGCTGCATCCGACGATTCACGTGTTGTTTCTTCACCCGTCTTAACGTCGATGCCCTGAATAGCAGGAACATCAACCGGCGAAGGAAGATAAGAAACAACAGCATCCAACAATGGCTGGATACCTTTATTTTTAAAGGCAGAACCACAAAGAACCGGATGGAAAAGCACTTCACAAGTACCTTTACGGATCAGTGAAATCAGCTCTTCATTGGTTGGCATTTTGCCTTCGAGATAGGCCTCGGTAGCCGCCTCATCAACTTCAACAGCAGCCTCTACCAGCTTTTCACGATATTCTTCGGCTTTAGCCTTCATATCTGCCGGAATTTCACTGCTTACAGTGTGACCACCAATAGAACCATCCCATGTAAGGGCTTTCATATCGATAAGATCAATGACGCCCTCGAAATCGTTCTCGGCACCAATCGGCAACTGGAGAACCAGTGCATTCGCACCAAGACGCGAGCCGACCATTTCAACACTGCGATAGAAATCCGCACCGATCTTGTCCATTTTATTGACAAAAACCATACGCGGTACATGGTATTTTTCAGCCTGACGCCAGACAGTTTCAGTCTGCGGCTCAACACCGGCATTCGCATCAAGAAGAGCTATCGCACCATCAAGCACACGCAATGAACGCTCGACTTCAATTGTGAAATCAACGTGTCCGGGAGTGTCGATAATATTGAACCGGCATTTTTCACCGTTACGCCCCTTCCAGAACGTCGTCGTAGCAGCGGAAGTAATGGTAATACCGCGTTCCTGCTCCTGCTCCATCCAGTCCATTGTTGAAGCGCCGTCATGCGTTTCGCCGATTTTATGATTCTTACCGGTATAGTAAAGAATACGCTCGGTCATTGTGGTCTTACCGGCGTCAATATGAGCCATAATACCAAAATTACGATAATCTTCGATTTTATACTCGCGAGCCATATTTTTTGCTTTCGATTAAAAAGAGTTCACTTACCAACGATAATGCGAGAATGCGCGGTTGGCTTCAGCCATACGGTGCGTATCTTCGCGTTTCTTGACAGCCGAACCACGATTATTCGCTGCATCCATCAATTCGCCCGACAAACGATCAACCATGGTTGTCTCGTTACGGTTACGTGCCGCTGCAATAAGCCAACGAATGGCCAATGCCTGACGGCGATCGGGACGTACATCAACAGGAACCTGATAAGTTGCACCACCAACACGACGAGAACGGACTTCAACATGAGGAGCAACATTCTCTAATGCCTGATGAAACAGAGCAACCGGCTCCGTTTTTGCTTTATCACCAACTACATCAAGCGCACCATAAACAATGCGCTCTGCAACCGACTTCTTACCATCAAACATGATGGCATTCATAAATTTTGTAATCACAAGATCACCGAACTTCGGATCTGGATTAATCTCACGTTTTTCTGCTCTATGGCGACGGGACATTGGCTTCGTCTCTCAAACTTATTTAGGACGTTTGGCACCGTATTTGGAACGGCGCTGCTTACGATTCTTGACACCTTGCGTATCGAGCACACCACGAATGATGTGATAACGAACACCAGGCAAATCCTTAACACGTCCGCCACGAATCATGACAACGGAGTGTTCCTGAAGGTTGTGACCTTCACCGGGAATATAACCAATAACTTCAAAACCATTGGTCAAACGAACCTTGGCAACCTTACGGAGAGCCGAATTCGGTTTCTTTGGTGTCGTTGTATAAACGCGTGTGCACACGCCACGCTTTTGCGGGTTTGCCTGCAATGCAGGAACCTTATTACGCTTGACCGGCGCTGTACGCGGCTTGCGGATCAACTGGTTTACGGTAGGCATTCAACCTTCCTCTTTTCAATCTCTTTTGTCTCGCCCAATCTGGGCCGCTTCACTTTATTCAGTTGCCAGCAAAAACTGGCGACAACAGTAAACGCATGCACAAAAAACCGGGCTTCACCGCTATCGTGCAGATCACCCGACTATAAGCAGAGGAGACCGTAAAAGCCTCATGCATCCGGCATTTGCGTTTCAAAACCGTAAAACGAACCCTGTTTGAGGCGAACTCCAAAACGTGTCGTTTTGAAAATGTAGCTAACCTCACATCGGCTCCGATGGCGGTTTATTAACGATAAACAAGTGTTGCGTCAAGTCCTATAGCCGAGAAAAACAATGAAATCGCGATTTTTACGGCGTTTGGACGACCAATCGACAGTTTATAACAGGCAGATTGTCGATTGAGACCATTTCAGGAGAAATCATACGCCGCAAAAATTCCGATAAATCCGGTAATTTATGAATATTCCGAATTTTGACGCACTGCGCATGTGCACCCGATTTCCTCTATCAAGAGAATCGAAGCATGAGTCTGAACGGAATCATTAAAAAAACGTTCCCTTGAATTGATGCGGTGCTTTTGCCCCTGTTCGGCTCTTTTATATAGTTTAAAAATTCCGAACCGTAAGAACCAATTAAAAAGCTTTCAATACAAAATAAGAGCTTTTCCTGATGTCGGCTTTCCGTTCGCTTTTATAAAACAATCGGCCAAACACCATCAGATCTTATCTTATAAAATGTCACATCCTTTACTTTATTAATATATGAAACCGTGTCGAATGATATATTCGCACCTCTTTAGTCCTTGAATAAAAGCGCGACCAATTTTTCATTGAATAGTGATTGAAGCATTGAATGGTGTTTGAATCATTCCGCTTTTCCCGAACAACCTTCCGGATAATGGCTTGGCCTCAGGATAGTTGCATAATCTTCTTCCCGGTAAGCTCTATCAATAAAAGCCGGATTGTTTTGACAAAAACGGGATTTTTGAAAGAGCTATCATTAGAAAAGCTATCCATTATATTTTTATTCCGATAAATAACATTAAAACATCAACTAACGCTTGAAGCTTCAGGATAAGATTGGTTAAAGTGACGGGTATGAAAATAGCAACCTGGAATGTGGCAGGTATCAGAGCCAGACATGATACGCTGATAAAGTGGCTAAAATGGTGTGAGCCTGATATTGTCTGCCTGCAAGAAACCAAAACGATAGATGCAAATTTTCCTCGTACCGAGATTGAAGCTCTTGGCTACCATATCGAGGCACACGGGCAGAAAGGTTTCAACGGCGTCGCACTGCTTTCAAAAACAAGTCCCGATGAAGTCGTTCGGGGCTTGCCTGGCGATGATAGTGACGAACAGGCCCGCTACATCGAAGCTGTATATTCGACCCAAAAAGGCGTCATACGGGTTGCATCACTTTATGTGCCCAATGGTAATCCGGTAGATAGCGAAAAATACCCTTACAAATTGCGTTGGTACGAACGCTTTCAAAAACACGCCGCTTCTCTTCTTGCTTTGGAAGAACCGCTGGTATTTGCGGGTGATTATAATGTAATCGGTTCAGATTACGACGCCAAAAACCCGCAAGAATGGATTGGCGATGCACTTTACCTTCCACAAAGTCGTCAAGCCCTGTGGGGAATCAGGAATCTCGGTTTTTATGACGCAATCCGTTCGACTTCCGACAATCCGGACTATAGTTTTTGGGATTTCAAATCAGGCGCATGGACAAAAAACGATGGAATAAGAATAGATCATTTTCTTATTTCCCCTGAAGCCGCCGACAAGCTCGAAAGCAGTTCGGTACAAAGCGTTGTGCGTGGATGGGAAAAACCATCCGATCACGTTCCCGTTGTCATTAAGCTGAAGTAATTTCCCTTTTATTTGCATCAAAGTTTTATAAAATATAAAGAATCCTTTAAAAAACACAGAAAATTTATATTCATAAAAAAAAATGTGTTAAACTCGCGATCGTAGGCAATTTTGTTGCGGAAATAATCAAATAGGAGAACATTCATGAAAAGAGCTCTCATGGCTTTTGCCGCTTTGGCAATCTTGGGACTGACTGGCACCGCAATGGGCCAGCAGAAAGACACGCTTGAAAAAATAAAGGATAGCGGGTCGATCACATTGGGTGTGCGCGAATCATCGGGTTTGGCCTATGCGCTCGGTAACGGAAAATATGTTGGTTTCCATACCGAAATGGCAGAGCGCATTATCGACGATATTTCCAAAAAAATTGGCAAACCGATCAAGATCAATTATCTGCCGATTACTTCTCAGAACCGCATTCCGCTTTTACAAAATGGAACTTATGATTTTGAATGTGGTTCGACAACCAATAATGCTGCAAGAGGTAAAGAAGCAGCTTTTGCCTATACGACTTATGTCGAAGAAGTACGCATTGCCACCAAAAAGGATTCCGGCATAAAATCTATTGCCGATCTCAACGGGAAAACTGTTGCGACGACCACCGGCACAACTTCGGTGCAGCTTATCCGCAAGAACAAACGTGCACAAAATATTGATTTTAAAGAGGTAAACGGGAAAGATCACGCCGATAGTTTCCTGCTTCTGGAATCGGGAAGAGCTGATGCTTTTGTTATGGACAGATCAATTCTTGCAGGAAATATCTCAAAATCGAAGAATCCGTCGGATTATGTCATTCTCAATGATGTTCTTTCTGTTGAACCTATTGCCTGCATGTTGCGTCTTGACGACAAGAATTTGGAACAGGCAATTGATGACAGTATTGTACGGCAAGTAAAAGACGGATCTCTCGAAACTCTATATAATAAATGGTTTATGCAGCCGGTGCCTCCTTCAAATACGGTCGTCGGATTACCGCTTTCCGATACAACAAAATATGCTTGGGAACACCCCAACAACAAGCCTATGGAAGATTATCAGGAAAACAAATAATAACTTGTGAGAAACAAGGCTGCATGTTTTTGAAGTTGCATGCAGCCTATTTATGGCGTTACAAGCCAATGCGGCTTGGAAAAAACAGAGTGCGTGCGTACTCGTGCCAGATTTTCGGGAATACTCTACAATGGATTTCTCATTCCTCTGTATGGATGATATAGATCATACCCATGTTGCCGGTTGTTTCGGTAAAGCGGGTGTGAGTCATACCTATCTCGATACACTGCTCAATGCATTTTTGAATACAGCTCTCCTTTCAATTTCAAGTTTAATTTTAGCGATTATTGTCGGTGTGATTATCGGCACAATGCGAACTCTGCCTCGCACATCGCTCTTCAACCGTATATTACGCGCAATTGCCCGGATATGGGTGGAAATAACACGCAATATTCCACTGCTCGTCCAGATATTTCTTTGGTATTTTGTTGTTCCGAAGATTTACCCGCCCGCAATGGGCTTCCCGCCAATGATCCTTGTCATTTGTGCATTGGGATTTTTTACCTCGGCCCGAATTGCCGAACAGGTTCGTTCGGGAATTGAAGCTATTCCAACCGGTCAACGTTATGCTTCCATGGCAATGGGTTTTACCACCTATCAAACCTATCGCTACGTCATTTTACCGCGGGCGATGCGAACCATTTTGCCACCGCTTATTTCCGAATCCATGGGAATCGTGAAAAACTCGGCCGTCGCTTTTGCGGTTTCAATCCATGAATTGATGCAATTCCAGTTTCAGGCCATTGAAGAAGTCAGCCATGTCTATGAAAACTACATGGTTGTGACAGTTCTTTACGTCATTATTTCTCTGGTTATTTTTGTCGTTATGTCAATCATTGAACGAACGGTCAAAATTCCCGGATTCCAGACGGAGGGGAGATAATCATGTCGAATCCCGGCTCTACCCTATCCTATTATCTGACGTTCGACTTTTCGTGGATGGATTTTTCCTTCTTCACTTTCGATGTATTCAAAACCTACATTTTATCCGGCCTTATTTTCAGTGTCGTATTAACAATTGTTGCCACCGTCCTTGGAGTGATCTTCGGAACACTTTTGGCAATGATGCGGCTTTCATCAATAAAGCCTTTATCATGGATAGCCACCATTTACGTTACTGCCATGCGCTCCATCCCTTTGGTGATGGTAATTCTCTGGTTTTTCGTCTTGCTGCCTTTTGTCACCGGACATTCGATCGGCGCAAACAATTCCGCATTCATTACGTTCACAGCCTTTGAAGCAGCCTATTTCGCAGAAATTATGCGCGCCGGCATAAGGTCGGTTCCGCAGGGGCAAAAATTTGCCAGCGAAGCTCTCGGCATGACTTATTGGCAATCCATGCTGATCGTCATTTTACCTCAAGCATTACGAAATATGCTTCCCGTTCTTCTTACGCAGGTCATTATCCTGTTTCAGGATACATCGCTTGTCTATGCAATTAGCGGCAATGATCTTCTCAAAGGTTTCGACATTGTGGCAAACAATTTCGGTGTCAAACAGGAAGCTTATATTCTTGCCGCCGTGTTCTATTTTGTGATCTGTTTCACGCTCTCGCAGGCTGTCATGTATCTGCAGAAAAAAGTCGCTATTATTCGCTGATAGGAAAGTTTTATGCCCGAACATATGATTGAAGTAAAAAACGTTTCCAAATGGTATGGAAAATTCAACGTTTTGAAGAATTGTTCGACCAATATAAGCAAAGGCGAAGTTGTCGTTGTATGTGGTCCTTCCGGTTCTGGTAAATCGACCTTTATCAAGACCATTAATGCACTTGAACCGTTTCAGGAAGGGCAGATTTGGGTCGACGGTGTTCCCGTTCATTCTCCGAAAACCGATTTACCCAAATTACGTAGCCGCGTTGGTATGGTTTTCCAACATTTCGAGCTTTTTCCGCATTTATCGGTGATGGAAAATTTGACGATTGCGCAGACCAAAGTTCTGCATCGTTCAAAGAAAGATGCAATCGAAAGCGGGCTGAAATATCTCAAACGCGTCGGTCTGATCGACCATAAGGATAAATATCCGGGGCAACTTTCGGGTGGTCAACAACAGCGCGTTGCCATTGCGCGCGCTTTGACAATGGATCCTGTTGTTATGTTGTTCGATGAACCAACGTCTGCACTCGACCCTGAAATGGTGGGTGAAGTGCTTGATGTCATGGTAGGACTCGCACAGGATGGAATGACGATGATATGCGTAACCCACGAAATGGGCTTTGCACATAAAGTATCAGACCGTGTCATTTTCATGGATGCCGGAGCAATATTGGAAGATTGTACATCGGAAGAATTCTTTGCATCACCTGATTTGAGAACGCCGAGAGCCCGCGATTTTCTGTCGAAGATTTTGAGCCATTAATCCGACAAGCGGCAACAAGCAGTTCACGTAATGAAGAGGCGATTGGCTGGTTCAACATCCGGTGCTATGTCTTGTTGCCCGAAGATTGAAAACAAGCCAGATATTATCCTTGTGGTTATTTCCGGATTTGGTAAATAGCCGACAATGATTGACCCAATCATCGTTGGCTTCTATCCGGCTTTGCGAAATTTTTCTTTCGCTAATTGGCGCAATCCTGTCTTAGCAAACATTCATATCATCAATGTGGACACGTCAGCTAATTGCGACAGACGTTTGCGGGATAGACTTGCCGCATTGGTCGCCGGAATGTCAGGCTAACAATCAATCGCTACAAAAACCTCTTCGTTATACCGTTCACGAAATGGCTGAAAGCCAACAGCATAACACAGTCATCAAAAAGCATCCGGTTTAAAAGCAACCTGCCCGCCTACCCAAAAACCTTGGTGTGCCCCAATAGTAGCCCGTGGCGCGGCAACAGTGCCGCACCCGACTTTCGACACATTATCACTCTTCACAACAAAATGGTGATTGAGTGGCGCTATAAAACGGGGATCTATGAAACGGGGGCCTTATAAAACAGCGGCCCTATAAAACGGCGACCCTATAAAACGGCGGCCCTATAAAAACACGCGATTGAATGGAACTCTTACCGGAATAGATCGACTGATGAATACCAACGCCTATTGAAAATTTATAAAATTGAAAGTTAAAAACCGTTATCGTTCCTGACGATGTCGCTTGCAAGAGAAATAGCCGTGCGCCGATCGGCTTCGCCCGAAACCGCGAAAGCACGTTCTTGCAATTGCCGAATCCATGTCTGGTCGTGTGGACCGGCTTTTTCATAAGCTGCCGTCATCATTGCAAGCCCCCGCACTGTTTTGCCTGCTTGAAACAACATATTGCCCAACATTGCTTGCGCTGCCGGATTGCCTTTTCTTGCCGCAAGCTGGAACCAGCGAGCAGCCTGAACGGGATTTTTTTCTCCCCCATCGCCATTCAACAGCATTTTTCCCAAACGATATTGCGCTTCA
Organism: Bartonella sp. B10834G3; assembly: GCF_016102505.1. Lineage (NCBI taxonomy): Bacteria > Pseudomonadati > Pseudomonadota > Alphaproteobacteria > Hyphomicrobiales > Bartonellaceae > Bartonella > Bartonella sp. B10834G3. The sequence continues at coordinate 677,398 of NZ_JACFOM010000002.1, forward strand.
GGATTACCGAAATTGGTTGCCGCCTGCAAATAAAGACTGCGTGCTTGCGGCATATCCTGTTTGACAGGCGAATTAGGAATCCCCGTTACGAGATAAGTCGCTATCTCTACCAGAGCATCGGAAAGATAGCTTTCGTCTTCCGAACCGGGATCGGCACCTTCCTGAACAATACGAACGTAAAATTGATAGGCCGCATAATCATTCTCGGCGACGCCATCACCATCCGCATACATGCGTGCCAGCTTCCAATTGGCACCGGGGTGCCCCATATCGGCAGCATATTTCAGTGCCTTGACAGCCTGCCCCTTATCACCATTTTTATAAGCTGAAATACCGCTCTTGAAAAACTCGAACGGGCTATCCGATTGGCTTTTAGTCTGGTTTACATCAAGCGCAGATGCGGTAGAAAGACAGATTCCCAATGTGAGCGCAGTCACACTGGCCAACCAACCTTCTTTGCATCTGTTCATATGAAATTTTCCTATCTAGCCCGATTTCAACGAGCAATGGCTTTTATGTTGAATAAAATGCTCTTGCTTTGTGGTGGGAATGAGGCATCAAATTTGTTCCTGATGTTAGCATATCAACTTTCAAAAGTGTGTTGCCTGAAAGCAACACCGGAAGATCACTCTATTATAGTTAACCGGTCGAAAGCCATGAATTTTTTAAAATTGCATCATAGCTATAATTATGTAAGATAGCCTCCTGTATTGCTAAACAAGCACCAATAAATCTGTGCGAAAACATTTCGCATTCTTAGCCGGTTTGGCCTTATTTGTATGAGTCGGAACAATGATGAGTAAAACGGGTCTTGTAGCGTTCGCGCTTTTCACAGTGGTAATATCAGGTTGTTCGACAACCACCAAGCCTGAAAGTGCCGTGACAAATGCAACCTCCGCAACAACGACAGGCTATTGGTATCTTGGCGATAATGGCGAACGCCAGTGGCGAACATTGAACCCTGCCGACATTCCTGCACCCGCCCCGGCAGTGCGTAAAAATTACGCTTCAGCCATGGGAAATGGCAGCGGACGCGGCTAAAAGTAAAAACCGCCTGATAATTGGTACAGGCGGTTTTTAAATTTCAACATCATCAAAAACTTATCCAAGCCGCTTCAGAGCAATAGCCAGTTTTTCTTTAGCCGCTTCAAGCTCGGTCAGGCGTTCGCGTTCAGCCTCGACAATTTCCGGCTTGGCATTTGCAACAAACTTGGGGTTATCAAGCTTTTTTTCGACCTTTTCGATGTCAAGATCAATCTTGCCCATTTCTTTGTGCAGCCGTGCCCGTTCGGCTTCAAAATCAATCAATTTGCCTAACGGCATACAAAATGTTGCTTCGCCAAGGATAATCTGGGCAGCTGCATCCGGAACTTTATTTGCAAAGTCGATCGTTTCGATACGTGCCAGACGCTTGATCGCTGCTTCATGACGTTCGACACGTTCTTTTGTTGTATTTCCTGCTTCGACAATGACCAAAGGCGCCATTGCACCCGCCGGAACATTCATTTCTGCGCGCGCAGAGCGGATTCCGCCGACAACATCAATGAGCCAGTTTATATCTTCCGCCGCCTTTTCATCACGGAAATTGATATCCGGCCAGCTTGCGAGTGCCAGCATCGTCGTTCTTTTATGCTGGTCGGTTGCCGTTAGCGCCCATAATTCTTCCGTCATATAAGGCATGAACGGGTGCAGAATTTTATAAACCTGTTCGAGAACCCACGCGACACAAGCCTGCGCTTCTTTTTTCTCGCTTTCGTCTTCGCCCTGAAAAATCGGCTTCAACAATTCGAGATACCAATCACACAAAGTATTCCAGATAAAGCGATAAACTGCTGCGGCTGCATCATTGAAACGATAGGTTTCAATTCCCGATGTTACAGCTTCAATTGTTTTTGAAAGCTCTGTCAAAATCCAGCGATTGAGTGACAGTTTGACGGTTTCGGGTTTGAAAGAGGGATCATAAGCAACCCCGTTCATTTCGGCAAAACGCGTTGCGTTCCAAAGTTTTGTGCCAAAATTGCGATAGCCGGCAATACGTGCAGGGTCGAGTTTCACATCCCTGCCCTGCGCTGCCATAATAGCAAGTGTAAAGCGCAATGCATCCGCACCATATTCGTCCATCAGATCGAGCGGATCAATGACATTACCCTTCGATTTCGACATTTTGGCGCCGTTCTTGTCACGAACCAGCGCATGCATATAGATGTTGTGGAACGGCACATCATGCATGAAATGCAGCCCCATCATCATCATACGCGCGACCCAGAAAAATAGAATATCGAAGCCTGTCACCACAACGCTGGTCGGGTAGTAGGTTTCAAGTTCTTTTGTCTTATCCGGCCAACCGAGCGTCGAAAATGGCCATAAGGCTGACGAAAACCAGGTATCAAGTACATCCTCGTCACGCCGTAATTCGACTGTTTTACCATAATATTCATCAGCCGATTTTTGCGCTTCTTCAGCCGACTTTTCAACGAAGACCTTTCCGTCAGGCCCGTACCAGGCCGGAATCTGGTGTCCCCACCATAACTGGCGGGAAATGCACCAGGGTTCGATATTTTCCATCCAGTTGAAATAGGTTTTTTCCCAATTCTTCGGGATAATCACCGTTTTTCCGGTTTTAACAGCATCAATGGCCGGTTTTGCAAGCTTTTTTGCATTAACATACCATTGGTCGGTCAACAAAGGTTCGATCGGCACGCCGCCACGGTCGCCATGGGGAACCATATGTGTATGGTCTTCAATACCGGCGAGATAGCCGCCCTCTTCCATCATTTCGACAATTTTTTGTCGGGCGTCAAAACGATCCAACCGGTCGAATGCTTCAACGAGCTTTTGGAGTGTCTCTGTTTCTTCTAGATCTTTCAGGAAATCTTCATTATCACGCAGGAAAATTTTCGCATTTTCCGTCATGATATTGATAATTCTAAGATTGTGCCGACGCCCAACCTCGAAGTCATTGAAATCATGAGCCGGAGTGATTTTAACAGCACCCGTCCCTGCTTCGGGGTCGGCATAATCATCGCCGACAATTTCGAGCTTGCGTCCAACGAATGGCAATATTGCATGATGCCCTATGAGAGCCTTATATCTTTCATCCTTCGGATTGACAGCTATACCGGTATCACCAAGCATAGTTTCAGGCCTCGTGGTGGCGACAACAATGAAAGTATCCGGATCGTCGGGATTGAAAACTTTTCCTTCCAGCGGATACCGAAAATGCCAAAGATGCCCTTTTACTTCTTTCTGCTCGACTTCAAGATCGGAAATCGCGGTCAAAAGCTTCGGGTCCCAATTGACAAGGCGCTTGTCTTTATAGATCAAACCTTCCTTATAAAGAGTAACAAAAACTTCCAGTACAGCGCGCGATAGCCCTTCATCCATCGTAAAACGCTCACGCGACCAATCGCAGGAAGCACCGAGACGCCGCAGTTGATGGGCTATTTTGCCACCCGATTCTTCGCGCCATTGCCAGACGCGTTCGACAAATTTTTCGCGTCCCATTTCTTGGCGTGTCGGTTCTTTCCGTTGAGCCAATTGGCGCTCGACAACCATTTGTGTGGCTATTCCGGCGTGGTCCATTCCCGGCTGCCATAAAACATTCTTTCCCCTCATCCGTTCAAATCGCACCATAATATCCTGAATGGTGTTATTGAGCGCGTGCCCCATATGCAAAGAACCGGTGACATTAGGCGGTGGAATGACAATGCTGAAAGCCTCGGCTCCCGGTTTTGATCCTGCTCCTGCCTTGAAGACACCGTTTTCTTCCCATTGTTTTTCTATACGGGGCTCGGTCGAGCCGGCATCATATGTTTTTTCTAACATTCTCTTTTCCAATTTTCACCGGTAGACGGCAATCTTGTTGCTCTATTGCAAAAAGCTATCCCAGTTCCGTTTGAAGACATATTTCCAATCGGTTTTAACCGACTTCGTATCAGGTTTCAAAAAATAATGAAATAATTTGATATAATTTCCCGATAAAATGCGAAACTCCTTTATTTCAAGACAATTTCAACCTGTTTCGATCCTGTTTTTTTAAAGATCGAACGTCATCAAATTAAGAATATCCAAAACCGAATATCCTTTAGCACGACACATATGATAGATTCGAAACATATGATGAAATAGACAAGATTGCCGACGCAATAGACCAGATTGCCGACGCAATAGACAAGGTTCAAAACGTCTGGACAATAGAGGATAAGTGCATCAGTCCCGATCAGACGGAAATTTTTTCTCGAACGCTTTGATAATTTCCTCTTGAAGGATTCTTTCCACCAGTGAAGACCAATGATTTTGCAACCATTTCAGAAGAACCGGACGCAATACCTGTTCTGCCAAACTTTCAACGGCATCCCAGAGTTTCGGGTTAAACTCAAGTTCCGGATAACGCATCTCGTTATCGGTCTCGTTTTCTGAGTTTCTCCCATCGGAATTGTCTACGTCCTGTCGGGCTGAAAGATCAGCCTTTTCAGTATTCTGATAATGGTTCCGACTTTCAACGGCTTCCGCGCTATCTGCCATTTCCGGCTGTTGTTCCCCGTTTAATGGCTCGGAATCCTGTTGTTGGGATGTTTCGTCACTTGTAGCAGCTTGAACGCGCTGGTCGGCTGTTCCTGCGTCATAGCCTTCATTTTCCGGATTCTGGTTGGCTGAACCATGGTCTTCCTGCCCGCCCAAGCCAATACGCGCAGCAAGTGCCTTCATTGCATCGTCGACTGTCAGAGCTTCGGGATTATTCTCTGAAATGTCCTTATCGGCCGGCGCGGCTGTTTCGTCCGGCGAGGCAGTTTCAGCCGTTGCGGCTGTTCTTGCAGCTTTCACGCGGGATGTATCACGAGCACCGACACTGTTAACAGCTTCATTTATCTCATTAGACCGGGGATTAACGCGTCCGGTATTTTCTTCAATAATCTCGCGGATAGATGCAAGTATCTCGTCCGTGTTTGGTTCCTTCAACGCGTTTGAACTTTGTGCCATACTCTTTTACCTCTCAACCCGAAATACAACCAGAATCGTGGTTGGAGTTTAGCAAAACAACTGTCACGCTAAAATCATACGGCCAAGTTTAAGATAGACAACACACAGATTTCTCTGTTTTTTCAACCATTATTATATAATCGACCATAATATACTCTTTTAACGTTTAATTTACGAAAAACCTTTCGTTGTTAAAAAAAACGTGTTCTCTACCTCAGGTTGTCGCATTCATTCAGGAAAAGGAAAATTTATCCAATTGCACATCAAGCAAAGCGTTCTTCCGGAAATTAAATATACCGGTTAAGAATCCGGCACTTAAGTTTATTTTTCATAGTAAAAAGATAACTCTTTCAGTAGTGATTGGCGCATTCACTATAAACGTTGTTATTATAGAATCTGAAAGTTCTTCCTGTTGATAGCATTGTTGATATTGACAATTGATCTTTTTAATGTACCGTTATGATACATTCATGAAGAATGTGAGGTAGCGCTGGAATAGCTATGAGAGCTTGAAAAGCTGCAGTATTCTTGAGGGGATACGACATGACCATCTCATCTACCGCATTAACTGGACGAAGTGGAGAAATAGCACTTCAGTTGATTCAATCGATAACGTCAAAGACCAACAATTCAAACAAGTCAAATCCCTCTGACGTTAAAAACAATATTCAAGAACTTGTAAAACAAGCAGGTGAAATTCGGGATAAGTCTCAAGCAGATTTTCGATCCAAATTGATTGAAAATGCCTTGAAAGCAAATAATGCGCAATCTCAAGATAAAGTCAAAGATAATAACAAAGTTAAGGTTGCTGTTGATCGGGAAAATCAGGCTTCTGTTGATAAAATACAAAAAATCATAGGCGATGCTATTGATATTACAGAAATAAAAGATGGTTCATCGTCGCGCAGCCTATCAAGTGTTATATATCAAAATTTATATGATTATTTAGAAGACAACCCTCATGCTCTCTCTCAAGATCAAATGAAAGAGATTGTGGTTGAATATTATAAAATCGGTGTTCGTGAAGGTAAAATAGAAGATCGTCACGGCCTTATGGATAAGTTGGTTTCAGGCGATTATCAAATCTATATGGGGGACGAAGTCGACGATCCGATGTTTGACCGGGTCAACTACGCTTTTAAGCGAAAAGAGGGGGGAGGCGAAGTCAGCGAACTTGAAGTTGACAAATCTCAACTCGCTCCAGGCACGAACGAACGGGCAAGACAGCTTTGGGAAAGTGGCAAAACACTTGCAAGTGGCGATCTTTTCTTGAGTGGTAAAAACGCTCGTCGGTGGCGTTATAATATCGTGTTCTAAAAAAGCAGATAATATCGGTAAACACGACTGTCATCATTATTTGTAAAAGTTTAGACACGATCTGACAATTTGGACTTTTCAAAGCGGGAGTTGCCCTCTTTGCGTGTTGTGACAAAACAAACATTCAAAGAACGGCAGCTCTCATGATTGCAAAGAACGAATGATCTAACACAAGATCGGATTGTTTAATTTTATTGATGAATTGGGAAACGCCTCTAAACTGTGCGAGATTATGGAATTTCCCCCCGACACTTTCTATTGAAGTAAATCTGTGCTGATGACGATGGTGCAAGGCTCTGTTCGAGCGTATGCGCCGCAGCCAAATTTAAAAAAACGCGTTGATGAGGAGATTGGCAATACCGATATTTCCCTTTGCCGCCCGATAACCCGTCGATCGAAAGGTTTGGAACAATCACGAGTTCCGTATATTTGTTGTATTTGTCTTTGCATCCGGCTTGCTTTCCAAATGGCAGCAATGATCTGGTGAACTTCCACTTCCGGTTGACTTTCCTTGAAAACCGGTTGCCGATGATGGCATTTTCCCGCCGGAAGCGCAGATTGTTTCTCTAAAAAAGAAGAAACTCGATAATGAAGCTTGGTGAGTGGGTGAAATCGCCCTTCCCGCTTAATCGGCTTATCAAGATACGTCCTATGTCGGAACATTAAAGGGTGTCGGACATGTTTATCAGCATAGTTTTGTCGATCTCTATTCAAAAGCAAGCTGTGCCAAGCTCTTGCCCCAAAACCCGATTACCACTACCGACCTCACCATCACCCTGTAATGTCGTTCTTTCGGGAATATGACCCAACTATACTGCAAATATCCACTGACAGGGGAGATAGAATATTGCGGTAAACGCGATGCGCATGATTATCAGCTCTATCTTGCCGTCCATAACATTGAACAGAAGAAAACCAAGGCAAAATCACCGCAGACAAAGAACATTGTTTAACGCAGCCCGAAGACCATCTCGCAAAAATTCCAGCAGGTTAAATTCCGGAACGAAGTCTCTGATACAATTGCCGTTTTGCAAGAAGAACCGGATTTAGCGTTCATGCCTACCACCAAGCAAAGAATCCGTCATTGAAAAATGTGTTGCGGCAGAACTTCCAAGCAAATTTTGGTAGAAGTCGCAGAAAATCGGAAGGGGAAAAACCGGCTAAATCTTGATTGGCAATACATTGAAAAATGCCGGACACTGCAAAATTATCCGCAAGGATCCGATCAAGGCCAAACTTCTACACTTATTCATAAGCCGCTATTCAATATAGTAGGCCGTTATTCATTTTTGTATCAAAGGCTTTAATCCGTTCAATTTAACGGATGGCCAAGCAGTAATTACTTATGACGGGAATAATATCTCTCAACGATAGATCTTTAACGTTTAGCAAAATTGAATAACGACAGATTTTACAGCCATTATCATTTGGACAGAGCCGTATCTTTTTTTCAAAGACACGCTCCCGACTTCTTTCACAAGCACAATCCCGCCCGTTTGACATATGTCCGTTCATTCCAAGACATATCTGCAACGCGTTGAAACGTTGATATTGCCTATCAATGCTGAAGGTCAATAACCATCGAAACTATCCGTCGATCATAGGAAGTACAAGTCTTGAACTATGATTTCCCGATCAATGAAATTTTCACTAGCATATTAGCCCGTAAATTGCCGAAAATAATCGAAATAGAAAGTCCGGATAAAACAAAAAAGCACATTGAATTTAAAATGTGCTTTTTCAATTTCATTTATATCGGGGTGATACTTAACTCTAAACAATCAAAGACGTTAAATGGATGAAGAAAAATATAAAATCATATATTTATATTTAAGGCCTCCTTCAAATCACCGCCCGTCCGGTGTGCGAACGCCAATCCATTTATCTTTGACAGCTTTGTTATGTTCTTCCGGATCATATTTGACAACGCGCAGCCCCAATTGATCGGCTGTCATTTTACCGATTGCCGACTGGACATTATAGCTTGCAACCACAACATTACGCTCTGCTGTAACCAATGAAATCTGCGCATCAATAAGTTGTGTGCGTGAATTCAAAACGTCCAGAGTTGTCGCTTGGCCAACACGGTTTTCCTGAACACGACCGTCAAGAGCAATTTCTGCAGCACGAACACTATCACGATAGGCTATAACCGACGCGCGTGCTCCTTCCAATTGAGACCATGAAGACGACATGTTCTCGCGAACGCTATCCTGAGCAAGATCCAGCTGTATCCTTGCCTGACCCAGCTGTTCCTTGGATTGCCGGATTTGAGCCGAAGTACGACCGCCTTGGTAAATTGGCACATTGATTGATACGCCAACCGAATTCGACCGGCCGCCATCCCCCGGACCATTATAAATCTGGTTGTAAGATGTACTTGCCGATAAATCGACCTGAGGAAGCAAAGCGCCCTCTTTGGCTTTGACGTTATAGGAGCTGGCATCAATCAGGTATTTTGAATAAAGAATAGCGGGGTGAGTCGCCGCACCAATCTTGTAACCCGCATCCGGTGACCCCGGCAGGGCTTTTGAAACCGGCGGGCGCTCCAATTTGTCTGGGTCCGCACCAATTACCTGACGATAAACGGCTTCAGCCGACTTGACATCTGCACGCGCCAGACTGAGTTCGGATACTGCGACGGAACGTGCAGCCTCCGACTGTGCCAAATCCGTACGGGTTCCCTCGCCAACATCAAGTTTTGCTTTATCAGCTCGTACTTGCTCTTCCAAAGCTGCAAGGTTTTGGCGGCGCAATTCGGCAATCTGCCGATACTGGAACACATTGGCATAGGCTGTTGCGGCATTAACCAGCATATTCTGCTCGGTATTGCGCAAATATTCGCGTTGCGCCTGTGCTTTAACTTCGGCCGAAGCAACTGTATTCTTGGTAACGAAACCGTCAAAAACTTTCTGGCTTAATTGCACTCCCAACGAACCGGTTGTCGTATAATAGGTTGTCGCAGCACTGCGGCCGCGGGCATACGAACCGAAGCCCTCGATTTGAGGACGGAAGTTGGATTTCGCAATGGCAATATCTTCATCGAGAATGCGGGCACTTGCTCTTTCACTATTCAGATTGCCGTTGTTTGTGTAAGCCTTGGCGAGAGCCCCCATCAGCGTTTCGGCATGCACAGGTTGCGATGCAAAAACAACGCCTGATAGCAATAAAGCCGACAAAAGAGCTTTCTTTGTTTTCACCACAGCTACACCTCTATTCAAAAAAATCACACAACCCATCTTGAATGGACAAGTTGATACTATTTACCTGACCGTCAAAAAAATGCAATGCATCCGATCATTAAAAATCCAACCGTTGCACAACCGCAACCCTTTGAGGTTCCTTAGAAAACAAATTCGGGTGTTTTCTGGAAGCCCTCTAACGGGTTGATTGCAAGGTTAAAGACGCGCCGGGCGGATACGACACCGTCTTCTTTCATATAGACGCGAGCAACAGCGGAATTGCCATGCCCCTCGGCCACTACAAGGCGACCACCTTCACGCATCTGTGCAAAAAGACCTTCCGGTATAAAATCAACGGAACCCTCGAGAAGAATAACGTCATAAGGCCCTTCTTCCGCATAACCTTTTGCGAGAGGTCCGCTGACGACGGCTACATTATCATAACCGCCCTTCTGCATATTTTCATTGGCGACAGCGGCAAGCTTCTCATCCTGTTCCAACGCAATGACGGAACTTGCCAATTTTGACAAAAGTGCGGCGCTATAACCTGTTCCTGCCCCGATATCGAGCACGACATCTTCCAATTTTATATCGGCTGCTTGCAACAATTTTGCCAATGCCGCCGGTTTCATCAGATAACGTCCGCGCCCGCCAGCACGTGAAGCAGTCAAGGGAATAGCTTCATCTGTATAGGCCAATTCTTTAATTTTTTCAGGTACAAACTTTTCGCGGGGAACTGTCAAAAATGCGGCCAGAACCGCAAGCTTCGTAACATCCACTGTCCGAATCTGACTATCTACCATTCTCTGCCGAAGCATTGCAAAATCCGCTGCCATAACCGAACTTCCTTCTCATCCACTACGAAACACGCTGTAGGGAAAATATATAATTTAGTGAGGTGTCGCAAAAAACAAAGTTACAGTCAATCATAAGATTTGCAAAGGCCTCATTCACCCTCGAAAATGAGTGGAATACGTCTTCTGGCCTTTGTGAACCGTTTTTATGCGGCTTACCACGTCAAGAATTATCACAAAACCCGACTCCGCGCAAAAATCGAAGATCAAACTCTTTAGATATACATCAAAAATCACTTAATTTTTGAATTTTGTTATAATTCTGCCCGTCATTCGGTTCTTTACCCATTTCAAAATCTACATTCGACATAGCGGAATAAAAATTGTTCAAGAATAATCCCTATCCAAAATGTCATAACGGGAAAATCGCTGCAATCGGCAAGCATATTGACGTCAATGACAAACAAATACCTTCGATGGAATGAAACAACCTCGTTAAACCGGACACATGACACCGAACTCATGACACCGGCACCATGACACCGCACTCGTGGCCGCCAACTTATACGCGCCAACTCATAGACGCTAACTCATAGATGCCAACACTTAGACGCCAACACTTAGACGCCAACGTATGGGCTTGAACTCTCGGACGCAAACTAATGGACACCAATTTAAGGAAGCCAACTTCACCTTTAAATCATAGCACAGAACTTTTCACCGGAGGTCTGTGTCACTTCGTTGGAATTGCCGAACAATCAATTCACAGCAAATCGGGGCCTTAATGAAGGGAGTATTGGATAACGGCTCACAAAGGGTGCAACCGGAAAATTGGAGGCCTCGCCCGGAGTCGAACCGGGTTACAAGGATTTGCAGTCCTCTGCGTAACCGTTCCGCCACGAGGCCTCATAAAATGTTAGTAGCTCATTAAGTTAAGCAAAGGCTTCCGTCAAGACACACAACAAGCGAATATATGTATTTTTTGTTAAATCTCGCATCGTAATCTGGATAGCGTTCCCATGCCTTGATACTGTTCAGGCTTATCCATGGATTAAAATCGGGTTTCACCTTCGAGGCACGCCGATTTTCACGCATTGACGCCTATCCTGCTCAAACAAATCAAATCAATAACCGAAAGAATGTGAAAACTTGCCGGAGAGACCGAACTTCACACGTTTACATTCAATCCGCACGAAATATTTTCTCGGAACCGGATTGAAACTTTTCGCTAAAAACCTTCGATCACCGATTTTGTCCGACATGCAAGACTCATCTTGAGAAAAAGAACACGCCAAATGCTTGAGTCTTACAAGACGCGACATTTTTCGTTGACACATCAATTGCTATTATTGACCTTTGCGCGGCCGTTTTCCGGCAGTTTTCTTCAACCTACAGTGCATCACCGGCGGGGTGTTGATATTTTTTTTAAAAAATTATCATTTCCCTATTTGCAAAACCTAAATTCATTTGCTATAGCCCTGCTGCATCACACATGTGAGCGCCATTCCCCGGTAGCTCAGTGGTAGAGCAACCGGCTGTTAACCGGTTGGTCGCTGGTTCGAATCCGGCCCGGGGAGCCACTTTTTCCCACATATTATTTGTTAAAAAATTCGTTTTGAGCTTGCTAAAAGCCTCGCTTGAAGTCCTTTTTTTCAACTTGCTTTAAAAGCCAATCAAGGCTCTGTTCAGCATATTGTTATAAGGTGAGTTGCGGAACCTTCGAGATTCGGTGTCTCACAAGGCTCTCCATCATTATCGTGATCGCTTTTCGCTACCCGGACTGTTAAAAATTGCCCATTCCGCGCTAAGAACGATAAATTTGCCGTTCCACGCTGATGGACGATAAATAAATCGAGTTAAAAATTTACTGCCAGTTTTTCCGGTTCACTTTTTCAACAAACACAGTCTTGAATGGTGCGGCATTTTAAATGCAAATAGCCATTCGATTTCTGTTATTAACCCGAAAGGCAGAATCTATTCGTCTCAAGTGCGAAGGCGACAATCGAATCGCGGTCACCAGTGGTACACCGGTTTCGGACATTTTCAACGAAACGACTTGAAGCCTATGGTCAAGCGACAAGAGCCACAAGGGTTTTCGTGATATGGTTTCATATCGAACTCTTCAGGCGCAATAAAAACCTCTTCAGGCGAAATAAAAACCGGCATCAGCCGATTTTGTTATTTTTTCTAAAATCATTTATGCGGTAAGCGTAACGGTCGAGTTGCGCTTCTTCCATCGGGTCTCTCTCCCATTCCTCCAAAGCTTGACGATACCATTCCCGCATAGAAGGGAGAGCAAGCAATCTTTCAACATAGTCCAGTGACTTGCTGCTTAATTCGATATTGTAGTTTTTGATACGGAAAGCCACAGGACAGAAGAACGCATCCACACCTGTAAACGCTTCGCCAGCAAGGAACATGCCGCCAAATTGTTCAAGTCCCGACAGAAACAGTTCGTCCAGCCGGCGTAGATCTTTTTCAAGTTCCGGCGTCGGTTTTTTCAATTTTGCGACTATTCCAACCGACATCGGGCATTGAGCCCGTAATGACTGGAAGGATGAATGCATTTCGGCAGCGGCTGATCGCGCCCAGGCACGTGCTTCCCGCCTCTTCGGCCAAACCACGTCGTAACTTTCAAATAAATATTCGGTAATTGCCAAACTATCCCAAACGACAGTGTTTCCATCAATGAGAACCGGAACTCTTGCAGATGGTGAAAATGCTTTGAATTGCCCGTAATTATCCTCTTTGAAAATATGTTTTATTTCCTCGAAAGGTATATCCAGCGTTTTCATAAGCACCCATGGACGGAGCGACCATGAGGAATAATTCTTATTGGCAATATGAAGTTTATACATTGAAAAACACTCCGATACCCGTTCTGATAGCGTTAATCGCCATCAGCCGACAGCCGACAATTGTTCGGACATTATCAAAACGAATATCATCCATTGACCATATCCACAACAAGCAGCATCGTCGGGCAGTCTCCTGATCTTTTATAAGCTGGTCATCCTCTATCCTGTTTAAATTTATGCAGACCAACATTCGTTTGAATATCAAGGATCGGGACTGCGTATACACCCCCCCGATTAACGGATACTTTATTGATCGCCATCCCCATTACCAACCAATCGGGTTCGGTAAAGCTCCCCGTTATAAACGTTAAGGCCAATTTATATCATTTTGTTCTCGCGATAAGATACACCGGGTAAAATGAAAAACCTGCACTCTTATAGTTATGCCGGGTTAATTTAAATATATCCGGTTAAATAAAAACCTGCACCCTTATAAAAAGAGTGCAGGTATAAAAGCTTGCAGGTCATATCGGAAAGATATTCCCGAATTTCGAGAAACCAATCCTTTTATGAACGACCGGGATACCGATTCATCAGAATTGATACTTGATCTTGAGGCCGCCACCGCCGCCTTCGCGTCTACCAATGAAGCCCTGACCGGTCACATCAACACTCAATGCATCAATCGTGCTTACCGGCTTCATCGAAATACCTGCTTCCACAATGCCTGTGTCACCTTCAAGCGACGGCTTGTCCAGTTTCAATCCATATGCACGGGCTGCAACTTCACCATCAAATTCATGGTCGTAAGCAATGCCGACATATGGTTTGAGTTGTTGGTTATAAATCATTGTATATCTGGTTCCGATGCGCAACCGCGAACTGTCTGCATCGTCAAAGCGCAACCGATCCCGACCGACATCAACTGTTTCGCTATCAATCTTTGTCCAGAAATAACGACCATAAACATCCAGCGAATTACGTTCGTCGAAATTCATGACATAACCGACACCACCATGCAGACCATAATAGTCCGCACCACTGTCGTAATCACTCCCCTCGCCGAATTCGCCCAAAATGTCATCTGTATCAAAATCGGTATCTATATGACCGGCACGGAATGATGCTTCTGCATAAAGCCCGTCTGCCTGACCTGCTTCAAGCTTGTTAACCCGCCCCAAACCTGTACCGGCAAAATCTATCCGGCCAAGAACACCGCCACCTGTATAGTGTGTGTCACCGTCACCATGAACAGATGCATAATTGGCAAAACTGTTATAGGTGTCATACGTACCACGGCCATATTCAAAGAATGCGCCGAGTGTTACCGGATGTTTGTCTGCAAGTTCAAAGCCGGTTGCCAAGCCGACAGCCATATTGAAACCATCAACATCTGCATGACTTCCACTCTTGTAACGGTTCGAGCTACCGTCAATAACAAAGATCGGCATCAAATTCATCTGCCATGGATTATTGCCAGCCTCGGCAACAGAACTTCTGGCTGAACGAATACCGGCATTGGCTATCAAATCCGCTCCCTGATTCAAGAAGCCCAGAGATGCTGCACGCCCTTCCGAAAATGCTTTCGTTTGTGGGTTAAGACGACCCGCAAGCTCGCCACTACCACTTCCGTTGCCACCGATATTGCCATTATGCGAATTGCCGGTATTGGAAGTGTCGCCGGAATTGCCATTGTTTTGATTGGCATCGGCCCCATTGTTACCACCGGTATTGCTGCTGTCATCTCCTGTATTGTTTCCGCCGTTGGTTCCTCCATTGTTGCCACCGCCAGAGTGTTCCTCTTTAACATCCTGACTATTTAGAGCTGTTAGAACATAACCATTACCGGATTGCTCTGCCTTCATGTCATAGATCAGGAAATTGCCTTGTTTGACTTCCATTTTAGACGCCGACGCGTTGGCAACTTTATCAATAAGCGTAATTTTGTCGCCAACGGACAGGCGACTACCGTCGCTTTCCATTGCAACAGTATGCTTCGTATTAGCTAGATTAACGGCGTTGTCGCCGGTGATGTGAACCAGTATTGCATTATTGACAACATCCTTTGGCAAAACCCAGTTGTAATTTTGAACATTTTCAATGCCCACCAGATCACCGTGGAAGTGAACGAGAGTCAGTGTATTGCCGGTAAAGACATCTCCGTCCGATCCGGCCTTGCCATCAAAAAAAACCACCATAAACAGTGCCGCCGATTTTTACATTTCCACCAGTTAAAGTGATCAAATTATTCGTGGCATTGCCATTTGACGTAAAACCACCGTAAACACTTCCACCAACAGTGGCATCTTCAATCGACACGCTGTTATTTGTCGCATCCCCAATAAGTGTTTTACCACCGATACCATCACTAACTAAACGTGCTCCCCCATTAATAGTGAGCGAATTTCCGCTTACATTACCATTTTCGGAAATACCTGCCGCGGCGAACGTATTGACTGTGGCATTCGAGGTCACCAACATAGTATTGTTTGACGCCGAGCCATTTTGTGTATAACCACTGGTAACCATATTAACAATCGCACTAGAAATCGTAAGCGAATTACCTTCGGCGTTACCCGATACTCCGGTATTCTTCTTAATTGCAACGTAGCCGGAAATTATATCACCTGTAACTGTGACATTCTTGACCGTGACAACGTTATTTGTGCTTGCACTGTCTTCTGAATAGCCCCCTGTAATACCCCTATTCATATTGATTATCGCGTCAGAAACATGAACCTGATTTTTATTGGTACCCTTGTTACTTTGTCCACCAATAATTTCGCCGCCGACAGACCCTCCTGTAACATTTATTATGTTACGATCGGCACGGCCATTCATTGTTCTTCCCCCGATAACAAATCTCTCGACCGATCCGCCGTTTAAATTGACAGTGTTATCGGATACATCGCCCAATTCACTAAAACCGCCGCTGAGACTTCCCTTTACCTTTGTTCCCTCGCCACTCATGGTAACACTATTACGTGTCACATTACCTGCTGTGTCGGCTGCGCCACCAACAACTTCGTTCTCGACAGTTCCACCGGTAAAGGTAACCTGATTACCTGACACGCTGACAGCATTCGGATCGGTGCCACTTTGCGAGTGCCCGCCAATAATCTGATCCTTTACTGTGCCCCCCGACATTTCAACCGAATTGTCTGATGCCGAGCCTTGTTCAGATACCCCGCCGTGGCCAAGTGTAACAGTTCCCCCTTTAATGACAAGTTTGTTTCCTTTTGCTGTGCCAAATTTTGTAGCGCCGCCCGCGGCTTCGACAACGTTGGCACCTCCCGAAATCGTAGTCACATTATCTTTTGCTGAACCATTACCTCTGTTAACGCCGCCTACAGCCCAGTAATCTACAACGCTGGTACCTGAAATGGTTATACTATTTCCGATAGCGTCACCTGTTCCATCAATATACCCACCTGCAACGACAGATGCATTTGCCGAGCCATCCATAATAAGTTGATTATTGGAAACAGATGCATCACCGGAAGATCGGCCACCGGCAACCGTAGCAGTAGTCTTACCGCCACGCAGGGTTAATATGTTACTATCAACTAAGCCTGTAGCGTCCGTGTAACCAGCGTAAATATCCTTTCCGTAGTTGCCACTTTCGACCACAACCGAATTATTTTTGACATCTCCACTTGACGCAGCACCACCCAAAATAAATGCGTCTGCTGTTCCTCCATTTAGTGTCACAGTGTTGTAAGATGCACCGGTCGTCCCAAAGCCACCGTAGATCATTCCGGTAACGTTACCTCCGGAAAAGTCAACGCTGTTATTGTCGGCACTGCCGGCCTTGGAAATGCCGCCCATAACCCGGCCATCAATTTGACCATCTTTTATAATAACTTTATTTTTCTCAGAAACACCGTTCCCGATGATTGCTCCATAAACATCCTCAGTAACTTTCACTTTTCCCTGAATAATAACGGTATTTTCCGAAGTTTTACCACTCGCTACCGATGCTCCTGCAACGGTATCAGGAGCTTTATAGTCACCTTCTGTCAAATTATTCGTATTATCTATCGTGACTGTATTGCCATCGGCACTCCCGTGAGGTTTCACGTAAGTTCCGTTATCTTTACTATGGTAATTGTCGTAATCAGCCTGAGTACCATTATATGTGATTTCTCCAGCCCATGCTGAGGAAATATTTGCCCCTGCAACCGTCAATGCCAATGTCACAGCGGACACCGTTGTACTGAAATATTTTTTATTCATTATGAAAATGCCCCGTTGAGAATATTTGCTGATAACGACAGACCAGCTTCTTTTAAAATTTAGAAGCATAACGCGCTTATAAAATCAAGTGCAGAGTAAGCAGGGAAAAATTTTTAGTTAATTTTATGCTGTTCTTTTGTTATTTTATCACAGTTGTTTTCATTTATATTTGAAAAAATTCTATCTTTATATACTAACTATCTGTAAAATAACGGAAAATTGTTATTTTATAGATTTTTTGCGTTCAACCAGCTAAATCAACTTACAGTAGGTTATTCTTTTGATAGTCCTTATTCAGATCGAGTGGTCATTACCACATAGCAAATCTGTAATACTTTCAAACAATACTTAATCGACTAAATCAGCAATGTTCGGAGGCGTATCGAAGCTGATCCTGCGATTCAAAATGTCATTCCTAATTGGTTTGATGAGCGTGATTGAATGCGTTTATAGAAATGTACAATCCTGCAGGCTGCCTTGTGTAAAACTATTGTGTCTCGATTAAAAATCGAATTGCACCTCCATTAAAATGAACTGAAGCTTTTAAAGCCTCTATCGCCTTATAGTTTGCCGGTCACGAATTGCCCGCATCAGAAACCGATTAACAGTCACATAAAAACCATATCTCAAGTGCTTCACAAAGCGCTTTCCAAATCAAGCCCAATGCGTTCTGCGAAATGGGAACAAAAATTATAGTGTTTGTAGAATTTTTAAAAATGACAGGTGGAAGTGATGACAGGAGTTCAGATAAGCAGCCTTATATAAATAAACACTGCATCTATAAAAAACCCGACAAAATATATGTCTCCGAAAATTTCAGATACTCGCCCAACAAGCATCATGTCCGGCACTATCACTTATTGGCATGCATAGAGTTAAATAATACCCCTGCGCACTGTCAAGTTTTTTCAATTTCTGAAACAAATATTATCACAAATAAAATTCTTTAAAAAAAATAATTCAAATATATAAATAATACATTATAATAATTAAAACTTATTTTTTATATTTATATCTTTTATTAATATATATTATTCATTTTTATTTAACTAAATGGATAGTCATATTACAACATGGTTTTATTTCTCACCGCGCTTTTACCTCTTCAAAAAACTGTTACAGTGCCGGAAAATAGATTTTTAAATCACGCTTTATGTTATTATCACGCTCCCGTTTTCATCAAGTGCCAAGTATGAGGTGTCAAGCGTCAATCGAAAAATGTTCGTGTTCTTGCCATTTCCAATTCAAGGCACGTTTAACGAGCTTCGGTGCAGCCGTATGCCTTTGAAATTGAAATGAACTGTTTTTCAAAGGTGTTTTAACGCCAGTTTTCGAGAGATAGTTTCAGGAGAAGAGTTTTTGTCCGCTATAGCCTATTCAAGCTTGGGAAAAGCAGCAATTAAACGCGTCAATACATCCGATATAGCGCGACTGACGGGGATGAGCCGAAGCACTGTCGATCGGGTTTTGAATGAACGTGGAAGTGTATCGGAAGCGACACGCAAAAAAGTAATTGCGGCTGCAAGAGAACTTGGTTTGAGGCGCGTTCTGCCGGAAATATGGCATGGTACTTACCGTATCGAACTTATCATTCCTAAAAATGGGCCTCACAATCATTCACCTTTGTGGAAAGAAATCGACACATTTGCGCAAATTCACGCCCGCAATCTGCCGTCATATATTTCGTTACACCGCACACTTATTGCCGAAGGCGATCACTACAACCTTTATAAAGCAATTCTGGAACCGCCTTTTCAACGCAATGCGCTTATTATCGCCGCGGAGTCGGACGATGCAGCCATCCCTGCACTTCGCGAGATTTCGGCGCGCGGGCAACATATCATAACCATCGTCAATGACGTACCGGTTGAAGTCAATCATCTTTATGGTGGTGTCGATAATTTCGTTCAAGGACAAACTGCCGGTCATCTGATGAACGGGTTACTGAGGAATGACGGGGAGATTCTTGTCATACACGGGTCTGCCAAAAGACGGGAACATCGCGACCGCGTCGTCGGATTTCGACAAATTATCGACCACCGCTATCCGGTTATCATAAATGAAACCACCGAAAATGATGAAATGACCCGTGCAATCGCACTTCAGGCATTCAAAAACCACCATATTGTCGGCGTTTATACAACCGTCCATGCACCCGATGTCATTGGCAATATTTTGAAAACAATGCCCGAAAGGCCAAAATGGATCAGTCACGAATTGAGTGAAAAGCATAAACGCCTTCTTCAACAAGACGTGATTGACTTCGTTTTGGATCAGGATGCCGACACACAGGTTGCATGGGCTATAGCCAATGCCGCAGCCCCGATTCTGGCGGGAAATCATGGAACACATCTGAGGCAGCCGGAATTTAAAATTTTTTGCAAAACAAATATTTGAAAGATCAAGTTTTTTGTTGCGGCAATTGCGTCATTTTAGTGACGCCCCGCGCCTTGCCGCGATGCCCTTGTCAGACTACACAAAATTAGAGACAAAATGTCGCAGGCTGAAACGAGCCACAAACACTTTCAGCCATGCGCAATTTGTAAAGGCTTCTAACCTTTGTTTCTCGTAAAAATTGCTGGTCGATAAAGCAGACGAACAACAATCCAGCAAAGCAATATGCCGGAATTTTGTTCTTAATTTGTTGAACGGCTTGGGTCATCCAATAAGATTGGGAGTATAAATGACGAATTGGAAAATTTGGACGTTACGCGTCCTGGGGATCATTGCTCTATTATTAGGGCTGGCACTCACTATTGGCGGTGTCTGGCTCATTGCACTGGGCGGTTCCTGGTTTTATGCCATTGCAGGCATAGCCATGATGGTCATCGGCTTTGATGTATTCAGGCGCCGGTCATTGGCGTTATGGGTTGCCTACGGGCTACTCATCGTTGATCTTTTGTGGTCATTCTGGGAAGTCGGCTTCGATTTTTGGCAGCTTGTGCCAAGAATTATGGTATTTCTTGTTTTTGCCTTGGTGGTTTCGATTGTTTCACCTGCCTTGCGCAAGAAAAATGGTGAAAAATCATTTTCGGCAATGTTCGCAACGGTCAGCTCTGTTGTGCTTGCCATTGCTGTTATTGCAGTTCTCGCCAATATGCCGCGTCCGCACGCATTGGTAACTGCAAGCGGTGAAAAATCGCCGGTTGTTTATAGCGATGCCGGAAAGGACAGCGGAAATGACTGGCCTGCATGGGGACGCAATACAAAAGGCAATCGTTATGCGCAATTCGACCAGATCAACAAATCCAATGTCAAGGATTTGAAGGTCGCCTGGACTTATCACACAGGTGATCTTGCCGTTGATGGCGCAGAATATCAGGTCACCCCGCTGAAAGTGGATGACACGGTCTATCTTTGCACACCGCTCAATAAAGTTATTGCGCTCGATGCGACGACCGGAACCGAAAAATGGCGGTATGATCCGAAGCCGCAAATCTTTCAGAGTACAAAAGGCTGGAAGAGATGCCGCGGTGTCGGCTATACCGATCTGACAGAACAATATCAGCAAGCTTCTGCCAACCATTCCGTTCAAAATGATGACAACGGAAACAGCAGCAATAACAGTGCTGCCCTTCCTTCCGCTTGTCTCAAACGCATTGTTGTGACCACTATCGACGCACGTCTCTTCACACTTGACGCAGAAACCGGCAAGCTTTGTGAAGGCTTCGGCGACAACGGTTTTGTTGACCTGACTGTAGGCCTCACAAAAGAGCCTCCTACAAGCGATCAGGGTTCATACAATATCACGTCTGCTCCGCTTGTTGCTGATGGTGTGATTGTCGTTGGCGGGCGTTTGAACGATAACCTGACGGTTGGTGAACCTTCCGGCGTTGTTCGCGGTTTTGATGCCATTACCGGTAAAATTCTCTGGGCATGGGATGCAGCACGTGGTGCAAAAGACAGC
Source organism: Bartonella sp. B10834G3 (assembly GCF_016102505.1). Lineage (NCBI taxonomy): Bacteria > Pseudomonadati > Pseudomonadota > Alphaproteobacteria > Hyphomicrobiales > Bartonellaceae > Bartonella > Bartonella sp. B10834G3. Next base: position 698,612 of record NZ_JACFOM010000002.1, read on the forward strand.
ACTCCACTGCCTGCAGGTCAAACCTATGCACCTGAAACACCGAATTTCTGGGGCACTGCCGCTTATGATCCGAAACTCCACCTTGTCTATTTCCCGACAGGTAACCAGACACCGGATTTCTGGACAGGCAATCGCCATCCATATTCGGACGAATATAACGACTCTATCGTCGCGGTAGATATTAAAACAGGTAAGGAAGCCTGGCATTTCCGGACTGCCAATAGAGACCAGTTCGACTATGATGTTTCCTCACAACCTATTCTTTATGACCTTCCAAGGCCCGATGGTTCGGTTGTACCGGTTGTCATCCAGTTGACAAAACGTGGCGAGATTTTCGTTCTTGACCGCCGCAATGGCCAACCGGTCTATCCGGTAGAACAACGCGCTGTTGCCACAGATGCAATGCCGGGCATGAATGTTGCACCGACACAACCTTTCTCGGCTCTTTCGGTTGGTACTGAAAGACTTAAAGAATCCGATATGTGGGGTGCAACCATTTTCGATCAGCTCGTCTGCCGTATCGCATTCAAGTCGATGCGTTGGGAAGGCGAATGGACACCATTGTCGGATAAGAAACGTACGCTTATCTTCCCCGGCTATTACGGTGGCATGAACTGGGGTGGCGGCGCCATTGACGCAGCAACCGGAACGCTCATTGTCAACGATATAAGGATGGCACAATGGGGCCGTTTCATTAAACAGGATGTCGCTGTGAAAATCGGTTTGAAGCCGACCACAGAAGGCGAATATTCAACGCAAACCGGCACTCCTTGGGGTGTTGAAAGGTCAATGTTTGTTTCGCCACTCGGCATACCATGCTTTAAACCGCCGTTCGGCTCTTTGACAGCTATCGACCTTGTTACCGGAAAAACCAAATGGCAGGTACCGCTTGGTTCCATTCAGGATGCACCGGTTCACGGATTTGTTCCCGGCGTTTACATTCCGGTCGGAATGCCGACAATGGGCGGGCCACTGGTTACCGGTGGCGGGTTGACCTTCTTCCATGGTTCGCTTGATTATTACATCCGTGCATTTGATAGCGATACAGGAAAAGAACTCTGGCGCGGTCGTCTACCCGTTGGCGGACAAGGTGCACCAATGTCTTATATCGGTAAGGATGGCAAACAGTATATCGTTGCTGTTGTGGGTGGTGCCACGCGTACAGGAACCAATAAGAACCGTTCCGATCTGGTTATCGCCTACAGCTTGCCGGATAATAAATAAAAAGGATAACATTCCTTTTTGAAAAAAGCTCTTTCCGGTCTATCCGGCAAGAGCAACTAACCCGAATATTGAAGGAGAAAAATTGTGAAAAAGACATGGAAAAAACCCGCTATGTGTCAGGTCGCTGCAGGAATGGAGATTTCCCGCTATTTACCTGCGGAAGTAAAAAACAAACGCTGATTTGAAGGTGACGCCTGCATGCTTTTTGCAGGCGTTACATTTAAAAAACGGCTTGAACTTGCCCTGCACATATCTGTGTAACAAGAACAGCCGGAAATCTTGAAAATGAACGATAGCCGGATATTTGCCCTGATCGTTTAAATGGCAGCTATTTCAATATTCCGGCAATTATGGAAATTTAATCAGATCGCCACATCAGACAATTCGTTATGTATATTAAAGTTTTAGGATCAGCAGCCGGCGGTGGCTTTCCGCAATGGAATTGCAATTATTATCTGAGCCGCAATGCACGCAACCATCAATCCGGTTTCTTAGCCCGCACCCAATCAAGCATCATTGCCTCGACCGATAAAAAACAATGGGTGCTCTTCAATGCCTCGCCGGATCTGCGTCAGCAAATCAATTCAACGCCGGAACTTTTTCCCGACCCGAATGGACTGTTGCGTTCAACCCCGATTTCGGCAGTTGTTCTCACCAATGCCGATATTGACCATATTGCAGGCCTCCTGACCATGCGCGAGAGACAGCCCTTTGTCATCTACGCTACCGAACGTGTGATTCATGTGCTTGAAAACAATCCGGTATTTAACATTCTTGATCCGGCAATTGTTAAAAAAATACCCTTGTCTGTCAATAAGTTGACAAAGATTTGTAATGTAGAAAATGAACCGACAGGCATACAAATCAAGGCCTTTCCCGTTCCCGGAAAAATTGCTCTTTTTCTTGAAGACAAGAAGAAAAAAAATTTCGGATCCGAAGATGAAGACACGATCGGCATCAGAATTTTTGACAAAAAGAACAACCGTTCGGTTTCCTATATTCCAGGCTGCGCCAAGGTGACCGCGTTTGTCAAAAGTCAGGTCGAAAATAGTGATTGTCTGTTTTTTGACGGTACGCTGTTTTGTGATGATGAAATGATAAAAGCCGGTCTTGGCCCTAAAACCGGACAGCGCATGGGGCATATGTCAATATCAGGTGAAGATGGCGCCATTGAAGCCTGGCGCAACACGGCAATTCCTGAAAAAATATTTATCCATATCAATAATAGTAATCCGGTTCTTGACGATCATTCGGCTGAACGTCAAAAAGTCGAACAATCGGGCTGGAAAGTTGCATTTGACGGAATGGAGTTAAACTTTGACTGATTATCATAATATAGCGCGTAACGGCCTTACACCTGACGAGCTTGAAAAAATACTGCGCCAGATAGGCAAAGAACGCTATCACATCAATCACCCCCATCATAAAATGATGATGGCTGGCAAAATGACAAAATTGCAGCTTCAGGCCTGGGCATTGAACCGCTATTGTTATCAGGCGGCCATTCCGCGAAAAGATGCGGCAATTCTGATGAATTCCACAGATCCGGTTTTTCGCGCCGAATGGCGTCGCCGGATTACCGATCATGATGGCACAAACGGGTTGGATGGCGGCGTTGCGCGCTGGTTAAAACTCGCAACCGGTCTGGGACTTGATGAAGAAGTTGTCAAAAGCGAAAGACAAGCCCTTTGGTCAACGCGTTTTGCCGTTGAAGCCTATGTCAATTTCTGTCGCCAGAGACCGCTTCTTGAAGGTGTTGCCTCTTCATTGACGGAATTGTTTTCACCGACAATCATCGCCGAGCGTGTTCCGGGTATTTTGGCAAAATATCCTTATGTGAGCGAAGAAACATTGGCCTATTTCAAGCCGCGATTGACGCAGGCTCCGAAAGATTCAAGTTTTTCATTGGCCTATGTCCGTGAACACGCAAATACGCCGGAAAAACAACAGGCTGTCATAGATGCATTGATATTTAAAACCGGCGTTCTCTGGTCAATGCTTGATGCGTTGGATTACGCTTACGGGGAAGCCGGCCGTATTCCGCCCGGTGCATTCCGCGGAACCTCGAACGAATGATGACGGACCGGTTGACAAAACATAGAAAAATTCTGAGCGACGAAAGTCGCCCCGAATTGTTCCATCACGTGAGAATCCAATATGAGCCGGTGAGAAAGGCTTATGCGCTGCTTTCACCGGAAAAAGTATTTTGGCCGAATGATATAGGACTTGATATATTGCGGCTTTGTGACGGAACAAAAACTGCACGCGAAATTGCTCTTTCTTTATCCGAAACCTATGACGCTCCGGTTCACGAAATCATTGATGATGTTTACTCCTTTTTACAAGATTGGGCCGACCAACTTGTCGTGAAAATATGACTGTAGAAATTTTTCCTCCCATCAGTATGCTGGCGGAACTCACTTATAGATGTCCGCTTCAATGCCCCTATTGTTCCAATCCTCTGGAACTCATGAAAGCCGATCAGGAACAGGATAAAAACTTTTGGGAAAAGCTTTTTAAAGAAGCCGCAAAACTTGGCGTGTTACAAGCACATCTTTCCGGTGGCGAACCGACATTGCGTAAAGATCTTGTAGAAATTGTTGCAGCCGTTCACGACAGTGCAATCTATTCCAACCTGATTACCGCCGGTGTTGCCTTGCCCGAAAGAACATTGGAAGCTTTGAAAGAGGCAGGCCTCGATCACGTTCAATTGTCGTTACAGGGGACAACTCCGCAAACAACCGAATTGATAGGTCACTATAAAGGCGCGTTCGGGAAGAAAATTGCAACGGCAAAACTTGTCCGTAAACTGGGGCTTCCACTCACTTTGAATGCACCGATCCATCGGTATAATATTGACGAGCTTGACGCCTATTTCGAGCTTGCCCTTGAACTTGATGCCGAACGCATTGAAATCGCCAATGTTCAATATTCCGGCTGGGCATTACTCAATCGCAACGCTTTGATGCCCAAGCGTGAAAACTTTGAAAAACAGATGGAAAAGGTCGAAAAATATCGCGAAAAGCTACGGGGTATCATCAATATCGACTATGTTATTCCCGATTATTTTGCCGATTACCCCAAACCATGTATGGGCGGATGGGCACGCGATGCTTTTGTCGTCATTCCCGACGGCACAGTTCTACCCTGTCACGCTGCAAAAACCATTAAAACATTACATTTTGACAAGTTCGGTGAAAAAACGCTTTCCGAAATCTGGCACAATTCGAGTGCATTCAATGCATTTCGTGGCTTTGACTGGATGCCGGAGCCATGCCGTTCCTGCAAAAGGCGCGATATAGATTTTGGTGGCTGTCGTTGTCAGGCTTTGGCACTGGTTGGAGATGCATCGGCCACGGATCCGGCTTGCATCAAGTCACCATTTCACCAGAAAATCAAACAGTTGGGAGAGCAAGCAAGCCATGCCAATGCGCCGCTTCAATACCGCCGCATAGGTCTCTTTCAATAATCATAATCAATATTATCCGGATTTACCAAATCCCGTCGTGAAAGGCATTCGCCATAGCTTTCCATTCTTTTCTTTGTAAACGAAAAACAGTTTACAAACAGATAGTTAAAGCTTTTTCTTGAACGTCTATCAAGGATGGAAATTGTTCGCTTCTCTACGAATATCATTCATCACAAATTCAAGAGCCGGTGAAACCTTGCTTTCCGTTCGCATTGTCATTCCCACCGGCCCCAAAGTTTCCGATGTATCAACCGGCAAAGCCACCAAAGAGCCTGCACGAATATCTTCGAGAACTACCCCTTCCGAAATTACCCATATTGTATCGCTCGAACGCGTGTAAGAGCGACCAAAAGCAGTCGAAACAGTTTCTGCAACAATATTGAGACGAGGCATATCGGAAATCAGCAATAGTTTTTCCACTGCCGGACGAATAATCGATTGTTGGGTTGGCAGAATGAAATCGAATTGCCCCATCGCTGCAATATCGAAATTGGCCCTCTTCAGAAGCGGATGTTCGGGTCGTACTGCAAAACAGATTTTTTCCGAATAAAGATGCTCGAAATGCAATCCGATCATTTCTGATGGTTCGCCCATGCGGCCTATGACAATATCAACCCGTCCTTCGCGTAACTGATTAATCAAATAATTATTCGGCCCTGTTACGATAACGGGTCTACCCCCTATTTTACGAGCAATATAACGTTGTATCGCTTTTGGTAACAGTCGCGCTGATACAGTCGGCAATGCGCCGATATGAAGCGGCTTTGCTTCCGGCGAGTGGGTCTCTTCAATTTCTTCCACGCCCAAACGCAATGCCAACATAGAATTTTCTATATGCGTCAAAAAGCGCTTGCCAACCGGTGTCAGACGGAGTGTTCTATGACTACGGTCGAACAATTGGGTGTTAAGAATGGTTTCCAGTTCCCGAATGGTTTTAGAAACGCCGGGTTGCGTAATCGCCAATACGTCAGCAGCAGCATTTATGCTTTTCTGCCTCGCAACTTCCTGGAATGTCTTTAAGTGACGAAGTCTGATTTGTTGGAAAGCTATCATTTATATAACCTATTAGTTATAGTAGAAGCATAATTTATCATTTTACATAAACTGTCAATTCTTTTAGAGTATCCATAGGAGAGGATGATATGAAATTTTGTTTGGCAAATAATATAGCGGTAAATTATTCCATAAGGGGGGCTGACAAAAATCGACACATCGTCTTTATCAATTCTCTGGGCACAGATCTGCGCATTTGGGATGATGTTGTTAGCGATCTTTCAAGGGATTACCGGTGTCTTTGTTATGATAAGCGCGGGCATGGGCTTTCCGGTGGTGAAGAGGAAGCCTATTCGATTGATCTTTTGACCGAGGATTTGTCTCGACTGCTCGATGCCGTTTCATGGAAAGACGACATTATACTTGTGGGACTATCTGTCGGAGGGCTTATCGCACAAAATTTTGCTTATCATCATCCGGAAAAAGTTGCCGGACTTGTATTGATGGACACGGCTGCAAAAATTGGCGATGACAAATCATGGAACGAGCGGATAGCCATTATTCGTGAACGGGGAATTCCTGCTGTCGGCAAAAATATCATGACGCGCTGGCTAACACATGATTTCAAGCAGAAGAGACCTGATGCTTATGCATGTTACCGCAATATGCTGGAACGGACCAGTTCCAAAGCCTACTGCGCCACCTGTTTTGCATTGCGTGATAGTGATCTCACATCACAGACCGCTCAACTGAAGGTGCCAACATTGGCCATTGTCGGAGAGAATGACCTGTCGACACCACCGCAATTGGTCAAACAGACGGCTGATCTCATTACCAATGCCGATTATCAAACCATTGCTGCTTGCGGACATCTGCCATGTATAGAGCAGCCGGAGCTTACAATAAAGGCATTGAGAAGTTTTATTTCGGAGAAATTGCATGGCTGAAAATGGAAAAAACGAGCGTTATGAAAAAGGTATGCTTACGCGCCGACAGGTGCTTGGGGATTCCTATGTTGACAGGGCTGTAGCCAATACAACGCCGTTTGATACCGATTTTCAGACATTCATAACCGAGGGCGCATGGGGCAGTTTATGGTCCCGCCCACACTTCAGCAAACGGGAACGTTCGATTGTGACATTGGCTTTATTGGCAGCATTGGGCCACGAGGAAGAATTTGCCATGCATGTCAATGCCACGCAAAACACCGGTGCTACCGCTCAGGACATCCTTGAAGCGTTAATGCATGTAGCGGTTTATGCCGGCGTTCCCAGTGCCAATAGCGCAATCAAGATAGCCAAGAGGGAATTACAGAAACTTGGTGTTCAGAAATAGTTGAAATGACAGGAGGAGGAAAAAATGAATGGACGTTTTATCCAACGCGATAGAAATTGGCATCCACCGGCATATACACCTCAATACAAAACCAGTGTTTTACGGTCACCGCGCAATGCGTTGCTTTCTTTGGGGCCGACAATCTCGGAAATGACCGGCCCGGTTTTTGGCCACGATATACTTGGCGAGCTGGATAATGATCTTATCCGCAATTATGCCAAGACAGGCTCGCCGATCGGCCAGCGCATTGTGGTTTACGGGCGTGTTCTTGATGAAAATGGCAACGGGGTTCCGGGTACTTTACTTGAATTCTGGCAAGCCAATGCCGGCGGCCGTTACAGGCACAAAAAAGAAACCTATCTTGCCGAAATTGACCCGAATTTTGGTGGATGCGGACGCACAATTACTGATGAAAACGGCTTTTACATGTTCCGCACGATCAAGCCGGGTGCATATCCGTGGCCAAACGGTGTGAATGATTGGCGTCCTGCTCATATCCATTTTTCGTTATTCGGTCATGCATTTGCCCAGCGTTTGATTACCCAAATGTATTTTGAAGGTGATCCGATGATCTGGCAGTGCCCGATTGTCAAAACGATTCCCGATCCGGAAGCAATCGGCCGGCTGATCGCCAAACTCGATCGCAATGCAACAATACCGATGGATGCTTTGGCTTATAAGTTCGACATTGTGCTTCGCGGGCGTCGTTCGACAATGTTTGAAAATCGTATGGAGGGCAATTAATATGGTTCAGGAACTTCATTATCTTAAAGAATCTCCTTCGCAAACCGTTGGCCCCTACATCCATATCGGTGCAACACCCAATTATGTCGGCATTCATGGTGTCTATCCCCATGATCTCGGTTCGACAATGTTGACAGATGAAACAAAAGGCGAGCGCATCATTCTTGAAGGACAGGTTTTTGACGGCGGTGGCGAGCCGATTAAAGATGCTTTGGTCGAAATCTGGCAGGCCGATGCCAACGGGCTTTACAATTCTGTCAACGAGACGCGAGGCAAAGCCGACCCGACTTTCACCGGATGGGGACGACAGCCGGCATCGGCCGATAAAGCCTTTTTCCGGTTTGAAACAATTCGGCCGGGTGTTACCCCCTACCCCGATGGACGCAAACAGGCTCCCCATATAACGGTCTGGGTTGGTGCACGGGGTATCAATATCGGCCTTCATACGCGGGCGTATTTTTCCGATATGGAGGAGTTGAACAAACAGGACCCGCTCCTCAACCGGATTGATTCTGAAAAGCGTCGCAATACATTGATCGCAAAAAAGTCCAAACGCGATAATGTCACAGTCTTCACCTTCAATATTATCGTTCAAGGTGAAAATGAAACTGTCTTTCTGGACATGTGAAGCAAGTTTCAAAATTTGCCATTGCAGATTTAACAATCCGCAATGGCATAACGACAATACGCAAATTTTATGAACGATGTTTCTCGCCTGGCAATACCCGGAGAGCGCAAAACGAAATCAGTCTGAAAACGGGAGAGCGGAATGATAAAGTATCTGGACGGCGCTACAAGGTTGCATTTTATTATTGGCGACCCTATCGCGCAAGTGCGATCACCGGAGGGAATTTCCAAATCATTACAGGATAAAGGCATAAATGCTATTTGTGTGCCAGCTCATATTGCAAGCAAGGATCTGGATACATTTTTCAAAGCCTGTCGCATTATGCAAAACCTTGATAGCATAATTGTCACTATACCTCATAAAATTCCGTCTGCATCCTATTGTGACAAATTAAGCCCCCGTTCGGAATTTCTCGGTGCTGTCAACGTTATCAAGGTAACGGAAAATGGCTATGAAGGTGATATGCTTGACGGCCTTGGTTATGTTTTGGCGCTCAAGGAAAAAGGGTGCACGCTGGAAGGCAAACGCGCTTTGTTATGCGGGTTGGGTGGCGCCGGTAGCGCTATTGCTCATGCGCTTACCACCAACGGAATAGGCGAACTCGCCGTATTTGATCTCGATCAGAACAGACAATCTAAAATGATTGATCGTCTTAACTCGCTCGGGAAATGTAAGGTTATAGCAGGCACCAGAGATCTTGAAGGGTTCGATATTGCCATCAATGCCACACCGACCGGCATGAAAGAAACCGACCCGCTTCCCTTTGCGGTCGACAATTTTTCCGATGGGCTTTGGGCTGGAGATGTCATCACAAAACCCGTTGAAACGGCCTGGATCAAATATGCAAAAAGCCGCGGCTCCAATGTCGTTGTGGGACTTGATATGTTCAACAAGGTCAAAGATCTGCTGATAGAATTTCTCGTGACGCGCGCCGATTAAGCGTGAACATATTTTTCAATTTTACGGAATCAACATGGCTCACACATTTTCACTTGCTTTTCTGACTGTCGGTAATATTTCGCCGATCGAAACAATAAAAATTGCTTCACGGCTCGGATATACTTCTGTCGGATTGAGAATGCTGCCGGCAGCTCCAACCGAAGCCGCCTATCCTCTGTTAACCGACAAACAGCTTTTGAAAGATACAGTCTCGGCACTTGAAGACTATAATATCAAAGTCGGTGACGTGGAAATTGTTCGCCTTCAGGATAAAACCGATGTTGCGAGTTTCAAACCTTTTATCGAAAATGCGCATGCGCTTGCCGCCAAGCACGTTCTAGTTGCCGCTGACGATTTTGATCGCAACCGTTTGTGCGATAATTTTCTTCAGTTTTGCGAGCTGGCCGGCACCGCCAATCTGACCGCCGATCTTGAATTCATGCCATGGACGGCAGTCAAATCAATAAAAGAAGCGCGGGCAATCATTGAAAAGATAAAATCGCCAAACGCTGGCATTCTCATAGATGCGCTGCATTTTGACCGTAGTGACTCGACACTGGAAGACATTGAAAATTTGCCTTCATCATTCCTTCATTATGTTCAGCTTTGTGACGGCCCGATACCTTATAAGCACGATGATGCCGGTCTTATTGCCGTCGCACGGGGTGCGCGATTAATGCCTGGCAGCGGCAATATAGATCTTGTTTCACTTGTAAAAGCCATTCCCGAAGATTTGCCGATCAGCCTTGAAGTTCCCAATCTCGATATTCTTGAAAAACAAGGTCCCGAAGCCTGTGCGAGACTGGCTATAGAAGGAGCCAAAAGGGTTCTCGATCAGGCCGGAAGGGGCTGGTCATTACGTGAATGACTAAATCCGGTTCGACGCTGCCGTTATCCTTAAAAGGGAAAAACAATGAACAACGCCATAAAGCTAGCTATCATGGGCGCCGGAGTTATCGGCAAACGTCATATGGATATTATTGGCAAGGAGCCGAACGTCGATGTTTGTGCAATTATCGATCCGTCCGATGACGCGCGCGTTTATGCAAATAGTGTCGGCGTACCCTGGTTTGATAATCTCTCGTCCATGCTAGCAAATATGGTGCCTGATGGCATTATCATTGCAACACCAAACCAATATCACGTTTCAAACGCTCTTGAGGCTGTTAACGCAAAAATACCGATTTTGCTTGAAAAGCCGATAGCAGACCATGTCGAAGATGCAATGAAGCTGGTTGAAGCAGCAGAAAACAACCATGTTCCCCTCCTTATAGGCCATCACCGTCGCCATAATCCCTTGCTGCAAAAAGCTAAAGAAATAATTACGTCCGGCAAGCTCGGAAATATTCTGGCTGTCCATTGCATGTTTTGGGTCATGAAGCCGGATGATTATTTCGCTACGCCCTGGAGACGGGCAAAAGGCGCTGGTCCCGTCGTCGTCAATATGATCCACGATATTGACTGTCTTCGTTATTTGTTCGGAGAGGTTGATAGCGTTCAGGCCGTTACCACCAGCAAGATACGCAACTTTGAAAATGAAGAAAATTGCGGTGCTATTTTGCAGTTTAAAAGCGGAATTATTGCAACTTTGTCAATCTCGGATTCTATCACCGCACCTTGGAGTTGGGATATGAGCGCGCAAGAAAATGCGGCTTTCCCGCAATATCCGGAAAATGCCTATTTCATCGGCGGTACTCATGGCTGTCTGGCTTTACCAAGTCTGGAATATTGGACCTATAACGGAGAACGTAGCTGGCTTAATGAACTCGCTCGTAATCGTTTTGAATATCAGCGCATTGATCCTTTTATTGTCCAGTTACGAAACTTCCGTGATGTTATCGCCAATGTTGCCGTCCCTCTTGTGAGCGGACGTGAAGGTCTGGAGACTTTGCGAGCAACTCTCGCGGTCAAAGAAGCGGCCTTAACAGCTAAAACCATTTATCTGAATTGAAGTTGCAGGATTTTCATTGTGCCTAACGATCCTTCAGTCGAATACAACAAACCTTCTGATCTGACTTGTGACCTGCTTGTCATTGGATCCGGTGCGGGCGGGCTTTCCACCGCAGTAACCGCTGCTGCAAAAGGTCTCGACGTCATTGTAGCCGAAAAAGAACCTGAAATCGGCGGCACCACCGCATATTCAGGCGGGTGGTTATGGATTCCTCATGCGCCTCAGGTGATTAAAGACGGCATAACGGAAGACGAGGAAGCACCAAAACGTTACCTCCGCAGTATAGTCGGCAATCGTTATAATGAAAAATTAATCAACCGGTATCTCGAAACTGCGCCGGAGATGCTCGACTTCTTTGAGAGAAAGACTGCGGTATCATTTAATCCGGGAAGTGCAGTACCTGATTTTCACGGTCATTTGAAAGACGCTGCAAAAGGTGGCCGTTCGGTTGTTGCGGCTCCTTACAACGGACGCGAACTCGGTTCTCTCATCAACAAACTCGCCAAACCAATTCCCGAAACAACCTTGTTGGGCATGGGAATAGCAGCCGGCGCCGACATGCGGGCATTTTTGACTGTTTTTCGCTCTTTCGCGGCTTTTCGTTACGTCACAAAACGCCTGTTACGTCATATTGCCGATATTTGCCGATACGGACGTTCCATGCAAATCGTCAATGGCAACGCACTGGTTGCCCGATTGCTCAAATCTTGCGACATCCATCATGTCCGGTTGCTAACGGAATATGCCGCGCAATCATTAATAAAAAACAATCAATCCGTTGAAGGTGCAATTTTTCACCATAATGGACAGTTAAAAACCATTAAAGCCCGATATGGTGTTGTATTGGCAACGGGAGGATTTCCTCACGATCCATTAAGGCAAGCGGCATTATTTCCTCATGTCGCCCACGGCACTCCGCACCACTCGGCTGCCCCTTTAAGCAATACCGGTGAAGGCCTGAATATCGCAGAACAGGCCGGTGGTATTGTGGACAGAACACAATTTTCTGCCGGTGCATGGGCGCCAGTCTCGCTCGTACCGCGAAAAGATGGAACTGTCGGACGTTTTCCGCATCTTGTCGAGCGCGGCAAACCGGGAATTATTTCCGTCCGTGAAAATGGAAAACGCTTTGTTTACGAAGACGGTCCCTATTACGATTTTATAGCCGCGCTTATCGAGGCAACTCCACACAACGAACCTGTCAAAGCTTGGCTCATAGCCGATCATCACTTTGTGCGCCGCTATGGATTGGGGGCTGTCAAACCATTTCCCGTACCTTTAACAAAATGGTTACGTAACGGGTATCTCAAACGTGCAAATTCGCTCAACGAACTCGCAAAACTTTGCGGCATCGACGCTATCGGACTGGAACAGACAGTCAGTCGCTACAACGAAGACGCGGTTCGTGGTGAAGATAACGAGTTTCATCGTGGTTCAACGGCTTATCAACGTGCACAAGGCGACCCCGATCACAAACCCAATCCATGCATAGCGCCACTCTGCAAGGCTCCGTTCTATGCAGTTGAAATCGTACCTGGAAGTCTTGGCACTTTTGCCGGGCTCATCTGTGATGAGGATGGCCGCGTTCTTGATGCGCATGAAGAACCTATCCAAGGTCTTTTCGCTGCCGGTAACGATATGAACAGTATTTTCGGCGGCACCTATCCGAGTGGTGGCATTACTTTAGGGCCGGCTATGACTTTCGGTTATATCATCGGGAAAAATGCCGCAGAACAACATCAAAAAAATAGTTTCCGTGGAGATTAAACATGCTCGATCACTCTCTTCCCGAAACCCGAAACGCAACGCCACCACAGACCGTCGATATTCTGGTTTTTGGCGCTGGCGCTGCCGGAATGACGGCCGCGCTCATAGCAAAACTGGAAGGGCTCGACGTGCTTTTATGCGAGAAAACCGGTCAGGTAGGCGGCATTACAGCCACGTCCGGTGGTACCACCTGGGTACCGGGAACCCGTTTGAGCGTCGAGGCAGGCGTTCCTGACCATGTAGAAGATGCACGGAAATTTTTAGATCACGTCGTCGGCAATCGCGGCGGAAATGCCCAACGGGAAGCATTTTTAAAGTCCGGCCCGGCAGCTATTGACGAATTGACAAAAAAAACCGATGTCAGGTTTGTCGCTGCAAAAGCACACCCTGACTATATAGAGGCCGAAGGCGGTGCTTTTGGTGGACGGGCACTATCACCAACGGCATTTGACGGACGCCTTCTCGGTAAAGATTTCAAGCGTATTCGACCGCCAAGGTCGGTCTTCATGGGGCTTGGCGGAATGATGGTCGGACGCGACGAATTATTGAAAATCCTGAACCGGTTTTCGAGCCTGAATAATTTCATCACGACAATGAAAATCGTATTACGTTATTTTAAAGATCGTCTTTCCTATGCGCGTGGCACGCGCATTCTGATGGGCAACGCTTTGGTTGGCCAACTGTTTTATAGTTTGAAAAAGAATAATGTGAATATCGAATTCGACACACCATTGACAAAACTCATAATAGACAACGGAAAGATCATTGGTGCGGAAGTCGATAGCCCTTCGGGAAAACGAAAAATCTTTGCCCGAAAAGGTGTTGTTTTGGCAACAGGAGGAATTGCGTGGAACCGGCATCTGCGTGACTTGCTTTATCCGGAAGGAACAAAAGAGAATTGCCTTGCTCCCCGAAGCAACACCGGTGACGGTGTTCATTCGGCCATGGATATAGGGGCAAAACTTAATGCATCCGGAGATAGTCCGGCGCTATGGATGCCCTGCTCTTTTTATCAAGATGTAAATGGGGAGTTGCTCGTATGGCCGCACATCATTCTTGATAGAGCAAAGCCCGGCCTTCTTGCCGTCAACAGGGATGGCGAAAGATTTGTTAATGAATCCAACAGTTATCACGACTTCTGCATGGGAGCGATAAAAAGCAGCGGGCAAGTTCCCTCTATTCCGGCATTCCTCATTGTTGATGATGACTTCATTCATAAATATGGTCTTGGCCTTGTCTTACCAAATGGTGTTGGTCTTAATGCATATTTGAAAAAGGGCTACATTAAAAAAGCGGATGATTTGGCAAGTCTGGCTAAAAAACTCGGTATTAATGCCGACAATTTGCAAAAAACCGTGGCACGATACAATAAATTTGCAGAAACCGGCAATGATGCGGATTTCGGGCGTGGAACAAGCACAATGAACCGTTTCAACGGCGATGCCGCATATTCCCCCAATCCCTGTATGGGCACAATTGGAAAAGCACCTTTTTACGCGGTCGAGGTCCGGCCATTTGATCTCGCCAGTTCCGCCGGCCTTGATTGCGACGAATATGGCCGCGTCATTGACGACCATAATAACGTGATTGATGGACTTTTTGCATGTGGTAACGATGCGAGTTCGATATTCAGGGGGACCTATCCGGGTCCCGGAACAACAATAGGTCCGGCAATCGTTTTCGGTTGGCGGATTGCAAAATATATTGCCGGAAAACTACCTTCATCAATGACTTAAAAAGAAAGGTTTAATATGCAACGCTACGAAATCGCCACTTTACAACTTTCAATGGGAGCTGCCGGAAAAGCCGCTCCTGCAATTCAAGCTTTTTGTAACGAAAATGACGCAAAAGGTAAGCTTCTGGGCGCCTTCACAACAGAGGTAGGACCGTTAAATCAGGTTATTTTATTGCGTGGCTTTGCCAATGAAAGCGACCTCGCATCCGAGCGCAAGCGTACACTGACTTCATCCAACCCGTTCGGTGCATCTGAATGGATGAGCGAGCTTACCCTTGAAACCTATAGTCCGTTTCCATTTTTAAAGCCGGTTGAAACCGGAGCATTCGGTCCGATTTATGAATTGCGCAGTTACGTCTATAAGCACGGGGGGCTGCCTCATATTCTGAAAGCATGGGAAGACGCTGTGCCCGAACGGGAAAAAATTTCACCTTTGACAATTGCTTTGTATAGTCTGGATGGAAGACCACGCATTACCCATATATGGCCATATAAAACCCCCAATGAACGCTTTGAACTACGCGCCCAATCTGTTGCAAAGTCTGTCTGGCCCCCGAAAGGCGGCCCCGATTGGCTAACATCCGATATGCGCTCTTCGTTAATTGTTCCGCTGCCGATTTCCCCCCTCTCCTGAGGCCTTTTTATCACTTCGTTTCAAAGCCACAAACTGTCGGAATGTTTCCGGCAGTTTCTTTATCGATATATTATAAAAATAATTAATATATATTCTTTTCATGTCCCATATCTTCCTTCAATTAATACTATTTTGTTTCTGAAAATTATGAACATGTATCCCGTTTAAAAATATATTTTAAATTATTGAATTATATAACAAATTCTCCATAGCTTATATTCAATTGTTTTTTCATAATTTAGATTATCCGACCGGTTTGCAATTGCCTTTCGATAAACCGGCTGGTTTGACCGGCGCTATCAACTCATGACTTGACACAAAATATATAACTAAATTTCTATAATATATAACCTATCAGTTATATATTATAATTATTTTTTGACTTTATTTATTTTATTGGTTATGTTTTTTAGCACTGTTTGCGGCGACTTGATGGAGGAATCCTTTACGCTGGATGGAGGCGTCAAGGGCAAATATGTCGCAACAGGGGGAGAAACAACTTCTGTCAACTTCATTCAAGAACTTCTGGAGGAAGTAAAGTTTGACGGGGTTATTGTGTAACAGGATGGCGGGAGGACCATAATGGTTGTTATAGCCGAACACAGAGAAAATCAGAAAAAAGAATCCCGAAAGGCCGCAGCGAGCGGTTGGATCGGTTCGACACTTGAATATTATGATTTTTTTATTTATGCGATGGCTGCATCCTTCGTATTTCCAACACTTTTTTTCCCTACCGGAAATCCTACAATCGGCATCATTGCGTCATTGGCCACTTACGGTGTTGGCTATGTAGCACGTCCTGTCGGGGCTTTTTATCTTGGACAATGGGGAGATCGTTTCGGGCGGAAAAGTGTGCTCATTCTCTGTATGTTTTTAATGGGAATATCCACTATCGGTGTCGGTTTACTACCAACCTATCAGCAGGTCGGCATTCTCGCACCTATTTTACTTGTATTCTTGAGACTTGTTCAAGGTTTCGCGGTTGCAGGTGAAATGTCGGGAGCCGGATCACTCATTCTCGAACAGGCTCCGCTGGGACAACGAAACTTTTATGCAAGCTTTGCACAACAAGGTATAAGCTTTGGTCAATTATTGGCTGCCGGTATATTTATTCCCTTCGCTTCGTTCCTTTCAAATGATGCCTTCATGTCATGGGGATGGCGCGTACCGTTTCTTCTTTCTGTCTTGCTCATTATTGCGGGTTTGCTCATCCGTCGCCATGTCAGTGAAACAAAGATTTTCACCGAAGCCGAAAAAGAACACCATAAAGTTCGCGCACCGATTCATAATGCTATCCGGTACCATTGGAAGGATATGGTAAAAGTCAGCTTGATGTCGCTGAACAATGTGGTTCCGGTCGTTATCACGGTTTTTGGTGGCGCTTATGCTACACAGGCAGCCTATGGCATCAATATCGAGAAGCAATCCTTTCTCTGGATTACATTATTGGCAAATGTCGTAGCTGTCATCATCAGTCCATTCGTCGGAATGCTTTCCGACCGGATCGGCCGACGTCCTGTGGCGATCTTCGGATTGTTGGGATCGGGTGCGATGTGCTATTTTTTTCTCGTGGCAATCAGCCAGCACGACGTTTTCATGGCAATCATATATGCTATTGTCGGATGGGGTCTCATCTTCCAATGCTTCAACGCTGTCTATCCTTGTTATTATCCGGAATTATTTCCTGCTGAAGTACGTGTAACAGCCGTGGCTATTTCCAATAATATCGGCGTTCCGATCTCGTCACTTCTGGCATCGGTGTTTGCTATTATTGCTCCTCCGGGTGCCCACAATATTCCTCTTACCATCGGTTTGGCAGGTTTTGCAGTGACTTGTATCGCGGCATGTGCAGCCTTTCTATCGCGAGAGACTTATCGAATTCGCGTCGAAGATCTTGGTAAGCCGGATGCGCATCCGGTACCTTTCGACGAATATCATCGCTCGCGGAAGAATTCCGTTCTCCATACCATTGCAACGACCGAATGAATAGTCGTGTCATATTCTTTTCGATGCTTGGATGACGTAACATTCGATTTAAAAATCAGAGTTATTTGGAGTGTGCAATTTTGGAAAAACTGATTGATTGTCTGGTTGAAGACCCCGAAATTTCAAAACTGTTTTCGATCGACGCCGAATTGCAGTCTATGATCGATGTCGAAGCGGCTTTGGCATTTGCCCAGAAAGAAACCGGATTTATTCCCGAAGCACATGGAACCTATCTTGAAAAACTCTACGCCGGTTTCCAGCCCGATGTGGCGGCCATAAAACAGGCGATGCAACGTGATGGTGTTCCCGTTCCCGAACTCGTCAAACAACTTCGCCAAAAAGCGGGAGCGCCATTTGATACGTCAATCCACAAAGGTTCAACAAGTCAGGATATTGTCGACACGGCACTTATGTTGAGGTTAAAACGTGTGTTTAAAAGATTGGAACAATCTTTAAGCATAGTTCTTCAGCAAGTTGAAGATTTGGCAAAGCGCTATGGAAAGCAAACTTATATTGCACATACACGCATGCAAATTGCCCGTCCGATGACCGTTTCCGACAAGCTTTCCACCTGGATGAATGCACTTTTAGCCAATCAATCGAGGCTCTCCCACGCGCAGTCGACTTTTTTTACTGTTCAGACCGGCGGAGCAATCGGCAACAATTTCGATTTCGGCACGAAAAGTCGGGATATTGTTCGCTTGATGGCTGAAAGGCTTGATCTCGATTATGGAATTAGCTGGCAGACGGACCGTAGCCGGATTATCGACATTGCCGAAACATTCTGTCTGATTGCCGGAACACTCGGAAAAATCGGGCAGGATATTGTTTTAATGGCGCAAAACGAAGTTCACGCAATCGCGCTGGCAAAAAGCGGAACATCTTCTGCAATGCCTCATAAAAACAATCCTGTTAAGGCAGAAATTCTCGTGTCTATAGCGCGGCTGCAAGCCGGACTTCTCGGCACAATTGCACAATCGCTCATCCATGAAAATGAAAGATCCGGCGCTGCCTGGAGCTTGGAATGGCTGGTTTTACCGCAAATGGCGGTGACATCGGGGGGAGCTTTGTTAGAGACGGGGAAGCTATTGGAAACAATGTCATTTCAGGAGGTCAGAACCTAATAGCCGCTATCGCGCGGAGATTGCGGGAAAACGACTGCTTACGATCAATCGAGTAAACGAGTGGGCAATTATACGGCGCGCCGAGGAATCGCGCAGAGGAATAAAGAAATAGCAGCGGAGATTGTCGGCTAACCCTCTGCCCGCCCCCTGCTGTTCTTATTGTGCATTGATATTTTTTATGAAGATGACGATCCAGTCATAAAATGGAGGAGAAAAATGGTGGAAAAAACACAAGTCGTAATCATCGGTTCAGGCCCCGCAGGTTTGTTGTTAGGACAACTTCTGCATAATCAGGGGATTGAAACGATTATTCTGGAACGCAAAACTCCCGAATATGTTCTTGGCCGCATTCGTGCCGGTATTCTCGAAAATGGTGCCCGCGAGCTCATCAACGAAGCCGGTGCAGGAAAGCGCATGGAAAGCGAAGGGCTTGTCCATCACGGGGTTATGCTGGCCTTTGACGGGCATAGCCACAGAATAGATTTCAAATCGCTGGTCTCAAGCTCGGTCATGGTTTACGGGCAAACCGAAGTAACCCGCGATCTTATGGACAAACGCAAAGAATCGGGCGCACCCAGCGTCTATGAAGCGGAAGATGTCACGATCGACCAATATCAGGGCAATAAGGCTGTCGTCAGCTATCATAAAGGTGGAAAGAAGCACATTATCGAATGTGATTTTATTGCCGGTTGCGACGGTTTCCATGGCGTAAGCCGACGTACTGTATCTCAATATGTTAAAGAATACGAGCGCGTTTACCCGTTCGGCTGGTTGGGACTTATGGTCGACCAACCGCCGGTTTACGACGAGCTTATCTACTCGAATTCACCGCGCGGTTTCGCATTATGCTCGCAACGTTCGTTGACAAGAAGCCGTTATTATATTCAGGTTCCCCTGACAGATCATGTCGAAGATTGGACTGATGAAGCCTTTTATGACGAATTGCGTCGCCGCATTCCCCAATCGCTCTCCGATAAATTGAAAACAGGGCCCAGTCTTGAAAAAAGCATCGCACCGCTGCGCTCGTTTGTAGCTGAACCTCTACGCTTCGATCGTCTGTTTCTTGCTGGCGATGCCGGACACATTGTTCCGCCAACAGGCGCCAAAGGGCTTAACCTTGCAGCAAGCGATGTGCGTTATCTTTCCCATGCATTGATTGAATTTTATACCGAAAAATCGACTGCCGGGATCGATCACTATTCACAAAAAGCCTTGGCTCGTATCTGGAAAGCCGAACGTTTTTCCTGGGCGACAACAATGATGTTACATCGCTTTCCCGATTACAGTGCATTCGACCAGCGTATGCAGCGTACGGAATACGATTATCTTGTTTCTTCGCAATCGGCTCAAAAAGTATTTGCCGAAAACTATACCGGTCTGGCATTTTAAAAATCTGCAAATCAACGGGTGAATCATAATTTCGGGAGGTATTATGAATAAACTTATCACCACATTTCTCATTCTTTTCGGATTTTTATTATCCGGCGCGGCGGCCGATACGATCAAAGTCGGGATTATCGGCCCCTTTTCCGGCCCTTATGCTTTGCAGGGGAAAAATTTTAAAGCCGGAATTGATACCTATGTTGCCGACCATGGCTCCAAAATTGGTGACCACGAAATCCAGTTTGTCTATCGCGATTTGCCGCTCACCGACCCCGCTCAATCGAAGTCTCTGGCGCAGGAATTGATTGTTAAAGAAAAAGTCCAATATATTGGCGGCTTTTTCTTCACACCCAATGCTATGGCAGTGACACCCTTATTGAAACAGGGCAATGTGCCTTTGGTCATCATGAACGCCGCCACCTCGACGATTATGACACAAAGTCCCTTTATTGTGCGCACTTCTTTCACCCAATGGCAGGTCTCATATCCCTTGGGACAGGTTGCCTTTGACAAAGGGGTGAAGAAAATAACAACAGTGGTTGCCGATTATGGTCCCGGTATCGACGCTGAAACCGCATTTAAAGAAGCCTACGAAAAAGCCGGTGGAAAAATCGTTCAGTCGCTTCGTGTCCCTCTGACAACCAATGACTTCAGTCCGGTTATGCAACGCATAAAAGATTCAGGAGCAGAAGGCGTTTTTACGTTTTTACCGGCAGGCCCGACAACTTTGAGTTTTATGAAGTCATATGTCGATAATGGCGTAAAGGCGGCCAATATCCGGTTTTTTGCTCCGGGCGATCTCGTGCAGGATGCCGATTTACCGGCTTTAGGAGAAAACGCGGTTGGTACACTTACAACTTTCCATTACACGACATCACATGACTCTGCTGAAAACCGAACCTTTGTCGAACACGCCAGAAAAGCGATCGGCAAACCGGAAGAGCTGAATTTCACAGCTGTCGGTGCTTATGACGCGATACATGT
Source organism: Bartonella sp. B10834G3 (assembly GCF_016102505.1). Classification (NCBI taxonomy): domain Bacteria; kingdom Pseudomonadati; phylum Pseudomonadota; class Alphaproteobacteria; order Hyphomicrobiales; family Bartonellaceae; genus Bartonella; species Bartonella sp. B10834G3. The sequence goes on from NZ_JACFOM010000002.1 coordinate 719,508, forward strand.
CATTTACAAAATGATTGAAGCGACCAATGGCAAGAAAGACGCGGAAAAAGCTGTTGAAGCAGTCAAAGGAATGAGTTGGATGAGCCCCCGCGGTCCGGTGACTATCGACCCGAAAACCCGCCACATCACACAAAACATCTATTTACGTGAAGTGACGAAAGCGGAAGACGGAACCTATTATAATAAAGAAATCCGCACCTTTGAACATCAAGGTGATCCGGGCTTGAAAAACGCCGATTAAACGCGTTTTTGCGGGAGGAACTCATGGAAACTTTAGCGAGCATTGCGATTGACGCTTTTGCCTATGGAACAGTTCTTTTTATTATTTCCATCGGGCTTTCTGTCACGCTCGGCCTCATGCGCGTGGTTAATCTCGCGCATGGTGCTTTTGCGATGATCGGGGGATACCTAGCCTCTTACGGCGTTACCGAACTGAGGCTCCATTACTTTGTTGCAATGATCCTTGCAATTGTTCTGACAATTCTTATTGCCATTCCCGCCGAACGGTTTCTCTATCGCAAAATTTATGGCGCGCCGGAACTCACACAGGTGTTAATGACAATCGGCATCACCTTTCTTGTCATCGGAGTGACAAATTATGTCGCAGGTCCGACGTTGAAGACCATTCCCTTACCCGATTTTCTAACCGGAGCGGTCGACATCGGTTTTCGTGCATTGCCGAAACAACGTCTGTTTCTCATCGTCATCGGCATGGTTGTTGCAGCAGGCTTATGGTTTCTTATCGAAAAAACCAATTTCGGAATAAAATTACGCGCTGCTGTCGATAATGCCAATATGGCTCAAGTTCTGGGAATAAGAACGCAAATCATTTATGCGGTAAGCTTCGCCATTGCTATTGGCCTTGCTGCAATGGGTGGAATCATCGGTTCCGAGCTCCTTCCGCTCGACCCCTATTATGCGATGCGTTATATGGTTGTATTTCTGGTGGTTGTTTCCATCGGCGGCGCCGGTTCCATTCCCGGCGCACTTTTTTCCAGCCTGTTACTTGGTGTCATTGACACAACCGGACGATATATCGCGCCGGAATTCGGTGAATTTTTCTTTTATTTTGCTGTTATTTTCATTGTTACACTGTTTCCTCGCGGACTAGCCGGCAGGATGAAATAAATGTCGAATATAACCATATTACAAGCAACCCCGAACCGCGACCGTTCTATACTATCGGCTATTGGTGTTATTGCGCTAGTTACCGCTGCGGTTTATTTCTTCTTTCCCGATAATCTTGCACTTTTCACGCGGATTATCTCTATTGCTTTGCTCGTCCTGTCATTGGATCTGGTAACCGGTTATTGTGGAATAGCCACACTTGGCCACGCCGCACTTTTTGGTGCCGGTGCATATGCTGCCGGCATCGCTTCGGTGCGCTTTTCCATAACAGATCCGATTTTAATGACAATCATAGGCCTCTTTGCAGGTGCCATAGCAGGATTTTTTTCTGCAATGATTATCCTTCGGGCGAAAGGTCTGGCGCAATTGGTTCTCTCTATTGCCGTGGTTCACCTATTTCACGAATTTGCCAACAAAGCATCGTCATGGACAGGCGGCAGTGATGGCCTTTCGGGGATTACGGTAAGCCCCCTCTTCGGTATGTTCGAGTTCGATTTGTGGGGCGTGACAGCATTCTTCTATGCCGCCACTTTGCTGGTCGTGGTTCTCGTTTTGCTTAACCTCATTGTGCAGTCGCCTTTCGGTATGTTGTGTCGCGGCATCAAAGAGGACCCTGTCCGCATCGAAGCCATGGGAGCGTCTGTCCGGTCGAATGAAATGGTTATGTTTATCATCTCCGGTGCTGTTGCCGGTATTGGCGGAGCGTTAAACGCAATTTCCACCGAGGTGGTCGGTTTGGACAGTCTGAGCTTCACAATGTCGGCAGAAGCATTGGTTATGCTTGTTATCGGAGGAACCGGAACACTCTATGGTGCGCTCATAGGTTCGGCTGCTTACCTCTGGTTTGAAAATATTATCTCCGCTATCAATCCGTTTTACTGGATGTCGATTGTCGGAATATTGTTGATTGTTGTTGTCCTTTTTGCACCAAAAGGCCTTTTCGGACTTTTCACCCGATGGCTAAACCGCATAAGGGGAAGTGAAAAATGAGCAAGATTTTCGAGGTCTCGAACCTGAAAAAGAGTTTTGGCGGTTTGACAGTAACAGACAATGTTTCAATGGGGTTGGCTAAAGGCGATCGCGTCGCATTGATTGGCCCCAATGGTGCAGGCAAAACAACTTTCGTCAATCTGGTAACCGGTCACCTCAGGCCTGACAGTGGCGGCGTTTTTCTCGATAACGAAAATATCACGTCTGTAAACGCAATTTCACGCGTACGGAAAGGACTGGTGCGAAGTTTCCAGATTACCCGCTTGTTCCGCGATATGACTCCGGAAGAACATATTGCGCTTGCATTATTACAAGTGGAAGGAAAAGCCCGCTATATATTTGGCAATTATCGTCGCATGTCCCATATTATGGACGAAATCTATGAAATCCTTTCCACGCTCGGCTTGCAAACGCTCGCAAGGATAAAGGTTGCCAATCTGGCCTATGGGCAACAACGCTTGCTTGAAATCGCTTTGGCTTTGGCTTTGCGCCCCAAAGTTTTACTATTGGATGAACCGGCCGCCGGTGTACCGCAAAGTGAAACCGGACGCATTGAAGATGCTCTTGCCAGTTTACCGGAAGATCTTTCTGTTCTCATGATCGAGCATGACATGGATCTTGTGTTCAGATTTGCAAGCCGCGTCATAGTCCTTGCCGCAGGTGCAGTGATATTTGACGGTTCACCGGAAGATGTTGTCAACAATGCGCGTGTGCGCGTTGCCTATTTGGGGAGTTATGCGCAATGACGGCATTATCGTTGAAAATAGAGCAGCTTGAAGCCGGTTACGGGCCAACGAAAGTCATAGAGAACGTCAGCTTTAGCGTGGACAAAGGCTCCCGTCTTGCCATTTTGGGAAGAAATGGCGTGGGGAAAACAACGTTATTTGCCTCAATCGCGGGCCTCACACGCTATCTGGGCGGGCGCATCATGTTGGGTGACACCGATGTGACGCGCTTTTCGACCTCGGAAAGAGCCATGGCGGGTCTTGGATATGTTCCACAAACGCGTGATATTTTTCCAACTCTGACTGTTGAAGAAAATCTCATGACCGGTTTGAAAAAACGTCCTGTATCGGCAATCGAGGAAGCTTACGCTATGTTTCCGCGGTTGAAAGAAAGGCGGAAAAACCTCGGCGGACAACTCTCCGGAGGAGAGCAACAAATGCTTTCAACCGCCCGCACTATGCTGGGGCAGCCGAAAGTTCTTCTCCTTGACGAACCGTTGGAAGGTTTGGCTCCCGTCATCTGCGAAGAATTGATGCACGCTTTTGCACAAATGGGGAAAACCCATGACATGACAGTGTTACTCGTCGAACAACGCATCGAACCGGCATTAGAGTTTGCCGAACATGCAATCATTCTTGAACGGGGAAGAATTGCCTGGTCCGGCACACCTGTTGAATTATCCGGTCAACATGATGTTATCGAACAATTGCTTGGTGTCGGAAGTTTGCACTAGTTCTGCCACCGCTGCCGGTTTTGACAAACTGTGATTATGAGTTTCAGAAAACCGTGGTTATAAAAGTTTCGGAATGCAGCGTTATGTAAGAAAAATACACTTCTCGCCTCTGTAAGAAGAAGCCATTGCAGGAAAAGCGTGGAATTGATGAAAAATAATTCCAAAAATCAATATGTTGGAAGAGTATCAACACTCTTACTATAATCATTCGACCAGTGAACCTTTATAAGCCCCGTTTCCAGGCCGCAAATCGCGAAATAAACCGGCTGGTGTAGAATTACAGTAACAGGATGAATCCGTTTTGTTGTAGGCATCACCATAGAGGGCTGTAGCCGAGTGATAACAGTCGGACGCATCTAACCGGATGCTCAGTCCCAACGTTCGATCATAACGTCATTATAGCTCACCGGCGAGAAGCCGCATTTCTGGTAAAGCTGCAAGGCTCGCGGGCTATCCAATGTATTGGTTTGTATAATCACCTTGTCAGGATTTTTTTCCCACACAGAAAGCAAAATTTCATTGAAAAAGAAATAGGATAACCCCCTACCCTGATAATCCGGAACAAGGCCGAAATAGACAATTTCGGCGGATTTCGGCAATTCTTTCAGATTTGTTTCTGCAAATCCTGCCGGACAGCCATCAACATAAAGAATATGTATAACGGTATTTTCAGACTGTATGAGGTCGCGCAACGCATCATCGGTCATCTTGCGGCGTACATTCCAGTGATGCGCCTTGCCAATTTGTTCATAAAGATAACGATAGAAATGAACCGGCATATGATAGGCACGCATGATCGCAATCTGCATATTGAGCGGCGACGGCACGGTTATGTTCGGTCGCTCGTGCATTTCCAGATGTGTGACGCGCGCATTGAGAAAATGTGGCATATTATTTATCCCCATCATTGCCTGTAACAACCGGCGTATCTTTTTTAGACCCCCATTCACTCCATGACCCATCGTAAAGCCTTACATTATGATTGCCTAATGACTCAAGAGCCAACGCCAATACCGCTGCTGTTACACCGGAACCACATGTTGTCACAACCGGTGCGGCAACGTTAATGCCCGCATCCTTGAAAATTGTTTTAACCTTGCTCAAGTCTTTGAAATTGCCATCTTCGGATAAAGTCGAAAAAGGAATGTTGTGAGCACCCGGCATATGACCGGAACGCATTCCCGGCCGTGGTTCGGCTTCTTCGCCCAAAAATCTTTTATGATTGCGTGCGTCGGCGATCTGGGAAGTTTTACCGTCAACAAGCTGGCGCATCTCGTCAATGAGCACAACTTTATTCGCATCAAAATCAACTTTGAAAACGGTTTTCTTGACCTGTGTGGGTTCACTTGTGACAGGATAGTGCTTTTCTTTCCATTTGCTGAAGCCACCATCGAGGACATAGACATTTTTTGCCCCCATAACCCGAAACATCCACCATGCCCGCGGTGCCGAGAAAAAGCCGATACTATCATAGACGACAATGATGTCATCGGCATTGACGCCCATCGCACTAGCGAAGCCTGCAAAATTCTGCGGACTTGGTAGCGTGTGGGGAAGACCCGATGTTTCGTCACAGACTTTATCATGATCGAAAAATACGGCTCCCGGTATATGCGACTTCTCGTATTCTTCGCGTGCGTTACGCTTGGCGGCAGGCAAGTACCATGATGCATCCAGAACCGAGAGGTTCGGTTCGCCGAGGCGCGCTTTCAACCAATCGTCCGAAACAATAAATTCACTATGGTCAGTCATAATAAAATTCGATCTTCCCTGATATTAAAAAACGATCATCGCATAAAGCGATATTTTCAAAAACTCCTGAATATAGTAGCGGACTCCTTCTCCTATGCAAGTTCTATCTCCCGAAATTCAATGTTTTAAAAATAGCTTTTTTTAATTTTTATATGTCGCGAAAACCGACAGGCCGTTTTTTCCATTCATTAAAACGTGTTCCCCTATATTGCTGACAAGGAAACTCTGTTCCGTTCGGCCAATCAAATCCATTTATTCTTTTATTTTTTCACTTTTTCAGGAAAATGAAAAAGCCCGAAAGGCTATAATTTGCCTTCGGGCTTCATTTTGAACAGATTAAAACGCTAAGAATATCAGCTTTTTGCGCGGCTGTTTTGGCAACAGTTGCGTGACAAACTCATGCTGCACGTCTTACCGATTTTCTCAGTCTCACCGGCTTTTTACGGCTGGCTGTTTTTTTCCTTTTCGGGCTTGCCGGTTTGTTATTTCGCGTATCCGACTTTTCCGATCCGGTTTTTGCGCCATCAAAGTCGCGATTGCGCTTGGCATTATTCCTGCTGCCGAAATTTTTACGGCTTCTTTTTAAGGATCTGTGGCTCTCTTCTCTGCTTGTTGCTTCCTTATCGCCAGCCCCGTTATCGAAATCATTTGCGAACATGCGCGTCTCGTCGGCAGTTTTCCGCAAAACGCGCTTGCGCCGATGTGTCCGGTTGTTTTCGCGACGCCCGTCGGCAGCATTATCAGCCCTGTTCTGTTCATTATGCCCATGGTCGTTGTGCGGTTTTTCCGGTAAAGGTCCGAATTGAGGCGGCACATCTTCACGCGGCAATTTCATACGAATGACACGTTCAACCGCTTTCAGCCGTGCACTCTCGATCGCTTCATCGTAAAGCGTAATTGCTTCGCCATGTGCACCGTTACGACCGGTTCGGCCAATTCTGTGTACATAGCTTTCCGCTTCATCCGGCAGCTCGTAATTGATAACATGGCTGATACCGGGCACATCAATGCCCCGCGCGGCAATATCGGTCGCGACAAGTACCCGCACTGTGCCATCACGAAAACCTTTTAATGCTTTTTGACGTGCATTTTGCGATTTGTTTCCGTGAATTGCAGCAACCGAATAACCGGTTTTTGCAAGGTTTCTTGTCACAGCATCTGCCCCGTGTTTAGTGCGTGTAAACACAATCACCGAACTTAAGGCCGGATTGGTCAGAAGTTTATTGAGAACATCTTTCTTGTCGCGCCGGTTGACGTTATGAAGAACCTGATTGATTTCTGCCGCTGTTGTCCCCTGTCGGGCGACTTCTACATGGACGGGGTCATGAAGAAGCGTCTCTGCCAGTTTTTCAATCTCTTTCGGCATTGTCGCAGAAAATAGTGCCGTTTGGCGACCTTTCGCGACTAGCTTGGCGATTTCACGCACATCCTTGATAAAGCCCATATCCAACATACGGTCAGCTTCATCCAGAACGAGATAATCCGTCTTCGACAGATCGACACATTTTTCACGCACCAGATCCATAAGCCGGCCGGGCGTTGCAATAAGAACATCAACGCCTTGTGCCATGCGCCTGATCTGGGAATTTCTCGATACACCGCCAAGAATGAGAGCGGTGGAAAGATGTGTACCTTTGGCGACCATGTGAATGGCTTCTTCAATCTGTACAGCAAGTTCACGCGTGGGAGCCAAGATCAACGCACGAGCGGTTTTCGGGCGGCGTTTGTCGCCCAGCGCAAGAATCTTCGTCAAAATCGGCAAGCCGAAAGCCAGTGTCTTGCCAGAACCGGTCTGGGCAATGCCCAACAGGTCACAATCTGCAAGCATGGAAGGAATGGCCTGTTCCTGAATAGGTTTCGGCTCGGTCATACCGGCTTTCAGCAAATTTTTGGCAAGAACAGGCGATACACCCAATGCCTCGAAGGCATTTGAATTTTGTGTTTTCAAAATAAAATCTTTCCCTGCCAGCTTTTCACAGGCAGGCTATGTAAAATCCGAAACTTCCGCGCAACAGGAAAATCAGAACAATCAAAACCAAGGACGAAACGCTTGGGGATAAACCTCGCAGCGACTTGCGCGACCAATGAACACCCCGAACCGGGATGAATGATGCTACAAAGTCCCTTAAATAGAAAGTTGGCAATCCAACCCAAGCATCACGAGCGACCTTATCGTTCAATACCGTCTGAAATGCAACCGGTTTCCGTGATGTTAAACCATTTTTCTTCGCGCCTTATGATGCCCTGTATAATTTGTGAAGACATGTACGACCTGTGAAGCCCGTATGCCTTGCATAGACCTGCATAGACCTGCATGACTTACGAGGGCTTCATCGACGGGAACAAAAATACATATAAGCAGCTCACTGCCTATCAGAAAACGGAGTGGGTTCAATTTATGCCGGCTGCCTATCGCAAACAGCTATCAGCCCGATTTATAAAGCGTTTACCGCGTTTCAGTCAGTCAATCCGATGAAGGTCGAGCTGACCTTGAAGCGCATCCAATGGCCGAAGAATTGAAAATAGAACTCGCCCGCAGGCGTAAAGGCTTTTTGCTCTTCAAACGCGGTCGCCTTTGGCTTCACTTTGAGTGTATTTGTCGGCAATGCGAACCGGATTCTGGCAATATTGATTAGCGAGTTTAAAAAGTTGGCTTATGACCAACACGCGAGGAACGCCCGCCTTGAACGTTTTGAAATAGGCGCGAAAAATTCCTATTTACGGGTAATTTTTTCCTGCGGAATGTTTACGTCCTGATAGTCCGGATAAATTTCCAGAAATACCGGATTTTGTACCGTCTTCTGACCACCATAGATGAGATGCCATTTGGTGTTATCAAGAATTGCCAGTGTAGGATATTCGGCAATAGTATCTTTTGTTTCGATATGCGTTGGTATGAGCGCATAAGGAATGCCGGTTGCAGTCTGCCGGTATTCTATTTTTTCCCCGTCAAGACGATAGCCGCCAGCCGAAAGATTAGAAAACTGGCTATCCAGTTGTTTGACAAAATTTTGCTTGAGCGTTTGTTCATCGGTCTTCAGCCTGAGCGCCATCTCCTTGAAAAGGCGTTCAGGCATATTATTGGCAATGAAGTTCAAATCTTTCCGTTGTGCTGCATTATTGATTTCCGCAACAAGGCCATCAAGTTCGGCTTTCTGGATAGAATTGGGTTCTGCCGCACCGGACATTCCCGTGCCTGACAAAAACAAAGCAAAACCAAGAAACAGTAAAGAAACAAACTTCATTGGAAACAACCTTCAAGATTCGATATAATTGTCGCTTTCAACTAGATGATATAATCAAACAACACCCGGTCATTGGTAATATCACGATAGGCCCAGCCCAGCTCTTTGAACTTTGTTTCAAGAACAGCAAAATTCTCGAACCGCTTGGTTTCGATAGCAATGAGAACAGAACCGAAGTTACGCGCCGATTTTTTCAAATATTCAAAGCGCGCAACATCATCATCCGGCCCCAACTGGTCAAGAAAACCGCGCAATGCCCCAGGGCGTTGCGGAAAACGGAAAATAAAATATTTTTTCAATCCTTGATAGCGTAAGGCGCGTTCTTTCACTTCCGGCAAACGTTCAAAATCGAAATTGCCACCCGAAACGATAAGCAGAATTTTTTTGCCCTTCAAATCCTGCGGAGAAATACTCTTCAATGCATCAATTGAAAGACCGCCAGCCGGTTCAAGCACAATGCCTTCTACATTGAGCATTTCAATCATTGTTGCACTTAAACGGTTTTCCGGAACGATCAACACATCATAAGGCGAAAACTTCTTCAGCATCTTGAAGTTCAGTTCACCGATCTGCGCAACAGCCGCGCCATCGACAAATGTATCAACATCTTCCAGTTTGACGCGCTTACCTTCTTTGAGGCTGGTATAGAGGCTCGCTGCTCCTTCCGGTTCTGCAAAACGGATATGGGTTTTTGTCCAACCGCTTTCATGGATGAAATGGCTGATACCACTGGCAAGCCCGCCGCCACCGACCGGAATAATGACCAGATCCGGCTTTTCATCACCGACAAGCTCTTGCCATTGTTTAGCAGCTTCATACATGACTGTCGCTTGTCCGGTTACGATCCGCATATCATCAAAAGGCGGTGCCATAACCCCGCCCCCTTCTGCAACAAATGCTCGTGCGGCTGCATAACATTGATCGAATGTGTCACCGATCATGCGAATTTCAATAAATTCGCCACCGAATGTGCGTGTTTTATCAATCTTCTGTTGGGGGGTTGTCACCGGCATAAAAATGACGCCCTTGCGTTTGAAATGGTGGCAGGCAAAAGCCAAACCTTGAGCGTGATTGCCGGCAGAAGCGCAAACAAAAGCTGCTTCCGGTGCGACCTTATCGAGCATTTGCGAAATGAAATTGAAAGCACCACGAATTTTATAGGAACGAACCGGTGTCAGATCCTCACGCTTGAGGTAAATTTCTGCATCATATTTTTGGCTTAGATACTCGTTCCGCTGAAGCGGGGTCTCATCAAAAAGACTGCGCAAAGCTTTCGCAGCTTTTGCCACGTCCTGAACAAATTCACTCATGATATAAAATGCTTTCTATTCCATATAATTCGAGCCGGCTTTATTTGTCTCCAAAAGCCGATTGCGCCAGATTAGAACAAACACAATTATATTCAACAAAAATTCGCGGTCCAATAGGCCGGAGACACAAATTGTTTATCGTAAAACAGAAACCCGCTGTTTGAAATTGGCGCGATAAAAACGTCCGCGACATGTTAACAAAGTCGAAAATAAACGGTGCCGAGCGGCTGCGATCGTGAATGGCTTTTTTCGCGACCGTCAACAGCTCATAAAACCGGCTTGCTCCAAGTCACAATTCATATGATCGCGTTTATCAGATTAATTGTTCGCTATGCCGCAGCAAAGCCCAAGCTATTTTAACGTTGCGCTAACACTTTCAACAAGCCACACTCCCCTTTTAAAGAAAAACCATTTTGATACTTTGCACCGAATGACGTGTTTTTCAAAATTATACACACGTAAACTTTGCTCCTGATAAGTTCGGAAAATCCGGTCAAGATCAGCAAAGTTTCCTGAAAATGTCATGGAAACTGCGTTAATCTTATCTTGTATTGTTAAAACTTTATCAAATAACCGATTTATTATTTTGAACTATCTTTCGTGCTTTTCCCGTCAGACGGAATCATTTTGGAATGATCTTCCCCTTTCATTCCCCCAAAAATATGTTTCCGATAAAATATTGAACGGGAATTTGTCCCGTCATTTTATTTTTCCCAATTATTCCGCATAAATATTCCCGATTGCTTGCGGCTTTACCTGAATAAATTTGGAATAGTGGTCTTGTATGACTTTATTTTTCCAGTTCCTTGATAAAGAAGCTCGCATTCATAAAAGCGCTTTGCTCACGCCGGACAACAGAGAGAAGAGCAATTCAACATCCACGTCATTTGTCGCTTTTATTAATAAAACATATTATCGGGATTTATTGTTTATCAGGTTTTATTGCGAGCGATCACCTTTAGTAAAAGGAATAAAACATTATAAACATGTCTTATGCTTTTTTTGATCGGAAGACAAAAAATATTGCATGATCGCGCTAGCACGAAAAATGTTGTGGCTATCATGAATGAGCGGATTTTAATAAAAATTTTGGCTTCACTTTTTAATATTCGTTCCCTATAAGGGCAAGTGCTGCGGACGTGGCGAAATTGGTATACGCTAGGGACTTAAAATCCCTCGATCTTTAGATCATGCGGGTTCAAGTCCCGCCGTCCGCACCATTATCCTGAAGTTCTTATGCTCCTATTGTTTAGAACATCGCTTTGCGGGTTTTATTGCGCGATTTTATTTCGCGAAAAATGCCGCTTATGCCAGCGGAAACAGTATGACAGCTATTTACAAAACTATCAGCCTGAAACTCCGAACAGGTTATTTGAAACTTGCCCGGCTTCCGTTGATTTCAATCGTATCTGTTGCCTTGATCGCAAACCTGTCACCATTCGGGAAGGTCACAAAACATCCTTTCGGACAAATATCGACTGTCTGATCGGCTTTCAATGAAACATCGCGACGCGAACTTCCTTCGGCAACCACAAGAGATTGTGTTTTCTGATCTGTATTTTTTATCGTTGCCGCCAAACCTTCATGCGACGCGAAAGAGGCAAAAGCAATAATTGCAAGCAAATATTTTTTCATAATCACGTAATCCCCTCGTCGGAAAACCGTTTATAGGCCTGAAAGCGAACCTTGTTTGTAACGCCGATTGTCGACGTTATATCAGGCACATAAATTGCCAAAGTAAAGTTGAAATTATTGCTATCGAAACTTGAAAAGCTCACCCATGGACCAGGGTTTTTCAAAACTCCGTCGGTTGCATTGGCAACATCCATCAATACTTCAACAATGTGTTCAGGATCCGACATGGCAGGAACAGTAAAGGTAACATCAACACGACCGATTTTATTGCGATGTGTCCAGTTGCCGACATTATTGTTTATAAGGCTTGAATTCGGCACGATTATGGTTTGCCGCTTCAATGTTTCAACTTCTGTCGCCCGAACGCTGATACGTTTGACAATTCCCACAATTGTACCGGTTTCGACATAATCGCCGACTTTGAACGGGCGTTCGGCCAGAAGGATAAGGCCTGAAACAAAATTCTGGACAATGTTTTGAAGTCCGAAGCCGATACCAAGTGAAAGACCACCGGCAATCAATGCCAGACTGCTCAGGTTGAAACCCGCCGCCGAGAGGCCGATTAAAGCCGAAAGTGCAACACCTCCATAACCGACAACAGTGCGAATGGAATTTCTTACACCCGAATCTACTTTTCCGCGGGCGAGAACCGTTCCATCAAGCCAGCCGATAAACCAGCGGATTAAAAACCAGCTTATCAGGAAGAAAATGATGCCGATAGAAATGCCAACGAGCGAAATGGAAACGTTTCCGATCTCGAAGCCGGTCATGATATGGACGAAGGCTGAAAAAATATCCGAAGCGGAAAAGCCCAATTGCATAATAATGGGCGGCACGCAGACGACAATGACAATGATGTTGAGAAGGATACCGGCAACCAGACCGAGTTGATCCATTGTGCTGTCATCAATGTTAAAACGTTGAACGAGACGGCGTCCAATAAATGTTTTTGCAAACGCACCTTCTTCCGCCGTTGCACGCGCGGTCTGGATGCCCAGATACATGAGAACGAGGAAAGCACCGCTAACGACAATTTGTTGGGAAATAAACCGCGCCATACCCACATAACCGGCAAGTGCAGTCAAAATAGGTATCAGCCCTACAATGATAAGCGGAATGCGAATGTAAAGCGGCCAGTGTGTTACTTTCAGGTCATCATCGGGATTGGTTCGTGCCCGCACAAACGATATGGCCAGAATGATAATGCCAACGAGGATAACTGAAATAAAGCTCTTGGCAATAGCTAGTGAAAGCGGCGCGGAAACAGCCCGATAAACAGCATTCATGAAATAATCGAGCGCCATAACCAGTGCCAATAATGTCAACAATATAATTAACAAACGCGCCGGTTTGGGGGCGATATTCATCAGGCGTAATTCGGGCAACTTCGGGGAAAGAATGACAAACGACATGCGTGCGATGAAAAACACCAACATGACGACTTCGGCTGCAGAATAGAAAACCGGATCAAGATCGGGCCAACTTATGCCAAGATAATGGAAAAAGATCAGAATGAGGATGACAAAAATTGCGCAAATCATTGTCGGGACGAGTATCGCGACAAATGCAAAAGACAAACGTTTTAAATAGGATGTGTCCTCTTCCTCTTTCGTCGCTTGATGTTTCACGCGACCGATCAATTTATGTGTGGAAATTGCGAGAACAAAGGCAATAAAAAGCGGAATCAAAATGCTAACACATAGTGCTAACAGTTTGAATTGATAAACAAATTGCCACCATGAAAAGATGAGCGAGAAAAAGTCGACACCCGCATCTTTGGCCGATTGCGCAATTTGCGTTCCAAGCGGTGAAGAAAACTCCACTCTATGGGTCAATGTTCTGGCAAAAAGCTCTCTCGACTGGGCGATAGCCCGTTCGGTCAGACGGTTGGAATCAATCGAACAATCCTCAAGCTGTCCGACCAATGTATTGATTTTGACTTTCAGTTGGCGGAGGTTGTTTCTTTCATCCGTAACGGTTTTTGCTTCTGTCACCCCGTCCTGAGGTTCACCCAACTGATCCAGACGCAAATTGATATCGTTTAACGGAGAACGGAAAAGCAGTGCAGTGTTGACAATTTTTCCAGTAAGATCCTGCGCCTTATTGCGTATGTCGGCCAATGCGGAATCGTCATCCTGCCCTGCATCATAGTTCTTCAACAGTTCCTTTAACTGGTCCTTATAACCGTTCACCACGGCTTGTTGTTGCTTGACAAGGTCTGCAGGACTTAAAACGACATTATCTGTCGTTGCCGGTGTTTGCGCATCAGCAGCATCGCCAATAACCGATAAGCCCGGTAGCGTCAGCACAGGCAACCAGAATGCCACGGCACAAACAAAATAGAACTTGCGTATGAGAACTTTAAAATTCAATGAACTGCCCATTCTTTAGAAAACTGACGAATCGCGCATATAGGTTTCGACACAAAAAAGGCAATTTGCAGATATGTGTCGAGCTACTCAACCATTGTTTATTATTTCCTATACGATTTATACAAAACTATGACAAATGAAAGCCGTTTCGTTTGCAACATTAAAACCGTGCGGGAATTTCAATCACTATGCAAACACTATGCAAAATTTTCAATTTTCGCGACAAGCAATATTCGTTGTCCGGACGTTTTATGAAAGACAAGCGGTATGTTTTATCAGCACCGCTTTCGCGTGACGGGAGGGGTTTAGCGTTGTTGTCCGCGTCCGGTTCGGCAATTATCCGCAACATTTCCGGCCTCTGTTTGAAATTACTTGTTCTCGCCACAAGAAACTTTGCCAATTATTTTTGGCAATAACCGGTCTCTTGTTGATGAAACCCTTTTCCGGATAAAAATTCGGCCGTTTTGATAACTCGCATTCTTGTCAAAATTCGTTATCTCTGTAGTCTATTTGATAGACTTGTAGTCTAAATGGCACATTGCACTCACCAACGATGGCAAATAAGTGAAAGATAAAAATTTTCATGAGAAATAATACGTGTTATCAGCCTAATTGTTAAAAGACTCAAAAAGATGGTTCTTATCTGCACCAATTCGTAATATAGAACATGTTTTTCAGGTGCCAATTATTGGATGGATTTTATGCGAACATCACGCTGGCTAACAACTTTGTATTTTGTCATTCTTCTACTGGGGGTTCTGGTTGCGTTACCCAATCTGCTTACTGAAAAGCAATTGGAATATTTACCATCTTTTATGCGCCAGACAAAAGTTGTTCTGGGACTTGATTTACGAGGTGGCTCTTCGCTTGTTCTGGAAGTCGATGCAAAGTCGCTCAAACGTGACCAGTTAAGAACCGCTCTTGATAATGTCCGCGGCAAACTTCGCGAAAAGCAGATCCAGTCAACAAGTGTGCGCATGATCGGTGATTCGATCGTAGCGGTTATTCCGGATGCCGGACAGCGCCAAACCGCACTGACTACCTTGAAAGAGTTGGCAACGCCGATTTCGTCAGGAGCCTTCCGCGCATCTTCGTCAGACATTGATGTAAGCGAGCAGAATGACGCAATCCGCGTCACGCTAACGGAAGCCGGTATCAAATACCGCGTCAACAATGCTGTCGACCAAAGTCTTGAAATCATTCGTCGACGTGTCGATCAGGTCGGTGTCGCCGAACCGAGTATCCAAAAAGTCGGACTCGACCGTATAGAGGTTCAACTGCCCGGTTTACAAGATCCGAAGCAATTGCGTGATCTTCTTGGAACCACAGCAAAAATGACATTCCACCTTGTTCCCACCAATGTCGATATGAACAATCCGCCTGTCGGCGTTTCGATATTGCACGGTTATACCGACGAAAATCAGCGTTTTCCGATTTACGATCAAGTCTCGCTTGATGGTAGTGTGTTAACCGATGCTTCGGCCGGTTTTGATCCTCAAATCCCCGGCAAATCGCTTATTTCTTTCAAGCTCAACACAATCGGTGCAAAGGCTTTCGCCGAAATAACCCGCCAGAATATCGGGAAGCCCTTTGCCATTGTACTCGACAATAAAGTTCTGACTGCACCGACCATTCAAGGTGTCATTCCCGGTGGTAGCGGGCAAATTACCGGCAATTTTACGCCTAAAGAAGCATCCACCCTCGCCGCGTTATTGCGTGCGGGTGCATTGCCTGCTCCTTTGACAGTGATCGAAGAACGCACTGTCGGTCCTGATCTCGGTGCCGATGCGATCAAAATGGGGCTTTATACAGGTATTGCCGGTTTCTTCCTCGTGGCACTCTTCATCTTCCTGCTTTATGGACTTTGGGGCATTATCGCCGATATTGCACTCGCCCTCCATACCGTGCTGACATTTGCGGCATTAAGCCTGATTGGTGCAACGCTTACGCTTCCGGGAATTGCCGGTATTATTCTGGGCATAGGCATTGCCGTCGACGCGAATATTCTTATCAATGAACGTATTCGTGAAGAAAGCGAAAAAGGCATGGGGGCTATGGCCGCTCTTGACCGTGGCTTCAAACATGCGTTTTCAACCATTATCGACGCGAATGTGACGGCTGCTATCGCCACAATTTTGCTGTTGTGGTTCGGCACCGGTCAGATACGCGGTTTTGCGGTTACAATGCTTCTCGGCATTGTTATTTCTTTGTTTACCGACGTCACCATCGTTCGCATCATCATGTCGTGGGTTGTGCGTGAATGGAAAATTACCAATTTGCACATCCATTCATTTTTCAAGTTCATTCCCCAGCACACCAATTTCCATTTCATGAATGCCCGTTTCATCGGCATTGGTGTTTCCATTTTCCTGTCCATTGCATCGGTTGTGCTGTTCTTCAAGCCGGGCTTGAATTTCGGTATTGATTTTATGGGTGGCAGCCAGATGGCAATTACCACACAAGCACCGGCTGATCTTGCTACTTTACGTTCAACTTTGGGTCAATTGGGGCTTGGTGAAATTGCCTTGCAGAATGTTTCCAACCAGAACACAGTGCTCATCAGAGTGCAGCAGCAGGATGGCGGTGAGGCTCAGCAAACAGCCGCCATTGAAAAATTGAAAACAGCCGTCAAAACAATTTATCCGGATGTCACTTTTGACCAGATCGAAGTTGTCGGGCCGAAAGTGTCGGGCGAACTTGCAACGGCCGGTTTTACCGCAGTTGTCCTTGCTGCAATTGCCATGATGTTTTATATCTGGTGGCGTTTTGAATGGTTCTTCGCTATCGGTGCCATTGTCACCATTGTTCTCGACACCACAAAAATGGTCGGCTTCTTTGCGCTATTCCAGCTTGATTTCAATTTGACTGCAATTGCCGCACTTCTCACGATTGTCGGCTATTCTGTCAACGATAAAGTGGTGGTTTATGACCGTATGCGCGAAAACATGCGGCTTTATAAAAAGATGGCGCTAAGACAATTGGTGGACATGTCTATCAATCAGGTGCTCATCCGTTGTATCTTTACCTCGACTACAACCGTTCTTGCCATGTTGCCAATGGCTATCTGGGGTGGCAGTGCTGTGCATAATTTTGCTATTCCAATGGTGGTCGGTGTTGTTATTGCCACATCGTCTTCAATTTTCATCGCTGCGCCAATTCTGCTATTCCTTGGCAATTGGTGGCATCATCACCATGAGGGGCGTGATCTTATTGAAGACAAGCCGCAAAGGTCACAAGTCAAGGCAAATTAAAAAAAGAAGGCAGAGTAAAATAAAAAGACACGAAAAAAACATGAAGCCGGTGTGCTACAGTCTGCCCACACCGGCATTTCAATAAATGCGGGTAAGCTCGAATAATCGCAATTATATGTCACAAGCTTACCATAAATGGTCTTTAAGCGGGAATCTTGTTAAAGAAACACGTATTGAAGATCAGGGAGGGAATTCCAGCCGGAGATGATACAGGATACACCATTGGTGACAACAATCGTCGTGGGACTCTGTCTTGCATTCCTGTTTGGTCTTCTCGCCAATCGTTTACGAGTCTCGCCGCTTGTCGGCTACCTTCTGGCAGGTGTCATTGTCGGCCCGCATACGGCCGGATTTCGCGTTGATTCGCATCTCATTAACCAGCTCGCCGAAATCGGCATCATTCTGCTGATGTTCGGTGTCGGGCTGCACTTTTCCGTCAAGGATCTTCTTTCTGTTAAAGCAATAGCAATTCCCGGTGCCATTTTCCAAATGGCTGTTGCCACATTATTGGGACTTTGTTTCGGGCTTGTCATGGGTTGGGGCGTAGGTGGCGGCATTGTCTTCGGTCTTGCACTTTCCACTGCAAGCACGGTCGTTCTGCTGCGCTCTTTACAGGAACGCAATCTCGTTGAAACAGAGCGCGGGCGAATTGCTGTAGGCTGGCTTATTGTTGAAGATCTGGCCATGGTTCTTGCGCTGGTGCTTATTCCCGCACTTTCGCCATCTCTGGGCGGAACAGCGGTGGCCGAAGTCGACCCGCTTGCCCAATGGTTCCAATTGGGACTTTTCGGAACAATTCTTTTGACAATTGCAAAGGTTGTCCTATTCGTCATTTTCACGATCATCATCGGCAAGCGTGTTATTCCCTGGTTGTTGAAAATTTCTGCCCAATCCGGCTCAAGAGAGCTGTTTCGTTTGAGTGTTCTTGCAATTGCTTTGGGTGTCGCATTTTTTTCGGCACATCTTTTCGGTGTTTCCATCGCTCTTGGAGCGTTCTTTGCTGGCATGATTATGAGCGGCTCCGAGCTTAGCCAGAGAGCAACCGAAGATACATTGCCTCTACGTGACGCTTTTGCTGTCCTGTTTTTCGTGTCCGTCGGTATGCTTTTCGACCCGTCAAAATTACTGACAGCGTTTTTTCCTCTTCTTGTTACCCTCATCATCATTATCGGTGGCAAATCCCTTGCGGCATACGGAATTGTTCGTCTTTTTCATCGTCCTTATGCAACTGCGCTGACAATCGGTGCCGGCCTTGCCCAGATAGGCGAGTTTTCTTTTATTCTTGCAGGCCTTGGAACAGCATTGGGAATCATCAATGACGAGGCGCGCGATCTTATTGTGGGAGGGGCAATCCTTTCCATTCTTTTCAACCCGCTTGTCTGTTTTGCAGCCGATAAAATTCGTTCCCGTCTTGAGACAAAAAATGGCGAAACCACGGTTATCAATATTGGCGGGACGGATGAAAACGGTCTGGTAAAAACGTCAAAATCCGGCCACACAATTCTTGTGGGCTTCGGTGACATTGGCGAAAAAATCGCCGCCGCACTTGACCGCCACGAAGTGCCTTTTGTCGTTATAGATAATAATGTGCAGACCTTAAAAAGCGCCAAAGATCAAAATAACGAGGCGATTTTGGGCAATGCCACCAATGCCGACATCCTTGAAGCAGCCAATATAGCCGGAGCGTTTCAATTGGTTATATCGACAAAAAGTGCAATTGATGCGGCACAAATTGTCGCAGAAACGCGTAAACTGAACGCCGGAATAACCATTATTGCCCATGCTGTAACGGAGATGGAAACAGCCTATCTAAAAGAGATGGGTGCGAATACCATAGTGACGGATGACGAAGAAATCGCTAAAGGTATGTTAAAACATTTGAGTTATCGAGAAGATAACACAAATGTACCTGAGGGTGACCGGACTTCACCGAAAACGACCGTGGAGAAGCCGGAAAATACGAGTGGAAACGCATGAAACTGAAGAAATATATTTGGCCCGTTATCGGCATCATAGCAATGGTGGTTTCCATCTATATTCTTTACCACAAGTTATCTGCGATCTCCTTTAATGATATTACCAGCAGACTGGGGGCATTAAGTCCGCATCACTGGGTACTCGCGGCATTTTTTGCATTGCTTGCCTATGCTGCTCTTGCCGGTTACGACCGCATTGCATTGCAACATTTGGGCAAAAAAATACCCCTCCATTATATAGCCATTTGTTCGTTTACCACCTATGCGCTTTCCCACAATATCGGAGCATCGGTCTTTTCCGGTGCTGTGGTCCGTTATCGTGCTTACAGCAAGAAGGGGCTAAGCGGGGTGGAAATTGCCGTGCTGGTTGCGTTTTGTTCGTTCACATTTGCTCTGGGAACCATTCTTCTTTCCGGACTGGTGCTGGTTATCCGTCCCGATCTTATCACCCTCGTACATGAAGGTATCCCGTCATGGCTTGCAGTGACTATCGGCGCAGGAATGCTGACATTTGTTGCCCTTTATATATTGGGAAGCCTTTTGCAATTGCGGCCGTTAAAAATCGGCAAATCATTCCAGATTTCCTATCCACATTTCAGCATTGTCATACAACAGTTAATCATTGGCCCGTTGGAATTGATCGGTGCGGCAGGTGTCATCTATGCAACTCTGCCCGACGTTGGAAACCCCGGTTTTATAGCTGTCTTGGGCGTGTTTCTGGCATCTTTTACAGTCACACTTTTGTCAAATGCTCCTGCTGGCGGCGTCGGTGTGCTTGAAGCTTTATTTATGGCCGGAATGCCGAATATGAATCCCGCCGACGTTATTTCCGCTTTGATTGTGTTCCGCCTGCTCTATCTCATCATACCGCTTGTTATTTCGCTGTTTTTTGTTGCCGCATTTGAAATCAGCCAATATCGCCAACGCAATACGAACGGAAACAACATTTCTCCAAAAAGCTGAACGCCAAACTCGCCGCGATAAAGCAAAAAGACAAAAAACAAATTCAGATTTTTGTTTTATGTCGTTCGATTTCCACACCAACCGCAGTCGGGCCGAGTTCGAGTTTGTCGACACGCACAATGACCCTTTGAACTCTGGGATAAGCAAGGATAAGGGCTGCAATACGTTCTGCCAATGTTTCAACCAGTTCGACATGACCAAGTGAAACAAGATTCTTGATACCATCAAGGATAAGGTCATAAGAAAAGATATGTCGCATATCTTCCGGATTGGAAGACAAGCGCTCTACATCTGCCTTGACATTGAAACGAACCTTTTGCTTATGCCCGTATTCGCGTTTATAGGCTCCGATTTCTATCGGTAGAATAAAATCCTCAACGATAATACGATCCGTTCCAAGTCCGCTCTTTTCAACAATATGGTCTTGCTCGCTATCGACTGGCAAAAGCGCACGCACCAATGAATTGGTGGCACTATCGCCGAACTGTCCGGATTTGACCGGATGTTTGACAATAAATCCCAACCAATCGGGCGAATAAGGCAATAAACGCGGAATATCGGGTGCTTCGATCATACCGAGAACGCCCGCTTGCAGATTGGAGGCACGGGCTTTCGCCATGAAATTCCCGATATTCTCCACTTTTATCTGACTTAAAATCGTTTGTTCAACCTTTTTCGGTTGCAGCAAAATTCCACAAAACCCCAATGCAGCAATAATGGGAACAAGCGAATTATCTGGTGAATTTTCAGCCTCGATCAATGCAACAAGCGGGTATCCATCGCACCGGCTTGCAAGCGCTTTTACAAAAGCCGGAAGTTCTTCCGGGGGGGTCGCAACCACAATCCGCTTGGCTCCGCATTTTTCCATCAATTTGGAAGTCAATATGTTGGGATCAGAAGCACGCAACCAGATTTGCGGCGAATATCCGTTCATGTTCGTGATTGCCGAACATAGCTTTTGCATTTTTTGCAACGAGCCGGATAACAAAACGACATCTGCGCGGACGCTATAAGCAATCCGCGCATCATCCTGATCTTCAAGTGCGACTAATAATTTAGTCATCACATTTTCCGATCATCAAACCCGAATTAAAACTTGGGGCGAATATTTTTCAAACCGTTATTCACCTTGAACAATTCGTCAAAAACGGCTTGTGCTCCACCTTCAATAGTGGAATTCGGTCTGAAATTGCCGTTTTCGTCTATATATTGGGTATATTGAGGAATTGGCAAAGTTTCCAGAATCGGTACCATTCTTACCGCGTTGACCATCAAACGGGCTGTTTCAACAGCTCTTAATCCGCCCGAAATACCGCCATAGCTCATGAATGACACGGCCTTATAGCTCCATTCATTGGAGAGATAGGTTACCGCATTGACAAAAGATGACGGAGGCAAATGGTCATATTCGGGCATAACGAAAATATAGCAATCGCCTTTTGAAATGAGTTTGCTCCATTCTTTCGTATGCGCATGTTCGTATTGATGGAGCCGCGGATGTTTCGGTTCATCAAACAGTGGCAAGTTGATTGTTGCCAGATCAATCAATTCAACATCGAAATTTGAATGACTATCAGCGTATGAACAGAGCCAGTCCCCCAATTTCCTACCTACCCTACCAGCGCGCGTAGGTGTGACAATGATCTGTAAACGTGGTTTCATCTTTCTTTCCCTTCAACCGAGAAATATTTTGTATCCAAAATTTTTTCTCACTTACGCGAGCGTTTAAAACAAACACTCTATTATCTTCATGCAGTAAAATTACTGTTCTTGCGTTTTAACTGGCGAGATAAGTACTTTCGCAATATTACGCCTCTCCATTTCAACAACCTTGAAATTAAACCCCTCGGCATTAAAACTCTCTCCAGTTGTTGGCAAATGCCCGAAATGCCATAACATAAAACCGGCAAGAGTGGTATAACGATCATTCTCGTCCACCAGATCTTTATCAAGAAATCCGCTTAAACGGCGAATATCCGCATATCCCTCAACCATAAAGCTACCATCTTTCAGATGTTCTGCAATAACCGGTTCGTCATCTTCATCAGGAAAATCACCGGCAATAGCTTCCAATATATCGGTTGGCGTGGCAACCCCTTCAAACGAGCCATGCTCATCGACAACAATAGCAAGTTGTATCGGCGAACGCCGCAATTTTTCCATTAAACGCAACACACTGGTGTTTTCATGAACAACCAGTGGCTGGCGCATTGCCTTTTGCCAATCGATATTTTTTCCCTCGGCAAGATCGAGAAGCAGGTCTTTTGTCAGCGCAACCCCGACAAATTCGTCCACCTTTTCACGCGCAAGCACAAGACGGCTATGCTTGAATTGTTCAAGCTCGGTGCGCATTTCATCTTCGTTGGCATCAAGATCCAGCCATTCTATCTCGTTGCGGGGAGACATAATCGAACGGACAGGCCGGTCGGCAAGATCAAGAACACCCCGAATCATCTGTTTTTCTTCCGGGCGGAAGATTTCGGAGGCCGCCGCCTGCTCGGCAATCAAATCTGCTGTTTCGCCTAAATTACCTTCTTTCTTTCCACCGCCCAACAGCCTGAGCACAGCACCGGCTGTGCGCTCACGCAGGTCGTTTGTGGAAATCAGTTTCTCGCGGTTGTGACGGCCAATCTGGTTGAATGCTTCGATAAGCACGGAAAAACCGATCGCCGCATAGAGGTAACCTTTCGGGATATGAAAGCCGAATCCTTCAACAATAAGGCTGAAACCGATCATCATCAAAAAACCGAGACAAAGAATGACAACCGTCGGATGGCGGTTGACAAACACCATCAAAGGTCCCGAACCCCACATCATAACGCCCATAGCGATAATGACGGCGAGATACATAACCATCATCTGGTCTTTCGGGATCATACCTGTCGCGGTAATGATACTATCAAGCGAGAACACAGCATCAAGCACGACAATCTGCACAATGACCTGCCAGAATACAGCATGAACAACAGTAGAAGAGTCTTCATGCACCTCGCCTTCGAGCCTTTCGTGCAGTTCAAGCGTTCCCTTGGCAAGAAGGAAAGCCCCGCCAATAATCAAAATCAGGCTGTGCCAACTGAACGAAAAGTTTCCGACCGAAAACAGGGGTTGATCGAGTGTCATAACCCAGCCCATTGCAGTCAGAAGAATAAGCCGCATGACCAACGCACAGCTCAACCCTGTCAAACGGGCGCGATTTCTTACTTTAGGGGGAAGTTTCGTCGCCAAAATTGCGATGAACACAAGATTGTCGATGCCCAGAACAATTTCCAGAAAAATAAGTGTTACAAGACCCATCCACGCATGGGGATTTGCTATCCATTCCATGATTCATTAAATCCGAGAAAAGCGCCAAAAGCCGAAAAACAATCGAGGAAAAACGATATAGTTCATATCAATCCCCGAAAACGTTTTTTTGAAAAACGACAAACACGAAACATCCTGCTGGATAAAACAAAAAGCATCTCGTCGTTGAAGACTGAAATTTTCAGCTTCAAAGCCAAAACACTCTGCTTGAAATGTAAAAAAATACCCCGAAACGGCCTACACCGCTCGATACTACAGGAAGGGTCTTCTGAATTTTGGTCGGGCATTACGCTCGATCGTCCTCTCTCTACCGGTAACAGACTATGTCACACGCATTGACTGATTGTTATATAATGAGGCCTTTTTATATGAAGATCAAGATGTTTTCTCAATCGTCGGAATGAGCCGATCAACAAAGAATGAAAAGACAGAAAAAATAAAAATTTTCTATGGACATCATTCCTGAGGAACGCTATAGAACCGCTATCGTTCAATAACGATACCGTGTGGGTGATTAGCTCAGTTGGTAGAGCAGCTGACTCTTAATCAGCGGGTCACAGGTTCGATCCCTGTATCACCCACCATTTCATCTCATTGATTTTGATGCTTTTTTCAATTCATGGTTGCGGAACTTTATATTTAGGAAATATGTCAATACAACACGCTATTGATCGGCAAAGCCAACGCATTGCCATGCCTGTATTTTCCGACAATGTTTGAAAATAGTTAAACGGATCTGACTTGTTTTTCTAAAATTATTGCAGCAGAACCAAAACACAAATTTAATCTGCAATGCCTTTCAGACAAACTTTCTTTCTTTTGAATAGTGTTTGTTGATGCTTTCTGCAAAAAAATTCAACGTCATACAGAGCACGAAGTAAACAATCCCGACGAATAGATAGATTTCTGTTGAATAAGCGCCTGTCAAGCGACCGTCAATTTGCCGCGCCAAGGTCAGAAATTCTTGTGTACCAATGATGTATGCCAATGACGTATCTTTCGTAAGCGAGATACATTGGTTGATAAATGATGGTGCCATGCGTGGCAGTGCTTGTGGCAAAATCAAAAACCACAGAACTTTCCACCTGTTAAATCCTAGTGCTAGTCCGGCTGCCCATTGATCGTCGCCAACACTGCGCAGACCTGCTGCAACAGAATGACCAAGATAAGCCCCGCCAATCAAGGATAAGGCCAAAACAATAGTCTGTACTTTTGGCGCAGTTATGCCAAGCGTCATGGGAAGCAAAAAATAGATCCAGAAAATTAACATCAAAATCGGGATGGCCCGGAAAAAACCAAGAATAGCAACCAAAACCAACTGCCATTTCTGACCCGACATAACAAGCAGGATACCAGATAAAAGACCGAACAAAGCCGATAAGACAGCTGAAAAAACGCACAATAGCAATGTTAAAGCCAAGCCGCCTACCGGCCCGTTTGGCCAAGCACCAATCATCAAATATTCAAAATTATCGAAAATGAACGAAAAGTTCATGCCTGAACCCTCCGACCAGTGCTTTTAAGCCGACGTGTTTCAATAATGCGTCCGATGATCTCGATAAGCGCAATGGTTATTAAATATAACACTGTCAAAATAAGATAGACAGGAAAAGCCAAAAGTGAACGCGTTTCAATTTGGCTTGCAACATAGAAAAGTTCGGCAACGCCTATCGAGGCTGTTAGAGAAGAGTTTTTTAAAGCCATCATATATTGGCCGAGCAGTGGTGAAAGCGCGTTGCGTATTGCTTGCGGTAAAATTATAAAACGGAATGCCTGGCTTCGCGTAAAACCAAGGGCATAGGCAGCAGATTCCTGATTTATCGGTACAGTCTTTATACCAGCCCGCAATTCTTCTGCGATATAGGCGGCTGTATAGAGTGCCAAACCGATAAATCCGTATATAAACTCATATGACGGCCAATTTAAAGTCAGTGGTCCGAAAACCCATTGATGTGCATCCAGTAACCAAAATCTGATGCTATCCGGTACAAAACGGCTGACACCGAAGTACCAAAAGAAAAGTTGAACCAGCAATGGTGTATTTCGGAAAATCGCTATATAAGCTTTGGAAAAAGTATTGAAAGGCCAAAACGGGCTTATGCGCATGCTGCATAAGACGGCACCAAGTAATGAGGCGGCGATACATGAAAGAAGAGTAAGGGCAATGGTTACCTGATAACCGTGCCATATCCAACCTAAATACTCGTGTGACAGCATGTGCTCTACTCAAAAGTCTTGCGTATAAATTTTGTTCCTGAAACAGACAAAAGAGCCGATTGTGCCGGCTCCTTCGAAAAAGTTTTATGTCTGATAAAGCGAATTATTGTTTATCGCCAATCTTGAACAATCTGGGGAGCGGAGTTTTGCTATCGGGGCCGAACCATTTATTGTAAATTGTTTCCGCTTTTCCTGTCTTTTCCAAATCCAGCAGAGTTTCATTGACAACCGTAACAAGTGCAGTTTCGCCCTTGGGTGCTGCTGCTGCCATGTAATCATTGGAAATGGTGAACGCCGGCACTTCATATTGATCTTTGTCCGGGACATTTGCCAATAAACCGACAAGCTTCGGACCATCTTGTGTGATGGCTTGCACATTGCCGTTTCGCAACGCAGCAAAAGCGAATGGCGTGTCATCGTAAGTAATGATTGTTGCTGTCGGATACAAATTTTTCAGATTGATTTCATTGGTTGTGCCTTTATCTGCTCCTATGCGCAAATTTGCCAGTTGGTCAGCTGATTTTAAAAATCCTTTTTTGGCAATAAATTGTTGACCTGAAGCAAAATAGGGAATGGAAAAATCAACCTGCTGGGCGCGCTCTGGAGTGACCGTAAAATTCGCCACAACCAAATCCACCTGACCGGAAGTCAAAAGAGGTATGCGATTTGCTGGATTGGTTGGATGAATTTCCAATTTGACGCCAATTTTGTCAGCAATAGCTTGAGCAAAATCAACATCAAGTCCGGTGATCTGTTTTGTTTTTTCATCAACAAAACCAAACGGTGGATTGCTATCAAAAGATGCAACTTTTAGAACGCCAGCTTTTTTTATATCGTCAAGACGATCAGCATATGCGGCGCTAGTAAAAAGCACAAGAACTGCAGCCAATAATGTAGAAAAATAACGCTTCATGATGATCCTCTTCATGGTATCTGGAATGAGGTTTTCATTTTCTCCATTTTCAGCGGTAAGATAAGGAATATATTGCTAACCTAATTGTTACAATTAGAAAAAGTTTTTAGAAAATGAATGTTTTTGGGTTATGCAAACCTAACCGGATTGCTACTGTTATTTTTGCAAAATTATGCTGTTCGAGGTGACTCTGTTTGCCGGAAAAATTTGAAGCATTTTGTTTAATCTCTCATCGTCACTGGTGTCAGCGCTTTGCTGTGCAATTAATCGACTATCAGCCCGTTACGCAATGGATGTGTGGGGATGATCGATGCGCGCACTGGCATCGGCGAAGTTCTTATTGACTCGGCAATATTCTTATAGACGTGGAGATAAACTAGCCCATATGTGAGTGCTCAAAAAAAAATACTGTTTGCTCAAGCGCCCTTGCTAGCTATCGCGAAGGCAATTTTTTCATTCTTCCGCATTTATGGGAAGTCTATTGATAGGCGCCACAAATCTTGGTCGGCATTGGTGGCATTGAAGCTTTCGGGTGTTTTATTCGGGCCATTGATCCTCTCCGGTTTCGATGCAGAGGGCGAGAGCGTTTCGTCTGTTGCCCGCCGTCACGGCATAGCGGAAAATCTTCTTTATCGCTGGTGGCGTTTGTTGCAAGACGGTAGAAAAGTTGGGGTTGGCTGTGACAGTGATGTCGTCGGTTCGCAAGAGGTGCGTAGACTTAAAGAACAGGTTCGAGAACTGGAACGCTTGCTTGGTCGCAAAACGCTTGAGAATGAGATTCTCAAAGAGGCTGTTGAGCATTCCCGGTCAAAAAAAAACAGATCTTGCGGCAGAACCGGTTGCTGAACGGCGTTTCCCGATGAGTGTAGTTGCCAAGACATTAGATGGTTCACGTTCCAACCTGCATGAGCGCCCGACTTATGGCTATCGGCGTATTGCGGCGTTAGTCAACCGGCAAAGGTTGGTAGAAGGTCTGCCTGTCGTCAATCTCAAGCGAGTTCATCGGATCATGAGCAATCATCAGTTGCTGTTATCCAGACATATGCCATAGCGTGATGGGCGTACACATGATGGCAAGGTCATGGTCATGCGTTCCAACCTCATGTGGTGTTCGGATGCATTGGAATTTACTTGCCGGAATGGCGAGGTTATTAGTCTTGCCCTTATCATTGATGCCTATGATCGCGAGATCATTGCATGGGTTGGCGTAACCAATACCGGTATCAGCGGTTCTGATATACGTGATATCATGCTGGAAGCGATTGAAAAGCGCTTTGCACCCGCAAGCGCCACACCTCATTGAGCAATTATCAGACAATGGCTCATGCTACACTGCATTAGAAACGAGGCAGTTTCAGTAGCGCTTAATCTCAAGCCCTGCTTTACGCCGGTCAAAAGCCTGCAATCAAACGGTATTTCGGAAGCTTTTGTCAAAACGCTTAAACGCGATTATATCAAAATAACCAATTTGCCGGATGCCAAACCAGCTCTTCGGCAGTTCAATGGATGGATCGCGGATTATAATGAAATCCATCCACATTCCGCGCTCGATATGAACTCTCCAAGGATGTTCAAAAGGACACCAAATCAATAGATCATGTGTCCGCTCAAACGAGGGAGCAGTACATCATTTGATCTATAACCAATTATATTATATAATAATCTTCTATTCATGAGGAATATTGTATTTTAGGTGTATTAAGACATGACGGCTTAAGTTGCCTTCAATTTATGGAGTACAGTTATGATTAATTCTGTATTTAATAATGGCCGTATGTCAGGTTCAGAAACGGCTTTACATTTGCTGAAGTCCAACGAGACCAGTCAATTCAATAGCGACACTAAGGGTTCTAGAGGTATATCACCGACCGTTGCCGCTTCTGGCAACACTCCTCTTTCTGCGTCTTCATCTGATGCAATATCCAGAATTCAAGAACTTATCGCAGGCAAAATCGACGTTAATGCGGTTCAGACTGGTTCTGTTTATCATGATACCATGACAAGCATTGCTGAATCTTTAAGGAATGGATCGTCTGTTTCTGCGGATGGAACAATTACAGCAAATCCCGACATGAGCGATGATGAATTGAAGGAATTATTCACTCAAGTTATGAAAAGCCATATTGCTCAAGGTAAAATTAGTGATTCCGGGTTAGTCGAAGCTATCCAATCCGGTAAATTTGAAATTGTCCTTGAAGGCGACATGACTGGTAACCCGATATTTAAACAAGGTCGTTTTAAAGTTGTCGGGGATGGATATGGCTTTATCAGTGATAAAGCTTGGAGATCAGAGGCTGATAATGAGGCAATCAATGCTTTTCATGCTTCTGGTAAACGCGTCATTGAATCTGGAATTGGACCAATGCGCTTCGGGATTATTTTTTAAATAATCTATTCTGACCTAACATATTATCAGAGCGAAATACGAAAAACTACCTATCGCTTTTGGTGCATTAACTGCTGTTTGTGCTTTTTCCGGTGCTTCTCATGCTGCGCAGCTAACTATTTATCATTATAATGGAACTGGCGAAAGCGTTAGCATTACTGATGGCATTAATCGCAATGGCGGGTCGTGCTCTGGTTCATATTCACTTGCAGCTTTGGCGTATGCTCGAAGCCGCGATTGAGGAACGCCAGTCGCGCTCTTCATTTTTGAACGAATATTTCGTCCCGAAAATCAGGAAGGCGCAGAAAGCGGGGGTGGTGCGCGATGATATTCCGGCCGGCTTGGCATGCTGACTTTCGGCGGTGTGATGTTGTTTTGTCTTCATAATCGTTTGGAATTGGACCACGCAGTTTCACTGGATAGTAACCATCCTTTGGACGATGATGAACTTTTTACCTATCTTATCAGCCTCATTGCAACAACTGGCAAAACCGGTAAAGAGCCGTTGTAAAAAGCCGGAAATCTTTCTGCCAACTATAGAAACGATGTTATGACAAAGCTTGTTTCAACCGGGAACGGTATTTCAACAAAGCCGGTTTCAGAAGTCACCTGCTTATTATTCCGTGAGGCGGAGCCGCCGAAAAACCATGTTGTACTGTTGAAGCCTGCGATTGGAATATCGGGGGTTCCGGCGATAAAAATGGCCAATTGTCGTTGAAGTTCCAATTGTCGTTGAAGTTCCAATTGCCGTTGCCGCTCCAATTGTCATTGAAGCTATTGTCGCAGACCAAAGAGACGCGTTTTTTGAAGAACCATCCCCATAGAAAAGCCGATAGAATAAAACAATATCCGGCAAAAGATCGCCCCTGCCCTATATTCGAGAGTTTTTCACTTCCAATAAAGAAGAATACCGGAACTCCAATCAAACAACAATTCGGTTAATGACGATTGGATGACGGGCGATTAAGCGACAGCCTCACACCGCCTTATGCGCTTGCGCCACTGTTTCGTGACTGCCGTTTGATAAAGTGTGGTGAAAGAAGTTCCATGTTTTCATTCACCACACAAATGTTATAAGCCAAAGAATATTATATTTTCATAAGCTTTTATCTATTTGATTGACCGCTTTCTCCAGTCAATCCGGTAAACGGGCTACCATCATTTCTAATCTTTAGGCCGGTTATCAATGATAACTTTACGTTTTCCCATCGAGCGTTCAATTGTCATCGGCTTTTGTATTTGCAAATTGACCGAAACCCCGACCGTGCCTTTGATATGACGAACAAAATTGCGTGAATATTGGCTCCATTTTTCTTCTGAACTATGTTCGGGACGAGCTTCGGCAACGACAGTCATGTTATCCATTCGGCCTGTTCTCGACAACACAATCTGGAAGTGACCTGCACACCAGTCTGTTGCAAGCAATGCTTCTTCTATCTGGCTTGGAAAAACATTCACGCCACGTAAGATAATCATATCATCGGAACGTCCCGATATTTTTTCCATTCTGCGCATTCCCTGATGGACTGTGCCGGGTTGAAGCCGCGACAGATCACGGGTACGATAGCGTATGATGGGCATTGCTTCTTTGGTCAAAGTCGTGAAGACAACTTCACCTTTAACGCCATCTTCTACGGGGTTCAATGTATCGGAATTGATGATTTCGGGATAAAAACAATCCTCCCAGATGTGGAGACCGTCTTTCGTTTCAACACATTCCTGTGCGACACCCGGCCCTAAAACTTCCGAAAGCCCGTAAATATCGGTTGCGTCCATATCGAATACATCTTCTATTTCCTCACGCATGGCATTGCTCCATGGCTCGGCTCCGAAAATGCCATATTTGAGCGATGATTTTCTCGGATCAAGACCGGCTTTGACAAAGCCGTCAAGAAGCGCAAGCATATAACTCGGCGTTACCATGATGACTTCCGGCTTGAAATCATGGATGAGCTGGACTTGCCTTTCGGTCATTCCGCCCGACATCGGAACCACCGTGCACCCCAACCGTTCAGCCCCGTAATGTGCACCTAGGCCGCCTGTGAACAACCCATATCCATAGGCTACATGGACAATCATGCCCGATTTGGCGCCCGCTGCACGCATAGAACGGGCAACAAGATTCGCCCATATATCTAGGTCATTTTGCGTGTATCCGACGACAATCGGCTTGCCGGTTGTACCGGACGAACCATGAATACGACTAACTTTTTCACGCGGAACTGCAAATAGGCCAAAAGGATAGTTGTCGCGCAAATCCTTCTTTTCTGTGAACGGAAATTTTTCTATGTCGGATAGCTGTTTGAAATCCGAGGGATGAACTCCCGCTTCGTCAAACTTTCTTTTATAAAAAGGCACATTTTCATAAGCGTGCTTCAATGTCCAGGCAAGCCGCTTCGTTTGCAATGCCATAATCTCGTCACGCGAGGCATTTTCCAGTGCTACGAATTTTTCTTGATTGAATTGTGTTGTCATAGTTTCCTCCCAAAAAGCTATGAAGCCTGAATTGTGTATTGCTAGGATTGATTATCAACAGTTATGCCAATAAAATTCTTCGACACTTCGCGAGAAACACCGCGAAATTCGGCGATTGTTTTGCCTTGTGTAGAAACATTGACATCGTAGATTCCGGTGCGTCCGGTTTTACTGACTTCCTTTGCTTGTGCTGTCAGAATGTCGCCCTTATGCGATGGCCGGATATAGACAATGTCACATATCTGCCCGACATGAGCGTCGCCATAGCTGTTACTTGCATAAGCAAATGCTGTATCAGCCAAAGCAAATATAAAACCGCCATGCGCAATATCGTGGCCATTCGACATATTTTCAGTGATCTCCATCGTCATCACTGCCTGTCCGGGTGAACTGGATACCAGCTTCATGCCCAAACTTTGTGCCGCCTTATCGCCTTCCCACATTTTTTTTGAAGAAAGATCTGCTATTTGCTGTCCATTCATGCTTTCCTCCCTGTGAATGAGGGCAGCCGTTTTTCCATAAAAGCCGTTACACCTTCACGATAATCCGGTGTAAAACCGGCTTTCCTTTGCTGGTCTCTTTCAAAATCCAATTGTTCATCAAGACTATGAGACGAGGAATAGTTCAGCGCCTCTTTAGCCAAAGCCAACCCTTGTGTTGGCTGTTCGGCGAACCATTTTGCCAGTTTTACCGCTTCATCATGCAGGTCTTTATCGTCAAAGACTTTCCAGATCATGCCCCAGTCATGAGCCTGTTGTGCCGAAACAGCTTCGCCAGTCATTATCAAGGCACGAGCGCGAGCGTCTCCGATGAGACGTGGCAAAAAGAACGTGCCACCTGAATCGGGAATAAGGCCAATTCTGGCAAATGCCTGAATGAAGCGCGCACTTTTTGCAGCCAAAACAATGTCGCAACTCAAAGCTATATTGGCACCGGCTCCCGCCGCCACTCCATTGACCGCGCAGATGACCGGTTTTTGAAGTCTCCGCAAACGGCGGATTAAAGGATTATAAAATTCTTCAATCGTTGCGCCGAGATCATGCGGGCCACCTTCGCTCACGCGCATATTGAGATCTTGTCCGGCACAAAACCCCCGTCCGGAAGCACTAAGCAGAACGGCACGACAATCTTCGCCAGCGGCCGCATCCAGCGCTTTAACCAACGCTCTGTGCATATCGTCGGTAAACGCATTCAATTTTTCCGGCCGGTTCAAAATGATTTCGTGCCAGCTTTGATGATTATTCACAAGGATCGGCTGTTCATGACCATCCATTCGTTCCTCCTTTTTCAAGCCTCCCAAATTTTTGCTTGAATTAACCGAATGTTCGGTTAATAATTTATCCAAATTGACGATCTGTCAACCGCGAAGTTGATGTTAACGAGGAAATCATGTCACATTCAGTTGTTCAGACAGTTATTCAGACAGTTGTTCAAGCAGTTGTTCAAGCTGTTATTCAGGCAGTTATTCAGGCAGTTGTTCAGGCAGTTACCCAGAATAAAGCATATCTATCAAATGTCCAAGACAAGAAAAAATATATAATTCTATCCTTTAGTTCGGGGGCTTTCAGTTCAGGAGCTTTCAGTTCAGGGGCTTTTAGTTCGGGCAAATGCTGTTTCCCCAATTATCACTTCAAAAACAAAAAATATTATAAATACAATTTATAAATTTTAAATAATACATCTTCAATTTTATATAAATTTTCATAGTTATATTTTTTCATATAAATATAATGTTTCAAAAAAATAAAATAATAAATTATTTATTATATTAATTGTAGAAATATTTTATTATAAAATTCTAATATCGCACTAATGAGGAGGAGTTAATGACAAATATATTAAATAGTTACATCAAAGGTCGCTGGTTCCAAGCCGAAACAGGTTTCAAAGATATATTAAGTGCAATTGACAGCACTGTGGTTGCAAAAATATCGAGCGCAGGAATTCATTTCGGCGAGGTAATTGACTACGCAAAAAAAGTCGGTGGTGCCAATCTACGTAAAATGACATTTCACCAAAGAGCGGATGTCTTGAAAAAAATCGCGCTTCACCTCGACGCCAATAAAGAAAAACTTTATACATTGGCTTTCCAGACCGGCGCCACCAAGCGTGACAGTTGGCCGGATATTGATGGCGGGATTATTACACTTTTTGCCTACTCTTCCCGTGCACGTAAAGAATTGCCGGACAAGACATTTGTTGTTGAAGGACCTTCGGAACGTCTTTCAAAAAATCAGACATTCAGCGGTCAACATATATTGACATCGCGCGAGGGTGTGGCTGTCCATATCAATGCATTCAACTTTCCTTGTTGGGGGCTATTGGAAAAACTGGCGCCTGCTTTTCTTGCCGGCATACCGGTCATTACAAAACCGGCAACGGCCACAGCCTATGTTGCAGAAGCTTTGATGAAACTCATTGTCGAATCCGGTGCTTTGCCTGATGGTGCTTTGCAATTTATCTGCGGCGACACAGGTGATTTGCTGGACCGGCTCGACGGACAGGATATTGTGTCATTTACGGGTTCTGCCCATACGGCCGAATTGTTACAGCAAAACCCTTCCATTGCGCGCAATGCAATACGCTTCATTGCCGAGCGTGACTCGCTTAATGCAGCAATCCTCGGTTCTGATGCCAATAAAGACAGTCCGGAATTTGCGAACTTCATAAAAGAAGTGACCCGCGAAATGACGGCGAAAGCGGGACAAAAATGTACAGCTATCCGCAGAATAATTGTGCCGCAAGCCTATCTTGGTGACGTGACTTCAGCGTTAAAGCAAAGTCTGTCGAAATATATTCCGGGAAATCCCGCCTCGAAAGAGAGTTCGATGGGATTGCTGGTATCCAAAAAACAACGTAACGACGTTATCCAAGCGATTCGACAATTGCAAAGCGAGGCCGAAATTGTATATGGCTCGCTGGAAAACATAGATGATAAGAGCGCTGCATTATCTCCCGTGCTTTTGAGCTGTAGCGAACCGTTGAAAGCCACTGTCATTCACCATGTCGAAGCTTTCGGACCGGTAGCAACATTGATGCCATACAAGACAACAGAAGAAGCAATCGAACTTGTGAAAAAGGGCGAAGGAAGTCTGGTTGCATCAATCTATACCTATGATGATCGTTTTGCGAATGCTCTCACTTTCGGTATTGCCCCCTACCATGGTCGACTTTACTTCATTGACCGTGACAGCAAAGACGAAGCAACCGGCCACGGTTCGCCTCTACCTGCCCTGGTTCATGGCGGCCCCGGTCGTGCCGGTGGCGGTGAAGAAATGGCGGGTATTCGCGGAATTTTTCACTATATGCAACGTACCGCGCTTCAAGCTTCTCCAAAACGGCTCACAAAATTGCTTGGCGAATGGTCTTATGGCGGCGACCAGACCGTTACTGAAGAACATCCATTCCGCCGCGATTTCGACGGGCTTGAAATAGGCGATACAATACGCACGAAAGAACGCACAATTACACTTGACGACATAGAACATTTTGCCAATTTCACCGGCGACACATTCTATGCCCATATGGATGAAGAAGCCGCGGCTGCAAATCCCTTCTTTCCCGGACGGGTTGCCCATGGTTATCTCCTTCTGTCTTTCGCTGCCGGTCTATTTGTAGACCCGCTACCCGGCCCGCTTCTGGCAAACTACGGAATTGATAATCTGCGCTTTCTGAAACCGGTATCTCCGGGGGATGCTATCCATGTGAGACTGACCGTAAAAGAAAAACGTGCCGCGAGAAATCCGGAATATGGTGAAGTCCGTTGGGATGCGGAAATTTTCAACCAGAATGAAGAGACCGTGGCGCGTTATAACCTGCTCACCATGTCATCACGCCAACCGGCATTATAAATAATCGTTAAAAGGTGGTTTTAATTTAAAAATGCAATTAAAATTATACCCGATCTCTATTTTTTTGCAGTGATATAAAACCACCTTTTAAATTCAATAAAATAATATAAAATATATATATTCTTATAATAATTATTTTAATATTATTTCTTATATCGTTTTAAAAATTTTAGAACTGATATAAATACAAAAATCGTATAAAATACCAAAAATATATTTTGAATATAATTTTTCCATGAATAACACAAATTATTGATTGTCAATTTTATCTAACTGTTTTTTATTACCAAACTGCGTTAGAGGTTTCGGACGTGTTGTCCACTCTAAACAATCAATTCGGGTAATCAAAACAATCAATTCGGGTAATCTTTGAATAAAAACGTTTCATCTTTTTTTGTTCCCGGTCCACGTTCGGCCGCCTTTATCGTTACGATTTACGGAGACATCGTCGAACCGCGTGGTGGCGTGCTTTGGATAGGTAATCTCATTGATCTCTGTTCAGCAGTCGGTTTGAATGAATCGCTTGTCAGAACATCGGTTTCGCGTTTGGTCAATGCAGGCCAACTTGTTGGCGAACGCAGCGGTCGCCAAAGTTTTTACCGCCTGACACCTAAAGCACAGGCCGAATACCGGCAAATGGCAATGCGCGTTTATCATTTCAGAAATCCGCCGAAGGACTGGATGATTATAGCACGGTCCGACGTAGAAATGGATGACTGTCTCAAGACTCGAAATTTCGCGGTGATGAACCGTAATCTGTTATTCGGTCCGAACACGTCTGATGATTATCCCGATGCACTTGTGTTTGAAGCAAAAGCAATTCACGGAGAACAGCGGCTAAAAAAGTTCGTCAGTACATTCTGGGATATTGATAAAATCGCATCCTGTTATCATTGCTTTATTCAAAAATATCGCGCTTTTGAACATATGGCTCTCGGCAATCTCTCACCTCTCGAATCATTGCTCGCGCGTCTTGCAGCGGTGCATGATTACCGCTTGAGTTTGGCGAACGATCCCGATTTACCGCGAAATTCGTTGCCGGAGGATTGGCCAGCCGATGAGGCAAAAAAACTCTTTGCCCGTTTATATCTTCGATTATCGGCCGAAGCGGAAAACTTCATTCATGAAAATTTCAAGACAAATAATGGCCAATTGGCACGAAATACCGAATTGACCGATCTCCGCTCTGCCTCTCTTCAAAAAATATTAGCAAGTTAAAACAAATAGTTAAAGAAAACGCTCTTAAAACATCACATATTCAATAAAAAATCGCTTTTTTTGTGATGTTTCTTATTGTATAATATAACCGATCGGTCAATGAATTGGAGGAGATCGTTGCCTGACTTCAAGCGAAGCTTTCGAGCGCGATTTTTACTGCCATAAATTGCCTGTTTTAAGAATGCGTTCTCGTGTTTGTCACAAGAATGGCGGAGGATTTCTTATGTATGCACAAATGGTGAAAACAGACAGTAACAAAGTCAAGTCGCTTGACGAGATGGATGCTCAGGAACGCGCGTTTCAGGAACGTATTGACCGCGGTGAAAAGATCGAGCCGAAAGAATGGATGCCTGATAATTACCGCAAAACATTGATTAGGCAGATCGGGCAACATGCGCATTCCGAAGTGGTTGGACAATTGCCGGAAGGGAACTGGATTACCCGCGCGCCGACTTTGGAACGCAAGGCAATTCTGCTTGCCAAAGTTCAAGATGAGGCCGGACACGGACTTTACCTCTATAGTGCCGCCGAAACACTGGGGGTCTCGCGGGACGAGCTTATCGAACTTCTTCATTCGGGCAAAATGAAATATTCATCAATTTTCAATTATCCGACTTTGACATGGGCAGATATTGGCGCAGTCGGTTGGTTGGTTGACGGCGCGGCCATTATGAATCAGGTGCAGTTGCAAAAAACATCCTATGGCCCCTATTCGCGCGCCATGATACGCATTTGTAAAGAAGAGAGTTTTCATCAACGTCAAGGCTATGACATTATGATGAAAATGTGTGCGGGAACAGCCGCACAAAAATCCATGGCTCAGGATGCGATCAATCGTTTCTGGTATCCTGCTTTGATGATGTTCGGCCCTTCGGACAAGGATTCCGTCCATTCTGCACAATCAATGGCATGGAAAATCAAGATCAATACCAATGACGATTTGCGCCAGCGCTTTGTCGATCAGACAGTCCCGCAAGCCGAATTTCTCGGCTTGAAAATTCCGGATGAAAATCTCGTATGGAACGAAGATAAACAGGGCTATGATTTTACCGATCCCGATTGGAGCGAATTTTTTGATGTCATTTCGGGGAATGGTCCCTGCAATAGAGAACGCCTCGATGCACGGGTCAAAGCGTGGGAAGATGGCGCATGGTACCGCGACGGTTTGCAGGCCCATGCCGACAAACAAGCCAATAAATATGCAGCAGCTTCAGTAGCCGCCGAATAGACCTCGCAATTTTGTAATCAACGGGAGAAGAACAATGTCACATCAATGGCCGTTATGGGAAATTTTTATTCGCGGGCAACACGGGCTTAATCACCGTCATGTGGGCAGTCTTCATGCACCGGATGCCGAACTGGCGATAAAAAATGCCCGCGATGTATATACCCGCCGCAATGAAGGGGTGAGTATTTGGGCGGTCAAATCAAGCGACATAGCCGCATCAACGCCATCTGACAAAGGGCCTCTTTTCGACCCGTCAAATTCAAAAATCTACCGGCACCCGACATTTTTTCAAATTCCGGATGAAGTGGGGAAAATGTAATGGAAAAATCACCCGAAGTTGATAAAGCGGTCGTCGAATTTCTGTTGCGCATGGGCGACAACACCTTGGTGCTCGGCCATCGCATTTCGGAATGGTGCGGACACTCTCCGGTTCTCGAAGAAGACATCGCGCTCGCAAATCAGGCTCTTGATCTTATCGGTCAAACACAACTTTGGTTGGGATTGGCCGGTGCTTTGGAAAACAAAGGGCGCAGCGCCGATCAACTGGCATTCTTGCGTGACGCATGGGATTTCCGTAATGTGCTATTGGTCGAAAAAGACAATGGCGACTTCGGAAATACGATGATGCGACAATTCCTGTTCGATGCGTGGCATATCGAAATGTTGAAAGCATTGTTGAAATCTTCAAACAGCCAGATTGCCGAAATTGCTGCCAAAGCGGTCAAAGAGGTCGCCTATCATCTGGAAAAATCGGCAGATATTGTTATTCGTCTGGGCGACGGAACCGAACTTAGTCATCAACGCATGCAACATGCACTTGATAACCTCTGGAGCTATACCGGCGAATTATTTGTCGATGACGATTATGATGAAACCGTCAATAGTGTCGGCATTGCACCACTACCTTCGAGTTTGAAACATAAATGGGATCAAACAATCAATTCCGTATTGCGCGATGCCACACTCGCTTTGCCGCAAACAAGTTATGTCCATAAAGGCGGCAAGAAAGGTCGGCATACCGAATTTCTCGGACATATGCTTGCCGAAATGCAATTTTTGCAACGCGCTTATCCCGGCTCTACATGGTAACGGTGAAACGCCATGATCCTGAAAGAGAGACCCACAAACCAACAAATATGGACCTGGCTTGATAAAGTACCGGATCCGGAAATTCCGGTCATATCTGTTACAGACCTTGGAATTGTGCGCGATGTTTCATGGTCGGATGACACGCTTGTCATCAAAGTGACGCCGACCTATTCGGGGTGTCCGGCAACGTCGATTATCAATTTCGACATTGAAGTCGCCTTGCGAAATCACGGAATCGATAATTTGCGTATTGAGCGGCAATTGTCGCCTGCATGGACGAGCGACTGGATCAAACCGGAAGCGCGCGATAAATTGAGACAGTTCGGGATTGCTCCTCCTGTCAGCGGGACAGCCGCCGACGGTAATTTACTGAAATGCAATGCACATTCGGGTGGCTCGAACTTTTCTGTGGCCTGCCCGCACTGCAATTCCACAAATACCGAAAAAATCAGCCAGTCGGGTTCGACAGCATGTAAAGCATCCTATCGCTGTAAAGATTGTCTTGAACCGTTCGACTATTTCAAATGCATTTGATGATATGGGGAGGCCAAGCATATCATGGCACGTTTTTTTCCACTGACTGTAACCGATATTGTTCGCGAAACACGCGATGCTGTGGCTGTCACTCTTGAGCCCAGAAACGAAGACAAACAATCTTTCGATTTTCTTCAGGGGCAATATCTGACGTTCCGCAAGGATTTTGACGGTGAAGAAATCCGGCGGTCATATTCTATATGCGCAGGCAAGGATGAAGGCTTTTTACGCGTCGGTATCAAAAGGGTTGAAGGCGGCCTTTTTTCCAACTGGATCAATGACAATCTGAAAATTGGTGACCAGCTTTATTCTATGCCGCCGATGGGCAAGTTCAACACCCCGATTGAGCCGGATGTGCAAAAGCAATATATCGCATTTGTCGCAGGTTCGGGAATTACGCCGGTACTCTCTATTATAAAAACGGTTCTCCGTCACGAACCGCTGGCGCAATTTACCCTGATTTATGCAAACAAACAGGCAAATTCCATCATGTTTCGCGAGGAACTTGAGGATTTGAAAAATATTTATCTCGACCGTTTTTCGATCATTCATATTCTTAAAAGCGAAGCACAGGATATTGATCTTTTTGCAGGTCGAATTAATCATGAAAAGCTTGAGCAATTATGCCAAAACTGGGTCGATCTGGCGGCAACCGACATTGCCTATATTTGCGGTCCCGAACAAATGATGCTGGTCGTTGCAGATTTTTTGCGAAACCATGGTATGAATGACAGCCAGATAAAATTCGAGCTTTTTGCCTCTGCTCCCCGCACAAAGAAACGCCATAATGTCGAGAATAAGGCTGCCGGCAATATATCGAACAGTACAGCCTCTATCACCGTTACGCTGGATGGCTCGACGCATCATTTCGATATGGCAAAACAAGGTGAAACGATCCTTGATGCCAGTTTGAAAAACCAGATGGATGCGCCTTTTGCATGTAAAGCGGGAGTTTGTTCGACATGCCGCGCAAAAGTGCTTGATGGCGAGGTTGAAATGGTCACCAATCACGCACTCGAAGATTACGAAGTTGAAGAAGGCTATGTTCTTACATGTCAATGCTTCCCCGTAAGTGACAAAATTGTGCTCAGTTACGATCAATAGGGGGAAAGAAGCATGACTAACGATATGACAATCGACGATTATCTGAAACAAGGCGGGGTTGTTTCTTCGCCGGCTAACTTGCCACCACGTTATCGGGCGGAACTGTTGCGGCTGATGGCTTCGTTTATCGACAGCGAGCTTGCGGCGTCGGCCGGATTTGCCGAAGCTATCAATCATTCACCCGGTATCCGCCAGCGCATCAATGCAGCAAAAATTGTTCTTGAAAAAGCCCGCCATGCGGGAGCTGTTCTTGAACTGATGGGAGAATTCGGTGCCGATACTGAACGTTATGCCGGAAGCCACCCGTGGAACGCGCGAATACATCGCGAGGATGACATTGGAAGATCACGTGCAGACGGACGGGATATGCGTCTATCGGTATTTTATTATCCGTTCGAGGGGTGGAATGATGCCGTTTTAATGAATGTGCTCATGGGCATTGCCTCCTCCATTCAATTGGAAGAGCTTTCAAAAATATCTTATGCGCCTTTGGCCGAAACCTTTCGGGAAATCATTCCGGAAGAGAATGCCCACACAGAACTCGGAATTGCCGAACTTCATCATATCATGAAGGATAAAAGCGGAAGCGATAGCTTGCAAAAATCAATAAAATATTGGTTGCCGCGCATTGAAGCGACCTTCGGACAAATCGAATCAGACCGTTTCGAGCGTCTGCAATCTTATGGATTGAGGCATAGAACCAACCGCGATATGTTAGATCAGTTCAAAAAAAATACCGGTGATTTTTTAGCTCGACTTGCTATTGCCAATAATTAATACATGAAAAACAAATATTCGCCCCAAGGCGCAGATGTTTTAAGCTGAAAATCCGGTTATAGACTTGCACTTTCAAGCAAGTTATACCAATACATGAGTGAACTGGTTTAGCTCATGCAAAGGACAGAGTTCATGGCTCGGCCGCGTGCCCAAGATTACGAAGAAAAACAATCCCTTATTCTATCTGAAGCGGCCAAGCTTTTTGCGCGCTACGGTTTTACCGGTTCATCTATCAATATGATCGCCGACGCTTGTGGCATGTCAAAAGCGCTTCTCTATCATTATTATCCGGATAAGGATTCTATCCTTTTTGCAATGTTGAAGCAGCATCTTTCCGAGCTTGTGGCGGCAGTTGAAACAGCAACAAAAACAGCCAAAACACCGCAAGCGCGCGTTTGGGCAATCGCTCATGCTTTGCTTGATACCTATAAGGACGCAGATTGCGAACATCAGGTTCAAATATCCAGTTTGAAACTGCTAACAGCAGACCAACAGTCGGTCATCGTTGAGATGGAGCGCCAACTCGTGACAAAATTATCCGATGCTTTATCGGAATGTCTGCCGGATTTGAAGTCAAAGCAATTGTTGAAACCGCTTACAATGTCGGTCTTCGGTATGCTGAACTGGCATTATTTATGGTTCCGCGAAGGCAAGGGCTTAACACGCGACGAATATGCCGATATGGTCACCAAACTGGTTTTGAATGGCGGCAAAAGCTTGTAGTATTTTTAGCGTCAAAACAGCAGCCACCGCAATAAAACCGGAGCCGGAATTGCCGTTTTTCTGCAACTTTTCTTTTTCACCGGTTTTATCCGGCTGCTTTTTTGCCAATTTTATAGTTTCGGCTCTGCCCGATTTTTATTTATCCGGTTAAATCTCTCGAAAATTCGACAAGTTTAGCGCTATCCTCAACCATAACGCCATCATTATCGTCCCGATATTCTCTATTATCATTATTGTGATATTTTTTGAGCCCGAAGACTTCCCCTCAGGCAAAAAGGAAAGGCATGAGTTTTCCGGTCACAAGTTTTTCAATGTGAAAAAACAAAATTTTTCAGGCCGCGCCCCTCAAGGCTCATCGTAAAAGCGAAAACAATATTAGAATTACTGAATAACAACCTATCAGAATTGGCCAATGATAACCCATCAATGATATTTAATAGTTTAACACTTATACATATTAATACTTTTACATATTAACACTTATACATCTCAAAACTTGTAAACGGGTAGTCCGAATAATTCCTTTACTGTTAGCAGTTCAAGATAGATAGGCTATCATTTTCAGCAGATTTTATATTACGTTATAACAATTATTGATTTTATCTTTTTGCAAACTTTGGCGGTCTCTGCCCGCCAAAGATGTGATTTTTCCCCATCAAGTTTCAATCCGGCTTTATCCTGAAAACTCGTGACTTGTTCATTCGTTGTTTCCCGAAGCCATTTCCATCAGCTTGCCGTTTTTGCTGGCGGAATATGCCGTTGCAACACCAATAAGGCGATTGTAACAATAAACATCGAGAAAGCTAACAAACCGAAATAACCGAGCGAGCCGCTATAGGTGATAATGGGAGCACCGCCGAAGGCTGCTGCTATTGCCCCTACGCGGCCGAACATCAAAGCCCCTGACGTTCCTGTCGCGCGTATTTTTGTTGGATAGATATAGGCACAAAGAGCATACATGGTCGATTGAACAGCATTGACGAAAAATCCGTGCAATCCCAACAGTATAATCAACAATAGCAGGTGGCTTGACATATCAAAAAATTCGACTGCCAAAGCACTTAACGCGCCGCCTGCACTACACAGAATTAACGGGCTATACGATCCGAATTTGGTGATAAACCATGAACAAACAAGTGCCCCGATAACGCCGCCGAAATTATAGACTGTCAAGCCCGACCGCGCTACATCCTGCGATATATCAACCGAGGCCAGCATTGTCGGCAACCAGCTGAAAGCAGCATAAACGGATGCCAGACAAAAGAAAA
The DNA here is from genome assembly GCF_016102505.1 of Bartonella sp. B10834G3. Taxonomy (NCBI): domain Bacteria; kingdom Pseudomonadati; phylum Pseudomonadota; class Alphaproteobacteria; order Hyphomicrobiales; family Bartonellaceae; genus Bartonella; species Bartonella sp. B10834G3. The sequence goes on from NZ_JACFOM010000002.1 coordinate 762,675, forward strand.
ATGCACACCAGAGCGCGGATGTATCGCGTGCCATATTATCACGAAAAATCGCTCCATAACCGGCACGTTTTGTAGGCTCCTGTTCACCCTTATCGGTGAACGTCGTATCGTCATCCACCATCTGCCCCATTTTTTTCAATATGCGCCGCAATTCCGGCCACCTTTCGGGATGTCCGACAAGATATTTGGGCGTTTCGGGAGTAGCAAAGATACAAAAAATCAACAGTGCAATCGGCATTGCACCACCGATCAGAAACATCATTCTCCAACCGAAATCGGGCATGATGACTTCGGCAAAAAAACCTGCAACAACACCGCCTAAAGGAACGCAAACAATCGTGGCAGTGACCACCATTGTCCGGTACCGTTGGGGCGTAAATTCGGCTGCAATTGTCGTCGCAATCGGTAGAGCGCCACCGATGCCTATCCCCGCTATGAAACGAAAGATAGCAATTCCAAGAATGCTATTTTGCGTAGCAACCAGAGATGTAAACAGACCGAATGTCAGCATATAGCCGATAAGTGCACGTTTACGGCCGAAATAGTCGGCAAATATACCCGTTATTGCGCCGACACTCGATCCGAAAACACCGGCAACCACGCTCGGCATGAATTCGTTTTTGGTCAATCCCCACTCACGCATCAAAGCCGGTGCTGCATAACCTATCAACTGGGAATCAAACCCGTCCAGAATGACCGCCAGAGCTGCGAAAACTACAATCAGCCTTTGATATAATGTAAAAGGCATATGGTCCAATGTTGTACTAATATCCAATGCCGGTTTCGGATTGTTACCTTCTGCCATTTTTTCCTCCCGAATGACATGTAACGGCAAACCGGATTTTTGTTTTTATATATTGATCTGCCGTCTTCTCCCGTTTTTCTTCTATTTGCGCATTCGCGACCGGATAGGCTCCCACAAACCGGTCGCAGCACTCATTGAAATTAGGCATAAAACCGCCGTTCAACGCCTAAATCAAAGCGGGTAACGGCGACGTTCTGTCTCCATGGTCAACCAGCGCAAATCGGTAAATTCATTAACCCCTGCTTGTCCGCCAAACCGGCCGAAGCCGCTTGCTTTCACGCCGCCAAAAGGTGCCTGTGGTTCGTCATCGACAGTGGCACCATTGATATGGCATATTCCCGACTTGATGCGTTTTGCCAGTCGATAGCCTTTTGCCGTGTCGCTAGTGAAAATTGCTGATGATAGCCCGTATTCGCTGTCATTGGCGAGAGAAACCGCGTGCTCGTCATCTCTTGCTCTGATAATCGCTTTAACCGGTCCGAATGTTTCTTCGTGATAAATACCCATCGAGGGAACCACATTATCCAGCAAGGTCGCCGGCATTAACGTTGTTTCCGATTTCCCCCCGCACAACAGTTTGGCACCTTTGGAAAGTGCATCATCAATCAAACGATTACAATGAACGACTGTCGCCATATCATAAACCGGACCAAGATTGACATTTTCTTTACGCGGATCGCCAATGGTCAGTTTTTTCACTCTGTCGACCAATTTGCCAAGAAATGTGGCGGCTACGCTCTCGACAACTATGATGCGCTCTGTCGACATACAAATTTGTCCGGAATTCATGAATGCACCAAAAACGGTAGCATCGACAGCAGCGTCAATATCGGCATCTTCCAGTATCAGGATCGGAGCTTTTCCACCCAGTTCGAGAACACACGGTTTAAGGCTTCGTGCACAATGGGAAGCGATAATGCGTCCGACTTTTGTCGAACCGGTGAAATTTACCCTGCGCACATCAGGTGCACAAACAAGCTTTTCTACGAATACCGCCGCTTCATCGGGAGCATTGGTCACATAATTGACGACACCTTTGGCAAAACCCGCTTCGGCAAGACAGTCAACAATCAATGCATGGGTGCGCGGACAGGCTTCCGAGCCTTTCAAAATCACACTATTGCCGCAGGCAAGTGGCACGGCGATCGCTCTTGATCCAAGAATGATCGGCGCATTCCATGGTGCAATGCCAACAACGACTCCCGCCGGCTGACGCACTGCCAGAGAAAGTTGACCGGCTGTATTGGAAGACAGTACCTCTCCCGTTGCGGCTGTAACAATGGACGCCGCTTCCTGAAAAACAGCGGCTCCCAATGCAACGTTAAAACCGGCCCAAACTTCCGATGCACCGGTTTCTGCTGCCATTGCAGTAATGAAATCGTCCTTTTTGGCAAGCATAATTTCGGCAGCGCGTTGTAAAAGTCTTTGCCGTTCCTGCGGTGTTGATTGCGACCAGTCTTCAAATGCTCTCGATGCCGCATCGACCACCTCTACAATGTCCTCGATCCGGGCAGCCGCCGCAACGGATACGACTTCTCCATCAATCGGATTCTTTCGTGTAAAGGTTTTATCACCTTTGGCTTTGCGATGTTTTCCATCAATAAAAAGATGAACATTTTCCATGAATAACCGCCTGTCTTTGTTAAGCTTCGTTAAACTTCATATGCGAACCGTTATGATCTATTGTTCATACCGGCTCATTTTTTATATCGGATACGACAACCTCGAATAATGTCGATGAAGATGAGGCCGTTGCATCTTGCAATTCCCGTTCCAATTCCGCGCAATCGGCGATGCGTTTTGCATTGATACCGAAGCCTTTGGCCAATGCCACAAAGTCAATTCCCGAAAGGGTCGTGCCGACCACTTTTTCGTGCTTTTTAAACCCGAATTCGGGTGCAAATTCTTCCAATGCCGCATAGCTTCCGTTCCGCAAAACAATCCATGTAATGGATAATTTCTGAATGGCCGCAGTCCACAAACTCTGAACGGAATAAAGTGCCGAGCCGTCACCGATAATGGCAATGATCTTTTTGTCCGGTAATGCCAAGGCTGTCCCGACAGCCGCCGGCATTCCGTAACCCAGTCCGCCGCTCTCCATCGTCAAAAATTGTCCCGGCTTTGATATTGGCAAAAATTTCTGTATGAGACTGCGCGCACTTGGTGCTTCTTCAACAATGAACCAATCCTCGTTTTCCAAACCGTGCAATGTCTGGAGCACGTAAGCGGTCGTTAAAGGGGTAGATGACGATAGGCTGTTTGATGATAATCGGGGATTGGACGATAATTGGGGCTTTGCCGCCAATTGGGGTTTTGCCGCACCCCCTGTTCGGGGCAACTGTTTTGTTTGGTTTTTTTCTTTTTTAACCGGTTTTGAAACAGCTAAAAGATCCTCCAACGCCAAACGGACATTGCTCACAATACTTGTCCCTGTCGGCGTCCACGATGCTGTCAAAGGATTGTCGACAATCTGGAAAAGTTCGGATTGTTCTGGGATAAAAGGGCCAAAACCTTCAACATGATAAAGAAAAGCGCCCGCCCCCAATACAACAATAAGATCGTGATGCCCCAATATTTCGACAATTTTTTCACGTCGTGCAGGAAGAAAACCGTTGAACAGATAGTGATCTTCGGGAAAGCTGCAGCGGCCGCTCATCGGAGCCACGTAAATCTGCGCTTGATGATGTTCAGCCAATTTGACAAGCAAATCCGAAGCCCTTGCGCGATCAACGCCACCGCCGACAACAAATGCCGGGCATTTGCTTTCTTCGAGTGCATGAGACAGTGCTACAATGGCATTTACTGAGGGTCTTTGCGAGTAGAACATCCTGTGTTCGGCGAGCGGCTTTGTCTGTCTATCCCAATCGTCAACCGGAACCGATACGAGAACGGGGCCTCGCGGCTCCGTCATAGCGATGTTGAAAGCGCGCTGGATTGCTAAAGGCACATCTTCCGCACGAGCCGGTTCTATCGCCCATTTGACATAAGGTTCGGCCAATTGGGTCGACCGGACAGAAGCAAGAAAGGGTTCAAACGGCAATATAGAACGGGCTTGTTGTCCGGCAGTAATAATCATCGGTGTCTGGTTTTTATAGGCGGTAAAAATATTTCCCATTGCATTGCCCACACCCGCAGCCGAATGAAGATTAACCAATGACGCTTTGCCGGTGGCTTGCGCAAATCCATCTGCCATACCCACCACTGTGGCTTCCTGAAGCCCCAGAATATAACGGAAATGATCGGGAAAATTTCTGAACATCGGCAATTCCGTCGAACCGGGATTGCCAAAAATTGTATCAACACCAATGGTCGCGAAAAAGTCGAACACGGCATCTCTGACGGTGTAACTCTTGTCCCTTCCGGAACTGTGGCATTGCTTTATCACTTTTTCCCTCCCGAATAAAAAGACTTTACGTCATTAAAAACTTGGGTCATTAAAAACTTGGGTCATTGTTAACTTGGGCCGCTGATAGCTTGGAAAATCGCGGCAACGACGTGAGATCACCAAGGCAATAAGTTTTAAGAACGCGCTGCAATGTAACTTGAGTTAAAACGATCGGTATCCTTGTTGTTATTGATGTTGATATGCTTGTCTTCATTAAAGGCAGCCGGAATGCCGTATCAGAGCAATCATTGTGCTTCTGTTTGTCCCAATCTTGCTCTTCCCAATAAGGCAAGGTCGGATAAAGCACGGCATTTTATGGCCATTTCATGCAAATAAAATTCGGATTGCGAACGTAACTGTGCCGGTATATCGCCTCTAGCAATCAGCCTTGCAGCTATCCATCCGAGCGCGGCTCTGCCGGTCAGACGGAGGAATGCATCTGCCCCTGCCTCGCCATCCTCATCGTCCAGCGACGCCAGTTTTTGCGCCGTAATCCTGAGAAGATCGAGACCGCTTTGATAATTGTTTGCAAGGTTTGAAGGCAATGCACCGGTCAACTCGTAGGCTTTATCGAGAAACACTTTAAGTCCTTTGCCCTGATCGCGGCCTTTGAGACGACGTTTCAACAAATCCAGCGCCTGAATTCCGCTTGTTCCCTCGAAGATTGACAGCACGCGTGAATCCCGCAATGCCTGTTCAACCGGCCATTCACCGGTATATCCGGCACCGCCCAGAACCTGTATTGCGGTGCTTGCCACCTGAAAACCGATGTCGGCACCCAAGGTTTTTACGACAGGCAACAAAAATTGCGTAAACAAGTGACTTTGTTCCCGTTGTGCCTCATCTGGACTCGAAAGGGAGAGATCTGTATGATTGGCGATTGAAAAAATCAAACCCCGCATGAGATTGGTGTTTGCTGCCATCTCCATCAGCATACGTTTTACATCTACATGCTGATAAATCGCGACCGGTGGCTTGTCAGCCGGTCCGCCCTGCTTGCGTTCAAAACTATAATTCAGTGCGGTATCATAAGCTGCCGAGGCTATAGCCGTTCCCATCACACCCACCGACAAACGCATATTTGCTATCATTACAAACATTTGCGATAAGCCTTGCCCCGTTTTGCCAAGCAATATTGCTTCCGATTTTTCAAAACTGATGACACATGTCGGCGAACCATGGAGCCCCATTTTTTCTTCGACACGTTGAATGGTGACGCCATTTCCCGCGGCCTGTCCATTCTGGTTCACCTCGAGGCGATCGGGAACCAGAAACAGACTGATACCCGGAACACCTTTTTCATCATAGGAATAGGCGAGGAGGCAATGTCCTATCTTTTCTGCGAGATCGTGGTCACCATAGCTGATCCAGCATTTCTCGCCGGTGATACGCCAGCTTCCATCGGGCTGTTTTTCGGCCTTTGTGCGCATACGCCTTACATCGGAGCCGGCATCCGGTTCCGATATACAAATTGTTGCCCCCCATATGCCGCTAACGAGATTTGGTAGCCAATCTTTTCTGGTCTTTTCATCTCCCCAATGAGAAATGAGTTTTACTGCCGATATTTGGGGAACCGGCAACATACCAAATGCCGGTGAAGACCTGTCGAAAATACCTTGAATAGCTGCCCAAAGTGCTAAAGGAGCCTCTTGCCCGCCATAGAGTTCAGGCTTGCCGAGAAGTGTCCATCCGGCCTCGACAAACTGTTTCCACGCCTCTTTATGCCCATCGACTGTAACAACGCGGCCGTTTACGAGTTTTGCACCCACAACATCCATAGTGTGATTTAATGGCGACAAAACACCGTCTGCAAACCGTGCGGCCTCGCTTAAAAGCGTATTTTGCATCGACGCCATTTCGCTAAAATGGGGCGAAAGCTCAAGAACTTTTTGCCAATCATCGGAACAGTGTAAAAGGCAATCCAGAAGTTCCGGTTGCAATCGTGGAATGCGGGCACGCTGTGATACCATTTTACATGCCCTCTCTTATCTCGATCAGAGCATCAAGTGCGATGGCTCCCTGACCTTTGTCGTAAACCACCACGGGGTTCAGATCTATTTCTGTGATTTCCGGTGTGGCACGCATGATCCCGGCCAATTGTAATATCAGGTTGATAACGCTATCCTTGTCCTTTTCTGGCGAACCGCGAAACCCGTTCAGCAGTTGAATGCATTTCAAGCTATTCAATGCCTCTATAATTTCCTTTCGACCGACATCTACCGGAATAAGGCAACTGTCGTGATAAAGCTCTGCTGTTACCCCGCCCGCTCCGACAAGGATAACCGGCCCCCATTGCGGATCACGCTTGGCACCGACAATGAGTTCAATTCCCTTCTCCCCCATTTTTTCAATCAACACACCTTCAATGTTCACATCAGGGCGATGACGGGCGACATTGGCGTGCAACTTTTGCCAGGCTTGCCGTAAATCGTCAGCATTATGGATATTGATAACAACACCGCCTGCATCGCTTTTATGCGGAAGAGCTTCCGACTGCGCTTTTATGACAACCGGAAAACCCAATTTTTCGGCAACGACAAGCGCATCTTCCAATGAACTAACCAGCGCACCGTCCGGAAAGTTTATGCCCACCAACGAGAGATGTTCTTTTGAACGATATTCGGCGATAATCCCTGAACCCTTCGCCCTGTCAAACCTAATCGGTTTTAGCGTTTCATCAGCCACTGACCGTTCAAAGTCGGCGTGATTGGTAACCAATGCCAAAGCCCGAATTGCTCTGTCGGGTGAACTGAAATAGGAAGCGCCATTTTTCCGGAGTGCATGGATAAAATGCTGAGGCACCGGAGCGCCATCATCAAGACCGGCAAAAACGATAGGGCAATGCGGTTTTATGTTTTCGAGTGCCGAAATGATTTCCGGATATTTGATTTCAAAAGTTTCATGGTCTGTCTGGATGAGCGGTAAAAAAATTGCATTAATATGATCGTCTTTGTTCAATGCCTTAATCACACGCCCATAGATAGCCGGTTCGACCAGACCTTGAGCGGTAAGATCGACCGGATTTGAAAGAGCCACAAAAGAAGGTAAAACCGAACGCAGTTCCGCATGCTGTTTTTCATCAAGTTTCAGAAGCCGTAAACCGACCTCTTTACAAAGATCAAGCGCCAAAGCTTTATATGCCCCCGATTCAGTGACAATAACAGCGCCTCCCTGTTTGAACGTACCATAGCGGCTCAAGAGATCACACACATCAATCAATTCTTCCAGATCATCAACCTGCAATACACCTGCGCGCTTGACCATAACTTTCATCAAATCATAATCACCGGCCATTGCACCGGTATGTGTCGCGGCAGATTGCCGTGCTTCCGCACTTTTTCCCGGATGAAGAAGAACAATGGTTTTGCCGGAAGCCTGCATCTGTCGGGCAATGGACAAGAACAATTCAGGCTTGCGAAATTGTTCGACGATCATCGCGACAATGCCGACATCGTCTTCGTTCATAAGCGAATGAAGAAAATCTTCGACCGTATTGACCGCTTCGTTTCCTGAAGAAATTGCGTAAGAGAGCGGAATGTCACGTGCCGTCAAGGATACGCTTAAAACTGCCGACATTGCCCCGCTTTGCGAAACAATGGCAACCTTTCTGCCGAACTTCTCTTTCATCAGCGGTGCTTTGATAAAAGTCAGTGGCGAATGATGATCGAAATTGATGATGCCAAGACAGTTCGGCCCATTGACGACCATACCGTTTTCGCGTGCTATCTGGGCGATTTGGCGTTGTTGGGCTAGCCCCTCTTCTCCATCTTCGGCAAAACCTGCCGAAAAGATAACCACGCCTTTGGTTTTTCTTGCTGCCAACGCCTCCATTGTTGAAAGAACCGATTGACGCGGAATAGCCAAAACAGCCGCATCAATAGCTTCCGGCAAATCATTAATGTTGCGATAGCAATGATGCCCGTTAATTTCATCATATTTCGGGTTTACAAGATAGATTTCGCCCTTGAAATGATGTTTTTTCAAATTTTCCAGCACAGAAAATCCGAGTGCGCCGGAATTAGGCGACGCACCGATAATAACAATGGATTTCGGGTGCAAAAGGCAATCGAGCGTGAAATGCTCGTTGCGATCATTGATAGCGGCCATTTTCTCCTCCAAATCCCGCTCATTAAGGCTTAACCAGCCCTATCGCAATTCAAATGCTGCCTATGAAAGCATATTGCTCTTCCCTACAATATGCTTGTCGAGGTCTATTTATTCCGGTTATATGCACCAAGCCCCGGCTTATAGGTTTTTTCGTCGAGAAACTGCTTCATCCCTTCCTTGCGCCCTTCATTATCAAACGAATTCGCAGCCTCCTGCATATGAACGAGATAGTCTTCAGCCTCGTCATAATCCATATTACCCACACGACGGATTGCATCTTTCGTCGCTTTCAACGCAGTGGGATTTTTCGCCAACAGTACTTTGCAAACTTCTTCCACCCGTTCTTTCAATTTGTTTAAAGGAACAGATTCATTGACCAATCCCCAATCCGCGGCCTTTTTGCCATCAACCAGCTCTCCGGTCATGGCGTGATACATAGCATGACGGAAACTCAGCAATTCAACAGCCACTTTTGTCGCACCGCCACCCGGCAAAATACCCCAATTGATTTCCGACAGGCCGAATTTTGCTTCATCTGCCGCAAATGCAAGGTCACAGGCAAAAAGCGGGCCATAACCGCCACCAAAACACCAGCCATTGACCATTGCAATTGTCGGCTTCTGATACCACCGCAACCTTCTCCACCATCCGTAACTTTCGCGTTGCGACTGTCTGATACCTTTTAATCCCTGCGCTTCCGTATCACGAAAATATTCTTGCAAATCCATGCCCGCTGTCCACGCCGAACCTTCGCCTGTCAGGACCAGAACGCCCACATCCTCGCGAAACTCCAATTCGTCGAGAACGCTCATCATTTTGCGGTTCAAAGCCGGACTCATAGCGTTTCGTTTTTCCGGTCTGTCAAAAGATACCCAGGCGATCTTATTGACAACTTCAAATTTAACGATATCTGACATATTGCTTCCTCCTCTTTATATGTATAACCGGTCATTTTACGGGCTATAAATAATTGCTATGTTTCATAGCAGTTAAAAACCGAACTGACAAGGAACGAATTCGTGATGAAACAGGAAGACGAAAAACCGGATGAGCTCCAAAATCCCATCGGAGGTCTTTTCGGCTACCGGCTGAGGCGCATATCGGCTGACGACATGGCATATCTGGGAAGAAGTTTGACAGCATTGGATATATCCACTGTAGCGGCCTCGGTCTTAATGATGATTCATGCAAATAACGGTGCAACGCAATCCGAAGTCGGTCATTGTCTGGGCATAAAGCGCGCAAATATGGCTCCTCTCACCACCCATCTTGAAGAAAAGGGCTGGATTAAAAAAACGCCCCTCAATGGGCGTTCCTATGGCTTGGAAGTGACCGATGCCGGAAATTCTCTTTGCACACAGATTCTGCTGGAAATGAAGAAAACCGACGCAATAATATTGCGAAATCTGAGTGATGAAGAAAAAAGAATTTTCGATCAGTTACTCGACAAAATTATTCATTGATGCGCCAATAATATTTCATCCCGCTTGTCTTTCAATGAAGCGATGAAAAATATATTTCTTTGAAAATCGGGGCGTTTTATTCATCAAGCCGATGGGAATATCTTCATATCCCGATATTATCGTTTTTCCTGCCGACAAAACAAAACATACAGTTCTTATATTGATAGCCTGAAAACGCAGTAGTGCCCTATTTTTTTCGCCGCACATCGTATCCAAATCGTGTCAATCCCGTTCAAAATCGGGCGAATATAACTCCAATTCAATTGATATTGAAATATAAACATTTCTTTATATCCTGTTGACGGCTCTTTTATCTTGTGTCAAATGGTAAGTGTCGTGGTTCTCTATTTTTTAAAAAATGGAGCTAAGAGGGAATTCGGTGAAGAAATTTCAAATGCCGAAGCTGCCCCCGCAACTGTGAACGGCGAGCCGATATTGATAAAACCACTGGAATTATTTCCGGGAAGGTAGATAAAGGTGTTGACCCGTAAGCCAGGAGACCTGCCGCGACAAATATTGTCCACGGGCGGGGTGTCCCGGTTAGGTGCTTATGGAGATCGGTCGATCTCTTGGGTATCTTCGTGCCCTTCGCTCCCTTATCAAGGGTAGTAAAATGACTTCACAAATAATCAAATCGGCATCGTTGGGATTTCCCCGCATGGGTGCCAAACGGGAACTGAAAACAGCTCTCGAACAGTTCTGGAAAGGCAATATTTCCAAGGATGACTTGTTAAAAACCGCCGCTGATTTAAGAAAAAGACATTGGAAACTGCAAAAAGACAAAGGAATTGACGTTATACCGTCGAATGATTTTTCTTTGTATGACCATGTCCTTGACACAGCTATTATGGTTGGCGCCATTCCTGCCGAATATAAGGCCAATGGCGAAAATAATGATATTTTGAAAACCTATTTTGCAATGGCACGTGGCCGCGAAGGCAACAATGATTGCGGGTGCGGAAACCATCACATTGACAGTGATATAAAGGCACTGGAAATGACAAAGTGGTTTGATACGAATTATCATTATATCGTACCTGAAATAAATGCCAAACAAAGCTTCAAGCTCCAATCGGAGAAACTTATAACAGAGTTTCTCGAAGCAAAGGCTGAAGGCATTGTGACAAGGCCGGTTCTTCTGGGACCCGTAACTTTTCTATTGCTCGCGAAATGCCGTGAAGATGACATTGAACCATTATCATTGCTCTCCCGACTTCTGCCGGTTTATCAGGATATTCTGGCGCAGTTGAAATCTGTCGGTTGTCCTTGGGTGCAAATGGATGAACCGACCCTCGTGACTGAACTCAATGCCAATCAGAAATCTGCCTTTGACTATGCTTATAAAATTCTTGGCGACGTGGAAAAATTCCCACGCATAATGCTGACCAGTTATTTTGGAGATGTCGGAGATAACCTTAAAACTGTTTTGTCTTTGCCGGTTAAGGGCTATCACATTGATCTCGTTCGCGGAAAAAAACAGCTTGATGCCTTTGTCTCGCATATCCGGCCTAACCAAACGCTTTCGCTCGGTGTCATTGACGGGCGTAACATCTGGCGTAGCGATCTTAATGCTTTGATTGACTGGCTCAAACCGGTTGTTGAAAAACTGGGAACAGAGCGCATTCAGATTGCCACATCCTGTTCGCTACTTCATGTTCCCATTGATCTTGATCTTGAAGTTAATCTCGATGACGAGTTGAAATCATGGCTTTCCTTTGCCAGCCAGAAACTTGATGAACTCCATATTCTTTGTCAGGCATTATCGGGCAATTCGGCCGCTGTCACCGGAAGGCTCGCCGCCAATAAAGCTGCATTAAACGGAAGAAAATCATCAAAACGCATCCGCAATAACCTTGTTCAAAAACAGCTTGAAAATGTCAAAAAAGATAGAGCGCGGCGCGCATCTCCCTACTCGACAAGGCATGAAAAACAAAAAGCCATTCTGAATTTGCCTCTTTTTCCAACGACAACAATCGGATCCTTTCCCCAATCGGCTGATGTTCGCAAAGCCCGTTCCGATTATACAAAGGGAATAATTGATAAAACAACATACGAGAGCTTTATTACCAGGCGGATAGGCGAAGCGATCAAGTGGCAGGAAGAGGTAGGGCTTGATGTTCTCGTGCATGGTGAATTTGAACGCAACGACATGGTTCAATATTTTGGCGAACAATTGGAAGGCTTTGCTTTTACCAGACACGGTTGGGTACAAAGTTATGGCTCCCGTTGCGTCCGTCCCCCTATCATTTTCGGGGATGTTTCCCGACCGAGGCCGATGACCGTCAAATGGTGGCAAGTCGCACAATCGTTTACCTCGAAGATTGTCAAAGGCATGTTGACGGGACCTGTTACCATTCTGAATTGGTCATTCGTCCGCGACGATCAACCGCGGGAAGATACATGTCGGCAAATTGCCTTGGCAATTCGCAATGAAGTTGAAGATCTTGAAAAGGCTGGTGCCAAAATAATCCAGATTGATGAGGCAGCGCTACGGGAAGGATTGCCGTTCAAAGAAAAGGATAAAGCTTATTATCTTGAATGGGCTGTTGAATGCTTTCGCTTAACTCAAAGTACGGTGAAAGACACGACAGAAATCCATACCCATATGTGTTATTGCGAGTTCAATGACATCATTACCGCAATTGCCGATATGGATGCGGATGTTATCTCTATTGAAACTTCACGCTCCAAAATGGAGCTTCTCGATGTCTTCAAGCAATTCAAATATCCCAATGAAATCGGTCCCGGTGTCTATGACATCCATTCGCCACGGGTCCCTTCGACAGAAGAAATTCTTGAGCTTCTCGGATATGCGCTGCAACGTTTGGAGGCTAAACAGCTTTGGGTCAATCCCGATTGCGGCTTAAAGACGCGCCAATGGGAGGAAGTGAAACCCGCCATCGCAAATATGGTTGCCGCTGCCAAAACGTTGAGAAAGACTGTTAGCGTTTAATCGGAAGCACAAAAAGGTTTGGCACTTCGAGTAATGCCAAGCCTTAAACTATGTTCGTCTATGTATTTAAAAATATAGGAGCACCGATCCAATCGCATCGGTGTTCCGGCTTTTATTTGGAACGTTACAGAGACAAACACACATTTCCGCATCGTGTCTTTGGAGCGCCCCATCCTTTGGACTGCCCATCCAATGGCTTCGGCCTTGATTGTTTGATCTGTCAGGCCTGCAACAATCGCACAGTGTCCGAAATGCCGGACATCTGCGTCAAGCACTTCGACGCAAAATGTCTTTGCCAAGTTCATCACGTTCAGCATCGGCTACAATCTTGCGCAGATTGATGTTGCAAATAAAAAGTTTTTCAATTGCGCAACAAGAGTTTCTGACAGATGGCCATAGCTTCGGCAAGAATGGTTCGGGGTTTCAGTTTATAGGAAAAATGTTTATTTTAAAACAATCGAGCTAAAGCACTACAACAATCGAGCTGAAGTCATAAAAGCTGAAAGCAGTTTTCAAGCGGGAGACAGGTTTCCACACCACTATTATAATGGCAGGAAAGGAGGCATATGTTCACGGAAATATATGGCCTTCAGCATATTTGACAGCCTTGCCGCCAATGCGAGCAGAAACGAGTTTTCCATTTTCCACATACCATTCGAGCCGGATTTTCGATACCCGCATCATTTCCATACCCTGTTCGAGCCAAATATTTTTCTTGCCATCCAACGGGTTATCAAATTGCTGGACGACACCGCAAAAGGCCGACGCAGCCGAGCCGGTTGCGGCATCTTCCGTGCCGTCAGGGCGGAACATGCGCACATGAAAAGCGCTCTGGAAAAGCCTTGTTTCTCGACTATAGAGGTAGAATGACGGAGTTTTTACATTCAGCCTGTCAAAATTTTGCGCAATATAAACAGGATCAGGTAGTGCACTGGCAACCGTTTTGAGATTGCGAAGAGGAACAAAGAAAAATGGTACGCCGGCTGTCCAAAGAGAGGGAATGTGGTTTTCAAAACCTATTTCCTTGCTTTCGAGACCGAAGGCGGCTGCAAAAATTTCTTTGGGAATGTCAAGCGGGAGCTGTTCGGGGAGTTTGGGCAGGTCGAATTCGGCAAAAGCTGCTTTTTCACTCAAATCAACCACCGCACGGATAATTCCGACTTTTTCCTCAAGAATAATAAGTGAATCATTGCGGCCATTGTTGTTTATATTTTTCCGTGCAAGAGACACGGCGGCTCCGACAGTCGGATGGCCGGCAAATGACATTTCTCCATCAGGTTTGAAAATTCGCAAATTGGCGACATGTTTTTCATTCTTCGGCGGATTGACGAAAACAGTTTCCGACAAATTGAATTCACGCGCGATAGACTGCATCTGCTCATCTGTCAAACCGGCCGCTTCGTGAACGATTGCCACCGGATTTCCCGATAGAACCGTGTCACTGAACACGTCGTAAATTTCAAAAAAACGGCCTTTATCCTCCACCCTGACAAATCCTTTTTCAATGCAGAAACACGATATCGAAACCTTATCCTGTTTATGATTAGGACGAAACAGATCGACCTGTAAAGTTTCTTTATATCAAAAAAGAAAGGATGCAGCCACCCGACTGCATCCCGATCTTCTATTATCAGCATTTTGCGACAAAATCCGTCAGCCGACAGAATTTCGTTCAGCCGCTTTGAAATTTAAAAAAATTACTTGCTGTCAGCGTTCAAAACCAGCTTGGAAACGCCGACGGCAATATTGGCTCCCTCATGAGCTTCAACACTCACCGGCTGCAACGAGAAAGCCTTGTTATCGCCAACGAGTAAATTGGCTCCGCCGCCAACTCCGGCTGCCACATCAACACCTACGCCTTCATATTTGCCGACAAGAATTCCAGCCTTATATGCATCTTTGCTTGCTGCCAAAACCATCCACGACAATTGGCCGGCGCCGGCTTTACCAATATCAATGCCGAGTTGTTCGATCTTGCCGACATATTTGTCGGTTTGGGCGCCTTTATCATTCGGTTGGAAAACGCAAGTCAATTTTTCAGTCGCTTTGAAAATATGTCCCTCAGCGCCTTGTCCGGTACATACAAGCATACCGACTGTAACCTTATCATCGGCAGATGCGCTATTGATGCTCAAAATAGCACTTCCGGCAGCAACCCCGGCAATAACAATATTTCTTAAAAAATGTGACATTATGATTGTTCCTTCTCTACTAACTTTTCTCAATTTGGCGTATATTATAGAAAATACAAGTCAGCCTCTGCAAAGTTTTGCAAAGTAGAATTGAATTCTTATTACTTTCGATATGAAAAGTGATCGGAATTACCAGTCTTGCTGAAGAGTTTATAAATTTAAATGAGAAAGCCCATGTTTTGCCGCTTGCAAAAATCGTTTGTTCTACCAATCCTTGCAACAATAATCTTTCCAGTGCCGGTTCAGGCTGTCGAACTCAACAACCCTCTCGCACCTATTGCCCGCCCTCAGAATGCACCGCTGCCTCACGCCCATTATGGAGTACCAAGACCGAACCGCAATTATAAACCGGAACAGACAAATCCCGGTGGGCCAACATATAAATTGGATACCGGCCCTGATATTAACCATCAACAATGGTGTAGCGACCGTTATAGAAGTTATCGTTCGTCAGACGATACTTATATCGATCGCGGTGGTGTGCGACAAACTTGCAAATCGCCTTTCCCTAAATAAAACATTTTTATAAACCGGACGCGCTTTCATAGTCGATCTATCCGGCGGTTGGTCGTTAACCTATCAGCCACGCAAGATCATCGTCATAAAAATAAATGATATTTTTGCTCGTCTGCCAAACTCGATCAAACGGCAATTGCAAAAGAAGCGCGCCACGTCGGTCGCACTACCCTTCTTTTAAAGAGCTATCAGGGAAAATCTTTCGTCGCAATAAGCCGGACTTCTCCGGTTTTACTTTAACCGTTGGCTTGTCGATTATGTCCGGTAAAATTCGCAGTCAAACCGGATAATCTTTGGCCGACATTACAAATTGATACCAGAGTTTCCAGAAGCCGATAATGAAACAACTGACAGAACGGTTCAAAAACAAACATAATGTCACAGTGTTTCAGCCCGTGCGTTGATCGCAAGTTAAAAGACGATTATCGCAATTGTTGATTTCCTATATGATACAAAAAGAAAAAGGGCTGACATTGCCAGCCCTTTTTCAAAAATTCGGATTACAAAAACGTGCGATTAGTTACGTGTTTTGTCAACCAATGCGTTCGACTTGATCCACGGCATCATTCCGCGCAATTTTTCACCGATTTGTTCAAGCTGATGGCCGTCGTTAATGCGGCGGATAGCTTTGAAACGAACAGCGCCGGATTTATATTCCTGCATCCAGTTGGAGCAGAATGTACCGTCTTGAATATCGTTCAAAACACGCTTCATATTGGCCTTGACTTCATCGGTAATGATGCGCGGACCACTGACATATTCACCCCACTCGGCAGTGTTGGAAATCGAGTAGTTCATATTGGCAACACCACCCTCGTAAATGAGGTCAACAATAAGCTTCATCTCGTGGCAGCATTCAAAGTAAGCCATCTCGGGCGCATAACCGGCCTCGACCAATGTTTCAAAACCGGCACGGATAAGGTTGACCAAACCACCGCACAGAACGGCCTGTTCACCGAAGAGATCGGTTTCAGTTTCTTCCTTGAATGTTGTTTCGATAACACCTGAACGGCCTGCACCAATTCCGCAAGCATAGGAGAGAGCGAGATCATGTGCGTTGCCTGTTGCGTCGTGACCAACAGCGATAAGACTTGGAACACCGCCGCCGCGCTGATATTCGCTGCGCACTGTATGTCCAGGGCCTTTGGGAGCAATCATAATGACATCCACTGTCTTTTTCGGTTCAATCAAACCGAAGTGGATGTTGAGACCGTGGGCAAATGCAATTGCCGCGCCGTCGCGCAAATTGTTGGCAATGTGGTCTTTGAAGATATCTGCCTGCAATTCGTCAGGTGTAACCATCATAATGAGATCGGCCCATTTGGCTGCTTCGGCAACCGAAACGACCTCAAGCCCGTCGGCTTCGGCTTTTTTAGCTGTTGCAGAACCCGGACGAAGAGCAACTTTAATTTCCTTCACGCCGGAATCTTTCAAGTTCAATGCATGGGCGCGGCCTTGAGAGCCATAGCCGATAATACCGACTTTTTTGGATTTTATCAGGTTTACATCTGCATCACGATCATAATAAACACGCATAGAAAACTCCCTTAAATTTGCGTTTCATCAGTTTTGTTCGTCTTTTTTTGCCCGAAAAGAGCAAAAAATTGCCTTGTCGCTGTGCGAGCTTCACGGATAATGTCTTCATCATCCATATGAAAATCATCGCCCAGCAATTTGCGTATCTGGACATCACGAACGACGAGACCGAAAAATGTCCGGAATGCATTGTCGAGATCATCCAATTGTAAAAAACCGCAGTCCCGCCCGATTTCCAGAATCGGCTTCAAACGCCGCGCCATTGCAAAAGGCCCGCGATAAAGCACAATATCTCCAAGGTTGGACTTACCCGCACCGGCTTGACTGACCGCAAGCCGGTTGAGCGCTATCGAGGTCGGAGAGGTCAAAACCATCAACCAGTCACGCGCAAAATGTTCCAAACTGTTGAACAGGGTTTGTTCATCAACCGCTTCGCGGCTGATTGGTACGGCGCGAACGCGCGAAGCCTGCCACTCGACCATCGCTTCCAAAAACGTATTGCGATCGCCAAACCACTTATAAAGCGTTTCTTTCGAGCAACTCGCAGCTTCTGCAACTTTCGACATCGTCAATGCCAAATGATTTTTGACGAGCAAATGCAACGCCGCATCGAGAACGTCTTTCTGACGATCTGTCAAATTATTGACCAAGTTGTTGACCGTGGCGTTTGACGATTGTTGCATTTCCGCTGTTTTCATCTTTTCTCAGTACCGTACCGTACGGTTCTTTACCATGCTACGATCATCTCTTAATAGCAAGCGTTATTTTAACAGATATTGTTTTTTAATTGGTAGAAGGCTTTTTCATTGATGAGTTTTTTAACTTGCCATCAATCGTTGGGCAATTTCCTTTTTTTCCAGCACCGGAACACGGTTGATAATGCGTGCGCGACCACGCCGGTAAGGCAGATGTGAATAACAAGTTATAGTATAACAGGATAGGCCTGCCCCAGACCCGCAATAACGGGTTGAGCCATGATTACCCCGATTATTGCATTCTGCCGGTCAAACTTCATCGACATTTGGATAGTATGGCCGGCGTTCGCGATCCTGTTCACGACATCAAACAGTAATCTGCGTACCGATTTCAACAACACGACCGGTTGGAATCTGGAAATATTCTGTTGCATCTGCCGCTGTTCGGGCGAGGAAAATGTAGAATTTATCCTGCCACATCGGCATATCCGACTTGGCCGCGGGTTTGATTGACCGGCGGGAGAGGAAAAATGATGTGGTCATAATATCGAATTTCCAACCAAGCTTGCGACAAATTGCCAAAGCCTTCGGAATATTTGGCTGCTCCATATAACCGAATGTCAAAGTCACCTGCATAAAGCGTTCGTTAAATTGCGATACTCTGGCCCGATCCACGGCCGGTACACGGGGTGTGGAGGCGGTATTAACAGTCAATATGACATTGTTTTCGTGCAAAACTTTATAGTGCTTGAGGCTGTGCATCAAAGCACTTGGAGCGCTTTTCGGATCACTGGTCAAAAAGACTGCTGTTCCCGGCACAATAATCGGCGGTTTTTCCGCCATCTTGTTGACAATAAGATCAAGCGGTACTTCGGCCTTGCGGGTTTTTTTGAACAAATGGCGGCTGCCACGAACCCATGTCCACATAACGAGGATAACGCTGCAAGCAAGCCCTACAGAGAACCAGCCACCTTCATGGATTTTGACCACATTGGCACTGAAGAAAAGAAAATCGAGACACAGAAATGCAATCGTCGGCACAAGGCATAAAGCAAGGCGCCATTTCCAGATCCGCTTCATCACAATGAACAGAAGCGATGTGGTCACGATCATATTGCCGGTGACCGAAATACCATAGGCGGCTGCCAGATTGGATGATTTTTCAAAGCCGATCACAAGACAAATAACGATAACCGCAAGGAGCAGATTGACCCGCGGCATATAAATTTGCCCCAAATTTTTTTCCGAAGTGTGCAAAATTTCAAGTCGCGGCAAAATATTGAGCTGAACAGCCTGTCGTGCCAGAGAAAACGCACCTGTGATAACGGCCTGTGAAGCGATAACGGTTGCCATTGTTGCAAGAACGATCATCGGTATAAGCGACCATTCCGGCAACATTTGATAAAACGGATTTACAGTATTGCGCCCGTGGGAAAGAATGAATGCGCCCTGCCCCAGATAATTGAGCACAAGACACGGAAACACAATCCATAGCCAGGCGGCTACAATCGGACGCCGTCCGAAATGTCCAAGATCGGCATAAAGGGCTTCGGCACCGGTGACAGCCAGAAAAACAGCCCCGACGGCTGCAAAAGATGTCGCGGGATTGCTGACAATGTATGAGATCGCATACCATGGCAACAATGATTTCAAAATCGTGAGATCATCAAATATGTGAAAAAGCCCGAAGCCGCCAAGTGCAAGGAACCAGACCAAAGTGATAGGCCCGAAAACGATAGCCACCTTTCCTGTTCCAAACTTTTGGACAGCAAAAAGTGCAACCAGAATAACAAGTGTCAGTGGCACAACAAAAGGTTCAAGGTCGGGGGCCACAACCTCCATACCTTCGACTGCCGAAAGCACCGAAACGGCAGGGGTAATGACGGCGTCACCAAAAAATAGCGAGGCGCCGAGAATGCCTATTCCCAAAACCCACCCCCCTCTTTTCCGGAAGGTGGAACGGGCAAGTGCCATCAGCGAGAGAATGCCGCCCTCGCCATTATTGTCGGCGCGCAAAACAAACACGACATATTTGATTGTAACAATCAGCAGTAATGCCCAGAATATAAGTGAAATAACCCCGTAAACATCATTTTTTAAAATATCATGATTACCCGCACCAGCGCGCAACGCCTCGCGAAATGCATAAATCGGGCTGGTTCCAATATCACCATAGACAACACCGATTGCGCCAATCAAAAGCAGTAAAAAACTCTCTTTGGAATGGTCATTATTTTCATCGGCTGTTGTTGGATCATCGGTCACAGCGTCAATATCTTGAGAGTCCGCCATAGCGCAATCCTTTCAGCCGAAATTGTTATCCAGTTGTTGAGGTAGAAGACGGGTAAAAACGACCTTGATCTTACATATTCACCTGATGCCCGTTTGGCCGGTTAAATTGCCAATGCTCTTTTAAATCTCAGAACAGTTTCTCTCATTCCATGTTCCAGAGCATCCGCAATAAGTCCGTGTCCGATGGAGGTTTCATAAAGCCATGGCACACTTTTGACAAGAGGGGGCAAATTGGACACCGTCAAATCATGTCCGGCATTGACGAGAAGCTTCAATTCCTTGGCGCGCTGCGCAACGATTGTTACCGCTTCAAGGGCTTTTGCCTGTTTTTCGTCGCTGTCATAAGCGTCGCCATAAGGACCGGTATAAATTTCAATACCGTCGGCACCGATGTCTTTGGCGGCTTCAAGCCCGTCGGCAACAGGATTGACGAACACAATGACACGAATCGACCTTTCTTTCAGCCGGCTGATAACGGGTTTCAAAAATGCGCTATCACGACCAAAATCCCACCCATGGTCGGAAGTTGATTGTTGCGGGGAATCGGGAACCAAGGTTATCTGATCGGCATAAAGTTCTGCCATATCCAGAAACGTCTGATCCGGATAGCCTTCTATATTGAATTCCCGATTTGGAAATTCATCGTCAATCAAACGACGTATATCGGGAAGATCGGTAAACCTGATATGACGCTGGTCAGGACGGGGATGGACAGTAAGTCCGTCAGCACTCGCATCCAGCGCTATGCGCCCCATACCGACCACATTCGGCCAAGGCAAATTCCGGCGATTGCGCAACACCGCGATGGCGTTAAGATTAACCGAAAGTTTTATTGTCATCGACAGCACCTATCAAGTCCACTTAAAATCTGTAGTATTGAAAACTTCAGACGTTACATAAAATTCTACATATAACTTAATTGAGCCACAAGAAAGGGCAAAAGCATGTTACCTGAAGATACAATACCGGTGATCTCCAAGATCAAGACCAACCGCGCCGGTGCAATCGGTTTTTCCATTAACGGCGTGCTTTTTTCTTCAGATGTGGAAAACCTCTATGGACTTTTTGAAGCGGAGGCGGAAGGCTTTGACTCTATTGATATGATTGTCATTTTTAAAGAATATGACGGAATTGATTGGGAAAGCCTGTTTAACGAGGATACAGCCAAGCTCAGAGCAGAAGCTTTCACAAAACTAAGGCGTTATGCCATTGTCGGCGGCCCTTCTTGGCTCAAACTGGCGGTCGAGTTTTTCCGGCCTTTCGGACGCGTCGAAACAAAATGGTTTGCTTCTGAACACATTAACGATGGCTGGAATTATATAGATGCAAAGCCGATCGAATGAGATAAGCACTTTCGATTGACTGATTCCATAGAGCTTTAAAACGACAATTAAAACCGGCTTGCTGGAAGTTTTTCAGTTTAACTTGCCACCGGTTCC
This sequence comes from Bartonella sp. B10834G3, assembly GCF_016102505.1. NCBI lineage: Bacteria > Pseudomonadati > Pseudomonadota > Alphaproteobacteria > Hyphomicrobiales > Bartonellaceae > Bartonella > Bartonella sp. B10834G3. The sequence continues at coordinate 784,058 of NZ_JACFOM010000002.1, forward strand.
TCGGTATAAATCGACACAATATTCCATTCATTGTTCGTGTATATCGAGCGATAATTGCCGTTTTATCCGTGATCGATTGTGTGCAATCGACAAATTTATCACGTTCCTTTGGAATTTATCACGTTCCTTTGGAAGCGTTTTCATAACCCTTTGGCAAAGCTACCGTGGTTCATATTTTTTAAAATCGGTTTTCAAAAGCAATTCTGCCATTCGAGCGTTTTAAACTCTATTTTCAAAAATCATATTCCCGCTTCCGGAGAGCACACAAAAATTCATTTCCCCTATTGGCGACATTTTAATTTTTTAAAAGAATAAGGGTGAGACAAACGGTTTCACTGCCAAGGAGCCAGCAATCGCAATCGGCCGCACTTTCTTGCCTCCATCGGAATTTTCCAATGACAGGTTTTACTCGAAAGCGATGAATTGCCAACAGGTTTTCAACATAAGCATATCGCCGATAACTCCACTCAAATCACCAATTTCGCTCAAATCACCTTCTCGAACCATCTCCCGACTTATCCGTTTCTATTGCAACTTTTACCGGAATAAAGATGCAATAATTGCACTATCCGGTTCAGACAACGAAGAAATAATGAGAGGCATCCACAAATCCAGAATAATCCTGTGCGGATTCGGCTGGCCTCATTGGCGAGCTTTTCAAATAACCTGCTTTTTTATCCCCCCCCTCAAAAAACCGGATTGGCTTTCAAATTTGCCAATTCAATCTATAATAGAATAATAGCCCTTATAATTCAAAATGTTCCCGATATTTTTTAAATTATCAGTTGAAGATATTGCTATAGCTTTCATCTTCTTACGAAAAAAATTTTTTGATTTTTGTTAAAATTATCAACTGTTAAGGCACTAATTTCAGCAAATGAACTTGCGAAACAATAGTCTCTTGGCATATGAATTGCTAGACGTTATTGTAGAAGTCGACCGGGAGGTGGCCGAGGGGCGGCTAAATCCACTGCAAAATTTTGCGCGGTCGATCAGAGGGAGGCTTCATGGCTTACAAAATCGAACAATTGAAACAACCACGTCCTCATCGCGCGTTTTACAAAGTCCTTTATATTCAAGTATTATTCGCAATTGTTTGCGGTATTTTGCTTGGATATTTTTATCCGGATGTTGGCGCATCTTTGAAGCCGTTGGGTGACGCCTTTATCAAATTGGTCAAGATGATTATTGCTCCGGTTATCTTCTTGACCATTGTGAGCGGCATTGCCGGCATGAGCGACCTGAAAAAGGTCGGGCGTGTTGCGGGAAAATGTATGCTTTACTTCTTGACCTTCTCGACATTGGCATTGATCGTCGGCCTTGTTATCGGAAATGTTCTGCAACCGGGCGCGGGCATGCATATTGATCCGGCGTCGCTCGATACCGCAGCAGTTAAAGTTTACGCTGAAAAAGCTCACGATTCGTCGATCGTCAAATTTTTGATGAATATCATTCCGTCAACCGTCGTGTCGGCTTTTGCGGAAGGTGACATTCTTCAGGTATTGTTCTTCTCGATTCTGTTCGGCATTGCGCTTGGATCAGTCGGCGAACGCGGTAAACCCATTCTGGATTTCATCCATGCATTGTCGACGCCGATTTTCAAACTGGTTGCCATTCTGATGAAGGCTGCTCCGATTGGCGCTTTCGGTGCGATGGCTTTCACTATCGGAAAATACGGTATCGGCTCGGTCATTAATCTGTTCTTTCTGGTGGCAACCTTCTACATCACGTCGATTCTGTTTGTTGTAGTTATTCTGGGCGCGGTGTGCCGTTACAACGGTATTTCCATCTTCAGAGTGATCCGCTACATCAAAGATGAATTGTTGCTGGTTCTCGGTACATCCTCGTCCGAAGCTGCGTTGCCAACCTTAATGGAAAAGATGGAAAAGGCCGGTGCGAAGAAGTCGGTTGTCGGGCTGGTTATTCCGACCGGTTATTCATTCAACCTTGACGGCACCAATATCTATATGACTTTGGCCACATTGTTTATCGCCCAGGCTTTGGATATTAATCTGACACTCGAACATCAGATCCTTATTCTGGTCGTGGCTATGATTTCATCGAAGGGTGCAGCCGGTGTTACCGGTGCGGGCTTCATTACTCTTGCGGCAACTCTTGGAGCCGTTCCGGCTATTCCGGTTGCCGGTATGGCTATCATTCTCGGTATTGACCGTTTCATGTCGGAGTGCCGCGCATTAACCAATCTCGTCGGCAATGCGGTTGCCTGTATCGTTGTTGCACGTTGGGAAAACGAGCTTGATACTGTTCAGCTCCATAAAGTTCTGGGTGGCCACGAACATCAACATGGTCACCACCATGTCGAGGCACCGAAAAGCGAAGAAGCGAACTGACAATGTCCGGTTCATCGCATGAGACGATATGTCGATTAAAAGCCCCTTTTTCGGGGCTTTTATTTTTTGGTACGTTTATTTTTTCGCGGCTTTTATTTTTTGGCGCTTTTATTTTTTCGGCGCTTGTATTTTTTCAGCGCTTTTATTTTTTCGGCAGTTGTATTTTTTCGGCGCTTGTATTTTTGGCAATCACCGATCAATCCCTGCCACGATCAATCCACGCCGCAATCACCCCCTGCCCCGATCAATTCATGCCCAATTGACCGTAAAACCTATGTCGGGTGGATTTGGCTATTTTAATAAATGTTATGGTTAACCGCTTGAGCCGGCAGAATATAGATTCCGCTTTTTTGGACTATCTCGCACAAGCTTTTGCCGTGGCTCGTCAGACCTTGCTCAAAAGACCCAGTTCTTTTGCAACAAAGTAATAAAAAGTGACACGATTTTTCATATGTTCACCTTTCAGCAAATCGGCAACCTTTGTGACTGCCTGTTTGCTCTTTTCGGCATCTGCACCAAGTTTTTCCGCTGCCCATTTTGCCACGCGTTGAAGCTCTGCCTCGTCGGTTGCTGCAACTTCTGAAGCGTCGCGGTTTTGTAACGCAAGCGATAAACGGTTTTCCAATCGTTTAATTGCTGCTTCATCCGGATTTCTGTCATATTTTTTGATCTGGTCGAGGTGTTTTGTCATCGGTTTCAGGCTCCTGTCGATTAAATGTCCGCTTAACAGTAAAACGGCGGGTAATTTTCCACTTGTTTTATGGGCTATGAATTGAATTTGGATGTTTGACCGTTTTTCCATTCATTCAAACATCACTGTTTATGAGATAGAGCCAAACATCACTGTTAATGAGATAGAGCGCGAAAAAGTTAGACAACCCCCCTTCCCACCGCCAATTGATTTACCTATATTGGCTTTGCTGGCTTGCCAGCTATGGTAATAAATGGACAGTGTAATAAACCCATTGGACCCGGGGGCGGTACCCGGCGCCTCCACCACAATGAAAAGGCGAAGAAATTTTCCAAGCGTTTTCATTATGAAGGGGGCGAAACAGGATCGACAAGGGCGTAAAGATTGCTCTTTTACCCGGCATTGTACCACCGTTATCGGGCTAATTAAGTAGTTGCAAATGACAACTATGCGGAAGCTCGTCTCGCTGCTTAATTGCGGCGCGAACGCTTCAAATCAAGTCTTGGGCCTTCGCCGGTCCAAGCGGGGTTCGGAGGCACCTGGCAACAGAAGCCTTCACTTTTTTACTCGACATTTTTGAAAGTTTGCCGCGATTTTCTTACAAGAATTTATCTTCAAGGCGCATTCACTCAAAAATGCCATTCTCTATTGTGTCGGTAATCCGGTCTCAAGCGCATCTTTGTTGATATTTACGAAAAAAAATTGAGAAGATTGTGATTGCCTCATTGCATTAAGAACGGCTACACTGCATTAAGGTTGAGTGCCAATTTTGCATAAACTACGTCGCAGAAGGAACAGGTTTTCAATGGTTCACGATCAGATCCGTTATGACATTCTCGTGCAGGATGCGTTGCGCAGTGTTATTCGCAAAGTATTATCCGAAGTGGCGAAGGCCGGCCTTCCAGGTGACCATCATTTTTTTATAACCTTCCTTACAAACGCTCCCGGTGTGAAAATATCGTCACGCCTGAAAGAACGTTATCCCGAACAAATGACGATTGTTTTGCAACACCAATTTTGGGATTTGAACGTTTCCGAAAGTGGTTTTGAAGTGAGCCTCTCATTTGGCGATGTGCCGGAAAGACTGGTCATCCCCTTCTCGGCCGTTCAAGTATTCTATGACCCGACAGCAGCCTTTGAAGCGGCCTTTGATCTCGCATCCGACCAGCCGAAAAGCGACAATGACAGCCCCGAAGTCAAGACTGTCACAAACGAAACCAAAGGCGGCGAGCTTGCACATATCGGTGACAAAAAAGATAAGAAAAAATCGCCGGTCAAATTGAAGCAGCATACAAAGGCCGCAGACGAAACGGATAAATCGCCTAAGAAAGAAAAGGAACCGTCGTCTGCCAATGTTGTTTCGCTTGACGCGTTCCGGAAAAAATAAGGCTTTTTAAATGGCTGAATTGGTCAATTTACGGCAATTTCGTAAACAGAAAAAACGTCAGTCGGAAGAAAAGCAGGCAACCGAAAATCGTATTCTATTCGGGCGCACAAAAATCGAACGCCAATTCGATGACCGGAAAAAACAGAAAACAGACGGATTTCTTGATTTAAGAAGAATTACCCGCAACAAAGATGAAGAATGAAGCTCCCGCCTCTATCACCAGCATTGATTGGCTTAAGGCGCGGCCTAGAAAATTGTCCGTGCGCATAGATGGACATGCAACAAGCATATCGCTCGAACAAGCCTATATTGATATTTTATTGCAAGAAGCGGAAAAAAGGGAACTTTCCTTTGCCGGAATTGTCACGCTGATAGATGAAGCAAGGCCGGCGGAAATCAATCTTTCAGCGGCGTTGCGTCTCTTTGCTTTGAAACTGGTGCAAAATTCCGACATTTGAGAACCCGTTTTACGACCGCAATTTTTTATAAAAAAGTTCCCAATCAGCTTTGCTATTATCTGCATCGGAACACCGGCTGGCGGATGAATTTTGCTGAAACCTGCGTTTCAAACCATTCAAGCCGGTTTGCGTTAAAATGGTGCAGTTTTTCAGTTTCAAAGTAAAAATGTATTATTTTTTACCAAAATTTGACAATAACCATTACTTACCGCTTTTTATCGTTTATATTTTAACCGATTTGAACAAACCGACTTGATAGAAGAGTGCCAACCGTCTAACTCAACGCTATGGAACATTTTGCCGATTCAGACAGTGCTTTACCGCCTTTGAAAGACCCGCAATTTTTAACTGAATTTGTGGCCTTGATGGTATTGAAACGCGATGTTTTCTCTGAAACGCGGGTCGGCTATTTTGCTGACGAACCGCATAAACGCGTTATCCGTCGCATTGTTACCGCTGCGCCAAAATGGTCACGCCCGCTTGCCTGGATATTGGCACGAAGAGAAATAAGGGCATTAAAAAAAGTCCGCGGGCTTGAAGGTGTGCCGCAACTCATTGCCGTTGATAAAGACGGGCTTTATCGTTCCTGGAGCGAGGGAACGCCATTGCATCTCGCGCGGCCGAACAAACCCGAATTTTACCTGAGCGCATTCAAACTCCTGCGCAATCTGCGGCGCATGGGTATTACCCACAATGATTTGGCAAAACCGCAAAACTGGTTGATGACAAGTGACGGTAAAGCCTCGATCATCGACTTTCAGTTGGCAAGCGTACACAAGCATCGCGGCGCTCTCTACCGCTATTTTGCCTATGAAGATTTCCGCCATCTTATCAAACAAAAAAGAAGTTTTGCGCCTGAACTGATGACGCCCACGGAAAAGCGGATACTGAAAAACCGCTCATGGCCGTCGCGACTTTGGTTGGCAACAGGCAAACGTGTCTATAATTTTATAACCAAAGATATGTTCAACTGGTCGGATGGAGATGGTACCGGCGACCGCATCCAGCATCAGGGGCCGGCCATACGGAATCTTTTGAAAAATAACCCCGATATTGGTGATATTGCGCTTGCGACATATTCGCTTCCTGCAAAAGGTGTCGGGCTTTATGTTTTTGTCGAATCTGACAAACTTGACGAACAAGCCGTTCGCAATCTTCTTAAAGATCAGAAAATTGAATCGCTTCAGGTTGTGCATCAATTGCCGAAGCGTGAAGATGGTTCGATCCGCGAAGACATTATAAAACTTGTCGCCATGAACGAGCTTAATGATCTTGTCGCGTTGATTAAAAGAGAGCCGGACTTGAAACCGGTTGTTGCGCCGATTATAGACAACCGGAAGAATTTGACCGACCGTCGCGTCTATCAATATGAAGTGCAACGTAAAAAAAAGTGATTTTCCGATCATTTTCGTGTTAAAGCGTCAAGTCTGGCCTAGCAGAAAATATCTTGAACCATTAGATTGGTGATAATGAGCGATTTTCCTGACGATATACCATTTTTTGATGACGAACCGAGAAAGCCGGAAGAGCAGCCTGACACGTCGCAGCACGAGGGCGGCAGCGGCTTGGCATCGCGCGCCATGGCGGCGCGTCGCAATGCAAAGGCCGATTATCTTGAAAAGCTCAACCCTGAACAACGCCTTGCTGTAACAACCACGGAAGGTCCCGTTCTGGTGCTCGCCGGTGCAGGCACGGGAAAGACGCGGGTTCTCACCACACGCATTGCCCATATTTTACGGCTTGGTCTTGCTTATCCGGGGCAAATTCTGGCGGTCACATTCACCAATAAAGCCGCACGTGAAATGAAAAACCGTATTGGTGAACTGGTGGGCGGCGCGGTTGAAGGTATGCCGTGGCTTGGCACTTTCCACTCGATCGGGGTAAAAATTCTTCGTCGCCATGCAGAACTTGTCGGTCTCAACAGCAATTTCACCATTCTTGATACCGATGATGTGATAAGGCTTATCAAACAGCTCATTCAGGCTGAAGGGCTTGACGACAAAAGATGGCCGGCACGTAGTTTTGCCAATATGATTGATGGTTGGAAAAACCGTGGTCTTGCACCCGATCAGATACCCGAAGGTGATGCCCGTTCTTTCGGCAATGGCAAAGGGCGCGAGCTTTACCGCGCCTATCAGGAACGCCTGCAAACACTGAATGCCTGTGATTTCGGCGATTTATTGTTGCACCCTATTCATATTTTTCAAAAAAACGCCGATGTTTTGCGCGAATATCATAAAAAATTCCGTTACATTCTGGTCGACGAATATCAGGATACCAATACTGCACAATATTTGTGGTTAAGGCTATTGGCGCAACGTCCTGCCGGTGAAACTGTCAATCTTTGTTGCGTGGGTGATGACGACCAATCCATTTACGGTTGGCGCGGCGCAGAAATTGATAATATTTTGCGTTTTGAAAAAGACTTTCCCGGTGCAACTGTTATTCGTCTTGAACGCAATTACCGCTCGACTTCCCATATTCTGGGAGCCGCATCCTATCTGATTGCCCATAATGAAGGCCGGTTGGGTAAAACGCTTTTTACCGATAATAAAACGGAAAATGACCAGAAGGTCAAAGTCCATGCAGCCTGGGATTCTGAAGAGGAAGCGCGCGCTATTGGTGAAGAAATCGAGCAATTGCAACATCAGGGCCTTGCTTTGAATGACATTGCCATTCTGGTTCGCGCATCTTTCCAGATGCGTGAATTTGAAGACCGGTTTGTCACATTGGGGCTTAATTATCGCGTTATCGGTGGCCCGCGTTTTTATGAGCGGCAAGAAATTCGCGATGCGCTCGCCTATTTCCGTGTTGTTGCACAGCCTTCCGACGATCTCGCTTTCGAGCGTATTATCAATACACCGAAGCGCGGCCTTGGTGAAGCAACCGTTCGTCAAATCCACGATACAGCCCGCGCCCGCAACGAGCCTATGCTCAAAGCCGCTCAGGAAATGGTCGAAACCGACGAATTGAAGCCCAAGGCCAGAAGTTCTTTAAGAAAACTCGTCGAAGATTTCCGCCGTTGGCAGAACATGCTTGATAATACTCCCCATACCGAGCTTGCAGAAATTATTCTGGATGAATCGGGCTATACGGCCATGTGGCAGGCAGACCGTTCTGCCGAGGCTCCGGGGCGGCTTGAAAACCTGAAAGAGCTTATCCATTCCATGGAAGATTTCGAGAGTTTGAGAAGTTTTCTTGAACATATCTCGCTGGTTATGGATACCGAAAAAAATGAGGATATGGATGCGGTCAATATCATGACCTTGCATTCGGCCAAAGGGCTGGAATTTAACACCGTATTTTTGCCCGGTTGGGAAGAAGGACTGTTTCCCCATCAACGGTCGCTTGATGAAGGTGGGCGCTCCGGTCTCGAAGAAGAGCGGCGCCTTGCTTATGTCGGCCTTACCCGCGCAAAAGAAAATCTGCATATCTGGTTTGTCTCGAACCGGCGTATTCACGGCTTATGGCAATCGACAATTCCGTCGCGTTTTCTTGATGAGCTGCCCAACGAACATGTCGAAGTTGCCGAAGTCGAAACATCCTATGGCGGTTATGGGCAATCGCGCTTTGACCGTCAGGAGCCGTTCCAGAATAATTATTCAACACCCGGCTGGCAGAGAGCAAAAAAGAACGCAACCGAAGCGACACGTACCAATTGGGGCAACCGTTCGGGTGCCAATGTCGAGCGCATCGGCTATGGGGATGTCGATTCCGGATATGGTGCGGGGCGGGTACAACAATCGAAAATTATTGAAGGCGAACTCATCGCCAAATCGGTTTCCGACAAGCCTTCCGAATTCAGCGTGGGAGACAGGGTTTTTCATATCAAATTCGGAAATGGCAATGTTGCAGCGATTGACGGAAACAAGCTCACCATCGCTTTCGATAAAGCTGGCGAAAAACGTGTGCTCGACAGTTTTGTCAAAAAAGTCTGAACCTCTTTCCCCCACCCACGATCATCCGGTTTTTGTGAAGCTTCCATAAAATTAAAAAAGGCAGAAAACAAATCGATTTTCTGCCTTTTGTTTTATCAAATCGTTCAAGCGACTATTTGATGAAATTGTGAATGAGCAGATCGGCTACATCTTTCACGCGTCCCTGCATAATCGCCTTTGTGCCGTAAAGTGCCATGCCGGAAACTTCACCGGCCGTTACTTTTGGCGGCATAACCAGTTCATATCCGCTGGTTTTGACATCAAGAAGTGCCGGTCCTTTGGCACTCAAAAAGGCTTTAACCGCGCTTTCAAGCTCTTCCGGCTCGTTAACCTTCCAGCCTTTAATGCCAATAGATTCGGCAAGTTTTGCAAAATCCGGATTTTGCAAATCGGTATAATGGTCGACCAGTCCTTCAACCTTTTGTTCAAGTTCAACAAAGTTGAGTGAAGAATTGTTGAAAACCACAATCTTGATGTCAACCTTCTCCTGAACAACAGTCAAAAGTTCACCCAGCAACATGGCAAGGCCACCATCGCCGGAAAGCGAGATAACTTGTCTGTCTTTATAGGCTTTTTTGAAACCGATAGCCTGCGACAAAGCATTTGCCATAGTTCCATGGGAAAGGCTGGCAAGGGTTCTTCTCTTGCCATTTGTTTTGAAATGGCGGAGCAACCAGACCATTGGCGAACCGCAGTCACCTGTGACCAGCGCATCATCATCGGCATATTGATTGATAAGCGAGACAAGATATTGCGGATGAATGATGGATTTGGAAACAGCAGTTTCCTTCGCCTCGGCTTTTTCGGCTTCGGCTTTGGTTTTTAAGCATTGGTCGAGAAAACCGGTGTCTTTCTTTTCGTCAACATATTTAAGAAGTGCTGCTGCGGTCGATTTGACATCGCCGATCAACCCCATATTAACGGGATGGCGGCGCCCGAGATGCGTTCCGTCCTCATCCACCTGAATAATCGTGGCTTTATCAGGGTAAAATTGCGTATAAGCGAAATCGGTGCCGAGCAGAAGCAAAGTATCGCAATGTTCAACCATGTCAAAACCCGGCTTGCCACCCAACATGCCGTTCATTCCCATATTATACGGGTTGTCATATTCGATGAAATCTTTCGATTTTGACGAATGCCCGATCGGTGCTTTCAACTTGGCAGCCAAAGCGACCACCTCGTCATGAGCGCCCTTGACACCAGAACCGACATAGATTGCAACTTTTTTGCCCTTGTTCAAATGCGATGCAACTTGTTCAAGGTCGCTATCGGAAGGGCGAATAACCGGATTTGGCCGGTGAACGCGATATTGCGTCACATGGTTCACTGCCTGCATAGATACATCCACCGGAAGTATAATGACAGCAACACCCCTTTTTGTCAGTGCTGCCTGACATGCTTCGACGGTTATACGTTGGGCTTCCTCCGGGTTCAAAATTTGCTCGCAAAACACCGAGCAATGTGAATAAAGCGCAGGAAAGTCGACTTCCTGCGGCCATTCGCTGCCGATAACGTTGGTCGAAAGCTGGCTTGCTATGGCCACAACCGGTGCGCGATTGCGATTTGATTCGTAAATACCATTGATAAGATGCAAGCTCCCCGGCCCGCACGAGCCTGCGCATGCACTCAATTCGCCAGTCAAATAAGCTTCTCCTCCTGCTGCCAAGGCAGCAGCTTCTTCGTGGCGTGTATGGACCCACTCGATTTTCGAGCGATATATCGCATCAGTGATATAGTTAAGTGTATCACCGACAATGCCGTAACAATGTTTCACACCTGCGTTTTGCAGTGTTTCCACGATAATCTCGCCAACACGTTTAGAAGACATTCACAATTTCCTTTCAAAATTGAGGTACAAAGTAATTATTGAAATAAACAACAAGAAATTGAAAATAAATTTCTCGTCAATCACGTGTCTTTGATGATTTTCTATCTCCGGATAAGATTTTTCCACTTAGTGTCAATTCTCCGGCCGATCGTTTTTTAATATCGGCTACTCGTTCATAAAATGCGTTCGGCTTTTTCATTGCTGTTTCTTTTGATACCGATTTATTTTGAATATCATCTTCGACGTGACCATCGTGGCTTTATTGCAACCCGATCGAATTCAACGGATTTCGGCAATGAGAAGGGAAAGTAAAAAGGCCGCATTAAGTGCTTTTTACATTGTTTTATAGGTCGCACATTTATGGCGTTTCTATTTTATTGGCAATCTTGTTCCATTCCGCCGTGGGTTAAGGATTTCAGCCTTACCGATTCCAACCGAAAAACAGTCACTGCGAAAGACCTTGGAAAAAAACCGTCCGCGATATTTTTCGGTTATACAATGTCTCCGGATATTTGCCCGGCAATGTTGGCGAGTATAGAAAATCGGGTCAAAGAATTGGGACCGGACGCGGATAAACGCGATTTCCGGTTTATCACGGTGGATCCCGAACAGGATACCTCTGAAGTTCTCCATGATTATTTGTCGAAATTTACCGACAAAATTACCGGTATTAGCGGTGAACCGGCAAAAATCCATGAATTGGTATTATCTTTCAATATAGGAGCCAAAAAAGGTAGCCAACTTTCCGGACGACCATCCGTTATAATATCGGAAGAAAAAGTGCCAAAGATTTCGATATGTTCGTTGTATATGTTCGTTGTAGGGCGTCTTAAGAGTCTGGCAAATAACCGGTCGCTATAGGCCGTCTTGCCAATCTCGCAAAACAATAGAAAACATATTGAAGATATAAGAACAATATCGAGGACAGGCGCGTTTCTTTTTTAATCGCCAAAACAGGTGGCTCAAAAACAATATCAACTTCTCGGCCATTCCTTCGTGGATGGTATATTTTTTCGTACAATGACCGGTTTTGCCACCAACCATACCGTGACACTATTTCACACCGGCGTTTTACACTGTTTCGACAGAGATTTTCGCCAATGCATTCGGAAGACATTTTCAATTTTTATTCAAAATTGAACGACATGGTCATTTTTCAAAAGAAACAACGCGAAACGGAAATTAAAGTCCTGTCAATCACGTGCCTTTGTTGATTTTCTACTCTCAGACCAGATTTTTCCACTTTGCGATAAACTCTTCGGCTGACAGTTGTTGCATATCGCCTATTGCTTGATAAATCATGTTCAACGGCCAATTCCACCAGCTAAGGTCAAGAAGTGCCTGAATGGTATGATCGGGAAATCTCATCCTGATCCTCTTTGCCGGAACACCGCCGACGATCTCGTAAGGAATAACATCTTTGGTTACAACCGCATTGGCGCCGATCACCGCACCGTGGCCGATAGTTATTCCCGGCATCACCACCGCCCCATGACCGATCCAGACATCATGACCGATAGTCACGCGTTTATTATGCCGCCTTTCGCGAAAAGCACTATCAAGTGTCATGAAGCGGAAATATTCGTTGGGACGGTAAGTCATTTTATGCATGCTTACCCTTTCCATCGGATGTTCAAGGGCATTAAGACGGACATTGGAAGCGATGCAACTGAAACGGCCGACATCTGTATATATGGCTTCACCATTGCGCTCGAAATAGCTGAAATCGCCGACAGTGACATCACGTAAAATAACCCGTTCGCCGATTTCGGAAAAACGGCCGAGTTTGCAACCATGTAACTTGGCCGTCGAATGAATGCGCGGTTCACTGTCATGAAAGCGTTGGTCAGTGGGTGATGTGCTCATGATAATCCGGTATATTGAATGGGTAAATAACCATAAAACGCCGGCACAAGAAGTGCAATCCCGTGTATTTGTCCGCACTGTCGCGACAATGACGAATTAATTACCGCTTTTCATTGCAGTATCGTGTTCATACCGATATATTTTGAATATCCTTCAGGAGTCACGCGAGTGGCTTTTATGGCGATGCATCAAGCTCAAGGGATTTTGGCAATGACGAGTGAAAGTAAAAGTACCGCATTAAGTGTTTTTTACATTGTTATATTGGTTGCGGTTTTTATGGCATTCATATTCGGTTGGCAAACCTTCGTCAGTCCGCCACTGGGTGAGGATTTCAGCCTTACCGATTCCAACGGAAAAACCGTTACGCAGGTAGAACTTCGCGAAAAACCGTCGGCGATATTTTTCGGTTACACAATGTGTCCGGATATTTGCCCGACAACATTAATGAGTATGACCAATTGGATCAAGGAGTTGGGACCGGATGCAGATAAAATCAATATCTGGTTTATCACTGTTGATCCGGAACGGGATACTCCGGAAGTCCTCCATGACTATTTATCCAATTTTACCGATAAAGTTATAGGAATTAGCGGTGATCCTGCAAAAGTTCATAAACTGGTATCGTCTTTCAACATTGCCGCTGAAAAAGTACCCGGTGAAAATGGCGATTATACTTACGATCATACGGCAGCCATTCTGCTTACCAAAAAAGGTGGCCAATTTGCCGGTGTCATTCCTTATAGCGTGGAAGAAAACAGAAACGAGCTGAAAGACCAGATTGCCATTGAGCGTCTCAAGAGCCTGGCAAAACAATAGAACATAAGGACTAAAATTTTGGGACAAATCCGTCTACATTACAAATCACCGAAACGGGATGCTGAAAAGCAATATGAACTTCTCGATCATGCCTTCGAGGATGAAGCATTTCCGCTTGCTATAACCGAAATTGACGAAGCAAATGCAATTTATGAAGTCTCTCTCTACGTGGATGAATTGGAAAAAAATTCCGTACTTCCCCGCTTTGCGCGTGTTTTGGGCGTCAATGAAAACAATATAGAAATAGAGGTACTTCCGGATATTGACTGGGTAAGCCATAGTCTTGAAGGGCTTAATCCTGTTCGCGCGGGGCGTTTTTTTGTTCATGGCAGCCATGACCGCGACAAAGTCAAACCGGGTGATCTTGCAATCGAGATTGATGCCGGTCAGGCTTTTGGAACCGGCCACCATGGAACGACAGTCGGCTGCCTTGAACTTATCGCCGATGTTATGGAACATGAAAAACCGCAAAATGCACTTGATCTTGGAACGGGGAGCGGAATTCTGGCAATCGGTATTGCTCTGATTGAGCCGATCAGAATTCTGGCAACCGACATTGATCCGATAGCAATCAAAGTTGCAAAGGAAAATTTTGCTCTAAACGGTGTCGCCAAAACGATTACTGCCATCACGGCCACCGGCCTTGACGATGAAGAGATTAAAAAGCGCGTCCCCTTTGATCTGATCGTGGCAAATATTCTCGCAAATCCTTTGATCGAACTTGCGCCACAAATGGTTCCCGCACTGAAAAAAGGTGGTTCTATTGTGCTTTCCGGCATACTGGAAGAACAACATGACCGCGTGGTCAAGGCCTTCGAGGCGGCAGGTGCAAAATATATAAAGACCTTGCATCATGAAGGCTGGGTTGCCATTCATTTGAAATAGGTGACGATTAAATAAACAGGTGGCCGATAAACAAAATAAGTGGCCGATAAACAATCGGACATTTGGCCATTTCACAAAAATAACAGGTGATCGAATTGCCCGATCATAGCGATCTTAATTCCTTCACCGACCAGACAACCAGAGGCGATTTTATGTTTCAATCATTTGATATTGCAACAAATCCCGACAATGCAAAGTCACGTGTTTCTGCACTTCGCAAGGAAATGGAAAAACTCGGACTTGACGGTTATTTGATACCGCGGGCAGATGAACATCAGGGTGAATACGTGCCTCCCCATGCCCAGCGACTGCAATGGCTCACCGGTTTTACCGGTTCGGCCGGTGTTGCACTGATTTTGAAAGATAAAGCGGTTATTTTCGTTGACGGCCGCTACACTTTGCAGGTGCGCAACCAGACCGACGGAAAAATATTCACTTATGCCGATCTCGTTTCCTGCCCTCCTTCGCTTTGGCTCGAACAAAACACAAAAGGCTTGAAAATCGGTTTTGACCCCTTTCTCCATACAGTCAATGGCGTCAAGGCACTGAAAAAAGCCGTTGAAGAAAAGGCTCATGGAAAACTTGTCGCAACTGACAAAAATCTTGTTGATCTCATCTGGCACGACCAGCCGGAACCACCGCTGACGCCGGTTACAATCCAGCCTCTCGACTATGCCGGTGTTGCTGCCGATAAAAAGCTCGAATTGATGGCAGAAAGTTTAAAAAAAGACGGCTGTGATCTGGTATTATTGACAGACCCGTCGTCGATCGCATGGGTTTTCAATATTCGCGGCAATGACGTTTCCAATACACCATTTTGCCTTTCCTTTGCTATTCTTCGCGCAGGTGGCCGACCATCTTTATTTATCGACCAGCGCAAGCTTGGAGAAAATGAAAAGAAATATCTTGCCCGTTATGTCGATATTTTCGAGCCTTCCGCATTGGTCGGTGAAGTCACCAGAGAAGCACAGTCGAAAGCCTGCTTTTCACTTGACGGCCAACTGGCGGCTGAAAAATTCAGGCAGATCATTGTCGATCATGGCGGCACAATTAAAGATTTGCGCGATCCGGCACGCCTCCCGCGTGCGATAAAAAACACGGCTGAACTTAAAGGAAGCCGACAGGCCCATGCGCGTGACGGTGTGGCTCTCTGCCGGTTTTTCTCGTGGCTTTCAAGGCAAAAAACCGGCACTGTGGATGAAATCTCGGCGGCCACAAAGCTTGAAACTATGCGCGCCGACACCGCGTTGAAAATGGGTTCAAAACTCGAAGATCTGTCATTCGATACGATTTCGGGAAGTGGCAGCGATGGTGCGATTATCCATTATCGCGTCAATACAGCAACCAACCGGCCGCTTGATGAAGGCGAGCTTTATCTCGTTGATTCCGGTGCGCAATATCGTGATGGCACTACCGATGTCACCCGCACTGTTGCAATCGGACAGGTAAGTCACGAAGAGAAACGGTGTTTTACGCTTGTTCTCAAAGGCATGATTGACCTTTCCACAAGCCGTTTTCCGAAAGGCACACGCGGGCAGGACCTTGATGTTCTGGCGCGCATTGCATTATGGAAGGCGGGGCTGGATTTTGCCCATGGCACGGGACACGGTGTGGGTTCCTATCTTGCTGTTCATGAAGGGCCACAAACCATTTCAAAACGTGGTGGACAGGAACTTTTGCCGGGAATGATTGTTTCAAATGAACCCGGCTATTATCGCGAAGGTGCATTCGGAATCCGAATTGAAAACCTGCTTGTTGTCAAACCGGCTGAACCGGTCAAGGGCGGCGATATTGATATGCTCGGTTTTGAAACCCTGACACTTTGCCCGATTGATCGCAATCTGATTGTTGTTGACATGTTGACAAATGAAGAACGCGAGTGGCTAAACGCCTATCATGCCCGCGTTTTGAAAGAAAATGCGCCACATCTTGATGATGTTGATCGCAAATGGCTTGAGACAGCAACAAAGCCACTTTAAAGACAAAAGAAAAACGCGAAAGAAAAATCTTTCGCGTTTCTTCAGGCAGAAGCTTTGTATTGACCTTATCATTTCACAACGATTTTTGCCGCTTTTACCTGTTCGCGGAAGAACACAAACAAACCGCTTCCCACCACCAGAGCTGCACCAACAAGCGTAAGCAGGTCAGGCATATCCCCAAAGACGATATAACCGATAATGACCGACCAGACGAGCTGCAAATAGTTGAATGGTTGAACCACTGTGAGCGGCGCCAGACTTAACGCTTTAATCATTAAAAAATGGCCGACAACAGAGGTAAAGCATAGCGCCACGAGAATCCAGACATAGTGGCTATCCATATGAACCCAGAAGAAGGGCAATCCCAAATTCATAACCACAAGGCCAACGAGACCGACATAGAAAAACGAGGTTTGTGGCTTGTCAATGCCGCCGACAAGGCGTGTCAAAGCCATATAAAGGGCAAAGAATATCGCCGCAACAAGTGCCCAGACTGCTCCCACCGACAACACGCCACTACCCGGCCTCAACATAATCAGAATACCGATAAAGCCGATTATCAGTGCACAAATTCTTCTCCAGCCTACTTTTTCTTTTAATAAAAAGACTGCAATCACCGTTCCGAAAAGCGGATAGGACTGGAAAATGGATGTGGCTTCGGCAAGTCCCATCACACGGAATGCCAAAGCAATGGCAATGAGTTCCAGAAGAAGCAACAGACCACGCAAACACTGGACAATCGGGCGTTTGCTTTTGATATTGGCAATAAGACCACCACCTGCCGTTTTAGCCATATAGACACCGGCAAGAAAAAACACCCAATAGCGCACCATAACGATAAAAGTTGCCGGATAGTTATGAACCAACGTCTTGGTCATGGCATCCTGACAAGCAAAAATAACTGTCGCGGTCAGTGCCAGACTTATTCCTAAGACAATGCGTGGCTCGTTACCGGCAGATTCGCTCACATGTAATTCCGGTGGAGACGCTTTACGCATTTTCCTCACCAACAAGGTCGAACCACTGGTCTTCATCAATAATTTTCACACCCAACTCCTGTGCTTTTGTCAATTTTGAACCTGCTCCCGGCCCCGCTACAACGAGATCTGTCTTCTTCGAGACGGAAGCAGCGGTTTTTGCACCCAATCTTTCCGCCATTGCTTTTGCTTCGTCACGTGACATGCGCTCGAGCGAACCGGTAAACACAATTGTTTTGCCCTGTACGGGTGAGCCATCTGTTACCGGCAAAACCTCGTCCAGAGGAGTGACTTCGGCAAGCAAGGCTCGCAAAATATTGCGGTTATGTTCCTCACCATAGAAATCGACGACGGCTTCGGCAACAATAAAACCGACACCTTCAATGTTGGTCAGTTCATTCCATGCCTCGTTTCCGCTTTCGCCGCTATTTTCTTCCGGATAACGCGCCGCTAAAGCAACCTCTTCAAAAGCATTATAGTTTTTGTACGCCCGCGCAAGTCTTCTTGCGTTGACTTCACCAACATGACGAATACCAAGCGCAAATAAAAACCGGCTTAACGGTATTTGTCTACGTGCATTGATCGCATCATAAAGTTTATGGACAGATGTTTTCCCGAAACCTTCAAGGTTTTCAAGCTTGCTCAATGCCCCCTTCTGGCGTGCCTCAAGCGTGAATATATCAACCGGACTGCGGATTGCCAAATTCTCGTCTTTGGCATTGAAGAAAAATTCGACCTGCTTTTCACCAAGCCCTTCAATGTCAAAGGCATTGCGGGAAACAAAATGGCGGATGCGTTCCATCGCTTGCGCCGGACAAATGAGGCCACCGGTGCAACGCCGAACGGCTTCCCCCTCTTCGCGCACCGCATGGCTTCCGCAAGCCGGACAAATATGGGGAAAAACATAAGGCTCGGCCGTCTTCGGACGCCGCTCCTCGACAATGTCGACAATCTGGGGAATGACATCACCGGCACGCTGGATGACAACCGTATCACCAACGCGAATATCCCTGCCACCACGGATGGTTTCCCCCTTATTGCCAATGCCCTTGATGTAATCTTCATTATGAAGTGTGGCATTGGTAATCACCACACCGCCAACTGTAATCGGTTCAAGGCGGGCTACCGGTGTCAATGCGCCTGTGCGCCCCACCTGAATATCGATTGCTCGCAAAATAGTCATGGCACGTTCGGCCGGAAATTTATGGGCAATAGCCCATCTTGGCGAACGCGAGATAAAGCCGAGACGCTGCTGGAGTGCGAGATCATTAACCTTATAGACCACGCCATCAATATCATAATCAAGATCGGCACGTTGTTCTTCGATTGCATGAAAATGTTCAAGCAATCCATCTGCCGAATGAAACAGTTTCGTTAAAGGATTGACCGTAAAGCCATAAGAACGGAAAACATCCATCATACCCAATTGCGTATCGGCCGGCATGTGGCTGATCTCGCCCCATGCATAGGCAAAATATTTGAGTTTGCGCCGCGCGGTAATGCTGGCATCAAGCTGGCGCAGAGAGCCGGCAGCCGCATTTCTGGGATTGGCAAAGACTTGCTTGTTTTCGGCTTCATGACGCGTGTTCAGCGCCTGAAAATCGGCGTGAGCCATATAACACTCGCCCCGCACCTCGATCAGATCGGGATAATCGCCTTTCAAAACATGCGGAATATCGGAGATTGTCAACGCATTGGCAGTAACATTTTCACCCACCGTACCGTCACCACGGGTTGCTGCCGTAACAAGTTTTCCGTTTTCATATCTGAGCGACAGTGACAAGCCGTCAATCTTCGGCTCGGCGGTAATATCAAGCTCGTCATTATCTTTGAGGCGCAAAAAACGCCGTATGCGGTCAACGAAATCATAGACATCCTGATCAGAAAAAGCATTATCAAGCGAAAGCATCGGTATGCGATGACGCACTTTTTCAAATTTTTCGGAAACCGTGGCGCCAACTTTCCGCGACGGAGAATCCGGCCTTATCAGTTCAGGAAAACGTTGTTCGATAGCATTGTTGCGCCGCCTCAACGCATCATATTCACCATCCGATATTTCCGGCTGATCTTTGGTATTGTACAAATAGTCATGGTGGGCAATTTCTTTTGCCAACCGTTCCAATTCCTGTTTTGCCTGCTCGGCTGTGAGATCATCAACTGAAATATCTTGCATCATGGTTTTCCAGAATTTTTGAAAGTGAGCCTGACGATTTATGATTATTCATTTCATCAGCACAAAGAAGGATATGGCTCATCTTTAAAATGTGACCATATATCTAGCTGATAAAACGTGAAAGAACCACAAACAAGAACACATATGCCGCATATATTTTCAAATTCACAGATGGCCATTGCAGTGGTAACGAGCATGATGCACCAATTGCCTGTTTTATTTCCATCGCCTGTAAGCAGATGATAGCCCGACATTATTGCCTGTCGAATAAAAGGAATAACCCGCAAAAATTGCCCGCAAATTGAATAGCCCTCCTATTCTCTTATCACTGAAATAGTGCTATCCCGCTTTCTCATTTACGCACAAATTTCCGTTAAATCCGGTTTCTTCAAAAATATAGCGCCGTTTTCTCATCTTTCGCATTCATCATCCGGCTAATCGGCAGGTTCCGGACATTCCGATTGACTTTGGACACGATTTAAAGAAAGTAAAAATGCGATCAATCTATCATGCAATAATCTGCGCCTAGATCGAATGATGTATTCGACCGGTCATCATACTTGCAAAACCCGCGAACACTGCAAGAAAAGAAGGGTGGCTTTCACCATTCGAATATTGACTTCAGCCTGCTTTTTTAATGAATGCTGCTTTCCGGCAACCCGATTTTCATTTACGAAAAACATATATTTCGACAAAAATTTCAGCCATCAGGCTTTTATAGATCAATCTCTTTCAAGAAATAGCTGACTTTATACAGTCTTCAATTCTCCTGCAAAGCCGGATGCGTGCGAGCTGACGTTTTCTATTTTGCGTTAAGCAGTTTTAACGCTGCCGCACGGGCTTCATCGGTAATATGCTCGCCTGCAAGCATGCGTGCAATTTCCTCGGCGCGTTCAGCATCTTCAAGCTTACGCACACTGGTAATCAGCCGGTCGCCATCCTTGTGTTCCGATTTGGAAATCAGAAAATGACTGTCGGCACGGGCTGCAACTTGCGGTGCATGTGTCACAGAAAGCACCTGAACACCTTTGGCAAGCCTTGACAATCTTTGCCCGATCGCATCGGCAACCGCGCCGCCAACACCTGTATCAATTTCGTCAAAAACCAGTGTGGGAGCAGAACCACGATCGGCCAGAGCCACTTTCAAAGCCAGAAGAAAGCGTGATAATTCGCCGCCGGAGGCAACCTTCATCATCGGTCCTGCACGGGTTCCGGGATTTGTGCGAACCCAATATTCAACCCTGTCGATACCTTCGGGCGTGCGCTCTTCTTTATTGCTTTCGATATTGACGATAAATTCCGCCCGTTCAAGCTTGAGAGCCGGCAATTCGGCCATGACCGCATTCGTCAATTCCTTTGCCCGTTCATGCCGTTTTTGCGAAAGCTCGCCTGCTGCCTTGTCATAATCGGCAAGGGCTGCGGCTGCCTCTTTTTCCAGTTTTTTGACAGTTTCCTCGCTCTGGTCAAGGTCTTTCAAGTCCTGATCCATCTTGTCGCGCAATTGCGACAGATTATCGACCGGAACATTATATTTCCGTGCGGCCGCACGCAAAGCAAACAGGCGTTCTTCGACATTGCCTAATTCTTGCGGGTCAAAATCGAGAGCACGCATGGCTGCATCAATACTGTCCTGCGCAAGTCCCAGTGCTTCAAGTGCGTTATCAATCGAATCGACAATCGGCTTTACCAATTCCTCGGCTTCGGGAATTTTGCGTTCGAGCCGCCGGACAAGATTTGCCAAGACGGGAACCGGTGATTGTGCACCATTCAACATATCTCCGGCTTCATTAATATCGCCCGCAATTTTTTCGGCTTTCATCATATCTGTTCGCCGGATTGCCAAAGTTTCTTCTTCGCCCTCTTGCGGGGCGAGTGCGTCAAGTTCTTCAACAGACGAGCGCAGATAGTCCGCCTCTCTCATAGCTTCCGCAACTTTTTCGCGGTGTTTTTTCAAAGCCGTTTCCAGCTCGTGCCAATGGCGATAACTCTCTTTGACCTTTTTGAGATCGTCATCCAAACGGCCATAAGCATCAAGAAGATCACGATGGGAGGCAATATCGACAAGCGCCCGATCGGCATGTTGCCCGTGTATTTCAACAAGTTCATGGCCGACATCTCGCATCAATGCGACGCTTGCCGCCTGATCGTTGATGAAGACACGCGAACGCCCGTCCGAAGACTGGATGCGGCGAAGGATGATATCACCCTCGTCATCAAGGCCATTTTCTTTGATAAGTTTTCTGGCAGGGTGGTCAAGCGGCACATCGAACACCGCTGTTACCTGCCCGCTTTCGGCACCATGGCGAACGAGGGAAGCATCCCCCCGCCCCCCAAGCGCAAGCGAAAGCGAATCAAGCAGAATAGACTTGCCGGCACCGGTTTCACCGGTGAGCACCGACAGGCCCGTTTCAAAGTTGATATCGAGCCTTTCGATCAGAACAATGTCGCGGATCGAAAGCTGTATAAGCATCTAAGCTCAAGAACCTTTTTTCAATCCGGTTTTGTTCAAAGCACGTGAAATCCACGATCCCTTATTTTCCTGAGGTGCTACCCCACCCTTTTGAAGGAGATTATAGGCATCTTTATACCATTTGCTTTCCGGATAGTTTTGCCCCAGCACGGCGGCTGCCGTTTGTGCTTCCGATGTCAGACCCAAAGCGTAATTGGTTTCTGTCAGACGGTAGAGAGCTTCCTCGATCTGGTTGGTGTTGGAATATTCTTCAACAACCGTGCGATAACGCTTGATCGCCGAAAGATATTGCTTGCGTTCCTGATAATAGCGGCCGATTTGCATTTCTTTACCGGCAAGCTGTTCACGACCGAAACGTATTTTTGTTTTGGCATCATCGACATATTCGGAATTAGGATAGCGGTCGACAACTTCCTGCATTGCAGCAATAGCGCGTTTTGTGTCTTTCTGATCGCGCGTAATATCCGGAATCTGCCGGAAATATGAAAGGCCAATGATATAATAGGCATAAGCTGCTTCTTCGGATGTCGGATAAAGACCAATATAACGCTTGGCCATATTGACCGCTTCATCGTAATTGCCTTTGCGGTAATTGGTGAAAGCGCCCATGACAAGTGCTTTACGTGCCCATTCCGTATAGGGATGCTGACGATCAATAGCCTCGAATTTTTTTGCAGCCTCGCTCAAACGGCCGGCATCAAGATTGGCAAGTGCCTGATTATACAAAACATCCGGCGGATCAATCTTTTCGACATAAGATGTCAAATCCACATCTTTATCTTTTTTTGAACAACCGGCTGTCAGGCATACGCTGCCAAGCATCAACCCGATAATGACTTTACGCACGATAGTGGATTTCTTTGTTCCAGCATCCATAATATACGAATTCAACTTCGTCATGGTCTCTCCGGCCTTCCGGCATTCCCTCGTTTATCAAAACCCAAAAGACATCACCCAGCTCGTGTTTCAGACCGAATCGAAGTCATGGGAGGTTATAATGAGCTATTATCAACCTACAACATTAATATTGGATTAGCCGATTTTTACTCAATCGGTCAATCATTCCTTATAGGCTCAATTATGGCAATTCCCCAAAAACTGAAGTTATTAAAACCTAATTTTATTAAAATTCTTTTGTTTCATAAGCCGAAGCATCCTGAAGCAACGCTTTTACAAGTTTTGCATTCAATGAATGGCCACCGCGAAACGAACGAAAAATCCCGATAATAGGTGCGCCTGCCAAGGCTGTATCGCCCATGGCATCCAATAATTTATGGCGTACAAATTCATTTTCGTAATAAGTACCGTCAGGATTGACAACTTTGTCATCTGTGCCGATCACAATCGAATTTTCCAAAGAAGAGCCAAGCGCCATACCGGCAGCCCATAAAGTTTCAACATCCTTCAAAAAGCCGAATGTTCTCGCTTTGGAAATTTGATCTTTGAATTTTTCCGGCTCGCAATCAAAAACAAAAGTGCTTTTTCCGATGACCGGCGTGGCAAATTCGATAGAAACATCGAACCTGCGGCCGTCAAACGGCTCGAATTCGGCAAAACCGGTTGCCGATTCGACTCTGACTATTTTCTTGATAACGATGAATTTGCGTTTCACCTTCTGGTTGACAAAACCGGCTTTTTCAAATGCGGTGCAATAGCTCCATGAACCGCCATCCAGAATGGGAAGTTCGTTCGACGAAACCTCGATTCTCAAATTATCGAGATTATAGGCGTTGATAGCTGCCATCAAATGTTCGATTGTTTCAACACGTAGCTCGCCGGTTCCCAGCGTTGTCGAAAGTTCGGTCGCGCCGGTTTCAGAAGAGATTGCGCGGAAGCTCTTTTTTTCGCCGTTCGATGCAGTGCGGATAAATATAATTCCCGTATCCGGTTCAGCCGGATTGATCGTCAAAACGGAAGGAAGACCGGTATGCACACCATGCCCGCTCAGTGTCACAGCTTCAGCCAATGTTGACTGGTAATGAGGATCAAAACGAGAATTCATATGTTTGCCAACCATAGTTGCAAGATTTCCCTTCATGAGGCTTTTCCAACTTTTCTTCACATAACACCATTCATGACAATCTTCGACAGAGAATTTCAATAAAACACGACAGGTTGCAAACGGTGTTTTTAAAAAGAAGCGGCATTTTGTTTTATTCTCTTGAAAATGATTGTCCGGAAAATTGCGGCTATCGTTGTCGACAAAAGGAACCGATTATCGGAACCGTCGGGCAGTTTTATCATTCCCTGACTATTTCAAAACACTATTCAATCACATTGCCTCAAGCTTTTATCTGTAATGCTGCATTTTCGTGGAGCAATCCGCATTTCTTATCCGGTTTAGCCCCCTTTATACGGCAGCGGTTTCTCAGCCCGTTTCTCAATCCGGTTCTCAGCCCGTTTCTCAACCGGCTTTCTGCGGCTTATTCAACCGTTTTTTTACGTCATCGGTTTATGTTAGATAATTCGTGTTTCTGCGTTTTTTCAAAAACCGGTTGTTCTATCGTTTTTCTGAAAAACACGTTTCGTCCGACTCTTGTTGATAACCCCCCCCCGTTCCAGACGATTTGGATGCAATAAACGGTGAACCTAAAAAACAGAACCACAGCCCGTCCACTGAACGGGCGAATGATAAAGCTTGAACCACAGCGGTGCCTTTTACGCCCGCGGAATCAAGTCGCGTTGCCCAAAAATTGAACGATCGGAAATATAGCAGGCTATTAAAAGCCAGTTTCAACCAATTCCCTTTTTCAAACAAATCCGACTTGCCGCCCCTCCCCAAAGAATTGCTCACAAAAAGCGAAACGGTTTTCCAGAGAAACAGCTTCAAATAGATTTCTATCAGAGATGTGAAAAAAGCGCGTTTTCCGGCTCTCTAACATTAACGGCGAACCGTCAAAACAAAAAAAACCGCTGTTTTATGAGAACAGCGGTAGTTTTGAGAAGGTAATTGGGTCTTTTTATTATACCGGCTCACTGTTTCATGGTCGGAAATATAGCAGGCTATTAAAAGCCAGTTTCAACCAATTCCCTTTTTCAAACAGATCCGACTTGCGCCCCTCCCAAAGAATTGCTCATAAAAAGCAAAACGGGTTTATAGAGAAACAGTCAAATAGATTTCTATCAGAGATGTGAAAAGGGCGCGTTTTCCGGCACTCTTACATTAACGGTGAACCGTCAAAACAAAAAAAACCGCTGTTTTATGAGAACAGCGGTAGTTTTGAGAAGGTAATTGGGGCTTTTTATTATACCGGCTCATTATTTCATGAGCCGATTTGTTATTACCGTTTATATTCAGTTTGCCTGACGACGCAGAAAAGCCGGAATTTCCAACTGTTCTTCTTCGTTGACAGGCTGCCGTTGCTGTTGCTGCGGCCGCATTTGCGGTTCGGCAGGCTGCTGGTGACGTGGAGCGTAAACCGCAGCATCCGAAGAAAGTTGACGGCGGTTTTCCGGTGCTGGCATAACCGGTTCACGTGTTTGCTTGCGTGCCGGTTCGAGGCGCGCCGTCGGTTCTTCATCGCGATGGATAAGGCTTTGTGTCAATTTTTGCCAAAGGCTGCGCGGACCTTGCTGTGCGGGTTGACGGTGTGCTGCAGCATTGGCCTTTTCACGAGCGACTGTCGGGAAGTCACGCAATTCCGGCATTCTGACCGGAGCCTGACGAGGCTGCGGTGCAGCCTGTTTTTCACGCATCGACGGTAGTTCTGTCATTTCGTCGAGAACACGAGCCGTTGCTTCCATATTCACCGGAGCATTGGTTTGTTGTTGAGCCATGCGGGGAGCCTGCATACGCGGCGTTTGCGGCATTTGCTGGGGCTGCGCATGAACCGTTGACGAAGCCTGGATTTGCGGGTTGGCACGTTGCGGAATGACGCCGCCATTCGACATCGGCGTTTTAAAGATTTCGCTTTGTGGACGGAACGGTTCTTCAACCGGTCTGTTCATTTCCAATTCGAGAGCTTCCATAACCTCGACCATCGGCTGGGCTTTCGGCTCGGAAAGTTGGGCTTTCGGTCCGTTTTGCGGTGCAGCCGAATTTTCGAGTTTGCGAACCGGATTAGGCATCTGGCTGCCCTGACCATCTGTTTCAGCGCCCTCTACATTCGCACGATCAATACCGGTTGCGACAACCGAAACACGGATTACGCCTTCAAGCGATTCATCGTCAATAGCACCGAAAATAACATTTGCATCGGCATCGACTTCTTCGCGAATGCGGTTTGCAGCTTCGTCAACCTCGAACAATGTGAGATCGCGACCGCCTGTAATCGAAATCAACAAGCCGCGGGCACCGCGCATTGAAGTCTCGTCGAGAAGCGGATTGGCAATTGCTGCCTCTGCGGCAGCAAGAGCGCGGTTTTCACCGGAAGCTTCACCGGTTCCCATCATTGCGCGTCCCATCTCGTGCATCACCGAACGCACATCGGCAAAATCGAGATTAATGAGACCTTCTTTAATCATCAAATCGGTAATCGAAGCGACACCCGAATAAAGCACCTGATCGGCCATCATGAAAGCGTCGGCAAAAGTTGTCTGTTCATTGGCAATGCGAAACAGGTTCTGGTTAGGAATAACAATCAGCGTATCGACACATTTTTGCAATTCCTCGATGCCTGCTTCGGCGGTTTTCATGCGACGGGCACCTTCAAAATGGAAGGGCTTGGTCACGACACCGACTGTCAAAATGCCTTTTTCTCTGGCAGCACGGGCAACCACCGGTGCAGCACCCGTACCGGTACCACCGCCCATACCACAGGTAATGAAAACCATGTGGGAATTGCCGAGATGATCCACGATTTCATCAAGACATTCTTCGGCAGCAGCCTGACCAACTTCGGGAAGTGCTCCGGCACCGAGGCCTTCGGTTACGGCTGCACCAAGCTGGATGACACGGTCGGCTTTCGACATTGTAAGCGCCTGTGCGTCGGTATTTGCCACGACAAAATCAACGCCCTGTAAACCGGCATTAATCATATTATTGACGGCATTACCGCCGCCGCCCCCCACGCCGAAAACAGTGATGCGTGGCTTCAATTCTGTAATATCTGGCCCGTGCAGATTGATTGTCATTGTCTTTTCCTTCTCAATAAGTACACCGCAAAGCCCTTAGCGGTAGAATTTTAAAAACATAACTCAACAACTCAAAAACTCTCGCGCAGCCATTGGCCTACGCGTTGAAAGCGCCCCCCCGTACCAGTCTTGAGTTGACCGATCGTATGGACGATTTTTTCCTCGAAACTTGCTGTCTGCGGATAGATCATCAAACCGACAACCGCCGAGAAAGCAGATCCCTTAGCCAAAGTCGGCAGCCCCGATACTCCCAGTGGGCGGCCGACCCGCACATTGCGTCCCAATATTTTACGCGCCGTTTCCGGCAAACCTGTCAACTGGCTTCCACCGCCAGTCAACACGATACGTTTTCCGATAACATGACCAAAGCCCGAACGATTGAGACGGTCACGTACCATTTCAAGAATTTCTTCAACCCGTGCCTGAATAATTCTGGTTAATACAGCACGGGGATATTGCATTTCGCTGCGCTCGTCGGCAATCGGAGCAACGCTAATCATGTGACGGTCGTCAACGCCGCCCGGCAGTGTTGACCCGTGCATGACTTTAAGTCTTTCGGCATCTTCGAGCGGCATTGAAAAACCGCGGGCAATATCGAGCGTTACATGATTGCCACCAACCGGAATAGCATCGGCATGGACAAAACGGTTATCCGAAAAAACCGAAAATGTTGTTGTGCCGCCGCCTATATCAATACAAGCTGCTCCCAGACGGGCTTCATCATCGACGAGAACTGCAAGACCACTTGCCAGCGGTGTAGCAACCATTGCTTCTACACTGATGTGAGCGCGATTGATGCAGGCTTCAAGATTGCGCAAAGGTACGGTTTCAGCAGTGAGAACATGAACGTCGACACCAAGCAAATTACCTGTCATTCCGATCGGATCGGAAATGCCTTTTTCGCTATCAAGCGAATAATTGAGCGGGATCGAATGAACAATATGACGATCAAGGGCAAAAGCTTTTCTTGAAGCACTTGCCAACACCGAGCGGACATCGCGCATGGAAACTTCACGACCGCTCACATCATATTCGCCATGAACAACCACGCTTCTCAAGCGGGCAGACGAGAAATTGACAATCAACGAATCGACAATCAATCCTGCCATTTTCTCAGCAGCATCAACCGCCAACCGTACCGATTGCTCTGCCGCTGCCATATCCATGACCACGCCGGATTTTATCCCGCGCGAACGTTGTACGCCAAATCCCAATATTTCGATATGATGCGTACGGCCGGGCAAATATTGCGTATGATCGAGCGGGCGCAACCGTGCAATGACACAAACAACCTTGCTTGACCCCATATCAAGAACAGTCAACAGCCGCGTCTTGCGCAATCCGTTATGGCTTGAACCGAGCAAATTCATGCGCGCCCCGCCTTCTGCGCCTTCAAACGACGCTCTTCTTCTTTGACAACGTTATTACGCCGTTCCAAAGCTTCGTCGGACACAGCCACGGTAATCCGGTCAGGAAGCCGCAAATCGACGCTCAACACATCGCGCGAAAAAAGTCCCTGCTCTTTGTCTGCCTTGACAGCATCGGCAAGCCTTGCCATGGCATTTGCTTCCGGAAGTTTGATACGCACGCCATTATCGAGAAGCACATCCCAACGCCGATCACCAACGCGCACATAGGCACGCACATGTTCCTGAATTTCGGGAAATGCTGCCAGTTCATGCACAAAGTCGGAAGCTTTTTTATCAGCACCGATACCGACAACCAGTGGCAAATCACCAACCAGCCCCGGTCTGAACGGTACAATAACCCGACCTTCATTATCAATAATGTCAAGATTGTCGCCATGCTGCCAAACAGCATAGGGTTGCCGTTCCACAAGTGAAACACGCACACGATCGGGATATATTTTTTGCACATCAACCGATTGCACCCATGGCAGTTCGCTTAAAACCTGACGTGCTTTTGTCGCATCAAAGCCGATCATTGAAGTTTCGCCGTCAAGCCCCAGAGCCGAAAGAACATCAAGCTCCGACATACGGTTATTTCCGGCAATTTCTACATCTTCGACCGCAAAACCGAAAGTCGATGTCGTGGCTTTCACAACCTCGTCGGTATGGCCCCCTGCCGAAATACCATAAAAAGTCGAAGCCGCAAAAAACAACACCACTGCGAATGAACCGAAATGGCGTGGCAATTCTATTTCAGCCAAAACAAGTTGCGAGACAGTCCGCCGCAATCGCCTGTAAAGGCGAGGCAGATTCGACATAACAGATGCCGAAAAACTATCTCCGTGTTGACTGTTCAACGCATACACGACGCGTCCTCCACCATCCACTTCACAAGGTCTTCAAATGATAGACCCGATACTTTTGCCATATCCGGAACCAGAGAAGTCGGTGTCATTCCAGGTTGCGTATTAATCTCCAACCAGACCAACTCACCTTTCTCCTCGTCAAAACGAAAATCCGAACGGCTAACACCCCTGCACCCAAGTGCCTGATGTGCTGCTACAGACATCCTTTGCACATTTTGGTAAATAATTGGTGAAAGCGGAGCAGGACAAACATGTTTCGACCCACCCGGTTTGTATTTTGATTGAAAATCGTAGAATTGAAATTCTTTATCCGGAACAATCTCGCAAACATCCAGTGCCTTATCGCCCAGAACGGTGCATGTCAGTTCACGCCCCGCAACGTATTTTTCAACAATAACATTATCCCCGTAATGCCACGCCGGACCAGTTATTTCAGCCGGTGGCGTATTCTGCCCGGCCTTGACAATAACAACACCGAAACTCGACCCCTCATAAACCGGTTTTATCACATAAGGCGGCTCGATCGGGTGTTTTTTACCGATCTCGAAGCGGTTCATCACGCGCGAGGGAGCCACAACAACACCGTTAGCAGATGCAACAATTTTTGCCCGCCCCTTATCCATAGCAAGAGCAGACGCCAAAACACCGGAATGCGTGTAGGGAATTTCTAAAAATTCCAATATGCCCTGAATACGTCCATCTTCACCGAAGATACCATGCAAAGCGTTAAACGCCACATCCGGTTTTATTTCGACAAGCTTTGAAGCCACATCGCGGCCGACATCAACCTTGGTAACCTTGAAGCCCACTTTTTCCAAAGCTTCTGCGCAAGCCGTACCTGACGACAGGCTTATAGGGCGCTCGGAGGAAAAACCACCCATCAATACGGCAACATGTTTTTTTGCCATGTTCTAAAGCTCCCTCAGCAACCACTATATATAGTTCACCCACATCAAAGCCATACTATTGATCGTTTGAATTCTGAATCATCCTTGCGAATCAATGGACTAGCGTTAACCATAATGAATCAGAATCGCCCTTCCCTGACAAGCCCCGCAATATCCAAGATGCTGATTCGTAAGGCGAAATTCCGTTCATCCCCTTGAAATGACTCATAGATTTTTTTCAGTTTTTTTTCGTTGTCTGTGTTTGTCGATTGGAACAAAGCTTGGCAATTCATAAAATAAGAAAATTTCAAATTAAAACACATTAATTTTTAGAAAAATTTTCTACTATGGATAATTCTATCCGGAAAATACAGAGTGGCAAAAACACCGTTTTCGATAATAAAGATAAATTTCAAAATTTATCAATCGCGGGTTTTTTATAATACCATTACCACTTCAATCAATTCAAATTATATTTATTATTTAAAACTTGAATAACATTTTCTTCATTGTTTTTATAAAAAATTTTTTATAAAAGAATATATAGCCAAATTTTGTTAAACCTTTTAATTCTTTATTTTTTTATTTTTTCTTATCCGGTTAACTATAAATTTTTAGGTTATGTCTTTATTTTTGTGCTTCTATCATTCTAATAAATTTACGAAAAATGTATTTCTATATTTTTAATTCGTATTGTTGTTACAAACCTTCCAAGACAGGTCATTTTTTACTGATTAAATTATCTCGCGCATTTTATATCGAGCTTTTTTATTGGATCAGCGGCTTGCAACAAAGGGTTCTACTTCCCGACCGGGTATAAATTGGCCGATACGTTTGATTTCCCAATGAAGGTCAATTCCGGTTTTTTCAAACACACGTTTTCTCACCGTTTCGCCTAAAAGTTCGAGATCATAGGCGGTTGCATCGCCTTTATTAATCATGAAATTACAATGCATGGGGCTCATCTCGGCACCACCTATTGTCAATCCGCGGCAGCCGGCTTCATCAATGACTTTCCAAGCCGATGTGCCTTCAGGATTGCGGAAGGTCGAGCCGCCGGTTTTTTCACGGATGGGCTGAACTTCTTCGCGGTGACGAATAGCCTCATCCATGGCTTTTTTAATGTCTTCCTTGTTGCCTTTCTGCCCTTCAAGCAAAGCACCGACAAAAATCAAATCATCATCAACCTTTGACTGACGATAGGAATAATGCATATCCGGAAGATTGAGGATATGGCGTTTTCCCTCGCGATCAAGCGCATAGACTTCAACAACATGTTGCGCTGTCTCGCCGCCATTGGCGCCGCCATTCATCTTCAGTGCGCCACCAAGCCCTCCCGGTATTCCGCAATAAAAATGAAAACCTGAAATCCCCGCTTCGAGCGCGACAGAAGCAAGCCTTTTGTCAGTGGTTGCAGCACCGGCAAAAATACGCGTCTGCGAGACTTGCTGGGTTTCACCGAACCCTTTGGCCGAAAGGCGGATTGTCACACCGCCAATCCCGCCATCACGTATCAGCAAATTGGAGCCGATACCGACAATTGTTATCGGTATATCACGCGGCAATTTTTTTAAAAAAGCCGCAAGATCGGCTTCATCTGCCGGTTGATAGAAGACTTCGGCAAGGCCACCGGCACGAAACCACGTGACCTTACTCATATCCACATTCGGGTGAATTCGTCCTCTTATGCCTTCAAGAGAAGGTTGCAACCGCTTTAAAAGTGCTTCGCCATCTATCATCTGACCAAAACTTATTTTTTATCGAGATCTGCCAATTCATTCGGTAGAGCATAAGCCCATTGGGTAATATTGCCAGCCCCTAAAAATACAACATAATCACCGGGCTTTGCTATTTTTCTGACAATCGGGGCGATTTCCTTCGGGTCAGCAATATAGCGCGCATCACGGTGACCAGCGGTTTTGATCCGGTCAACCAGAGCTTTCGAGTTGACACCTTCAATCGGGTCTTCTCCGGCCGGATAAACCGGAGCGACGAGAATTGTGTCGGCATCATTGAAGCAGGTGGCAAATTCGTCAAAAAGGTTATGAAGGCGCGTATAGCGATGCGGCTGGGCAATAGCAATGACACGCCCTTTTACACTCTCACGGGCAGCTTTCAGAACAGCTTTGATTTCAACCGGATGGTGTCCATAATCATCGAAAATTTCCACGCCGTTCCAGCTACCGGTATGGGTAAAGCGGCGTTTGACACCGCCAAAACCCGCCAAGCCTTTGATAATCGCATCATCGGAAACGCCAAGTTCGTGTGCAACAGCAATAGCTGCCGTGGCATTCAGCACATTATGACGACCGGGCATCGGCAAAACCAGATTTTTCATCTCGATAACCGCGCCGGTTTTACGCGAGCGTATCACAACATCGAAATGCGATTTCGGGCCTTCCATATGGTGGTTCAGAAAACGCACATCTGCCTGCGGGTTGGAGCCGTAAGTAATAACGCGACGGTCATCAATGCGGCTCACCAATGCTTGCACTTCCGGATGATCGAGACACATGACACCGAAACCGTAAAAGGGAACATTCTCGACAAATTGCAAATAAGCCTCACGTTCGGCCTCGAAAGTCCCGTAATGATCGAGATGTTCGGGATCAATATTGGTAACGACCGCGACATCGGCAGGCAGTTTTAAAAATGTACCATCGCTTTCGTCGGCTTCGACCACCATCCAGTCGCCTTCACCCATACGGGCATTGGTACCATAAGCGTTGACAATACCACCATTAATAACCGTCGGGTCAAGATTACCGGCTTCCAAAAGCGTGCCGATCAGTGAAGTGGTTGTGGTTTTTCCGTGTGTACCGCCAATCGCGACAGCTTGCTTGAAACGCATCAATTCGGCAAGCATTTCAGCCCGTCTTACAATTGGTAAATGACGTTCTTTGGCTGCAATATATTCCGGATTATTTTTATGAATAGCCGTTGAAACAACGACAACTTCCGCCTGCCCCAGATTATCGGCACTGTGGCCGACATGAATTTTTATTCCGTGAGCGCGCAAACGCTCGACATTGGCATTGTCCGCCTGATCGGAACCTTGAACTTTATAGCCCAGATTATGGAGCACTTCGGCAATACCGCTCATGCCTATACCCCCAATTCCCACAAAGTGGATAAGGCCAATACTCAAGGGCATTTTCATGAAGTTTCTCCTTCTTTATATTCTTTTACTGTTTTGCCGGCGACCAATGCTTCCGCCAGATCGGCAAGACGTTTCGTCGCATCTCTATGACCGGCATTGTAGGCAGCTTTTGACTGTGTAACCAACAGCGCACTGTTTTTGGCCACCGCATCAATCATTTTTGCAAGTTCGTGACTATCGAGTTCTTTCTGCTGCATCACTTTGACGGCGCCGGTTGCAGCTAACTGCGCAGCATTGGCTGCCTGATCGTGATCGAGCGCGTAAGGGTATGGAACAAGCAAAGCAGGTCTGCCTATTGCAGCAATTTCCGACACTGTAGAAGCGCCGGAGCGTGCAATAATAAATTGGGCATCGGCAATACGCTTGGGCATATCTTCGAAAAATTCTTTGACTTCGGCTTTGACCTGGAGATTCCGATAGGTTTCGATGAGTTCTTCATCGTCACCCCTGACCTGCTGGACAATAGAGAGGCGTTTTTTAACATCATCGCCAAGTAGTTTTATCGCCGCCGGTACAATTTCATTGAAAAAAGAAGCGCCCTGACTGCCACCAAAGATCAGCAGATTGAAAGCATCAGCTCCATCAGACGGGTGATATGGCTGTTCCGAGGCTTCAATCACTGCATCGCGAACAGGATTGCCGGTTACAACAATTTTGTCTTTATACGGTCCTTGATCTTCAAGAAAGCCGCCGGCAATGGCATCAACCCGTGCAGCCAAAGCTTTATTGGCCCGCCCCATCACTGCATTTTGCTCGTGGATAAAAGCACGCAAACCGATCGATTTTGCAGCGTATAGTGGCGGCAATGTGGGATAGCCGCCAAATCCGGCGACAAGAACCGGTCGCAATTTCTTGAATAATCGCCGTGACGCGCGAACGCCTTTCAAGAGCTGCCAGAGCGTTTTCGCCACTGCAAAAGGATTTTTACTGGTTATAGTTGCCGAGGGAATGACATGCACATGATCGTCGTCAAATGTGCGCACAAAGCGTCTTGCCCTGTCATCGGTAATCAGATGGACATCATAGCCCCGCCGGACAAGTTCGCCTCTTAAAGCTTCGGCAGGAAAAAGATGGCCACCGGTGCCACCCGCAACCAGAACAATTGTTTTTTTATCAGTCATTTTACACCGCCGGCATAATAGTCGGTAACGACGCGGAAAGCCTTGCCTCAGGGCGACGACGCGTCAAGCTCAACAGGATTCCCATAGATATGGCAATCGCCACCATAGACGAACCGCCATAAGAGATAAATGGCAAAGTCATGCCTTTTGGCGGCATCAAGTGCAGGTTCACTGCCATATTAATCATGGATTGGCAACCGAACAGAATAGCCATTCCGGCAATAGCAAAACGGGTAAAAGAATCCCGTTCGTTCATGGCTATTTTCATGGATCTGATAACGATGAAGGCAAAAAGTGCAACAATCAGCAGGCAAAGAGCGATGCCATATTCTTCCGCTGCAACCGAAAATACGAAATCGGTGTGACTGTCGGGAACAATCCGTTTGACTGTTCCCTCGCCCGGCCCCTGCCCGAACCAGCCGCCATGCAAAATGGCTTCACGCCCGACATCCACCTGAAATGTATCCCCTTCGCCGGTCAGGAATCCGTTGACGCGTTCCTGAACGTGGTGAACAAAAAGATAGGCACCAAAACCGCCAACAATGGCAAGGCCGATGAACAGAATGATAATAATAATCGGTACACCGGCAAGGAAGAACAAGCCGCCCCAGGTGGCGCTGATAAGCATTGTCTGCCCGATATCGGGTTCAAGCACCAGAAGGCAAGCACATGTTCCATATAGAATAATAGCAAGCAAAAAGCCCGGAATGCCGTTTTTTCTGGTCTGATCGGAAAAAAGCCATGCCGACATAACAACGAAAGCCGGTTTCATGAATTCGGAAGCCTGCACGGACACGCCAAGCACGGAAATCCACCGTCTTGACCCTTTGACTTCGGCTCCGAACAATAAGGTTGCGACCAATAGAACAAGCGTTACCAGCAATAGCAGTGCACAAAACCGGCGAATATTGCGCGGGGTAAAGAAGGAAACAAAAATCATTGTAAAAAGTGCCGGAAAGCTGAAAATAATGTGCCAACGCACAAAATAGAAACTATCCGCAATACCGATTTTGCTGGCGACAGTGGGGCTGGCAGCAAAGGAAAGCATAATGCCAAGCCCCATTAACATGAGACAGGCTGCCAGAATTGGCCGGTCTATTGTCCACCACCAATTGGCAATCGGTCCACGGTCGGCACGAGAAACCATTTCAACCCCTTCGTTACGATCATCTGTTCAAGAACAATTTTTGCTCATTCGCCCATGGAAATTACGCCGAAAAAGATTCCGGTTGGTTAACGCGAACTCAACTTTTCAATTATTGACAAAAAAATGGCTTCGGCCTTCTCAAGCCGAAGCCATAAAATATCGGAGAAATAAATAAAGAGGTTACAACGCTTTGACAAAAGCCTTGAAGGCATCACCGCGAGCGCCGTAATTTTTGAACTGGTCATAGCTTGCACAAGCAGGCGAAAGCAGAATAGCCACTTCTTCAGCCTTGTCCGACCCCGCATCCTGATGGGCTTCCTGAACCGCTTTTTCCAGTGTTCCCGACATTGAAATCGGAAATGCGCCGTTAATGGTACGGGCAAAATCTTCCGCAGCATCACCGATGAGATAGGCTTTGCGGATTTTCGGGAAATAATCTTTCAAAGCGGTAATACCACCGGCTTTTGCAAGCCCGCCGATAATCCAGTAAATGTGATCAAAAGTGGCGAGTGCCGGTGCGCTAGCCTCGGCATTGGTTGCCTTGCTATCGTCTATATAAAGAGCATTGCCGATTTTTCTGACCTGCTGCATACGGTGCGGCAGCCCGACATAGGAAGCAAAAATCCGCTGCAATTCAACCGGTTTTATTTTCAGAATATCAAGGGTGGCGAGTGCCATCAAAGCATTCTGGGCATTATGACTGCCACGAAGCGAGTCTATTCCCGAAAGCGACAAACGTGCTTCCGGCTTGCCATTTTTCACACTGAAAAGCTCGTCTTTGACAGCATAATATCCGCTCTTTAAAACCTTGTCTTTTGATACCGGCAAAACATTATGATGGTCATGTGAAAGCTCTTCATAGATTTTTGTCGAATTTTCATCATCAACAGCAACGAGTGCAGTTTTTGCGCCACTTACCAACCGTTTCTTGATTTCGCAATAATGGGCAAATGTCCCGTGCCGGTCGATATGATCGGGCGAGATATTAAGAAGAATGCCGACAGTCGGGTTGATTGACGGAGTAAGATCAATCTGGAAAGACGAGCACTCGACGACGTAAAAGCGATTTTTTTCAAACGCTTCGAGTGACAAAATAGCAGTGCCGATATTGCCACCCATTTCCGACAATTTTCCGCTTTCGTTCAATAGGTGGTTGATGAGTGCGGTGGTGGTGGATTTGCCATTGGTGCCGGTAATTGCGATGAAAGGCATATCCGCATCGGAAAGATTATGCTGTTCGAGATAATTGTTACGCTCTCGAATGAACAGTTCGATGTCACCGATAATTTCGACACCGGCGGCTTTTGCCAGTTTGACTGTCCAGTGGGGTTCCGGATTGGTGAGCGGCACACCGGGGGCAAGAACGAGAGCCGAGATTTTTGACCAATCGACGTTATGAAGATCGCTCACCGGAATATTGTGGGCACGTGTTTTTTCAACAGTTTCCGCGTTGTCATCCCAAGCGAGAACCTCGGCACCACCGGCAAGAAGCGATTTTGCTGTTGCAACACCCGAACCGCCAAGGCCGAAGAGTGCAACTTTTTTATTCTTGAAAGAATTGACTATAATCATTTTTTTATCTCAGTTTGAGAGTTGAAAGACCGATCAGGGCAAGCACAATAGAAATAATCCAGAAGCGTATAACAACCTGACTTTCTGTCCAGCCTTTTTTCTCGAAATGATGATGAATTGGTGCCATGAGGAAAACGCGTTTGCCTGTCAATTTGAACCAGAAAACCTGAATAATGACGGAAAGCGCCTCCATGACGAATAGTCCGCCGATAACAGCAAGAACAATTTCATGTTTTGTTGCAACCGCAACTGCACCCAACATGCCGCCAAGTGCGAGCGAGCCGGTGTCACCCATAAAAATTGCAGCCGGCGGCGCATTAAACCACAAAAAGCCTAGTCCCGCTCCGACAACCGCGCCAAGAAGCACTGTCAGTTCACCTGAACCTGCGACATAGTGAATCTGGAGGTAATCGGCAAAATTGATATTACCCGACAAATAGGCAATGAGGGCAAATGATGATGCAGCCACCATGACGGGAACAATAGCGAGGCCGTCAAGACCATCGGTGAAGTTGACCGCGTTACCGGCTCCCACCATAACAAATGCCGCAAAGGGAATAAAAAACCAGCCAAGATTGAGCAAATAATCTTTCACAAAGGGAAGTGCGAGACCTGTTGATTCCGTATGCATAATGACGCCGGAGGCAACAATGGCAATGAGAAATTCCAGTGTCAGACGTGCCTTGCCGGAAAAACCTTTTTCGCTTTGTTTGGTGACTTTGAGATAATCATCATAAAAGCCGATTGCACCGAAGGCCAACATCACAAGAAGGACAACCCAGAAATAGATATTGGAAAGATTGCACCATAAAAGTGCCGAAACGACCGTTCCGCTTAAAATCATCAACCCGCCCATTGTCGGCGTACCGGCTTTTTTGAAGTGGGTTTGCGGGCCATCGGCACGGATTGGCTGGCCTTTGCCCTGACGCACTTTCAACGAAGCAATAATGCTCGGTCCGAACAGAAAAACGATAAGTCCCGACGTGAGCAATGCCGCACCGGTGCGGAACGTAATATAGCGGAACACCCCGACACCAGGCAAAATATCGGTGAGTGATGAAAAATACATCAACATGGAAGCAAAGCCTTTTTATCTTTCAATCGACTGCCTTATAACGTTCAAGCAGAGCCGACACAACACGGGAAGAGCGGATGGAATTTGATGATTTGACCATAATGACATCGCCATCATGAATATCTTTCAAAACCAGTGGAATAATCTCTTCGACATTTTCTTTCAAATAGACTTTGAGCTTTTTTGAAAGCTCCTGTTTCAAAGGCTCGATTTCCCGACCGACGAGATAAACCGGATTTGCACCCGACGCTAAAACCGGTTCGGCAAGTTCGCGGTGAAGTTTTTCGCTATATTTGCCAAGTTCAAGCATATCTCCAAGCACCGCAATGCGCCGCCCGCGTGTTCCGGTTTGGGCTTGTTTCAACAGTTCGAGACTAGCGCGCATCGAGGCCGGATTGGCATTGTAGCTTTCATCAATCAGCGTAAATATACCACCTGAAGGCAGTTCCAGACGATAGCGTGCGCCGCGCCCGTTTTCGGCGCTAAATGTTGCCATTGCCATGACAATATGAGCCATATCGGCACCGACAAAATCGCAAGCCCCAAGTACCGCAAGACAATCCTGTACAATATGGCGGCCGGGCGCACCAACTTTTACCATCGCTTCATTGTTGCCGATCTTCACGCTCATGCAGGAACAGTCGGCCAACATATGGAGCTTTTCCAAACGGTAATCGGCATCTTTTGCTTCGCCGAAACTCAATATATTTTCAATTCCGCATGCTTTCGCCTTGTCGCAAAGAAAGCGGAAAAAATCGTCATCCGCATTGAGCAATGCCGCACCACCCTTGACAACACCTTCAAAAATTTCGGCTTTGGCAGTTGCAATTTGTTCAATACTTGAAAAAAATCCCAAATGCACTGCTGCAACCTTGGTGATAATGGCAAGGTGAGGCTGTACCATTTTTACCAATGGGCGGATTTCACCTGGATGGTTCATGCCGATTTCAAATACACCATAATCGGTATCGGCCGGCATACGGGCAAGGGTTAACGGCACGCCCCACTGATTATTGAAAGATGCAGGATTGGCGTGAACTTTTCCGACAGCTCCAAGACAATGACGAAGCGCTTCCTTGGTGGTGGTTTTTCCGACAGATCCGGTTACAGCAATGATTTTTGCGTTTGATCTTGCCCGTGCTGCATGTCCAAGTTGATCGAGCGCTTCGAGCACGTCGTCCACTGCTATCATCGGTACGCCAAGTTTTTGGAGATCCGGTTTCCGGCCTTTTTCGATAATTAACAGGCCCGCGCCAGCCTCGGTAGCTTTTGCTGCAAAATCATGACCATCAAGTTTTTCGCCCTTGATACAGAAAAAGATTTCATTTGGTTTTACTGTGCGGCTATCAATTGACACACCCGATAATTCATCCGGCAAATTGCCGATCTCGTCGCCATGGAGTGCCTCTCTCACCTCGCCTTTAGTCCATAATGGCATCATTTGTGTTGTCCTTCCAAGGCCTCCGTTATTTCCTGATGGTCGGAAAAGGGATGAACTTCGGTTCCGATAATCTGGCCCTTTTCATGCCCTTTTCCGGCAACAACCAATGTATCGCCACTTTGAAGAAGGGAAATGGCATAACGGATAGCTTCGCGTCTATCCCCGATCTCTTTGGCGCTGCTTGCGGCTGCCATAATTTCTTTGCGGATTTCGGCGGCATTTTCAGTGCGCGGATTGTCATCGGTGACGATAACAATGTCGGCATATTTGGTAGCAATTTTACCCATAATCGGGCGTTTACCCTTGTCGCGGTCGCCACCACAGCCAAAAACCACCACGACTTTTCCTGTGGTGAATGCTTTTACAGCAAGTAGAACCTGTTCCAGAGCTTCCGGTTTATGGGCATAATCGACATAGATTGCCGCTTTATCTTTTGTCGTTCCGACAAGTTCGAGACGCCCCGGTGCGCCTTGCAGCCGTTCGAGTGCACGGAAAACTGCCGCCGCAGAAACACCGGTTGCAAGGGCAAGTCCGGCCGCGACAAGTGCATTGGAAACCTGAAAGTCACCGGCAAGCGGCAAGGTGAATTCAAAAACCTCGCCATCGACGATACAATCGACAAATTGGCGCGAGCGTTGGTGTTCGACATGACGTAACCTGATAAAATCGCCCTTGCGACCAACGGTTAGAACTTTGCGTTTAGCCCGTTTGACATGTTCGATTGCCGCTTCGGAAAATTTGTCATCGGCAAAAATGACGGCTGGCGCTTCTTTCGGCAGAAGTGTGTCGAATAGACGCATCTTAGCCCTGAAATAATCCTCTACTGTCGGGTGATAATCCATATGGTCGCGCCCGAGATTGGTAAAGGCTGCGGCTTTCAATTTTACCCCGTCAAGCCGGCATTGGTCTATGCCATGGGAAGAAGCTTCCATAGCAACATGGGTCACACCTTCATCAACAAGTTCGGCCATTGTCTGTTGTAGTCTTACCGGATCGGGAGTGGTGAGCGAGCCATATTCATTTCTTGTTGGCGTAATAACACCGATTGTGCCGATGGTTGCTGCTGCAAAACCGGCATCTTTCCAGATCTGGCGTGTAAACGAAGCCACAGATGTTTTACCGCTTGTACCTGTAACAGCCACCACAGTATCGGGTTGTTTACCAAAAAAACGTGCTGCTGCCATTGCCAATTCATGGCGTGCATCAACCACGCGTATGATCGGCACATTTTTTTCTGCAAGTTCAAAATCATGGTCTGTCAGGATTGCGACTGCACCGCGCTTTGTTGCATCCTTGGCATAAACGCCGCCATCGCCTTTATTGCCTTTGAGAGCGACAAAAAGAAAACCGGGTTGAACTTTTCTGGAATCGGCAGTAACGCCCTTGATTTCGATAGAGGGCACAATCGACTTTTGTTGAACGCCGCTTACGAGTTGATCGAGTTTCATGTTCTAACCCCTTTTGTTCTAATCATTAAACGACGTTTCAGGCAATTTCTGGTTGCCGGAGGAGGCAAGAACAGGTGCATATTCTTCCCTGAAATCAGGTCTTACGCCCAAAAATGTAGCCGATCTGCGAATAATTTCAGCCACCATCGGAGCCGCGTTGAAACCGGCTGTTGCGCCGAACTTTCCTTCTTCCGCCTTGGGTTCGTCAATAATTGTCAAAACCACATATTGCGGATTATCAATCGGGAACGACGCAAGAAAGGCGTTAAACCGTTTATTTTTTGAATATTTGCCGTTTTCGACTTTTTCGGCAGTTCCGGTTTTGCCACCAACACGATAACCTTCAACCTTGGCTCTGCGCCCCGAACCTATATCGCCATTCAATTTATAAAGATAACGCATATCCCGGCTTGTTTCCGGTGCAACCACCTGTTTGGAATGTTCTTGCGCCTCTTCTGCCGTGCGTTTTAAAAATGTCGGTTCGATAAGCCTGCCACCGTTCATCAAAGCACTGGCGCCAACTGCGGTTTGTAAAGGCGTTGTCATCATGCCGTGGCCAAACGCAATGGTCATGGAATTGACGGTTTTCCACCGTCTTGGCTCCACCGGACGGGCGACTTCGGGAAGTTCCGTCGTCATACGGTCGAGAAGTCCCATTCTCTTCAAAAATTCGCGGTGCCCGTCAATGCCGATTGTCAGTGCTTCTTTTGCCGAACCGATATTGGAAGAAAAAATAAAAATTTCCCAAGCGGTTAGCGGGCGATATTTACCATGAAAATCACGAATGAAATGTCCGCGTCCGGCGGCCAGCGGCTTTGACGCGTCAATGACACTGTTCAACTGGAATTTTCCTGAATCAAGTGCCATTGCCGTAGTGAAGCTTTTAATCGTCGAACCCATTTCAAATGTGCCGGCTGTCATCCTGTTAAGGCGATCTTTTTTAAGTGCATCAACCGGATTATTCGGATCAAAATCGGGCATGGAAGCCATGGCAAGCACTTCGCCGGTGTGGATATTGATAACCACCGCACCGGCAGCAATGGCCTGATATCTTTGCATAGCGTCTGCCAACACATCACGCATGATGGCCTGAACACGTACGTCAATTGATAATTTTACCGGCTCAAGCGACGTTTCGTCGGCAAGACCGGCAGCACGCAAATCGCTTAAACCCGCACTATCGATATATTTTTCCATTCCCGCCGTGCCCTGATTGTCGACATTGACCATGCCGAGAATATGGGAAGCTGTAGGCCCACCCGGATAAAAGCGGCGCACTTCGGTGCGGAAGCCGACACCGGGAATACCAAGAGCCATAATCTGCTCTTTCTGGCTTGGTGTTAGCCCGCGCTGTATCCAGGCAAAACCGGTTTTCTTTTTGAGTTTTTTATAGGTTTCCTGCCAATCAAGATTGGGCAGAACCGTTGAAATCAATTCTATTGTTTCATCCACATCAATGATGCGGCGCGGTTCGGCAAAAAGTGAATAGGTTTTCAAATCGGTTGCAAGAAGCCGCCCGTTACGATCAAGAATATCGGGACGCGCGGCCGATTGCTCGACAGCGGGGCCGGATGCTTCTTCAATCTGCCCGCCTTCTATACCGAAATAAATAAGGCGGGCAAAAATGACCGCATAGACGCTGAGAAAACAGCTTATCACCACCATGAGGCGGCGGCGGGTTCTGCGCGAACGGTATTCGGCCTTTTGTAACTCTTCATACCGGTTGGGAGCGGCCTTCGGTTTACGCTTTAAAAACGGTATCAACTTCATGGCCGGACACTCCCTGTTGCGATATTATCGACATTGGCATTGCCGTTTCTGGCGAGCAGGGAATTCTTTTCTTCAAGTTCGTCGTCTTTAATCAGATTTTCAATCTGGTCCGGCAGCCGTTCCGGTATATCTTGCAATTTGATAATCTGGCGGGCATCTGTTACCTGCAATCCGAGTTGGTCCTGATAACGGGTGACCAACACCTGCATACGTTCCGGCTCGATCATCATCGCCCATTCGGCATGGAGAAGATTGATGGTGTTTTTCTCTGCAACGATCTGTCTTTCGATACGCTGAACCTCGCCGATGCGCTTTTGTGCATCATATTTTACCTTATAGGTAATGCCGGCTGCACAAATCATAATCGCCACCAGAATCATATCAAATGTACGAAAAACTGTCATTTTCTAGTTCCGTTAAATCGAGCAAGTTCAGGAAGACCGAATATCGTTTTATCAAGAGGTGTTACGTCAGCTTCGGTGCGGATACCCAATCGCAAACGTGCCGAGCGTGAACGCGGGTTGAATTGCAATTCTTTTTCATCTGCCGTCACTCCGCCTTTGGCTACGAGCCTGAATATCGGTTTTTCTGTTTCCACGACCGGTAAATAACGCGATTGCGCCGGTGCTTTTGAACGGAAAGCAAAAAACTTTTTGACTATACGGTCTTCAAGTGAATGGAACGTTACAACCCCAAGCCTTCCCCCCGGCTTCAATATGGTTTCGGCGGCTTCAAGTGCTTTGACCAGTTCCTGAAGCTCGTCATTGACATAGATGCGTAATGCCTGAAAAATTCTTGTTGCCGGATGAATGTGGTCGCCGGGTTTGCGCCCGACCAATGTTTCGACAGCGTCCGCAAGGTCGGAGGTTCGCAAAAACGGTTTTTTCTCGCGCCTTTCAACAATCATTCTGGCAATACGTGCTGCATGACGTTCTTCACCAAGAAGCCCGAAAATGCGGGTAAGATCATTCACCTTCATCCCGTTGACGACATCGGCCGCACTGAAACCTTTTTCCGACATACGCATATCAAGCGGCCCGTCTTTCTGGAACGAGAAACCGCGCTCTGCCTCGTCAATTTGCATGGATGAAACACCGATGTCGAGAATAACCCCGTCGACTTTATCTTCTGTCACGTGGCCGAGATTGGAAAATTCGGTATGAACGAGTTTCAATCGCGGACGATATTCTTCAACCAGAGTCTGACCGTCACGAATTGCTTCGGGGTCGCGATCAAGGGCAATGACATCGGCACCCTTATCAAGCAGCGCGCGTGAATAGCCGCCTGCGCCGAACGTACCGTCGATAATTGTTTTACCCGCGCAAGCATCCATTCCCGCAACAACAGGTGCGAGTAAAACAGGGATATGACGTTTAAAACCGGTATCCTTAACAGTTGGCATCGTTATCTTTTAACAGCACGTTTAAAAAATGTTGCACTTTGAATGCAGCAGAATGGATTGGCGCATCCTGACCTTTCAACCGGTCAGAATGCGTCAATCTTCTTTATCGCACAGTTATGCTTAACGAAGTGTTAGGATTGAACCCGTCATTCACGAAATTTCCGGTATCAAACCGAATGTCATGAAGAGTAGAACAAAATTCAGTATAAGAACCACTATTGCCGAAAGAATGGCAACAATCTGGGTAACAATTCCATTGGCAAATTGCCCCATAATGACCTTGCGGCCACTAAAATAGAGAAGCGCAATCATGGGGACA
This sequence comes from Bartonella sp. B10834G3, assembly GCF_016102505.1. Lineage (NCBI taxonomy): Bacteria > Pseudomonadati > Pseudomonadota > Alphaproteobacteria > Hyphomicrobiales > Bartonellaceae > Bartonella > Bartonella sp. B10834G3. The sequence continues at coordinate 828,567 of NZ_JACFOM010000002.1, forward strand.
GGCAGCGAGATTGAAAGAATAACCTGACTGACAACCAGCGCTTCTGTCGAGTTGACACCAAGGGCCACAACAATAAAGGCCGGTATCATCGTAACGAGACGGCGAACCCAGATCGGTATATAGAAGCCGACGAACCCTTGCATCACCATTTGTCCGGCCATAGTACCGACAACCGAACTTGAAATACCTGAAACAATCAGCGAAACAAGGAAAACACCCGCCGCACCGATACCGAGAAGCGGTGTCAATGTGTGATAGGCCTGATCGATTTCGGCGATGTCGTTATGCGCACCATGAAAGGTACTTGCCGCCATAATAACCATGGCCATATTGACCATGCCCGCAATAGCAAGAGCGACAATCACCTCGCGGTTGGAATAGCGGACAAGCTGGCGACGGTCCTTGTCACTCTGGACTTTGGCACGTGCCTGTGTCAGGCCGGAGTGGAGATAAAGCGCATGCGGCATAACGGTAGCACCAATAATGCCGACAGAAATCAACAAAGCGTTGGCATCCGGCATTTCCGGCGTGAAAAGATGCAAACCCGCAGCTTCCCAATCAACCGGCGCGATCACCATTTCAATCAGATAACAAATACCGATAATGGAAACCAGAATACCGATCAGAATTTCAGTCGGGCGAAAACCGCGGCTGTCAATCATCAGAAGTGCATAGGTAATGATTGCGGTGATAATCATACCGATAATAAGCGGCATATTGAACAACAAGGCAAGACCGATAGCACCGCCGAGGAATTCGGCAAGGTCGGTTGCCATTGCAGCAATTTCGCTGATAATCCACATAGCCACAACGACAGGCTTTGACAGATTGTCACGGCAGAGTTCTGCAAGGTTGCGGCCGGTTACAATGCCGACTTTTGCCGACAGTGCCTGAAACAGCATGGCAATAAGATTGGCGAGCAACACAACCCACAACAACGTATAACCGTATCCCGATCCAGCTTGAATATTCGTCGCGAAATTACCGGGATCCATATAGGCGATTGAGGCAATAACGGCAGGCCCAACCATGAGAAGAAATGTACGTCCGCCCTTTCGCTTGCCGGCAAGCATTGCAGAAATGCCTTCCGACGTCCGTTCGGTGAGCGAGGACTTACGGGAGAATTTATCATCTTGAAGAGACATGCAACAAAACTTTCTAATTGCGAATGCTTTGCATTAGCTCTAATCGATCTATCCCGTCAATCGGGGTTATATAAAAATATTTGTGAATTCTAAAAAGGTAAATAGCACAAAAGGAAAATGTCAGTTGGTCTATAAGCCGGGTTCTGTATGGCGAAATTTGATTAAAAATTCCGCGTGGCAGCCATTCATCTGGTACGGATGTTACCACCCGTCTCGTGCAACCTACCCGAATGACAGGCCCGGAAATCGGCTGCAAGCAAAGCTTGCGTGTCATTCCTATTCGGTCTTGCTCCCGGTGGGGTTTACCTTGCCACATCCATTACTGGATGCGCGGTGGGCTCTTACCCCGCCTTTTCACCCTTACCTGATTGAACAGGCGGTATATTTCTGTGGCACTTTCCCTGAGGTTACCCTCGCCGGACGTTATCCGGCACCGTTATTCCATGGAGCCCGGACTTTCCTCACCTTTCACCTTTCGGTATTGAGAAGGCGCGGCTGCCCGACCAACTGACCGGCTCTCTATAAAACAAAATCGGGCTGCTGCAAACCGATAAAAACCGGAACAATAGTCGCAATCATATCCTGCCTTTGGTTGAACAACCGCCCGTCATTCAAGGCCGAATATCAAAAGCTTCTTTATCGGAGACTTAAAATCGATTCGCGAATAATCAGGTGGAAATGTCCCCCTTCATCGTCTTCTCGCCAACATGGATATATATGTACTGAAGCCGAACTGGCAGCGAGAGCATATCCGGAAACTTATAGCGCTTCCCTTTTTAAAAAAGCCGATATTTTTCAGGATAGAATCCCCGATAACAGAGTTGAAATAAATTAATCCGGCTCGGCCTGAATAATAGAATCGCCCCACCCGAAAATAAAACAATTCTCCCGATAAAATTCCCCGAAACAATTTCAATCTGTTCATAATCGTTTCTGAAATTTTCCGGATGCACAGGGTTTTAATTCAAAAATCTGTTTTTCCGCTATTGCCTGTTATTCAGTGTTCCAAGCGTTTTCTCATTGATCGTTATGATTCAAGCGATCAATATCCGGTTCAAAAACATAAATTATGCAAGGCTTTTCAACGTGCCAAGCAGACGATGAAGCGTGTCGATCGTCGAAACATCTGCAACACCATCGACTTTTTCAGGTCTGAAATGGCGCTGGAAAGCTTGTGTGACCAATCGCGTACGTTCATCGAAAGATCCGGTTATTTCGATACCGTAGCCATAAAGAGCCAACATGGATTGAAACGCTTCGACCGGACGGCCGCTTTCGCCGATATTCATAAAACGCCCCCCGGCAATTGGTGCAGGACGCACGAAATGGCCGACACCGGCTTTAAAAAGTGTTTCCCAAGGAAATTTTTCACCCGGATCGGTTTTGCGATGCGGTGCAATATCGGAATGGGCAAGCACATTCCTCGGTTCAATCGAATATCTTTCAATGATGGATTGGCACAATTTAATGACCGATATGATCTGCTTTTCCGGATAATCGGGAAAGTTCAACAAAGGCCCGCCATTGACGATTTCAATGCCGATCGAGCTTGAATTAACATCTGTGATACCGCGCCAGAAACTTTCACCGGCATGCCATGCGCGAAACGCCTCTTGAACCAGTTGAACGACTTTTCCATCTTCTTCCACAACATAATGGGCTGAAACCTTCGCTTCGGGCGAACATAAAAGTTGTTCGGCGCTTTCGGCATTTTCCATGCCCGTATAGTGAAGAACGAGAAATTGCGGTTTTGTGTTGTTCTTGCGTTCTTCAAAATTAGGCGAAGGGCGGACAACCGCCTCCGGATAATCAGCTTTGAACTGTTGCATTGTCATGCCGTAACAAACTCCTCACGCACGATAGCCCATGCGTTATTAATAGCAGCCAGACGCTCATTGGCAATTGCCATGAATTCCTTCGGCAATCCTCGTGCTATGACCCTATCGGGGTGATGCTCGCGCACCAATTGATGATAACGTTTGCGCGCATCTTCAAAACTTATGCCCTTGTTCAACCCCAATACCAGCCACGGGTCGCTGTCTCCCGTTTCGGCATGGCGCGCACTGATTGCTTTGAAACGTTCACGCGAAAAGCCGAAAATATCGGAAACATTGCGCAGAAAGTCCAATTCATCCTCATGAATCACTCCATCGGACTTCGCGATATAGAAAAGCCCTTCCAGCACATCTTCCAGCAATTGTCCCTGACAGTCGGATTCGTGACAAAGCCGAAACAGGCGGCGAGCGTAAACATCAAAACCGGCAATATCCTGTTTTGCCAGATTGTAGAGCCGTTCGACATTGTGGAACTCGTGGTCGGGCACCGAAAAAATTTCATAAAATGCTTTGACCTCCGCATCGCTTACAACGCCATCGGCTTTTGCCATTTTTGCCGATAAAGCAATCATGGCAACAGAAAAGGCAACTTGTCTGCGTGTTTCCGGATCACCTTCAAAAATGGTGCGCACACGTTCGACAATGGCGTTCAATACGTCGCCAGCAACATTGCTGATAAGCTCTCCGATGCGTGTCCATAATGAAGGCATTCTATTTTTCCGATATATTAAAAGCCCGCTTTGTCTCGTGTTCTTGTGCCGCAACGGGATTTCTTGGCCCCCGCCCGATAGTCAACCATTGAACCTGTTTAAATGCAATTGATTTTGCCGCTATTTATCACCATCGACAGTCGAAGGACGGTTCATTGCCTGACGGGCAACCTCGCCCGCATCACGCGCAAATTTTTCTGCCTGTTCTTCACTTTGCCCGCTTTTCAAGGCAGCCGCCTTTGCATCTTCCATCAATTTATTAATGACATCGCGTTTTTGCGCCTCTGTCATATCCGATGGTGTAAGTGGTACTTTTGGCAAACTTATGGCCGCACCTTCGGGAAGTGCTTTTTCTCCATTCGATTGACTCTTACCATTCATAAAATAGGAATAAGTCCACCAAAGTCCTGCAATGACGAGAAGGAGGACGATAAAAAGAACGATGATACGGCGCCAACGAAGTTTCTTCATATTTTTTCCAAAAGTTTTTATTTATATGCCATTCTTTTACTATTTTTAGCAATGGTGAACTGTGATTTGAGAGCCTTATAGGGGTGGAATTGTTGTTTAAAAATAATTTTCGGAAAATTGCGCACAAGATTTCGGCAGCTATTGCATCGGCTCTTTTGCTTACAAGCTGCACATCCGTGTCCTATGACCTTGGCGATATTGTGCCGCCATCCGGCACAACGCCGAAAGGGCCGATCAACGCGCCCCGCTTCGATGATCGCAAGCCCCATGATTGGGCTGCGCTTACGCCATGGCATTACCCCATTCACGGAACCGATGTCTCGAAATATCAACAGGCTGTTGACTGGGCGGCGGTCAAACATAGCGGCATTTCATTTGCTTTTATCAAAGCGACAGAAGGTGGTGACCGCGTCGATGATAATTTCATCCACAACTGGGATGGTACAAAGGAAGTGGATATGCCGCGGGGAGCCTACCATTTCTTCTATTATTGCCGCCCCGCTTCCGAGCAGGCAAAATGGTATATCAGAAATGTGCCGAAGGACCCGACTGCGCTACCGCCGGTTCTTGATATGGAGTGGAATGATTCTTCACCGACATGCAAAATCCGTCCACCGGCAGACACTGTTCGCAGTGAAATGAAGGTCTTCCTGTCCATTGTTGAAAAATATTATGGCAAGAAGCCCATTATCTACACCACAGTCGATTTCTTCGACCGCAACGGTTTGTCACAAATAAAAGGTTATTCGTTCTGGCTGAGGTCAGTCGCCGGACATCCGCAAGAAAAATATGGCCCCCACCCGTGGACGTTCTGGCAATATACAGGAACCGGACGTGTGCCGGGTATCAAAGGCGACGCCGACATCAACGTTTTTTACGGCAGCCGTGATGAATGGCAAAAATTTGTTTCGGGAAAATAAAAAACCGTGACAATCAACAATGAATATAACTTTACATAAGCTTCAGCTAGGAGCAGACCTTTATTTCTGATAATAAATGGTTCAAAACATTTCAAACATCACAATATGCAGGACATGAAGACAAATGTTCAAGACAAGACAGGCTATTCTGGCAGCTTCAACATTTTTGTTTGCGACAGTTTTCTGCCCGCTGTCACAAGCTCAGCAACCTGATGCACAATCACAAACCGAAGATACCGCACCAACCGAAGATGCCGCAACCAAGGCTGCACGGGAAGCCTGTGGTACGCCGATTGAAACGTTCAGGCAGAATGTGGCCGACGAAGCGCGTAAAGCGGGTGTGAGCGAGCACGCTATCGACGAACTGAAGAAAGCAACAATCGACCAGAAAGTAATCGACCGTGATAATGGTCAGGCTATTTTCAATCTGACATTTGCGGAATTTTCAAAACGCGTCATCCCAGAAGCGCGCTTGAAAAAAGGCAAGGAAAACTTGCAAAAATATGCCGATGTTTTTGCAAAGGCGGAAGAAAAATACGGTGTTCCGGGACCGGTTATTGCAGCCTTTTGGGGGCTGGAGACCGATTATGGTGCGGTGCAAGGAAATTTCGATACTTTGAACGCCCTTTTCACCCTCTCTCATGATTGCCGGCGGCCGGAACTCTTCCGTCCGCAATTGATTGCGCTCTTGAAACTCTTCGATCAGGGTGTGGTCAATGCCGAAACAACCGGCGCATGGGCTGGAGAAATCGGACAAATGCAACTTTTGCCGAAGGATTATCTTGAACGCGGTGTAGATGGTGATGGTGACGGTAAAATCGACCTTAAAGGTTCTGTTGCCGATGCTGTCATGACGGCTGCCCATATGCTAAGCGATCTCGGATGGCGGCGCGGTGAACCATGGCTTGAAGAAGTGCGCCTCACCCGCGATGATTTGCCATGGCAGGAAGCCATCAGGCAAAATCGCAAACCCCATTCGCAATGGACAAGTTGGGGCGTTACCGGTCTTGACGGGCCTTTAGGCCCCGACAATGGCGATGCATCCCTGATGTTGCCAATGGGCAGAAAGGGACCTGCATTTCTGGCCTATGATAATTTCGATATTTTTGTCGAATGGAACAAGTCAATTGTCTATGCAACAACCGTTGCCTATTTCGCTTCACGCCTCGCCGGTGCTCCCGCTTTTGACATCGGTCATCCGGATCCGGGGTTAAGCACAGAAGAAATGAAGCAGTTACAACAAAAGCTTGCAAACCGCGGTTATGATATGGGCAAAGTGGATGGTGTTTATGGTATATTGACACGGGATGCCGTGCGAACGGAACAGCTCCGTTTGGGACTACCTGCCGATTCATGGCCAACAAAAGAATTGCTCGACCGGCTTTGAATAAAACTGCCGATAGAGTTTCAAAACTGCGCAAAATTTATCAAGCAAGCGGGTGAAAGCCCGCTTGTTTTTTACACTTTCTCCGGTTAACAGACTTTCTCCGGTTCATAGACGTTCTCCGGTTAACAGACGTTCTCCGGTTAACAGACCTTCTCCGGCTATTTTTAATTTGTTTCACCCGCCCGAACATTGCGCCTTTTCTTCAGGGTTTTCGAGACATCAGGGGGATCGAGCCATCAGGGGTTTCGAGCCATCAGATTTTCCGATTGGTAATTATTTTTATTTCGGCAAACTATTTTTGCCTAAACCCGCAATTTTGTTCCGCGCTTTCAGAGCAAGTTTTGTTTTTTTTGAATTGGACTGGCAATACCCCGCCCCTGATGACTGGCGGTAACCCGCTCCCGATACACTGGCGATACCCCCGCCCCTGATTTTTCGCTTTTTGCCCGACCTTTATAAAGTCGCTTGTTTTCAAAGCTAGCTGGCGCAAGTGCGACCGACATATCGGTGGAAATTCCACCAAAGGGGAACTAACGGAAGGTGACAACCCAAGACATTGTCGCTACCCCTCCCGCTCCACAACCGGAACAGCGTTTCACTATGAATAATTTTAGGGCTGTCTTCAGGAGCGGCTCCACGCAATGTTTCATAGTACGGAAACAAAGGGGCAAAGAACTTTTGGAAAATTGTAATGGCAGTTCAACAAAGCAAAAAACGGGATGGATTATGAATTTCACGGCATATCAATATCTGTGTAAATTTCACGAACACTTCAACCGGCAATCGACGCGGAACAAATCCCCAAAAATAAAAACCCGACCGGAGCAAAGCTCCAGTCGGGCTTCAACCAAGGGAAATCCGTTGCGGGGGGTCTCGGTCTCCCTGGTTGTTAACCGATTTGTTATGCTTTTTGAAAAGCACATCATTGATATGGACGAGAATGGATTTGATAGCAATAAAAAGCTTTAAAACGACAATCAAAAAATAGATTATTTTGCTATTTTTTTTAACAAAATGATAAAACAATGTCTAAATTGTCTTAAAATGAAGCAATTTTAATCTATTTTCAGTTGATTTGTAGAAAATTACACCCTTAACATTATCGTGCCCCCACAGCATGTTCAAACGACGTCGGCTGTCATCTCTTTTTAAAATCGGAGCGATTTCGTTTTTGTGAAGCGAAATGCGTCTGTGGCAATTGTCGCAATCGGGAATGAACGCTTGCATCAATAGAAAATTCAAAATTGCTCCAAACTGGAATCGGTAAAACCAAACCCGAACGAACAAAATAGTGGCGGGCATCGTTCCTGAACGACAGCGCGTAACGAACAATAGGAACGCCACTAAAATAAATATTTATAGTTCCGGTCGGCTATAAATGTGACAAGAGCCAATATGCGCGCCTGTCAATCGGGCACACATATTGAAAACCGGAAATTTGCGGCGGCAAAAGCTTAAAAAGCCCTTTGCTTTTCAATAACCGCCGCCACATGACCTTGGCAACTATCGGTTCTGTTTATCATACTGGCAACTATCGGTTCTGTTTATCTGAACAGCCCTTTTAAGAGACTGAAAAATCCGATTTGACCACCATTATTTATTATTTGCGGTCTGCTGTTTTGGCCGAATACCGATAAGATAACAAATGGCATAAACAAGGTCTGCACGATTGAGCGTGTAGAAGTGGAAATCTTCCACGCCATGTTCCACAAGCTCAAGAACCTGTTCGGCAGCAACGGCTGCTGCAACAAGATCATGCGTTTTCTGGTCGTTTTCCAGCCCTTCAAAACGTTGTGCCAGCCAATCGGGAATATGCGTTCCATTGCGTGCGCAGAAATTTTTAACCTGCCAGAAATTATGGATTGGCAAAATACCCGGCAAAATAGGAATATAGATACCGGCTTTACGTACTTTTTCTATATAATCTTCATAAAAATGGTTATCAAAAAAGCATTGGGTAATGGCTTTTGTCGCACCATTATCAATTTTGCGTTTAAGCAGATCAATATCGGTTGCAAAATCCGGACTTTCGGGATGTTTTTCCGGATAAGCGGAAACTGTAATTTCAAAATCCGGATTAATTGCTTTCAAACCGGCGACGAGTTCAACGGCATTGGCATAGCCCCCCGGAGTCGGGTGATAGCGCCCGCCTATGCCATTGCTCGGATCACCGCGCAAAGCAACAAAATGGCGAATGCCCATCGCAGCAAATTGGCGCGCTACGCTGTCAACTTCCTCGCGCGTTGCGTCAACACAGGTTAGATGCGCTGCCGCATTGAGATGCGTTTCTTTGATAATACGTTCAACGGTGCGGCCGGTTCTCTCACGTGTGGAACCACCTGCCCCGTAAGTGACCGAAACAAAATCCGGCTTTAACGGAGCAAGCCGTTCCACCGTTTGCCATAGCATTTCTTCCATTTTTTCCGTTTTTGGCGGGAAAAACTCGAATGAAACCTTTAGCTTGTCGCCTAAATCGGGGCGGCGGGAAAGTGAAGGGGCAGGCATTATGCGGTCTCCGTTACAAGTGTTTTTTGTCGGGCAATCAATAAACGCGGGTCACGTGCAAGCCACAGCTTCAACGTAAGCCCTTTGGTGTTGCCATTTTGTTGTGGTTGAAAACTCAAGGTTTTTTCCAGTGTCAAACCGGCTTTTTCCAGCCAGTATTCCATTTGGGAATCGGAAAAGCCCAAACGTACATGGGCATATTTTTCGCGCAAGAAATCAAGTTCATGCGGCGCGTAGTCGACAATAATGAGCCTTGCACCGGGGCGCATAACGCGCGCAGCTTCAAAAATTGCAATTTCGGGATCTGACAGAAAATGCAGAACCTGATAGATGGTGACGAGATTGAATGTTTCTTTTTCAACCGGCAAGGCGGCCACATCGCCTAACCTGACCTGCGCATTTGAAATACCCGCTTTATCAAGATTGACACGCGCAACCGCCAACATATCGCGGTTGTTATCAATGCCGATTGCGCGGGTATAAAGGGGGGAAAAGAGCTTTAATAGCGAGCCTGTGCCGGTGCCGATGTCAAGCATGGATTGGAATGGCGTTGTGCCGACAAGCTCAACCATTGTCTGTTCAACCGTGTTATCGGGAACATGAAGCAAACGGAGTTTATCCCAATCATGCGCATTCTTGGAAAAATAGGCAGCAGCAGCGCGGCTGCGTTGCTGCTTCACTTCATCAAGGCGCGTCATGTCGCGTTCGATAAGACCGTCTTTTGTGTCGATATGTGCGAGTATTGTTTTCAACATTTGTTGACGTAACGAGCATGAAGACAAAGAAAAATATGCCCATGCCCCTTCCTGATAACGCTCGATCAAACGGGCTTCGGTCAAAAGCCGCAAATGCCTTGAAACACGTGGCTGGGATTGTCCCAAAATTTTTGTGAGATCGGAAACAGTCAAATCCCCCTTATCCAACAAAAACAGTATCCGTAACCGCGTCGTCTCGGCAACAGCTTTCAATACGTCTACCATTTCGTTCAATGCCAATTGGCGAACCATGACTATTTCTCCGGTTTTATGGATATAAAGATATCTTTATATATTTTGCAAATGTCAAGCGGAGAGATTGGTTATGCCCACAATCACCGATCATGATTTTTTCCGGAAGATAAAATTTTACACGCGTATGAACAGTTTTGGTGTCACAGCAATTGCTGCAAGTTTCATTCGTCCCGCTTATTTCGATCATTTTGCGGGCTTGCCGTTGTCCGACTGTTCTAAAACAGAAAATCATTCTTCGTCTTGAAAACAAGTCATCATTGCGGGAATTTTGCCGCTTACTCGTCCTGAACAGTCAGGCTTTATCAAGTCTAGCAAATATTTATCATGCCTTTAATGTCTATTTCTGCCGGTTTTTCCGGATAAACGGCCATTACGCCTGTTTGCGAATAATTTGTGTTTGAACGCTACCCCTCTGAAATATTGGCAAGAGCGGTCAAAAATATGGTCATATAAAAGGATAAAAATTGGCGGCGATTTTCGCTTCACCCGTTATTTTTACATTTGCCCTATCATTTGATCTTGCCCCGATATTTGATAAAATGAAAAAGCAGTTACCGCGCCTTATACCACATAACCGGTTCCGCACTTTTGTAATTGCTAAAAAAGGCGACATGCAAAGATCAAGTGAACGAATTGCGGCACTCTTTACTTTAACAATTTTTGCATTTTGACATATCGAACTATATCTGAAAAAGCTCGAAAACCCGTTTAACAATGAAGCAAGACAAATTTTTTGTTTCCCATGATTTTCTGTTACCCATGACTACGAAAAGACAACGCGCTGTTTTAAAGGAACTGACACTGCTTATCCCGCAAGCTCCCTATTCTGATAGCGAGCCGATCAGATCTGCTGCTTTAAGCGCGCATATGAAACATCTTCCCCCTTCAATTGCGGTCTGGCTGTCGATTGTCGCCTATATCCGCCACACATATACGAATTATGATGAATTGCGTGATGAAGGTTATGATAAGGATTCAGCTCGTTTTTTTGTAATAGACGACATTAACGAAAAACTCACCGAATGGCGTGCAACGCGTTTTGTGACCTATGAAGATCACGACTAAAATCTTGCCGGACAAGTTCTTTATATCCACGCGTTAGCCCCGAAGAAAGTGATGACTGGCAATGGGGTTGATTGGCGATTAGGGCGATTGGCAAGGGGGCAATTTGTGATCGGAACGATTGGGGATTGGGCTGATTGGCAAAAGTGTGATTGGGAATGTTTTGGGAATGTTGATCGGAGGGCTTAAATGGTGAAGGCGACACTCTGGAACTGTTTTCTGCCAAAGCCGGTCAAACGTTCAATATGAAATCTTTTTTATTTCGTTCTTTTTCAATATTGCAGAAATATGCGGAAAAAATTCAACCCGAAGGGCGACAGACGCAATCTCGAAAGGCGATAGACGCAATAGAAACCAACACAATTCAAAAAAAGGCGCATAAAAGGGCGCATAAAAAGGCACAAAAAAAGGGCGAAAACCCGCCCTTCTTTTTAATTTGTCTACAGCAACTATCAGCGCACGATGACTTTCGAGCCGACCTGCACGCGTTCAAAAAGATCAACCACATCTTTGTTCAACATGCGAATGCAACCGGCTGATACATTTTTGCCAATGCTCGACGGTTGTGTCGTTCCATGAATACGGAAATATGTGTCGACATTGCCCTGGAAGAGATAAAGTGCACGAGCGCCGAGCGGGTTACTCAATCCGCCGGGCACACCGTCTGCGAAGCGCTTATACTGCTGGGGCTTGCGTTGCACCATATCGGCAGTCGGAATCCATCTTGGCCATTTGCGTTTGAATTGTACTTTTGCTTCCCCCTGAAAACCGAGACCGGCAGCACCCACACCTACTCCGTAACGAATTGCCTGACCGTCACCGGTTATGAGGTAAAGATAGTGGTTTTCCGGTTCGACAATAATCGTTCCGGGAATTTCATTTGTCGGATAAGGAACAACCGTGCGTTCAAATTGTTCGGGGATTTTTATTTTTACAGGCGGAATTTTGAACGGTTCGTCGGGAGATTGCTCATAACGGTCATAAACCGATTGCGTACCGAGCAATGTTGATGTCACAACCGGTTTTGCCGGTGCCACCTTTACATTGTCGTTTGATACAACAGTAGGAGCAGGCGTGGTCGCACATCCCACAAGTCCGAACCCCAGAACACCAAGAGCTGTTGCAAGCCCTAATTTTTGCTGCCAAAAATATTTCATTTTCCGTCTAAAAGCCTCTTGATCGCGACACGTTATATCGCTCGTCATTTCTCGTATAACGTGGTTAATGGATGGTTAATAAGATGGAAAGTATTTTTAGGTTCGGCTTAGCGGGTTTAAAGCTTTTAGCCTCTGTTCCAGGATTTTTTTTGAGCGAAAAGACAATTATGCAACAGTAAAGCACCATCCGTCATATGCGTTGCCATTGAATATTAAAAAATCGTCATAGCTTTCAAGAGAATCAATCTGATCCGGTTACAAATAAAGAAATTTCATTACAACAATCCGGCTATTGAATTGTTCTGTTGTTTGCGGAATGTTTTTTTAAAAAAGCTTTTTAACCGGATAAAACAATTGCCAAAAACAAACCCTGAATGACTGTCGACTGCTTATGCCAGCCAATATTTTCCACGGGCTTAAAAAGTAACAACAACCGCCTTTGTCATAGTTCAGAAAGAATAAATCCGCCCGTTTACAGTAAAAATAGAAAGAGCCATGAACAATCATGGCTCTTTTCATTTTGCAAATTTTATTCGTGGCAATAGCAATCCATTATTTTACCAGCACCATAAACAGGCGCGGAAAACGCAACAAAACCTTGCCGTCATACTGGGTTGGATAGAGTTTTGTAATGCGCTCAAGATAAAGCGCAAGATATTGTTGCTTTTCTTCCTCGTTAAGTGGCGCAAGAAATGGCCGCAGGGCTGCCCCTTTCACCCAGTCAACAATGGCTTCATGATTTTCCATGACGGGATTATAAATTGTCTGCCAAATATCAATATAGTGGACGAGCGGCTTCAGAGCATCATAATAGACCGAGACATTCGGTAGTTTTTCTCGCGCTACAGAGCCGATACGGTCATTCCAGCGTTTATCTTCTGCAACATGAATCATCGCACGATGGAGCGGTTCAAACAGGTTATCCGGCATTTGTACGGCCAAAGCCGCACCGGTTTTCATGGCAGACACCAATCGTTTCATCTCGTCAATATGGTCGGGTAACCACTGGAATACGGCATTGGAAAATAACAAATCGACATCGGGTTCCGGCGACCATTTTTCAATGTTTTGAACTGTAAATTCTATTTTCGGCAAGCGCTTTTTGGCATTGGCGATCATGTCGGCAGAAGAGTCAAACCCCGAAACCTTGGCGTTAGGCCAATGTTGGCACAAAACTTCGGTCGATGTGCCAGGACCGCAACCGAGATCGACAATGGTTTTGACCTCTTTCAGAGGAACTGCATTAGCGAGGTCATGTACCGGCCTCAAACGTTCGTCCTCGAATTTCAAATATTGTTTTGCTGACCAATCTTGCATAAATTTTCTCCATTGTCTCATCGGGCAATGAAGTAAGTTTACCACTTTTTGGGTTCAAGACATCCACAAAGTCAAATTTTTTCCGGCAGAAAGTCGAATTTTTCTCGCGATTTTAAAAATTCTTCGGAGCGGCCTTTCCATTTTCCGATCGCTGCGAACCGGATCAATAGTGTAGCTGCCGAACGAATATATATTAAAGGTGCGCATTATTGCTGGAATATAAATCATATTCCTGATTGTTCCGGACAAGCTTTACAAAACACCCGATTGTTCCGAACAATCCTTGGAAACCAATTGTCAAACCGCTTTTGTCATCCACTTCTTCCCGCCCCGTCTTTTTCGGCGAGTTTAATGTCAATATTGCCTGCCGGACTCCATGCTCGCGCAAAATGATATATTTCAGGATTGGAATAAAAATGAATATTCCAAATTAAAAGGCGGGTTTTTCGCCCCGCCTTTCCTGACAATTTCCGTTCACAATCCTGTTGAGGAATAATTCTTGAAACAGAACCGGATGATTGTGTCTAACGGTTCGACTATCGTGTCAAACGTTTATAGGTTACCCGTTTCGGGTTGACGGATTCCGGCCCTAAACGGCGTATTTTATCGGCCTCGTATTCTTCAAAATTGCCCTCGAACCATTCCACATGACTGTCGCCCTCGAAAGCCAGCATATGGGTTGCCAGACGATCAAGGAACATACGATCGTGACTGATAACAACAGCGCAACCGGCAAAGTTTTCGAGCGCCTCTTCAAGCGCTGCCAGCGTTTCTGTATCAAGATCGTTGGTCGGCTCGTCGAGCAGCAACACATTGCCGCCTTCTTTCAGAAGTTTGGCAAGATGAACGCGGTTTCTCTGCCCGCCTGAAAGGTTACCGACCTTTTGCTGCTGGTCGCCCCCCTTGAAGTTGAATGCACCACAATAGGCACGGCTATTCATTTCATATTTGCCGAGCTTTATAATATCATTTCCGCCGGAGATTTCTTCCCAAACCGTTTTATCAGGATCAAGTGCATCGCGACTTTGATCGACATAGCTCATTTTGACAGTATCCCCGATGCGGATTGTTCCTGCATCCGGCTTTTCCTGCCCCGTCAACATTTTGAACAAAGTTGTTTTACCCGCACCATTGGGGCCGATAACACCGACAATTCCGCCGGCCGGCAATTTGAAGGAAAGATCGTCGATCAATACATGGTCGCCAAATCCTTTGGTTAAATGTTCGACTTCAATGACAACCTGCCCCAGTCTTTCACCCACCGGTATGATGATTTGTGCTTCACCGGGACGACGATCATTGGCAGCCTTGACCAATTCGTCATAGGCTTTGATACGGGCTTTCGATTTTGCCTGACGGGCTTTCGGACTTGAGGCAATCCACTCCTGTTCACGTGTCAGGGCTTTCTGTCTTGCAGCCTCTTCCCGTCCCTCCTGTGCCAGACGTTTGGCCTTGGCTTCGAGATAGGCAGAATAATTGCCCTCGTAAGGTATGCCATGCCCGCGATCGAGTTCCAGAATCCAGCCGGTGACATGGTCAAGGAAATAGCGATCGTGGGTGATAATCAGAACAGCACCCGGATATTCGCGCAAATGCTTTTCAAGCCAGGCAGTCGTTTCGGCATCAAGGTGGTTTGTCGGCTCGTCAAGCAGTAACAAATCGGGTTGCTGGAGCAACAATTTGCATAAAGCGACGCGGCGTTTTTCACCGCCTGAAAGTTTGGAAACATCCGCATCAGCCGGCGGGCAACGTAACGCATCCATTGCCATATCCACTTGTGAGTCAAGATCCCAGAGATTCTGGCTGTCAATGACATCCTGCAATTTTGCGCCTTCTTCGGCCGTCTCGTCCGAATAATTCATCATCAATTCGTTATACCGGTCGAGAATTGCCTTTTTTTCGGCAACACCTTCCATAACATTGCCGCGTACATCCTTTGTCAGGTCGAGAGCGGGTTCCTGCGGCAAATATCCGCAAGTTGCCCCTTCTGCCAGCCAGGCTTCACCGGTAAACTCTTTGTCGAGACCGGCCATAATGCGCAAAATAGTTGATTTGCCCGCGCCATTCGGCCCCAAAATACCTATTTTTGCGTCCGGATAAAAAGACAAATTGATATTGTCCAAAATCTTTTTATTACCATAGGATTTGCTAAGTCCCGCCATATGATAGATAAATTGCCGAGCCATATATGTTTTTCCATTCCTTGATTGACGCGTTCAAAGCTGCCTTTATACAAACGATCTTTTCGCTCGCATTTTTAATGAAAACACGTTTTGAAACCACATTGTTTCTGGTCTTTTAACTGAAACGGGCACAATCGGCAATCTTTGAGAAGAGCAAAACAATTCCAAAATGATCTTGCCGAAATAACCTTTCAAAGAAGATGGGCAAATAGCGCTCCCTTAACACCGCTCCGATCACATAGATCCGGCATGATCGACATAACAGCTATAACCGTGACAGAATATTTATCGACGCGATTACAAGGCTTATCAGTGATATAATTGTTAAAAGAGCGGATTCTGTTTCCAAAAGGCCAAATTCTGCAAAAACCGAATTATAGCCAGTTGCTGACATGAAACAGTGCACACTGTGCTTTCTTCAAACCACTTGATTATTGTGCATAAAAGCGGTTTTTAAGGCTTGTCCGGCGAGAACAATGTCGTATTACCCCCCTTTAACCGCTTGCTTCAGTTTCTTTCGTTTTTTCAAGCGATCGTGTTATATGTTCTTTTATTGAAACAAAATATAAATATGACATTTGCGTGAATTGCATAAAATGGTTGGGCAGGTTTTGACGAGCGAACAATCAACTGGTGTCACAAGACCTATCATTTTCGACCGGAATGGAAACACTTCTGTTCCCGCCGAAAACAATGTTCTTCTCGTGCCCGACAGCCTCTATGAACTGCCTGTTTCCTTTACCGGAATGAAAACAATATGTTACCGCATCACCGGACATACAATTGTCGAAAATCCCGCACCTCGAAATGCCATTGTTCTTTATGCGCCTTTTCCATTGGGACTTTGGGCAGTTCATGCTTTGGCCGACGGACATTTTGCCAAATTGATTCTGGATAAGCGCGAGCAATATCGTAACTGGCACAACCGGCTTTCTCGTATATGGTTGAAAAATGAAAAACGGCGCATGGGGTCTGATGTCTATAGTCCCCTGATGATGCGAAGACTGCGCGAATCTTTATCGGTGGCTGATTATTTCCCACTCAATATAGGTGATTGGATTTATTTTTCAGAAAAATTACAACAACAATCAGGTCAATTATCGCAAGCTATACTCTGGCTCGATAAAAAGACAAGTTATCAAGATGTTTTGTCTTTTTCATGCTTGACAGAGGTATCAAAATAGCAAAAAATTTTCTTGATGATTTTAAATGTTCGCATCTTTTTGTGCCGATATAGCCGGTCAAAGGAACGTTTATTTTTAATCGGGAGACTTTTATGCGTTTCGCTCAGACACTATTTCTTTTAGCTTTTTTACCTGCATCTGCTTTTTCACAAGAAACCAATATCGAATGTAAAGACCTTGCCGGAGTTGGTCGTTCTGTCATGATGGTTCGTCAAAGCGGCGTACCGATCGAAAAAACAACCAGCCTTATTTTAAACGGGCTAAAAGAAAAGTCACCCGAAGACCAGAAAATACTTGATCCGGTATATAAAAAAATTGTCGAACTCGCTTATAAGGAGAATCAGTTTTCGACCAATAGCGAGCGGATTGAAATTACAAACAAATTTGCCAGACAAATTTTCGAGCGCTGCGCCAGACGCCTGCCGAAAAGCTAGAATATTCAGGCCTTGATTTAATAATCATCATCCGGCTCCGGCAAAGCGTGTAGCTATAGAAGAAAGCGCATTGATAGATGAATGGGTTAACTTTTCGCTGGTAAAGCCTGACTGGTCAGGTTGTTAATGCGGCCGTTTGGAACGTGTTTGTGCTTTCCTTTTGACAGCAACCGGCGGGCGACAGTTCGACCTATACTGTTTTCAAGAAAAGCGAAACGATCGGAAACAAGCCGTTTTATCGGAAACAAGCCGTTTTTTTTGAAAGACCGGCGCTTGACGGGTTAAAGTGCTCCCATCAACAGATTCACTCCGGTATCATTCATTGTTTTCAACATGAGATCAAGCGAACCGTTAAGATCCAATCCAGCACAAGCACCAAGCGCGACCGACACGTCAAAGCCACAATTCTTTGCGTCGAGTGCTGAATAGGCCACACAAAAATCTGTCGCCAAACCGCAGAAAGTAAGCTTGTGCAAACCGCGCTCTTTTAAATAGCCTCGCAATCCGGTGGGTGTTTTACGGTCATTTTCAAAAAATGCGGAATAGCTGTCTATTGCCGGATTCATACCTTTTCTGATTATCATTTCGGCCTTGTCAACGGGAAGAGACCCGTGAATTGCTGCCCCGTTCGAGCCTTGGATGCAATGATCCGGCCAAAGTGTTTGCGGGCCATAATCGACATTTATGGTATCGTAAGCGGAAGCCCCTTGGTGATTGGAAGCGAAACTCTGATGGTTTTGCGGATGCCAATCCTGTGTGAGAATAACATGATCGAAGCGCATCATCAGCGCTTGGACTGTCGGGAGGATGAGATCACCATCCGGAACGGCGAGTGCACCACCGGGTAAAAAATCGTTCTGAACATCAACAACGATAAGAGCCTCGCCTGCCATTTTTTCTCCCCTTATTTCCCTCACTTGACGGTTGAAGTCACGTGAAAACAGTCATATCAAAAAGGCATGATATTTTGCAAGGAAGACTTTGATGAAAATTACCATGATCGGTAGCGGGTATGTCGGGCTGGTTTCGGGCGTATGTTTCGCCGAATTCGGATTCGACGTGACATGTGTGGACTCCAATCCTGATATTATTTCGCGGTTGAAAAAAGGTGAAGCCACAATTTTTGAACCCGGTCTTGATGAAATGATGATAAGAAACATCAAGGAAGAACGCCTCTTCTTTTCAACCGATCTGGAAAACAGCGTCAAAGAAGCCGATGTTATTTTCCTCGCTGTAGGCACACCATCGCGCCGCGGCGATGGTGAAGCAGACCTGCATTTTATAGAACAGGCTGCCGATCAGGTGGCCCATGCCATGAAAGATGGTGCAGTCATCGTTATCAAATCGACTGTCGTTGTCGGCACCAATTCCCGCATTCGTGAACGTATACAAAAGCAGCGGCCGGAAATCCGCTTTTCTATGGTATCCAATCCGGAATTTCTGCGTGAAGGTTCGGCCATTGAAGATTTCATGCGTCCCGACAGGGTTGTTGTGGGCGTTGAAGATGAACGTGGGCGCGAAACAATGCGCAAACTCTACCGCCCGCTTTATCTGCGCGAAACGCCGCTTGTCATTACCTCGCTTGAAAATGCCGAACTCATCAAATATGCGGCCAATGCCTTTCTTGCCATGAAGGTCACATTCATCAATCAGGTTGCCGATTTATGCGAAAAAACCGGTGGCAATATTCAGGAAGTCGCACAGGCAATCGGCATGGATAAACGCATCGGCTCCAAGTTTCTGCACGCCGGTCCGGGATTTGGCGGTTCCTGTTTTCCTAAAGATACGCGCGCTTTTGCAGCAACCGGCCTGCGCTATAAGGCTCCCCAACAATTGATTGAAACAGTTATTTCGATCAATGAAGAACGAAAGGTAAAAATGGGCGAGCGTATTATCAAAGCAGCAAAAGAAAAAAATACCGATACGGTTGCTGTGCTTGGTGTGACATTCAAACCCAATACAGATGATGTCCGCGAATCTCCCGCTTTAACGATTATCAAAGTCATGCAGGAAGCCGGTCTGACGATACGTGCTCACGACCCTGAAGGTGAAGAACAGGCAAAAAAAGTTCTCGACAATATTGTCTGGTGTTCTTCGCCTTATGAAGCCGCCAAAGGCGCCGGTGTCCTCACAATCATTACGGAATGGAACGCCTATCGGGCACTGAACCTTAAAAAGCTTGCCGAACTTATGCCATCCGGCAAAATTGTCGATTTGCGTAATATCTATAAACCGGAAGAATTTCAGGATATAGATCTCGATTATATATCCATCGGCCGTTAAGTAGACGGTCATTGTTTGAAACAGAAAATTGTTCACTTGGTGATCGTTTATATGACGATATCCGGTTTGAATGAGCCGACGATTATATAAGCGGGACAAGAAAAGGATGAAGCAGATGGCAAAAAACAAACCGGATTACGGCGTTATCGCTGTTTGCTTCATTATTTTCTATTTCGCATTTGAAGCTTTGTTTGTGTCTGTTATCTCGCAAGGTGCGGGGCTTGACGATGCCGAACTTGCGTCCAATATCAGTTTCTGGAATTGGGGCTATGGCGGTTCGCAGCCGCCGCTTTATACATGGATTGCCTTTGCCGTCGAACAGCTCTTCGGGCTTCATTTCTATTTGTTGCAAATTATCAAATTCGGTCTTCTTGCAACCACTTTCCTCTCGGTTTATCTGGCGCTACGGCTTCTTGACGTGCGCCCTGTTGTGGCAGGAGCATCTATGCTTGCAATGTTCCTGCTGCCCCAAATCGGCTGGGAGTCACAACGTGCGCTTACCCATTCTATTATGGGAACCGCCGGTGCTGCCTATACGTTTCTGGCATTCTGTTTTTTTTGCCGCAAACCCTCTTTTGGACGAGCTATCCTTTTGGGGCTGGCTTGTGCAACCGCAATTTTAGGCAAATATAACGGAGCACTCTTTCTTATTGCACTTTTCGGCGGCACAGCCTTAACGCGGGACTTCCGCAGCGCGCTGAAAAACCGCTACTTTCCACTGGCTATAGTTGTAGCCTTGATCGCTATTGCACCGGCTACCATTTATATGTCTGCCCACCCCGCGAGCGTCGTTGCACGTGCCAACAAACTGGCAATGGGTAAGACAGGGAGCTTCTTTACCGATCGTCTAACCGGTCTTGCCGATTTTTTTACAGCGTCTTTGGGTTTTGTTTCGATTGCGCTTATTATTGCTTTGATATTGGCCGGATTACATAGTTTTTCCAATTCCAAAGTATCCCGATTGACTACAAGAGATGAAAACAAAGCCGAACATCTCATATACCACATTTTGCTTTTCGGCATTTTGCTTGTAGTTGCGCTTGTCCTCGTGCTCGGTATTACAAATGTCAAAGACCGCTGGTTACAGCCATTGCTTTTTCTCGCACCCGCCTATTTTGCAATTGTCCTTTCGCGCTTGTGCTACTCTTTGAAATATGTGCGCGCATTCGGTGTGATCGGCGCTATTGCGGGGCTCGTCGTGCCGTTTGTCCTTTATCTCAACATCGCAACCGCCTATAACCGGTTCGCCCCGCCGGAACAGCTTTTTGACTATAAAACACTTGATCGGACACTTCGCGCTGAAGGGCCGTTTGTCATGGTTTTCGCGCGTCACCCGCAACTGCCCGGCAATTTGCGCCTGCTTGACCCAACGCTCAAGACCATTCACATAGGTTCGCCTTTTGTAATTGAAAGATTGAAGACGCCGCTCATGGTATTATGGACGGGAAACGGAAAATTGCCCGATGACTTGTGCGCAACTCTTTTGAAGGCCGGCTTGCCGACAACAGGAAAAACCGGCGAAGTGGAAATCGGCTTTAACGGAGGAAGCGATGTGAAACGTATCGTTTCATATCTTTATCTGCCTTGAACCATATCTCGCTTGAGAGAAACCGGCAGGAGAGAGACCGGCCGAAGAGAGACCGGCAAGCCAAGCAAAACGGCTCCGGTTCGTTGTCGCCAAGGAGCGCGTTTCTCACGGAAAAACATTATAAAAGCTTGATTTTTGAAAAATTAGCGGCTTTCGTTTTCAGGTGCAATTTCGCCCGCGATCAGGAATTCATCTGTTTGTGTTTCTTTTCGCGGTAAATCAGCGAAAGGTTACGAATATAAACAATGAGCCCCAAGCCCTGACCGGCAATAAAAACAGGGTCTTTCTGCCTGATCGCATATATAAGCAGAAGCGTTCCGCCCCCTAGCGAAAAAAACCAGAATGCAACCGGCATAACACTTTTTCTGGCTTTTTCAGAGGCAAGCCATTGGACAACAAAACGCATCATAAAAAGCGCCTGTGCAACAAAGCCCAGAACAATCCACCCGTCCCACTGGGCGACAAAGACATCATGTAACCATTGGGTAAATTGTGAGAAAATGCCGCTCATTTTTCGCCCTTTGCCTTTATTTCTGTCACCTTGGGAACAACTTTGCGACGGCGACGCAGCCACCAGACACCATAGAGATCGAGAATACCACGAAGGCCGCGATCAAGAATACCGTAATTGGAATGGCCATGGACACGTTGGCGATCGACCACATCAATATGCGTCGTTTTGAAACCTTCACGCAGAACCAGCGCTGGCAAATAACGGTGCCAACCGTCAAAAAACGGCAATTGGCGGAAAAGCTCTGTACGGATTGCTTTTAACCCGCAACCTGAATCGCGCGTATTGTCTTTCAAAATTGCCTGCCGCAATTTATTGGCAAGTTTGGAGGAAAGCTGCTTCAATTTTGTATCGGTACGTTTCAAACGTTGACCGGCGGCAAGCCCGTATTCCGGCCCGGCGGCAATAAGCGCATCGGCAAGTTCCGGTAGATAAGCGGGATTATTCTGCCCGTCACCATCAATCGTCAAAACAATATCGCCTGAAGCCGCAAAAACTCCCGAACGCACCGCAGCACTTTGACCGGCCGAGCGATCATGACGGATATGGCGCAAAGGTTTGCCCTCGCTCATCCGTTTATATAATACCTTGGGTGTATCGTCGGTCGAACCGTCATCCACGACGAGAATCTCGTAATCGCGCCCGTTCATGGCATTATCGACTTCATCAAGCAGAAAAGCCAGATTTTCAGCTTCATTACGACAGGGAATGACGACAGATAGTTTCATTTAAATAACTTCGTTCCAATGCTATGCGAGATTGAATAGCATTGAAAACCGCAAGTGTCTATGAAACGCATCATCACCCGTTGCTGAAACTGTTAAAAACCTTGCTCTTCCTGTTTTCCCGATGGCGTGTTTTTGTCGTACCGTGAAAATTGCAGGTTTCAAGCTTTCCGTGGCCAAACAACCTTTTTACTGCCGAATGCCCGCGTCTGCGTGAATTTATTGGAAAACAAGGGGTGGTAAAGGCATGATCGTGTGAGGGGCACTCTCATCCGTTTTCCTGAAACATCACTTTTAAAAAGCAGCATTATTTGTGTGCACTGTCATTTTGCTGTTCTTCGTTCGCTGCTCTTTATAGACGATTTTCAGCTTGTCCGAAGGCCGATTTTCCAACCCGCATTTGCTTTCCGCTTTTTCTTTCACTTGAAACAATATTTTCAAGCCCACTCTGCACAAGAAAGCAAAAAATGTTCCGACAAAGAAATTTGGTTTTTTCAAATAGATCGCGAATGATTATTCGATATTGTGCAATTTTATAGACACAATTCAAAACCTTTCTATATTCTTTTTAAAGTTCATTATAGAGAGGGATACCTAAAATGGCTCTAATATTTTTGATATTAGGTTTTATTGCATTAATTGTGCTTATATATTTCTTCTATTCACTCGTAAGTACCCAACCACTCTCCCGACAAAACCACTCGCGGCCAGCATTATCAAACCTGTCATTTACATTGATACGGCAAAGATTTACCGGCTTGGGTTGGGTTGGCGTTGTGTTGGTGTTTCTCGCGCCGGTTGCAACGGCAATCATTGTTTCGGCCAATTTGAAAGCAATCGCCGAAGCCACATTTTTTGATACCCCCATCCCCGATTTTACCTTGCTTTACCTTTCATTGGGTTTTCTGGGACTGATCGGTTTTGTCTTCATCATCATCGGACGTGAATTTTATAGTTTTAGTCCTGTAAATGCCAGTCTGGAAGGCGACGGAAATAGACATGCACCTCATCCGGAACCACATCATCCAGCCCCGCATCATACGCCGCCGCATAAGGTTACCCCCGACCATTCTCCCCTTAAACCGGCTCACCCTCAGCCACCGTTACCAGAAAATCCGGCTCCTCTACCCGAAGCAGAACCCGTTCCGCGCCCCGAATTTGTCACGACAATGAAAGACAACATACCTCCGACAACCACACTTTAAAGGCAAAATTTCTAAACGAAATAGTTTTCCGAACCATTGTCTGGATTAAAAAAACTGTAACTATTCCGTTTTTCCTCTTAAAAAATAATAACGGGACAATCGCACAATTGCCCCGTTAAAGATTTCACAACTTAAACGTTTCCAAAAAAGTTTAACAACCGGCTATCTCTGCTATTTCGTCATTTCCCCCTGCCCGCGCTTTTCCAATCTTTCTCCCTCTTTTAAATTTGTAACCCGATTTATTGCCCGAAAAACCCGAAAACAGTCCCGAAAACATTATAAATTGGATTTCAGAAATGCGGGAAAATGAAACAATGCATTTTTCTGATCTCCCTTCATCGGGTCAAAACTTGCCTGATTTTTGCTTGGCCAATTTCAAGAGCATGGCACGGAAACCGCTTTTACCCTTTCCCTAATTCGTATCGAGCTTCTTATGCTTGACGCGTTTTCCAAATCTCAAAACAAACGATTACGGGTTTTATATGTGCCGATTATATCGGAAATTGCTTTTCCTGCTTGTTCAAAAAGTTCGGGCGAAAAGCCGCAATACCCCATGAGTAGGCCGTTTTCACGACTATTCCGGCAATAATTCGAGATTGCGCGAACGGCAAAACCGGCTTTTTGAAGCTCGGCCTCCAATGCGACATCGTTGATATTTTTATCAAGAAGTGTAACGAGATGAAGCCCCTGTCGCGGCGGGGCGAGATGCATGAGATTTGCCCCTTTTCCGCTCTGCAATCCCTTGACGAGAGCATCTCTGTTGTTTTTGACAATCCTGGCTGACCGGCGCAAATGCCGCGCGTAATGGCCGCCATTGATAAAATCGGCCAAAGCTTCTTCAACAAAAGTAACGGCGCGCCTGTCAACGAGACTACGAAATTTGATAAGGCGCTCACATAGGTGCGAAGGTACAACCATATAGGCGCATTGAAGACCGGCAAAAAGCGTTTTGGAAAATGTGCCGAAATAGATAACAGAACCATTGTCATCAAGGCCTTGAATAGCAGTCAGAGGCGAGGCTTCAAAGCGGATTTCGCTATCATAATCATCTTCAATAATCATCGCATTGTTATCTTTCGCCCATTTTAACAAATTGAGGCGCTGCGACAGCCCGATCGTGCCGTCTAAAGGAAATCGTCTTGAAGAGCTGAGCAAAATTGCGTCAGCCGGTGGCAAATTCAAGTCATCGTCAAGTTTATCGTGAGGTAAAAATTCCAACTTCTTGCCGAGTGCTTCAAGTGCCTGAATTGCATTGTGATAAGACGGGTCTTCAACGAGAATTGTCGCTTTATCGCTCAAAAAACATCTCAGGCAAAGATCCAGTGATTGTTGCGTACCGGTCGTTATAAAAATTTGTGAAGCATCAAGGTTGAGCCCTCTGGCTTGCCTCAAATAAGCCGAAAGCGCCTCGCGCAGTTCCAGTGTCCCGCGTGGATCGGTATAGTTATAGTGACGTATACACGCTTTGGCTGCGCGATTGTTCAAAAGGCGGCGAAACACGCTCATCGCTTTGTCATTTTCAAGAGGTATACTCAACTCGCATAAGTGATAGGCCGATTTTTGTTCACGCTCCGGCACCGAAATTCGAGGTTTGAATGTGCGCGATACATTTGAAGCAACAAAACTGCCGCTTCCCCGCTTCGTTATAATGTAACCGTCGGCAGCCAACATTTCATAAGCTGCAACCACCGTTGAACGGGAAATAGAAAACCGCTTTGCCAAATCCCGACTGGGGGGTAATTTCGCACCATACTCGAATTGTTTCTTATCAATCGCTTGCCTGATGAGGCGATAGACATTTGCGGGCTTCCGGCCATTCTCCGGAACAAGCGGCATCATTGCCGACCAGTCGGGAAAATTGGTCTGATTTTTTTGTTTTAATGTGGTTCTTTTTTGTTCCAATTTCATAGAACACTATTGGCGGGTTCTATCAACTTTTGCAAGGCAAATGGAATGACGACCGAAGACTTCTCCATAACCGATAAAAACCGCGTTAAAAGAAGCTACAAACGTGCCTCTTATAAAAAGGAAACAGTTTATCATATTCTCGACAGCTCGGCTCTGGCGCATGTCGCCTATGTGATTGACAATACGCCTTTTTGCACCCCGACAACACATTGGCGCGAAGGCGACTATCTCTACTGGCACGGTTCATCCGCCTCGCGCATGATAAATCGGTTGAAGCAAGGGGTGGATGTATGTGTCACTGTTTCCCGCCTTGACGGATTTGTTCTTGCACGCTCGGCTTTCCACCATTCGGTCAACTATCGCTCGGTGATGTGTTTTGGCAAAGCCATGCTTGTTTCAAATGAAGAAGAAAAATATCGCGCGCTTAACAATATGATCGAGCGTTTTTTCCCGAAAAGAACAGAGGAAATGCGCGAGGTCACGCAAAAAGAGCTGAAAGCAACATCTGTGATAAAGATGAAAATTGATGTCGCGGCAGCAAAAATGCGCGCATCAGGACCTCACGATGACGAGGAAGATTATGCCAACCCCATATGGGCAGGTGTTATTCCGCTCACAACAATTATCGGCACCTATCAACCTGACGACCGTCTTGAAAACGGTATAAATCCTTCAGAATCGCTCAATGTCTGGACAAGCGGCAAAAGACTGGACGATGTTCTGACCGAAACGCAACAAATCTATATGAACCGGTTGACTTGAGAGGAAGAGTGACACTGTGCAACCACCAATGATTGCACAGCAACATCGCCAACTGCGTCAAATTTCTTGTGCGCGCCTAATCTTTCGGAATAGTCAAGTGCCAATCGGGATGATTGCGGTTGAAGCGGATAGAAGAATAAAGAGCAGTCAGAATGAACACCATTCCGATAACACCCGTCACCACTTCGGGAATATGTATGACGGTCTGCAGATACATGATAAATGCGAGAACCAGAATGGCATAAAAAGCCCCATGTTCGAGGTAGCGGTATTGTGCAAGTGTTCCTTTATCAACAAGAAGCACAGTCATCGAGCGGACATAGAAGGCACCAATCCCCAGACCGATTGCAATAACAAAAAGATTGGTAGAAAGTGCAAAAGCGCCGATCACACCATCGAAGGAAAAACTCGCGTCCAATACTTCGAGATAAACAAAAGCACCCACCCCTCCTTTATAGACATTTTCCATCGTATGTTTGCGGGCATCCATTAAAACGCCCAAGCCTTCAACAGCGATAAACGCGAGCAAACCGTAAATTGCCGAAACCAGAAATGTATGGTCGTCTTCCGGTTTTACGAGGCTGGAAAAAATGAGCACAAGGACAAGCGTTATAGCAATCTGTATACCGTGGATTGACGCATATTTTTTTGCCCGCCCTTCCAGAAACAAAATCCAATGGGTTTCTTTTTCAGGGTCAAAGAAATATTTAAGCCCCACCATAAACAGAAAAGTACCACCAAATGCCGCTATACCGACATGGGCATCTGTCATGATTTCTGCGTAATGTTGCGGCTCCCAGATGGCCAGTTTCAATGCCTGCAAGGGGCTGATCCACGCGGCAAAAGCCACCACAATCAATGGGAAAATAACCCGCATCCCGAACACCGCAATAACAATACCCCATGTTAAAAAACGATGTTCCCAAACCGGGCTCATATCACGCAAAATACGCGCATTTATAATGGAATTATCGAATGAAAGTGAAATTTCCAGAACACCGAGAACACAACATATGAACAGATATTCAAATATGCCGCTGGTGGAACCTGTTTCAACATAGCCAAGCCACATACCCAGGCTCAGACCGACAACTGTAAAAATAAAGGCGCCGGTAAAATAGCGTAAAACGCTCATTATATTCCCTCTTTTAAGCAGCCTTCAAAAAAGGCTCTTGGCGTTTACCGGTTCAGGACCAACGTCCTTAAACAAGTTCTATATGGAAACAACATGGTCAAAACGCAAGGGTTTTGCTTCCTTTCCGATGTGAAAAGGTTAACAATATCTCAAATTTTTTAAAGCCGGTTAGAAATCATACTTATTACTTTATAGGCTAGAAACACTTGCGTCGCAGGAAAGAACATCGAATGTGTTAGTCATTTACCGTCATTTGAAAATATATTTTTAAATAAACCATTATTATTTTGTGCCAAGCATTGGCAATGTGACAACTTCCATTTTACCGATTGTAATCGGGCATCATTCAATTCTTTAGAAGAAAATCAATATTTTCAAAAGATTTGTATTTCAAATATTGCAAGTTTCTTCTTTTGAAACCGGAACACAAAACAATCGAACGATTTGATTGTCAATATTCCGGAGACATTCTGTTCCAATTGTTACCCCTTTAAAGATAATAATAAAACGCTAAACTCTATAACATGTTGTAAATTCCTGAAACGGGGAGAAAATAATATGTTCATCAATAAAACAACGATTGCAGCAGCCTTTGTAGTTCCATGCATTTTCTGGGGCGCTTCGGCTGGTAAAGCGGCAAAACTTGATGTTCCAACAGGGGCTTACGTGTCGGATGCAGCACATACAAACCTGTTGTGGAGCATCAAACATTTCGGCCTTTCCAATTATTACGGACGTTTCGACAAAATCGAAGCAAAGCTTGATCTTGATGCAAACGATGTTGAAAAATCGGTCTTGCATGTCAGGATAGATCCGAAGTCGGTTGATACAAACTATCCCAAAACGCCCAATGAATTTAATGACGAAATTGCCGGTGAAATGTTTTTCGACGCCGACAAATACAAAAACATAACTTTTGATTCAACGTCTATCGAATTGACAGGAGAAAAAACAGGAAAGGTTACCGGCAACTTGACTTTTCACGGTGTGACCAAACCTGTTGTGCTTGATGTCACATTGAATGGCACTCTTGCCTCTCACCCGATGACGAAAAAACCCGCCCTCGGTTTTTCTGCAAAAACGGTTATCAAGCGTAGCGAATTTGGCGTCAATGAACTCGAAGGGCCATTGAGTGACGATGTCAACCTTACCATTGAAGCGGAATTCAAACCGGCAGAATAAACATTCGTTTCATATTTTTTGCGAATGTTTGAAATCTATTTATGGCAATCATTTTTCGTAAAACCGGCAGCGAACATGGCGTTTGCAGGCCGGTTTTTCGCTATTCGGGAATATTTGTTATTTGCGGGCTGTAGGGTCTGTTTTTCCTTTGCCCACCCACTTTCAATCATGGACATATAGCGTAAAGTGAAAGTGCTAGCGTGGATTAAAAGAACCCATCTTTTAAAAAAACAGACGCGAAAACCGTTGAGGTGGTAAAATGCAACACCGGTCAGAGCTTGGATAGGGCTTTTCAATTGAAAAACAATCCGTTCTTTTCGAGCACACGGCAAAGAAGCCGGTTGCGCCTATCGTGGCACAAAAGAAATAAAGCTATTCCAACCGAATATGAAATATACCATCCCCGACAGACCGGGCTTAACACCGCTTAACAAAACCCGAACCGACTATTTTACAGTGTTCTGCTTTGCTTAAGTTAATTTGGCTGTGTTTTGCCTTGTTAAAATCAACTTGGCAGCGTTCTGTTTTGCTTAAGTAAAATTGTCTGGTTCTGTTTGGCTTAAGTCAAATTGCCTGTGTTTTGCTTTGCTTGAACGAACTTGGCTATGTGTTGCCTGGCTCTTGGCTATGTGTTGCCTTGCTTAAGCCAATTTTGCTGTGTTTTCTTTACCCACTCTGCTTTGCCAAACCCGTTTGGTGATAAAATGCCTATCGGCCAAGCTGCGGTTCATTCAGACAACATTTTTTATAAAGCCGTGGTTTATGCCTTAAATTCTCTTACCCGCAATCGCACTCCCGCATAGATAAACCGCTTTTTCTATTTGCGCATTCATGATGAACACCGCAATACCAGAATGAACACCGCAATATCACAATGAACGCCACCGTATCACACAACAAAATGCCGGCGATGATTTTTGCTATATCACAATTGCCAAAAGTTTTGAGTCAGATAACTAAAAACCTTCGCGCTGATTATCAACAAATTTAACTTTTCACATTTTTCCACACTAAAGCAACCACAGTTTTATAAAAGCCATTTAATTATTAGGATTTTTTCACATCCTAATTGGCTACAATATTGAATGGATCCCCGATTCTGTAAGTATTTGTTGGAAGGGTGATCCACACATTATATCCATATAATTGTAGATTGGTGCCTGGTGTTCTTGCTTTATAGGTTACCTGATAGGTATAGTCATCTATTTTTTTCCAGTTTGTAGTGTTTACACCATATCGGCTATCTCTCGGCATTGTGGTTGTGGCATTTGGTACATCAATGTAGGAATATTCGGACAGTAT
Source organism: Bartonella sp. B10834G3 (assembly GCF_016102505.1). NCBI lineage: Bacteria > Pseudomonadati > Pseudomonadota > Alphaproteobacteria > Hyphomicrobiales > Bartonellaceae > Bartonella > Bartonella sp. B10834G3. Next base: position 858,488 of record NZ_JACFOM010000002.1, read on the forward strand.
TGTTGTGGGATTACCAGAGGTGTCAAAGAGATGAATTGTAACAATGATATCGTCTCCCACTTTATATTCTTTTTTATCTAATTCGATTTTAACAGAATTGGCAAATGCTATCGATGGAGTTATAGAAAATGCATTAGTCGACAATGCGTCCTGCCATTCCGGATATTTTAACGTGAACGTTAAATTCGTGCCGGCTTTTTTTACTACATACACAAATGTCATGTAAGTGTGGCCATCTATTATTTTTAACTCGTCGGGAAAGTAACTGCTGGTATACTTTTCTATATAATCCGACCCCGGACTTGTGAGCACACTTGCCATTTGGTTTTTTTGAAAATCCCCCATAGTATCTCCACCGGTCCCTATAACGTCATCACCATTTTTGTCTCGCAAGCCTATGTATAAATATGCGAAACTACCTGCACTATAAATATCCTTGTCTAAATAAAACTTGGTCGTTTCTTTTACCGGGTTTGAATTAAAGAACAAGATTTTGTAAAAACTATTATTAGTTACTCCCCCATCATAAGTGGGATATAGGGACACATTTCCCCTCTTTAGGACTTTAAATCTCAGCAGATAGGTTCCTTCTTCATTTTCACTTTTTGTTGCATCCAGAAATTCAAATAAGGTGGATGCTTTCAAGCCCAGTTTTGAAGGATCATAAACAATGATATTCCCAGCAAGATCACGCGGTTTAAAGGTGAGCGTTACGATATCATCAAGATAAGGATTGTTATTATCAGCGGTTAAACTGGATGTTCTTTCGTCCAATGGCCCCGCCGTTACAGTGAAATCTTTGGCTAAACTGTTATAAGCGACATTGGAAACCGTCGGTGTAATTGTATAAGTCCTCGCATAGTAGCTCCATACAGAGGCCCCATATTTTCCGCTATCTGTTGACGTTTCCTGAATTTTACTCATAAACATGCTTGATGCGTCTGCATTTTGCGACGTGACGACAAAACCAATGTTGCTCGCCTTCCCTGTCACCAGATTGTTGTAAATATCCCTGGCTGTGAAAGTGACTATTGAAGAACTACCTGATTTATTTGTTGGTGGATCTATTTTGAACTCCGATGTACCTTCATTTATTGCACCGGGGTATATTCTTACCCCTTGGGAAAGAACTGCAACACCCGAAACCGTCGATGTAAAATAATAATACCCCGCTTTTGTGCCCGTGAATGTGGCTTCATAGGTGCCAGGCGATGTCTCTGTGATGTCTGTCAGATTGAGGGCAGTGCCATCGGGAACCACTATATTCCCGCTACTATCTTTGATGGTAAAACCGACATCGCTGCCACTTAGCCCCTTGATGGGATTCAAATTCACGTCCATTGGCTTGAAGGTGAGTTTTGATCCTTTGCTATCACCTGCGTTAAAGCTTGACGGGGTTGCCGTAAAGGTGGATTTAGCTGCATTCGCCGCGCCGACTGTCACCATCACGTTAGCTTTAAGTTCTCCGACAGGTTTATTGGAAATGTTCGGTTTGATTATATATTCCCCGATCTTTGCACCTTTCAATGTAGCAGTGTAAATGCCGCTACCATCGGCTGTCTCTTTGGGCGAAGTGAGATAAACAGGACTGCCAGTTGTAGACACCGTTGTTCCGTTGTTGTCTGTGACGACAAAACTAACCTTGTCACCAGAACCGGTTGTAGCAAGCCCGCTCATAGCGTTGCCATAAACATCTATGGCCGTAAAGGTGAGTGTTGATGACAAGGTTCCATCTGAAGGAATGGATTTCGGATCTACTTCAAATGTGGATCGTCCGGTATCGACATCACCGCCCTTTATCGTCACACTCGCTTCAAGAGTTCCGACAGCAACAGAAGAAACCTTCGGTGTAATTTTATAAGTTCCCGCAAGCGTGCCTTGCAATGTGGCTTTATAGATACCAGCCGGTGACTCTTGAATTTCCGACAGAACAACCTTGTTCACATCCGGCTTGTTACCACCCCCGTCAACAATGTCAAAGGTAAGGTCATTGCCTAATCCTGCAACAAGATTGCCATAAGCATCCTTCGCTGTAAAGGTGAGTGTTGATCCTTGGCTATCACCTGCTTTAAAGGATGTCGGAGATGCGATAAAGGTGGAATTTCCTTTTCCCCCATCGACTTTACCGGCGGTCAATGTCACTTGTGCTTCAAGAGTTCCAACAGCAACAGAAGAAACCTTCGGTGTAATTTTATAAGTTCCGGCAAGCGTGCCTTTCAATGTGGCTTTATAAGTGCCATCCGGTGTCTCTTGAATGTTCGACAGAATAACCTTGTTCGTATTCGGTCTCTTGTTGCTTTCGTCAACAATGTCAAAGGCAAGTTTGTTGCCTAATCCTGCAACAACATTGCCATAAGCATCCTTCGCCGTAAAGGTAAGCGTTGATTGTTCAGTTCCATTTGCTGGAATGGATTCCCGATCTACTACAAATCTGGATCGTCCGGTATCGACATCACCACCCTTTATTGCCACAGTGGCTTCAAGAGTTCCGACAGCTACAGAAGAAACCTTCGGTGTAATTTTATAAGTTCCGGCAAGCGTGCCTTGCAATGTGGCTTTATAAGTGCCACTTTGAGCCGGTGTCTCTTGAATGTTCGACAGAACAACCTTGTTCGTATCCGGCTTGTTACCA
>NZ_JACFOM010000020.1:0-406 GCF_016102505.1 Bartonella sp. B10834G3
ATCCGAGACCGGTTCCGGCAAATTCAAGACGGGCGAAAATGCCACCGCCTTTATAATCGCTGTCACCGTCACCTTTGACAGAAGCGAAACGGTCGAAACTGTTATAGGTGTCATAAGTACCGCGGCCATATTCAAAGAATGCGCCGGTTGTGACTTTATGACCGGCTTCAAGGTTAAAGCCGAAAGCAAGACCGGCAATCATGTTGAAACCGTCAATCTCGACATGGCTTCCTGTCTGATAACGGGAGGAAGAGCCACCGGTTATGATAAAGGGAACATAGAGCGGATGATTGATGCGGTTATCCGCTCTTGTTGCCATACTGCTAATTGTGCCCATGCTGTTGGCAATAACATCGGAGCCTTGCGAAACAAAGCCGAGGCTTGCTGCACGACCTTCCGAATAAGC
>NZ_JACFOM010000021.1:0-379 GCF_016102505.1 Bartonella sp. B10834G3
CGTATGATAGCAACGCCCTGTTCGTCGGTTGTGCTCGTAATTTCAGAAGCACTGCGTGTCAGAAGAGAACCCGCTCTGCTTGAACCTTGCCCCTCGACAACGGATAAAACAACATTGTCACTATAAATATTGCTCGAATAAGGACTTTTATAAGTGCTGCGGTTACCTGTTGGATCGGTTTGCAAAATAGAAGTGGTGGTTCCGTCAAAAACTAACGTTTCTGCTAAAGATGTACTGCTGTAAAACAGTGACGCAATAAGGGTGCAAACAGACACCCCTTTTGCCCAGGTGGCCTTCCTGATCGAAGAGTTAAACATTTATACAATCCTGTAGCGAGTAAATCGAAAGTCCTGAAATGCACATTCCCGAATTTGGTTAT
>NZ_JACFOM010000022.1:0-374 GCF_016102505.1 Bartonella sp. B10834G3
GTAACAAGCCGGATACGAACAAGGTTGTTCTGTCGGAAATTCAAGAGTCACCGGATGGCACCTATAAAGCCACATTAAAAGGCACGCTTGCGGGAACTTATAAAATTACACCGAAGGTTTCTTCTGTTGCTGTTGGAACTCTTGAAGCACAAGTGACATTGACCGCCGGTAACGTGTTTGCAGGCAATTCGGAATTTAGCGCAGATCAGGCATCCATTCCAGCAAATGGAACTGAACAATCAATACTCACCTTCAAAGCGAAGGACGCCAATCAAAATCCCGTCACAGAATTAGGCAACAAACTTGCCTTTGACATTGTTGACGAAGGCGGTAACAAGCCGGATACGAACAAGGTTGTTCTGTCGGAAATTCAA
>NZ_JACFOM010000023.1:0-360 GCF_016102505.1 Bartonella sp. B10834G3
CACTCACCTTTACAGCGAAGGATGCTTATGGCAATCTTGTTGCAGGATTAGGCAATGACCTTGCTTTTGACATTGTTGACGGGGGCGGTAACAAGCCGGATGAGAGCAAGGTTATTCTGTCGAACATTCAAGAGACACCGGCTCAAAGCGGCATTTATGTAGCTACATTGCAAGGCACGCTTGTCGGAACTTATAAAATTACACCGAAGGTTTCTTCTGTTGCTGTTGGAACTCTTGAAGCCACTGTGACATTGACCGCCGGTAAAGTCGATGGGGGAAAAGGAAATTCCACCTTTATCGCATCTTCGACATCATTTAACGCAGGTGATAGCAAAGGATCAACACTCACCTTTACAGCGA
>NZ_JACFOM010000024.1:0-350 GCF_016102505.1 Bartonella sp. B10834G3
TGCGGTCGGGGATATGCGCACACTTGCGGGAAGCAGATATGATCTGGTTGACCGTAATAACGACATTGTTCTTGAATATAAGAAGCAGGAAGTCATCAAGCTTTATATGGTTGGCGGCATTACGGGCTTTTATAACGAGACTTATTCACTTGGCATATCGGTTAAATCCAAGCATGATGTTGCAAGCGTCAGTGTGATGGCAGCAAGCCTGATCGCAGCAGGCGGCAAGATTGTTCAGGGAAGCGGTGTCAGCGATTATTCGGTCGTTCTTCCCCGCTACCAGCAAAATGGTAATAACCGCTATACGGTTGAAGCAGTCGCGAAAGATGTCAAGGGCAACAGCTCGAAGA
>NZ_JACFOM010000003.1:0-57371 GCF_016102505.1 Bartonella sp. B10834G3
TGCGATGAATGGAGGTTTGTGTAAACGCAAGACTGTTGCCTTTGTCATAAACCGGCAACAACATCTCGAATTGCGAATTTTTTAACGAAAAGCCATCATCAACATTCAACTGGATGCGGGACGTGCCGAACTGGTTGAACCAGCGATTGATCTCGCCATTGGCCTTACCCGAAAAATATCCTTTGGCCATATTTTCCAGTTCACTGCTATGACCACCATTGGAAAGAAATTGCCCTGCCCGTGTTGCCAGCGAACTGATTGCACTATCCTGCGAGGATCCCGTTTCGAGATAATGCGCCATGTCATCAGAAACCGGTGACAGCGGAACATAAACCGTATCCCCCACCGTTACCTTGTCAAAGCCGTTCTTGAAGAAGCGATCCTGATTGAGACGACGCAACCCCTCAACACTCAGATTATAGCGTTTGGCAACATTATCCAGCGTATCACCGGACACCAGCACATAGGCGCGTGTCATCACCGGCGTCGAATAGGTATCATTTAACGATGAGCTACCATAACTATCAGGATTCAAACCTCGCGATTGATAATCACCACCCTGATAACCACCACCGTGATAAGAGTTGCTACCATAAGCCCCCTCATACTGACGATCACGGTTTCTCTGTGCTGCATCCGCCTGTGCGATCGTAAGAAGAAATGTCGAACAAATATAAAAGAATATTGTAAGCCACGAAATCGTTTTGTTTGCAAAACGACTTAAAAAACCACCCCTCATATTCAATCCCCGAGTTGAATATAATCGTAAAAACCGGTCCCCACTTGTTTTTACGACAGAAAACAAGAATCCAATTTGAAGGTTACCATCATTTTGAGTATTAATTCAATACTAATTAAAATGTTTTTATTTCGTTGATGTTGACGTTACGTTTTTAACGTCAACATAAAGGTTCACATTAAAACAGCAAACTTACTCAAAAATGCAATGTCAAACAACAGTAACGAAGTCCCCCGTTTACCATAAACCCGATTATTGTATATCGCCAGTTGATCTAAGGGTTAAATCAATCTCTGCACACTTTAAAGATGAAAATCTTCGGTAAAACTATGTTTATACCTGACGAATTGAGATGATATTCAACAATTCTCAACAGCTATCCAACATCTGTCGGAACCTGCTCATTATTGACCGGATGGGACAAGCCCACCCGAACGCAATTTTTTCAGTTTTTTAAATCATTTTTTCAGGCATTTGATGACTATTTTAACGGCAATAGCTGCCTGTTGCGGCTTTTTGATTGACTTTCAAGCCAAACAATTCGGGTTTTCAAAACATGTTTGATTGGAAATGTTTCGATCTCTTATCTATTTTTAGCCTTGCTTATAGTTGACGCAAATAAAAATACCTATCTAAAGTGCAAGACTACTGACAGGAAGATTCCGGAGGAAACTGAAATGACCATTCGTTCGCGTGCAATCATCGAGACAGAAAATGCTGGCAAATATCTTCAACAGCTTGCAAAACATTGGAGCCATAAATTTCCGGATCTGACATTTAATGAAAAAGAGGCTCACATCCCTTTTTCCGATGATGTTACCGTTGACATGTTTGCCGAAACAAACTCTCTCGTTGTTCAGATTGTGTCACCTAATGAATTTGAAGCAATCAAAATTGAAGGTATTTTTGACCAGCACCTTTTACGATTTGCTTTCAAGGAACAGCTTTCGATTGAATGGCACCGCGAAACATTGGCTTGACGGCTATTTGCAACAAAATTGATTGAAAGAGCAGGTATAAACCTGCTCTTTTGTTATTTGCTTTCCCGTTCGCGGGCGAAAACACGATCAATGCAAGATTTTCCCGTTGTAACCGGATTTCACAGTCAAAAAGCCCCCCTTCCCCGGTTGCTAGAGAACGATCAATGATGAGAATAAGGCTTTGTCTCTTCAAAGCGGAAGTGTGGGCAATTCCGGTATTCCTTATCCGGCATTCCTTATCCGGCAGTCCTTATCCGGCATTCCTTATCCGGCAGTCCTTATCCGGCATTTCTTATAAAGAGCCATTATAAAAGGAAGCCGATAGCCACCCCGCAACGTCTGCCATCGGAATTAGGATCGCATTCAACCCGCAGGCTATCAGCTTTCAAAACACCGCGCCGTTCTTTACAGCTTTCGGTCATACTGTTTCAGACTGTCAAAAAACCGCCTAATTTTTCTTATCGCGACCGGAAAGACGGCGTTCGTCATAGGCTTTGACATTTGTATAAGCGAGTGAAAGCAAAGGATGTGTAATGCCGAAATGCTTTGCCCGATTTAACAAATCACCCAAAATATGGTCGCCTTCGGTTTGGTGACCTGCTTCTATATCACGCAACATGGAAGCTGTTGCCAGTGACCGCGAATCTTTGAAAAAAGCGCTCATCTCGTCAATCTGTCCGGCGAGAAGAGGATAGCCGGAAGCCTTTGCGATTTCACCGTTTTTAACGAGAAAATCCATCATTGCTTCCTGCCCGCCCGGAGCGCGGTTGATTTCTCCGACATTTGCCCGCATCAAACATGTCATACCGGCAAGTGTAGCAAGCCGCACCCATTTGTTCCACATACGCTGTATGGCATTTTTTACGGCCCTCACTTCTACACCTTTGGCATTGTCAAAAAGACTGGCAAAGCGGATTGCACGTTCGTCTTCACCGACCTCTTGAGAGCCGAAAACTCCGATCGCGTCGTCGTTGAGGTGTAAAACAATGCCTTCGGCTGTCAGTGTCGACTGGATAATAACGGAACCGGCCAATACGTTATTTTTGTCGAACTCTTTATTCAAACGATCAATATGCGCCAATCCATTCAATGCCGGTACAAGAACGGTGTTTTTTCCCATAGCAGGACGGATTGAATCAATCGCGCTTTGAAGATCATATGCTTTGGCTGTAAGAAACACGTAATCGTAGGTTATACCTTGCGAAACCTGTCGGGAAAGCTCTTCTTTTGTAATGGTTTTGACTTGTGCTGTCAGATCGCCTGCCGGGCTTTTTATACGCAATCCATGTTCCTGAAGCAGTTTTTGTCTTGCCGGACGCACAAGAAAAGTCACGTCCCCTCCGGCTTCATGCAACCGCCCGCCAAAATAGCCACCAATCCCGCCTGCTCCCAATATTAAAACCTTTGTCATTTTGAATTTCTCTTCCCTTGGTTTGATAGTTTTGAAATTATTTTATTTGTCTAAATTACTTTTAATTATTCGGAACAGAATTCGCAAACAAAAACCCGGAGGAATGACCTCCGGGCTTTCAAAAATCGTAGCAATGATGAAATTACATGTTATGATTTACTGGCGAACCATCATCAAAATTATGCATTTCCTGATCGCTCACACCATGCCGGGAAACAGGAGAGTTCAGATGACGCCCCGGATAGTAGGAGTCCTCAACCGAACCATCGCCACGATAGAAATAGGCTTTATCTTTGCCTTTGAACTGCTCACTCGGAACGTTGGTTGAATGACCGATGACATAGTGGTTTACCCGGCTACCATCACCAAAACTATTACCGGCAAAAGCGCTGCTTACGCCCAATAGCAAAGCAGATGCGACAAGCATTAATCTTTTCATAATAAACTCTCCTTCTTTTTATTTTTATTTCCGGAATCCCCGCATCTGATCGGGTTATCCGTTTTTTTAAAAGACCGTTCAAATCGTCGACTTGATGAACATCTCTTGCTACTGACTTAAGAAACTAGCCGGCTGAATACTAATCACATGTCCGTTCAACGTTCACGGAATCGTGATTACAAAATTCCCTTTATTTTTTTGGGGTGAAAACTCGGCAGTTGCGAAAGACACAGCCTTCAACAAAATTTGACAAGAGTGACGCACTTTCAGGTGATAGATTGTTATGGTGCAATATTGTTCTATTGTAGTGAACCGGGCTTACCTGATGACTTCCCGTTCAGTCGCGCCCCCCCCGAAAATCGGGTTCACTGAAATTTGTCGGCAATCAGGTTTTGTGTCCGCGGAAGGATTATAAATGTTTTGCTAATGTGATGAGCACAAAGCCCAAATCCAATAAATAATTGTGAAATTTTATACAGTTAATGAAAATTACAACTTTATAATTAACATATATTTATACGACTAAAAATACAAAAATATTTTTAAAAAAATTCATAAAGTTTAGAATTTTTCAAATTAAAAATAGCAATAATCAATTTTCAACCTTTAGTGGAATTATAATTATTATTCTTTTTTGATAAATATAGCAGGATGTTAATTTTCCTCTTCCTATTATTATGAATCGCGTGCATGATAAGCTTATTGTTGAAATATTGGAAAATACCCAAGTTCGGGGTGCACATGAATGGGTGGACGGCAAATTGAACCACACGAGATAATCTTTTTTTGGCAATATGCCGGAAAAGAAAAATGGTTCGGTGAAGACGAGCAGTTTGGCAAAGAAATAAGTGACAAATATTTTTTACTTTGGCAAACGGCGCTCTCAGGGCGTTTGAGGTCATGGCAGGCAAGCGATGACGGCTTGCTGGCTTTGATTCTTGTATTTGACCAGTTTTCCCGCAACATGTTCCGTAATGATCCACGGGCTTATTGCAGCGACTATGATGCACTAAAAACCGCCCGTCTGGCTTTGGAGAATGAGACAGATCAACGGACTAATCCGGAATTACGCGGTTTTCTCTATATGCCATTCGCGCATTCGGAGAAACTTGCCGATCAGGAAAAGAGTATTGAACTATTTACTGCTTTGAACAATGCCGACCTATTGCGCGAAGCTGAAATCCGGCACGATATTATCAAACGTTTCGGGCGTTTTCCGCAACGCAATAAAATCATCGGACGCACCACCAAGCCGGATGAACAAATTTTTCTGAACAACCACAACATCAAAAGTTGATTGCCCCGAATTTACCTCTCCTTGCAAAATCAAAAAATTGTATAAATCTTTAAAGCTTGTCCCGATCAAAAAATTCATGCTGTCCACTTCGATCGCTTCACTTTTGATCTAAAATTATAGCAGTTGGAAAAGGAAATACCGGATGCAATGTGCCATAACCGGAACTCGCACCCCTGAGGCCGACCGGATAAACACCAATCAAGATATTCAAACATTCTGAACAGATTCATAATATAAAATTATCGAAAGTTTTGTAAAAACCCGCTTGATTCTATTTTTTGATACAAACGGACACCTTGCTGAACCGGAAATTCATAACCGGATCACGATAAAACGCACGATTATTTGCCCGCTTTATCATCGTGAAACAGATGAAAGTTCAAGATTCCTAATAGTGTTTTTAACACTCGTTCAACCGAATTATTAAAAAGCTGAATTATTCATTCGTAAACAATACGTTAAGAAAGAAATATGAATCATTTTATCAACAAAACATATATTTTTCCCGTTTGACTAAAACATAGATATTTCAAATTGTTATAAAAATCTGTTCCAGTAACAAAAAACTTCCCCTTTCACCGCCCTATCCGCACACAAATGATACAAATATGTGCGGATTTTTTTGCGGTCAAAAGGGGAAGCTCAATATCACATCCGATGCAATAAGCCTGAAAACCTGCTTGTGGTTATGCGAGGATTTATATTCGCATTAAACCTCAAGCGGCATCCGCGAATGATGAGCCGGAAAAGGTGATGGTGTGAACTGACAAAACCTTGTCATGAGGAAAAACAAGCTTCCGTGGCGGATTGAATTGTTCGAGTACAAGCTCTTTATCAGTATGATGAGAAAACATTTTTACAAATGCTTTGGGGGCAACCGAATTATCATCCGACATAACTTGCGCGACAACAAAATCACCTTTTTTCACACGCCTTGTCGGATCACAATAAACAATTTCTCCATCACGATAACGTGGCCACATCGTTTCTCCCGATATTTCGACAGCATAAGCGTCGACTGTCCGGATAAGTTGCGGCGGGCATGACACTTCATATAAAACATTGCCATCAAGATCGAATTCGCCATGTTCTCCACCGACCTCCTGTCCATAAACCGGCAACAGGCGGTTCTGCTCGAAATCGACAAGGCTGTCTTCAACGCTTTTCAAACGACTTTCATTAAAAGCTTCCAATGGCTCGTCTATGAGAACCGGTTGATAGATTGTTTTCATATTCTCTTCTCTTGAATGTTCGATGTTATTTTTTCCTTGTTTGTTTCGCGACTTTTTACCCTTTTTGACGGGGCTATTATCCGCTGGTTTCAGTTTTTTTCCCTTTTTGTTTCCGGTTGCAGATGGAACAACCCCATCTTCAGAATTTGCGGCTGCCATTTCCATAATATTGGCAGCGAGTTGTCCGGTGACTATTTCCGGCGGAATACGCACGGTGACACTTTCATTATAAGCCTCCTTACGATTGGCAAGAAGCCGCGTGCGTGCATCAGGCAAAGCCAATGCCCAAACTTCGTCGGGACGAATAGACGGTTTGCCCAGTCCGATCAAAACGCGGGCTATCTTTTCCGTCAGTTCAATGGAGAAATAGTCGGGTGTAAAAGCATTTTCGTCTTCATAGCTTTCGATTATATCAGCGCTCGCAACACCAAGGCTTTTGGCCATATCAATTGTCGACAAGCCCGCACGTTCCCGTAACTCGCGCATTTGCGATGATACCGAAAATAAGTCACGTCCCATAAAAACGCCCATTGTTTGCCTTTCCCATTGTCTGCCCTTCAATGTCGATAAAGCCACCATTTAAAAAACATAATCCTTATCCGTGGCATGGTGTTTTTCGATTGTTGTTTGGTTATAGAACGGAATGGAACGAACTATGTTCCAAAAGAGATTATTATGTTGCATAAAAGCTTGAAACGGGCGGTCATGAAAACCGGTGAAGAAAGTCGCATCATATGCAAGCTTTACCTCATGAAACCGGCATTCAAAAACGCTCACAGCCCGTTAAAAAACAACGGTTAGAGTGACAGTGTCCATCGCTTCATTAAACCGGAAACATCGCTTATACTGAAAATGTGGGCTTCAATCTTTGTTTGCTTGACTGACTTGTCGAAAAAATAGCCGGAAAATGGTTGCGACCGGTAATAATAGGCCAGAATTGTGCAAAGATGAAAGCCGATCGTGCTCTGAAAGGCGATCTATGGCACACAAATAGCCTGTCCGGAATCGCTATAACCGAATTACAAAATCATGCTTGTCCACGTTTCATGCTTAACGATATGTGTCGTCGCGGATATTCCATGAATTTTATAGCTAAATCACTCGGCTGATAAACGCGCGGAATTTCTGTGTCCGTTTGTTGGTAAAACAACGAATAGACAATGGTAAAAAGGCTCTTTCAATCAGAGCCTTTTTACAGTGCGAATTTAGCGAATTACGCCGCAACCGTAGCGGGCGCCCATACTCTCCATCTGGTCGGGAGCATCAGAATAGTTGTCTTGTCCGGAGTGGATCATGAGCGAATGTCCGCGCACATCGTCCAGCTTTTTCAATTTTGGCGCCAGAACCGGCAATGTTGCATTGCCCTTCTCGTCCACGTAGAGCGGCGGCAAATCACCAAGATGACCATTATCATCCCATGGAGCAGAATGGCGGTTGGTGTTTTGTGGATCAAGATGGCCACCGGCAAGCCCGGCAATGTCGACTTTGCCATTTTTACTTGCCAAACCACAATCAGGATTGACGTGAATATGAAATGCATAAAGCCCAGGCCTCAGTTCCTTCAGCTTCGGAGTAAACACGAGACCATAGGCACTTTCGGTAATGGTGACTTCGCCCATTTGATGGCCGAGACCATTTTCGGTTGCGCGATAAATATCAACAGTTAAAGATTGTGGAGATTGCAGAGAGGCTTTCGCACTACTTGCACCAAAAGCTGCCGTAGATAGCGCAAAGACCGTCAATGGCAGGGAAAGAGCCAAGACAGGCACACATCTTTTCATGGAAAAACTTCCTTAGATAACTAACCCCGAAGGTAAATAAAAATTTCGTAAAATATCCTCAACGCGGAAACGGGTGCGCACATATCACCCCCAGCGCAACAAATTTACACATCGTTTTAGCTATATTACTTTCTGCCACCATATAAATCACGATATGACGCGAATAATCTATGCTGGCAACCCGTTATAACCCTTAATTATACCGGATTCAAATATCAGAGTTGCCTTAAACACGATATTGTCAACAGTTTTAAATTTTTATTCCGGAAATAGCGACTTTTTCGATTAGAATAACCTATTTTTTCGTCTAACTTTTAAACAAAAATTTCTCTTTTTCTGACGAGAAACAGTCTCTAAAAACCCGCTCTTTTACTTATAAAAGTATTTTAATTTCAATATGTTGTTCTATTTTTTTGAATCAAAATTCACAAACTTCTGCTTCACAATATCGTCAGTGAGCTGCGCCCGCTTTCCAAATCCGTCCAATATGGAGATCTCGCATTCACGATGAAAGTCGCCCACAACCTCTTTACATCTTTGCCGAGGAATAGCGTCATCAACATATATCGAGAGGTTCTGCCAACGAGACCGGCAGAATAATTCTTTTTGCTTGAAATTCGATTGTTTCGTTCTGTCAATTTCAGCCCGATAAAAGACCGATATGTGAAGGTAAAAACCTGCATGGAGGCATTACCCTTATTTTAGAAAAGACAGCGCAAAAGACGGTTGTCTAAAACCTATTATGGAAAACTTGATTGCTGAAACCGGTTGATTGATAAAATTCCGAAAAATATTAAACGATTCGACGCAACCACTATTATTCAAAAAGCCGCAAAAAGTTTCCAAGCTGTTGTCTTTTCCTTTTGATGAAACGGCTCGCATGGTCATATTCATCCTATAACGGTCGGGCAATGATTTTTAACCTATAATTGTCGGAACGATTGGAACTCTGCTCGTTATTTATAATTGTGCTCCCAAAAGCGATTGATGAAGTGCGTTTTTCTTACCCGGAATAGCAGCGATAAGATCTCGCGTATATTTTTCACGTGGATGGGTAAATATCTGCTCGACATCACCGCTTTCCACCTCGTGGCCGTGTTTAAGAACCGTAACACTGTCGGATATCTGGCGTACAACAGACAAATCGTGACTGACGAAAACGTAAGTCAATGTATATTCCTGTTGCAAACGGTCGAGAAGCGACAGTATTTGAGCTTGCACTGTAACATCCAGCGCCGAAACCGCTTCATCAAGAACAACAATATCAGGATTGAGAACCAGCGCGCGAGCAATAGCAACTCGTTGACGTTGCCCGCCTGAAAGCCCTCTCGGCAGGCGGTCAAATACCGCTTTTGGCAATTCCACCTGATCGAGGAGCTCCATAACACGGGCGCGCCGGCGCTGCTTGTCTTCGTGGGGATAGTTCAGCAACGGCTCTTCGATAATTTTGCCAATCGTGTAACGCGGATCAAGCGAACCGAACGGATTTTGTGAAACAAGCTGGATACGGCGGCGGAAATGGCGCAGTTCCTCACCTTTAAGATGAACCATATCACTCCCGTCGATTGTAATTGTCCCGCTAGCCGGTTTGATAAAACCACAAAGCGCACGGATTGCGCTGGTTTTTCCGGAACCGGATTCGCCGACAATCGCATGGGTAGTGCCGCGCTTAACGCTGAAAGATAAATCTTCCACCGCCCGAAACGATTGTTTACCCGCATAATCTATCACCAGATTTTTAACTTCAACAATCGTTTTATCATCGTGCCATTTTTTCCCGCGTGCCGGAACATGCGTTAATGACGGATCATTGGCTACAAGCTTTCTGGTATATTCCTGTTCGGGCGACGACAACACAATCTGGCTTTCACCGGCTTCTTCCACACGTCCGTCTTTCATGACAACGATTTTATCGGCACGGTCGGATGCGACACCAAGATCATGCGTTACCATAAGAAGCGAAGCGCCTGAATTGACGCGAATATCGTCGATGAGATCGAGAATCAACTTTTGCACTGTTACATCGAGAGCGGAAGTGGGTTCATCCGCAATGATAAGTTGCGGTTTTAAAGCAATCGCTATAGCAATCAAAACACGCTGTCGCATTCCCCCTGATAGCTCATGGGGATATTGTTCTGCACGACGTTCCGGTTCATCAAGCCCGACTTCTCTCAAAAGTTCAACCACGCGGGATTTTATAAGATGTGACGGGCAGGCTTTATGAATGCGAAAAATTTCGCCAATCTGCTTGCCGATCTTCATCAACGGATCAAGCGAAGAAGAAGGATCTTGCGGGATAAGGCTCATGACTTTTCCGCGTAATGCTTGAAGTCGGGATTTTGAAAAGCCTCCGAGATCCTTGCCGTTCAGAAAAATTTTTCCCGTTTCGATGCGGGCATTCGGTTGCAGAAGTCCGAGTATTGCTTGTGCGGTTGTGGTTTTTCCGGAACCGGATTCACCAACGAGTGCCAATGCTTCACCACTTTCAAGCGTAAACGAGACATTATGCGTTACCTCGTTCCAACGCCCGTTATCAAAATAGGAGACAGAAAGATTTTGTACGTCAAGAAGCGGCATTTTCACCACCTGCCCTTCGCGCTAAACAAGCGGCTTATGCGATTGAAACTCAAGACCACGGCAATTGTGACCAGCCCCGGAATTGTCGTCAACCACCAACCGGTCGCAATATAATTGCGCCCCTCGGCAATAATAAGCCCCCATTCCGGTGTTGGCGGCTGGACACCGTACCCAAGGAAACCCAATGTGGCGATTTGCAACAAAGCATGACCGAATTGCAATGCAGCATAGCTGATAACCGTATAAAGTGCATTGGGCAGGATATGTCGCCATATGACTGCAAAAAATGTTGCGCCCGAACCATAGGCTGCCTCGATATAATCAAGGCTTTTGATACGCGCCACTTCGGCACGCATAAGTCTTGAAAATCCGGCCACAGAGGTAACCCCGACAGCCACTGCGATCTGTAAACTCCCGAAACCCATAAGCGTAATCACACTGAGTGACAAAAGCAGCGAGGGAATAGACAAAAGCACATCGACAATGCGCATGATGATTGTGTCGACAAGGCCGCCGATACTTCCCGAAACCAGTCCCAGAAAACCGCCGAGAATGAAACCGAAAAGAACCGCTGCCAAAGCACCGGTTAGCGAATGCACCGCCCCATAGACAATACGAGCGTAAAGGTCACGCCCCAATTCGTCGGTTCCGAAAATATGTGTGAAATTCGGAGCAACGAGATGCTCTCCAACCTCGTCAACCGGACTATATGAAGTAAATGCCCATGGCATAATGACAAATAAAAATGCAATAACCAGAATGGCAATAGCAATGACAAGCCCCGGTTCCACTCTTTTAATGGTTACGATTTTTGCCTTTTCCGGCACATTTGAAACGTCGATAAAGTCGGTATTGCTCATTTAACGCCTCCAGCCTTTTTGTTTCAGCCGCGGGTCGATTAACGGAAAAAACAGATCTATGACGAGATTGATGAATACAAATGCCGCAGATGATACAATGACGATGGCCTGAAGCACGCCAACATCCTGCGAACGTACCGCCTGTTCTGTTATTTTGCCGATACCGTTCAAACCGAAGACAGTCTCCGTCACCACCGCGCCGCTTATCAGTTCGCCGAACAGCAGCCCTGCAATCGTCAAAACCGGCAGTGCACAATTGCGCAGACAATGACAAACAAGAATGCGAAGATGTGACGCGCCTTTCGATTTCAATACCATTATAAACGGGCTTAATTCGATTTCATCAAGCGAACGCATCAGAATTTGTGCAAGCGGTGCAGAAATCGGAACGGCTAAAGCCGCAACCGGCAATATCATTGCTTCAATGGGACCCGGAACAATGACGGAAATCCACCCTAAATAGAACGAAAATATTTGCACAAGCAGGATGCCCAGCCAAAACAACGGAATGGCGAGAAAAAGACCGGGTAGGCCGAAAAATAAATTTCTCAAGCCCTGAAACGGCGAAAAACTGAACAAGAGAGCAATCAGAAAAGCCAGTATCAGCGCGACCAGAAATCCCAAACCGGCAAGTTTCAAAGTCGCCGGCAAATTTGTAAGAATAAGGTCGGAAACCGGAACCCCTGCTTGTACCGAATAGCCGAGATCGCCATGCAAAAAATTACCTATCGTTTTGAAATATTGGATAATTTTGGGTTCATCAATGCCGTAATTGGCGCGCAGATTGGCAATTTCAGTGGCGTTCAGCCCATATTCGGGGTTAAGAAACTTGACTAAAATCGCGTCGCCGGGGAGAATTTGCAACAAAATAAAGGTTGCAGTGAATGCCGCCCAGAGAACCACAATGGCTTGTAAAAGACGATAGAAACCGATTTTGAGCATTATAAACCTTCGGGCTTTGTGCTTTACTCTCACCAGTTTTCCAACTTTTAACGAGAGCTTTTGTTAAAACGCACCCTGATTTTCCTTAAAAAGAAATCTTCACTTTTCATCAAAAGAAATGTTCGACCGCTTTTTTGAAGAAAGTCCGGTGCCATTATTTTTGTCGGAAGCCTCATCTTGAAACTGTCATTCCGGCAAAAAATTTGCTGATCTCTTCCCGTTCGACAAAAGTGTTTTTAAACCGGCTTGTTAAACGGGACATTTCAAATCAAGGTTCGATTTGCCAGCCGGTCAATTTCGCGAACCGGCAATGCGACAGGCTGGCAATTTCGCGACCATGCTACTTTTTCGCGATCATCCTACTTTTCTATCCAGCTATTGTAGAAACTTGGACGGCCGACAGATTCAAAACCGATACCCTTGACTTTTGCGGAGCCACCATAAACCTGCGGTTCTTCAAAGATAGGAATGGCATAGGCCTGATCGAGAATATAATCGGTTGCTGCAATAAGTTCGGCATTGCGTTTGACCGGATCGGTTTCTGCCGAAATGTCTTCCAGTTGTTTGTTCAGCTTATCATCAACAAAACTGACGACTTTGTCGCTCAAACCGCCTTTTTGCAATAAAGCATCACGATTCTTGGGATAAAACAGGCTTTTCAACACGTCCGGATCAGCACGCCCGACCATATGTGGCATCACCGGAGTTTTTTGCGGATCAAGATTGTCGATCACTGCATTGGTTCCATCAAATGTTTTGACATTCAAAATAACGCCGACGCGCTTCCACTGTTGGGAAACCAATTGCAACATGGCTTTGTTTTGTGGCTGATGGATCGCCTCATAAGCAGTAAGCACAAGCTTTTTCCCGTTTTTTTCACGAATACCATCCGCTCCTGTTTTAAAGCCGGCTTCATCAAGGAGTGCCTGTGCCTTCGCCTGATCGAATTGAAGTTTTGCACTTTGGTCGGAGTAACCGAAAGCATTATGTGCCATGATAGATGTGGCCAGCGGATAATTTGATGAATAAAGCGTTTTCAGAATTTCCGGACGATTGGTCGCAAAACGCAATGCCTCACGCACCTTCAAATCGGCTACAAGCTCGTTATCGGGGCGAAAGACGATCGAATTGTTGATACCGCGAGTGCCAACCGAATAGACGATATTCCCCGACTTTTTGACGCGATCTTCGTCATAGGCTTGCAACTGCCTGATAAACTGCGCCTGACCGGCAATCAATGCGCCAATACGCACGCTGTCTTCCGGAACAGTCAGATATTTCAATTCATCGAGATAAGCGCGTCCCTGATGGGGTGATTTTTCCGGCGCCCAATTATAATCCTTGCGAACCTTCAAAACAATTTCTTTGCCAAGCGTTTCACTGTCGACATAAAATGGGCCGGTACCAATTATTTTTGTGGCATTTCCCATGGCGTCAAAGGAAAGTGCCAATGTTTTTGGTGAAACAATTCCGGAATTGATCGTCGAGGTTGCCTGCAAAAACCCCGGTGAAGGACGTTTGAAGTGAAAACGCACTGTTAAAGGATCAACAACTTCACTATGGTCATAATTGTTTACCACTTCCGAAACCGGTTGGTGCAAATCCTTATTGCCAAGGCCATAGGTGTCGAAGTTTTTGGCAACAATTGTCGCGTCAAGCGGCGTTCCATCCGAAAAGGTTACGCCCTCGCGCAATTTGAATTCATAAACGGTTTTATCGTCGTTGAACGACCAGGATTTGGCAAGCCATGGCTCGATTTCGAGCGTTTGCGGATTTTGATATGTCAAACGATCGGTTATCTGGTTGAGAATACCGCCATTTGTATAAGTACCGGCAAGTGGTGAATAGAGATTGGTGTGTACCTGTTTGTCGAGATAAATCAGTGTGCCACCTTCTACCGGTTCTGCTGCCTGAAGCGCCGACATACCAACAGAAAGGACAGAAACAACAGATGAAGCAATAAGAAATTTTTTGAACAAATTTTTCATTTCGGTGCCGCCCTTCAAATCGTTGCGCCTTTATTGAATTCGTCAATATCTTCAAATCCGGTTGCTTCGGGAAACGTCGTTTTGTTCTTGCACTTGCGACGGGTTTTTATCGCTCTCATGCACCCAATGGCCGACCGGTTTGAAAATTCACTTGCCCCCAAGAATAAAGCTTCAATTGAATTTTTGAACAGATGCCACTTTTGAACTTTTGAAAAACTTAAAAAATTATTCTTTTTTGATTAGAAAGATTGGAAATTAATACTCGTTAAATTTCAACTCTATGAAAAATTGAAAATGGTATTTCCGACCTTCTGTTTTTTAAAACTCCCCGCCCTTATTTCCGTTTCAGAATGCGAGATCATCATAGAGCTTTCAAAATGTTGTTTTCTTTTAAAAACTTCCGGTATTTCTTGTTAAAACCCCGAACTTAAAAAACGGGAAGAATGTTTTGTGCAAAAAACGGGATTGGTGCAAAAATCGGGATTGCCAAATGGAAAAGTTTCCAATCGGCAAATAACCCGCGTTATCATCAATTCTACTTCCTGAAACGGGCGCACATCCCCATTCACCGGCTCCGCGCTTTCGCCATTTTATTGCACTATAATACTGTTCTATTTGCCATATTGTCTTCGGTTTTTCTCATGAGAAAGCGCTCATAAGACGAAGCTGCGACTTCATCAAAGTTAAAAAAAACGGTTGAGCATGGAAATTCTGACGAAGAATAAAGATTTTACGATATAAAATTTTAAAACCCTGCCTGTGTTGAGGAAAATTTACCAGAAGTCCGCGCTATTCGGCACATATTTAGCTCGGCGTTTTTGCAAGAGTCGTGATATTTTTTAAAAACAAGCGCAATCAGGGTGAAACAATGTCCCAACCGATCAAGACTTCAAAGACAGACAAAAATTCAAAGACCGCAGAAACTTTAAAGGCCGCAGAAACTTCAAGGGCCGCGACCGGTCTGAAAGCAGAAAAACAATCAACGCCGGTCAATGGATCAATATGCGATTTGAACCGCCATCCGGTTCTGGGCATAGATCATGTGTTCATATTGGCAAGCGAACTTGAAAAAAACGCTGATCGCTTCCGCCGTTTGGGATTTACTTTGTCACCCCGCGGTGTTCATAGCAAAGAACAAGGAACAGCCAATTATACCGTGATGTTTGCGGAAGATTATTTTGAACTTTTAGGCATTGTCGAAGAAACACCGGCCAATCGCGACAAGAAATATAACCTTGAAACATATGGCGAAGGACTTTACGCCATAGCCGGACGTATCGCGAATGCAGTTAACGCGAAAAAAAGTCTTGCCGAATTGGGTTTCGATGTGACGGATGTGCAAAGTTTTTCCAGACCGGTAAAGCTGCCTGATGGAAAAACAGGGAGAGCCGCATTTTCGACAATTGCTTTCGAGCAAAACGAAGTGCCCAATGGGCAAGTGTTCATGTGTGAACAAAAGACCCGCGATATGGTTTGGCGTTCTGAATTGATGACACACAAGAACAGCGCCATCGGCCTTAAATCGGTTACTATAATCGCCTCTGAGCCGGAAGAGATTGCACAACGCTATGCACGTCTTTTCAGAGACGGAAGCGTAAAGAAGGAGGCTCGCGAATTTATCGTTACAACCGGAAAAAATTCAGCCACTATTCGTGTCCTGACAGAGGAAACCTATAAACGCCTTTTTCCGTCCTTCAAGGTGGAAAAAATTGCACGCCACGCTTATGCCGGACTGTCTATTCATGTAAAAGATATTGGCACGGCCAAACATGTGCTTGAAGAAAACGGAATCACATTTCAACAGGAAAATAACAAAAATATTGTTATCGCACCCGATCATGCAGCCGGTACGGTTTTGGAATTTGTTGAAAAAGACCGCGCAGACTAAATCCTTCCCAAACAGATTTTACAAATGCTGCTTTATCGCGCCGTGAAATAGCCTGTTTTCCACAGCGAGTCGGAGGAGATTTCCTGACGGCTCGCGAAATTTTTTCCTTTTCCCGCTTTTAAATAAGTGATTTCAAGGTTGTAAGGGGCGGTTTTTGTGCCGGACACATGGCACAAATGCCGTTTTTTCCAGCCTTTCCGTGTCAATTCCGAAGACAAAACCGCTTGACAAGGATTACAAAATATTTAAGTTGATTAAAAATATCATGTATTTTCCGGTTATCCCTGAACGCATGGATTTCAACCGTGGGCTTAAGGTAACTTTTAAAAAACATGGATTGAACCTGAGTTGTTTTATCTGGTTGGAGCAAAACTGACAGAGCTTCATTGTTAAAGGCAAAAGGGCAAAGGCTTT
This sequence comes from Bartonella sp. B10834G3, assembly GCF_016102505.1. Classification (NCBI taxonomy): domain Bacteria; kingdom Pseudomonadati; phylum Pseudomonadota; class Alphaproteobacteria; order Hyphomicrobiales; family Bartonellaceae; genus Bartonella; species Bartonella sp. B10834G3. Next base: position 16,549 of record NZ_JACFOM010000003.1, read on the forward strand.
TTGTTTTGCGCTTTGTTTTGAAACACGGGAGTTGTCGCACTTGGCTTTCAAGGAGTCACACTTTTGAACGAGAGCCACCTTCGGGAAGGACAGAATGTCCGATAGTGGTTCGGGATTGAAATGATGAATAAACGGGTTGATTGGTCATTCCGGCAATTCAACTATGAAAAAACCGGAATGAGGAATAACAGTTTTGCTTTCTTGAACGATAGGACAGTTCGGGCTTGAAACAATCACCCTTCGAGCTTTCGAGTTGTAGCGTATAAATGACCAATTTAGAGATAGACGAACCCAATAATCTGCCGCTGTGGTTGGGGGCAACCATTTTCGTTCTCGCCGTTTATGCAGGATTAGGCTATTGGGCAAGTACAATGCGTGGCGACCCGAATGTTGTAAGGGGTGGTGCAGAAGGCATCATGCTGGAATTTGCCGAAGAAGCAACGGCTCCCGATGTAGAAACGATTTCCGAAGTTATCAAAGAAGAAATGGTTCAAGATCAGGAAGAAGAAAAAGAAGAGCCGAAGCAGGAAGAGGAAAAGCCGCAACCGGAGCCTGAACCACAAAAATCGGAAATGGTTGAAGAGGTTAAGAAGCCCGAACCGAAAAAAGAAGTCAAAAAACCGAAAGTGGAAGCCCGTAAAGTAGAGCCGAAAAAAGATGTCAAAAGGGGTGATGTAACGCAAAAAGCATCGGGGCCGGAAATTGTTGCAAAAAGAGGCCCGACCTATGCAGCCCCGACAACAAACCGTGTGTTTGGCGGTAACGGCAGACTTGTTTCATCGTGGCAAAACAAAGTTCAACGCCGTATTGCGCTGATTGCTGCGCGCACAAAAAAACCTACAACCAACAGTCGTTCGACGACCTATGTCACTTTCAACTTTGACCAGAAGGGCAATATTACAAGCGCACACACGTCGCGTTCATCCGGCGATGCGACAATTGATGATCTGGCACTGCAAATTGTCAAGAAATCAAGTCCTATCCCGACCCCGCCTGAAGGTTGGAACAGTTCTTTGACTGTGCCGGTCGAGGTACGTTGACTTGTGTCCCGTCCGGTTCAGCGGCTTTCCCGTGAATTGCTTTTCTCGAATGATATGGAAAGCCGATGCTCTGGCGAAAAGAAAGAAATCAAGTCCTATCCCGACCCCGCCCGAAGGTTGGAACAGTTCTTTGACTGTGCCGGTCGAGATACGTTGACTTGTGTCCCGTCCGGTTCAGCGGCTTTCCCGTGAATTGCTTTTATCGAATGATATGGAAAGCCGAGGCCCTGGCAAAAAGAAGGAAATCGAGCCTTATCCCGACGCCACCAGAAGGTTGGAACAGTTCTTTGACTGTGCCGGTCGAGATACGTTGACTTGTGTCCCGTCCGGTTCAGCGGTTTTCCCGTGAATTGCTTTTCTCGAATGATATGGAAAGCCGATGCTCTGGCGAAAAGTTGGCGAATTTTGCACTTGATAGCTAACGAAATTTCTTTGTTTAACGGTGGATCAATAGTGCCAAATTTTGCGCTATCGGGTTGGGAATTTTCCCTATAATGGAATTTCCGGCTTTCCCTCGTCATAACCCGTTTTTTAAAATCTGCCTTTTTGTTGGCTCAACTTGCTTTGAACATTAACCGGAGAAGCAATATAGACGGCCTTCACTCTACCCTGAGCTTTACCCTGCGCTTTATCATGCGCTTTGCATGCGCTTTATCCTGAGCTTTACCCTGCACTTTATTTTGAACTTTATAACGAGTGCGAGCTTCTTATAAGAAATGCATACTGCTTCAATTGAAGCCGCTCAGACTTCGGGCAATGTGCAAAAATCAAAAACACAAACCTCGTCGCTCGAAAGAGCATGAACTTTTAATGGAATATTCAGGGCTTCACCCCGTTTTTTCATTATCAAATACGAAACCCGTTTACGACTTTCATGATTGACTTGACGCATGAATTTTTAGCGCCCGCATTTATTTCTCTCCACTTTTTGCCAACAGTCGAGTTTCAGGTTTCGGCGCCCATTCTTTTTAAAAATGAAATATGTTCATTCGCGCCTATTAAAATAGGTTCATTCGCGCCTATTTTGCCACCGACAACGGTAATGGAGCTTGCCTACCACCACTAAAGTTTCTTCCGGCTTTCGGAAAACTTCCCCGCTGTTACGTTTGTTCGATTCTGCTTTTAATTTTTATGATAGGTCTCGCTCACCGGCTTTACTTTATTAACTTGGTCACCGAATTGTCGTTAATGAGCGCGGTCGCCTGCTTATCATTGATCGTTATACTCGCCCGCTTAACCGCTTGCGAAAGCGTTATTTTGATCGTGAATGGCTAAACTTTTGTTTTCGTGTCTCTCCGTTTTCACCAAGATTTGTTTATCCTTCGACCAATTTCAGATAATCATTCGCCATTAGATATTCATTCGGCGCGTTCATGCCCGTTTTCTGGCGTTTCCGCTTTTTCGGTTTGTTTCATACCTTTATCGTATTGATATATCAGCCTTTTTATTCTGTTCGAGCGCTCCGCACGGACCCGATTTTCGCGCTTGTTTCTACAGATTTATTATGTTCCTAACGGTTTTCTCCAATTTTGCTTCTCTACCGCTATTGTATTCAATTTTCGTCTTCCATTAGATGTTATTATCATTTATAGTATTACGCCACTTCGGCCAGAAGAGCTGGTTCATGTCTCAGGTTCGTTCATTTTTGCTTACCGGTCGAGATTATTGAACACAGTTACAAATAAAAATATTTTTTTAACTTGGGGTTTATTCGTTTTACTTATTTATAATTATTATAAATTTAATTCAATAAATAAAAATTGATATAAAAATAGTGTTTACAAATTTTTACAATATTATATTAAATTGTTTCTTTGAAAATTACACTTCAAAACTTCAACTGGGAAGAGGATATAATGGATCTGATTTCGCGCGTACAGCGTCTACCACTGGGGCGTTTTCATTACAGATTATTGCTGGTAACCGGTTTAGGCTGGATGTTCGATGCTATGGATACCGGCCTTATCGCATTTATCATGCCACGTTTATCGCAAAGCTGGCAGTTGGCGGCGCCGGAAAAGGCGTGGGTTGTCAGTATAGGATTTGTCGGAATGGCCATCGGCGCCGTATTGGCCGGTGGCATAGCCGACCGAATTGGTCGAAAGACAGTTTTTGCAGCAACACTTGTTGTTTATAGTATTGCGACCGCCTTATGCGGTCTTGCACCCGATCTGACATGGCTGCTGGTGTTCCGGTTCGTTGTCGGCTTCGGTCTCGGCGGGCAATTGCCGGTTGCCGTCAGTCTCGTCAGTGAATATGTTCCGGCACGCGTACGGGGACGCTTCATCGTTTTGTTGGAAAGTTTCTGGGGCGTGGGCTGGCTGTTGGCTGCGCTTATCGCCTTTTTTATTATTCCGTCTTACGGTTGGCAAATAGCCTTCATCATTTGCGGCATACCGGCACTCTATGTGTTCTATATCTGGCGCAAAATTCCCGAATCCATTCCCTATCTCATTAATCGCGGGCGCATTGAGGAAGCTCATAAAATCGTATGCCAACTCGAAAAAGAAGCAGGCATTCCGGTGGTGGAAAAAATCGAAGTTGCCCCCGTTGCCGAAAAGCACAACGTCTCTTTCACGCAATTGTGGTCAAGTGGTCTTGCCAGACGCACAATCATGCTATGGCTCATATGGTTCGGCATTGTCTATTCCTATTACGGTATTTTCACATGGCTCCCCAGCCTTTTGGAACAACACGGCTTCAGCATAGTCAAATCATCCAAATACACGTTGATCCTTATTCTGGCACAGCTTCCCGGCTATATGGCAGCAGCCTGGTTGATTGAAAAACTTGGTCGCAAGGCTACTTTGTCCGGCTTTATCGCTGCTTGTGCAATATGCGCTTATTTCTTCGGACAGGCGTCATCGGATGGCCTCATCATTTTGTGGGGCTGCTTGTTGTCGTTTTTCAACCTCGGTGCGTGGGGTGTTCTATATTCATATACGCCCGAACAATATCCGGCCAATATCCGCGCTTTCGGTTCCGGTTGGGCTTCCGCCATCGGCCGGATTGGCGGTATTGTTGCCCCGATGGTCGTCACCCAAATGATGACAGCAGGTGCAGCCGCATTTTCCAGTGTGTTCATAATGTTCACCGGAGTACTCATTGCGGTTGCGATTGTCATCATCGTTTTAGGGGAAGAAACGCGAGGCCGCACACTCGAATCCATCAGCCGGTAATCCGGCTGTTACTGGAACCGGTAGCCAAGCTGTCACCAAAACCGGTCGTGCGGCTCTTCGGTTAAGAACATTTTTAATCCGGTTTAAAAAAACGGGCAATAATATAAGCGGAACAACAACATGCTTCCGCTTTGTTGCCCGTTTTTTCTTGCCCGTTTTTTCTTGTCCTTTTTTCTGACCTTTTTTCTGTCTCGTCTTATCCTGTCGGTTTTTCTTATCCGTTTTTCTTATCCGTTTTTTCTGGCTCGGTTTTTATGGTTCGGTTTTTTCTGTCGGTTTTTCTTGCCTGCACATCTAGCCAAAATTAACGCTTCTTCTCTCAAAGGCATTAACAGCGCTTCAATTTATCTGTGCCCCCTCGCCTGTGCTTCTGTTTCCCCACACATTTTCATTATCCTTTAGAAGCTCTTCAACCATTCACTAACCTGATTTCCCCCTGTTTTGTTCATTTCCGGTTCTTTCGCTTCAATCGTTCAATCGCCCATTCCCGCCTTGTTTATTCATTCCCTCTTCCTTTTTCGCCATTGTCTCTTTCTGATTGTGGGTCTTTCGCTTTGCATCAGGCTGAAAAACAATTTTCCCTTCCCCTGCCCCATCATATTTGCCCTGCCCCATCATTTCCATTTGTCCGAAGCCTATATTGTGCTTGTTAAAACGGTTTTTTCCTTTCCTTCAGGCCATATATTTTCCTTTCACCGGACGGCTTAAAACACGATACAGAGAAACAAAGACAATATGAGCGCTAACAGCCGGCGGCAAGAACGTAAAACCGGCGTTTCAAATAGATCTTTTCAACGATTAAGCTTGAATCGGGTTTGAACTGAAACACCGGTGAAACACCAATTTTTTGATGCGAAGATGATCGAGGAAAGCTCGCTTCACAAAGGTAGAAACGGGAAATAAATTCGGGTTCACCATCCATTAAAGTTCAAGCGTAAAAAAAACCATAACCCGTTTTTGACGGGTTATGGAACCAATTCAATGTGACTCAAAAAAAGCGTTAATCAGAACGCTTGCCGATAAAGTTCGAGTGCATCGGCTTCTGTCACCTCGACGGGATTGTTGACAAGCAATCTTGTTTGCTTCATGGCGTCGTTTGCCAGCAATGCCAAACTGTTATCTGTCACGCCCACTTCCTTTAAATGGCGTGGTGCACCGGTTTCCCTCATCAATTTTTCCATGAATTCGACAAAAGCTTTGGAGCGTTCTATTTCAGTGCCTTTTGCATGAGTACCAACAACATCACCAAGCTCCGCATAAAGATGGGCAGCCGCTTTCATATTAAACCGTAAAACCGGACCGAGCATGAGTGCATTGGTAAGGCCATGCGGCAAATGGTAATGGCCACCCAACGGATAGGCCAAAGCATGAACTGCGCCGACCGGCGAATTTGCAAAAGCTTGGCCGGCCAGATTTGCTCCAAGCAGCATTGCCTGACGAGCTTCTTTATTATGTCCGTCATTGCAAGCAGTTACGATATTTGCCGACAACAATCTTAGTGCTTCGCGGGCAAAAGCATCGGAAAGCGGGTTCTTTTTCAATTTTCCGGTATAGGCTTCAATAGCATGAACCATCGCGTCGATACCGGTAGCAGCGGTTTGCAATTTTGGCAGACCGACTGTCAATTCGCCATCCAGAAGAACTCTATCGGCATAAAGCTGATTGGCAACAACACCCATCTTGGTTGTTTCGCCGGTTGTCAAAATCGTAATATTGGTAGATTCCGAACCGGTACCGGACGTCGTCGGTATCTGAATAAGTGGTAAACGGCTACCCTTTACTTTGCCAATGCCATAAAGATCCTGCAATTTCTGATCCGAACGGATAAGCACAGCCGAGAGCTTGGCAACGTCCATAGATGATCCGCCACCCAAACCGATAACAATGTTAATTCCTGCCGCTTTTGCTTTTTCTACGCATTCAAGCACAATATTTTCCGGCGGATCGGCAACCACTTTGTCAAACACAGCAACTTTGAAACCGGCCTTTTCCAATGATAACTTCGGTTTTTCAAGAAGGCCTGCTTTATGAAGACTGCCATCGGTGACAATAAGCACCTTCCGCTCTTCATAATATTGTTCAACAAATTCTCCCAATTGCTGCGCACCGCCCCACTTGACGGTGATTGACGGCACGGCGTCAAAAGTGAACTCTTGCATATTCCCTCCTCTTCCATCTTCAAGATGGTGTTGAAACTTGTTTTTTCAGCTTTAGCCGCAAGTTTAAACTTGCGGCTTTTTCATCGGCTTTATCACTTCTCCTGCATATGGGCTGCGATCATTAAAGAGCACTGCATATGTATTTGACTTCCAGATATTCTTCTATGCCGTATTTTGACCCTTCACGTCCGAGGCCCGACTGTTTGACACCACCAAAGGGAGCGACTTCGTTGGAAATCAAACCGGTATTATGCCCGACCATTCCATATTCGAGAGCTTCGCTTACCCTGACTGCACGGCTGAAATCGCGGGTATAAAAATAGGCGGCAAGACCAAAAATTGTGTCATTCGCCATATTGATGGCTTCATCTTCCGTTTTGAATTTGAACAAAGGTGCAACCGGTCCGAACGTTTCTTCATGGGCAAAGCGCATATCCTGCGTAACTCCGGTTACAATTGCAGGTTCTATAAAAAGGCCACCAAGTCTTTTACCACCACAAACAAGCTTACCGCCTTTCTTTACAGCGTCGGCAATGTGCGCCTCAACTTTGTCCAAGGCACTTTCTTCAATCATTGGCCCTATATCGGTATCGGATTTGCGTCCGTCTCCAATTTTCAAAGCTTTGACTGCCTGTTCAAGTTTTTTGGTAAAGGCGTCATAAATGCCTTCCTGAACAAGAAGACGGTTGGCACAAACACAGGTTTGTCCGGCATTGCGATATTTCGATGCAATTGCTCCTTTAACCGCTTCATCAAGATCCGCATCATCAAATACTATGAAAGGTGCATTACCGCCAAGTTCCAGCGAAATACGCTTGATCGTCGGTGCACATTCGGCCATGAGTGTCCGCCCGACTTCTGTCGAACCGGTAAAGGACAGTTTTCGTACCACATTGCTATCTGTCAACACTTTACCGATCGTCGAAGATTTACCCGTGATAATTTGCAAAACTCCGGCAGGTATCCCTGCACGATTTGCAAGTTCACCCAATGCAAGCGCGGTGAGCGGCGTTAAACTTGCAGGCCGCACAATCATCGTGCAACCCGCAGCAAGTGCGGGTGCAGCTTTGCGCGTAATCATGGCCGCAGGAAAATTCCACGGTGTAATTGCAGCGGTTACGCCGACAGGCTGTTTGATAACGGTAATACGTTGTTTCGCCTGGGGCGAGGGAATCGTATCGCCATAAGTGCGCTTGGCCTCTTCTGCGAACCATTCGACAAAGGAGGCAGCATAGATGATTTCGCCGCGCGCTTCTTTTAGCGGCTTACCCTGTTCGCTGGTCATAATCATTGCAAGATCATCTGCATTGGCAATCATAAGATCAAACCATTTGCGCAAAATCTTCGATCGTTCGGAAGCTGTCTTCACACGCCATTGTTCAAGTGCAGCATTTGAAGCCTCGATAACTTTTTCAACTTCCGAAGCCGAAAGTGAAGGGACGCTTCCAACGGCTGTACCATCTGCGGGATTGGTAACGGCAATTGTTTCATTACTTTTTGCAGAAAGCCATTTGCCATCAATCAGGCATTTGTCTTTCAAAAGACCATTATCCGATAATTTCATTCTTATTCCTCCTGAATCCGTCGGCTCGCGGCTCCCCTCGCATATTGTCAAGCTTTTGACGAAAAAGCCAAGCCGTTAAAAACTATGGCTGTTTAAAAACTATGGCCATTTTAAAGTTATGGTATGGGTATTTTTGATAAAGAGCAAGGACGGTGCTGTTCAATAGATCGTTTGTATAACGATAATTTCACCGCATTCCACAGAATGATCGCCATCGCGTTATCATCTTGCGGCATCCGCAAATTCCCGATCTTGTTATCAAAACTGTTAAAAGCGTCCGCGCCGAAAAATATGAACAATAGAACAGCTTTAAAACGCGGTTTTAACCGCTAAAGCGGGAAACTTTATTATTGCCGAATTGATTGTCGTTACCGGTTTTGACTGAGCCCCATATTTCTGCGCCATTTTTCTTTCCAGAACATTCTGAAAGAAAGCAAGTTTTGTTTTTCCGTTGGAATGCCCGTCTTCACGCTCTGTCGATAACGAAAATACGAAAATTTTCTCGCGACGGATATATTTTCTAAAAAATCCGGTTCCGATTGCCTATAGCAAATGCAGTGAACATCGAAAATCCGGTGAAATTCAATGAAGCTATATCGAACATCAAAACAAACCGATTTCCGGTTATCATTTCCGCAAAATCACTCCGGATTTAAAATTTGTTTGATGGCAACTTCAAACATGAAAATCTAAAAAAGCGCGAGTCTAATGAATTTAGACATCGCGCTTTTTTATAAACTGACCCCGAAATTTAAAAAAGAATTTGCGGCTTTAAATGAAATGCACCGCAACGGAAAAGGGGCAAACACTAAAGACTCATTTTACAGGAATTTTCGGTTTCCAACCGCGCCCGTAACCGAAAGACATGGCACAGGCAGCAACTTCAACTTGGCGGATGAGCATTTGACGCTCGTCCAAAAGCCTTGAAATCAGGGTTTTAACATCACCATTATAATCTGCAATCAGATGGTCAATTTCATCTTGTTGATAGTCTTTTTGTCTAACTTCACTCACTTCTTCTCACTCCTTTTGCAGGAATGTGATGTTCCCATCAGGTAGCAGAGTCAAGGATTTCGACTTCAAATCTGAAGAGAGTCACCGGCTTTTATAATCGGAGTTTTAGAGGCCGGTTTTTCAAATATTTTTGCTTGGCACACTATCGGTCAACGCAGACAAATTCCGGTTCGTCTGAATTGAACCAATCTTACAAAAGTTCGGGAGAAAATGCCTGACAAACAAACATTCTTGCCGCTTTGAACAAATACCACAAAGCGATATAGACGTAGAAATTCTGTTATAAACCAGCCATATCGACAAACAAACGCCCGGACAATGCTCCAAGAGGCAAAGGAGCGCTGTATTGCCGACTTCTTAATTATGCCGTTCGAGATGTTTTTTTTAAAACCACTCCCCGACGATACTTTATCCTATTCTTCGTTTCCCACTTACAAGCAGTCGCTAAAACATGCGCCATAGCTCCCATGCATGTAGTGAAAATAATTCAAGTGATAAATGTTTTTTATAAAAACGGTTTTCTGCAAAAGCTCATGTCAAATACTGCAAAACCGCGCGACCGGCTACAGTGGCGCAAGCAAAACGCTTGCCACTGGCAAATTATAAAACAGGGTAAAATATGAATCTCTTTCTACCCGCCTTATAAATAAGACAATAAAAACAATATATTATAGGGATAAACGGAAGGTGGTGGGCCCGGAGGGACTCGAACCCCCAACCAAGCGGTTATGAGCCGCCGGCTCTAACCAATTGAGCTACAGGCCCCACGGAAGCCCCGCAATAACCTAAAATTTTCGTCAGCACAAGTGCCCCCATGTCAACTTATTCATCTTTTTGAAAATTTTAGCGCTTCGCGCTTTTATCTCGCCCCTGAAACTCTATCTAAAAGACAGAGACTTATTGAAAATGAGGAGTAAATGACAGTGTCCCGTATTTTCCCCCGCAACGCCAAAATAATTGCTGCTTGTGCTGCCTTTTTGTGTGCCACTTCGCCGCTTGCTCTTCATGCGCAAAATGTGAATAAAACAGAACCTGTCGTTGTTGTTCAGGCAAGCGGAGACGAACAGGCAAAACCCGATATTGCAATTATCAACCTTGCTGTCGAGACCGAAGGGGAAACCGCCGATTCTGCATTGAGTGCCAATAATGGAACAATGAACAAGGTTCTTGATGCTTTCAAGAAAGATGGGATCGAAAATGCCGATCTGATGACTTCGGGGCTTTCTATTTACCGTGTCGAGGAACAAGAAAAAAACAAAAAGGCAAATACACCTCTTTACCGTGTTTCCAATAGTTTGAGCGTGCGTGTGCGCGATATAAACAAGGCCGGCAAGATTTTTGATGAAGCGATGAAGTTGGGTGTCAATTCTGTAAACGGTATTACGTTTACCAATGCCGATACAAAGCCTTACCTGACAAATGCAAGGAAAAAAGCTGTCGCGGAAGCCATAGCCAAGGCCAAAACTTTGGCTGAAAGTGCAAATGTGAAACTTGGAAACGTCATTACCATTGCTGAAGATAATTCAGGCAATATGATGATGCCCCGTCTTATGAATGCAAGTGCCACAGCATATCGGAATGAAACAAATTTTTCTTCCGGCGAACTTGATTACAAGGTCAATGTGACAATAACATTCGCTATCGAACAATAATGAGAACTGCTTCCGGTGCTGCTATTCGTTGGTTAGCTTCCGGCATAGCATTTATCGGGAAAACGGCCATAGGTTTAGTCTGTGGCTTGGTCTCGCCGGTCAATTTGGTAAGATGTTTGCAAGCGAGAGACTATGAAGCATGAGACTATGAGCACACCAATCTTACCGGACAGGAACACGCGTCACTTATGAAGCACACCATAAAGAGGAGTGGCATTCAAGCCCAAATAAACTTTCAAGGATTTTTCTTTCCTTAAAAATTCGCAGAAGTTCTCGGATAAAGGGGGGGTATTCTCATAAGGCTTCAATTGGGTCGATTTGGGAAAGCTTCGGTTTTTGACACGAAAATTCCGATGATTTGTCACGGCCTTAACAAATGCTCACTGTAACTTCCGATTGTTGCCGTTATTATCCACAATCACGATTTTTACGTCATATCTCCCGCGTTTCTTCAAAAGACCTATCCCGACAAGCAAACGGAACAAGTGTCTCAAAATCCTTGAACGTCAGCCGTTAATCGGGCCGATGATGTAATCAAGATAATCTTCGTCCGAGATAAGATCGTCTTCATGAGCGAGAATTTTATCGCGGGCGGAAATATGGGCCTGGTGCACACTTTCCCGATCATGCGAAACAAGGTGATGCCATGACGGCAGGTCTTTTCCTTCATCAACCAGCTTATAGGCGCAAGTTTCCGGTAACCAGCGCACCGAGCGCACCATTTCGATGTCAAGATAAAGGCAATCGGGAACAATCGACTTGCGATTTTGATAATCACTACATTGGCAGGTTTCCGCGTCAAGCAAACGGCAGCCAACAGCGGTTACAAAAATTTCGCCGCTATCTTCATCTTCCAGCTTTTGCAAACAGCACAGCCCGCAACCATCGCAGAGACTTTCCCATTCTTCAGGAGTCATTTGCTCCAACGATTTCGTTTTATAGAATGGAAGATTGTCCATGCTCAATTCTTTCATCCGGCTTTCGTTCAAAGCTTGTTGCCGTAATAAGCCGGAAACGGTGCGGGCTTTTCGGTTCACGACAAATGCATGCTGTTGCAAATACCGAAAACCGGCTATTATTCAAAAATACGCTCGCCCTGCTCGTCAATAATCTGGCGGCCTTTGATATGAATCATGGCGATGGCATCATCGAGATTGGTAAAACGGTCCGCGCGGATGAAGCGGTAGCTCCTGGTCTCGCCATTGACGGTTTTTGAAATAACGCCACAACTCTGGAGCTGGCCTTCATTTTTGTAAGGCGTCGCGGAAATGATAAAGCCTTTATATTCTGTTTGGCCGCCGTCGATTTCTGCGTTTTCATTTGAAGCGCATGGAGATTTGCCAAAAAGCCTCTGCAAAAATGACATGGTTTGTCCTTGCTTGAAAAACGAAAAGGCACGAAACCGCAAGATTTCGCGCCTTTTGCATAAATCTTATGAATCGAGAAAACTTCTCAACTTGCGTGAACGGCTCGGATGTTTGAGCTTGCGCAATGCTTTTGCTTCGATCTGGCGGATACGTTCACGGGTAACCGAAAACTGTTGTCCGACCTCTTCTAAAGTATGATCTGTATTCATGCCAATACCGAAACGCATACGCAAAACGCGTTCCTCACGAGGGGTGAGAGAGGCAAGAACACGTGTGGTCGTATCGCGCAAATTCGCCTGAATGGCTGCATCAATTGGCAATAGCGCGTTCTTGTCTTCGATAAAATCGCCCAAATGGGAATCTTCTTCGTCACCAACGGGCGTTTCAAGAGAAATCGGCTCTTTGGCAATTTTCAGAACCTTGCGCACTTTTTCAAGTGGCATAGCGAGTTTTTCCGACAACTCTTCCGGTGTCGGTTCACGCCCGATTTCATGCAACATCTGGCGTGAAGTGCGCACGATTTTGTTGATCGTCTCGATCATATGAACCGGAATACGGATTGTACGAGCCTGATCGGCAATCGAACGGGTAATGGCCTGACGGATCCACCATGTTGCATAAGTGGAAAATTTGTAACCACGGCGATATTCAAATTTGTCGACAGCTTTCATCAAGCCGATATTGCCTTCCTGAATAAGATCAAGAAATTGCAAACCACGATTGGTATATTTCTTGGCAATCGAAATAACGAGACGCAAATTGGCTTCAACCATTTCCTTTTTGGCAATGGCAGCTTCGCGCTCGCCCTTCTGGACCTGATTGACAATACGGCGAAATTCGCCGATCGAAATTGCTGTTTCTTGCGCCAACATCTGAATTTCGCTGCGCAATTCCTGAATGGTTTTGGCTTCCCTTGTGGCAAATTCCTTCCAGCCATGACCGGGCAATGTGGAAATATAATTAACCCAATCGGCATCCATTTCACGCCCCTGATATTGTTTCAGGAATTCTTCGTGGCGCACACCGTAAGAATCGGCAAGGCGTTTCAACTTGCCTTCGCTTTTTACCAAACGTTTGTTGATGTCATAGAGCTGTTCAACCAGTGCTTCGATACGGTTCTGGTTAAGCGACAATGATTTGACAGCTTTGACCAGATCATCCTTGAGCTGTTTGTATTTTTTCTTTTGCGCAGGAGACAGCGCGCCTTCATCATGGTCGGCGAGACTGCTTTCAACATGCTGATCCTGCAATTTACGCAATTTTACATAAGTATCGGCGATGAAGTCCAAAGTTTCCATAACTTGGGGACGAAGTTCGTTTTCCATCGCTGCAAGCGACAGATTGTTTTCATCGTCATCCTCGTCATCTTCATCCGGCTCGATGGTTTCCCCGCCGACATCGGTTATATCATCGTCATCGTGAGCCACACGCTTGGGAGCTTCTTCCTTGGGCTTCAAATCCTCGATATGTTCGATAACCGGCGCCTGTCTTGCTTCGGGGCCTGCATAAGTGGTTTCAAGGTCGATAATCTCGCGCAAGAGAATGCGTTGTTCATTGAGTTCTTCACGCCAGATAATAAGCGCCTGAAAAGTAAGCGGGCTTTCGCACAAACCTGCGATCATTGTCTCGCGACCGGCCTCGATACGTTTGGCTATCGCTATTTCGCCTTCGCGAGAAAGAAGTTCGACAGCACCCATTTCACGCAAATACATGCGAACCGGATCATCTGTCCGGTCGTTCTGGTCACGTTTTGATGTTGTTGCAAGCGCCCGACCGCCAGCTTCCACCAGTTCGCCGCCTTCGGATGTTTCTTCCTCTTCGGAACCGGATTCGGCTTCGGCCTCTTCGTCGTCTTCCACAACATTGATACCCATGTCAGACAACATGGCCATTGTGTCTTCGATCTGCTCGGAAGTTACCTCTTCTGAAGGAAGAACAGCGTTCAATTCGTCCATTGTCACAAAACCGCGTTTTTTCGCAGCCTTGATCATTTTCTTTACGACATCATCGGACAGATCCAAAAGAGGACCATCGCCGCTAACCTCGCGCTCGGTCTCTGCATTTTCTGTCTGTTTTACCTTTGTTGCCATTCCGTGTTAACTCCGCTCGGTCACATCGCACATTCAAGAATTGTGTTTTGCAACTTTCTACTCATTCTTCACTTACAGCCGTTATCTCTGGCCAACTTGCCCGCAAATTCGGCGACCTATCTTTCAATTGAAAAACTTTTAAAGCCGCCATTTTTTTAAAAAAGATTAATGTAGGAGATTTTCTTTTCAAGAGATTGCAAAAATCCTGCCTGATTTTTCTTCAACACCGATCTTCCAGAAATGTTCCAAAATACCATAGCACTTGCACCCGTGCCATATCGTCATTAAAAGATAAGTTCCCCGCCTCATTAACCTCACTCTGATACTCTAAACAGATATTTTTCCAGCCTATTATAGCACAACTGGGCTTTCGTGGCTGATTCGCGGACAAAAAGCGAATCATTTATTATTTTTCCGACTCATTCTGTTCTGATTCGTCTTCTTTCCATCGTCCAAAACCATCAATCAAAGCTTCGACAGCTTCGGTTTTTTCGAGTTCTGCTTTTACATCACCAAGCAGGGAAAACATCCCGCTATCCGACTTTTCCAATAATTCGGCTTCGATGTCTCGTAACCTCTTATGTAGGTTATGCGCGCGCAGATGCAAGTAGACAGCCTGCTTTAAGGCTTCTCTGGCATCTTCGATAGGTGCTTCGGCAAAAGCGCAGCGGAAGCCGAGCTTCTTCAATACATCGTGGATCTGACCAAGAATTTGCCCCTGACCTTTTTGTTTCAAAAGCTTCATCATCGCGTCGGCATCATCAGGCTGCCACTCGCCCATAATTTCAAGCATTGCACGATGAAGGCCGATTAAAGCAGGATTTTGCAATTCAAGCTTAGCCAAGGTTTCAAAGTCCTCGTACCAGAGTTCGGGATGGGAAGCCAAAGTCATCAGAATCGCCGCTTCCCTGAGCGGAATGAAACTTGCCGAATTTTTTACAAGATTGGAATTGGCCAAACTTGCACTTGGCCCGCCGCCAATAGTGTTCAAGTTCCGGTTACCACGATAATTCTTGCCATTATTTTTGAAAAAAGCAGGGCGAAACAGATTGCGCAAGCGTTCACGCAAGTCCTGCAAATAATAATGGCGCAAACTTTCATCCTTGATCGTGAAAATGACCGACTTGATCTCCCGTTCGACAGCCGCGCGCGCTTCCGGTGTTTCAAATGTTTGGCCGAACGTGTATCTGCGCCACAACAATTCGGAAAGCGGGATGGTTTTTGATAGCTCGACTTTCAAACTGTCTGCCCCGCCCGCCTTCACAATATCATCGGGGTCTTTGCCATCGGGAAGCAGAATAAAACGGGCAGAAACACCGGCTTTCAAAACCGGCAAAATGCGTTCTGCCGCGCGAAAAGCCGCATGAATGCCTGCCTCGTCACCATCAAAACAGAAGACCGGATCGGGCGTCATGCGCCATAAAAGCGCTATCTGATCTTCGGTCAAAGCTGTGCCAAGTGGTGCGACGGCCGTGTCAATTCCGGCCTTTGCCATGGCAATCACATCCATATAACCTTCGACAACATAGACAGGCTTTGCGCTTTCTTGCGCTTTCGGCTGCGCGGCCTTTCGGGCAGTGGCAGCATTATAAAGCATTTTACCTTTGTGGAAGAGCACTGTTTCCGGACTATTCAAATATTTTGCCCGTACATTCTTGTCCATTGCCCGCCCGCCGAAAGCGACAATGCGTCCACGCAAATCGGCAATGGGAAACATGATGCGGTTTCTGAACCGGTCATAAGGTGTTGTGCCATCCTCGGTAGCAACAACCAGCCCGCACTCTTCCATCTGTTTTAATGAAATATCTCTGGCAATGAGTGCATCCTTCAAGGCATTGCGCGAATCCGGCGAAAAACCGATATGAAAGCGGTCCATCATTGCTTGCGGCATTTGCCGCCCTTCAAGATAGCTGCGGGCGAGGCTTCCCTCCTGCGATTTCAACTTGCTTTGAAAAAAGGCGGACGCAATATTCATGACATCATAAAGATCTTTTTTGATCTTTTCCTGTCTCTCTGCATCCTTGTCGCGCACCGGCATTTGAACACCGGCCTGATTGGCAAGCCGCTCGACTGCTTCGGGAAAAGGAATGCCATCAATCTCGGTAACAAAAGTAAAAATATCACCGCTCGCTCCGCAGCCGAAACAATGGTAACGGCCTTTTCGGTCTTCGCAATGGAAGCTTGGTGTTTTTTCACCATGGAAAGGACAGCAACCCCAAAAATCGCCGCGCGAAACATTGCTTTTTTTAGGGTCAAAATTCACCCTTTGCCCTACCACGGTTGAAATTGGCAGGCGCGCACGTATCTCGTCGAGAAAATCGGGTGAAAAACGCATTACTTCTCGTAGTCTCCGGTTCCGGTTTTATTAATTTAACCATTCTTGCAGCCGAATCCAACACCTCGCCTGAAAAGAGGGTTAAGCATTTGTTTTAAAATGCCATCTGTTTCACATGTCATTGAAAAACCGGACACAAATCGAGCGGATAACGCAAATAGACCACCTTGAACAGTCGATAAAAGTTTAAAACCAAAGCTGAACGAAAAAGGCTATATCGCTTTTATCGGCCATAATGCCATGACAATTCAAGGTCGAATAAAACAGACTTTGTGACTCACAGCGATCGCATCGGCTTTGACCGAAAATCGGCACATATTTTTCTGCCAATCATGGAAGCTGACAATCATGGAAAATGAATGATGATATTTTCCTGCCACTTGAAGAAGAGGAAGCCCGCCCTAACCTTTTTTAATAAAATTTGCTCGTATTAAAGGAGACATTTATGCACGACGCAAGTGTGGGTTGGATTGCCGCCATCATTATTGGCGGGTTGGCCGGTTGGGCAGCCAAAACTTTTATGAAAAGTAATACCGGCCTTATTGTGAATATCATTCTCGGCATTGTCGGCGCGTCACTGGCGAGTTTCTTGTTCAGCCTTTTCGGTGTGACTTTTGCCGGTGGTTTCGGATATTTGATTTCCGGCTTTATCGGGGCCTGCATTCTTATCTGGCTTGGCCGGTTGATCCGTTCGTAAAGTTTCACGAAATCAAACCCCGTTTCGTAAATCCCGTTTCGCAAACGCCGTTTCGAGGTGAACAAATAGTTTGCCAAAATCATAAAACATAAAAGGCACCCGTTCAGGGTGCCTTTATGCTTTCAAAGCGAATTTCAAGTGCTTTCAAAGTGAATTTTGACAAAAATGCTTTCTATACCCATGCGCTTTTTATGCCAAAGTGCTTGTTTAAAAAGTACCGGTTTGAAAATTCCGGTTGTTCCCGAAACGGAAGATAAACCTTCGACCTTATTTCAGTTTTTCACGAATGGCGCTACCGGCTTTTGCAAAATCCATCTGCCCGTTATAGCGTTCTTTCAGCCAGGCCATGACCTTGCCCATATCACGCAGGCTTTCTGCGCTTGTGGCCTCCAGTGCCTCGGAAATTGCCTTATCAACTTCGCTATCGTCCAATTGGCGGGGCAAAAATTCGCGAATAACATTGATTTCGTCACTTTCGGCTTTTGCCAGTTCCGGCCGTCCACCTTCGTTATAAAGTTTAACCGATTCCTCACGTTGCTTTATCATTTTGGCGAGAATGGACTGCAATTCAGCGTCATCAACGGCGGGCTTTCCCTCGCCACGATTGGCAATATCGCGGTCTTTGACGGCTGCATTGATAAGACGAAGGGTTGAAAGGCGGGCTTTATCATGTTCCTTCATAGCAGTTTTCAACGCATTGTTAATGTCATCACGCAACATGGTTCTGTTCCCTCCTGTGGAAATTTGTCTTGGTCTACAAAATCGCTGTCGTTCATGCAATGGAAAGCATTAAAAATAATGGAAAAAGCCATGAAAAAGACTTCTATTGCTCTTTACCTTGCCGAGCAAAGCTCCTATATCACAAACCTTAGCCGAAGATTGGAAAACTCGAACGCCCAGCAGATGCCATTTGCTTGCGGCTTTTTAGTGCGAACAATAAACGCGCCGTTTTAAACCAACGTTTAATTGAGAGTGAGCGATGACTAATACAACAAAAACGACTTTACCTTGGGGCACCACAAAACCCACTGCGCTTTTGGTATTAGCAGACGGAACCGTCATTGAAGGTAAAGGTTTGGGTAGAACAGGTTCCATTGAAGCGGAAGTCTGCTTCAACACTGCAATGACCGGATATGAGGAAATCCTCACCGATCCTTCCTATACCGGCCAGATTGTAACATTTACTTTCCCGCATATCGGTAATGTCGGCGCCAATGCCGAAGATATAGAAGATCTGACACCGGCACAGCGCCATGGTGCTGTGGGTGCTATTTTCAAAGCCGATATTACCCACCCCTCGAATTATCGCGCTGCAGAAGGTCTTGACAAATGGCTCACCCAGCGTGGCATCATCGCTCTTTGCGGCATTGATACACGGGCATTAACCTCGTTTATTCGCGAAAACGGCCTTACCAATGCGGTGATTGCCCATGACAAGAACGGCGTTTTTGATGTCGAGGCTTTGAAAGAACGCGCTCGCAAGTGGAGCGGGCTCGTCGGGCTTGACCTTGCAAAGGATGTAACCGAAGGCCAAACATCCGAATGGGATGAAACGCCATGGGTATGGAATGAAGGCTATGGTCACGAAAAGAAGAAAGATATTCACATTGTTGCGGTCGACTATGGCGTAAAGCGCAATATTCTGCGCCTGCTTGCCGGACTTGAAGCACGTGTCACCGTCGTTCCTGCCAAAACCACGGCTGAAGAAATATTGGCATTGAATCCCGATGGCATTTTCCTGTCGAATGGTCCCGGTGATCCGGCAGCAACAGCCGAATATGCCGTTCCGATGATTAAAAAGCTCGTCGAGACAGGCATTCCGATGTTCGGCATTTGCCTTGGTCACCAATTGCTTGCTCTGGCAATGGGTGCAAAGACCGTCAAAATGCATCAGGGACATCATGGTGCAAACCATCCGGTTCAGGATAAAGAAACCGGAAAGGTGGAAATTGTATCCATGAACCACGGCTTTGCGGTTGATGCAAAAACCCTTCCCCAAGGTGTCGAAGAAACGCAAATCTCGCTGTTTGACGGTTCCAATTGCGGCATCCGGCTTGTCGGCAAGCCCGTCTTTTCGGTGCAACAGCACCCTGAGGCTTCGCCCGGTCCACAGGACAGCCATTATCTGTTCCAGCAATTTGCAAAAATGATCCGCGAACATAAAAAAGCGGCATAATTGGTGAAACGATAAGCTTCTGTTCAACTTGTTGGCGGTTTCATAAAAGCGCAGAAGTTCCAGAGTTTTAAAAACCCGCAACTTTTTGCGGGTTTTTTATTATCCATTTAGCGGGTATTTTTAATCGTGTTTTTTAAAAAACGCGTTGCAAACGACCACATGATATAGCCTATGTTACGGTGGGCAAAATGCGGCTTTTTTTGAGCCGTCATGTTTAAACCGGAACACGGGGCGCATAGCCCCAAAAAAATTCGCATAAAACGCGCTATCCGCTTTTGAACACGCCACCTGTTTTCTTGAAAAAAATGGAAAATTCCAGCAGGTTTTTTATTTTTCCTGATGGTCGTCAAGTTGATATGTTGTCAAACGCGGGCTTTTGTCTTCACGAACAAAAAAGCCGAAGACCAATGTTGTTGCGAGCAACACGAAAAATGCGGTTGCACAAGGGGCGCCTGCAAATTTGAACGGTGCTGTGTCGCTGGTGAAATAGCTGAAAATCGACGTATAGAATATCGGCCCGATCATCGACGTGATGGAGGTTATTGATGTCAAAGCGCCTTGAAGCGCACCTTGCGCATTGGCTGGCACTTGGGAAGAAGCAATCGAGCGCATTGGCACGTGGGCGATATATTCCGGCATAGTGAAAAGGAAAACGACATAAAGCATATAACCTTCAAAGGCGAAGGTGTAACCGACCATGCCTACAAGCGCAAAGAGAAGCCCGACCATAGAAATTTTCCAGTTGCTCAAATGCCTTGTCATATAAGGCAGGAGCAATCCCATCACTATGCATTGGCCGATGCCGAAAACACCATAAGCGAAACCGATGGAAAATTCGCTCCAGCCATAACGTTCTTTGGCCATAAAAGCCAAAGTTGAAGGCCAAACCGCTTCTGCAAGCCAATAGAGGAAGAAAGCAAAAGCAACCCAAAGCACAGTCGGATAATGCCGCAATTCCAGCAATGCGCCAACCGGATTTGCCCTTCTGATGTCAAAGGGGCGGCGTAGTGACGCTGGCAAGGTTTCGGGCAACATATACATAGCGAAAATGAAATTGACGAACGACAATCCGGCCGAGAAATAGAAAGGAATGCGCGGCCCCATTTCTCCCAGAATGCCGCCAATCAATGGCCCCAGGAAAAAGCCGACTCCGAATGCAATGCCGATCAGACCGAAATTGCGTGTGCGGGTGTTATCGTCGGAAATATCCGCGAGATAAGCCGAACAGGTGGAAAAACTGGCGCCGCTTATACCGGCAAGAATTCTGCCGATAAAAAGCATGGAATAGCTCCACGCAATGGCGCAAATAAAATTATCGATCGCAAAAGTAATAATGGAAAATAGTAAAATTGGCCGTCGGCCGAAACGGTCGGAAAGATTGCCGATAAAGGGAGCAAACAGAAATTGCATGGTCGAATAGACCATGAGCAGAAAACCGCCATCAACCGAAGCGCGGCTGATGCTGTCGCCGGTCAATTGGCTTAAATATTCCGGCATAACCGGCACAATGATCGCAATGCCGATAATATCCAGTAACAGCGTGATGAAGACCAGAACAAGTCCCTTGTGAACAAATTTTGCATCGAGACTTTGCGACATAACGAGTTTCCGTGCTGCTTTTAAAAAGCCTAATAGGCCGAATAATCGGGCAAGAAAAGCCAAAAGATGGATAATAAAGCCATGAACATGTAAATTTTTAAAACCGGTTATATTTGCCAATAACTGTTTCTGATAGTTTTACAACCAAAATCCGGATTTGACGCCCGCATCATTCACAACCGGTCATCATTCACATTATGTCAGCAGTCATAACATATGGAAGCACTCTTTTGGTTATGTAGAAATAGCAATCGGTAGCGGATGGCGGCCACGACCGGCAATGATCGCTGCACGACTATTTATTGTGCTTTTATATTTGCTTTGGAAAATTGGCCCCCGAACATCAATCAGGCAAAGAACAACACTCGCAACAGTTTTGAAAGCAGGATTTGAAACAACATTAAGGCAGGGTTTGAAACGGCACGGGCAGACTGTTCCAAATCGCGCGGAATGATTTAAAATTACCGGAATATTTCAAAAATGGTCACATGATTCCATTTTACCTGATTGGTAACCGGTTTTGAAAGCATTCACTCTTTGTGCGGAAGTGCCATGAGTGAAACTATCCGGCACTACATAGCCTTGGGTCTGTTTTTGCAGCGTATCATCGCCGATTTTTGCCGCCGCATTCAATGCCGCCCCGACATCGCCTTCTTCCAATAGCCCGTCATCTTCTGTCGAATGCGCCCACACACCGGCATAACAATCGGCCTGTAATTCCGTTTTCACCGAAAGCGCATTGGCAGTCGAAGTATCGGCGCGCGCCCTCGCTTTATTCATCCGGTCAAGAACACCGGTCAGATTCTGGACATGGTGGCCGACTTCATGCGCAATAACATAAGCTTGGGCAAATTCCCCCGGTGCGCCGAAATGGGTCGCCAGTTTGTCGAAAAATTCGTCATCAAGATAAAGCTTTTGATCGGCAGGGCAATAGAAAGGGCCAACGGCTGCCGTTGCAAGCCCGCATGGCGAATCAATCGCGCCGGAAAAACGCACGAGTATGGGGGGCTTATATTTGGCATTATGTCGACGAAATATATCACCCCATGTATCTTCGGTTTCGGCAAGAACCGTTGCGATGAACCGGCTGCGCCGGTCATTTGTCTGCAACGGTGTTTTCGTTCCCGATGACGCACTATGTTCGTTCACCAGCGCGCCATCACCGAACAGAAAACGCGTCGGACTATAACCGAAGAAGCTAAGCCCCAGAAAAATAACAACAAGAACAAGAATTCCCTTGAAACCGCCACGCGACAACAAGGCAAAACCGACGCCGCTCAAACCTGTGCGAAAAACCGGACTTGCACCGTTCGTTTCTTCGCCGCGACGATCTTCAATATTGTCGCTTTGTCTTCCACCTTCCCACCGCATAAGCCACTCCTCGCGCTTACCTTATTAAAGAGCATATAACTTCCTCCTCCAGGAAGAGAAGGCTCCCGCCCTTAGTAAAGCAAAAAAAATTAGGAAAAGCAAAATTTAGGGGGTTACTTTCACGCCGGTTTTACCTATAAGGCAGGCTTAGCCTTAAAAAAAGAAATGTTGAACCTGCCAGTTTTTTCCTGCGCGGGTGTTTGCGATAGGATGCAGCCATGCCAAAACGCACAGATATAAAATCCATTCTCATCATCGGTGCGGGGCCTATTGTTATCGGTCAAGCCTGCGAATTCGACTATTCCGGAACGCAAGCCTGTAAAGCCTTGAAGGAAGAAGGCTACCGGATCATTCTGGTCAATTCAAATCCGGCAACAATCATGACCGATCCCGATCTTGCCGATGCCACTTATATCGAGCCTATAACACCGGAAGTTGTTGCCAAAATTATTGCCCGCGAAAAGCCGGATGCACTGCTTCCCACTATGGGCGGGCAAACTGCCTTGAACACCGCTTTATCGCTAAAACGTATGGGTGTTCTCGATCGTTATAATGTCGAGATGATCGGGGCGGATGCCAAGGCAATCGACAAAGCCGAAGACCGTGCATTGTTCCGTGAAGCCATGGCAAAAATCGGTCTTGAAACACCGAAATCCATGCTTGCCAATGCAACCGAAATCAAGGAAGAAGATCGCAAACGCCACGACGCAATGCGCGACAAGCTCAAAGCCGAGCTTGAAGGTGACGAGCTTGATAAAGCACTCGAAAAACTCGAACATGATTGGCATTTGGGTGAAGGCGACAGAAAACAGCGTTATATTTCCCATGCAACCGGTAAAGCCGGTCAAGCTCTCGATGTTGTGGGACTTCCTGCAATTATCCGCCCGTCTTTCACACTCGGTGGAACCGGTGGCGGCATTGCCTATAACCGTTCGGAATTTTATGAAATTATCGAACGCGGGCTTGAAGCTTCGCCAACCACAGAAGTTCTCATTGAAGAAAGTGTTCTGGGTTGGAAAGAATTCGAGATGGAAGTTGTTCGCGACAAAAAGGACAATTGCATCATCGTCTGCTCGATCGAAAATCTTGACCCTATGGGCGTTCATACCGGTGACTCGATTACAGTCGCACCGGCTTTGACTTTGACCGACAAAGAATACCAGATGATGCGCAATGCCTCGATTGCGGTTTTGCGCGAAATCGGTGTCGAGACCGGCGGTTCCAACGTGCAATTTGCAGTCAATCCGGAAAATGGCCGTTTGATTGTGATCGAAATGAATCCGCGTGTTTCGCGTTCTTCCGCCCTTGCCTCGAAAGCGACCGGTTTTCCGATTGCCAAAGTTGCCGCAAAACTGGCTGTCGGCTACACATTGGACGAATTGGAAAACGATATTACCGGCGGAGCAACACCGGCTTCGTTCGAGCCGTCAATCGACTATATCGTTACCAAAATTCCGCGTTTCGCCTTTGAAAAATTCCCTGGTGCTTCGCATACTTTGACCACGGCGATGAAATCGGTTGGTGAAGTTATGGCAATTGGCCGTACTTTTCAGGAATCTTTGCAAAAAGCCTTGCGCGGGCTTGAAACCGGCTTAACCGGTCTTGACGAAATCTCTATTCCCGAACACGCTGAAGGCGATGAGAAAAATGCTATCCGTGCCGCTATCGGCACACCGACGCCTGATCGTTTGCGCTTTGTTGCGCAGGCTATGCGCATGGGGATGCCATTAAACGAAATTCACCAGATCAGCAAAATCGACCCGTGGTTTCTTGAACAGATTGCCTCGATTGTCGACATGGAACAGCGTGTGCGCGAACAAGGCCTGCCGAAGGATGCGGAGAATTTCCGTATGCTTAAATCCATGGGCTTTTCAGACGCGCGGCTTGGCAGCATTACCGGTCTTGAAACCGAAGAGGTTACAAAAGCGCGCCATGAACTCAATGTAAAGCCGGTTTATAAGCGCGTTGATACATGCGCTGCCGAATTTGCTTCACCGACTGCTTATATGTATTCGACCTATGAAGTGCCTTTCGCCGGTAAAATGCGTTCGGAAGCCGATGTTTCCGACAGGAAAAAGGTGGTTATCCTTGGTGGCGGCCCTAACCGTATCGGACAAGGTATCGAGTTCGATTATTGCTGCTGTCATGCCGCTTTTGCACTTCATGATGCCGGCTATGAAGCCATTATGGTCAATTGCAATCCGGAAACTGTCTCGACAGATTATGATACATCCGACCGGCTTTATTTCGAGCCGTTGACTGCCGAGGATGTGCTTTCAATTCTCGAAGCGGAAAAAGAAAAAGGCGAACTTGTCGGTGTTATCGTCCAATTTGGCGGGCAAACCCCCTTGAAGCTTGCAGCCTCGCTTGAAAAGTCCGGCATTCCGATACTTGGAACCTCGCCCGATGCTATTGATCTCGCAGAAGACCGAGACCGTTTCCAGAAACTGCTCATCAAGCTTGATTTGACGCAGCCTAAAAACGGCATTGCCTATTCGGTCGAACAGGCGCGCCTTGTTGCCAATGATCTGGGCTTTCCGCTGGTTGTGCGCCCGTCTTATGTGCTTGGCGGCCGCGCCATGCAAATCATCCATGACGAACGCAATTTGCAATCCTATCTTCTCGACACTGTTCCCGAACTGGTTCCCGAAGAAATCAAGGCTCATTACCCGAACGACAAAACCGGCCAGATCAATACACTTCTCGGCAAAAATCCTCTTCTTTTCGATACCTACCTCACCAATGCAATCGAGGTTGATGTCGATTGCCTGTGCGATGGCGAAGATACTTTCGTTGCCGGTATTATGGAACATATCGAGGAAGCCGGTATCCATTCGGGTGACTCGGCCTGTTCGCTCCCCGTTCACACATTATCGCCTGAAATCGTTGAAGAGTTGAAACGCCAGACAATCGAGCTTGCCAAAGCGCTTCATGTTGGCGGTTTGATGAATGTGCAATATGCCGTCAAAGAAGGCGTTATCTATATTCTTGAGGTTAATCCGCGCGCTTCCCGTACCGTTCCTTTTGTTGCCAAAACAATCGGACGGCCGATTGCCAAGGTGGCTGCCCGTGTCATGGCCGGTGAAAAGCTCGAAAAAACAATCAATTATTATGGCGGAAGACCAAAAGCCCAGAAAAAACCGCATATTGCTGTGAAAGAGGCTGTTTTCCCGTTTGCCCGCTTTCAGGGCGTTGATACCTTGCTTGGACCGGAAATGCGTTCAACCGGCGAGGTCATGGGGCTCGACTACAGCTTTGCTCTTGCTTATGCCAAAGCGCAGCTTGGTGCAGGAAATGATTTGCCACGGGAAGGAACACTTTTTGTGTCCGTCAAGGATGATGATAAAACCCGCGTCCTTGGCGCTGTCAAGCGCATGGCAAAACTCGGTTTTTCCATTCTTGCAACAACAGGAACACAAAAATTTCTCGAACAGCATGGCGTGAAGGCCAAGAAGATCAACAAGGTTCTCGAAGGTCGCCCGCATATTGAAGATGCTATTCGCAACCGTCAGGTGCAGATTGTTTTCAATACAACGGATACGGCAAGTGCAATTTCTGATTCAAAATCGCTGCGTCGCGCGGCTTTGATGCAAAAGGTTCCCTATTACACGACAATGTCGGGCGCTATATCGGTTGTTGACGCAATAGAAGCTTTGCAGAATGGCACAATTCAAGTGCGTTCGCTGCAAGAATATACCGAATAATCGTCTGGCCCACGGCAAAAGCATAACTTGCCGTGGGCTTATTCATTTCTCCACCCCATCCCGTGTGCTGGCCTTCAAGCCATCAAGCCCGAAGGCCTACCCTGTTTTAGCTGCCACGGGGTGAAAACACTTCTCGATCGGGCTTAACCATCACTCTTCCATTTCCAAGTGCCTGCCTTCAAGCCATTAGCCGCCTGCCTTCAAGGCATTAGCCCCTCAAGCCCTGACCTGTTTCAACTTTCACACGACAAAAACACTTCCTGATTGAGCTTATCTATTCCCGCAGCCAATCATATGAGCCTGCTTTCAAGCCGCCAGGCCTGAAATAACTTACGGATTTTACCGGAATGAACATTTTTATCCGGCTCATTCTGGCACACAACTTTACGTGGTTTATTTAGCCACACAACAGACTTTGCAACGTTTTATGCTTTTCGACCGGATTGCTCAGCGCCCAAGAAATGACTGCGCCGCTAAACAAAATTATCCCGCCCCCGCCAGTCATGAGCGCAATTCCGATTCTTGCAACAAATAGCTTTCAAGCTTTTATAAGCACATTTCTGAACAGCTTTCGTGTTACCGGCTCATTCCGGCACACAACTTTACGCGGTTTATTTTGCCACACAACAGACTTTGCAAAGTTTTATAATTTTCGACCGGATTGCTCAGCGCCCAAGAAATGACTTAGCCGCTAAACAAAATTATCCCGCCCCCGCCAGTCATGAGCGCAATTCCGATTCTTGCAACAAATAGCTTTCAAGCTTTTATCAGCACATTTCTGGACAGCTTTCGTGTTACCGGCTCTTCATCTCGCGCACTATGAGAAATGGGGAAAGGGAAAATGCGGAAAGTGTTTCTATCGCATTGCTTTACTTATCATTTCTGCCACCCCCAACCTTTTACGTGCCGATCATTTGCAACGTCCCGACTATTTTCAACGTGCCGATCGCTTTCATTGTGCCGATCGCGTTCGGCGTGCCAACCCCCTATGAAGTGCCGATCGCATTTGATGCGCCAATAATTTCCACTTCGGTTTAAAGCGATTATCACTTCTGCTTCACCCTAAAAGCCGTTTTGGCTGAACCCTACCCGACTTGCCCCTCGCCGCCATAATCCTGCCCCACACATGCCCGCCTTAAAATAACGGGTCTCATGAGCGACATTGTCACGTTTTATGTTTCTTTGATTCAATATTTTCTTAAATTTTTTTAAAGCTAAAAAATTTTAAAATAACAAACTCACCCAGTTATTTTTAATAAATTATTTTATTTCATTATGAAATAAAATTAGCATCAATATTTTTTTGAATAATATTTTCATTATTGCGATAAAATAAATAGTATATTTTTTATTTTTTTACTTCTTTTACGCCGTCTAATATCCCGTTATCTATTATATATTCAATTGTTATTTTTCAACAAACAAAAGCAAAATTCGGCCACTTTTATAAGTTTTATAAATGAACTTGATAATTTTGGTAAATTTTAAATTTGCGCTTTTGATAAAAGATGATATATATAGTCATGTTTTATTCCGAGGGTTAAATTATGAATTTAAACAAACTAATTCTGGCTGCTTCTTGCACTCTGTTTGCAACACCGGCTTTGGCTGTCGAATATCCGATTGGCGAACCACAGCACTGCGGTGGCCTTGAGATTGCGGCTGTTTATCTGCAACCGATCGAAATGGAGCCGGAGGGCATTATGCTTGCGGCTGCGAAGTCCGACATCCATCTGGAAGCGGATATTCATGCGACAGAGGATAATAAGAACGGTCTTCCGGAAGGCGCATGGGCACCCTATCTTCAGGTCTCATATGAATTGACCAAAGAAGGTGCAAAAGAGCCTTTGAGCGGTCATTTCCATCCTATGGTTGCCAATGACGGCCCGCACTATGGCGAAAATATCAAGCTCGATGGTGCTGGCAAATATCATTTGAAATACACCATTTTGCCACCTTCAAAAGAGTCCATGTTCGGCCGCCATGTCGATAAAGAAACCGGCGTTGGCCCGTGGTTTGACAAATGCGTTGTCGAATATGACTTCACCTATGCCGGTACCGGCAAAAAGGGTGGCTATTGATTGTTATGACCGGCAGTCTAATTCTGCCGGAAACAGTTTCGGGATAAGTTTCCAGTCAATCTTATCCCCAAAGATCGAGACCTGTTTGTAATGTCGGGGTTTACTTTCGATCATCCACCATTAGAAGTAACCCCTCCGAGCAGACCGGCCGTTGTGACCTCCACAGCCGGTCTTGCTTTTTAGCGGGGATTTTTTGGTTCTCTGGAAAGTAAACCATTCATTCCGGAAAGCTCGCTTTGGTTCAAAAAAGGGTTTTGTTATGCGCGCAATATTGGTTTTGCTGTTTTGTCTGTTTCCCCTCTTTGCCGGAGCCGACGAACTTTCGCTTTATAATGTAACCATCAAAGATGGTGTATTTGAACCGCAATCAATTGAAGTACCCGCGGGACAACGTTTTAAAATTTCGGTTAAAAATATCGGTTCTGGGCCGGCCGAATTTGAAAACCTGTCAATGCGCGTTGAAAAAGTTTTAGGCGCAGGCGTTGAATCATTTGTTGTCATTCACCCGCTCAAACCCGGCAGTTACCATTTTATTGACGAATTTCACATGGATATGGCCGGTTTCGACATTAACGTAAAATAGGAGAGCAGACAAATGGGTGCACCTCTTTTCATCGTTTGGCGTGAAAGTATCGAAGCGCTACTCGTTATCGGCATCCTTTATACGTGGTTGCGGCGCGAAAATCTTTTAACGCTTAAAAACCGTTTGTGGGCGGGAACTGCATTAGGGCTTGTTCTTGCCGGAATTCTCGCCATTCTGTTTTATGTTGCGGGCACATGGTTTGCAGGCCCCGGCGGGGAATGGTTCTTCACCGCTATGATGGCCGTGGCCGCCCTTCTCATTATGCAAATGATCGTCTGGATGCACCACCACGGTGCTTCAATGAAACATACTCTGGAACGTGAAGCGGCCGAAAGCCTGCAATCTTCCGGCGGATTCGGTATTATGCTCCTTGCAATGATTGCCGTTGCCCGCGAAGGCTCTGAAACAGTGGTGTTTCTTGCCGGTGTCGGTGCGCAACAAAATGGCGCTTCGCTCGGCATGTTCATTCTTGGTGGTGTGCTCGGCTTTATTCTTGCACTTTTCACTTTCTGGTTGTTGCAGAAATTTTCCAAAATCATCCCGTGGAGATGGTTTTTCTTGGGAAGTGAATTTGTCCTTCTCCTCATCGGTGGCGGTTTGTTGATTACTGCCTTTGACAAAGCGGCAGCCCAGATTTCGGCTTATGATTTACCCGAATGGCTCTACAGCTTTATGGATGATCCGCTATGGAGTACAAGCTGGCTTATTCCCGATAACAGCACATTGACGGGACTGACCGGCTACCATGCGGAACCGTCTTTGATGCAAGTCGTTGTATTGGCAGTTTACTGGATCGCAGCCATTGTTCTTTGTAACAGGAAGCCTGCCAAAACGGCGGTTCGCCCCCCATTGAAAGTTACCTGAAACCAATTTTTTAAAAAAAACCATGTCACGTATCATCACCACTGCCGTCTATCATCTGGGCACTGTCATGCATCGCCATAGGACAGTGATCCAGACGATACAGTGGTGTGTTGTTGCCATTTACCTGTTTCTCCTGATTGTGCCGTCATTTCTGCCATTGCCGCCACGGCAGGAACATATCCTTGGCAATCTCGTGCTGTTTGCACAATTTGTTTTCTGGGGAATCTGGTGGCCATTCGTTATTCTCTCCATGCTGTTTATAGGACGTATCTGGTGCGGCGTTTTCTGCCCTGAAGGGGCTTTGGCCGAATTTACCAGCCGCACTGTCGGGCGTAATAAAAGTATCCCGCGCTGGCTCAAATGGCGCGGCTGGCCGACAGTTGCCTTTATTCTGACAACGCTTTATGGCCAGTTAATCAGCGTTTATGATTATGCGGAAGCAGCACTTCTCATTCTGGGCGGCTCGACATTGGCAGCAATGGCAATCGGTTTCTTTTTCGGTAAAGGAACGCGCGTCTGGTGCCGTTATCTTTGCCCTGTTAATGGCGTTTTCAACCTGCTTTCCCGCCTTGCTCCTATTTCGTTCAAGACAGATCAGGAAAAATGGGCGCATTATTGTGGTGGCCGTCAGGAAAACCCCAATTGCCCTCCAATGATAAATATTCACCAGCTTCATGGTGTTAATGCTTGCCATATGTGCGCGCGCTGTGCCGGCTTCCGCGATGCTGTGGCTCTGAAACCACGCTCGGTTATGGAAGAAGTTGTCGTTTACGGTGAAGACAAAAACGCAAGCCCATGGGAAACAAGATTACTGCTTTTCGGTATGATCGGTGTTGCAATCGGGGCGTTTACATGGACTGTCAGCCCGTGGTTTGTGACTTTCAAGCAGGCAATAGCCGAATGGCTTGTCGACCACAATATTTTCTGGCCACTCGACCCGACCGCTCCGTGGTGGGTATTGACAAACCACCCCGCCAATAATGACAGTTTCAACTGGGTAGACGGCTTTTGTGTTGCAAGTTACATCTTAGGAAGTGGTCTGCTTTTTGGCACATTTTTGACCCTGATGTTATGGGCTATCGCCTCGCTCATGCGTTCGCAGACACTTTTCCATCATTTGGCACAAGCGTTTTTGCCACTGGCGGCTGCCGGTCTGTTTTTGGGGCTTACAGCAACAACTGTAAAACTTTTAATGTATGATGGCATCACCTTCTGGTGGTTGCCATATGCACGTGCGTTCATTCTTGCTTTAACTGCGCTCTGGAGCCTTTATCTTGCGGCAAGAATCTTGCAAAGAACGCCGGCAAGCCTCATCCGCAAATATCTGGGCTTTTTCCTTTTTGCTGTTTCTTGTGTTCCTATCGTCTATGCATGGTGGCTTATGTTCTGGGGCTGGTAAAACAGTTTTTTCTAAATGTCGCGTGAGCAAATGGCTGCTTAAACGTTAAAGGCCATCATACCGCCCTATTCTTGAGGCGGGAGACCACCTCAAAAGCTCGAGGAAGAGAGATAATGCAAAAGAGCCAATGATCGGCAATATCTTGCAAACAATCAGGCAAATAACCCTTTCCATTTGGCACATATGCCATTTGGCTACCTGACCTCTTCATGCATTCCGGTTTTTACCGGTCGGCGGGAAGTAAAATCCGATCATAGCGTCGAACCGGCGGTTGAACGGGAGCTTTTAAATTTGCAACCAATAACCCCGAAAATCGGTATGCCAAAAAAACAATCCCGCCAAAACCGATAACGCCCTAAAACATACCCCCACAAGATTGACGCGAAAAATACATGAACCGTTCGACGAGGTACAATCGAACGGCTATATCGGCCATCCTCCCGCTCCCGCTCCCGCTCCCGCTCAAAAATAATCCGGTATTTCCGGCATGAGAACAGCTTAAAATTCGACCCTCGTTAAAAAATCGCCTGCCTGTTATCCCGTCCGTTATCCCGCCCATTATAACTCGGATGTGTTTTTTTCTTCAAAGCTCATTAGATCAGCCGCAGTTCAACCAAAACCTGTCGCCGGAATTTTTCAAAAGCCTTATCGAGCCTTTATAAATCTTATGCCTTCAATGGAATTGAGAACGCGTTGCCCACCGCCAAATCAATCAAGATTTCATCCCCTAAATCAACCATGCACATTCTCTTTGCTTTTCATTAAAGCAGGTTCTCAATGCAGATTATAAAAGCAGGTGCCATACGCAGACCATCAATAAAATCACCGATAAAGAAACCCTATCCGCAAAGATTTGCGTTGCTTTTGCCTTCTATAAAGAGGTTTTCTTTTACAAAAAAT
Organism: Bartonella sp. B10834G3; assembly: GCF_016102505.1. Taxonomy (NCBI): domain Bacteria; kingdom Pseudomonadati; phylum Pseudomonadota; class Alphaproteobacteria; order Hyphomicrobiales; family Bartonellaceae; genus Bartonella; species Bartonella sp. B10834G3. Next base: position 48,323 of record NZ_JACFOM010000003.1, read on the forward strand.
TTTTCTTCTACAAGGGGAGTGTCTTCAAAAAGGAGCCAGTCTTCAAAAAGGGCATACTCTTCCGGAAGAGTTTCGCCTTCAAAAGGCTTTTGTGTTCTAAGAGAAACGTGTTCGCACGGATAAAGGTATTTTTGCCCGAAAATTATGAAAGATTGTTTGCCAAAAACCTGACTATTTTATTTCCGGCTCATCATTTTCCGGCTTATTATCTGCAGATTTATCACCTGCGTCCGCTGCGGGCACTGTCCTGCTTGCGGTCGTGTTTTCATCGTTTGTTGTTGAAGCGGAAGTTCTGCCGTTTGATGTTTCGTTCTCGTTCCTTTGCAAAGCCTGTTCCGAAGGCTCGAATTTGACTTCCACAATCACGTCGAACAGATAGCTTTCGTCATTGCGGCGGCTGATATAAACAAAAGTGGTATGTTTCAGATGCTGGAACACAACCGCGGCAATGCGCTTGCGCACCGTTTCATCAATACCGTCCATAACCTGATTGGCGACAATCCATTCGGGATTTGTAAGAAGCACGCGGGCAAAAGCAATTGAACGGCGTTCAACATCGTTCAATCGTTTTTCCCAATCGACATTTTCTTCATCAAGTGCCGAAAAATAATCACTCAAACCGGTGATTTCGAGCGCGTGTTCGATTTCATCGTCTGTCGGGTTTTTATCCGTTGCGGGATAAAGAAGAACCGTGCGCAATGTGCCCGGTGGAATATAAGGCGCATCGGGAATATAGTTCGGCAAACCGGAATTGGGCAGACCTACCGTTCCCTGCCCCCATGGCCACAAACCGGCCAGAGCGTGATAAAGAATGGTTTTGTCAACGTCTTGCGGCGCATAGATCAGAGTATTCTGCCCGCGTTTGATTGCCAAATTCGACGGTGTCAAAGTCAATTTGCCGTTGGCTGTGCGGATCAACAGATTGTCGAAGGTCATAATATCGGAATCATTGGTTTTGACGACGATATGTTCGCCCTTCAGCCGATCGACATCATCCATCTGCACAACAGCTTGTCTGAAAGTTGCAACACGCAACATCGTTGCCCGCCAGTCGGCCAGAGCGCCATAATTGTCAACAAACCAGCGCAATGACTGGTGCGCCTGATTGAAGGCCTGAACAGCAGCCTGAAGACCGCCGAGGTCAATACCGCCGCCAAAATAGATCGGCGAGGCGATAATATAAGGGGCAACATTCGATACCCAGCCATAACCGGCGGTAATGCCTGTCAATTTGGTCGTTGCGACAACAATATGCCAAATGGCGTTCAAAACATTTTGCACACGCCCGTCGAGATAGCGCTTCTCGTCTTTCTCAGCCCCCATCAGCGTGATCGAATCAATAGAGCGGTTGGTGTGCATTAAAGCGGCACGCAAATCTGCTTCACGCGCATAGCGGTTGGCGTTGATCGTTACCAGATTACGCGCAACAAACCAGGTGAGAAAGGAAGCCGCACCGACATAGAGAAGCACCGCCCAGATCATGTAACCGGGAAGCGGAAAACTGTAGCCGGAAAAGCTGAAAACGAAACCGGCCGTTGTTGCCCATAACGTCGGAATGAAGATGATTAATGTTACACTGGCCTGCAACAGATTGATGCCGAGATCAGCGGTTGATTCGGCAAGATGTCGGGCATCTTCGTGGAGTTTCTGGTCGGGGTTTACGCCGACTTCCCCTGCCATTGTCAGGCGAAAGGCACGCTTGGGCTGCATCCATTGGCTGATAAGGTCGTCAGTCAATCCTTCACGCAATTTCATCTTCAAATATTGGTTCAAAAAAGTCTGGACAATGTTGAAGATCAATAGAACCGAGGCAATGACAAAGAATACACCGAGCTGGAAAACAAACTCATGCAAATCTTTACGGCTGATCGCGTTCCAGAAATCCTTGGTCCACTCATTGATTTGCAATTGCCCGCGGCCAATCAGAATAATGAGCACGAGTATTCCAAGAAATGTCGCAATCAACGTGTTGCGCGTGTGCGAATGCCAGAAAGCGATATAAAGAATTTTTGCCTGATGGGAAAAACGGGTATTTTTGACAATGCCTTCGCGCAATGAACCGGGAGCGGCATCGACCGGATTATCGGGCATAACGTCGTCTTTATCGCTGCCATTTTTGGCCATTCAATCAATTCCCCTTACATGACAATCGCGACATTCTGACGACAGTTAAAAATATTGATTGCACCCTTATACACCAGATAGTGTCGGCAATCAAAATAGCAAAAGCAAGAATGCTTGCAATTTTAATATTAATAAAACTTGCTTTCCGGTTTTAGAGGGTCTAATGAAGCGCCAATCGATTTTTCGGTTGTGCGACTTTCTTAACCGTGCAGCAAGCACTATTTAACGAAACTCCCCTTTCTAAATTTCGATCTACCAAATGTATCAACACTGTATGTGTCGATGCAATCATTTCTTATTACAGGAGTTTCCTATGGCTACAGGAACAGTTAAGTGGTTCAACACAACAAAAGGCTTCGGCTTCATTCAACCTGATGATGGTGGTGCAGATGTTTTTGTACACATCTCGGCTGTTGAACGTTCAGGCATGAATGGTCTTACCGAAGGACAAAAAGTGTCTTACGAGGTTGTGCAGGATCGCCGTTCGGGAAAATCTGCTGCAGGCAATCTTTCAGCTCTTTAATGACAAGCGGCTTGAATGCTTTTAATTCGACAATAAAAGATTTATCGGCATTTCAACGCTACCATTCACGAGTTATTACAAAAAGCTCTACCGGTTTTTCGGTAGGGCTTTTTTAATGGTCTAATCATTTTATCAATTTGATCTCGAAGCCCCCATTCCCCCCACTTTTATATGTTTCCGTTCTTTCCTCGATCTTTCCCCCTATTTTTTCCCCCTCATTTTTCCCCCCTTATTTTTCCCCCCCTTATTTTTCCCCCCTTATTTTCCCATGTCGGCTCGGCAATGTTTCGTCACATCTTTCCCGTTGTTTTGTCCCCATGTTTCCTAAGAAGTTTCCTGCGATATTTTTCTTGAACGTCGCCCGCGTTGTTTTCTGACCGGAATAACAAACATTCGCTCTTGAAAGCCAAACGGAAGAATATCGTTTTGCTATTTCAAGAAGAACGTCAACAAGCTGCTTGCACTTCTATTTAGATAAGCTATAAATTTTATTGACGGTTCCCCTTCAGGATGTCTTCAAAAGGGGAATAATAGGGAACACGGAAAAATTGACCGCACTCAAGGGATTTCAACCGTGGCTGCCCCCGCAACTGTAAACGGCAGCACCTTTTTTAGGGATTTATCCGGCCACTGCGAAAGCGGGAAGGTAAAAGGTGCAAAAAAAATGCCGCGAGCCAGGAGACCTGCCGTCAATCATAGGCTTTCACGAGCCTGTCATTGAATATCCCTAACGCACGGTGGGTGCAAAGGAAAGGTAACCATGGCAATCCGGTCAGGCGCCAAGTTTGTCGCCTCTCATATGCTTATACGGATTTTTTTATCCCGTCCGGTTTATGAAGTGATAGCAATGTTGCAGCAGATTGTGTTGCAACAAATATTGTATTTTTTGCGCTTTTTGATCGTTTGCCAACAACACATCCGGAAACCGCTTCTTTCATTATTTTGCTCAAGAGAAGAAAAGATAAACCACGTTGGCAAAGCGTTTTTTATTGCTTTAAAAACAACCGCAATAAAAGGGCTTTCAGGCGTTTCAACAGCGTTTATCAATGCCTTCCCGGTGGAGAATTTTTGTAAGGCTCTTCATTCGGATGATACGCGGCAAATAGAGCCTTCGACGTTGAACGAATGGGCTTTTCCCTGCTTGAAAACTTTCCCGAACGCCCTCGTGAAATATTTGAAACCCGTGACAAGGCAAAACCTTCATAAAACGGCCTTGCCTTGGGCTTGAACGAGAAGAGCAAACTCATGAAAACCATCCATTTGAAGACGACAATTTTAACTGCGGTGATTTCCTTCTTTGCGGTTAATTTTTATAGCAATGCTTTGGCTGAAGAAACGCATTATCCGTTAACGGTAAAAAATTGCGGCCGCACACTGGTTTTTAACAAAGCACCGGAACGCGTTGTTTCGGTCGGACAAAATACGACAGAGATACTTTATGCTTTGGGATTATCCGACAAGGTCAAAGGGACTGCACTCTGGTATTCGCCGGTTTTGCCGCAATTTACCGAAGTCAACAAAAACGTAAAAATGCTTTCCCATGATGTTCCAAGTTTCGAGAGCATCATTGCCGAAAAACCCGATCTTGTGGCAAGCCATCAGGAATGGGTTATAGGGCCTGCGGGAAGTGCTGCAACCTATGACCAGTTCAAGGATTTTGAAATTCCGGTTTATACCGCTCCTGCCGATTGCGTGGGAAAAGACAACCTTGCCGGTAGCGACGGTTTGCGAACAGCCCCCTTTACGATGGATCTCATCTATCAGGAAATTTCCGAACTTTCAGTGATCTTCAACGTTCAGGATAAAGGAGAACAACTTGTTAAAGAGCTGAAAGGGCGCGAACAGGCTGCAATCGACAAAGTCAAAAACCTGCCCAAGGGCAAACTCAGCGCGGTTTTCTGGTATTCGAGTGCCGATCTTGATATTGACCCCTATGTTGCCGGAGACCTTGGTGCACCCGGTTATATTATGAAAATTCTCGGCATTCAAAACGTTATCAAATCCGATTATGAATGGCCGACTGTGGGATGGGAAACCATCGTTAAAGCGAACCCGACCATTATTGTTCTTGCCGAAATGGATCGCCGCCGTTTTCCCGCCGATGATGTTGTCGTGAAACGTGATTTCTTGAAGAAAGATCCCGTTACAAAACTGCTACCGGCTGTCGAGAATAACCGTCTTGTCAACATGGACGTGCAATCCATGAATACAACCATGCGCACCATTGACGGTATCGAAAAACTGGCAAATGCCATTGTCGAACTTGGTCTTGAAAAAGAGTGACACATTTACCCCGCACGATTATCATCTGGCTTTTTTGCATCTGTCTTTTGCTATGCGCAATTGTGACAGGTGCAGCAATTGGCGAGATTGCCATTCCGTTTTCAACTTTTTTGAAAACCATTGCCAACCATCTGTTCGGTAGCGGTTACGAGGTGGATATATTCCATAGTCGGGTGATCTGGCTGTGGCGTCTGCCGCGTGCAGTGGTGGGCGCATGTTGTGGTGCCGGTCTTGCCATGTGCGGGGTTATTTTACAGGCCTTGTTGAGAAATCCCCTTGCCGAACCCTATCTTCTCGGCATTTCGTCGGGTGCGGGAACAGGTGCGGCATTGGTTACCGCTTTCGGCATGAATTTGAGTATTCTGTCACTTTCAACGGGTGCATTGATCGGCGGTCTGTTATCGTTTTTCTTTGTTGTTTTTCTTGCCTATCATTCCGGACGCAATGCAACCGCCATTATTCTCGCCGGTATTGCGAGCGCCATGCTGTTCAACGCATTGACAGCACTCATATTGATGATTTTTACGCCACTTGAAGGACGCTCGAATATTTTTGCCTGGATGATCGGAAATCTTTCCGGAGCAAGATGGAGTGATGCTTTACTGGCTTTCCCGTTAACACTTCTGGCATTTTTAATTTTCCTTGCATTTTCCCGCATTCTCGATGCTTTCGTCTTCGGCTCGCGTGCCGCCAAATCGCTTGGTATTTCTGTCAATTATGTGAGCATGTTGCTGATTACTCTTGTTGCTCTGGTTACTGCCGTTATGGTTTCCATTATGGGTACAATCAGCTTTGTCGGACTGGTTGTTCCCCATGCGGCACGGCTTATTGTCGGCGTGCGCCACCAGCTTCTGATACCCGCTTCGGCATTGATCGGCGCACTTTTCATGATTGCCGCCGATGTGATTTCGCGCATTATTGTGCCCGGCCTTGCTTTTCCGGTCGGTATTGTCACGGCATTGATCGGCGCTCCGCTTTTTGCCCTGTTGCTGTTGCGGCAGAAAGGAAATTGATATGCTTGTCGGCGAACATTTATCGCTTGAACGTGACCATCACACGATTCTTGATGATATAACGCTCACATTGAACGACCATGAAATTTTAGGCATTATCGGCCCCAATGGCGCGGGCAAAAGTTCGCTTTTATCTGTTTTTGCAGGCCTTGTTACACCGACAAAAGGCGATATAAGCCTTGATAATATTGCCTTGTCCAAATGGTCGCGGCGTAAACTTGCAAAAACAATTGCCTTTGTCGAACAACAGGTCGAACCGCATGAGCGCATCGACGTGCGCCACGCCATAGAAATTGGCCGCACACCACACAAAACATTGCTTTCACCGTGGTTTCCCGAAGATGAAGAGGCGTTGCAGGATGCACTCGAAAAAGTCAATATGAAAGGCTTCGAGAAGCGTCTTCTGAACAGTCTTTCGGGGGGTGAAAAGCAACGCATCCACATTGCCCGTGCATTGGCACAAAAACCGCGTATTCTCATTCTCGATGAACCGACAAATCATCTTGATATAGGATGTCAATTGGAGATACTCTCTCTCATTCGCAGGCTTGATCTTTCGGTACTGATTGCCCTTCACGATCTTAATCATGCAGCCATGTTTTGCGATCGCATCGCTTTGCTCGATCATGGGCGTTTGATAAGTTCGGGGCTTCCCGAAGACGTGCTGACGAAACAAACAATATTGACCAACTTCCGTGCCAATGCCGAAATAGACAAGCTTGAAAATGGCAGGCTTCATATACGTTACCTGCTGCCACCTTCATTGAAAGGATAAAAAATGAAAACACTCGTCGCTCTTCTGGCTTTATTCGCCTTTACCGCTTCTGCAAATGCCGAAACTTACGAAGTCAAAATGCTCAATCGCGGAACAGCCGGTGCTATGGTGTTCGAGCCGGATTATCTAAAACTCAAACCCGGCGACTCGGTGAAATTCATTGCCACACAGAAAAGTCACAACGCTGCAACCATTGATGACATGATACCGGAAGGCGCAACACCCTTCAAAGGCAAGATTGATGAAGAACTGCAAGTGACTTTCGATAAACCCGGCTTTTACGGCATTAAATGTATTCCCCATTATGCCATGGGAATGATTATGTTGATTAAAGTGGGTGACGATCAGGCTTTGCCGCAGTCCTACCGCGATCATAAGCAGCCCGGCATTGCAAAAAAGCGCTTTGACGACATTTTTTCCCGTGTCGATAAAGGGGAATAGAAAACGTTGCGCAAATGCTGGAATATCGGGAGAATGGCGCGAATTTCTCAAGAATGATAAAATTTGCAAGAATTGGTCCCGACAGACCGGCTAAACTCTAAACTATTGGTGGCTTCACCAATAGTTTCCTTCCCTCTACGATAAATTGATGAAGACAATTCTTGCACTTTTAAAGCGCTTGGGACATAGATTTATTATGCTGACTTATTGCACTTCAAGGCAAGAATCAGTCTATTGCTTATTCAATCTGAGGAGATAATAGAATGGCATTCATTGGCGATACGCTATCCCGTATCAAGCCCTCCGCGACTATTGCTGTTGCACAAAAGGCCCGTGACCTCAAGGCTACCGGCCGTGATGTAATTTCACTCGGTGCAGGAGAACCTGATTTCGACACACCCGATAACGTTAAAAATGCTGCTATCGAGGCAATCCGTCAGGGGAAAACAAAATATACTCCTGTTGCCGGCATTCCGGAGCTTCGCCAAGCCATTGCAACAAAATTCAAGCGTGAAAACAATCTTGATTACAAGCCGCAGCAGATTATTGTCGGTACTGGTGGCAAGCAGGTTCTTTTCAATGCTTTCATGGCAACATTGAACAAGGGCGACGAAGTTATTATCCCAGCCCCCTATTGGGTAAGCTATCCGGAAATGGTCGCTGTCAATAATGGCACACCGGTTTTCGTCGATGCCAAAAAAGAATTCAATTACAAGCTTCAGCCGGAAGATCTCGAAGCAGCCATTACCGATAAAACAAAGTGGTTTGTTTTCAATTCTCCGTGTAACCCGTCGGGTGCTGCCTACACCCATGACGAGTTGAAAAAACTGACCGATGTGCTTTTGAAATATCCGCATGTCCATATCATGAGCGATGATATGTACGAGCACCTCACTTATAACGATTTCAAGTTTGCTACACCGGCAGCGGTAGAGCCGAAGCTTTACGAGCGCACATTGACAGTAAACGGTGTTTCAAAAGCCTATGCAATGACGGGTTGGCGTATTGGTTATGCAGCCGGTCCGGTCGAGCTTATCAAGGCAATGGAAACCATCCAGAGCCAGCAGACATCGGGCACAAGCTCGATTTCGCAATGGGCTGCTGTTGAAGCTTTGAACGGCCCGCAAGATTTTATTGCGAAAAATAAAGCGATTTTTCAGGCAAGACGCGATCTCGTGGTTTCCATGCTCAATCAGGCAAACGGCCTTGAATGCCCGACACCGGAAGGCGCATTCTATGTTTATCCTTCCTGCGCAAAACTGATTGGCAAGAAAACACCGGAAGGCAAGGTCATCAAGACTGATGAAGATTTTGTCACCGCCCTTCTTGAAACAGAAGCTGTTGCAGTTGTTCACGGAGCCGCTTTCGGTCTGGGACCAGCTTTCCGCATTTCCTATGCAACTTCTGAAAAATTGCTGGAAGAAGCCTGCCGGCGCATTCAACGCTTCTGCGCAAGCTTGCGCTAAAACTTTGGCCATGAACGGCCTTTAACAGATAACGAATTGAAAACCGCCTTTTCAGGCGGTTTTTTTGTAAAATACCGGATAGTTTGTTTTTGTCGATGCAGCTCACAAAAAAAACAAACCTTCCCGATCTCCCGCTGCAAAGACAGTTCATTGCAAAACGTCGCTTGAAAAACTGCTGATGGTTCGTTCGGCTCGAAAGCTTAGTGATCCTTGCTTTGTCGAATAAATCACTTTGAAGGGTAAAAAGAATAATGCCGGTTCAGCTTCTATAAAGCTTGTGCCTGAAAGAGATTTCAAGCTTCCAAACAAGCCGCACATTACCCGCCCCGAACTGACTTGCCCGCTCATATGATTGATGTGCATACATGATTGACGGGTGCTATGCACCATCATAAAGCTTGTGCCCGCAAGAGATTTCAAGCTT
>NZ_JACFOM010000003.1:57469-195194 GCF_016102505.1 Bartonella sp. B10834G3
TTCCAAACAAGCCGCACATTACCCGCCCCGAACTGACTTGCCCGCTCATATGGTTGATCTTACCCGTGCATACATGATTGACGGGTACTATGCACCATCATAAAGCTTGTGCCCGAAAGAGATTTCAAGCTTCCAAACAAGCCGCACATTACCCGCCCCGAACTGACTTGCCCGCTCATATGGTTGATCTTACCCGTGCATACATGATTGACGGGTGCTATGCACCATCATAAAGCTTGTGCCTGAAAGAGATTTCAAGCTTCCAAACAAGCCGCACATTACCCGCCCCGAACTGACTTGCCTGCTCATATGGTTGATCTTACCCGTGCATACACGTGGGCTATGCACCATCTAAAGCTTGTGCCTGAAAGCAGTTTCAGCGTCTAAACAGAGCGTGGTAACAACCGCGAAGACCTATTTCCCCCGCACCTATGATTGATACCGCAAGCACATATATGATTGACGTAATCTATGCGCACATGTTGATCTCGTCTCTGCCGAGACAGTCTATATAATCAAATGTAACTCTCCTCGGCAGAAAGCGGGCTGAACGCTTCGCTCACTCCATTTCCTCTAAGATTTCCGAATATCTGCCAGAATAAAAATCACAAAAAAGGAAAGACATATCCCCATAACTAGAAAATATTATGCAGTTTGCTGTCGATATAAATTTTCTGCAACCATGATAACGGGTGCGCGCATAAACGCGTGAAACCGGCAATTGTTAAAAGAATTACCGCCGTTACAATTTGCGATAAGATCACCAGAAAAATCATAACTTCTTTAAAAAGCAGAAAACAAAAAAAATCAAAAAAAAAGCCGGACAAATAGTCCGGCTGAAGTTTGAAGGTATCAGAGACTATAGTCAATCTGACAAAACCTCCAGAGGGGAACACTCAAGAAACGCAATGGGAGGAGACGTCCACTTGAGATGCCGGTAATATGCACTTTTTTTAGGCAGCCAGCAACCAGATTTTAAGCAGGACAGCTATGCACCAAACGCATAGCTTCATTGAAATATTTTTTGACAGTAAATTTATGTATATTTTTTATTGTTATAAAACAAATATTTAGAAAAATCTTTTTGTCAGAATCCCGCCAGATCGCCATAAAAACATCTATATCCCGTTTTGCCTTGATTGAAATTTTTTTTGCCCAGAGAGCGTGCATCCTCTGCTCAAAGAATTAGCACGTTTATTTAATGCCTATTATTTCGCCGCAAGTGAACACGATTTCATATGCATAAATTTGGCACTTGCGAATACTGTTGATAGGCTATCGCCTTCGGCGTTTATCATTTCAAATTGTCAGAAAACCGGCGGGTCAATAGAAAGGCACTTCAAAATCGGAACAAAAGACAAATGATGTGACAGAATAAAGCCGGTAGAGACAAGGCACATCATGGCGAACGTTATAAAAGGTTTTTAATGTTTGTTCCCGTGATTGAATTTTTCCGAATACCGCAATCAGAATGACCAATTGCGTGATTTTGCAAAAATATAATCACGAAAAGCATGAAGTTTGGCCGAATTTTTGAGCGCTTCGGGATAACAGAAAAACGTATCGAATGAAGGAATTTCAGTGAGATCGGGGAAAAGTCTTATCAAACCATCATTGGGAGCAATGATATAATCCGGTAAAACAGCAATACCAAGATTTTTCATGGCCGCTTTTTTAATGGAAATCACATTATTGATTTGTAAAGACGGGATACGTTGTGAACCGTCGTTACGACCGGCGGTTTCAAGCCAGTTCAATCCGGCAAGATAGCTTGGTGCCGATTCACCGAAAGACAAAATGCGATGATTATCAAGCTCTTCCAATTGGGTGGGTTTGCCATGATTGGCAAGATAATTGGCCGAAGCATAGACATGCATATGCACTGTAAAAAGCCGCCGCTGGATGAGGTCGGGCTGTTGGGGTTGGCGTAAACGCAAAGCACAATCGGCGTGGCGCATTGTCAAATCCAGTTCCTCGTCATCGAGGAGAAGCTGGATCTGTATATCCGGATAAAGGTTGACAAATTCCGGTATACGCTGGACGAGCCAACCGGAACCAAGGCCGAATGTCGTTGTAACGCACAAATGGCCGGTCGGCTTTTCGCGACTTTCACTCAATTTGGAGCGGACATTTTCAAGTTTCATCAATACGTCATGGGCAGTGCGATATAAAATTTCGCCCTGCTCTGTCATGATAAGTCCGCGCGCATGGCGTTGGAAAAGTGGCACACCGACATCCTGTTCGAGCGCAGAAACCTGCCGTGAAATTGCCGACTGCGATAAATGCAACGTCTGAGCGGCATGTGTAAACGAGCCAGCTTCAGCAGCGGCGTGGAAAATTCTCAATTTGTCCCAATCCAACGGCGCAGCCACCAGATTTTCTCCTCAATTATAAAAACACCGGCTTTTGCGGTGATACCCATCTTCTATATCGGGCGCAATTTCCAACTAAAAAGCGCCCGCCGAACTTATTTTTCGCCTGCCTTCAAATCTACCTGTTCATCCAGAAAACGCTCGACTTCCAGCGCAGCCATGCACCCCCGTCCGGCAGCGGTTACCGCCTGCCGAAACACATCATCGGCAACGTCGCCGGCTGCAAAAACACCTTCAACACTGGTTGCTGTTGAATCCGGTGCTGTCCACAAATAACCACCGGGTTTCTGGCGCAATTGCCCTTCAAACAGCTCGACCGCCGGCGCGTGACCGATAGCGATAAACACGCCTTGCGCTTCGACTTCACTCAATTTTCCGGTCAATGTATCTTTAAGCCGTACACCGGTAACCGTTGCGCCCATTGGCGGCTTTGGCGGATTACCGACAATTTCATCGACCACATGATTCCAGATGACCCGCACATTATCACGTTTAAGCAAGCGTTCCTGCATAATTTTTTCCGCACGGAAAAAATCCCGCCGGTGCACCACAGTCACGGTTTTGGCAAGATTTGCCAGATATAGCGCTTCTTCAACCGCAGTATTGCCGCCGCCGACCACCACGACATCTTTGCCGCGATAGAAAAAACCGTCGCATGTGGCACAAGCCGAAACACCACCGCCCATAAAGGTTTTTTCGCTTTCCAATCCCAGCCAGCGGGCTTGTGCGCCGGTTGCGATGATAAGCGCATCACATGTGTAAACAGTACCTGAATCACCGTGAAGTGTAAAAGGCCGTCTTGAAAGGTCGGCTTTGGTAATAATGTCGTAAACGAGTTCGGTTCCCATTTTTACCGCCTGCTGAGCCATTTTTTCAACAAGCTCCGGCCCCCCAATCGGGTCGACAAAACCGGGATAATTTTCAACCTCGTCGGTAATCGTCAATTGGCCACCCTGTTGCAGGCCGGTGACAATGACAGGTTTAAGCATGGCACGCGCCGCATAAATTGCAGCCGTATAACCGGCAGGTCCCGAACCGACGATCAAAACAGGAATATGGCGCGCTGACATGAAACTCCACTTTCATAAATCGATTAAGGAAAAAGCCGATAAAAAGCATTTCCCCAAGGTTGATCCTGCCATTTGATTTATGGTTTAAAATCGGCTTTTGCAAGGCGGTGACAAAGATTGACCGGTTTAATCACAAGAGGTGACAATTTGTGAAACTTAGCGATTGTCAGCAGGGGTAAAATTTATATAAAATAGCGGGTGATTGCATAACACACTTACTTAAGTTTCTTTTCAATCCCGAGGTTTGCCATTTTTCGATTTGTCAGCAATGTCTGCGCGCGTTTTGCGCTGATTCTGGGAATAACCATGTTACTCCCTGCCCTTGCAGATTTGCGGGCGGGAAATGGCGACTGGGTTGTTTTCATCCGATCGGCTGCAACAACCATTGCTTTTGCGACATTGATCCTGCTTGCAACAAACGGAGCCAATTGTCGTTTTTCGGCACGACTGGGATTTTTGCTCACAGTTTGCTTGTGGATCACCGGTTGCGTGCTCGGTGCTATGCCGCTTTATTTTTCACATCTGCCATTGTCGCTCGCTGCTGCCATTTTTGAAGGTGTTTCCGGCATTACCACCACTGGCGCCACCGTACTTACAGGACTTGACCGGCTGCCGCGCGGCATTCTTCTATGGCGTTCGCTTTTATGCTGGATTGGCGGCATCGGGTTTATCGCCTTGGCCTTGTTGCTTTTGCCATCCCTCAGAGTGGGTGGTATCCAGCTTTTCAATATGGAATCTTCCGACCGTGCAGAAAAAGTTCTGCCGCGTGTGAACCAGATTGCCAATGGCATTATCATTGCCTATCTGGGGCTTACGCTTTTATGTATGCTGTCCTATTTTGCCGTTGGGATGACAATGTTCGACGCTGTCAATCATGCCATGACGACAATTGCGACAGCCGGTTTTTCAACCCATGATGCTTCACTCGGCTATTTTTCCAAAACGCCCTCGGTGCTGGTTATTGCAACAATTTTTATGCTGCTCGCCTCGCTCCCCTTTATTCTTTATGTCAAGCTTGTTTTGCCTGAACGTTCGCGGCGTTTGGCCGACCCGCAGGTTGTTGTTTTTCTGTCCATCGTTCTTGTCGCCAGTTTTGCGCTTGCCATCTGGCTGCGTTTCCATTTCGGATTTTCGTTCCACCGTGCATTCCTTGACGCGATTTTCCATTTTGTCTCGGTGATTACAACCACCGGCTATGCCGCTGAAGATTATCTGTTGTGGGGGCCTTTCGCGATCGGCCTTTTCTTTATTGCTTCATTTATAGGCGGCTGTGCGGGGTCAACATCGGGCGGCATTAAAATTAACCGCCTCATCATTCTCTGGCGTTTCACACGCGTCGCCATGATGCGGCTTCTCTCCCCCAATACGGTTGTGAAAGTGCGTTATGGCGGAACCGATATTTCCGGTGATCTTGCCCAGACAGTTTTGCTGTTCATGAGTCTCTATATGGCATCACTTGTGATTGGAGCGGTGTTGCTCTCCTTTACCGGACTCGATTTTGTTTCGGCTTTTACCGGCGCACTAACCGCCCTTTCCAATGTCGGCCCCGGTTTTGGCGACAGAATTGGCCCTGACGGAAATTTTTCCACAGTGGGCGACGCCGCCTTATGGATATTGAGCGGCCTTATGTTTGCAGGACGTCTTGAAATTGTTACTGTTATCATTCTTTTTACACCGGCGTTCTGGAGAAAATGATTTTACCACGTGACGTTTTTCCTAACCGGTGATAGACAGACACTCAATTGAACAATAGTGAAGTAAAGCCTTATGCAGATTAAAGCCGATCTCGATTCAATCGATTGGAAAATACTCAAAGAGCTTCAGAGCAATGGCCGCATGACGAATGTCGAACTTGCTTCAAAAGTCGGTATTTCGGCACCTCCATGTTTGCGTCGGGTGAGACGCCTCGAACAGGATGGCATTATCAAAGGTTATCAGGCTATCCTGAATGGAGCTATGATCGGGCAGGATCTCGTGGCTTTTTGTTTTGTCGGTTTACATCGCCAGTCCGATGCGGATTTACGTGGTTTTGCGGCAATGGTCTATAAGTGGCCACTGGTTAGAAAAGCATGGATGGTGTCGGGAGAATCGGATTTTCTGCTTCACTGTGTGGCTCCCGATCTCAAAAGCTTCCAGACATTTGTTATCGAACAACTGACAGCCGCCTCCAATGTCGGCTCTGTGCGCACTGCACTTACCATTCGCGTCATCAAAGACGAACCACCGCTTATTCTTTAACCGCCCTCCGCGACCACGCAAAAAATTTCTCTTTCCTTTCTGAAACGGGCCGGATTTTTCAGCAAGTCCGCCACAGCATGTCCCACATCAAAGGAAAAGAAAGAAGAAACATAAAGCACACAGTCGGCTAAAGTGACGGCGAAGAGAATAACCGACATGATGTTGAAAGGGGTGCAAAATAACTCTCTTCACCGGTTCGCCTGGAAAGTCAAAACACCTTTATAGCGTTCAAGCTGCTTTTTATTGGCCCCGACTTTATCACAGTGCGTTATTTATTTTTATGTTTTTCCCGATTTCTATGTCACACTATTTTAAATCCGGTCAAATCTATCAAAAAATTATATACCGGCCTTGTACATATAGAATACAATATAAAGAACAGTATTTCAAAAAATAATGATTAACAATGCATATGCGTAACAGTATGCTAATTTTATAATGGAAACATAAAATTGTTTATGTAGGCGTTTTTTGCACGTAAATTTGATACATTGTTATATAATTCTTTATTTATATTATCCGGATTCCGGTTGAATCATGTGAATCATTTTATCATCATTTCATCAAGAGATTTTTTTCGATATAGTGCAATCAAGAACGCTTTTTATCATCCTCGTCATTTGCGAGTATTATATATTGCTTCTTTTAATCGACATTCTGGTTTATTCCATTGTTGGAAACAATATCGGTAAATTGATTTTAGGATTGAGAATTATAAATGCCGATACCGGATCAAAATTGGGTTTATCCGGATATTCTCTTCGGACAATCCGTCAAATGTTTTCCGGCTTCGGATTGGGTATCACCGTCATATGTTTCTTTATGTTTCTTATTCAATTTATAACAGTGTGGATGAAAAACCGTGCAAGTTATGATGCAAAAACTGCAAGAGATATGCGGGCTTTCCCTGGAAACGAGGATATATCGAACAGGATTGCAAACCGCCCCATAGGCATTTATACGACGATATTTTTTATAATGGCCTATGTCTTCCTTTTTGTATTCTTTTCATTTCAATATGCATTTTCAAACAGCATGATTTATCGACCGATATGAGTTCCTAATATTATTATTGCACTGTGTTTTTCCCCGATATGATTTCAGCCTCCGCCCCCACGACAAGAGCGCTAACAATCGGGATTATCGGATAGAACCGGAAAGCGGATAACTGTTGAAACTGTCCATATCACCGCCCATTGTGCCAATAGTGACGCGCATGAAAACCGTTTCAATCGAATTTGTCCGCAATAGGCTTTAAAAAATATTATTGAATAAAGCCAAACGAAATGGCCTATCCGTTCTGCCGGATGTACTTCCCTTCAAATGTCATATCTTTCACTTGCAAACCGTTGCCGTCTGGCAGTCGGATTTGTCGGCGTCAGCCTTAAAATTTCAAGAGTGAATTGGCGCAATAAACAATCTGGTCAGGCTATTTCACCTAACTGTTCTGTCGGGTGTCCTAAAACTCACGGAACAAAATTCCCTGCCTCTTACAGCAGAGAAAACCCTCGATAGTCATAACAACCACAGAAATAGTGCATTATTTTTTTGTAAAAAGTTCCTGATAAACTTCGTCTATCGAGCTTGCTTCTTTATCAAGGGGAAAATCTTTTTGCACATGCTCTAAAGCTTTTTCACCCATGGCGATAGTCTTTTCCGGGTCTTCCAGATAGGGCTTTATCGCTTCTGTCAAAGCTTTTCCATCACCGGCCGGAACGACTGTTCCCGTGCCTTCTGTGACAAGTTCCTGATATGCCCCCGCGTCGCTTGCCACAACAGCGGTTTTGGAAGCCATAGCTTCAAGCGGTGTCAGCCCGAACCCTTCGTTTCTCGATGGTGCAACGTAAAGCGTTACGCGCCGGTACCAGACGCGTATATCATCAACCTCGCCCAGTATAAGAATGCGCTTTTGAAGACCGGCAGCGGCAATTTTACGTTCCAGTTCTTTTTCAAAATCTTTGTGTTCGGCAGTGGTGCGTCCGGTAATAATGGCTGTCCAGTCAGGATACTGGGGCAACAATTCAATCATCGCATCGACAAAAAGATCGGTTCCCTTCTGGTGGCGCACGCGCCCGAAACAACCGACCGCATATTTGCCGGGAAGTTTTGTCGATTGGAATGTATCTTCAAATGTTGCAGGCGGGGTAAACCGGTCAAGGTCTATGCCATGCATGATAACCCGATAGGGCACTTCAAGAAACGAGCCGGAACGGGCACTTGTGGCGATAACCTTGTCCATCTTCCGGATAAGCCAATTGGTAAAAGGCTTATGTTGGCGTTGCGCAGCAGACGTAAATATAAGCTTCAGCTTCATGCGAAAAAGATCGCGTAACAAAATGCCTGCCACCATTTCGACATTGCGCCGCGCATGCCAGATGCGAAACGGTTTGCCCTCAGGCCGTTTCCACAGTTTCAATAAACTTGAATAGCCAAGAGATGGCAAACTATCGGGCAAGCCGGGTCCGATAGTGGAAATGCGTATGCCTTTTTTGCGCTGCAAGGGGATGAGTTGCACAATTGTCGATGTCACACCCGACAAACGCTTTTTGAAATTGGGCGCAATAACGTCCGTTTCGTCAATCGACACACGCATTGAATTACCAATCAGATAAACTGGATGGACAAAATCTCGTAAGAACGCGAACCACCCGG
The DNA here is from genome assembly GCF_016102505.1 of Bartonella sp. B10834G3. NCBI lineage: Bacteria > Pseudomonadati > Pseudomonadota > Alphaproteobacteria > Hyphomicrobiales > Bartonellaceae > Bartonella > Bartonella sp. B10834G3. Next base: position 65,802 of record NZ_JACFOM010000003.1, read on the forward strand.
TGCATTCACTTCGATAGAATCGCCCTTTTCCTTGCCAATCAGGGCGCGAGCAATCGGTGAAGAAATGGAAATCTTGCCCAATTTCACTTCGGCTTCCTGCTCGCCGACGATCTGGTAGGTTTTTTCTTCTTCAGTGTCTTCGTCAATCAGTTTGACTGTTGCACCGAACTTGACTTTATCTCCGGTGAGTTTTGAAACGTCGATCACTTCTGCACAGGTAACATAGTCTTCAAGTTCCGCAATACGTCCTTCATTATGGCTCTGTGCTTCTTTTGCAGCATGGTATTCGGCGTTTTCCGAAAGGTCGCCATGACCCCTCGCTTCGGCGATTGCTTCAATGATACGGGGGCGTTCTTCGTGCTGACGCCATTGAAGCTCTTTTTTCAACTTTTCATAGCTTCCGGTCGTCATCGGATATTTTTCCATTATCGTATCCTTTCCTTCCCGCGATTTTTGCGTCGAAAACAAAAAGAAACGGCCTCCGGAACTCCTTCCGGAACCCGTCTCTAAACTTTTAGCTTCCCATTATATAGCATAGGAAAAAGATTTTTCATCCTAAATTTTGTTTCCAAAAACGCCCGACGTTCACAAAATTCAGGCTAAAGATTGCTAAAAGCCGCCAAAACGACATTGACTTTTCTTAACAAAACTTAATTTTCCGATTTATTGTCGAACACTATCTCTTTGCTACAATTTGGCTTAAATTACACTATAATGTTCGACAAGAATAATGCCATGATCCATTCACCTTCTCGGACTTGAGGGCAAAATGAAAAAAATACTCGGTTCCTTGTTGTTTGGTACATTTTTGTTAACGACACAGGCAGCACAAGCAGCAGAGGCGCTCGTAACAGCACCTTTGAATTTCAGAGACGGGCCAAGTACTGCCTATGCCATTCGCGGCACAATAGCTCCGGGTGAAATAGTCGGCGTGCGCGGATGTTCGGGCAATTGGTGTGAAATCAATTATGGCCCGCGCATCGGTTGGGCTTCCGCGTCATATCTGGCCTTCCGCAATGGCGAAGCAGTTTATAACAGCTATAATCGCCCCTCTTCATCGACATTCAATGTCATTATCGGTGGCGGATATTACGATGACGACTGGTATTACCGCCGTTATCGCCGGCCGCATTGGCACGGGGATCATCGTCCACCTCCACCACCGCCACCACATTGGGGCTTTGACCGGCCGCACCGTCCGCCTCCGGGCATGCGCCCGCCACCATTCAGACCCGGCCCCGGTATGCCTCCGCCCCCACATGGCGGGCCGGGTGGCCCATTTCCCGGTGGTGGCCCCGGTGGAGGGCCTGGTATGCCTCCGCCGCCACATGGCGGGCCGGGTGGCCCGTTTCCCGGTGGTGGCCCCGGTGGAGGACCTGGTATGCCTCCGCCACCGCATGGCGGGCCGGGTGGCCCGTTTCCCGGTGGTGGCCCCGGTGGAGGGCCGCGTTAATTCGCACTTGAATTCAATTCCGGCCGATTATTTTATGATCGGCCGGTTTGATATTTGCATGATTGTTTATTCCGGCTTTCTTGCCAAACACCAACGCTCTATTCGAGCCGGATGTTCACCCGAAACATTGTTGCAGGAAAGGTCTTGCCAAAAGCAGGCCGGTTTTGCTTTCCGATAAATTATTGTTAGTTCCGGCTAATGTTTTTGCCAACATCGCTGGATAAAAAATCCATCATGTTTTTGCCGCTTCTTTTGATAACCACAAACGAGGTGAGAAAAATTTTTGTCATTGCAGTCTATAACCTTGGAGGAGCCTTGCAACGATACACAATGATACGGGAAACATTCCGGTTTGAAAGCTGCCGGACTTGCGATCAACCATGTTGACCCACGACCTGATTGAATAAAGATAGATTGGAAGGCACTCTGCCCTTCCGGATTCTTTGAGATGTTAGAAAAAGGCTATGTTTTTCAGGAAAACCACGCTTTTCAAGAAGATTAACGCGATTTGAAACATCAATTTTCGGGATTCGGGACTTCGGGACTTCAAATGATTTTTTCTGATCTCTTCAGCTTTGGCCGATTTCGGGTTTGTCACTTTCTTCGGCATTCGCCAATTTCGGGTTTGACAAGGGAAAAGAAAGAAAATTCCTTATGGATTGTGTAAACAAAATATGGCTTTTATCTTTTATTTTCGGGCAGGAATACCATATTGTTCTATCATGACGTCATTAGCTAAAAAACATCAATCCGCCGGCGCAAAAAAGTCCCGTCCGGAAAGAGAAGACAAAGCGGTTCTGAATGCGCCCACTGGTTCGATTGCCGATTGGGCAGCCGATATTGATAAAGCAGCCGAAAAGCCGGTCAAAAAACCGGTAAAGGCGAAAAAAGCCGCTGCAAAGTCGACACGTACATCGCGCGGCACTTCGATTGGCGGGAAAGCAACTGCCAAACAGCGCGCGGCCGCCGGTCTTAATCCTGTGGCGGGACTCGATGTCGGGCTTGAAGATGCTTCAAAAATTTCCACCGGTGGCGCAACGGCGACCGTCGAGGCATTATCGAACCTGATTGCTTCGGGAAATCCGCTATTTAAAAATGGCAAATTGTGGACGCCGCATCGTCCTGTCCGTCCGGAAAAATCGGAAGGCGGAATACCATTCAAGATGGAAACGCCGTTCCTTCCCTCCGGTGACCAGCCGACCGCAATAAAAGACCTTGTCGAAGGTATCAAAAATGGTGACAGAACGCAGGTTTTACTTGGCGTGACCGGTTCGGGTAAAACTTATACAATGGCGAAAGTCATCGAGGAAACCCAACGTCCTGCCCTTATTCTTGCCCCCAACAAAACTCTGGCGGCACAGCTTTACGGCGAGTTCAAGAATTTCTTTCCGCACAATGCGGTGGAATATTTCGTTTCCTATTATGATTATTATCAGCCGGAAGCCTATGTGCCGCGCTCCGACACCTATATCGAAAAGGAATCGTCGATCAATGAACAGATCGACCGGATGCGCCATGCGGCAACCCGTGCTGTTCTTGAACGGGATGATGTTATTATCGTCGCTTCAGTTTCCTGTATCTACGGTATCGGTTCGGTCGAAACCTATACGGCAATGACCTTCCAGATGCAGGTGGGCGACCATCTCGACCAGCGCCAGCTTCTTGCCGATCTTGTTGCCCAGCAATATCGTAGGCAGGACATCAATTTTGTGCGCGGCTCGTTTCGTGTGAGAGGCGACACAATCGAAATATTCCCTGCCCACCTCGAAGATCGAGCATGGAGGATTTCCCTGTTCGGCGACGAGATTGACTCGATTACCGAATTCGACCCGTTGACAGGACAAAAAACCGGTGATCTGAAATCGGTTAAAATTTACGCCAATTCACACTATGTGACACCGCGCCCGACACTTAATCAGGCGATCAAATCCATAAAGATCGAGCTTCGTGACCGTCTGGCGGAATTGAACAAAGCGGGGCGGCTTCTTGAAGCCCAAAGGCTTGAACAGCGCACCACATTCGATCTTGAAATGCTGGAAGCAACGGGAAGCTGTGCCGGCATTGAAAATTATTCGCGTTATCTCACAGGTCGCCAACCGGGTGAACCGCCGCCGACCATGTTTGAATATATTCCTGATAATGCCATAATTTTTACCGATGAAAGCCATGTCACCATTCCGCAGATCGGCGGAATGTATCGTGGTGACTTCCGCCGCAAGGCAACATTGGCAGAATATGGTTTCAGGCTTCCTTCCTGCATGGATAACCGCCCGTTACGTTTCGAGGAATGGGATGCCATGCGCCCGCAAACCATTGCGGTATCGGCAACGCCGGGTGCTTGGGAAATGGAACAGGCAGGCGGTGTTTTTGCCGAACAGGTCATTCGCCCGACAGGCTTGATAGACCCGCCGGTCGAAGTGCGCCCTGCCCGCAATCAGGTGGACGATGTGCTTGGTGAAATCCGCAAAACCACCGAACAGGGTTACCGCAGTCTGGTGACAGTTCTCACCAAACGCATGGCGGAAGATTTGACCGAATATCTCCATGAACAGGGTATCCGTGTTCGCTATATGCATTCGGACATTGATACATTGGAAAGAATCGAGATTATCCGCGATTTGCGTCTGGGCGCGTTCGATGTGCTTGTCGGCATCAACCTGTTGCGTGAAGGGCTTGATATTCCCGAATGCGGTTTTGTTGCCATTCTTGACGCCGACAAGGAAGGATTTTTGCGTTCGGAAACATCGCTTATCCAGACAATCGGCCGTGCTGCTAGAAATGTCGATGGCCGTGTTATTCTTTATGCCGATAACAAAACCGGTTCGATGGAAAGAGCACTGGCAGAAACCGAACGCCGTCGCGAAAAACAGCAGGCTTATAATATCGAGCATCACATCACACCATCAAGTGTGAAGAAGAATATCGCCGATATTCTCGACTCGGTTTACGAGCGCGACCATGTTCGTGCCGATATTTCCGAATTTGCCGAAGCTGGCAATATGGTCGGCAACAATCTTGCTGCCCATATCGAACATCTGGAAAAATTGATGCGCGACGCGGCCGCCGATCTCGATTTCGAGGAAGCGGCAAAATTGCGCGACGAGATCAAGCGCTTGCAGCAGACAGAGCTTGCCATTTCCGATGATCCGCTCACACGGAATGTCGAGAAGACCATTGAAAGCGGCGAGCTGTCACGCGACAAAGCCAACAAAAAGGGACTCTTTGCTAAGCCCGACCTTGACCATATGGGGCCGAATATGGATGTCGGGATTCTCCAAACGAACCCGAAAAGCGGAAAGTTCAGAAAAAATACGCTTGATGAAATGACGGTAAAACGCACCGAAGTTCCGCTCGGCGAAAGTGCAAAACCGATCAAACGCGAACGTATCGGACTGGGCTCCTTTGAAGACCCTGTGGAAGTTGCGCGCAAACGGCGCCGTCCCGGAAAAACCGGCAGACCGGGTCGTTGAAGTGAAATAAAATTGCAGACCGGTGGAAAATTTTCCGCTCCGGTCTGCCGTTCCAAATCAGCGTTTGGTGCTATGCGCTTTCGGGAAAAATCGAGAATCTTTCCTTTGAAACAAAGCCTGATTGCGCGATAAAAATTGCAATATCTTGAGCTTTACCGCACCCCGTTTTATCGAAAAAGGCTTCCGGTTGAAACAATCAAAAGTCTTTATCATACAAAGATGGAACTATACTTGCGTTTAACAAGAAAATGATTGGAATGATTTTAATTTATCCTCACAATAAATCGGTATGTTTTTCTAAGCAATTGTTTTTTATATTCAATTTATATCTTTATAAAACCGCCTGAAGCAACAATCAACGCACCTGTTTTTCGTTTTATGAAAGCGCCAACTATTCAAAATGCCGGTGTTCGGCGCACAGAATAATCAACATTGTTCATTTTAACTTTATTTGAAATGCACGCCAATCGGCGATAAAAGTGGGATAATGGGAAATTCAAACAGAATATGATGCACGTGGTAAAACAACCATTCCGGCTCGCTTTTTCACGTGATTTTTCTAAAGCCGACAAATGTTTTTACAAAAGTAAAACTATTAAAATCTGTCAATTTAAAGAATAAATTCAGAAAACTCTTGCAAATTTCAAGAAATTAATACAATCTATGCGGGTTCGGGCATTTTACGAACATTGGAAGACTATTAACAGGCGCGCCAAAACCGCTATAAGTTTTGGGCTAGTAACAACCGGATAACCGGTGAAAACCGGTACCGATGAGCCATCGAGAGATGGTTATAATCGAGAGATGGTTATATTGGCCACTATCGGTTGAAAGCTGGTAAATAGAGTGCTTTCCAGACTTCAAGAACTGCCTGCATGTACCGTTTTGCGCGTGGTGTGCGGGACGGTGTTTATTATAAAAACCTGTTGTTACAGGTAACTGAATGAGGAAACATTCTATGGCTCAGACCGGGGAAGTGAAGTTTTTTAACAATGATAAAGGGTTTGGTTTTATCAAGCCGGATGATGGTGGCGCCGATATATTCGTCCACATTTCTGCTGTTCAGGCTTCAGGCTTGACAGGACTTACAGACGCACAAAAAGTATCGTTCGATACCGAACCGGATCGTCGTGGCAAAGGTCCGAAAGCTGTCAATATTACAATCATCGGTTGATTTTTATCGGCTGATTTTATTTGCTGCGTTCAAACCGGATCTTTCGATCCGGTTTTTTTTCGCCAAATGTTTTGTAACAAAAAAATATATTTTGTGATGGAAAAAAATATTAAATAAATTATTTACCATAAGAAAGTCACAAGCAGCGTTCAGGCTGCGTTCAGAAAATGAGATATAGAATTATTTTCATGAATCGAATTCAAAGGAGTTCAACCATGAAAAATTTTGCAAAATTGGCAATAGTTTCTGCTGTATCGGCAGTGATGGTTGTGGCCCCGCTCGCTGCCGCATCGGCGCATGACCATTATTGGCGTGGTCCGGGCTATTGGGACGGTCCACGTTATTGGGATCACCACCATCATCATCACGATCACGGGGATGCGGTTGCAGCCGGTGTGGTTGGCCTTGCAGCAGGTGCGCTAATCGGCAGTGCCTTGTCACAACCATCCGAACCACGGGTAATCTATCAGGCTCCGCCTCCACCGCCAGCCTACTATCCGCCTGCTCCGAGATATTATCAACCGGCTCGTCCTTATTATCCGCCTGCACCAACGGCTTATAAGCCGGTCTACCAGCCATGGAGTGCCGGTTGGCGCAATTATTGCGCATCCAAATACCGGTCATTCAATCCGCGGACGGGAACCTATCGCGGCGTAGATGGCCTTAACCATTTTTGTAACGCCAACTGATTTGATAGCATTTGATTTAAAAAATACCCGGCCTTGTGTCGGGTATTTTTTTAACCTTCAATGAAACAATGCTAGATAAGCAGCATCAATTCCCCATTCAAAAAACAAACAAACGAAATTGCAATTTTTAACAAAAGAGGCATTTGTCGTTCGATTGACCGCTTGAAAGCGTCGGAACAATCTGCAAGGCATTTCTTCATCTTTATCTTTTCGGATAACGGAAAGCTTCCTGATGAAATGGGGGCTGCCCGCCCCTGTTATCCGCCTGCACCAACGGCTTATAAGCCGGTCTACCAGCCATGGAGTGCCGGTTGGCGCAATTATTGCGCATCCAAATACCGGTCATTCAACCCGCGGACGGGAACTTGATCGCCGTAGATGGTCTTAACCATTTTTGTAACGCCAACTGATTTGATAGCATTTGATTTAAAAATACCCGGCCTTGTGTCGGGTATTTTTTTAACCCTCAATGAAACAATGCTAGATAAGCAGCATCAATTCCCCATTCAAAAAACAAACAAACGAAATTGCAATTTTTAACAGAAGAGGCATTTGTCGTTCGATTGACCGCTTGAAAGCGCCGGAACAATTGGCAAGGCATTTTTTCCTCATCCTCATCTTTTCCGATAACAGAAAGCTTCCTGATAATATGGGGGCTGCCCGCCCCTGTTATCTGCCTGCACCAACAGCTTATAAGCCGGTCTACCAGCCTTGGAGTGCCGGTTCACGCATTGATTGCGCCTCCCGAATACCGGTCGTTCAATCCGCAAACGGGAACTTGATCGCCGTAGATGGCCTTAACCATTTTTGTAACGCCAACTGATTTGATAGCATTTGATTTAAAAAATACCCGGCCTTGTGTCGGGTATTTTTTAACCCTCAATGAAACAATGCAAGATAAGCAGCATCAATTCCCCATTCAAAAAACAAGCAAACGATATTGCAATTTTTAACAGAAGAGGCATTTGTCGTTCGATTGATCGCTTGAAAGCGTCGGAACAATCGGCAAGGCATTTCTTCACCCTCATCTTTTCCGATAACAGAAAGCTTCCTGATAATATGGGGAACTGCCCGCCCCTGTTATCTGCCTGCACCAACGGCTTATAAGCCGGTCTACCAGCCATGGAGTGCCGGTTGGCGCAATTATTGCGCATCCAAATACCGGTCATTCAATCCGCGGACGGGAACTTGATCGCCGTAGATGGTCTTAACTATTTTTGTAACGCCAACTGATTTGATAGCATTTGATTTTAAAAATGCCCGGCCTTGTGTCGGGTATTTTTTTAACCCTCAATGAAACAATGCTAGATAAGCAGCATCAATTCCCCATTCAAAAAACAAGCAAACGAAATTGCAATTTTTAACAGAAGAGGCATTTGTCGTTCGATTGATCGCTTGAAAGCGCCGGAACAATCGGCAAGGCATTTATTCACCCTCATCTTTTCCGATAACGGAAAGCTTCCTGATAATATGGGGGAACTGCCCGCCCCTGTTATCTGCCTGCACCAACGGCTTATAAGCCGGTCTACCAGCCATGGAGTGCCGGTTAGCGCATTGATTGCGCCTCCCGAATACCGGTCATTCAACCCACGGACGGGAACTTGATCGCCGTAGATGGTCTTAACCATTTTTGTAACGCCAAGCGAATTTATGAGAAGCGACATTAACCCCTTATATCAACATTGAAAAAGTCTACCCGACCTTATGTCGCGTATTTTTGCAATGGATGTTTTTTCCTCGCTTGGCCTGCCGGAATATTCGTTTAAAGGCCGGATTCACACCGCTATGTCGAACACCTGTTTTGAATTGACCGGATGTTTCAACCTTCAATCTTCATGACTGGATAGCGCTTTGAAAACTCCCGCAAAAAGAATTTGTTATTTTTTGCAGCCTCGCTTTTTATTTTGCCGAGCCATACAGACTTTTCCCCGTGCGCCCTATGCAATTCCCCTTATAAAGCTCCTACCCTGTACGTTTTTCCGCGCTGTACGACTTCCACCCGTCCTGCTCCCTTCCCTGTACGCCTTCCATCCCTATCGCTTTCTCCCCATCCTGTCATAGTTGGAAAAGCCGGATTATGAGAGGCTTTGGCCGCAATAGTCGGCCTCTATCAACCGCACATAGGCCGCTCTTTGCTGCCTTTTCAGCCTTGACCACCCGCAAAGTCATTGCCCGTCCGGATAGGCTATTTTATCTCAAGCCCAAAACAGCGATGCGGCACGGGGGCGCTATCAAAGGAACACAAAGAAAGGTCGAAAAAACAATGGCGGAAGTGGCAAAGCGATAAAGCTTTACCACTTCCGGTTCATAAATCTTGCAAAAACTGGTTGTGGAGTTTTTCTTCGCCAATGGTGCTCATACCGCCGTGACCACTGATAAACACAACATCATCACCTAAAGGCAAAACTTTTTCTTTCAAAGAAGACATAAGATCGTCATAGGAACAAAAGGGAAAATCGGTTCGTCCGATCGAATTGTGAAAAAGCACATCGCCAACAAGAGCCAAACGGGTTTCATCATTGAAATAGATAACATGACCGGGAGCATGGCCGGGGGTATGGAACACCTTGAAACTATGCCCTCCACAATCGACAATATCGCCCTCTTCAAGCCAGCGGTCGGGCACGCAATTGCGCACCCCTGTCATGCCATATTCTTTCGCTGTCGTTACGAGATTGTCCATAAGCGGCTTATCGGCAATATTGGATCCGATAACGGGAACATTGAGCGCCTCTTTGGCTTCCATGGCGCCACCGGCATGATCGACATGTGCATGTGTTATCCAGATTGCTTCAACCTTGATACCGGCCTGTTCTATCGCTTGTGCCACACGTGACCAATCACCACCGGGATCAACAAGCACGCCCCGCTTTGTTTCATCGTCATAAAGGAGCGTACAATTTTGTTGGAAAACCGTCACCGGTATGATTATTGCTTTCAGCTTTCCCATAACAGATCCTTCGATATTCGATTGCAAGAATTCAGAACTTTATCAACATGTGACATATCAATATCAAGATTGGTCAATATCAAGATTGGCAAATTTTGCCGGAATGATCTTTAGTTTGCCAGATGTCTTTATTATTGTTTACATCTATTTCTGCCGATGTCACGGGGTTTGCCTTGCTTGATAAAAAGTGGCAAGCCGGAAAAGTCGAAATTTGTAAAACGGCCTGCAAAAACTTTTTTTGAAAAAACAGCCCTTTTAAAGCCAAAACCGGCGTAGCCCGCCGGTTGCCCACGCCGATAAACATCGCCCAAAAACCCGACATTGATCGTAAAATTGGCAAACTTTATTATTTTAACCGCTCATGATTTTATTCATGTTATGATTTTCTCCACGTCATTAACGATAAAACGAGTATAAAGTTCTGTTATGAATGACGGGCGCGTTTGTCATGGTATTGCCTAAAATATGGAGCAATGAGAGGGTAGCTATCTCGACAGGGATAAATTCTTCCGATAAACTCGGCTCAATCCGGATATGAAAAATGACAGAAAAAAACACAAAGCTTTCTGATGATGCTCCCCATCTTCTGGTGATAGACGACGACACACGCATACGTAGCCTGTTGTCGCAATATCTTGCCCAGAACGGTTTTCGTGTTTCGGTTGCAGCCAGTGCCGATGAAGCACGGCGTAAATTGGCCGGACTTGATTTCGACCTGCTGATTGTCGATGTGATGATGCCGGGGGAAAACGGCATTTCGCTCACGCGTTCGCTGCGCGAGACAAAAACCGTTCCGATATTGATGCTGACAGCCCTATCGGAAACCGACAGTCGCATTGACGGCCTTGAGGCGGGAGCCGATGATTATTTGCCCAAGCCTTTTGACCCGCGCGAGCTTTTGTTGCGGGTGAACGCGATTTTGCGTCGCGGCAGTACCGGCGGCCAACCGAAGATAGAACAATTGGTATTCGGCCCCTATACATTTTCGATTGCCAAAAAAGAACTGAAGAAATCGGGCGAAATTATAAAACTGACCGATCGCGAGCAGGAAATTATGGTTATTTTTGCCGAACATGCAGGCACGACAATTCCGCGCCATAAACTTGCAACAGGTGAAGGGGAAGTGGGCGAGCGCACGATTGATGTGCAGATCAACCGCTTGCGCCGCAAGATAGAAAATGATCCGGCCAATCCGGTTTACCTGCAGACGGTGCGCGGCATCGGCTACAAGCTCTCGATCGAATAGGATCAACTGATGGCCGGGCCTATCGACAGTTTGGGGCGTTGGCTGGCAAAAAAAATGCCAAAGCGCCTTTATGCGCGTTCTCTCATTATCATCATTGCGCCGATGGTTCTGTTGCAGTCGGTGATTGCCTATGTTTTCATGGAACGGCATTGGCAAATGGTGACCGAACGCCTGTCGACTGCTGTGGTGCGCGATATTTCTGCGATTATCGACATTATCGAAACCTACCCGCAAGATGATAATTACAACAATATCACACGCATTGCCCAACAACGTATGGGGCTGAATATTTCCATTCTCCCGCCCGAGCCGCTGCCCCCACCCGGCCCAAAACCGTTTTTTGCTATTCTCGATTATTTTCTGAGTGAAGAAATTACCCGCCAGATCAATCGCCCGTTCTGGATTGATACGGTGGGAGATTCCGACCTTGTGGAAATCCGCATCCGGCTTGATAACCATGTCTTGCGCGTTTTCGCCATGCGTTCGCAAGCCTATGCTTCAAACACCGGTATTTTCTTGAGCTGGATGGTTGGCACGGCACTTGTTTTGTTGATTATTGCTATTTTCTTTTTAAGAAACCAGATCAAACCGATCCAGCAGCTTGCCGCTGCCGCCGACAGTTTCGGGCGCGGCTTGCCGCTGCCGGAAGGCTTCGAGCCGAGAGGTGCAGAAGAGGTGCGCCGTGCAGGCACTGCATTTTTGCGAATGCGCAAGCGCATTGAACGCCAGATAGAACAGCGCACAATGATGCTTTCGGGTGTCAGCCATGATTTGCGAACCATTCTAACGCGCTTCAAATTGCAACTGGCATTGGCAAAAGGAAGTTTCGATACCACCCCGCTTGAACAGGATGTCGCCGACATGCAGAACATGTTGGAGGGCTATCTTGCCTTTGCCCGTGGTGAAGGAACAGAAAATGTCGGTGAACTTGATCTGGAAGAGTTGATGAAAACCCTTCAAAAAGACGCGAAACTGCGTGAACGCGGCTTTGTCTATCAAATCGAAGGTTCGCCTCTGGTGCAATTGAAGCCGAAAGCTTTTTCACGGCTTGTCAGCAATCTTGTCTCGAACAGTTTCCGTTATGCCAAAAACGTCGATGTTGCCATTGTCCATGGAGACGACGACCTTGTTATTATTATTGACGATGACGGGCCGGGTATCCCCGCCAATATGCGCGAAGAAGTGTTCAAACCTTTCTTCCGTCTCGACGAGGCGCGCAATCAGGATGCGAGCGGTACCGGTCTTGGCCTTTCAATTGCGCAGGATATTGCGCGCAGCCATGGCGGCAATATCATTCTCGATGATAGCCCGACGGGTGGCTTGCGTGTCATTGTTGAAATTCCTCTCTAACGCCCGATATGAAATGAACGGGCATTGGTTTTGACCATATTCCGGAGAACCGCCAAAGCGCGGGCTTTCAGGGATTTGTTCTGGCCTTATGCCATTTTTCAGAAAGGGAAATATCATGCCAGCACGTTCAAAAGTACAGCAGGAAGCCGCCGGAGCAGCTCTTGCAGCCAAACGCGGTAAAAGACCGGTCAGCTCGCTACAGGGCGCATCCAAAAAAATGGAACAATCCATGACAGAAGACGAGCTTAGAGAATTTGCGTCAACCAAACGCAAGGACTTGCCGGAGAGCGTCGGGAAAAAATCCAAAAAATAGAATTTTGCCAATTATCTGATCGGATAATGATCTGACAATTATCCGGCAAGCTTGTTCGGGGGCGAAAAGCTGCTCACGGGTGATTGTGCAGGCTTTTACATGTCTGTCGCGATGAAAATGTCGTTCACAGCATTTGAACATGCGAAGAAATTGGTCATGCGTGAAAATATGCAACGCTTATATTTAAAGATTGCACTTTAAATTTAAAGATTGCATTTAAAATTGGCGATCATAGCTCGAAAACCGGCTTTACCCTTGGCCAAGAATTGCAAAGCCTTGGCAACAGTCCATTCAGCTTTATCGAATTTATAGCGGACTTACGGCGCAAAAGTTGCGCAGAGTTGAGGGAATATGGCTCTAAAATAAATCGCTTTGTTCAACACGCAAATGCTGCCCATTCAAAGCCGATATTTTCAGACCTTAAAAGCCCCTTGCTTTCAAACGCCGCCCATTCAAAGCCGACATCTTCAAGCCCTGACACCTTAAAAGCCTTTGCTTTCAAATGCCCGCTCTCAAAGCCAACGCCTTAAAAGCTGATACTTTCAAACCGCCATGGCTTAAAATCGCACAGGCTTAAAATGCTTGCACTTTCAAATGTCGGCGTTTTGAAGCTACAATGCCTTGCTTTTTGTGGCTTAGAATATACGACCGCCGACCGGAACTTCTTTCGAGGGCTGTAAAAGCACGACATCGCCATTTTCATCCGGCAAGCCGAGAGTGAGCACTTCCGACATGAACGGGCCGATCTGGCGTGGCGGAAAATTGACAACACACAGGACTTCACGCCCGACAAGTTCATCAAGCTTATAGTGCACGGTGATTTGTGCTGATGAAAGTTTGACACCGATCTCTTTGCCGAAGTCGATTTTCAACTTATAGGCAGGTTTTCTCGCTTCGGGGAAAGCTTTCGCTTCAACTATTTTTCCCACCCTTATATCGACTTTCAAAAAATCGTCGAAACTGATTTCTGTCATCTGACAACCTCTTTGATTGCCTGAAACATATTATTATTTTTCAGGCATTTCCCTTGATTTTCAGGCGCTTTCCCTGATTTTCAGGCATTTCCCTTCGTTTCAAACAAAGCGAATTGCAACGCATTATCAGCCGAAAGTGATGACCAGGCCACCATCTGGAAAGCGCTATAATGGGTTTCACAAACATCCAGAGCGTTGATAAGCAGGTTTTCCACCTGGGCATTGGAGGGATGCAAACCGCCCGACAGCAACAATGCCTGCCTGAAAATAACAGATGAAGCATCTTCCCAAAAATCGAAATGCCCCATCAGCAATTTTTCATTTATTGCAAGGATCAATTTGAGAAGTTCTTTTCGTCTGGTTTGTGAAACCGACATATCGAACGCACAGGCAAGATGCAGTGCTTCCTGATTTTCCATCCACGAGAAAGCAATATGGTAAGTTGCCCAATGCCCCTCCACACAAATTGTAATTTCATCCTCCGCCGTTCTCTCGAACGACCAGTCATGACCATTGGCCACCTGTTCGATCAAATCGACAGGGTGGAGATCCCGTTCCAAGTTGCCTACGGCAAGCCTCATTTCATTCCTCAATTCCAAATCGCATTTTCGCGAGAAAATTCCAGCGAAAAACACCACCCACGCGTCGCCACGTGGTTCCAGTTGCCCGCAAAAAACTATAAACGCATAAAACTCACAACAAGCGCATAAAACGCAAAATCCGCCATTCGTTCTATTTCGGCTCTTTTGCGAATCATCTTTTGTTTTCAGTGTATTGATCTGAATCGAGAGTGCTAGTCCCCTTGATTCAAAAAGCTGTTTACGGATAAAAAAACAGGGCGGGAACAAATGTTCGACCCGCCCTAACAGATTCTGGATTAAGCATTTTTCCGACTTATTCACAGCCAAGAAAAACTGGGGATTATTTTTTCTTTTCGTCCTTGTCGGATGAAGATGACGCTGTTTTTGCCTTTGAACCCGATTTGTTTTCCAGATTATCCAAACGTTTTTTCAGCTCCTCGACTTCCTGACGTGCTTTGGCTGCCATTTCCTTGACAACCTCGAATTCGTCACGATGGACAACATCGAATTTATTGAGGACACGTTCTGCCTGTGCGCGAAAAGCTGTTTCAGCTTCATTGCGCACGCCTTGTGCAGCACCGGCTGCATCGGTCATCAACTTTGCTAGCTCGTCAAGCACGCGGTTGGGTCCATTACTCATTTGGCCTATCCTTCTTAAAACTGTTTAGATACCCGGTAAAAACCAATTCAGGCTAACATATAGAACATTTTTTTAAAATGAGGATAGCGGTTTTGTCATCTTTACGAAACTGCATCAAAAACTTGAAAATTGGCGCTGTTTTTTACTCATGAAAAATGTTTCTCTTTCACATCATATCGTTTTGAAAAAACAGAAAATTCCAAAACCCGTTGCTTGCGGTATGCTTGGGCAAACATGAAAAAATTTAAAATTTTTAAAGAATTGATAGCATTCGATAGAATTGATAAAAGCTTGACCCGTAAACATTCCTCGGTCATCTTCAGTCAAACAATTTCCGACTTCATCAATTTATCCGGCCTCATGTTATGAATGATCTACCGCCCTGCCCTGCCATTGCTTTTCCCGATTTTTTGAACCCTATCATTGTTCAAATCGGGCCGATTGCGCTTCATTGGTATGGTCTCGGCTATGTTATCGGCATTCTGTTTGCCTGGTGGTATGGTGGATTGCTGCTTAAAAACAAAACACTTTGGTATAACGAAACGCCGCCCATGACACCCCAATTATTGGGTGATTTTGTGGTCTGGGCTGCTATCGGTGTCGTTGTTGGCGGGCGTCTCGGCCAGGTTTTATTCTGGGACCCGCAATATTATTTCAGCCATCCTGCGGAAATCATCGCCGTCTGGGATGGTGGCATGGCTTTTCATGGCGGGCTTATCGGAACCATTATCGCGATGATATGGTTCGCGCTCAAACACAAAATCGGCATCTGGACAATGTTTGACACCATCGCTGCCGGTGTGCCTATCGGCCTCGGCGTGGTGCGTCTTTGCAATTTCATCAATCAGGAATTATGGGGCAATGTCACAAATGTTCAATGGGCCGTCTGTTTCCCGCGCGATCCCGACTATCTCCCCCGCCATCCGAGCCAGATCTATGAAGCGTTGATGGAAGGGCTTATCCTTTTTGTTATACTTGCTATTCTTGTTTTTGCCTTCAAAGCCTTGCGCAAGCCCGGCATTGTTTCGGGTACTTTCATTTTCGGCTATGGTGTTGCCCGCATGATTTCGGAAATATTCCGCGTCCCCGGCGAGGATCCTGAATGGTTTAGTCGCGTTTTTTCCGGTACCGGCTTCACTTACGGCATGGCCTTGTCGCTTCCCATGGTGCTTTTTGGTGTTTATGCCATTTATCGGGCTTTCAGACATGCACCAAAAAACGATGTCAAACTGCGTTCGTTAAAAACCGATGAATGATCTTAAAACCAAAATTTGCGAATTGATCGCGCTACAAGGCCCTTTGCGGGTAAGCACATTCATGACATTGGCCTTGAGCGACGAACAAAACGGCTATTACAAAAATGAAATGCCTTTTGGTAAAAAGGGCGATTTCATCACCGCGCCCGAAATAAGCCAGATGTTCGGCGAGCTTATCGGCATCTGGGTAATTGAAACTTTCTATAAATTGAAAAAACCCGCCTCTTTTACCCTTTGTGAATTGGGGCCGGGGCGCGGAACGCTGATGCAGGATTTGTTACGCACAATCAAAAAACTCTCGGCCGATTGTTTTCAAGCTGCCAATGTTTTGATGGTCGAAACCTCCGACAAGCTTGCAGCACTCCAAAAACAGGCTCTTTCTTCTTATCGTGATAAAGTCCGCTGGCTCAAGGATTTCGACAAACTTCCCGACGCCCCGCTCATTCTGGTTGCAAACGAATTTCTTGATGCCTTGCCGATCGACCAGTTCATCAAAATTGACGGCAATTGGCATGAACGGCTTATAACGACAGATGATAACGATGAGCTTGGTTTTACCGTTGGTAATAATGTGCTCGATCAAACAGGCTTGCCGAAAAAATATCGTGATTTGCCGGAAGGTTCCGTTTTGGAGCTTTCTCCCTTACGGCTCGAATTTGTCGAAAAAGTTTTAAAACATCTCTCCCGCCATCGCGGCTCGGCACTTTTTATTGACTACGGGAGCACCGGCCTTCCCTATGGCGATACATTGCAGGCGGTATCGCGCCATGAATTCAAAGATATTTTCGCAAATCCGGGAAAAGATGATCTGACAAGCCATGTCGATTTCTCTTCACTTGAAGTGATTGCCAAACGTCACGGAATTTTATCGGGCGTCATCACCCAAGGTGCGTTTCTGACAGGCCTCGGATTGGTTGAACGCGCCGGCCGGCTGGGGTCGGATAAAAGCCACGATGTTCAGGAAAAAATCCGCCTCGACGTAGAAAGACTGGCGGCACCCGAAGAAATGGGAACGCTGTTCAAAGTGCTCGCTTTGAGCGATGAAGAAACCGGCATTCACCCGTTGTTTACTGCAGAGCAGAATTACCGCGATTGACAACCCGTTTTGAAAACGCCACGATAAGCTGTTAAATCTAATGGTCGTTCATATGTCACAATTGCCATCCCCTGTTTTTTCGCCTTCCCTTGAAAATTTGGAAAAAAACGGCATTCGCCACGCTTTTTTCACACGTCAGGGCGGTGTTTCCCGCGGGATTTATGAAAGCTTGAACCTTGGTCGCGGCTCCGATGATGACAAAGAAAATATTGATAAAAATCGCGATATTGTTGCCGCTTATATGGGTGTTAAGCCGGACAATCTTATCAATCTCTATCAAATCCATTCGCCCCATGCGCTGATTGTCAATGAACCGATCATAGGTGAACGTCCGCGTGCGGATGCATTGGTCACCAATAAAGCCGGACTTGCTTTGGGGATTTTGACAGCCGATTGCGGGCCTGTGCTGTTTGCCGATGCGAAAGCCCGTGTCATTGGAGCTGCCCATGCAGGCTGGCGGGGCGCTTTGGCCGGTGTTATCGAAAATACGGTCGCGGCAATGGAAACATTGGGTGCAAAACGGAACAATATTGTAGCAACATTAGGACCGTGTATCGGCCCCAAACATTATGAAGTTGGCAAAGAATTCTATGAAACATTCGTCGAAGAAAACAAGTCATATGAAAAGTTCTTTACCAAATCCGGACGCTTCGGGCATTTTTTCTTCAACCTCTGGGATTTCATCCAGAATCGGCTTGATGATGCCGGTGTTCATGGAGATTGCGTAAATTTATGTACTTATGGCGACGAAAAAAGGTTTTTTTCCTACCGGCGCAAAACACATCGCAATGAACCCGATTACGGTCGGCAAATTTCGGTCATTACACTCGCAATATAGTTGTTTGACAAGTAAAAGGCCGGTTTGGTTTCGGGTTTCACAAGGTTTTCAAGGTGAAACTTTTGCGGGGCACAAAAACGAAAAGCAGAAAACTTTACCAATGGAACTGGCCTACGAAAAGCCAAGCCCATCAATACGAAGCTAAAGAATTAAAGATGATAAATGCAAATTCTCTATAGCGGTAAATTTATCATAAAAAATCCGGTGACAAGGAAAAGCCGGTCACCGCTAAGCCCCTCCCCAAAAAAAGAAGTTACGCCCGCCAAGCCCCCCCCAAAAAAAGTAAAGTTACAAAAGCGGGAATTGGCAAGGCAGGAAATGCCTGTCAGCTTTTGCCGTTTAAATCCGGTCATTGCGAAACCGGATAGCATTTGGCTGTGAATTCTTTTTTTAAACGGTGCAAAAACAAAACAGTCAATTAGAAAATGGCAGGAGTGACAATATGAACTCTTGCAATCTGATAACAAAAAGTTAAAACCGCAGCCAGAAATTCTGTTTTCTTTAGAGCCAGGGGCCAAGCCATGAAACTTTTCTGCGGCAATTCCAACCCACGCCTTGCCGAAGACGTAACAAAATATCTCAACATTCCCATGGGTAAAGCAACGGTACGACGCTTTGCCGATCAGGAAATTTTTGTTGAACTCCATGAAAATGTTCGCGGTGAGGATGTTTTTCTTATCCAGTCGACATCCTATCCCGCCAATGACCATTTGATGGAACTTCTCATTATGATTGATGCGGTTCGTCGCGCTTCTGCACGCCGCATTACTGCTGTTATTCCTTATTTCGGTTATGCAAGACAAGACCGCAAGCCCGGCCCCAGAACGCCGATTTCCGCGAAGCTTGTTGCCAATCTTTTGACTGAAGCTGGCGCAAACCGCGTTTTGACACTCGACCTTCATGCAGGCCAGATTCAAGGCTTTTTCGATATTCCGACCGACAATCTTTATGCGGTTCCGGTCATTGCCCGCGATGTCAAAAACAACTATCCGCTCAAAAATGTCATGGTCGTTTCACCTGATGTGGGTGGTGTTGTGCGTGCACGCTCTCTTGCAAAACGTCTTGATTGTCTGCTTGCTATCGTTGACAAACGCCGTGAACGTCCGGGCGAATCGGAAGTTATGAATGTGATTGGCGATGTTTCGGGCAAAGATTGTCTTTTGCTTGACGATATTGTCGATTCCGGTGGTACACTTTGCAATGCTGCCGAAGCCCTTTTGAAAAAAGGTGCGAAGAGTGTAACCGCCTATATTACCCACGGGGTTCTTTCGGGCGGCGCTATTGCCCGCATCACCGGTTCCAAGCTGAAAGAGCTTGTTATTACCAATTCCATCATGCCGACACCGGCTGTAGAACAGGCTCCCAATATTCGCGTTTTGCCTATTTCCGACCTCATCGGCGAGGCTATTTCGCGCACAGCAGCCGAACAATCGGTTTCAAGCCTGTTTGATTAAAAGTTTCATTTGTTAACGAATAAAGGCCGCAGAGATTTGGTTTCTGCGGCCTTTTATTATGATGAAACAGCAGCTCTTCTCGAACTGGAACTTTTGTTGAACCGGATATTTTTTCGATCATAAGTTTTTATAAAACTCACGCTTTCCATGCAAAAGCTGATCTTTTGCACTTTATCGGGCATTAGCGCTTTTATTCGGCTGCATCGCTTTTATTTTGAAAGTCATCCGGTGCATCGGGGTCACCGGGCAGTGTTTCCAGTCCGAGATCGGGAAAAGCGGCAATGCGTTTTCCCCCGAAATCGGTTCTTACCACCAGAAGTCCGCGTTCTTCAAAATAGGTCAAGAGATGGCGCGCGCGACTCATAGAATGCGTGCCATAGAGACGGGCAAGCGTTGCATCGGAAGGGCATGGTTTACCGCTTACTGCCGCTTCAGCAACATTCAAAAACACACCTTGAATATCATCTGTCAGTGTTTCGGAAAGTGCCAATGCTTTTTGCCATGTTTCGCTTGCCGCCGTTTCCTCGTCAATAGCGGCTTGTGCTACGGCAAGTTTGCGCCGGAAACGGGCAAGATCAAGCGGTTCACCGGCAATCCGATGAATGCGGCAACGCACCAGAAAATCCTGATAAAGTACCGCAACCGAACGGAAAGAAGCATCCTTGTCATCAACAATTTCGCGCATTACCGCGTCGAGTTCGGCCTCGCGTTCCTGTTCGTCGATTTCGGGAAAGAGGCTTTGGTCTTCTTGCGGCTCTTCCTGTTTCTGGCGCACCAGCTCTTCCAATATTTCATTGGTCGGTTTCGGCGGTGGCGGGGGTGAGGCGCGCCTTATCGGCATAATCATTTCTTCAGGTGATGGTGTGAAGATCAGATCTTCCGCATCGACTGGCGCTTCCGGCAAGGGAAGAAGTTTGGGACTTGTCGAACGGGCAGATGTTTCAACGGGGCCAATCACCACAGGAAGCGGGCGGCGGGACAAAGCCGGACCAAGTGCCACAAAATGACCGCGTTCAAGATCGCGGAACATTTCCGCCTGACGGCGCTCCATTCCTAAAAGATCGGCAGCACGCGCCATATCAATATCAAGAAATGTCCGCCCCATTAAAAAGTTGGAAGCTTCGGCTGCAACATTTTTTGCAAGTTTCGCAAGACGTTGTGTGGCAATAACACCGGCAAGTCCGCGTTTTCTACCCCGACACATGAGATTGGTCATGGCACCGAGTGAAAGCTTGCGCGCTTCGTCGGAAACATCACCGGCTGCGGCGGGGGCAAATAATTGTGCCTCGTCGACCACCACCAGAAGCGGATACCAATAATCGCGTTCAGCGTCGAAAAGCCCGCCAAGAAAGGCGGCGGCAGCGCGCATTTGCTGTTCGGTATCAAGCCCTTCAAGGTTCAAAATAGCAGAAACGCGATGCTGGCGCACGCGAGCGGCAATGCGTGTCAATTCCAGTTCGGTGCGCTGCGCTTCAACAACCACATGGCCGAATTTGTCGGCAAGAGTAACAAAATCCCCCTCCGGATCAATCACACATTGCTGCACCCAATGGGCGCTTTGTTCAAGCAGCCTGCGTAATAAATGCGATTTTCCCGAACCGGAATTGCCTTGCACCAGCAAACGTGTTGCCAATAATTCTTCAAGATCAAGGCTCGCCACTTTCGAGCCGGTCAAGGCGCCACGTTCAAAAATAGTTCCCAGATTGATGTCGACAGTCATTGCCAATCCATCAATTGCCGAACCGTCGCAAGGCTCGTAGAATATTGAAACAAAAATATCGATGATTCTTTTTTCATGGCTCCTTTTAGCATTTCCTTGCCGAAAGGTGAAAAAAACGTCATTTTTTCCCACAACTCTTGCAAGCTCCCGATCTTTCGATTATAGCACCCCAATCCACGTCGACACCCTTGGAGGCAACGTGGGATGGATAAGGGGAAAATCTTTGCCTTTTTCCATATTCATGTCCGGAACCGTTGAAAGCTCCGCCCATGAATCTCCAGTTTTTTGAAAAGGACTTAAGCCATGAGCAAAGTTTACACACTCAAGGCCGAAGCACGCGAACGGGTTGGTAAGGGGTCCTCTCGTCACCTTCGCCGCAACGGTCTTGTTCCAGCAGTTATTTACGGCGATAAAAAGCCTGCACTTTCCATTGCCCTTTCCTATAAGGACATTTTTTACAAGATTCACGGTGGTGCATTCTTTACAACCATTGCTTCGATCGAAGTTGGTAACGAAAAAATTGAAGTTTTGCCAACCGATTACCAGCTTGATCCGGTTCGCGACTTCCCGATGCATGTCGATTTCTTGCGCGTTACGGAAAAATCGGTTGTTCACGTCAATGTTCCTGTCCACTTCCTCAATGAGGAAGAAGCTCCCGGCATCAAGACCGGCGGCGTTTTGAACATTGTTCGCCACGAAGTCGAACTTGAAGTTCCCGCCCATCACATTCCGGAAGCTCTTACTGTTGATCTTACCGGTTTGGAAGTTGGTGATTCCGTCCACATTTCCGACATCAAATTGCCTGAAGGCTCCTCGCCGCTCATCAAAGACCGCGATTTCACAATCGCAACCATTGCAGCTCCTGTTGCATTGCCTGTTGAAGATGAAACACCGGCAACTGACGAAGCCACAGCAGCAACCGATGAAGCACCTGCTGCTACAGGTGAAGAAAAATCCGAATAATGTGACTCAAAAGGCGGGGAAATTTTCCCGCCTTTTCTTTCCAAGCGAGGTTTAGCCATGTTGCTTATTGCCGGTCTCGGCAATCCCGGTTCTGAATATCAGGATAACCGGCACAATATCGGTTTTATGGCGGTTGACGAAATCAATCGAAAATACAAGTTTTCCCCCTGGAACAAGAAATTCAACGCGCTTATTTCCAATGGCACGATAGAAGGTGAAAAAGTCCTTCTTCTTAAACCTCAAACCTATATGAATCTTTCCGGTCAGGCTGTTGGCGAAGCGATGCGCTTTTATAAGCTGCAACCGGAAAATATCATTGTCATTCACGATGAACTCGACCTTGTGCCGGGCAAATTGCGTGTCAAAACCGGCGGCTCCAGCGGCGGCCATAACGGAATCAAATCCATTGATGCCCATTGCGGCAATAATTACCGCCGTATCCGTATCGGCATTGGTCATCCACAATCAAAAGAGCAAGTCACTTCCCATGTGCTCGGCAATTTTTCCAAAGCCGATCATGAATGGCTTGATCCCCTTCTTGACGCATTGGCCGATAATGTCGGCTTTCTTGTCAATGGCAAAGATAGTCTGTTTATGAACCGGATTTCTTTGGCTCATGAAGGCGAAACAGATCACACTCCCGAAGCCGACAAAAAGCCCAAAAAACAAAGCCATATCAGACAGGCGCGCCCGCAGCAGGCAAAAGAACTCCCCGCCACCGGCCCGATGGCAGAGATGTTGAAAAAACTGTTCAAAAACAACGACTAGATCATTCCGCTTTGGCAATTGGCGGGCACAAATAGCCGCTTGTTTTATGTATTATATAAGCGCTTTGAGCAATTCCGGACTTAAACAAATCTGCTTCAAACAATTCCGGTTTCAAGCTATTCCCGTTTTAAGCAATTCCTGCCTTAAACAATTCCTACCTCAAGCAGTTTCTATTTAAAGCTATTCCTGCTTCAAACAATTCCTACCTCAAGCTGTTGCTGTCTCAAACTGTGCCTGCCTTAAACAATTCCTGCATCAAGCGGTTCCTGCTTCAAGCAGTTTCTATTTAAAGCTATTCCTGTTTTAAGCTATTCCTATTTAAAGCTATTCCTGCTTCAAACAATTCCGGTTTCAAGCTATTCCCGTTTTAAGCAATTCCTGCCTTAAACGATTCCTACCTCAAGCCGTTCCTGCTTCAAGCCGTTCCTGCCTCAAGCTGTGCCTGTTTTAAGCTGTGCCTGTTTTAAGCTGTTCCTGCTTTCAACAGTTTCTGCGTCAAACAATCCAATTGTGATTTTCGCCCCCGCTTGCACCCTTTTGAAAAACAGCAGGGTCGCATAATTGTCGACACTCGAATTTTTCAAAGCCGACAAAGCGATCAATTGCCGACCTGACCAAACCGCTTTTTTCCAGCTGTTTTAACAGGAGAAAAAGCGGGAAAAACAATCAGGGGTGAATGACATTTGTTACCGGATGCAATTTTAAAAAACAAAAAAATTCATTCAAAAAACACAAAATCCGAAATGGCAAAATTCCGGTTGTTTGCGTTTTTTCCAGAAAAGAACACCCGCAAAACATTCAAATGTCTTGCGGGAAAATTTCTTCAGCTATGGTGTTTTTGTCAGCAATGACGGGGTTTATCTTACGAAAGCCCTTGTTCGTTGTGTTGGAGAACAATGACGTGGGTTCCTTCGGGAACGCGCCCGTAAAGGTCGATAATATCCTGATTGAGCAAGCGGATACAGCCGCTTGAAACAGCCTTGCCGATTGACCATTCTTCATGGGAGCCATGAATTCTGAACAATGTGTCCTGACCGTTTTTGAAAAGATAAAGCGCGCGCGCACCCAATGGATTGTCGGGGCCTGCGGGCATACCATCGCCCAAATGTCCGTAACGGTCAGGCTCGCGATCCATCATATCGCGTGTCGGATGCCACATCGGCCACATGCGTTTATATTGAACGACGGCTTCCCCTTCAAGCGCCAGACCGGCTTTGCCGACACCAACCCCGTAGCGTAGTGCACGCCCATTTTCCTGAACCAGATAGAGAAAACGTGCCTGCGTGTCGACAACCAAGGTTCCGGGCGAATAAGGGCCGTTGAATGCGACTTCCTGACGCCAGTATTTCGGGTTGATCTTGCTCATATCGACAGCCGGAAGCGGATAAGGTTCGTTTGTCACCGGACCGTAGAGCGCTTTTATATCGGCCGGAACCGGCCAGGATTGTTCGACTTGTGGTTGATTGCTTACGCAGGCGGCGAGCGCCAGGGGTGCGGCAATGATGAATGTACGCCGAGACAGGTGCCTCATGATAACTCCATACAAAATATCGGATTGTTTTAAGCCTGAAAGCTTAGCCAAACGTTAAAATAGACAAGATTCCGGCAAAAACGAGAGTGGTCATCAAAATCGTGTGGACTGTATCTTTTTCGCATCATGACCGGCTCTTTAACTGGTATCTGTTTAAAAACGTGCTATAGAACCAACCATGTTTACACGCTTATCGGATCAGGATTGCGAGAATTTCAATGGGATTTAAATGTGGTATCGTCGGATTGCCGAATGTGGGAAAATCCACACTGTTTAATGCTTTGACAAAAACAGCAGCAGCACAGGCTGCGAATTATCCTTTTTGCACAATCGAGCCGAATACTGGCGAAGTTGCTGTGCCGGATCCGCGGTTGAAAAAGATTGCTTCTATTGCCGGTTCCAAGGAAATCATCCCCACACGCATCAGCTTTGTCGATATTGCAGGGCTTGTGCGTGGCGCATCGAAAGGCGAAGGGTTAGGCAACCAGTTTTTGGCCAATATTCGCGAAGTTGATGCCATTGTGCATGTGCTGCGCTGTTTCATCGACGAGGATATTACCCATGTTGAAGGGCGAATTGATCCGGTGTCAGACGCTGCAACCGTTGAAACAGAATTGATGCTGTCCGATCTTGAAAGTCTCGAACGGCGTATTGTACAGATGAGAAAGCGTGCGACAGGCAAAGACAAGGAAGCTTTGACCGTACTTCCGATGATGGAAGAGGCTTTGAAGCTTTTACAAAATGGCAAACCGGTTCGGCTTTTGAACAAAGATATTTCGGAAGATGACCGGCAAATTCTGGTTTCGTTCAATCTGTTGACCTCGAAGCCCGTGCTTTATGTTTGCAATGTTGCCGAAAGTGATGCGGCAACAGGCAATGATTTTTCCAAAGCTGTCGAGAAAATGGCTGCCGAACAAGGCGCTGAAAGCGTGATTATTTCTGCCGAAATCGAGGCGGAAGTGGCGCAATTGCCGGAAGCGGAAGCCAAAGAATATCTCGAAGAACTGGGGCTTCATGAACCGGGCCTCGACCGTTTGATTCGCGCGGGCTATCACCTGCTTGATCTTATTACCTATTTTACCTGCGGCCCCAAAGAAACCCGTGCCTGGACCATTAAACGGGGAACCAAAGCCCCGCAAGCAGCCGGTGTTATCCATTCCGATTTTGAACGCGGTTTTATTCGCGCCCAAACCATCTCCTATAAGGATTATGTCGAACTTGGTGGCGAAGTGGCAGCAAAGGAAGCCGGTAAAGCGCGTGACGAAGGCAAGGATTATGTTGTCGAAGATGGCGACATCATGCTTTTCAAACATAATTCCTGATTTGTTATCAACAAATAGCGCCGGTTTTACTCAATTTCCGGCCATTATTTTGTGACCGATCCGGTTTTATTATTTTTCATGCCCGTCTCGAAAACCACAAAATAAAAGCCGTCCGGAAAAAATTCCGGACGGCTTTTATTCAAACAACTTCTATAGAAAACCGATAAGCTTTCGATAGAAAAATAGCCTTTCGATAGAGATAGCGTTCTCGCCTATCGAACAGTTATTTTTAATCAGAGCTTTTTATGCTCTTCATATTTGAATTCGGGAGCGGCCATCAGCCCTTCCTTGGTTACATTGACCACAACCTTCCACGCACCATTTTCATGACGCATGTAGATTGTTGAAGGATCAACCACAACATAGCGTTCACCCACACCAAGAAAACCACCTACACCCACAACAATGCCCGCTACATTATTCTGGCGAATGATAATGTCCTTGATCTGGCCGATTGCTTGATCCTGCTTGTTCAATACTTTTGTATCAATCAAGCTTGAAGCAATAAAATCTGTTTCGGTCGGTGTGACATAACGCACAACGACATCACCATTCGGCAACTTGACTTCCGAAGCCGGTTCTTTCGGCGCTTCGATTGTGATCTTCGGTGATTGCGCAAAAGCGCTTCCAGCGATTGTTGCTGCCAAAACAGTGATAAGTGCCAGTCTTTTCATTTAATACGCCTCATAATAATGTTAGTTACTTAAATAGAACGTATAAAAGATAAGAATGTTCCATTTTATTTATATTTTTTTAATGATTATTTATTTTTTTAAAACTGAAAATTGATATTATTGTTATATTATTGCGTTTGATTTTATTATATATATCTAATATGAACTTGATTTACTCAATTTAAGTTTTATCTGACCATTCTCTTTTTTGCATGACTGATTGTTGCTTGAAGAAAAAATATACCAATCTTGAACGGCTTTTAACGCCAAGCCGGATTTTGCGAAAATCGGCAGAGTTGAATAGCCACTTGTCTCACCACACAAGATATTTTTAGCCCACACAGAATATTTTTAGCCCACACAAGATATTTACAAGTGCCAAACTGCAACCTTGATTGCCTTTTCAACTTCTCGTTTTCAACCTGTCGTTTTTAACCTGCCGTTTTCAATTTGCCGTTTTCAACTTGTCGTTTTCGACCTGTCGTTTTATGTGGCATTTTCCCGAAAGATGGCCAATCATCTTCAATAAAACAGGATCACAAGAAAACAGAGCCAAGCGCAGAATAGAAACACGCGCAAAACAAAAACAACCATAAAACTGGGACAGTCACGAAACAGAGACAGGCACGAAAAAGAGACAGAAACGAAACAGGGACAAGCGCGGCTGAAACACTTTTCCCGCCCCCTTTCCGGACTGTGCAAAATTAGAAACCCGCCTGCCGAATGAGCCGGTTTAATGCGAGCCTCGTCACTAAAGAAGACGGCTTGGCACGCATGAACACGTGCCAATGAAGACCACTTGCCCAATAGAACCGGTTGCCAGGTACAACCGGTTGCCAAATAAGACTGCCCATTAACCAAGACTTCCCGCTAGCCAGCTTGCAAAACAAGGTCATTTGCTACACAAGGCTGCATGTCAAACGAGACCGGTTGCCAAATAAGACCGCCCATTAACCAAGACTTCCCGCTAGCCAGCTTGCCAAACAAGGTCATTTGCCACACAAGGCTGCATGTCAAACGAGACCGGTTGCCAAACAAGACCGCCGGATAAACAAGACTTCCCGCTAAATAAGACTGCTTATCCAGCTCACCCGCTTGCCATAACGGAATAGAAACTTTTTTAAAGCCTCCCCGAAAAACTCAATCGCCTTCGTAAGAGACCAGTGTGTGCACTTCAACGCCCAATTGGCGAAGCTTTTCGGCTCCGCCATGATCGGGCAGGTTGATAACAAAACAGGCTGCAACGATTTCGGCGTCAATCTGGCGCAACAATTCTGCGGCTGCAATAGCCGTTCCACCAGTGGCGATAAGGTCATCGACCAGAACCACTCGCTCACCTGGTTTCACCGCATCACGGTGCATTTCCATTTCATCAATGCCATATTCCAGACTATAGGCAATGCGCACCGTATCATAAGGCAATTTGCCTTTTTTCCTGATCGGCACGAAGCCTGCCGAAAGTTGGTGGGCGACAGCCCCGCCCAGAATGAAACCGCGTGCTTCCACACCGGCGATCTTATCGACTTTAAGGCCTATATAGGGGTAAACCAGCGCGTCAATGGTGCGCCGGAATGCACCGGCATTGCCCATCAAAGTGGTAATATCGCGGAATTTCACCCCCGGTTTCGGATAGTCCGAAATTGTGCGGATGGCTTTTTTCAGTGTTTCTTCAAGAGTTTCATTTGTCATCAATTTTCAATCCAATTCATTCCATATGCGTCTTTTCACGGCATAGGTCAGGCCTGCAAAGACTATCAAGAACAAGATGACACGAAAACCGGTCTTCTTGCGTGTTTCCATATGCGGGTCGGCAGTCCACATCAAGAAGGCCGATACATCACGGGCGTAATTTTCAGTTGTTTCTTCTGTACCATCATTATACGTCACCATGCCATCACTTAAAGGGGGCGGCATGGCAAGTGCATTTCCCGAATTGAAATAAGGGTTATACCAATTATTTTCCGCCACTTCCGCCCCTTCCGGCGGGTCGCTATAACCGGTGAGAAGTGCCGTAATATAATCAGGCCCGGCTTCGTTATAATTGGTAAAAATATCGGCAATAAAGGCAGGAAACGGCAAAGACACCGCACGGGCTTTTGCCATTAGCGAAAGATCACTCGGATTGGCACCATTATTGGCAAATTTCGCCGCTTCGACGTTCGGAAATGGCGAAGGAAAATAATCGGTCGGCAAGCCTTTGCGAACAAACATTTCCCCTTCGCTGTTCGGCCCGTCCTGAATGTCATAGGTTTTGGCAAAAGCTTTTATTTGTTCCTCGTTATAGCCAAGTGCCTTGAGGTCTCGAAATGCAACATATTTCAAGGAATGGCAGGTCGAGCAAACTTCTTTATAAACCTTGAGACCGCGTTGCAATTGCTGAAGATCATAAGTGCCAAAGGGACCGGAAAAGCTCCAGCTCTGTTTTTCGGGAACTTTCAACGGGTAATGCGCCTCGCCGCCTTCCTCTTCTGCAAAAACAGCAAGAGGCACGAAAAGCAATGCCGCCACAACCAGCCAAAAAAGAGAGTGCCTTCTTACCATAGCCGCCACCTTGTTTTGGCCTTTGCTTGCCTTTTTTCAAGATCTTCACTAATGGAAGAAGGAACCGGCAAAGTCTTTTCAAACTTCGGCAAAAACGGCATGATGACGAGGAAAAATACAAAATAATAGAGTGTGGCGATTTGCGACCAGAATACGCTACTTTCTGTAATGGGGGATGCCCCCAATGTTCCAAGTAATACCACATCGGCAATAAACAGCCAGTAAAACAGTTTGAAAGCCGGACGATAGCGCGCAGAACGCACTTTCGAGCGGTCAAGCCATGGCACAAATAACCAGATCAACACCGCCGCCATCAATATCAGCACACCGCCGAATGTCGAGCTGATCGGCCCGAAATCGAAGGTAATGGCGCGCAACATGGCGTAAAAGGGCAGAAAATACCATTCCGGCACAATATGCGGTGACGTGGTCATGGTGTCACCGGCGATATAATTATCGGGGTGTCCCATATAATCGGGCATGAAAAACAAAAACCACGCAAAGAAAATCAGAAATACGCTGATTGCAAAAATATCTTTGATCGTCGCATAGGGCGTAAAAGGGACAGTTTCCGACGGCGACTTCACCTCTACCCCTGTCGGGTTGTTCTGCCCGACATGGTGGACAGCCCAGATATGCAAACCGATAAGAAAAACCAGAATGAAGGGAAAAAGATAATGCAAAGAATAAAAGCGGTTGAGTGTCGGCTGGCCGACATTGAAACCGCCCAATAATGTTTCATGAAGCCAGGGGCCGATGACCGGAATAGCCTTGAAAAGGCCGGAAATGACCGAAGCTGCCGATGTCGACATCATCCCCCAGACGAGTGTATAGCCCAAAAATGCGGTTGCCATCATCACCAGATAGATCAGCACACCGATAATCCAGATGAGTTCGCGCGGTCGCTTGTGCGAGCCATAATAAAGGCCGCGGGCAAGATGGATATAGGCGGCAATAAAAAAGAATGACGAGCCGACAGCATGCCAAGGCTCGAAGAGCCAACCGAACTGGCCATCGCGCATGAAGCGTTCGCGCGCATCGAATGCCAATGTCACATCGGGAATATAATGCATCGACATGACAATGCCGGTCAAAATCTGCGATACCAGCATCAGCGTGAGAATACCGCCAAAGGTATAGAAATAATTGAGATTTCTCGGCACCGGAAACGATACACCGAGATTATAAAGAAAACGCAAAATCGGTAGCCGCGCGTCAAGCCAGCGTGTTAGCGCATATTTCGGATGATAGGATGAAGATTTTGTCATCGCACCTATCCGATCTGCAACACGTTATCTGACAAAAACCGGTAAGGCGGTATTTCGAGGTTGCGGTTGGCGGGGCCTGAACGCACCCTTCCGGCTGTGTCGTAAACCGAACCATGACAGGGGCAGAACCAGCCACCAAAAGCACCCGACTGCCCCAAGGGCACACAACCGAGATGCGTACAAATATTAATCATCACCAGCCAGTTTTCATGCCCCTCACCGGCCGATCGGGCAAGATCGGTGGCGGGTTGCTTCCCCTCAAGGTTGGGATTTACTGCATCCGGATCTTTCAGTTTATTCAGATCGACGTTTCTCGCGTCATCAATTTCTTTTTGTGTGCGATTGCGGATGACGACCGGCTGACCGCGCCATTTGACGGTCACAGACATTCCCTCTTCAATGCCGGAAATATCAACCTCGATTGTGGCACTTGCCAGCACTTTCTGATCGGGGCGCAACTGGTCGATAAATGGCCATGCGACAGAACCGACGCCCAGCGCACCGGCAACGCCGGTTGCAAGAAATAGAAAATCGCGTCGTGTCTTTTCGCTACTCATTGTAAAAGGTTGTAACCTGCCGGAAAAAGGTTGGAGCCTATTGGTCAAACGTATGTTTTTTAGCACACAGCATCAATTTGTCCACGCTTTAAAAAGAATGATAGTTGAAACACCATGTATTTTCAAAATTTTAAAGCCGTGCGCCGGCATAGCTTAAGCTTTTTTACCCGATTGTTTCAAATAACGGCAGTTCGTCACGCAATGAAGAAAACGGGGTGTCGGGTGTCGCGACCGGTCGGAAACGGCAAAATACAATCCGGCTTTAAAAAAACAGCTTCTCTACCGCCGCTCAACCTTTTAACTTTCATCAGAATTGTTATTGAAAAATAGGCAACCCGAAGCGCGCGGTTAGGAAACGCCTCGATTGCCCGATAAACTCCCTTAAATAGACACCCCGTAAACGCACACAAAGAAGAGGTTTCTGTTTTACGAAAACAAAAAACAGGAAACAGGAAAAGATCTTCCGGTTCAAAAGGAGCTGGCGTTTCTGCCCCGTTTTTTCACTCAAGCCCCTTTAAACGATAAAACCTCAAGACTCACTATCAAGATCAAGATGGCCGCCAACCTGCCGGTTCCACAAATGGGCATAAATACCGTGCTTCAAAAGCAATTCTTCATGTGTGCCATCCTCGACAATTTTTCCCTTATCCATCACGATCAAGCGGTCCATTTCGGCAATTGTCGACAAGCGGTGGGCAATGGCAAGAACAGTTTTTCCTTCCATCAGGCGGGCGAGATTTTCCTGAATGGCAGCTTCGACTTCCGAATCGAGTGCCGAGGTTGCCTCGTCAAGAATAAGAATCGGCGCATCTTTGAGCATGACACGTGAAATAGCAATGCGCTGGCGCTGCCCACCGGAAAGGCGTGCGCCGCGCTCTCCGACAAAGGCATCATATCCGGTCTTGCCGTTCTGGTCGCGCAGACTGTCGATAAAATCGGCAGCTTCGGCATCCCTTACTGCTTCAAGCAATTCCCGATTGCTGGCATCAGGCCGCCCATAGAGAATATTATCTTTGAGTGAACGGTGCAAAAGCGAGGTATCCTGTGTCACTACGCCAATGGCCGCGCGCAAGCTTTCCTGTGTGACATCGGCAATATTTTGCCCGTCAATCAATATGGCGCCCTCTTCGACATCGTGAAAACGCAAGAGAAGATTGACAAGTGTCGATTTACCGGCTCCGGAGCGCCCGACGACGCCTACCTTTTGACCCGGCTCGATATGAAGGTTGAAATCTTTCAAGATTCCCTTGCCCTTGCCATAGTGGAAGCCGACATGTTCAAACCGGATGTCGCCTTTTTTGACGACAAGTTTTTTGGCGTCCTTCTTGTCTTCAACGATTCTGTCCTGAGCAATGGAATGCATTCCATCTTCGACAATGCCGATATTTTCAAAAAGTGCGGCCATTTCCCACATAATCCATTGCGCCATGCCGTTAAGCCGCAAAACAAGGCCGATACTGACCGCGACAGCGCCGACGAGAATGGCATCCCGCTGCCATAGCCAGATGCCGAGCGCTCCCACAACAAACAATAAAATACAATTCGACACATAAACGCTGATCGAAAATTTCGAGATGAGCCGCATCTGTTTGTAAACCGTACCCTGAAAATGCTCGAACCCTTCACGGGCAAAGCTTTCCTCTCTTGCGTGGTGGGAAAAGAGTTTGACGGTTGCAATATTGGTATAAGAATCAACAACCCGCCCTGTCATGAGTGAACGCGCATCGGCCTGTGCTTCGGAAGCATCGCGCAATTTCGGGATAAAATATTTAAGTAGCCCGATATAGCTGATAATCCACAAAAGAAAGGGCACCATCAGCCGCCAGTCGGAGGAAGCGGCAATCACCAGTGTACCGAGAAAATAGACAATCACATAGTTTAAAACGTCAAAAAGCTTCATCACCGTTTCACGCACCGACAAGGCCGTTTGCATCACCTTCGCCGATATGCGACCGGAAAATTCGTTCTGGAAAAAGCTCATGGATTGGCCGAGCAGATAACGATGCACAAGCCAGCGTATCCGCATCGGATAATTGCCAAGCAATGTCTGATGCATGACCATGCTGTGCATGGTGACAAAAAATGGCAGGATGAGAACAACCAGCACACCGATGAGTGCAAGTTTTACGCCTTGCGTTTCAAAAAATGTTGCCCGCGAATTGGCATTGAGCCAATCGACAATACTGCCCAGAAACCCGAAAAGCGAAACTTCTGTCACCGCAATCAAGGCGGTAAAGATTGCCATGAAGATCAACCATGGCCAAACGCCTTCCGTATAATAAAGGCAGAAACCCAACAGATTTTGCGGTGGTCGTTTCAGCTCCTTTTCGGGAAAAGCGTTCAATCTTCGTTCAAACCATCCAAACATGGTCGAGCTCCTTGTTTCTGCTTTATTTTAGCTGTCTCAATATAGTGTTCGACCTCTGCCCGAACACAAAACCCGAACACACAATCTGTGGAACGATCCGGCCCTTGGAACGATCTGGCCCCTTGGAACGATCCGATTAGCGAAGTGTTTCATGGCTTCAAATGTTATATGTCTTTTTGTCACAAACCGGCGGATTTTTCAAAGCGGGAAACTTTTTTGCTCCCGACTTCTTCCGGCTTCTCCGGATGTCTTTTGACAGGAAAATGCAGAACACGGATTTGCCGACGACGATAAAACGGTTTTTGCGCCTCCCTGAAGATAGTTCAAAACTGCGCGCTTACAAGACGTTTCCCGCAACAAATAAGGCTTCCACTATCTCGAACAGCGCCGACAGCAGAAAAACGAGGCAAAAAGCGATAATGTTTATGAAGTGAGACCAATTAGAGACAAATCACAGACAAACCGGAAAGCCGGCGGCAGACTTTACATAATCCGGTTGTTTGAACTTCGATTTATAAAGCACATTCCGGAAGAGAAAAACACGTTTGCCAAGAATTGTGAATTTCATGTGTTTCGTTGCTTCCCCTCCTCTTTACAATGGCGGGTTCAAAAGCCTATTCAACACTCATGACAATTCGTATTGCACTTTTTCAGCCCGACATTGCGGGAAACACCGGAACAATTTTGCGTTTGGGCGCTTGTTTCGGCGTGCCGGTTGACATTATCGAACCGGCCGGTTTTGACCTTTCCGACCGCCATTTGAAACGTGCGGGCATGGATTATCTCGAAATTGCAACATTGAAGCGGCACATTGATTGGCAACATTTTCTGGCCGAACAGAAGGCGGAAAACCGCCGTCTCATTCTTTTTACCACCAAAACCGACAAACCTTATTGCGATTTTTCTTTTCACGACGAAGACGTACTCCTGTTCGGGCGGGAATCGGCGGGTGCACCGGATTACGTCCATCAAGCCGTTGACGCTGAAGTGACCATTCCCATGGTCAAAGTTGCGCGTTCTCTCAACCTTGCGGTGAGTGTTGCAATCGGCGTCAGCGAAGCATTGCGCCAGATCAACAAATAGACCTCATTCAATTAGTCGGCGAATTATTAATAGGTAGACAAAGCCGTTTTCAACCCTTATCTCTTTTCTGGAGTTATTCTAAACGAGTTTATAGATTTAAGACGGATTATGACGAATAGAGACATTCCCGATGACATGCCTTCCGATCTGGAAGACAAGAAAAAGCGGGCAGAAGAGTGGTTCCAATCATTACGGGATAGAATTTGTAATTCACTTGAAAAACTGGAACGGGAACTGACAGGCCAATTTTCCAATTTCTCTGCCGGTTCATTTGTCAGAACCCCGTGGGAAAAACCCGGCGGCATGAATGGCGGCGGTGTTATGTCGGTCATGAAGGGGCGCGTTTTTGAAAAAGCAGCTGTCCAGACATCGACTATTTATGGTGAATTTTCACCGGAATTCAGACAAGAAATTCCCGGAGCACAAGATGACCCGCGCTTCTGGGCAAGCGGCATTTCGCTTATTGTGCACCCACAAAGCCCGCATGTGCCGACCGTCCATTTCAACACCCGTATGATCGTTACAACCCGCCAATGGTTTGGCGGCGGTGCGGATTTGACACCAATGCTTGCCGAGCGGCGCACCCAGTCGGATATTGATACCCAAACCTTCCATAAGGCATTCCAATATGTATGTGAACGCCACCCTACCGTCGCCGATTATCCGAAATTCAAGAAATGGTGCGACGAATATTTTTATCTGAAACATCGCAAAGAACCGCGTGGTGTTGGTGGTATATTTTACGACTGGCTCCATAGCAGCAAAGAAGCCGGTGGCTGGGAAGCCGATTTCAGCTTTACGCAGGATGTCGGGCGGGCTTTCGACATTGTTTATCCCTCGATTGTGCGTGAAAACTTCAATAAGCCGTGGACAGAAAAACAAAGAAATGCCCAACTTATCCAGCGTGGCCGCTATGTCGAATTCAACCTTATATATGACAGGGGCACTATTTTCGGGCTCAAAACCGGTGGAAATATCGAAAGTATTCTCTCTTCCCTGCCGCCCACTGTTAAATGGCTTTAGCAATTCCAATTAGAAAAGCCGGAATAGCTTTAGCTATTTCGCGAAGCCAAATCCCGAAATGGGTGTAATCACGAAATTGGACAAAAGGTGGCAGATAAAATAAGCCGGATAAACATTGCCTTCATCACGTCGGGCACGAAAGCAAACCTGCCTCATTTTAAAGAATAGCCCGCGAGGCTGATATTTCCGATCAGACCATGGCCACATCTCAGGCCATTGTCATATTTCAAGCCGTTGTCATATTTCAAGCCATTGTCATATTTCAGGCCATTGTCATATCTCAGGCCATTGCCATATCTCAGGCCATTGCCATATCGAGGAGTGCTTTCTTATCCAGTAAAAAGCCGGTTTCCACCCAAAGCCTTTCCAGCGCTTTAAGTTTGTGCCCGATGGCCGGCCCCTCGGTGATACCGAGAGGTAAAAGATCTTTGCCGGTCAAGGGGAAAACCGGAACCTCATAATGCTCGGCCAATTTTCTGAGCCGTGTATAATGGCTTGCTTCAACAAGTGCATTATCATTGCTTAAAGCATGGGCGCGTGCATGTGACAATGCGAGCGTCAATTCGTCAAGAACCGCCTGCTTGCCATGATTATAGACCAGTTTTTTAATTCCGACATCGGGACAATCATATTTGATCGGCCCCATATGCGCAAAGGCGAGCAACCGTGTTTTTTCAGCTTTGGAAAAGCGCAACCGTTCGGCCATTTTTTTCAATCGCACTTCATCGCGTGGCACAATGGAAAAAAGCCGCAATAACGGGTCGGGAGGAAAGCCCATGACATGTTCGGTTCCGATCAGCGGGGGAAATGCGTCGATACCCCATTTTTCGGTTTCGGGAAGAATAATTCCCAAAATTGCGGCTTGCCGCATCCATAAAAGCGCCCGCGTCGGGTCGGGAGCGGAAAGCATTTTTTTAACCTCCGACCACACCCGTTCGGCAGATAATTGCAAAAGGCCGTCTTTCAGCCGTGCGCAAGCTTTGATGGCTTCGGCATCGGGACGCCCTTTGCCCACCCATGCATAAAGGCGAAAAAATCTTAAAATGCGCAAGTAATCCTCGCGAATACGATCCTCGGCAACGCCGATGAAACGCAAAGTCTCGCTTTCAATATCGGCAAGACCGTTGACATCATCATAAATTTTGCCTTCGGCATCGGCATAAATGGCGTTGATTGTGAAATCGCGCCTTTGTGCGTCAGTCTTCCAGTCACGCCCGAAAACAACTTTTGCCCGCCGCCCGTCCGGTTCAATATCGGCTCTAAGCGCGGTTACTTCATAGGAGTGACCCTTCACCACCACAGTGATTGTGCCATGTTCATAGCCTGTGGGAACTGCTTTGAAACCTTTCTCGCTTACCCGCTTGATAATTTCATCGGGCACACAGGTTGTTGCAATATCAATATCGTTGACAGGATAGCCCAGAAGCTGGTTACGCACAGCCCCGCCTACCACGCGCGCCTCTTCGCCATTTTCCGAAAGACAATGAAGCAGTTGTTGCAGCCCCTCATCGTGAAGCCACAAGGCTTTTTTGGCGATATTAAGCGTAGTCAACGGGATAACCTTTCTGCGAGTGAACGAATCATTGCGGCCGTCGCACCCCATATATAGTGATTGTCGAAGGAAAGTGCATAGAAGCTCCGCTTTTCTGCTCCCGACTTCTTTGATACAATCACATAATTTTTCGGATCAAGCACAAAAGATAGCGGTACAGTAAATATTTCATCAACCTCGTCGTCATTTTTGACAAATTCAGCGCCAGCTTCAATCAATCCCACCACCGGACGAATCTCGAAACCTGTCGACGTATAATAGAAGTCGAGTTCGCCGAGTTTTGTGAAATATTCCGGCTCCAGCCCGATTTCTTCATGAGCTTCTCGCAAAGCAGTCATTTCATCGCTGGTGTCGCGCGCTTCTCTTTTCCCGCCCGGAAAAGCGATTTGTCCGGAATGTTTGAGAAGTTTTGCTGTCCGCTTTGTCAAAACGAGATGTGGCATATCGGATTTTTCAATAAAACCGACAAGCACGGCCGAGCGTTGCCAGGACAAACGTTCGGATTTTTGCCGCATGGGAAGAGAATTGGAAAACGGCCGGCCGGAATTAACCGATTGTATGGAAGAGCGTGAAACGGTTGAAAATTCTGTTTCTTCATTAAATTTTTTGACAATGTCGTTTTGCGAAATTACCCGACTTTCTCTATCCAATTTTAAAAAACCTTCTTGTCAAATCGCTATTCAAGACTTTTAGACAGTTCATTTCTGTTATTTTTCTGCTACAAGCCATGAAATAGTCATTGTTCAAAGATGAAGGTGGTGACAAATTCCATCACCGTCAATTCTATTTGGTCATCTATTCAAAAAGTTCTGGGGAAAAGCCATGAGAAGCGCTTCTAAAACAACATCCGAGCCGAAGAAAACAAAAGCTGGCGCATCTGCCCTCAAGCCTGCAAAAAAGGCTGCTTCCCAAAAAGTTGCAAACAAAATTGCAGCAAAAGATGATGCCGGAATAATTGCCGATTTCGACAATGTCGGAAAGCTGTTTGAAACGTTGCGCGCCACGATCGACAAGGTTGTGTTCGGTCAAAGCACTGTTGTTGAAAACAGTATTATTGCGATTTTGTCGGGCGGGCACGCACTGCTTGTCGGTGTGCCGGGACTTGCAAAAACCCGATTGGTCGAAACATTGGGCACTGTTTTGGGATTGGATGAAAAACGTATCCAGTTTACCCCCGATTTGATGCCATCCGATATTATCGGTTCGGAAGTCATGGATACCGACAAAAGCGGAAAACGCTCTTTCAGATACATCAAGGGGCCGGTTTTTGCCCAGCTTCTTATGGCTGATGAAATCAACCGTGCCTCGCCCAGAACCCAATCGGCGCTGTTGCAGGCCATGCAGGAATATCATGTCACTGTTGCCGGCGAACAATATGATTTGCCAAGCCCTTTCCATGTGCTTGCAACACAAAACCCGCTTGAACAGGAAGGAACCTATCCGCTTCCTGAAGCCCAGCTTGACCGTTTCCTCATGCAGATCAATGTCGATTATCCCGATATTGATACCGAACGGCGCATTATTGTCGAAACAACGGGCGCTAAAAAACAAACAATAAAACCGGTGCTTGACGGAAAGAAGCTCGAAACCATTCAGGAAATGGTGCGACAAATGCCGATTTCCGAAAATGTCGTCGATGCCATTTTGAAATTGGTACGCTCTGCCCGCCCCGATTCCGATAATGTGCACGCTAAAAAACACATTGCCTGGGGGCCGGGTCCGCGTGCTTCACAAGCCCTGTCCTTGTGTGCGAGAGCGCGCGCACTTTATCAGGGGCGGCTTGCCCCCTCGGTTGACGATGTCAAAGCATTGGCAATTCCGGTTTTACAACACCGTATGGCATTGAACTTCACAGCGCGCGCCGACGGGCTTACAATTTCTGAAGTTATCAATGATCTTGTGAAAGACATCGAATAAAAGGACATCCGCTCAAGCTAAAACAACGGATAGCAAAACAACGGACAGCGAAAACAAATAATGGCTATTGCTCGCGACATCAATGTAGAAGCACCAACCGATCTGGCGGTGAAAGCCCGTATCCAGTCGGCCAAACTGCCTGACCTTCTCATCGAGGCGCGCCACATTGCCAACACGCTGGTTTCCGGTTTTCATGGCCGGCGCAAACGCGGCAATGGCGATAATTTCTGGCAATTTCGCCCCTATGTTGATGGCGAACCGGTAACGCGCATTGATTGGCGCCGCTCGGCGCGCGACAATCATATCTATCTTCGCGATCAGGAATGGGCAGCCGCCCAGACGATATGGATATTGCCCGATCAATCGCCCTCCATGCATTATCAATCCCGCTTTTCCGACATGCCCAAGGATAGTTATGCTATGCTTATGGCACTGACCCTTTGCGAACTTTTTTCCCGATCGGGAGAGCGTGTCGCAGTGCCGGGGCTTATGGCTCCCACCCAATCACGCAATGCGGCCGAAGAAATGGCTTTAAGTTTCGCAAATCTCAAAGCCCCCCTGAAGTTCGGTGATTTTCTTGACGTAAGCCGCCATTCGCATATCATCCTTTTAAGTGATTTTCTGGATGATCCGGACACAATTGAAAAGAAATTCGGCGCATTGGCAAATGCCGATGTGACGGCGCATTTTGTCGAAGTTTACGACCCCGCAGAAGAGCGTTTTCCCTACCATGGACGGGTCGAATTTATTGATCCGGAAAGCCGTCAACATTATCT
This sequence comes from Bartonella sp. B10834G3, assembly GCF_016102505.1. NCBI lineage: Bacteria > Pseudomonadati > Pseudomonadota > Alphaproteobacteria > Hyphomicrobiales > Bartonellaceae > Bartonella > Bartonella sp. B10834G3. Next base: position 105,349 of record NZ_JACFOM010000003.1, read on the forward strand.
TGCCGGTCGTGCCGAGACATTTCAGGATGCCTATTTGCGCCTCTATAAAGCGCGTCGTCAAAGTCTTGCCGATTTTGCCAACAAAAGCGGTGCGAGTTACCACATTGCTGCGACCGATAAAAAAATGAGCACGGTTATTCTCGAACTTGCCAACCTCATCGGACAGGCTCAAGGTTACAGGAGAGGTTAAGGCATGAGTTTCGGTGCACCTTTTCTGCTACTTTTTTTGTTTGCACTACCGGCTATCTGGTGGCTATTGCATGTCACTCCACCAGCACCCGCGCACGAAATTTTTCCGCCATTACGGCTTTTGTTAAAAATTGCCAATAAAGAGGAAACGCCCAACCGTACTCCGTGGTGGTTGCTGCTTTTACGGCTTCTTCTGGTGGCAATTGTCATCTTTGCCTTTGCCGATCCGATCTGGCGGCCGACATCGACAGTTTTGACAGGGCAAGCACCGCTTGCCATTGTCATTGATAATAGCTGGTCTTCGGTTCATGATTGGGACAAGCGCATCAATGCCGCGGCCGCACTCATCAAACAGGCAGATGCGGCAAAAAAGACAATCTATATTGCGGCAACCGCTGGCAATGACAATCAGGACATCCGCCCGCTCGGCAGTGAAGAAGCGACCCGGCTTATTCACAATCTGCAACCTTTATCCCTGCCCGCTCACCGCCTTTCTATCATCAACAGGCTGATAACCGCCCTCAAAGGTCAAAAAGCCGATATTGCCTATCTTTCCGACGGCTTACAAATGGTTGAAGACGAAAGCGCATTTAATAAACTCGTTGCCAATACCAATAGCAATATCCTGCTTTACGACACCGACATTGCCGAATTGATCGCCATCACATCGGTCAAAAACGAGAGCGGGTCGCTCGCTGTCGATCTGATACGCGCAAAAGGCAATAATGAAAAAAACTTCTCGCTTTCCGCCTTTGACCGCGAAGGGCGGCTGATCGGGGAAACTGGAGGTCGTTTTGAAGATGGTGAAACGTCGACAATTGCCGCTTTCAACTTGCCGCTCGAACTCAAAAACGACATTGCCGCTATCAGGGTGAGTGGCAGAAATGATGTTGCAAGCACATATCTTTCCGATTCCAGAAACCATATTTACCGCGTTGCAATTCTTGCAACTTCTGCCCATGAGCTCACCCAGCCGCTTTTGTCGCCCCTTTATTATGTGACCAAGGCCCTTCAGGGGCGCGACCAGATCATTACCGCAAGCAGCAATAATTTTTCCGACGCTATCGAACAACTTATCGCACAAAACCCTTCCACACTCATCATGGATGATGTTGTGAATATGCCCAAGGCTTCGCAGGATCTCCTCACCCGTTTTGTGGAAAAAGGCGGCACACTTATTCGCTTTGCAGGCCAAAATCTTGCAAGTAGCGATAGCGATGACCCGTTACTGCCGGTAAAAATGCGTCATGGAGAACGCCAATTGGGCGGCATCATGTCGTGGGCAACGCCGCAAAAGCTTGCACCTTTACCGAAAAAGGGTATTTTTGCCGATCTTGCTTTTCCTGATGATGTGACGGTGTCGAGGCAAATTCTCGCCGAACCGAGCCCCGAACTTTTCGACCACACATGGTTGAGTCTCGCCGATGGCACGCCGCTCATTACCGCCACCCAGCGTGGCAAAGGCATGTTGATTTTCATTCATACTTCGGCCGACCCGACATGGTCGACATTGCCGCTTTCGGGCTTTTTTGTCGACATGATGCAAAGACTGGCAGAAACAGCAAATCAGACAGACACGAAAAGCGACGGGGCAAAAAGTGATGAAAATATTGTACGCGACCCCTGGCAGATTATAGATGTAAACGGGGCGCTTGTACCGGCCCCCTCAACCGTTTCGCCGCTAATATTGAACGATAAAACCGAGGCGCTTCCCTCGTTCAACCATCCTCCCGGCCTTTATGGAAAGAAAAACAACCTCTATGCAGTCAATCTCTTCGATAAAGAGGACAGGTTGACACCGCTCGACACAGAAATTTTTGCCGGAAAAGTGCGTTTGATGGACTATTCAAACGATGTTGAAACGCATTTGAACGGTTTTCTGCTGGCACTTGCCATTGCAATTTTTGCACTTGATACATTTGTGATGCTCTGCGGGCGACAATTGTTCGGAAAACAAGGCCGACTATTTAGCGGAAAACGCAAATTTCTGGTGATTTTATTGGCCTTTGCAATGGCATTCACCCTTCTACAGAGTTTCACTCCACAAGCTGTTTTTGCACAAAAGCTTTCCGACAAAGACACAGCAATGGTGCAATCGGCGGGAAAAACGCGGCTTGCCTATGTCATAACCGGACTGGATGACATTGATAATACCAGCAAAACCGGTCTCGAAGCTTTGGGGCAGTTCATAAAAACCCGTACAACGATTGACCCCGGTGCAGTTGCCGCACTTGATCTTGACGAGGACGAACTCGCATTTTACCCGCTCATTTATTGGTCGGTTGACGCCAATTCGCCGATGCCGACACAAAAGGCAATCGACAAAATCAACACCTATATGCATCAAGGTGGCACTGTCTTGTTCGACACCCACGACCAGATTGAAACCGGCATGGATTTGAGCGGCAAAACCACACCCAACAACCAACGCTTGCGCGATATTCTGGATGGTCTCAACATTCCCGAACTCGAGCAGGCGCCCCCCGATCATGTTATTTCGCGATCGTTTTTTATCATGCCGGATTTCCCCGGTCGCTATAGAGGTTCGCCATTATGGATTTTATCATCGGCACTCGGGGGAAATGACAAACGGCCAATCCATGCGGGCGATGGTGTCAGCTCGATTCTCATCACTGCCAATGATTTTGCCGGTGCATGGGCGCATGACGGAAAAGGCGCATGGAAATATCCGCTTGTTCCTGATGACGAGATGCAACGTGTTTGGGCTTTTCGCGGTGGTTTGAATATTGTCATGTATATTCTCACCGGAAATTATAAGGCCGATCAGGTGCATGTGCCGGCACTTCTGGAGCGTTTGGGACAGGAAAAATCACAATGAACCAGTCACTTGCGTTTGAACCTTTGGTTTCCTGGCCGTTAAGCCTCACTTTAATCGGTATAGCACTTGTATTTGTTATAGCCGCACTTGTTTTGCGTAAACGCGGGGCGGTTTTGCGGGCTTGTGCACTCGCTGTTATGGCAATTGCTCTCATCAATCCGGTTATGGTCGAAGAACAGCGGGAGCCGTTGAAAAGCACTGTCGGTATCGTCATAGACGAAAGCCAGAGCCAGAATTTCGGCTCGCGCTCGAAAGATACCGAAGAGGCATTGAAAATGCTTCGGGAAGAGCTTGCAAATCATCCTGAATTCGAGCCCCGCCTGATCGAGGCAAAGGCCATCTCGGACAATAATAATGGTAGCGAAACAAGGCTGTTTACGCCTTTGAACGAAGCCATTTCGGATGTTGCGCCTGCCCGTTATGCAGGCACAATCCTGATTACCGACGGTGAAGTTCATGATATTGAAGCGGCAAACGCCAACACTTCCGGTGAAAAGCCGGTGAATGCCCTTATTACCGGTGAACCCGACGAATATGACAGGCAGGTCAAGTTTGTCGACCCGCCGCGTTTCGGAATTACCAACAAACCGTTTAAAATACGGTTTGAAATTCAGGATAAGGGGAAAGTCCCCGCTTCTGCCCGTGATGCAATGGTGGAACTCAAGATCAATGGCAATGTTGTTTTCCACCAATCCGAAGCAACAAATAGAGAAATTGAAACCGAAATTACCCTTCCCCATGCCGGAAAGAACATTATCGAGGTTACGACCTCGCCTCTTTCTGGCGAGCTTACCGATGTCAATAATACTGCGGTAACGGTGGTGGATGGTGTGCGTGAAAACCTGCGCGTGCTTCTGGTTTCGGGGGAGCCACATAATGGCGAGCGCACATGGCGGGACCTGTTGAAAAGTGACCCCAGCATCGACCTTGTCCATTTCACTATTTTGCGCCCTCCCGAAAAAGCCGATAATACGCCGTTAAGCCAGCTTTCGCTGATTGTCTTTCCGACAACCGAACTGTTTGTTGACAAAATTAACGACTTTGATCTCGTCATTTTCGACCGTTACCAGCACTATAATGTGTTGCCTTTGATCTATTACGACTATGTCGCTCAATATGTGAAAAATGGTGGCGCATTGCTGATGGCAACAGGGCCCGAATTTGCCGGTGACAATTCGCTTGCGCGTACGCCGTTATTAAGCGTTCTGCCTGCTTTGCCGAGCGGTGAAATTATTGAAAAACCTTTTACACCGAGCCTGACGCAAGCGGGTTTGCGCCACCCTGTCACACGCGGCCTTTCGGGCGAAGTTGTGAAAAACAATCCGGACAAAACCGACACGTCAAAGGCACAAAATTGGGGTCGTTGGCTGCGCCAGATCGCAGTTCAGGATAGCTCCAAAAGCACCGTTCTCATGAATGGTGCAGACAACCGCCCGCTCATGTTGCTGTCGCATATTGGCAAGGGACGTGTGGGAATGTTGCTTTCCGATGAAGGCTGGTTATGGGCACGCGGTTTCGAGGGTGGCGGGCCTTATGCCGCCCTTTATAGACGCATGGCACATTGGCTGATGAAAGAGCCGGAACTCGAAGAAGAAGCACTGTCAGCTTCCGGCAATGGAAACAGACTAACCATTCGCCGCCAGACCATGGCCGACAAACCCGATATTGCCACAGTCCATTTCCCTTCAGGAAAAACCAAAAATGTGACTTTGGAAAGACAGCAGGAAGGTGTGTTTGAAGCAACGCTCGATACCGATGAAATCGGACTTTTCAAAGTCACCAATGGCGACAAGGAAGCGCTGACACATATTGGCGCGGTCAATTCACCCGAATATTCCGAGTTGATTTCGACGGAAGAAAAGTTGTTGCCGGTGGCCGGAACCAGTGGGGGCGCAGTCACGCGTCTACATCAAAAGGCGGGTGATAAAGTCACATTGCCTGCCATAGATGTTGTAAAAGGCAAGAGTCTTGCCCCCGCACAAAGGCAAAACCGCATTCTGCTCAATGCCGCCAGCGAAACCCGACTGGTGAGCACATCCGCTTTTTCACTGTTCAACGGTGTTCTGGCGCTCGTTGCTTCATTTCTTCTGTTAGCAAGCCTCTGGTATAGAGAAGGCCGTTAAATCACCAATACGGCCTTCTTCAAAAATGAAGACAATAAAACGCGCCCCTTCGAGAATTTCGACCACAAATGAAACATGTTGCAGACTGTCACAACAATTTCCGTTGTTCTTAACGATAACCGAAAGTCACGCCAGTTTTTACCGTTCTAAGGCCTTTCGACAGTCATAACCGTTTTTTACTCGTGCAACATCTTCCGACCGGTGCAATGCCTTTCAACCGGCGCGATCGTCTTTAACTCTCGCGAGAGTTTCGGTTGTCTCGACACTTTTTCGAGCCTGATTGTCTCGACACTTGAACAAAAGCACGAAGACTTTGGCAAAGTCCAAAACATATGGGCAGGAACCGCCTGTTTCCGATGGGCATAAGTCCTTCACCGAATTTCAAAATAGAGCCGGCGTTCACCCCATGCACCGCTTTTCAATTGCCGTTGAAAGCAGATAAAATCTGCCCTGCCGATTTGACCGGTTTTCAATCTTGCCGTTTGGACTGGTTTTTGTGAAGCACAAGCCCTTTTGCTGTTTCCAATGCACGATCAACAAGTTCAAGTGCCAACAAGCGTTCAGGATTGACCGGCAAGGGCATAACCATGTCCGTTACCGGCACTTTTGAAAAACCGAAACGGCGATAATAAGGTTCATCACCAACGAGCAGAATAAAGGGAACCCCTTTGGCCTTTGCCGTTTCGATCGTATGGCGCATCAACAGGCTCCCGACGCCTAAGCTTTTGAACTTCGGTGAAATAACAATCGGCCCAAGCAGGTAGCCATTGACATTTCCCACCACAATCGGGGTCATTCTGATTGTACCGACCAGATGATGATTGAAAATGGCAACAAATGAAAGGCCAAGGTCATGCCCGCCCTTTTCGCGGATAAGGTGGGCAGCACGTGTAAAACGGGCAGGACCGAAAGCTTCTCTGTTCAGCTCTTCGATCATTTCCTGATGATCCGTTTTTTCGGAAATCAACGTGATATTGTTATTATCGACTTTTGGCGTTTGTGAAAGGTCGAGTGCAGACGAATAATTTTCCATATGAAAACCGGCAAGAAAACAAGTGAAACATAATCAACGGCAAAGTATCCAAAACCACTGGCAGTTCATCGTCGTTGATCTGAAAAAAACATCATTGTCTACTTGTTAACTGTTTGCCTATGTCCGACGTGCATTTTCTTGGCCGAATACCTGAAATCCCGATTGGTGGCTTTAACGGCTTTTACCAATCATGGACGATTTCCGAACGGCCAAGCAATTCCTATGCAACAATAAAATTGTTAGCGGTAAAAAAGCATGAAAGCAATCACTTTATCAGCATCTTGTGAGTTTGGCTTTTTTAACGATCTATCTTTACCTGCATCCGGTTATTAAAACTGTTTCATGAATAAACAGTTGTAACAGAAATTCTTGGATAAACAGATTTTTTCTTCTTGCAGTTGATTCGACTTAGTAAACAGTCACTTAATAATCGCCGGAAACGGCCTCTGTTTTTTTCCACAGCCAACAAAATTTGTTGCAATAATGATACAGTTACTTCTCAAACAAGGCGATAAAGCGGCAAAAAGGCGATTGTTTGATTCAAATCAATGGATATTTCAGATTAAATAGGCTTGAACGTAATCAAATTACTGATGTGAAACACGCACGCATATTGATTTAGGAGACAATGATATGAAGAAATTGATCGGTAGCAGTATAGTTGCCATCGCTGCAGCACTCAGCTTCTCAGGTTCAGCTTCGGCTGCCGATGTTCAGAGTGCAAAGCCTGTTGTTCAGGAAGCTCAAAGCCCATGGCAGATCCGCGTTCGCGCTCTCGGCGTTGTTCCACGCGACAAAGGCCATGTTAACCAGATTCATGGTTCTGACCTCGACTTCTCGAGCACAGTTATTCCTGAACTCGACATCACCTATTACTTCACCAACAACATCGCTGCCGAATTGATTTTGGGTACAACCTATTCGTCAATCGACGGTCAAGGTTCGTTGCATGCAGCAGGTGCTGGCAAGCTTGGTAAAACATGGATTTTGCCTCCGACCCTTACTCTTCAATACCACTTCACCAATTTCGGCGCATTCAAGCCATATATCGGCGGTGGTGTTAACTACACAATCTTCTACAATGAAGATGCTGACCACAATTCAGCAGGCATTGGTTTGAGAGACCTCGACATCGACAACACATGGGGCGGCGCTCTTCAAGTTGGTTTTGACTACATGCTTGACCAACACTGGGGCTTCAACTTTGATGTCAAGAAACTTTACCTCCGTCCGGATTTCGACGGCAAGCTTAACAAAGCAACTGCTGACGCTTTGGGTCTGAATGAACACATCAGCGGTAAAGCCAAGCTTGATCCATGGCTGATCGGCGCTGGTGTAACCTATCGCTTCTAATAAAGGCGGGGGCTTGAAAAAGTAAATTGAGGGGGCTTGGTTTACTTTTCACAAAAAAAGGACGCTTTTTAGCGTCCTTTTTTGTTTTCAATAAGTCTCCGGCTTTTACATCTCCGGCTTTTAAGTTTCCTGCTTTATCTGATGTCCTGAATACACATCTGCATACTATTTCACGATAAAAGCGCGCCAGCCGCCTTACTACTCAAGGGTTTTCTTCAAACTTGCCGCACCGCGCACACGCGCGCTGCCAATCCTGCTTTCAGAACACAAGCCTCGTTAACCGCGGCAACTTCCTTGCGGGTCCATAGCATTCCTTCAAGCTTGCTCCATCACGGACACGTGCACAACAATCCTGTGTCAGAACAAAAATTTCGCTTGCCGCCCTTGCTGCTCAAAGAGTGTCTTTCAAGCCGTTTTCACTAGTCACATAGGTTCTGCCAATCCCGTTTTAGAATAAAACCGTCGTTAATCTTCCCCACTCAAAGAGAGGTTCTCTCAAGCGCGTTTCACCGCGCAGATTATGCCTGCCAATCCTGTTCTATGAAAAAGCCCGCCCTGCCTAACCTCCTGTCTCCTTGGTTACGAGAATCCTTAGAGCTTGCTACACAATGCACATAAGTTCTGCCAATCCCGTTTCAGAATAAAACCGTCGTTAATCTTCCCCACTCAAAGAGAGGTTCTCTCAAACGTGTTTCACCGCACAGATTATGCCTGCCAATCCTGTTCCATGAAAAAGCCCGCCCTGCTTACCTGTTTCCTTGGTTACGGGAATCCTTAGAGCTTGCTACACCGCGCAGCCCCCCGCAAAACCTGTTAAAGGGGAAAAAACGCTAGCCTCCCCCACGGCCAGCGAATTTCCTTCAAACCTGCCATACCGCAAACAGACGCCTGACCAATCCCGTTTCAGAATGAAACCGTCGTTAATCTCCCCCACTCAAAGAGAGGTTCTCTCAAGCGTGTTTCACCGCGCAGATTATGCCTGCCAATCCTGTTCTATGAGAAAGACCGCCTGCTTACCTGTTTCCGTGGTTACGGGAATCCTTAGAGCTTGCTACACAATGCACATAAGTTCCGCCAATCCCGTTTCAGAATAAAACCGTCGTTAATCTTCCCCACTCAAAGAGAGGTTCTTTCAAGCGTGTTTCACCCGCGCAGAATATGCCTTGCCAACCCTGTTCTATGAAAAAGCCCGCCCTGCTTACCAGTTTCCTTGGTTACGGGAATCCTTAGAGCTCGCTACACGGCGCAGACCCCCCCTGCAAAACCTGTAAGGAGGAAAAAACGCTAGCCTCCCACGGCTCATGGAATTTCCTTCAAACCTGCCATACCGCAAACACACGCCTGACCAATCCCGTTTCACGAAAAAAGCCCTGCCTAACCTCCTGCTTCTTTGGCGATGGTATTCCTTCACGCTGGCCTCACCGTGCACATACCCCTTGTCAATTCCGGTTCGGAGCAAAACTTGTTAACCTCCTTCCTGCCTATAAGGATTCGTTCAAGCTTGTCCCGCCATGCAAAGGTAATTTTGTATTTCACAACACAAAGGGCAGCTCATTTTTTTGGTTATCAATCACTCAGAATATGATTTTCCGCCCTTCGCCCGACGATTTACGAGATCATCGGCAGAGACATGCCAATCCCAGCCATTTCCTGAATGATGGCGGATTTGGATTTTATCACCGGAATTCTTATAAAACTGAGATCTAGAATCTTTCTCGCAACTCATGTTCGAGAAGAAAGGGCGGCATATGTCGCGGGGCCGTTGATGGATATATGATGCCATTTTCCTGAGAGTGGCTGTTCCCGGTAAATTGCAATATAGCAATCTTGTAAATTCTACCAATCTTACAAAATGTCATACACCGGTCTTGTGCGCTTGGGTTCGAGGCCTATGAGCTAAAGCCCGCTTATTTCCCGTCATATTTTTCAAGGGAAGCGAATATTATGAGGAAGCGAATATTATGAAGGCTGCAAACGTCTGCTTCGACTGTTTTACAAATGGAGACATTACCGTTTCGTTTGCCTTCTCTCTTCCGGTGCGTGGCGAATAATTGTCTCTTTTTAAGCTGTTTTTTGAATTTTTCCGATATTATACTCTCTCAATTGCCATGTTTGTTCTTATATCCTCTTCATTTTAAAAGCTTTTTGTTTTTTTGTTGCCTATTTTTATTGTCTCGCTATGTTCTGTGGAATGTTTCACTTGGCTCATATATCCGACATTCATTTGTCGCCGCTTCCTGCCCCTCGTCTTTTCGAGCTTATGGGAAAGCGTTTAACCGGTTATATTAACTGGAAGAAAAACCGTACCGGTGAAATGGGACGGCAAACGCTTGATGCTTTAATGGAAAGTATCAAACAAAAACAGGCTGACCATCTTGTCATAACCGGTGATCTCGTGAATCTCTCTTTGCCAAAAGAATTCGCGGCCGCCAAAGACTGGCTTGTGGCGCAAGGTCCGGCGAGCGATATTTCGCTTACATTCGGCAATCATGATGCCTATGTCGGGGGCGCTTTCAAAAAAGCCTGCAAAACCTTTCGCCCGTGGATTACCAGCGAAGAAGCCCATGGCTGGAGTGCCCTTTTCCCCTATATGCGGGTTCGTGGACAGGTCGCTATTATTGCCGTTTCTTCAGCCATTGCCACACCACCGTTTTTCGCAACCGGCCACTTTGACAGTGCACAGGCCTATCATCTGGCCGATCTTTTACGCGAAGCGAAAGAACGTAATCTGTTCCGGATGGTGATGATACATCACCCCCCTTATAAAAACGCTACCAATTGGCATAAAAAATTATGGGGTATTGAACGTTTCCAACGTGTCATCAAACAACAAGGTGCAGAACTTGTTCTCCATGGGCATACCCATGTTCCTTCTCTTGAACATATTGAAGGGAAAGAACGCGATGTTCCGGTGGTTGGCGTTGCTTCTGCCTCGCAAGCCTTTGGCGGTAAAAAGCCTCCTGCCAATTACAACTGGTTTACAATCGACGGTGATTGTGAAAGCTGGCATTGCGGGCTTGAACGCTATACCATTATCAATAAAGAGAATGAAATCAACTGCACCGAAAAAGTTCCGCTCTTTTAGTGCATTCGATTTAGTGCATTCAAACAAAAGACCTGACAGCAATTTTCCTGTGACCGGCTGGAACACAGCCGGTTTAAAATAATACCAGCATGTAAAATAATATTAGCGTTTAAAATAATATTAGCGTTTAAAATAACTCCGGCATTTGAACGAATGATAACGCGGCATGAACCGGTTTGCTTAGCCCGAATATACCTGTTGTAACTTGGATTTCATATGCTCGAATAAAGCGCCAAAAAACAGACGGAACACTGGTGTTTTCGAGCAAAATCTATGCCCCCAAAAAAGACAAAAAAGCCAAATAAATGCAAAGCCTTGACCTTGACGATGTTTAACGCCTGTCATTCATGTCAATCAATTGCTCTATTGTTTCCGGATATTTCGTGTATTGAACCGAATTTCTGTTTTTTAGGACTTTTTATGTCGATTGTTTTGTCACACTGACAAAGCGCGATTGCTCCCGATCTTTTTTATCTTTCCTTTTTCGGCCGTACCGGCTTTCGTGGCGAATAAAAAGCGTGGGTTTTACCCCTATTCAGAGGGCTACATAAGTGTTCTTGGAGTGGTGAGACGGCTTAACCGTTATAAAGTAGCGAGAAGACTACATAAGCCGTTTTGAAGTCATGAGGCACTATAACCGTTTTGACGTGGTGAAGGCTACATAAGTGTTCTTGGAGTGGTAAGACGGCTTAACGTTATGAACTGGTGAGAAGACTACGGGCAGAATAAGCGTCTTGAAGCGTTGAGACGGCTTAACCGTTATAAAGTAGCGAGAAGACTATATAAGCGTTCCGGAAAGGTTGACGGGCAAGACTATTGAAACTTCCGCCGGCAACTTACCAAATGCCGCTTACTATTTTTCGCATGATTGCGATTTTCAAGAGGTTGACGGGGGCAAGAGGTTGACGGGCGGCAACAGCAAGACAATAAGCCCTTGTTGAGCAAGACAATAAGCCCTTGTTGCCGCCTTTGAAAAATTAGAGTTTCAACCGGTTAACCGCCGAAACAATAGCATCGAGCGAAGCTGTCGCGATATTTTCATCAATGGCAACGCCGAATATTTTTCCTTCCGGATAGGCTATTTCCATATAGCAAATGGCTTTTGCATCCGAACCGCGTTGCAGTGAATGTTCCGAATAATCGACGACCGAAAGCTTCTTGCCGAGATATTTGGAAAAAGCGTCGATAAACCCGTCAACCAGACCGGTTCCCGTTCCTTTAATGGTTTTTTCTTGTCCGCGATCGGTAATTTTTGCGCTCACCTCGACACGGCCTTTTTCTTTTGGATCAGCTTTGGTCTTGTAATCGACAAAGCCGAAGCGGCCACCATTCTGTTTGACATAAGTCTTGACGAATTCATCATAAATGCGCTTCGACGGCAATTCTTTGCCTTCTTCATCGGTAATATGTTGAATCACATCGCGAAATTCGATTTGCAAAGCGCGCGGCAGGTTCAAGCCGTAGTCTGATTGCAGAATATAGGCAATGCCACCTTTGCCCGATTGCGAATTGATGCGGATAATGGCTTCATAACTTCTGCCGACATCTTGCGGATCAATCGGCAGATAAGGCACTTCCCACAAAGTCTTGTTCGACTTTTTCATTGCCTTCATGCCTTTATTGATCGCATCCTGATGCGAACCCGAAAAAGCAGTATAGACCAATTCGCCGACATAAGGGTGGCGTTCCGGAATTCTGAGCTGGTTACAATATTCGTAAACTTCCTTGATCTTTTCGATATTCGAGCAATCAAGTTCCGGATCGACGCCTTGGGTAAACATATTCAGCGCCAGCGCGACAATGTCGACATTACCGGTACGTTCGCCATTACCGAACAGTGTCCCCTCCACACGATCGGCACCGGCAAGCAGGCCCAATTCGGTGGCTGCAATGCCACAACCCCGGTCATTATGCGGGTGCAGAGAAATCAGAACGCTGTCACGGCGGTCAATATTGCGCCCCATCCATTCGATTTCATCGGCATAGATATTGGGAGACGACATTTCGACCGTGGAAGGCAAATTCAAAATCATCTTGTGTTCGGGTGTCGGATTAACGATTTCGATGACCGCATTCGATATTTCCAGCGCAACTTCAAGCTCGGTTCCGGTAAAACTTTCAGGCGAATACTCGAAACGGTAATGTTTACCGGCTTTGGCGGCCATATCCATCACCATTTTTGCCGCATCGGTTGCGATTTTCTTGATACCGGCAACATCTTTTCCGAACACAACCCGCCGCTGCAATTCACTGGTCGAATTGTAAAAATGCACGATCGGATGATTGGCGCCATCCAGCGCCTCGAAGGTGCGGGTAATCAATTCCGGACGGCATTGCACCAGAACCTGCAAACTTACATTTTCAGGAACATTGCCATGTTCGATACACCAGCGCGCGAAGTCGAAATCGGTTTGCGAAGCAGATGGAAAACCGATTTCGATTTCCGGAAAGCCCATTTCCAGAAGCAGGCGGAACATGCGTTCTTTGCGGTCTTGTCCCATCGGGTCGATCAAAGCCTGATTGCCATCACGCAGATCGACAGAACACCAGATTGGTGCTTTTTCGATACGCTTGTCGGGCCAGGTGCGGTCTTTCAATGAAACTTGCGGGTAAGGTTGATATTTTTGCGATGCTGTCGGCATGCCTTTATGTGAAAAATTTGGTGAAATACTCATGATCTATGCTCGTCTGAAACACCGGTAACCGGTTGATATTTTAAAATGAAGATTGTTGAAGAGGAGCATTTACGCCGGCAGGTAACGACCGCCGGGCGCCCCTCACCGGCCCCGGCAGTCGCTCATAAGCCCAAGAAGAAGCAAGTTTGAAGGCAAAGCACAAAAGCCTGCATCCCCGATGCAGTACAAAACCGATAATTTTTGTGCGTCAAACTTTTCCATAACGAAAAATATGGCACAGGTTTTTTTCAAGCGCAACCTGTTTTATCAAACCTTCACCCGTTCGTGTTCAAAGTTGTGAACCTGAACTTCAATGTTTCAAACGGGACTATCATGTTCCAAACGGGATTATGATGTTTAAAGCGGGGTTATTTGCTTTCATATCGTCAAAGTTTCAACCGGTGGCGCAATTCGTTCACAAGCAAAGCTGTTTTCATGTCGTTGATTTGTTGCTTGTCATTAAGCTTTATCGCCTCTTCGACCGGCATTTCGACAATTTCGATATTTTCCCCTTCTTTGGCTAGCCCGCCACCGGAAAAACGGTGATCTTGCGGGCGGTAATTGGCCAGATAAAGCCATAGCTGTTCGGTCGAGAAACCGGGGGTTGTAAAGCCTTTGAAAACAAGTTCGAGATTATGGAGCTGGTAGCCCAATTCCTCTTTTGCCTCGCGCAGCATTGTATCATCGGCTGATTCGCCCTTTTCGATGTGTCCTGCGCATGCTTCGAGCACATACATGCTGCCGGTTGCGAGATAAGTCGGTGCGCGGAACTGTTTGACAAAAAGAACCGTTTTTCTGTCCTCGTCAAAAGGCAAAACCGCAGCTCCGTTGCGGTTATGGTAGGTTTCGCGCTTCACGGTTTTCCATTCGCCATCCGCATCTTGCTGCTCATAGGAAACGGCTGTCAGCTTTGTCCAATGGTCGGATAATACAGTTTCTTTCAGATTTCTGATTTTTAACATAATGCTCCTCATGCAATGGGAACGGCGGTTGTCCCCTTTGGCAATTTTGCTTCCTCTTCCGGTTCGATATGAATGACAATACGCGCGTTTTCGATTTCTTGTTTCAGAGCATCTTCGATTCTATTGCATATATCGTGCGCGTCTCCCACCGTCATTTTGGAAGGAACCACCAGATGGAATTCGATAAATGTGACCTGTCCGGCCACACGTGTTCGCAAATCATGGGCTTCGATAGCACCTGCCGCGTGACTTGAAATAATATCCCTGATGCGCATTGTCTCTTCAAGCTCGACACCGACATCCATCAGCCCCTGCACCGAATTGTTGATGACTTTCCACCCTTGCCAGAGAATGTTCAGAGCCACAATAATAGCAAGCACGGGGTCAAGAATGGCCCAGCCGCTCAAGATAGCGGCAAGAAGGCCGGCAAGCACGCCGATAGATGTAAACACATCCGTCATTAAATGCATGCCATCGGCTTTCAATGCAGGTGAATGCGAGACTTTTCCCTGCTTTATCAAAATCAGCGCCCAGATTGCATTGATCGCACTGGCAACAAGATTGATCGCCAGCCCGTAGCCTGGCTGTTCGGGCAAATGGGTAGAGGTGAGCAAAGGCCATGATTCGTGTAAAATCATGATGGCGGCAACAAAAATCATTGCCCCTTCAAGAATTGCCGAAAAATATTCGGCCTTGGTGTGTCCGAAGGGGTGATCGTTATCAGCCGGTTTCATGCTGATAAGGATGGCAACATAAGCCGCAATGGCCGCGATGACATTGACAATCGATTCCAGCGCATCGGAATAAAGAGCCACCGAACCTGTTATATAATAAGCGAAATATTTGAGTACAAAAACAATAATGGCAACCGGAATAGACCAGATTGCTAATTGTTTCAGCCTTGAATTCGCACTTTTCATTGCCATGCTTTCTTGATTAGTCTTGAAACAACATTTTCAATGATCGCCATACCGACATTGCCACTTAAACTCATAATTGATTCGGGGTGGAACTGGACGGCCGCAATCGGCTGGCTTTTATGCTCGATTGCCATGATTACACCGTCTGCTGTTTCCGCCGTAACCTTGAACTCGGAAGGCAAGCGGCTCGGGTCGGCAAAAATTGAATGGTAGCGGCCAACCGTTATTTCTTTTGGCAAATCCGTAAACAGCAGGGTTTCGCCGGTAATGCGGATTCGTGACGGTTTACCGTGCATCGGTTCGCTTAATACCCGCAAACTCCCGCCAAAAGCTTCGGTCAAAGCCTGTAACCCCAGACAAACGCCGAAAATCGGAATTTTACGCGCCCGTGCTTTATTGATTGTGTCTTCACAATTGAAATCTTTCGGCGTTCCCGGCCCCGGTGACAAAACAACAAGATCGGGATTGACCGTTTCAAACACCTTGTCATCCACCGGACTTCTTACCGTTGTCACCTTGGCGCCGGTCTCGCGGAAATAATTGGCAAGCGTGTGCACAAATGAGTCTTCATGGTCGACAAGCAGAATATTGACACCCGTGCCGGGCTTTTCTTTCTCCTGCCTTACCGCCTTTGGCAATGGTTTTGCACTGTCACGGATAGCGGCAATCATGGCAGACGCTTTCAGTTCTGTCTCTTTTTCTTCCTCTTCCGGATTGGAATCATAGAGCAATGTAGCGCCTGCTCTTACCGATGCCACACCATCCTTGATACGCACTGTGCGAAGTGTTAGCCCCGTATTCATATCGCCATTGAAAAACACCATGCCGATAGCACCGGCATACCATGCACGCGCACTTCTTTCATGATTTTCGATAAAGCGCATAGCCCATAATTTCGGCGCACCGGTCACAGTCACCGCCCATGCATGTGACAAAAATGCGTCGAACGCATCAAGGCCATTGCGCAACCGCCCTTCGATGTGATCGACCGTGTGGATAAGGCGGGAATACATTTCAATTTGCCGCCGCCCGATGACCCTCACCGAACCCGGTTCGCAAACGCGGCTTTTATCATTGCGGTCGACATCCGAACACATGGTCAATTCGGATTCGTCCTTTTTGGAATTGAGCAAAGCCAGTATCTGCTCGGAATCGGCAATGGCATCCTGTCCGCGTTTGATTGTTCCCGAAATCGGGCAGGTTTCAACCCGTCTTCCGGTTACGCGAACATACATTTCAGGCGATGCCCCAACGAGATATTCCTGTTCTCCAAGATTGATAAAAAACGAGTAAGGCGAAGGGTTGGTGAGTTTCAACCTTTTACTGATTGCCGAAGGACTTGCCGGACAAGTTTCATAGAAAGTCTGCCCCGGAACAACCTCGAAGAGGTCGCCGCGCTTGAAACTTTCTTTGGCTTCTTTGACCAAAGCGGCATATTCACCCTTTTCATGATCGCCTTTTTGCGGAACGGCTTTGGCTGCTTTGAACGGTTGTTCTTCCGTGTCACGGCTCAAACCTTCAGTCGATTTTCCATTGTCGGAAAAATCATAATTTTCCACCCATGCACGTGCCGAATAATGGTCGACAATCAGAATGGAATCCGGCAGGTAAAGCACCATATCCCGCTGGTCTTCCGGACGTTTTATTTTAAACTCGATCGGCTCGAACTGGAAGGCGAGATCATAGCCGAATGCCCCGTATAGACCAAGACTTTGGTCTTCGGTTGAATGAAAAATATCGCAAATCGCACGCAAAAGAGAAAAAACCGATGGCATACGCGAGCGTTCTTCCTCGCTAAAGACCCGCCCCGGTTTTTTAACATCTATTGCGAGCTTATCATCTGTGCGTTTTGTCGATTGAATATCGTCCAGCGTTTGAAGACGCGGTTCGATCATGTCGATAAGAACTTTGCCGCGCTCGTTCAAAGCTTCGATTTTCATATGGCGGCCGCGCGAAGTGACAACAAGCGGCGGATTGATGAAGCCCGAATCCCAACGTGTATAGCGCCCCGGATATTCATAGTTCGATGAAAAAACTGCCCCGCGGCGGCTATCAAGAGCATCAACAATCCGGTCAATCGCTCCCTGATAGGCAATATCCTCGCAGCGACGACGAATCTTCAAACCGCCTTTTGTGAGATATTCAAAAGCTTTCTCGCCTGCCATGTTCTTATCCATATTAGAACTCCGTCCTGTTAATTAGGTCACTTATCCGGACGGAGTATATAAAAAAGGCCGCCCGGTTATCCGTCGCGACCTTGTCCTGAATTTTTGCACAAACAAACAGAGGCCGCTAAAAGCAACCCCACCACCAGATCATGAATGTACGTTTATTGTTCATTCCCGTCTTTTAACCTGTCCGCCATTCTATAGCAACACAAAACAACACCACCGAAAGCAATCGAACGCCCTTCTGCATCAAACTTTTCTTCAACCGCTGCGCGAATCAGCGTCGATTTGCGGGGCTGCCCGACAAAATGACATTTGAAATATAGAAATACTCTAAAATAGAATAAATTTGTTTTAATGAAAAATTATACTTGTAAAAATCGAATCTGATAATCTGCTACCATTATCACTTTTCCGTTTTGTTATAAGCTATTTCTCTTAAGCATTACGGAACTGTCTTTCTTTTACAAAGATTCCGGTTTTTTCTTTGCGCAAATGTTTTTGTGACAGTCGTCCGTTCACGAACTATAGATTTCCAAAAAATGGATTACCTGCTCGTCAATCAAAAAACTGTTTGTTTATTTTTTAGAATACGGAAAATTTGAAGAACGATAAAAAGTATTCATGTGATTTTTCATAATTAAAACTTGATAGATGAAACTGATTCGCTGCTCTCGGAATCAATATAAACTTGAATAAACAAATAGCCTTATAGTCAAAATGCGAATATACTTGAAACTATTAAGAAAAGGAAAAGTCCGGGCATTGGGGACCCGGACTTTTCTCCCCTTCGTTGGAGAAGGGATACAGGTGTAGGAAATAGCGGGGGACCTAAACACCTGTCGCCGGCACTTTCAAACATAGAGTTCTATTTGTGCGGCGAAGGTGAATATAGTTGACAGATAGGAATAGTCAACAAATATTTACAACCTATGGTTTTATTTTTTTAATATATCTCCCCACTCCAGACGACGCAGTTCGCTGTATAATTTTTTATTCCTCCGCGTTGTAATTTCGGCATTTTTCTCACCACCGGAAGTGCAGATCGTATATTCCACTTTTCCGCTGGAGCGTTGAGGCCGTGACAGGATGCGACAATATTGCACATCGGGCTTTTCATGAGCGAAGGCAAGATAGCAGAATTTTTCGTCTTCAAAGGGCACGATCGCCTGTTTGGTAAGGCGATGTGTGCGCGAACGTTCGACTCTTACAGAAAAATGGCACCAGTCCGGCGATTCGACCGGACAAGCAAATTCATGCGGACAAGGTGCAACAATATGGCCGCCTCTTTCAATTAACCTGTCACGTTGGCGGTTCAATCTTCTAAAACCGGCAGGCGTACCCGGCTCAATGAGAAAAAGCATGTCTCCGGTCTTGTTCCATAGGCCATCAACAAGGTGATCCTGTATTTTTTCAGGAAGTTCATCCAGCACATAACTTGCTGTGACAAGATCGGCTTTGGCGAGATTTTCAAAAGCGGCAGAAGAAATATCCATATTCTGCCAATCTGTTGTTACATGTTTTGAAGCGGACGGGGTGCTATCGTCATTCACAAGGCTCGCTGAAAACAGCGTTTTACCGATAGCAATAATATCATGGCTTTGCTCGACAAGCGTTGCATGTCGAAGTGAAGGGAAAATCCGGCTTGCTGCAAAAACGGCCGTACCCGGTCCGGCGCCGACATCAAGCTGGCTTGACGGTGAAAAAGACGGGCAAATTTCTGTAACTTTATCGAGTGCCAAAAACACGGCCGCATATGTTGCCGGAAAACGCGCTGCTATATAGCCGAATGCTGCATTCCTGTCGGCAATATGCATTTTCCCGTCAAGTATTTCATTGCGATAGCGTTGGGTGAGCCGGTGGGACGCTTTTTCAAGTTCGGCGGGATTTGTCTGTTGAAAAAGCTCGTCAAGCGCGTTTTTCAAATTGGCAGGAAGTTGCATTGTGCGATTCCATAATAAAAGGCTTTTCTTGTGAACCTTATTTCATTCTTTATTGAAATAGTCTAACCCCGTCCTTAAGCTGGACATTGTATAATCATGGAGTTGCCGGAAATCTTGTCGGGCATTTTGAAACAAATAGCATTTCTTTTCCTGAGCTTGTTTCTGGCAGCGGGAACGGGATATGCAAGCGCGGATATAAACGAAGCTGAAACATGCAAAATTGTGCGCTTTGCCGATACCGGTTGGACAGATATTTCAGCGACAACCAGTATTGCCACCACACTTCTTAAAGCACTCGGCTATGATACCGAAACACGGATTTTATCCGTTCCTGTTACTTATGCCTCGCTTTCCAATGGCGATATTGATGTTTTTCTGGGCTATTGGAACCCGTCCATGACACCCGATTTCAAACCTTATCAGGACGATGGAAGTGTCGAGCTCCTCGGTTATAATCTGGAAGGGGCAAAATATACGCTGGCTGTGCCGCAATTTGTCTATGACAAGGGCTTGAAAAGCTTTGAAGATATAAAACGTTTCGGCCCTGAACTGGGTTATACCATTTACGGGGTCGAACCGGGCAATGACGGCAACCGCCTTATTCTTTCAATGCTTCATGATTCCGCTTTCGGGCTTACCGATTTCCATATTGTCGAAACCTCCGAACAGGCCATGCTTGCCGAAGTCGAAGCACGCATTCGGGAAAACCGCCCGATCGTATTCTTGGGGTGGGAACCACACCCGATGAATATGCGCTTCAAAATGGCCTATCTTTCCGGTGGTGACCAATATTTCGGGAAAAATTTCGGCAATGCCAAAGTCGGCACCAATATTCGCAAGAATTATCGTCTGCAATGTCCCAATGTAACGCGTTTTCTCGGCAATCTCGTTTTCGATGTCGATATGGAAAACCACCTGATGGATCAAATCCTCGATCAGGGTGAAGACCCGGAAAATGCTGCCCATTCATGGCTTTTATCCAATAAAGAAAGGGTAAAAGGCTGGCTTTCGGGGGTGACGACCGTCAATGGGGGTAACGCTGTTGAAGCCGTTGACCACGCACTCGGCGCACCCGATGAAGAGACAAATACACACTATAAAATTCCGGTCGGAAAAACCGCAAATACGATCGTCGAGTTTTTGAAAGAGCATGGCGGGCTGGTTTTCACGGCTCTGCGTGTGGGTCTTGGCAGCCTGTTAAAAGCCACTCTGGCACTTCTATTGTGGCCAAATCCGCTTTTGTTGATTGCTATTTTATGTGTTCTTGCCTTTGCTATCCAGAGAAATTGGCGGGTTGTTGTGCTCACTGCACTGGGGTTTCTGTTCGTTATCAATCAGGGCTACTGGGTTGACACGATGGAAACAATAGCTCTGCTGTTCTGGTCGTGCATTCTTTGTATGGGAATTGGCGTGCCGGTCGGCATTGCCTGCGCCCATCGTCCGAAAATATATCGCGGGATCCAACCCATTCTCGATCTTATGCAGACATTGCCGACCTTTGTCTATCTGATACCGGCTATCATTTTTTTCCGCATTGGCATGGTACCGGGATTGATCGCAACCATTATCTTTGTGCTTCCTGCCCCCATAAGGCTCACCCAGCAAGGTATTGTGTCGACGCCAAAAGCCTTGATCGAGGCGGGTAAAGCATTCGGTTCCAACCGGCGGCAGATTTTATGGAAAATCGAATTTCCCCATGCTATGCCGGAAATACGTGCGGGCATGACGCAAACCATTATGCTTTCGCTTTCCATGGTGGTTATTGCAGCAACAGTTGGCGGCAATGGTCTGGGTGTCAAAGTCTATCGCGCATTGCAGCAGCATGATGCAGCTATGGGCTTTGAAGCCGGTTGCGTTATTGTGGTGGTCGCAATCGTACTTGACCGCCTGTTTCGACCGGGGAAGGCACGCTAATGGCCAGAGTCATCATAGATCATGTGAGTGTGGTTTTCGGCAATCGTCAACAGCAGGCGCTCGATCTTGCAGATCAGGGCGCATCACGGGCAGAAATCAAGGACAGAACCAATACAGTGCTTGGTGTGCATGAATGTTCGCTCGACATTGCCGAGGGTGAAACATTGGTTCTGATGGGGCTATCCGGTTCGGGAAAATCGACTTTGCTGCGCACGATCAACCGTTTGATAAAGCCGGTCGAAGGCAATATCTATGTTGGTGATGTCGGCAATGAAATCAATGTCACCACCGCTTCGAGAGAAGAATTGCGCTATGTGCGCACGCGCCTTGTTTCCATGGTATTCCAGCAATTCGGCCTGTTTCCTTGGCGCACGGTCGCCGATAATATCGGTTTCGGCCTTGAAGTGGCCGGAGTGCCCAAAAAACAACGTCAGGCGATTATTGCCGAACAGCTTGATCTGGTCGGATTGAATGAATGGGCCAACCGTATGGTGACCGAGCTTTCCGGCGGTATGCAACAGAGAATCGGCCTTGCCCGTGCTTTTGCAACCGGCGCACCCGTTTTGTTGATGGACGAGCCGTTTTCGGCACTTGATCCGCTCATTCGCAACCATTTACAGGACGAACTTCTGGAACTGCAAAAGCGGCTCAATAAAACATTGATTTTTGTCAGCCATGATCTTGATGAAGCGATCAAAATGGGAAACCGCATTGCCATTATGGAAGACGGACGGATTTTGCAATGTGGTACAGCACAGGAAATTGTGCTATCGCCCGCCAATGAGCATGTCGCCAACTTTGTGCGCCACATCAACCCGTTGAGCTTTTTGACAGCAAGACAGGTCATGCGCCCCTATAATTATGAGAATGGCGATATTTCTGTTGCAGCCATGGCAAAACCTGATACGAGTTTACCTGATCTCATCAGTGTGTGTGACCGGAAAAACGGTGCCATTGGCGTTGCCGAAAATGGGCGTGTCATCGGCGTTATCACCGAGGAAGACATTATCCATCATCTGGCAGAGCATCAGAAACGGTGATAGGTTTGTTTTATGAGTTTGGATATTACAACAATTAGCGATGTTGAAGACCCGCGGCTTGCCCCCTATCGGGACATTCGTGAACGAGACCTTGTCGGGCGCGAACATCATTTCATCGCCGAAGGCAAGGTGGTTCTGTCGGTTCTTTTAAGGTCGGAACGTTTTCAAGCCCGATCATTGCTGGTTGCCGCAGCCAAGCTTTTGGGGCTGATGCCGGTGCTCGATGCAACCAAGCCCGCCTGCCCTATTTACTGTGTACCGCAGAAAATTATGGATGACATTGCCGGTTTTAATGTCCACCGCGGTATTCTGGGTATCGGAGAACGTATAAAGACGCCAACACTTGAAGAATTTTTGGCCGGTTTGCCGGAAAAAGCACTCGTTCCGGTGCTGTGCGGAATTTCCAACCACGATAATATGGGGTCGATCTTCCGGAACGCTGCCGCTTTTGCAGCCGACGGAATTATCATTGATAAAACCTGCTGTGATCCTCTTTATCGCAAAGCCATTCGCGTTTCGGTGGGAGCTGCATTGAAAGTTCCCTATACCCAAGGTGAAGATATAAAAGAAATTCTCACAGCGCTTGAAAAAGCCGATTTCCGTATCTATTCGCTTTCGCCCGCCGCTTCAAATTATTTGAAAGATGCGGAAGTTGCGAAAAGAACAGCTCTGGTTTTCGGTACTGAGGGCGAAGGTCTTCCCGAATTTGTCCTGAAGGATACCGAAACCTTGCGCATTCCCATTGCTTATGATTTCGATAGCCTGAATGTTGCTACCGCAACCGGACTTGCACTCGAACATTTTGCCGATTTTGACAAATTGAACTGACGATCGCACGTCTGGAAAACCTGACGCGGGAAAACTGCCGGACAGGAACGGATAGGTTCAAACAGGCTCAAGCAAGCTCAAACAGGCGCAGATAAAACCGGATAGTATTGTTCAGAAAATATCTATTGTCGCCTAATGCGCGCGATTTTTTCAAAACCCCGATAACAGTGCCGGCTTGTCAGGCTTTGATCGCAAGCCACAAAACTTCCGAAAAAATAGAAATGCGATACATAGCACCAGAAACACCAGACCATGGCATAACAAAATATTAGCCGCAAAAACATGGGTAAAAACGCGGTGCAGAAAAACGTAGCGTAAAAAAACCTAGCGCAAAAAGACCTAGCGTAAAAAAACCTAGCGCAAAAAAAGTAGCGTAAAAAATAACACTGCCTAACAAAGCCGGTGTTGCTACCTTCCGGACAATTCTCTCCCGAAGAGCGGATACCAATATCGCTTACGGGAGCGGGCAATGAAAATCACTTCAGTGACAGAATTTTCAAGCTCAGTGCTTTGGCTCTATCTGCATTTGCCCCTATCTGCATTCAATTGATCGTCCGGATAGGAGAATTTGTTAAACCTGACAATTTTTAGCCGTCAGTTTATTAAAACCGCCACGGGGTGAGGCAAGAGGGATTATCAAAAGCCGACACGGGAACCGGCCAGTCCGGTTTATAAAGAAAAGCCAACATATTAGCGCGCCCCCTGTTTAGCGACGATTGTTTGGCGACGCCCCTTTTTAGCGCCCCCCCTGTTCAGCAACCGGCTGTTTAGCAACAATTGCTTAGCGACGCCCCTTTTTGACGTCCCCTGTTTAGCAACCGGCTGTTTAGCGACACTTGTTTAGCGACAATTGCTTACCCACCATTACAAGCCGGAAAAGCACGCCGACTTAAAGCCCAACGTGCTACCAATTGTGCTTTATTGAATGAAAACGCGGCATTACCCTTTTCAGGCTGCGGTATCCTCACGCGATTTATTCAACAGGTTTTTGAGCATTGTCTCGGCGCGGGCATCACGTTCCGAACGGGTGATGAACCCACCACCAAGAACCCGCGCATCATTGGTTTCATTATCGTAAAGGACACAAGCCTGCCCAGGAGCCACACCTGTCTCGCCTTCCAGAAGGTCGACTGTGAGCGTACCATCATGATATTTCACAATAGCCGGACGTGGCGGGCGTGTAGAGCGTACTTTGGCGGCAACTTCAATCCCCTCTTCGGGGAAGTCATCAAGATTTTCATCACCAAGCCAATTGGTATCCCGCAAAAACAATTTGCGTGTTTCAAGTGCTTCTCTGGGGCCGACAATGACACGCGAATTTTCCGCATCAAGATAGACAACATAAAGGGCTTCGCCGGTTGCAATGCCAATGCCGCGACGTTGACCGATGGTAAAATTGACGATTCCGCTGTGGCGACCGAGAATGCGCCCGTCAATATGCACAATCTCGCCGGGGTTGGCAGCTTCGGGGCGCAATTTTGCGATCACATCCGAATAGCGCCCCTGTGGAACAAAGCAAATATCCTGACTGTCGTGCTTGGAGGCAACGGCAAGCCCCATTTCGGCAGCGATTTCCCGCACATGCGGTTTTGCAAGATCACCAAGCGGAAAACGCAAATAATCAATTTGTTCCTGCGTTGTGGCAAAGAGGAAATAGCTCTGGTCGCGATTGGCATCGACCGGCCGGTATAATGCACGGTGTGCGCCATTCTGGCGGCTTCTGATATAGTGACCGGTTGCCAAAGCATCCGCACCGAGATTTTGTGCCGTTACAAGCAAATCGGCGAATTTGACTGTCTGGTTACAGGCAACGCACGGTATCGGCGTTTCACCATGGGCATAACTGTCAGCAAAAGGATTGATGACCGCCTCACGGAAGCGGGCTTCATAATCGAGCACATAATGGGGAATGCCCAAAGTTTCCGACACCCGCCTTGCGTCTTCTATATCCTGTCCGGCACAACACGAACCAACGCGGTGGGTTGCTGCACCATGATCGTAAAGTTGTAAAGTCACGCCGACAACGTCATAACCTTCTTTTTTCAACAAGCCTGCGACAACCGACGAATCGACGCCGCCCGACATGGCAACGACTACGCGTGTATCCTCAGGGCGTTTTGGAAGATCTAGACTGTTGAGAGACATAAACTCACCTTCTAACTTATTGACAGTTGCATGAAACTATATCGTGTTTTTATATACACAACACAACCGCCATTCCGAAAAAGAGAATGCAAACAGGTCATTTTTTAAAAACCTGACTTGCCCAGTTTATAAAAAAACAAAAAAAAATAAAGTGGCGTTTTTAGTTCAAGTTTGTTTGATAGCCGCGTTTTTTGTATAAGTAATTGTTTATAAAGTGTTTTTTAAATTAAACACAATTTTGAGCCTGTGTATTTGTTAAATTTTCGTTTCAACCGGTTTAGCTCTTTTTTAAAGCTCCATGGTTATTGTCGCATCAGGTCCTTGAATAAGAGTAGAGAGTACAATGACCGAGTTAGTAAGAACAAGAGTAAAATACGTTATTGGCCCAGATGGGAGTCCGCTTACGATCACCGACCTGCCGCCAAGCAATACAAGGCGCTGGGTTATCCGCCGCAAAGCCGAAGTTGTTGCCGCTGTAAGAGGTGGCCTGCTGAGTTTGGATGAAGCCTGCCAACGTTATACATTGACGGTGGAAGAATTTTTGTCCTGGCAATGCTCGATTGATGAACACGGTCTTGCAGGTTTACGCACCACGCGTATCCAGCAGTACCGGCATTGATAAAACGATGCCCCTTCTTGCCTTCAAGCGTCAATAAAACAACCGTTTCTTGAATTTCAGGAAGCGGTTGTTTTATATTCGGGCAAATTGATGGATGGCGAAAAAGAAAATATCCTGAAAAGAAACAGGAAGCGGCTTTCGTCAACTTATTTCAATCAAGCAAGCGGCAAGACAAAATGCATTCAAAAGCCGGGATGCATTTAAAAACCGAGATACATTGAAACAGAATCATTTGTTGTT
Source organism: Bartonella sp. B10834G3 (assembly GCF_016102505.1). Classification (NCBI taxonomy): domain Bacteria; kingdom Pseudomonadati; phylum Pseudomonadota; class Alphaproteobacteria; order Hyphomicrobiales; family Bartonellaceae; genus Bartonella; species Bartonella sp. B10834G3. The sequence continues at coordinate 131,425 of NZ_JACFOM010000003.1, forward strand.
CACACGCGCTTCGTTGAAGCCGGTTTTTTACTGTTTTTTTCCGGCTCCCCTCCGTTCTTCCGACTCCCCTCCCTTTTTCCGGCTCCCGTCTGTTTTTCCGGCTTCCGTCTGTTCTTCCGGCTCCCGTTTGTTCTTCCGGCTCCCGTCTACTTTTCCGGCTCTCGTCTGTTTTTCCGGCCCTCGTCCGTTCTTCCGGCTCCCGTCTACTTTTCCGGCTCCCGTCCGCATTTGCAGGATACTGAATGTCCCAAGCCAATTTTGCCGTTGCTGTTTCTATCTGCCCACCTGTTTTACGGCTATGCGCCCGATCTTTTTATTTTTCACGCGCCCGATTTAATCTTTTTTCGCCACACGAATAATGAAATCGGAATTTTAAAAATCAGAATTTTCGGGAGCTTAACCGTCACTTTCCACAATCTTTCCCGCGGCTTTACGGTGTCTTACCTGCTTCTTTCCGGTCTCTTTCGGATGGCTTTCGAGTGGCTTTCCGGTGGCTTTAGGGTCTCTTTCCAGCTTCTTTTCTGCATCGTTCCGGTCTCTTTCCCGCGTCTTTCCTGAGTCTTTCCGGCGAGTTTCCTGTTTTTGAAGCAATCCTCTAAAAATTCGTTAGCTCGAACGGTTTATATCGTTTTTCTTTTAGAATTTTCGTCTCGCGGTTTGATAATCTTTCGGTTCCAATTTCCCGCGCGCAAGCTTTAAGGAAGCTGGCTTCCTCGAAGATATAGCAGCAATAGGGAATTGCTTTTTTGAAAATCTACAGCGGGGAAAACTTCGCCAAATGAATGCGCGTTCTCCTGTTTGCCGGTTAAATCCGGTTATAAAAAATAGCTTATGATTAAAAACTACAAAGCGGAATAGTGGCCTGACAATGTGTGACTACAATCCGGTGCGCGTGAATACAATTTGAGGGTTTGACCACAATTTTTTGTGGGGGTGACTACAATTTTGGGTAATCCCTACCCGCAAAATAAACGGAAATAGAGTGGCCGGAAAAACCGGCCACTTCAAGACTGCCTTTTTATAGGCACGGGAGAATAATTTTCAGCAATTTTCTAAATTTGTGTTCAAGCATCCGGCCTTGGCGGTGGCGCGCAAGGAGAAATTGTTATGTCCGGCCAGTGTCGTTTTACCCGATATGGTTTTGTCGGCTTTCAACTTACGTCCAGTCCAAGTCCAAGCCATATTATGAAAATTGCGACACATACAGGTTTTCTTTGTCTCGTTTTCCGAAAATAACGCGACGATAACGGACAAATAAAACACATATACTCAATTACATAACAACTTTTCGTTGTAGACAAAACCGGTCTATTTATTTTAAAGCCCTATGCCTGTTCAGCGGCAACCGGCTATATTCATGGCTCAACAGAAAGCGCGCAAAACCTGTCGCATCATAAACGCAATAGATAACGTAAACGCGTTAGGCAACGTAAACGCGTTAGGTAACGTAAACGCGATAGGCAGTGCTACTCTTCCCTCGGCTTATCTGGCATTCCCTTGACAGGTGTTGCATGAGACAACCGTTCTGTCGTCATTTGAACCGGCAGGTAGACCATGGCTTTTGTCAAAAAGCTTTTAACCGGAAATTCAGCCGATCATCGAACGGCTTTGAACAAAGACAACATCTTCCTCAGGCAGTGTCTTGCCATCGCGTTCTTCCAAAGCCTGTGCACGTTCCAATTCGGCTTCCAGTTCATGCAACTTCATCTCGGCAGAAGCTTTCTGGATTTGCAAATCGCGAATCGAATTGATGAGGTTTTCACGCCGCTGACGGGCTGCGCGTGCAAAAGTAGGATAGGCAAAGTGATTGACATCAGTAATGCCGGATTTGCGTTCTTCATTGACGATCTGCGTTTCAAGCTCGCTTACCATACGATTGAACTCGCCCATCATCATGTCAAGTTGAGAAATCTGGCGACGTTTTTCGCGCACCTGAAACATTTTCAACCGAACCACACTTTCACGCGGTTTCATACGCAATACTCCTTGACTACCGTGAACAATACACGTTCACACCTTGATACTCATACACGTTGGACCGGAAAACAGTTTATCCCTTCAACTACGGGGCTAACCGGATAATCCGTTGCACTGAATAACGAACTTTTCCGGCAAGCCAGCCCTGTTAAAACTTCCACATTTGCAAAGCTTGTCGACAGGCTGTCTTAACTATTTGTTTACGGTCTTTGAGCACTATAGCCGAAGTCCCTTAAAGCTCGGTAAACAAAAGAGCTTTTTACAAACCGGAAAATCGTCTTTTCAAATTGGAAATGCACGAGTCGTATGAATCGGTTAGCGTATTTTCTTAAAGTAAAAATTAAACATATTCGTTTAACATTTATCACCTTGAATCAAAGGAATACAAGGTTTTTTTCACAAAATTTTATTAACGTCTTGCCAAGAAGAATCATATTTTGTTAACCATTTTGATGCAGATTGGTTAAAGAGGCAACGAATTGTTCTGAGTGCTGCCGAAATGTAAAATCACGGTTTCGGTTAAAATCATGATTTTATGGTGTTTTTTAAATCAGCTGTGCACGTCTTGGCGCAGTTGTTTGCATTGACCGCGATAACGCCTGATTCGGCTAGTGGAAAGGGGATATAGAATATGCGCGTTTTATTGATTGAAGATGACCACGCGACAGCGACAAGTATCGAGCTTATGCTCAAATCCGAAAGTTTTAATGTCTACACCACAGACCTTGGAGAGGAAGGTGTAGACCTTGGAAAATTATATGATTATGACATCATTCTGTTAGATCTTAACCTGCCTGATATGTCGGGTTATGAAGTTTTGCGCACATTGCGCCTTTCCAAAGTCAAAACCCCAATCCTCATTCTTTCCGGCATGGGCGGAATTGAAGACAAGGTTCGCGGCTTGGGCTTCGGTGCAGATGACTATATGACAAAGCCATTTCATAAAGATGAATTGGTTGCCCGTATTCACGCCATTGTTCGCCGCTCGAAGGGTCATGCCCAATCGGTCATCGCAACCGGTGATCTGGTTGTCAATCTCGATGCAAAAACCGTTGAAATCGGCGGTCATCCGGTGCATTTGACAGGCAAAGAATACCAGATGCTCGAACTCCTTTCACTGCGCAAGGGAACAACTTTGACCAAGGAAATGTTCTTGAACCATCTTTATGGTGGCATGGACGAGCCGGAATTGAAAATCATTGACGTTTTCATTTGCAAATTGCGCAAGAAACTCGACGCAGTTTCCGGCGGCGTAAATTATATTGAAACCGTTTGGGGACGCGGTTACGTTTTACGCGAGCCGAATGAAGAGCCGTTGCGCGAAACCGCTTGATAAGGCGGTAAAATCCGTTTCTCGGTTTTGAGAGATCATGGCCGGAGACCTTTTCCAAACGGAAAAGCTCCGGCGTTTTTTTGCGACACAAAGTTCCAGCCTTTTTGTGACATAAAGCTCCGGCTTTTTTTGCGAAATAATGGCCGCATCATCCATTCCGGCCGAATATGCGCGATCCATTCTCGCCAAATATGCCCGAATATGCGTACGATCGGTTCTCGCCAAATGTGAGCACGACCTATTCCGGTGAGTTCAGCTATCTCTTGATCTGACGGTTAAAAAGCGCACTTTATTTGATGGAATTAGTGAAACATTTGCGTGGAATTGGTTAAATAATCCGGTTTTGATCTTACAAAACCCGCCATTATAAAAGCGGCATTGGTCGGGGAAGGCGGCAAAAAAACGCGTTTTTTAAGGGAGAATATCCGGCAAAATGTTTGTTTGATACGCTTTGCTAATTCATTGTTTCTTCACTCACACGTTTTTCAGGCGGGCGTTTAGGCCAGAAAGACGCTAGTGATAGGATATTATCGCAACCTCTCCGTTTTCTGCCACCGGACATTTGAAAGCTTAAATTTTTAAAGAAGACTGCAATAGCAACCAAGGCATATGGCGGTCTTCAAAGTGCCGAATGCGCTTCATAAAATGGCAAAAACCGGTTTTTCCAAGTCTTGAATTTCAACGCTTTCATGATTTGTTTTTGCCCTCTTGCCCGTTCCTTCTTGCCCGATCTCTCTTCTCTGGTCCCCCTAGCCTAATCCCTCTTCCCCGCTCCCCTTCGCTAATCTGTAGTGAAATTTTCTTTTTGTTTTTTGAATTGTGTTTTGTGCGGCAAACGGGAAAATATGCCGCAAAACCTGCCGGACTTTGTGTAAAGCACGAAGGGGGGCTTCTTGCGTCGGACGATTATCGCTTCTAACCGGTTCCCGCGTCAGGCCATCTCTCACGTCACGTAAGTTCTTAACGCAGGTAAAGAACGACTGCGCTATTCCAGCTTCAGGCCGGTTCCCGCTTCAGACAGTCTCATGCTTCGGGCAAAGCACGAAGGGGGCTTCTTGCGTCAGGCCATCTCTCACTTCACGCCGCTTCACACTTCAGGCAGGTCAAATTGACGAAGCCAGTTTTCAATTGCCGGTTTTTTCGTCAATTCCGGATTGTTCAACCAATCAAGATTATGCCGTGAGAAAAAACCCGTTTCACCGGATTCGAGCCGGTTGATAAAATTCAACCGGTGTTCGGTCAGTTGGAAACAGTTATACCTGCCGTAATGGTGATAACCTCCGGTTGTACCTGTATGGCAATCGGCATAGAAGCGAGTTGCGACAACAATAAAGTGTAATAGAATTGCACACTATGGGCATCAATCGGTTCTTCGGGAACTTGCCCGTTATATAATTCAAGGAATTTTGCCGGCACGCGCAACATTTTTCCGCTTACCTTGAGCTGGAAAGCGCGTTTACCGTTTTCTTCGCCGATTTCGACAACAATATCGCCGCCGCGAGGAATCGAAAAATTGGCCACCAGAATAAGATTGAGCAATAATTTGACTTCATTCTTTGGCAAAAGCAGGCGCGGTGCTTTCCAGTCAAGATTGCCTTTTTCATTTTCCATATAATTTTTGGCAACATTTTCGGCATCGCCACTATCAATTTCGCTTCCCGCTGAACCGGCTGCGCCGAATGCAATGCGGGCAAATTGCAATTTTGATGAAGCGTTGACCGCAGACATGCGGATAAGCTCCATGGCATCTTCCTGTGCATCACCTTCATCATAAAGTTCAACGCCATTATTGATGGCTCCGACCGGAGAAATAAGGTCGTGGCAAATGCGGCTGCATAATAATGCTGCAAGATCGGCTGGGCTTAATGTAACGGCGAGAGGCATAATGAAAACTCCAAAAACTGCGTTTTGGCTTGGCTTTAATCCAAAACCCTTAAGATTCCATGGACAGATGAAGATTCGATGGAAAGCCAGACAATATTTTCCGGAACAGGCTGAAAATTGTCCTGAAAAGGTGCACTTCTCTAGGTATCACCCTATCTCTTTTACAAAAACTTATGCGCCATTTCGGGAGTTTTTATCATTCTTAAGAATTTAAACAACTTTGCCCGATAGAATCACATGAAACCGGATCTTTGCACAAGCCGAGATCTTACCATTGAGTGACCAGAAGAGGTGAAACACTATGATCCGTTCCATCCATATTCAGTGGCGTAAAGTCGTTTTTCTCTTTGCGTTGGCATTATTTGCAACTGGCGGATTGACCCCGTTGCAGGCTCAAACGCAACCACAGAACGGGCGATATACGGCTCAGGAAATTGTCGACTCCGGCCACCGCTTTTTTGGTGATGCTGCCGGCAGTATGGCAACAGCAATTGAAAATGTCTTTTCAAAATATGGTTTGCCGAACGGTTATATCCTTGGCGAAGAAGGTTCCGGTGCTATTATTGGCGGCCTCACTTATGGCGAGGGTACGCTTTACACAAAAAACGTTGGCGACCATAAGGTTTTCTGGCAGGGGCCAACCATAGGCTGGGATATTGGCGGGCAAGGGTCGCGTTTGATGATTCTGGTTTACGAACTTGACAGCGTTAACAATCTTTGGGGGCGTTATGCCGGTATTTCCGGTTCGGCCTATTTTGTTGCCGGTGTAGGTTTTCATGTATTAAAAAAGGGCAATATCCTTCTTGTACCTGTTAGAACCGGCGTCGGGGCGCGTTTGGGGGTCAATATCGGATATTTGAAATTGACACCGGCAGCCACCTGGAATCCATTTTAAACATTCGTCGGGCATCCGAGGCGTTTCATGCTTATCCAATCGGTATTGTTTTTCATTCTTGGCATTGCAGCCACGACTCTCGTTCTCATTCTCCTTTCTCCGGCGATATGGCGGCGTGCGCTTTATATTGCCCGCAAACAAATTGCCGCAGAAGTTCCCCTTTCGCTCACGGAAATCGAGGCCGACCGCGATTTTCTAAGAGCCAAACAGGCCGTGGAACTCGTCAAGAGAGATGAAAAATTCGAGCTTCTCGCCGAAAAATACGCGAATGAGAAGCGCAAGCTCGACCACGCAAAAGAAGAGCTTTACCGCCTTTCCCGCGGTGAAAATGGCGCGAATTTATCGCCCTGCCAACCGGATGCAAAGACAAAGGAAGGAGACGGCGAACAGCAACCTGCCGCTTCAACACACAATCGGGATGAAGAATTGCAAAATTTAAAAAATCGGATTGGCACATTGGAAGATGAACTTTCAGAAGCACAAAACAAGCTCGACGCCCATAAAGTCACCAAAGACGACATCGAAAAATTCCGCGAATATATTATGGATGTTGCAGCTCAATTCACCGCGAAAATAGCAAATTCCGAAGGGGCATCTTCGCCCATTCCCGACCTTGTAAAAAAAGCCCGCGGTAAAAAAAGTTTGGCTGCCCGTATCAAAGGCGATTTGAAAGAAAAAACAACCCGTTCGGGGGGAGCATCCCGCCGTAAGAAATCCGCAACGCCAAAGGCTGCAAAAGAACCAAAACAGAGTTGAACTTTAAGCTCGAAAATCAATGATGGCCTTAGGCCAACAATGAGGGCCTCAAGCCAAGCTGGCGCGAAATAGAAGCTGAAGCAATCAACCGGAAAATAAAATATCGGTCATGCTTTGACCGGTTCTTTTACCTTCCCGAAAATTATCGACATGTTGGCGCGCCGCAGGCTTCAGCCTGCCGGAATGCCGACACGTCACCCCTTGAGGAGTCCGGGTGGCGGCCAATTAGAATATCAGGGGGTAGAATATCGGGGGGCAGAATATCAGCCAGTCAGAATATCGGGGGGCAGAATATCGGGGCGCAGAATGGCAGGTCATCAAAAAACTCCAGCCAACCGGAATTTCGGGCGGCCTGAATGTCGGGAGTCGGCTCTTGCCACAATCTTGCATAAAGGGGAATCCACCGTCCGATGCGGCGGGTTTCGACATTATTACCTGAAACAATGGATCACCTGAAACAATGGTTTTAGGCTTTTTTTAAAGCTTCGGCTGTGTTTACCCCTCAATATGAAAGGTTCACTTGGTTCGGGGCGTGGTTGAAGCGCGGTTACAAGCTTCCCTTTTTTCTCCCCATCATGTCCTTCACGCATGTCACAAATGAAAAATGCCTTAGGTCGTTCCGCTCTCTTTTGGTTGAAGCAATTTTTCCTTTATGGTTTTCGCAAAGAGCTTCTTTGAAGCTGAACATGATATTCCGTAAATCAGAATTGCTCCAACGGCATGAGCGGAACAAGAACTTGCGACAAATAGAGGGAATGCGCTTACAAGGGACAAAAGAAATGCGCGGGCAAAGAAAATGCGCAGGCAAAAGGGAAACTGCCGCCAAACCCGCCTCTTCACAAGAGAAAGCTGTGAATCAAAGCAGATATGTGCGCGGGAAGGTTTTCACCTTAGGTCAATTTCGCTTTCTTTTGGTTGAAGCAGTTTTTTTTTCATGGTTTTCGCAAAGAGCGTCTTTGAAGCTGAAAACAATCTTCCGTAAATCAGAATTGCTCCAACGGCATGAGTGGAACAAGAACTTGCGACAAATAGAGGGAATGCGCTTACAAGGGATAAAAGAAATGCGCGGGCAAAGAAAATGCGCAGGCAAAAGGGAAACTGCCGCCAAGCCCGCCTCTTCACAAGAGAAAGCTGTGAATCAAAGCAGATATATGCGCGGGAAGGTTTTCGCCTTATAGCCTAAGCCGTTCAAAATGGTATAAATATCAAACTGGTTCCGCAGCTGAAACGGGATGGGCGGCGGCAAATTTCAAAAACGCAAAAACCACCTTCCATAGTGGTTTAACAGGAATCAGTCGGATGCTTGAAAAAATATTCCATTTGAAAGCAAACAATACACGCATTGGCATTGAAATTGGTGCTGGTCTCACAACCTTTCTCACCATGTCCTACATCCTTGCCGTCAACCCCACTATTCTGGGCGCTGCCGGAATGGATAAGGGGGCGGTTTTTGTTGCAACCTGTATTGCTGCCGCAGTCGGCTGTTTCATTATGGGATTGCTTGCCAATTGGCCGATCGGCATGGCGCCCGGTATGGGGCTCAATGCATTTTTTGCCTATTCGGTTGTCATTACTATGGGCTATAGCTGGCAACAGGCTTTGGGGGCGGTTTTTCTTTCGGGCGTTGTCTTTCTGATATTGACAGCAACAGGTGTCAGGCAATGGCTGATTGCCGGTGTGCCGAAATCGTTGCGCAGTGCCATAGGCGCTGGAATCGGTATGTTTCTGGCCATTGTGGCGTTCCAGAGTGCGGGCATTGTTATCAATAATGATGCGACATTGGTCGGACTTGGCGACGTTACCAAAGCAGCCCCCGTGCTTGCGGGAATCGGGCTTTTTATCATTGTCGCGCTTGATGCTTTCAAAATACGCGGCGGCATTCTGATCGGCATTATTGCGGTGACAATCCTGTCTTTCATCTTCACCGATGACGGCTACAAGAGTTTTCAAGCGCTTGTCCATTCGGGTGGAATTGCGCTTCCTCCTTCTGTTGCGCCGACCTTTCTTAAGCTTGATATTTTGGGCGTATTACATACCGGTATTTTCCATGTGCTTCTGGTTTTCGTGCTGGTTGAAATATTCGACGCTACAGGCACACTGGTCGGCGTTGGCAAACGCGCCGGACTTATTCCCGACGACAAGCCGAATAATCTCGGACGCGCACTTTTTGCCGATAGCACGGCCATTCTTGCAGGCTCCCTGATCGGTACAAGCTCCACCACCGCTTTTGTTGAAAGCGCATCCGGTGTTGCGGCAGGCGGTCGTACAGGGCTTACCGCCATCACTGTCGGGGTGTTCTTCATATTGGCACTGTTTTTCGCGCCCGTAGCACTTTCTATTCCCGCCTATGCCACCGCACCGGCTTTGATTTTTGTCGCTTGTCTCATGATGCGCGAATTTGCCGAAATCAACTGGAACGACATTGTCGAAGCCGTACCGGCAGCACTCACCGCTCTTTTGATGCCCCTTACCTATTCCATTGCCAACGGATTGGCTTTCGGCTTCATCAGCTATGCTGTTTTAAAAACAGTGACAGGAAAATGGCGCGAAGTGCATCCCGCAACGTGGATTATCGCTCTCCTTTTCATCATCCGCTTTTTGATTGAAGGCGGGGTGTTCTGAGCGATACGGGCTGCATTCCGCTTTTTTTAAGCCGCCATTACCAATCAATGGCGGCTTTCGCACTTTCTTGAAACACCTTTTCTTGAATAAAATGTTCCGGCAGTGTGAACATTCGTCTTGGAACAGGTGAATTATCGCCACACCCGATTACAAAGCCCGATTACAAAGCCCGCTTGCAAACCGGATTATAAACCGGATTACCGGTTTTATTTTTACCGCCCGACATTCTTCCAAATCGCTTTGTTGTCTTTTATATCGGCGTTTCTGCATTCATACGGGCGTTTGCACTTTCATACGGGGCGTTTGCGTTTTACTATCGGCGTTTGGCTTGTTTTCCTGTTGCCTCCCGTCACTGCCCGAATGTGCCAAACTGTTTCTCTCATGACCGGAAGGAATAAATTTTGTTATTTTCCCGTTTGTGGCGGCGAATAAGCCTTTCATGAGCTGTCTGTTTTCATGAACCGGTTTTTCTGAACAACAAAATCGGCTTCTTCTCTATTGTCGTTCTTTCGTTCGCATTGCTTTTGTCAATAATTCTCCGCCTTCAAGCGGCAAATTGAAAAAAGCTGCACTTTTAAAGCTGTCACCATAAAAGAAAAAGGCCGGTAAACCGGCCTTTCTTCAAACCCATCTATTTTTGATAGTGTGCAATTGCTGTTTTCACACTGTCAAACAATTTCTCACTTGCCGTAAAATTCCCGTATCAGGCTGATAATCTTGTCCTGATCGCTTTCCGGCAAATAAGGATGCATTGGCAAGCTCAAAACATGATCGGCAGCGTGTTCCGAAACCGGCAGGCCACCTTTTGCTTGCGGGAAATGACGATAGGCTGTCTGCAAATGCAACGGTTTGATGTAATAGATCATGGACGGAATGCCGGCATTTTTCAAATGAGCCTGAAGCTTGTCCCGATTTTCCACACTGATTGTATATTGTGCATAAGCCGAACGCGTTCCTTTTGCAATTTCCGGCGTTTTGACAACATCCTTCAAACCATCGCTATAACGCTTGCCGATTATGGCGCGTTTTTCCATCTCGTCTTCGAGAATATCGAGTTTCTGCAACAAAATGGCAGCCTGAATCGTATCAAGACGCGAGTTCAAGCCGATGCGGACATTGTCATATTGTGACGAGCCTTTGCCATGGAAATAGATTGAACGCAGACGCTCGGCAAGGTCATCATCATCGGTAAACATTGCCCCGCCATCACCATAGCAACCGAGCGGTTTTGCCGGATAGAAACTGGTTGCACCGACATTGCCGAAAGCACCGCACATAGCATTATCATGCTTTCCGCCAATGGCTTGGGCTGCATCTTCAATAACAAACAGGTTTTCTTTGGCTGCAATTGCCGAAATTCTGTTATAGTCGGCAGGAAGACCGAACAGGTCAACCGGAATGATTGCCCGCGGTGTCAGACGGCCTTCTTTTTTAATCATCGCAATGGCTTCTTCAAGCTTTTGCGGATCCATATTGTAAGTATCAGGCAGAATATCGACGAAAACCGGCTCTGCACCGGTCAATGCAACAACTTCGGCGGTTGCAGCAAATGTAAAGCTTGGGCAGAAAACAGCATCTCCCGGTCCGATATTTTCGGCCATTAGCGGCATCAGCAATGCGTCAGTGCCGTTCGAGCAGCCGATCACATGTTTGACGCCGATATAATCGGCCATACGTTTTTCAAATTCTTCGACTTCCGGTCCGAGAATATATTTGCCGCTTTCAATCACATGGGCAATAGCCGTATTGATTTTGTCTTTAATACGCGCCCTTTGCGCTCCAAGATCTATAAATTGCATATTCACTCCGTTGCTATCAATTGTTTAGCTGGCCGAATCATTCACTGGCACGGCTCGCCTAGCATAACGCCCTAAAACGACAATAGATAATCAAAGTTCTATGACGCATGTAACAGCTTTTTACATAATTTTTTTCATATTCTTATTTCTTTGCCGTATCTTTATTTTTTGCCTGCGTTTTACCGGCAATTTCCTTTGCCTTATGATGCACACTGCCCGCCGTCAGAATACGCAGAACGGCAATGGCTTCATCGCCATTGGTGCGCGGTTCCTCGCGGGTTTCGATACAGTGCAGAAAATGCTGCAATTCGCGGGTAAGCGGCATCGCCTCTTCTACCGGAATATATTCCGGCTCGTCGGCGGTAAATGCCCATTGATTGTTATCCTGCCAAACCTCGAAACGATAAATGGCAAGCTTTCTTCCCCACGGTTCGACATCATCGAACACGGCCATGGCTTTGGTGCCAACCACCGTCAAACGCCGTTCGCGATAGGGATTGAGGCGGGAAGCAAAAAGGTGGCTTCTCATGCCATTGGGAAATTTCATATGGACATGGGCAAAGTCGGACAAATTGTCGATAATCGCCGCGCCCTCGCCGTGAATTTCCGACGGTTCACATTTTGTTATAGCCAGAATCATTGAAAGGTCGTGGGGCGCGAGATCCCAGAGTGCATCACTTTCTGTGTGGAATTTGCCAAGTCCCAGACGGTGGGCATGAATATAGCGCACTTCGCCCAATGCCCCCTGATTGACAAGTTCAAGCAGTTTTTCAAATGCCGGATGGTAGCGCAAAACATGCCCCACCATAAAAATACGCTTGTGTTCGCGTGCAATGCGCACTTCGCGCTCTGCATCCTCGACATTGAGCGCTATCGGTTTTTCAACCAGCACATCCTTGCCGCCTTCAATCGCCCTGATGGCGTTTTCCGCATGAAACTGCGGCGGCAGTGCCAAAACCATAGCATCTATATCTTTGCGGGTGAAAACTTCTTCAACGGGGATTGCCTCGACATCATGTTCGGCTGCAAACCCTTCCGCACGGTGGACATTCACGTCGGAAACGGCTGCGAGCGCTCCCAGACTTTTCAAGGTACGTATGTGATTGCTCCCCCAATAACCACATCCCAAAACTGCTACGCGTGGAGCCATTGTCTATGCCTTATCCTTATTGCTGAACTGAAAAGCAATATCTTATCTGTTCAATATCGGTGATGAACGCCATTGACAAGAGAAAAGCTCAAAAACGATGCTTGACAGAGTGGGATTGAACCCATTATATCCCCGCCACGGCTAAATGTTTTTTAAAAAGACATTTTTTGTGGCGGAGTAGCTCAGTAGGTCAGAGCAGAGGAATCATAATCCTTGTGTCGGGGGTTCAAATCCCTCCTCCGCTACCAAAGCCGCTCAATCGCCCTTTATTTCCCGAAAAGTTCCAATTTGCTTCTTCTAGACCAAAAAAGCTGTCGCCCCGCTTTTTTGTGCCCTCCCCCGAAATCACATCTTTTTTCCTGATAAAGATGTCGCCCCGCCTTTTCGTGCCTTCCCCGAAATCACAACTTGTTTCCTGATAAAGATGTCGCTCCGCTTTTTTTGTGCCTTCCCCGAAATCACATCTTTTCCCTGATAAAGATGTCGCTCCGCCTTTTCGTGCCTTCCCCGAAAAAACATCTTTTTTACTGATAAAGATGTCGCCCCGCTTTTTCGTGCCTTCCCCGAAATCATAACTTGTTTCCGAACATTGTCGGTTAAAGTCATCAATCATATTCAACAGCCGGTAACATGAAACCAAACAAACTTAGAACCGGCGGCATTTCACAGGGCAAGGTCAATTATGGACTGCCCCGACCGGTTCTCTCGTGAACGGTCGTTCTCGTTCGTGTTCAGGCCGTATTTCTTCAGCCGATTCTGATTGAACGGGCAATTTTAGCGCAGATATGACTTACAGCTTGAATTGATAACCGGAAACGGGGTTAGACTTTAAAGGAAAAACCCGTTTTCATTTCTCTCTCATATTGTTGTTTAATTGCTAAATAGTCATGATCTTCAAGATAGTTCGGGAAGTCTTTGCCATTTATGTACGCCAGCCTTGATTCCTCGTTAATCCGGTCGTGAACATTTTTAAGCAAATGATAGAGTTCACTATCAATATCGAAATTCTTTGCCGCAACTCCGTTGCGTTTGGCTGAAGCTTCATATTCAGACACGATATGCGCCCGTTTATCATTCCAAAGGAATGTCTGCTTTTCCTTCACCCCTGCCTTATCCAATGACCTTATACTGGCTTCTTGTGCAGCAGCATAATCACCTGATTTGTTATATTCAGCCCAAAAAGCATCAAGCGTCTGCTTCTCGAGAAAGAAAGTAGCATTCGCTTTATCTTCCTCATTATAAAATCCATCTTCATTGAGAAGAATAGAGGCCAAATCCTCGCGCGAAAGGCCATCAAACGACTTCGGATCAGCGGTCAAATCAAATTTTACGGGTTTAGTTTCTTGTTTTTGCCCTGACGCATCAGCTTTGGGTGAAGCATCGGCTTGGCGTAAAGATGATGTTCGAGACTTTGCCTCGGTTATCTGCCGGGGCAAGATATTAGTATATGAAGTATTTATCATGTTACAAACCTTGAATTGGCATGTACTGTCATCATGTCAGCCAAGTGCCTGATAGCATTTTTCATAAATGCAATTATTATTATATCAAGAATTATGATTATTAGCAACTTTATCGGCATTCAATGCCGATCGTTATTTTTTGAAGACAATTGCAAAATAGCATTCTTTCAACGAAGGGCGATTCGTTTTATTTGCCTTTTCATCTTTCTTTCCAAATGCTTTCGAGAAACTTGTTTGCATTTGCTATTTCAAACAATTTTCTGTTTCAAACTTGTTTTGGAACGGAAGCTATTTGCTGACGATTGTTGAAAAACCGGCAGATTGTCCCGTTTCCCTTCGTCAAGCAAAAACAGCAAGAAAAAATCGCAAGCCGTTAATTGAAGAAAAATGGCTCCGGCAAATGTGGTGTCACGCCTCTAATCGTGTAAACGTTCCGACACATTAAAATGACGGGGAAAAACGCGGTTCTGCTTCTATTAAAAAAGTCGTTAGAATGACATTTATTTCTTGATAGGCTAGTTTTATAGCTTACTGAAAATGGCTTTATTGATAAATTGGGGTTATGAAAGTGACAAAGAACGACGAGAAAAAGAAACCTTGTCGTCGTTTTGAAAACAATGACCGCAATTTTACATTATTGCGCCTGATAACAGAGAATATTGATGAATCTTTCAGATATTGAAATAGCCCGTCAAGCAACCAAACTGCCCATTGGCGAAATTGCCGCAAAACTTGATATTCCTTATGAGGATATTGTTCCTTACGGGCATGACAAGGCAAAAATTAGCGCAAAATACATCGAGACGCTCAAAAACAATAAAAACGGCAAACTCATTCTGGTGACTGCCATTAACCCGACACCGGCAGGTGAAGGAAAAACCACAACCACAATCGGCCTTACCGATGCGCTCAATCATATTGGCAAAAAGGCTGTTGCATCGTTAAGAGAACCGTCTTTGGGGCCGAATTTCGGCCAGAAAGGTGGTGCAGCCGGTGGCGGACGTTCGCAAGTCATTCCGATGGAAGACATCAATTTGCATTTTACCGGCGATTTTCACGCCATCACATCGGCCAATAATCTTCTAGCTGCCATGGTGGATAACCACATTTATTGGGGCAATGAACAGAATATCGATTCCCGCCGGATTACATGGAAACGCGTGGTCGATATGAATGATCGCGCGCTTCGTGACATTGTTATTTCCCTTGGCGGGGTAAAAAACGGGTTTTGCCGCCAAAGCGGGTTCGATATTACGGTGGCCTCCGAAATCATGGCAATCTTCTGCCTTTCCGAAAACCTTGCCGATCTCACAAAGCGCTTGGGGAAAATCATTATCGGTTACCGTTACGACAAAACACCCGTTACTGCTTCCGACATTCACGCAGAAGGCGCAATGGCAGTTTTGTTGCGCGATGCATTGGCGCCCAATCTGGTTCAGACAATCGAACACAATCCGGCTTTTATCCATGGCGGGCCTTTTGCCAATATTGCCCATGGCTGTAACTCGGTCATTGCAACAAAGACCGCGTTGAAGCTTGCCGATTATGTGGTCACAGAAGCGGGTTTCGGTGCTGATCTTGGAGCGGAAAAGTTTTTCGACATCAAATGCCGCAAAGCCGGATTGAAACCCGACGCAACGGTGATTGTTGCAACAATTCGTGCATTGAAAATGAATGGCGGCGTTGAAAAAGCCGATCTTGCCCACGAAAATGTTGCGGCATTGACAAAAGGTACTGCCAATTTGTTGCGCCATATTTCCAATATGGAAAAATATGGTGTACCGGTCATTGTGGCCATTAATCATTTCAATTCCGACACCGATGCGGAAATAGAGGTTTTAAAGAAGGCCGTTGCTGAAACCGGCTATCAGGCCATTATGTGCCGCCATTGGGAAAAAGGTGGTGAAGGTGCAGAAGACCTCGCCCGTGCTGTTGTGCAAATGATTGCCGAAAACAAAAGCAATTTCCACCCACTCTATGCTGACGACTTGTCGCTCGAAGAGAAGATCGACACCATTATACGCGAGATTTACGGCGGGCGTGGTGCGAATATTCCGGCCAATATTCTGAACCAATTGAAGGCTTGGGACGAGGAAGGTTACGGGATTTTGCCGGTCTGCATGGCAAAAACGCAATATTCATTTTCCGCCGACCCGAAACTGCTGGGCGCGCCGGAAAATTTCACCATTCCCGTACGCGAGGTCAAACTCTGTGCAGGAGCCGGATTTGTTGTGGTTATTTGCGGTGATATTATGACTATGCCGGGGCTTCCCCGCCATCCTATGGCTGAAAAAATCCACCTTGATGAAAGTGGCGAGATTGAAGGCCTTTCCTGACCCATCAACCATATTCATAAACACTTTCAAACCGTCGGCTTAAATATTTGGCTGGCGGTTTGCACGTCTTTATAGCGCGCAAATGCTCAAGACTTTGGCCGCCTGAATGCACAAGGCTTGATAACGCTCAAATGTGCAAGGCTTGATAACGCGCCACTGATCGAGATTTTTAAGTTTTCAAGATTTTTCGCTATTTCCCCTCATTTCACCTCAAGATTTTTGAGCTTGCCTGATCCCGGCTGCTTCTGCCTTTAATAGCTTCTATAAATGCGACCGCGCGGGTCTGATGCCGCTGCCATTCCTGTGTGTTATTTCTTCTGTTTCTTTCCCCCCTCTTCCCTCGTTATTCCATCTCCCCATTTTTTCCCTTTGAAGCTTTTTCTTTCTGTTTCTCCGCCTTGCTATTCCTTCCCTATCAATCCATAACTTTTGTGATCGCCCTCACCTTTCTTTCGCCCTTCTGTCCCTTCCCTATCAAGACGCGCCTTTTCTGATCGGCTCCTGCCTTTTCCACGCCTAGCTGTTCCGCCACCCTTATTTCTCCTCGCCTTTCTATTCCTTCTTCTCGCTGTCCCTTCCCTATCAAGACGCACCTGTCCCGAACGGCTCCTGCCTTTTCCACGACCCGCTGTTCCGCCCCCCCTTATTTCTCCTCCTCTCTCTTCCTTCGTCTCTCTGTCCCTTTCCTATCAAAACGCGCCTGTCCCGAACGGCTTGCACCTTTTCCTGTCTCCCGTTCTGTTTTGCGCTTTCAAATTGCGGCTTCAGGCCTTTGCCCCTTGTCCCGCGCTTTTCTTTTTTCCAGTCGCTGTTTTCAGACCATGGAATGATTGCTACATTTTAACCGGATAATAAAAAACCCCGGTTGGATACCGGGGTTTTGTTTTTGGTTTTGTCAACAAGCTCAGGCTTGTTGAACATTGTTGCCTGACTGTTTGTCGGGTGCGGATTGAGCTTCCGGTGCATTGCCGCCATTTGTCGGCTCTCCACCGGCAGTTCTTCCGGCACGGTTTCCGCTAAACAGACGGTAGAACATCGGGATAAAGAAGGTTGCAATACATGTTGCAGCCAACATACCGCCGATAACACCGGTACCAATTGCGTGACGGCTAGCGGAACCGGCACCGGTAGATCTTGCCAAGGGAACAACACCAAGGATAAACGCCAGAGATGTCATCACAATCGGGCGGAAGCGAAGACGTGCCGCAGAAATCGCCGCGTCGATTGCCGATTTGCCGCTTTCACGTTCAAGCACAGCAAATTCGACGATCAGGATGGCGTTTTTCGCAGCCAGCCCCACCAGTGTGACCAAACCGATCTGGAAATAAACGTCGTTGCTCAGTCCCCTTAGGTAAGTGAATGTCAACGCACCGGCAATCGCGAATGGCACGGCGGTGACAACCGCAAAAGGCAGGCTCCAGCGTTCATATTGCGCAGCCAGAATGAGGAACACCATAATGATACCGAAGATCATAGCGGTCGAACCGGCACCACCGGCCACAACTTCCTGATAGGCTGAACCTGTCCATGCAATCTGGTAAGTATTGGGCAAAACCTTGCCGGCAATATCGGTCATGGCCTTGATCGCATCACCGGAGGTAAAGCCGGTAGCCGGATCACCCATGATCTTGGTTGCATAGAAAGCGTTGAAGCGTTCAAGCTGGTCGGAACCGGTAATACGCGTTGTTTGGACAAGCGCGTTCAACGGTATCATACTGCCCGAATTCGACCGTACAAATACCTGCTTGATGTCTTCCGCACTTTTACGGAACTCGCCTTCAGACTGGATTTTAACCTGATAGTTACGTCCGTAAAGGGTGAAGTCGTTGATATAGATGTTACCGAATGTTGCCGAAAGGGCATCATAAATCGAATTGATCGGCACATCCATAGCACGGGCTTTGACACGATCGACATGGAAGTCGTACTTCGGAACGTTCGGGTCAAAGGTGGTGCGGACATTCTTCAATTCCGGACGCTGGTTGGCAGCTTTGACGAGCGACATAGTCATTTTATAGAGGTCATCAATCGAGCCACCGGCGCGGTCCTGTAGATAGACTTCAAAGCCGCCGGTTGTCGACAAACCGGTAATGGGCGGCGGGTTGAAGGCGACCGTTACACCGTCCTTGATGCTCGATGTCATGCCGATCACCTGTGGGGCAATGTTACGTGCATCATCCTTCGGGTCGGGTCTCTCTTTCCAATCCTTGAACATGACGAACATGGCGCCCGAACTTGTCTTCAAACCGCCCGAAAGCAGGTCATAACCGGCAAGCTCTGCAATATTTTCGACCGCAGGGTTTTGCTTGAGAATTTTATAGGCCTTGTCGACAACACCTTGTGTTCTTTCAAGCGATGAAGCCGAAGGCAGGAACGAAACCGCAAGCACATAACCCTGATCTTCATCCGGAACGAGAGAGGAAGGAACCTTCTCGAACATGAAGACAGCAAAGACACAAACCAGCACAAAACCGATAATGCCATACCAGTATCTATGGACAAAGAAGTCGACACCGGAAACATAAAGATCGGTAATCTTCTGGAATGTCTCGTTAAACCAGCGGAACGGTGCAATCGGTTCGCTCTGGCGCGGCTTCAACAACAACGAGCACAAAGCCGGTGTCAATGTCAAAGCCACAGTACCGGAGATAACAACCGAAATGGCGATGGTAACAGCAAATTGCTGATACATAACACCGGCCATACCACCCATGAACGACACCGGAATGAACACGGCGCACAGAACCAGCACAATAGCCACAACCGGCCCCGTCACTTCGCTCATCGACTTGATTGCGGCATCATGCGGCGAAAGCTTTTCTTCCGACATGACGCGTTCGACGTTTTCCAACACCACAATCGCGTCATCAACCACAATACCGATGGCAAGCACCAGCCCGAACAATGTCAACATATTGATCGAGAAGCCGAGCACGTAAATGCCCGCAAAGGTTCCGATAATAGATATTGGCACGGCGATAATAGGAATAAGCGTCGCTCGCCAGTTTTGCAGGAAGATGAACACAACCACAATAACAAGCAGAATAGCTTCGATGAAGGTGTGGACAACTTCCTCGACGGAAACCTGAATGAACTTGGTGGTATCGTAAGGAACCGAATATTCAATCCCCGGCGGGAAGGCGACTTTCAATTCATCCATACGTTTCTTGATCGATTGCATGGTGGCAAGCGCATTGGCACCCGGTTGCAGGAAGATCAGAATCGGCACCATAGGATTGCCGTTCAAATTGGATTCAATGAAATATTGCTGGGTACCGAGTTCGATACGCGCAACATCTTTCAAACGCAGAGACGCACCCGTATCATCCGACCGCAAAATAATGTTGCCGAATTCTTCTGTCGTAACAAGGCGGCCTTGCGTCGTTGCCGAATAGGTGAAAGCGCCATTAATATCCGGCTGTTCACCGATACGACCGACAGGATACTGGTTGTTCTGTTCCCGGACCGCATTGATAACGTCGGTCGGTGTCATATTATATTGGGCAAGCTTGTCAGGCCGCAACCAGATACGCATCGAATAATCGACGTGTCCGAGAACCTGCGCATCACCAACACCGGGAATACGTTTCAAATCGTCAACAACGTTAAGCAATGCATAGTTGCCGACATAAATACGGTCATAGGCGTTGGTTGTCGAACGCATGGCAACAAGGCCAAGGATGGACGAGGAGCGTTTATCGGCAACAACACCAAGGCGCTGCACGTCCTGCGGCAAAGTTGTCAAAGCACGCTGAACGCGGTTATTGACGTTAATGGTTGCCTGATCGGGGTCTGTTCCAAGCGCAAAAGTGACAGTAATCTGCAATGTACCCGACGCATTGCTGGTCGATTGCATATAGATCATGTCTTCAACGCCGTTGATCTGCTGCTCAAGCGGCACAGCCACAGTCTGCGCCACTGTTTCGGCACTGGCACCGGGGTACTGCGCCGAAACCACCACTTGCGGTGGCAGCAAATCAGGATATTGGGCAATCGGCAATATGCGCATACACATAAAGCCGGCCAATACGATGATAATGGATATAACCGACGCGAAAACCGGCCGGTTAATAAAGAAACTATAGCTCATTGTGCGGGTCCCGAAGCTTTTGCATTGCCCCCGTTAGGTGCTTGTTGCGGCGCATCGTCGGTGACATTAACCATCAGGCTCTGCCCCTCAGGAACACGCATCAGCCCCTGTTCAATATAAACCTGGCCTTCGGTGACAACTTCATCTCCGTCACGAAGCCCCTGAACGATCTTGTTTTTGTCTTTTGCGTCAAATTCGGCACTGTCAATCAGCCAGTCGCCGTTCTGCATCTTGCGCACGGCCTTGACGGGACGTTGCTCGACAACCATCAAACGACCGGCCGGTTTTTGCGGCTGACCCTTGCCGGCATCGCCAGCATTGGCGGCAGCCGGAGCCGGAGCGCCTTGCGGAGCATTCGAGCCGGCCTTTGGTGGCTCGGGCTTTTTCAACAAATAGACGAACTGGCCACTACTGTTTTGGATAAGAGCCGATTCCGGAATGGTCATGGCATTCGCTAATTTGATACCGGTGACCGTTACACGTACAAACATACCCGGAACCAGACGACGATCGGGGTTGGCAATAACAGCACGTGCCCCCAAGGTTCCTGTCTGCTTGTCAATTGTCGGCGAGGTAAAATCGACCGTACCCTGTTCAGGGTAATCAACCCCTTCACCAAGGCGGACAGTGACTTTCAGATTGTCGATCTTTTCGCCACGCTTCTGCATCTCGTCCATCAAATGGCGAATCTGTTCATATTCACCATCGGCAAACGAGAAGTTGACATAGATCGGGTCAAGCTGGGTAATGGTGGTAAGCAAACTCGATGTCGGGTCGGTTCCGATAAGCGAACCTTCCGAAACAGCCTCGCGACTGGTCAACCCGCTGATCGGGGCTGCCACTTTCGTATATTCGAGATTGAGTTCGGCGGTGCGCAATTCGGCTTTTGACTGCATCAATGTTGCTTCATCGGCATCGCGCTTGGCAAAAGCCTGATCGCGCAATGACGTGGATTGCACCTTCTGTTTTACCAATTCTTCGGCACGGTCGGCATCACGAACCGACTGGTCGTAATTGGCTTGTGCCTGGGCAACCTGCGCGCGTGCAGAAGCAACAGCAGCTTCATATTTGTCCGGATCAATCTCGAACAATATGTCGCCCTGCTTGACTTCCGAGCCTTCCACAAAATTGCGGTGCAACAAGATACCGCCGACACGGGCACGAACTTCGGTTTCACGATAGGCAACAACGCGGGCTGCATATTCGTAATTTAACGGAACTTCTGCCTGATGGATAACCTTGCCACTGGCTTGTGATGGCGGCGGCATATGCTTTTCCTGTTTTCCGCAGGCAACGAGTCCAAAAGACAGCACGCCAACAAAAAGAGCGGCCGATATTTTCCTTAATAGTGTCATAGGATGTCAGACCTTGATATTTTTTTCGTGTCCGGTAAAATATACATACATGAATGTTTGTAAATAGCCAATTAGCTAATAACCACTTAATAACAGCAATAATAAGGCGTCACAACCGGTTGCAAAGACTTAATTTAACATTTTTCAATCAATCTTCCGCGTTTTTCGGGACAAGATTTCGCGTTTCGGCAGTTATTAACAGAACAAAAAGGGTGACCAAATGAGGAGGACAAAAGCTGAAGCGAGCGAAACGCGTGAAACGATCCTCGACGCGGCGGAAGTGGCTTTTCTAACCAAGGGCGTTTCCAAAACTTCGTTGAATGAAATTGCCGAACGCGCTGGCGTTACACGCGGCGCAATCTATTTCCATTTTCGTGACAAACCGGCGATTTACAATGCGATTATCGACCGTATCAAATTTCCTCAGGAAGAGCTGATCGACGAGGTCAAGCGCAATGATTCTGTCAATCCGATCGACATTCTGGAAAAATCGGCTTGCGCTTCGCTTGCCCGTTTTGCCGAAGACGAGCACCAGCAACGGGTGATGACAATTATCACTTTGCGTTGCGAATATGTCGACGAATTTTCGCAAATGATATTGCGCTTGAGGGAAGCTCACGACAGTATGCTCGATCTTTTTACGCGTATGCTCTATGTGGCGCAAAGCCGCAACATGCTTTCCGATGATTGGCGGCCGGAAGATGCGGCGCGCGTGCTTGTGTGTGTTGTGGGCGGCATTCTCCACGAATGGCTGAACTCGGCAAAGAATTTTGATCTTGATGCGCTCGGCACACGATTGATTCTAAGCCAGACAAAATCTTTCCGGAAAGATACAAGACAGCTTGTCGGGTGAAGGACTTTAAAGTTTAAAAATAACCGGCAAATTTTTTTTAGCTTTTTTTATTCAAGCTTCACCACTTTAGACTTCACCACTTTAGACTTCACCACTTTGAAAATCGCCAAAACAACAAGCCCGCTTCCGGCAGAAATTTGCCCATTCTGTCTTCGCCTTTAAAATAAAGCGGAATTTTTAAAAAACCGGATTTTTCAAAATAGGCGCATTCACCGATCAACCTTTTTTACCGGTGATTATTCGCCCGCCCAAAGGTGAATAGCACGGCAATTGCAGAATACTGCTTTGCCAATAGAGCACCTTTTCGCATTGGTCTTTTCAAAGGCCGGATGATTTAATTTTCTCGAAAGTTGGATGACAGAATGCGAAACGCAACCGGAAAGACCGGAAAATCAGTGATACCGGCATATCGCAAACGGTTTATTACGCCAAGCGGCACATAAGCGGAAGTTTAATGCGATATGCGAGAAACGAGATACGAGATACGAGATACGAGATACGAGATACGAGATACGAGAGAAAAGATAAATTAAAAGGCAGCGTCTTTTTAGACACTGCCTTTAAAATTTTCTCACACCTGAAATTTCAATGCGAGCAGCGCTCGTTGACATAAGCGATCAAACCGCTTGTCGAACTGTCGCGGCCTTCGGCACTTTCCTGACCGGACACCATGGGTAACAATTCATTGGCGAGTTCCTTACCCAATTCGACACCCCATTGGTCGAAGGAGTTGATGTTCATGAGCGTGCCTTCGACAAAAACCCTGTGTTCATAAAGCGCTATCAACCGCCCCAATGTGAAGGGGGTAAGCTTGTCATGAACAAGCGTCAATGTCGGGCGGTTGCCGACAAAGCTTTTGTGGGGAGCTAGTTTTTCGGCTTCCGCCTCACTCATGCCGCCCTTTATCAACATGGCTTTTGCCGCTTCTTGGCTTCTACCGCGCATCAATGCTTCCGATTGGGCAAAACAATTGGCAAGAAGCATATTATGCTGATGACGCAAGTTTTGTTCATGCCCGTTCACAGCAACAATGAATTCAACCGGTATAATATCGGTTCCCTGATGCAAAAGCTGGAAGAAAGCATGTTGCCCGTTGGTTCCCGGTTCCCCCCAGACAACAGGGCCTGTCGGCATTGCAACCGGCTTGCCATCAATGGTGACATGTTTGCCGTTCGATTCCATGTCGAGTTGCTGGAGATAGGCAGGAAGACGCGACAGACGTTCCTCATAAGGAATGACAGCGCGTGTCCGATAGCCGCAAATGACGCGGTTATAAAAACCGATCAAACCCAGCCGGACGGCAAGGTTTCGAGAATACGGTGCGGTGCGGAAATGTTCATCCATTGCATGGCCGCCAGCCAGAAACTTTCTGAAATTTTCTGGCCCGATTGCCATCATCACCGAAAGGCCGATTGCCGACCAGACAGAATAACGCCCGCCAACCCAGTTCCAGAAGCCGAAAACGCGCGACGGGTCAATGCCGAAATCGGCCACCTTGCCGAGTGCTGTCGAAACTGCCGCAAAATGTTTTGAAACCGCCATCTCGCCCAGTTTTTCGGCAATCCACTGACGCGCAACACGCGCATTGGTCATGGTTTCGGCGGTTGTGAAGGTTTTGGAAGAAATAATAATCAATGTTGTTGCCGGATCAAGCCGCGACAACGTATCGGCAATGTCGGCACCATCGACATTGGAAACAAAATGGCAATTCGGCCCGTCATGATAGGGTTTTAAAGCAAGCGTTGCCATTTTCGGCCCAAGATCGGAACCGCCGATGCCGATATTGACAACATCGGTAATCTTGCCGCCATGTTCGCCTTTCAAAGCACCGGAGCGCACCCCTTCACAGAATTTTTCCATATGCGAGAGCACCGACTGCACATCCTCGACAACATTTTTGTCACCAAGCATGATTGTGCTACCCTTCGGAGCACGCAATGCAACGTGAAGAACCGCACGATTTTCAGTCAGATTGATCGGCTCGCCGGAAAACATGGCCTCTCGCCGCTCTTTCAAACCGGCAGCATCGGCTAGATTATCAAGAAGCTCCAAGGTTTTCGCTGTGACCCCGCATTTGGAAAAATCGAACAGCAAATCATCAAGCCGCAATGAAAAGTGCTCGAAACGCTGCGGGTCATTTTTAAAAAGTGAGCGAATATCGCCAAACTCCGGATCTTTTGCATGGGTTTTCAATGCGTTAAAAGCGGCGCGGAATTTTTCTTCGTTGCGGAACATGGCAAGCTACCCTCCATTGTGTAAATAGAATTTAAGATGAAACATATTGAAGTAAAAGAGGTAAAATTGCCTTTATCCATTTCGCTTGAAAGAAAATTCACCTTCACTGAAAAAATTCGGCGGGTCTTTTATTACGGCTCTTTTTTGCGCCCTCAATTGCGCCATCATAAGCGGGTTTTCTTGAGACCCCCGATAGACAATCGACAAAGCCGCCAACAGACCAGCAAATAGCTTATCTCTTAATCCTATTATCTTGACCCTGCCTCAAATAAATAAGGGGCGTTAACCACAGCCATGTGGACAACCTACAGCGTTCAATGAGGGACGCGGTTGCCACAAGGCTGCTAGGCCGCAAGCGTCCAGCCCTTCGGGTGGATAACGCTCCTATCGGCAGGGAAAGCCCTGGAGAATGTAACAAGGTAGAATGTTCCAGGGCGACACGGCCTTGCCGCTGCTCAAAATCGAGAACAACGGTCGAGATCGAGGCGCGTCGAGATCCAAGCATAGCGGAATCTCGTAAGTGAATTTTTTGAAACTAGCCGATCCTGCCGACCACAAAAAAATCAGCGGCCTTGCGTCACTGATCGTTACCCGAAAGGGACAAGACCACACATCCATGGCGGGGCTTGGGCATGGTTTTGCTATCGCTTCGCGCTGCCGGCACAAGCAAAATAGAGCAGGACGATAACAAACAACAAAGTCTTTTCGATTAGTGTTTTGTGTGATAAAATCCAAGCGTATTCATGAAGAATACATTATCGGATGCCGTGAAATCATGAGGATTAGCACTCGTCCATGATCGTCGTGGAGAGAGACAATGATTACATCTGTACATTCTTTATCCGGTGTGCGCGGAGAGATCGCGCTCAAGCTTATCACTGATATAGCGCAACCCGAAGCCGCAAAATCCAAGAAAAACGAAGAACCGACTGTAAAAGTAGGTGCTAATACGACTGTTTCCGACCGAACACAATCCGCAATTTCATCAATTACGTGGGACCCTAATAAAAAACCATCAGCTAAACAAGTTGCAAAGCTCGTTGAATATTACTCAACACATGATGAACCTATGAGTTATGATGCTATGATGATGATCCATTGCTCTGATTGGGCTAAAGTCAATCTAGAAGGTGGTCAAATAAATCAACGTGTGCCGTTGGATCTGTCGATCGATGAATTTAAGCAGCTTGCAAAAAATGTTATCCGCGCTCAATTAACCGAAGCTCGAAAAATGCTTGGTGATGAAGATGGTAGTTTCTCAAAACAACTAGCCGCTTTGAAAAACGGTAATTTTAAGATTTATACAAATGGAGAACAATCAGACCTATTCGGTTTTGCCAGAGTTGAAAGCACCTGGCATAACGGTGCTTTTGGATACAGCTGGAACGAGGACAATGTAGATCAAGATGTTGTTCAGCAAAAAATAAAAGACGGTTTAGGAATTGTACATTCACAAATAGGCGGTTTTGTTTTCACATTTACCTACTGGTAAATGTGCTTTTTGTTAAGTGAGAGGAGAATAATACGCGTATTTTACCTGCTGTTTTATCATCTATTGCTATTTTGACTGTTTCTATTGTGCCGCAAACAGTATGAGTGTGGGCATCCGGAATGCTGTTAAGGATGATAACGGCCGTACATATTCTGTAAGCCGGACAAGCCAACGGTGGTGCGGTTCTGGACAAACATGTGACGCACCTTCATCAATCAGTTTTGGCGGTTATGGTACAGCAACAAATCGCGGTACGTTTTTTTGTTTTTCTCGTATTGATCTCTTGTTTCAGCCGGTTGTTTTGGCATTTTGCGCGGCATTGAGCTCCTCCTCAAGCTCGAAATCCTCTTCGGCTTTCGGGCGGATGAAGCGGCCAAGCAAGAGATAGGTGACCGGTGTGACATAAAGCGTTGCAATGGTGGCAAGGCCAAGCCCGCCAACAATGACAAAGCCTAAAGAAATTCTGGCTTCTGCACCCGCACCGCTCGCAAGGATCAGCGGTACGCCACCAAGAATGGCGCAAATCATTGTCATTGATACCGGCCGTAAACGTATATTGGCGGCATTTTCCACCGCTTCGCGCAAAGTCTGGTTGCGGTTTCTGAGCTGGTCGGCAAATTCGACAATCAGAATGCCGTTTTTGGCCATGATGCCGACAAGCAGCACCAGCCCGATCTCGCTATAGACATTCAGGCTTACCCCGCTCACCATCATGGCAAAAACCGCACTGCCAAGGCCAAGCGGCACTGTTGCCATGACAATAAGGCCGGAAATAAAACTTTCAAACTGTGCCGCAAGAACAAGAAGAATAATGACCAATGCAAAGCCGAACACAATAATGAGGCCGGAAGAGGTTTCGCTCAATGTGGCAGCCTCGGCAAGCGGGATGATATAGCTTCCCGCGGGCAATATGGGTTTTGCAAGTTCGAGCGCCTGCTGATAGGCTTCACCGAGGGCAAAACCCGGTGCAAGACTTGCCGTCAAGGCAATCGAGCGCATACGCGATTCCCGTCCGAGTTCCGGCGGAACCGGCTTTTCTTTAACCGTTGTCACCACCGACATCGGCACAAAACGGTCATCTGCCGTTTTCATGAAAATATTTTCAAGATCGGTCGGGTCATTGACCGGTGTGCTATTCGACACAAGCTTCACATCATAGGAACGGTCGCCAATATAGACCGAGCCGATTTTGCGCCCGTCAAGCATGGATTGCACGGCATTGGCAAGTCCGGTAATGTCAATACCGAGATCGGTTGCCCTTTCGCGATTAATGTCGATGAACAATTGCGGCTGCGTTGCTTCAACACTCAAGCGCGGCTGGACAAAACGCGGGTCCTCCTGCATTTTCCTGACCAGCGCATCGGCAACCGGCTGGAGTTTGGCATAATCGGTGCCGAGAATTGCAAATTGCAAACCCTGTCCTGCCCCCCTGATGCCGAGCGAATTACCTTCGGCAGCAATGACACGCACAGCCGGAAAACCTTTCATAATTTGATTGATTTCCTGAACAATTTCCTGCTGGCTGCGGTGACGCTCGCCCCAAGGTGCAAGATTGAGCATGAGAAAACCGTTATTGGACGAGCCGAAAGTGCCTGATACCGAATAGGTATTGATGATTTCGCCCCTTTCTTTGAACGGTAAAAGCGCATCTTCTATTT
This sequence comes from Bartonella sp. B10834G3, assembly GCF_016102505.1. NCBI lineage: Bacteria > Pseudomonadati > Pseudomonadota > Alphaproteobacteria > Hyphomicrobiales > Bartonellaceae > Bartonella > Bartonella sp. B10834G3. Next base: position 159,323 of record NZ_JACFOM010000003.1, read on the forward strand.
TGCGCATTTCATCATTGAGATAATCGACAGAAATTCCTTGTGGCCCGTTGATGCGCAAAAACACCTGTGCGCGGTCTTCCGACGGGGTCAATTCCTGCCGCAAGGTCATGTATCCACCCGCACTTAAAACAACAAAGCCGATCGAAAGCAAAACCACAATCCACGGATGGTCAAGAGCACGGTGCAAAGTGCGGGCATAGAAATTCTGTAATATCTGGGCAAATTTTAAAAGCAATGCCGGTTTGGAATGCCCGTCGCTTAAGCCCTCCTGCCCGTTATTTTCCCGAACGCGCCGGTTTTCCTCACCGTTCAAATTTTCCTCACCGTTTAAATTTCCCTCATTATCGGCAATGTCTGCGGCAGGCTTTTTGACATCTTTCAGAAATCTTGAAGCAAGCATCGGGCAAAGTGTCAAAGCCACAATTGCCGAAAGCAGAATGGCAATTGCCAGCACAAAACCGAATTCGCGGAAAAGCCCGCCTGCCTGACCTGGCAAAAAGGAAATCGGCACGAAAACCGCAACAAGCGTCAGTGTTGTGGCAATCACAGCAAAAAACACTTCTCTTGTGCCGATAACGGCCGCAGCCCTCGGCCCTGCGCCAAGATTGCGGTGACGCACAATATTTTCCAGAACGACAATCGCATCATCGACCACCAGACCGGTTGCAAGAACAAGCGCAAGGAGGGTTAGAATATTGACCGAAAAACCGGCAAGATAAATAGCGGCAAATGTGCCGATCAAGGCGACAGGAATAGAAAGTGCGGGAATGAAAGTGGCGCGCAAATCCCACAAAAACAGAAAAATGATAACCACAACGCTTAAAACCGCAACAACAAGCGCCACCTCGACTTCGTGAATAGCGCCTTTGATAAAGCTTGCATCATCACTCGTTATGGTAATATGCACACCTTCAGGAAGTGTTTTGTTGAGATTGTCAACAGCCGATCTAATTCCTTCGGAAATATCGAGTGTGTTTGATTGTGCCTGCCGCACAATACCAAGCCCGACACCGGGTTTTCCATTCACACGCACAATCGAGGTTTCCACATCCGGCCCCAGAGTGACATTGGCAATATCGCCGATACGCACACGATTGTTGAGATAGACATTCTCGAATTCTTCCGGCGTGGAGATATTGGCAGTTGCTCTCACCACCAGCGCCTGACTGGAACTTCTGAGCGATCCGGCCGGCGCATCAAGTGCCATGTCGGACAGTGTTTTCGTGACATCGGCAATGGTCAGGCCGTAACTTGCGAGTTTTGCCGGATTAATGTCTATTCTGAAAATCTTGTCACGGTCGCCATTGACCTGCACATCCGCAACACCGGAAACCGCCGAAAGCGTGTCGACAATCTGGTCTTCGGTCAAAACCGTCAAATCATCGACACTCATTGTTGTTGACGTTACGGCAAGACGCATCACCGCATCGGCATTGGAATCTGCTTTGATAATGCGGGACGCATCGGCATCATCGGGTAAATCATTGGTAACACGCGAAATAGCATCGCGAATATCGGCTGCCGCTACATTGAGATCAACACCGTCATTAAATTCGACCGTTACCCGCGAGCGGGCAAAAGAGGAACGCGAGGATATGGTCTTGACACCTGAAACACGTGCCACCGCATCTTCAAGTTTCTGGGTGATTTCACGGTCGATTGTTTCAGCCGCCGCACCATCGAAATCGGTTGAGACTGTCACCACCGGACGGTCGACATCCGGCAATTCGCGCACATCAATGCCCTGAAGTGCGGCAAGCCCCGCCACCATGATGAGCACATTGAGCACAAAGGCCGACACCGGACGGCGGATAAAAAGCGCAACCAGCCCGCCTTTATCCTTTTCGCGATCCTTTTCGCGTTCACCGGATTTCTGAAAAGCGCCCGCCATTACCGGTTTGCTCCGTCAGGGATTTTCTTTTCGTTTCCCTTTAATTCTTGAGGTTCACCGGCTGCTTTCTGGGCTTCATCCGAAGTCCCGTCTGTTGCTTTTTCGCGTGGCTTACTATCGCCACCGGATTGTGCCGAACGATTATCCTGATTGCCGAGAGAAACGTTTTTTCCAACCTCTTTTGCCCCTTCATCCTGTAAAACATCGACGGCACTCTTATCTTGCAGATTTTGCACGCCCTTAGTGACAACAAGATCTCCTTGATGAAGTGCACCGGTGACCAGCACGGAATCCGCATTGCGCTGGACAATGCCCACCCGCACATGTTCCACAATACCGTCTTTCATTGGACCGTCTTTCATTGGACCGTTTTTCACGCGCCAGACATAAGCACCCTCGGCGTTCCACTGGATTGCAAGCGGATCGACAGCCGGATAAGGGTCACCCGGAAACGCAAGCGACACAGAAAAAGACATGCCCGACTGGAGAACACCGGAGGCATTATCGACTTCCGCACGAATGCGCAAAGTGCGGCTTTGTTCGTCAATCATATTGTCAATAGCGCTGATGCGGCCGACAAATTCTTCACCGGGGCGGGCAATAGATGTGGCTTTCACTTGTTGGCCGATTTTGATAAGCGGGGCAAAACGTTCAGGAACCCAGACATCAATCAGAATATGATCGCGATTATCTATGCGGGCGATTGTTGTATCGGATGTTACGTAATTTCCCGCGTCAACCGGTAAAATACCCACAATGCCGCTTACCGGTGCACGGATTGTGCGGCGATCGGCCGCAAGCTCGGCATCACGCAGTGCGAGCCTTGCCTTGTCGAGTGCGAGTTTCGCCGACAATTCCTGCACTTCGGTTGCCGTATTGGAGGAACGCAACTTGACCGTTCTTGCCATGGTCAATTCCGCGTCATTGACTTCCACTTTGGCGCGCTCGACGGCGATTTCTTCATTATCGGAATCAAGTTTTGCAACCGGATCGCCGACATTGACGTGCATTCCCGCACTCACATAAATCTTGTCCATTACGCCGCTCGACCAGGGGGTGACGGCAACGGTTGCAAGTGCCCTTCCTGTGCCGATTGCGCTTAAACGGTCATTGATGAGTTTTTGGCTTACCGGTTTTACAACCACTTCGTTGTTTTTAGAAGACGAGGAGGTAGCATGATCGTCGGTTTTCCCATTTTTTGAACCCTGCCAGACAAATAGTCCGACGACAATGAGAGCAAAAATAACAACAATGGCAATTTTCGACGGGCGTTTCATCGCGCAACTTTCATTAAAGGATAAGAAAATCCGATAATCTATTTTCTGGCATTCGTTTAAAATATTCTTTTGCTAACGCTTTATTTCAAGCGGCTTCTATGCCCCCATCAACCGGCGATCAAGCCCGTCAATCAGGTTTTTATGACTCTAATTCATGCAAAATAAGCGGTTTTTCGTCCAGTTAAATTTCGGTAATAATCGCAACTTCCGAAATTGCGGGCGGATAAGGGAAAAAACAATTTGTTCTTAATCAATGATTTTTATAGACTGGATTTAAAATGCGGGTTTTATAAGGCAGCATTGACTCGTTATTGGTCAGAACTGACGCGGCATTTTCGCCGATATGACGGTCGTCTGAAGAGGTTGAATGGCTAACGAAGAAATAACCGGCGAACAGACGCCTAAAACGACGGGCATGTCGCTTTATCGCGAGCATGAAAAAATCCCCTTCTACCGGCGTATGCGGGTTCGCCTGTTATTGCTGATTACGCTTTCGGTTTTCATCACTGAAATTATGGTTTTTATGCCCTCTATTGCCAGTATGCAGGAAAGCTGGCTTGAAGACCACCACCAATCGGCAAAAGCCATCAGCATGATTCTGGCTTCCAGCCCCGAAATCACCTTAAGCCCGAACTTGCAAAAAAATGTTCTGACCGCCACCGATGCTTTGGCCATCAGCATTGTCAGAAATGGTGAAAAAATCAATCTTGCCACATCGCCGGATTTGAAACACGTCAATGAAACAATCAACCTTCCCGACTATAGCGAAACCAAAGCCCTTCTTGATTCTCTCACAACGCTCTATTTTGGCGGCAATAATATTTTGCTCCTTCGCGGTCCTATCGAAGGAACCAACATTATCCTTGAAGTCACCGTCGCCGACGCGAAATTGCGTCAGGCAATGATCGATTTTTCCTGGCATTTTGTTGTCATTTCGCTCACCATTGCGATTGTTGCAGCAACGACAATTTACCTCATCGTCCACGAACTTCTGGTGCGCCCTTTACAAAGCATCTACACCAATATGCTCGATTTTGTGATGGAACCGCATAATCCCAGCAAAATTCTGGTGCCCGAACCGCGCCGTGATGAATTGGGAATGACACAAAAACGTATTTCGGTTATCGAAAGCGAATTGCAAAAAAGCTATGCTCACCAGAAACATCTGGCCAATCTGGGGCTTGCGGTTTCAAAAATCAATCATGACATGAGGAATATTCTGGCTTCCGCGCAATTGATGTCGGACCACCTCGCCACGGCAAAAGACCCTATGGTGAAAAAAATTGCACCGAAACTTATCCGCGCTATCGACCGCGCGGTCACTTATAGCCAGACTGTTATCACTTACGGGCGCACGCAGGAAGAAGCGCCAAAGCGTAAAAAACTTCTCCTTCACAGCCTTGTTGCGGATGTGCTTGAATCGCTCACCCTTCCCGGTTCCGATCAGGTCGAATTTGTGAATGATGTACCGGTTGATATGACGGTTGATGCCGATGAGGAACAACTCCACCGCGTTCTCACCAATCTCTGCCGCAATGCTGTTCAGGCCATGGTGGAGCGGGAAGATGGTGAAAATCTTCAAAACAAGCTCACCATTAGCGGACACCGTATCGACAATATGGCCATTATCGACGTTATAGACACCGGCCCCGGTGTGCCGGCAAAGGCCAAAGAACATCTGTTTTCACCGTTTCAGGGCTCGACCAGCCGCAACGGTTCGGGTTTGGGGCTAACCATATGCGAAGAGCTTATCCACGCCCTTGGCGGCACAATTTCACTCGTTGATGAAGATAGTGGCGGTGCACATTTTGAAATTCGCGTTCCCGATCTCCCCTCGCATGGTGATGAACGCCAAAGAAGCGAAAAAACACACCAACGCAACGATGCATAATTTTATGATAAAGCTTGAAGGCTTTCAATGAAGCCCGAAAAAGGCTTGCCATGATGTAAAAATGTGAACCACCGGCTCACTCGATGTTTTATTGACAAGCGTTTTTTAAAATAGGGATTTCCCGCGTTTCAGCCGCATATGAGCGAATTAACGACAAGAATGAACAAAAAAATAAATTCTTCTCTTGCATTTTTTTCACGAACCAATTAGGAAACCGCTTGTCAGTCGATTGAAGATGTTCAAATCCGGATGTCGGCAATGAAACTGGCTGGAAACACCGTTCCGGTGGTTTTCAAAAGTGCACCCGTAGCTCAGCTGGATAGAGCACCAGACTACGAATCTGGGGGTCAGGAGTTCGAATCTCTTCGGGTGCGCCATTTAAATTTTGGCATTTCACCATAGCTTCCAAACATCAATCTTTCCCATTTTTTAAAAACAACCCCCAATCCGTACTATTTTGAAAAATATGTAAGGGAAATTTTTATGGATAATGCTTTCAATCAATTATGATTTGAAACCATCCTTCAATTTCCTTCCAAAAACTTCCCGTCTGAAATTCTGTTATCTTTCCGAGGCAGAGTGGAAAAACAGCATTTGATTTATTGGAGCATAAACAGCAAATGGGAGAGATCAATTGCACTCGTCATGAATGCCTTTAAAAGACGTTCCTTCGTCCTTTTTATGAAGCTTCCGGATGTAATGGTGGAACCGACTGACGTCGTGCTATGACTTTCACTTCGCACGATCTTTAGTACTGCCGTGACGTCCATCGACGTAAATTGCGAGCCTTTGTCGGTGTTGAATATGTCGGGTTTACAAAAATGTGCAAGAGCCTCTTCGACTTCATCTATTGAGAAAGCGGTTTCCATCGTGATTGATAGTCTTGATGGATAAAACCCGTCGGCTAAACCTGTCCACAACGGCACAAAGATAAACAAAATACGCGCCATCGGATTTTAGCTCATGTCCACCGCCTGGACCTGATTAATCCGCGTTACTGCCAGATGCCGCAACAGATAGGGATGAACTTCGTGACCGGTGCGGGCTTCTAGGTGTTAGGCCGCCGTCATATTGCTTCTATAGCCTTTTTCTTCACGAGCTTGGCAATATGCAGTTGCGCGACTTCACCGCGCTAAAATCACCACGGCGAATGTGTCTCGTCTTTAAGGGTAACCCTAGGCCTGAGTGCAACTTTGTTTTGACAACGCCTGTAAAGGCCATGAAAATAACTCAGAATTATGGGTGATATGTCACATGACACCCTAATCGTTCACAAAGCTTTTCGCTTTTTTTTACCATAGCCGGTTTTTCTTGAGACGACGTCGCAGTGGTTTGTTGACAAGCGGTGAGAAACAGACCCGAAACGATGAACACAAATATAGTTATTGCACGTTTTTTCATTTTAACAACAGTCCTAATAAAGATAATTTTTCTACATGCTGAATAATTAAAAACCAACCGATAACAACTGTTTTACTTTAGCGCGTCACTAAAACCAAAAGCGCAATTAGCTCCTCTCGAATAAGTATCCAGCCTTGTGATTTTGCCGTGCTCGTCATAAAACGCGCGGGCTTGACAATAAGCTAACTCATATCCTGTAGGTGTACTTTTTTGAAAAGATCGTTCCCAGTATACATATTTTTCTCCCTTTTTATTTTGTGCAACATGGAATGGACCTAACCGTTTAATGATATTTTCGATAGGTTGCCCACGCCATTTATCTTGAATTTCCTGACTAAAGTTGAGAGAAAGCCAACAGCCACTCAGCATAAGGACGACACATAAAAGAGATAAAAATTTTCTCATTGAATCTTCACCTTGGATTATTTTTTGATAATATCATTTTCATGCATGAACGACACTTGTAAGAACTTTCGCTTTTTATCTCATTGCCCTTATCAGCATCAGTAATGCGCAAAGCCTCACCTTTAAGGCTCGAACAAAATGCATTGCACACTGTATAAATACCATAACCGTGGGCAGAATACTGAATTCTACTTGTTATTTCTTGTTAATTGGCTCATAAGCCTCAAAACAGTAATTAACGCTCAATGCCAAACAACCGCCAACCTTTATCCCTAACCGAATGATCAGCGGTTGTTTTGTTTTTCATTTCAATTTCCTCAAAAAATATACGAATTGTAAAATACAATTTATACTTTTTTAATAAGCGCCTCTCGCCTCACAAATGGGAACTTTTGGATTATGAAAGTTTCTACAAGACTTTATCGCTCTGGTTCCATCCTTAGGAAAATATCCTTGATCTTCCATACAAAACAATGTTTGAAAGGCGATATTCAGTCTAACATTTGGGTCGAGCTTTATATCATCTGGATAGCGTTTTTCACATTTGTCATATGCATCAGCTATTTCTTCTGGTGTTGCGCCTGGCTTTTGATACCATGCAGCATCAGATAGTCGAGGTTGAGTTACATAATCAGGGTCGAACACAGTACCACAACCACTAAAAACACTTAATGAAGACAAGCATAGTAATGTAATAATTTTATTCTTCATATTTGTTTCCACATTTTAAAACTAGCGTCCTTGAGCTTTGATATTTGTCGATATTGCATAACCATAATTATCACACCAGAGCCAGGTAATGGGGTTTAAGCGCCGAAGAGCTGCAGAAACTTTTTAATTGCCTCAAAAACTCGGCATAAAACACTAGCAAAAAACCAAGGTGTCAATCTATAAAAGTAAAAATGCCTCAAATATTTTTTATTATGCGAGGCTATAATAATGGCATGAACAGCCGACAGAAGAAGAACGTTAAAGCGGTTTCATACCGACATTTTTCCTTATTGTCATAAGCTATAACAGCTAAAGCACACAACAAAACAGGTCCATAATAATGAACATCAGTATTGGATAAAACGCCTGTCTCTCCACGTTTATCAAGTGCTGCCATTGCATTAAACCAAGTCATTGAACCACGGCTATGCCCATAAAATTTCCAGACCTTGCAAGTCCTATTGTTCACCACAGCCTGTCAAAGCGGTATTAGAATTTGTCATAGACCGAAATTCATTTTCAAGTATTTTTTGATAAACATAAACCATCATTACAGGAATAAACGAATTGGTTTTTTGGAAAAACCCGAAATATATAAGACAATCAACAACACTAACATGCTAATAAGCATATCGGGCTGAATATTGAGGTTACCATTTTTTGATTCCGAAGGCAGATTGCAGCATCTCCGTTCAGTTATGAAACGCAATTGATGGTAAAGGAAACGAATTGAATATGTTAAACCGTAAATGAGGCCAACTAAAACCCGCCTGAGTAAATAACTCAATGAGGTTTATCAGTTAGGTATCCAGTAATTATCTCTTTTTATCCCGTGTTTCTTATCATATTCATACAACGCAGGATTTACTATATATTTAAGTTTGTTCAAATTTCCTATAGCCGGGCATCTAACGCTTCCTGATTCAAGAATATCTTCCTCATAATAAATGCTTTGAATGATATCTTGTTCATTCGTCTTTGCTACAACCCTACATGTATCTCTATTAGATCTTTTCATATCAGTTGATCCTATATGGGTCTGATTAATTGGTGCATAAACCCATTTTTCTTCTCCCCATACCCAAATACCTAAACGTTGGTCATCCGGGCTACCCAAGTAGCGGTTTAAGGTTGAGGCAGGTTTACCCACAAAAGTTTGCAATATATCACGTTCGCTATCTGGTCTAGGACGATCCGGGTATAGAGACTCAAATCTGCTGTGGTGAGCTCCACATCCATACAGCACAACAATTGCCATTAGGCTAATAAATAAGTTTTTATAATACATTATAGCTTCAATCTATTCTGAAGATCCTTAAATAGAAGCTTCGAGATTATTGACCATTCAATTTCTGGCATTTTGATAGGCATATTTAGTGGCAATATCTAAACCTACACTACCTGCCAAACTAAAGATAATCTGTTGACTGATGCTTTGTGTAATAAGTTTCCCGGCTTGGCTATCGCCGCCATTTGTTGCTTTGACCATACTCTCAACGATAGCCCCAATAATAAGCCCTACTTTTGAAATGGGATATTTTGCGTCATCATTGCTCAAGATCATCAATGGAGCTTATTTGGAACAACTCAATGATTTCTGACCCGCACCACGCAATGAGGGATGCGCAAATAGATGCTTTTCTGTTAAGAGCTTTGCCCGGAACCATTATGGTCTATTCCGGCTCGACCACCTTAAGCCTAGACTTCCACACATAGATATTCGAACCTAGACTTCCACACACAGACATTTAAGCTCCGTATAGTCATCCAGACTGAAATGTGACCCTTCGCGTCCTATGCCTGATTGTTTAATGCCTCCGAAAGGCGCCGTTTTTGTTGAAATAACACCGGTATTAATTCCGACTATGCCATATTCAAGTGCTTCGGCGACACGTATTATTTTCGAGTAATCCCTGGAATAAAAGTAGGCTGCAAGACCGAATCCGGTATTATTGGCGGCTGCAATGACTTCTTCCACTGTGTTAAACTTGAAAATGGGCGCCAAGAAACCAAAGGTTTCTTCCCTTGCGACTTTCATGTTTGATGTGACGCCGGTCAGAAGTGTGGGAGCAAAAAAGTGACCTATTTTCTCCAATCTGTTTCCTCCCGTGACCAGAGTGCCACCTTTTTCCATAGCATCCTTTAGATGCTCTTCTACTTTTTCCCGCGCTTTATCTGTAATGAACGCTCCGATCCTCACATTTTCGCAAAAACCGTTACCGACTTTAAAGGCGGCAATGCGCTCACTCGGCCAACTTCCATTTTCACATCAGCCGCGAAGGTTACGTCGATAATTTCGATCTTTTCAAGTTTTGCAATGTTTTTTAGATCAGGTCTGGCTATCCGTGATAATTCAGGAAAACCCGTTTTCTCAGCTTATTCACCAATGACACAAAAATAGATTTTGACACCAACATAGATTTTTCTCTGAATGAGAACATGTCCCGTTAATCAGCTATCGGGACCTGAAAAATGGATAAAGTTTGCGAAATAAACATCAACAAAAGACAAACAAACAATTTTGGAGCGCACTTATCGTCTTGAGACTAGCCCGCGACGTTTTTTACGACTTCATAAAAGAATTAATGAAAAGCTTTTTCGACCTTCCGCTCAAGTGCCGGCCATTTCTTTTTCAGGATAGATCTCGTCTTCATTCCTATCCGGACAAGCACTTAAAGTGCTTAAAAAAGAAATGGCCTGCACCTCATCTCCAAGCCGTGAATAACTTACGTCTTTTTTCAGTCAACTTTTCGACATTGGTCGTAATGCGCCTCACTGCCGCATGGAAATGGCAAGTCTGTTCATTCCGTTCATCAGCGATATTGCAAATGTGAGGTCTGATATTTCTTTGTCACTAAAGACCTTTTTTAATGCCTCGTACGACTCGTCATCGGCGTGGCTTGTCGATATGAGTGTTAGCTGTTCTGCCCAGTTCAGTGCCGCTCGTTCTTTTTCAGAATATTGATCGCTCACACGCCATCCGGCCACTTCAGCTATACGGCGCTGCGTTTCGCCATCTTTTAGCAGGGAATTTGTATGAAGATTAAGGCAATATGCGCATCCATTGATTTGAGAAACTCTGAGATAAACCAATTCAATCAGCTTTTGTTCGACAACGCTTTTCTCAAGGGCGACTTTCACGGCTCTAAAACCACTCATAAGTTCCGGCGATAAGTCAAAATATTTTAATCTGAGATTTTTCATGTTCTCTTCTCCTTATTATCATTATAGTCTGCAAAATATATTAATAACGAAATCGCGAAACAAACAATAACATTGAAATTAATCATCATTTTTATACTTTGAAAAAGTGACATACTTAGCAAAAATAATATTAATAAAAATATATTTGCAATGTTAATGAATTTGTTCTTCGTGTTAATAATATAGGCTAAAGCTATTAATGCCTCTAAAACTGTGACCACCCAACCAATAACAGGAATCATGTTTTCCGGAGCCCAGGGACACAGAGTCGAAACATGTTTAAAAAATTGGGTCATCGAGCCCCATGAAACACCTGTTTCACCAAAATGACCCCAAAAACCGAAACGGTCGAATACAGCCGAAAGATAGCTGATAGCCAAACTGACTTTAGCAAAATATATGCCCCGATTTTGCAGAGGCAATTCAAGAAAGTCAAACATGCATTACCGTATTCTAAAATTCTGTGAATGAAACAATGTCGCAAATGCGCTTGTTGCGATAGGGACATATCGGGACAATTTGATAGTGACATTTGAATTTTGGTTTCAGACACAAAGGATGCATTTCTATAAAAATTTCTATGGGGATTTCTACAAAACAAACGTAAGATTCTGTTTCTTGTCTTTTTAATCAAAAGCGCTGTCATGGAAATTACGAATCCCCAAACCTACAAATCAGGCTCTTTTTCAACACTTGGCATCGTAAAATAACATCAAGAGAAGTGGTTCCGTTTGTTTGAACAGTTTGATGTGTTTTTGGCGGGCTTCATGACCCGTTTATGCAGCCCCCCCCTTATCTGGCAGCATAGTGAAGTAAACCTTTTCAGGGTTTGTGGTCGTTCAGGGCTTCTGGTCGTTCAGGGGGTGTGGGCGTTCAGGTCATCTGGTCGTTCAGGGGTTGTGGTTAAGGAATGAAGGTGGGCATCGGCTTCCATAAAAATTCGGCTATCGGCTGATAGCAGCACGTTCACGAGCCAGAGCCAGAGCCTCGCCCGTATGAAGACGACCCTCCTCATATTTAACGAAACATCAAAGAATTGCCAAATCGCCAAAGTCGCTCGACAAAAACGTTGTCCCGCCGAGCTTCCCTGCCATTCATCGAGATCATCTCACCGGCTTCTTGAAGAATGCCTGTTCCTCCAACCGAAGTCGGCAAACCGGATTGTGATGAACCGTGATCGTTTCGTCATGATAATCTTTTATTCGAGGCGAAAGTCAAAATCGGGCAGAAAAATTCGCTCTCGCGAATGTCAAGTTTTCGAGCGACTTCTCACCGGTTTGACCATTCAATTCTAAATATCTATTGATTACTGTCATTGATTGTTATGAATGAAGATGTTTCTGACGGCGAGGAAACGAATGTCAAACGAGCTTATAAACATAGACGCGATGGACACAAACTCTTCGCCAAAATCGTCCCGCGCAGGAATTGGTGATAGCCTCTACCAAAAGATCATTGCATTAATCGATAACGGTACTTTTCAGATAGGACAGCGCGTACCCTCGATCAGGGCGCTTTCGCGTGAACTGGGGGTTGGAAAAAACACCGTCGAAAGCGTATATAGTCGTCTTATTGGAGATGGTTATCTCGTCTCCAGAGGGCCTGCCGGCACATATGTTGCAAGCCTTTCCCTCGCCCCTGAAAGCCTACACACGAAGGCTGCGACCAATTCCGCAAAACATCAGTCCATTTATGCCGAAGGAACGACCTTCAAAAAGCTCCAGATCGGTTTACCGGCTATTGATTTATTTCCCGCAAAATATTGGAGTAGTCTTTCAAAGCGAAAGATTGCTGAAACCCATAATGCGTTGTTTTACCCACTTCCAACAGGGCTAAAAAAATTAAAAGAAAGCATCACACGTTACGTCGGGCTGTCCCGTGGAATCGTTTGTGAACCCGATCAGGTCTTCATCAGTAGCGGATTTCGCGGCGCCTTGAATCTCATTATGCAAGCTCTTGGTGAACCGGAAGACACAGTATTTTTAGAAGACCCGTGTTTTCCGCCCGCTTTGGATATTGTTAAAAGTTCGGGTACACATATTGTCGCTGTTCCTGTCGATCATAACGGAATGCAAATTTCAGATGCTTTAAAAAACCATCCCGACGTTAAATTTATTATCGTCACAGCCAATCATCAAAGCCCCCTCGGTTACGTTCTGGGAGATGATAATCGAAACACCTTATTAGATTGGTCTGAGAAAAATGGTACATTTATAATAGAAGACGATTACGATAGTGAATTCCGATATGATAACAAACCATTACCGGCTCTTGCCAGTCTCAATAATCATAGAAAAGCCAATATGATCTATATTGGTAGTTTCAGTAAATTAATTAATCCTGACTTACGATTAGGCTATTTTATTGTTCCAAAGTATATGGTTACCAAAATAACCGATTTTTATCAAAAATGGATAGATGGATTTCCAATATTAACCCAATCTGTATTATCCGAATTTATGGATTCTGGTAATTTTGCCAAACATTTGAACAAAATGAGGCTTAATTATAAAAAAAGGCAAATATTTTTACAAAATGCATTGAATAGATATGTTTCCGACATATTCCATGTAAAAAATTTCAATCACGGACTTAACACATTATTACTGTGCAAAAATCGTGTTGAGTGTGACGATCTGAAATTAATGACAATTGCACAAAAAGAAAATTTTGGAATTGGATGCATTTCAAACCGTCAAATAGAAAGAAGAGATTTGAGCGGATTAATATTATCCTTTTCTAATTTGAAAACACAGGAAGAGGCATATAAAATAATCTCGGATTTTAATCAGGTCATCAGACCATATGTTTCTTCCAAATAAATATTTTTATATTTCAACATATGCTCCATTTTTGATTTATTTAAAAAAGTTATTCTGCGTGACGTTTTGTCAAATTACCGCTGCAATTAAACAGAATTTCGAGACTTTCATCTGTCGAAACGGCTTTTTTTCGAGAACCTTGTGACCTCATGAGAAGCTTTTCAGCCTCTAAAGCGTGGCTTGATAAAAATTCTGTTTCTCCCCGATCATTCATGATTTTCATTCATTTCATGAATGAACAATAATACCTTTTTCGTTTTTGAAAGCTCGGCTATACTTGCTCTCTACAAAAACAGGAAAGGCGCTAGAATGGACATAACACGTCGACAATTTGCTATCGCCTGTGGTGCAGCTTTCATGCTTGGTCCGACAATTTCGGCAAGAACACAAGCCACAGCTATAAAAAACCCTCCAATCCGTCTTAAAACCGGCCGGATGATCCCGACGCTTGGCATGGGAACATGGACGCTTGCAGCCGGTCAACGCCCTCTAGAACAAGAAGAGGAAGCGCTTGCAACCGGTCTTGATCTTGGCATGAATCTGATTGATACCGCCGAGCTTTACAGTTCCGGTAAAGCTGAAGAAATGGTTGGCCGTGTTATAAAAAAAACCGGAACAAAACCTTATATCGTTTCAAAAGTCATGCCTTCGCACGCAACAAAAGCCGAAGACATTCGCAATGCCTGCAAAAACAGCCTTCAACGCTTGGGATTAAAGCAGATGGATCTTTATCTTTTGCATTGGCGTGGCGGAATTTCAAACCTCAAAACTGTGGTTGATACGTTTGAAGAATTAAAAAGCGAAGGTTCCATTGTCGATTGGGGCGTTTCGAATTTTTCCATTAATGACATGAATGATCTTTTTAGCCTTGAAAAAGGCGACCAATGCGCAACCAATCAGGTGGAATATTCGCTTGTCGACCGCTCTATCGAAGGTGGCCTTCTCGATTGGTCAAAAAATAACGCTATGCCGATTATGGCCTATTCACCGCTTGGTTCGGGTAAAACCCCGCTTTTGCAAAATGCGGTGTTAAAAGACATTGCGCAAAAACATCATATGACTGCTGCTGCAATCGCAATCGGCTGGACAATCAGAAACAATTTTACCATTTCCATTCCCCAATCAGGTTCGCCCGCACATTGCCGTGAAAACAGCGCCGCACTTTCTCTTCATCTTGATGAAGAAGATCTCGCCCGACTTGATAAGGCTTTCCCGATTTGAGCAAGAAAGGTTTCCCGTTCTGGACAACAAGGTTCAAGACAAGAAGGTTCAACATGTCTCTTGATCGTCGTTTTATATTAAAATCTGCTTTGGCTCTGTCTCTTGCCGAGATTTTTTCCCTGTCGCAGGCTTTTTCACAAAATACCGAAAATTCGGTGGGGAAGACTTCAAATTCATCCAAAGCGGAAACAGTAAACGATAGCCCCGCAACAAAAACGGAAGCTGATGTCAAAAATCTTAAAATCGGGGTCATTGGCGCCGGCTCGCTTGGCGGAACTGTTGCAACCCTCCTTGTGAAATCCGGCCATTCGGTCATGTTTTCTTCGCGCCATCCGGATGAGTTGCGACGCTTGACAAACCCGCTTGGAGACAAAGCTTCAGTCGGCACACCGCGCCAGGCGGCACAATTTGGTGATGTTATCCTTGTTGCAGTGCCGTTTTCAGCCTGGCCTCAAATTGGCAAAGATTTTGCCGCCGAAATGAAGGGGAAAATTGTTATTGATGCTACCAACCCGCCTTTGTGGGGAGGAGATTTAGAGCCTCTTTCAATCGAAGCAAAGAAAAACGGCGTTGCCGAAACGGTAAAAAAATATGTGCCGGATGTGCGCCTTGTCCGCGCTTTTTCGGCAGTTGACGCCACGGTAATTGAAGATTGTTTCAATAAAAGAATAGAAGCTGTTGGTATGCCGATCGCAAGTGACGATGAAAAAACGTTGGCCGTTGTGGCCGAGCTCGTGCGCGAAACCGGTTGCGAACCTGTCATCACCGGCAAACTTGAAACAGCGCATATTTTTGCTCCCGGCGCGCCGGGCTTTCGTGCCCACCTTCCGGCAGATAAATTGCGTAAACGCCTTGGCCTATAATGACAAACAAGCTGCAACATATATTTGAACGTCTGTTCGCGCTAAAAGCGCATGAAACAGTTGCTTTTTTGGGCGGCTTTTTCACGCTTTTTCTTGTCTTTTGCAGCTATTTCATGTTGCGACCGGTGCGAGAAACATTCGGCATTGCCGGTGGTGTCGATCATCTCTCATGGCTTTTTACTGCCACTTTTTGCGCCATGTTTCTCGTTGTGCCCGTTTTCGGCTTTATCAGCCAGAAGATTAAAAAGACCAATCTCTTCATCTATTCGACGCTTTTTTGTAGTCTTATTATGCTCGGCTTTACGCTAAGCCTTTATTATAATAGCGGCAATGTCTGGGTGGGGCGCGCATTCTTTGTCTGGGTTTCAGTTTATAACCTGTTTGTTATTTCCCTCACATGGAGCTTTTTGGCCGAGGTTTTTACCAAAGAACAGGCACAGCGCCTGTTTGGCCCCCTATCGGCAGGCGCAAGCCTCGGCGGCATAACCGGCCCGTTAATAAGCGCATTTATGGTTGAAAAAGTGGGCTATGCCGGCCTGCTTTTAATTTCGACAGCGCTGTTTTTATCAACGCTTTTTCTCTGGCTTTTTCTCGTGCACTGGCGAAATGATTTCGGCCGCGGCAAAGACATGAAACAAGACAAGCCTGGAATGGCTGCGTCGGAAAAAGAAAAGAGTGAAACCTATTCCGGCATATGGATTGGCTTGAAACTCATTGTGCAATCGCCTTATCTCAGCCAAATTGCCGTTTATGCCATTTTCACCTCGGCCGGAACCACTTTTCTTTATTACGCGCAGGCACGCCTTGTTCAGGCGACCTTTACCAATCCTGCTGAACAGACACAGTTTTTCTCCATTATGGATACGGTTGTGCAAACCTCGTCCATTCTTATCCAGATGTTCGTTACCGCCCGCATTGCAAAAAAATTCGGCGTGACATTCTTGCTTGTAAGCTTGCCTGTCATGATGGTAATCCTGTTCGGACTGCTTGGCATATTCTATTGCTTTCCGATTTTGGCAATCGCGATGATATTGCGGCGTGTGGGAGAATATGCACTTGCCCGCCCTGCCCGTGAAATGCTCTTTTCGGCAGTTGATGAAAATTCGCGCTTCAGTGCAAAAAACGCTATTGATACTTTTGTCTATCGTGGGTCGGATGCATTCTGGGGCTGGGTTGATACGCTTATGAACAAAGTTGCCTACCCGCCGGTTATTATGCTGCTTGCACTTGTTTTATCCTGTATCTGGGCAATTTCCGGAAAGAAAATCGGCAAGCGTTACGACGAACTTTAAAACCGATAACGCCAAAAAATACTCAACAAGCCTGAAACATGGGCTTACAAACTTGTGCCTGAAAGTGACGGCGAGAATGATGTGCACAAATCATAATATCCGGTCATCATATCCGGCCTCATTTTAATATCCAGCCGGATTTTTACTCCCTATCCGGCCTCGTTTTTCAACTGCCGCGATAGGTCGAATAGCTCCACGGGCTTACAAGAAGCGGCACATGATAATGGGCGGTGTTATCCGCTATTGAAAAGCTTATGGTGATTTCATCAAGAAAAGGCGGGGTATCAAGTTTTGCGCCCTCGTTTAAAAAATAGGCTGCCGTGAAAAAGTGCAATTCATATTGCCCGTTTTCCATTGCCTTTTCATCAAGAAGCGGTTTTTCCGTTCGCCCGTCCTGATTGCTCTTTGTCTCAACAAGCAATTTTTTGACAACGGATTGCGTTTTTTCCCCCGCTAAATGCGTTTTTTCGGCCGTGCTAAGGGGGTTGTTTATTGTCCCGTTCTTTTCATTTTCCGGAACATTTTGCGGGCAAAGCTTGTAGAGCTGAATTTTAACGCCGCTAGCCGGTTTACCGGATGCCGTATCAAGAATATGGGTTGTCAAACCGGTCATGTTTTATCCCTCGCTGTCGATGAGATCTTCAAGCCGCAAGCGCGCAATGCGGAAGATTTCCGTCAACGCCGTGGCTTTTTCTTCATCTTTATCATTGTTCAAGCGCTTTTTCATATTGGCGAGAATGGAATATTTGTCATGGGCTTTGCCACCATGCCCCCGAACCGCAATGATAAATGGAAAAGAAAATTTTGCCCGATAGGCTTCATTCAATTTCTGAAATTGATCGAATTCATCTTCGCTCAAACGATCAAGCCCTGCCCCTTTTTGTTCTTTTTCCGATTGCGCCGTCAATTTCGATGAACGGGCAAGCTTACCCGCAAGATCGGGGTGAGCCAAAATCAATCTGTCTTTCAACTCTTCCGGAGCTTGTCGAACCGCTTCGACCATGGTCTCATAAAGCGCATCGAGATTTTCAAACGGGCGTTTTCCTGCAACACTTTCCCCCACCCAAGGGGAATGCTCGAAAATACCGCTTAAACAATCAATAAAAGCGGGGGCTGGAAGAGTGTTCAATTGTTCAATTTTCACGGGGTCTTTTTTCCTTAATTTGTTTGCCGGTATTTATGTGTTCTCAATTTTGATATTTTGCTCAATTCGGTTCTTTAAAACGCAAGTTCGCGAAGCCTTTCCGTCATTTATCAAAATCCGGCAACCGGCTTATTTGCCAAGCCTCGTCTTGATAAAAATATTCTTCAAGATTGTTTTCGACACCACCGCGATCAACCACATAGAAATCGCTTGTCTTGAAAAGTGCAAGAAGCGGAAAATGCCAAACATTTTTATGATAATTAACGCCGACACCTGAAGGGCAATAAAAGGCTTGCGGGGCGGAAGGTTTGCCCCCTTCATCCTTTGCCACAACAACGAGAAACGGATTTTCGCCCGCTGGCAGAAATGCCTGCGAGCCATAGGGGTGGCGCTCCATCATATCAATCTGAACAGGAAAGTCGATCGGGAGAGACCGGAAGACATTGATGAGGACGCGGGACTTTTCCCCCTCCGCTTCAACCTTTGCAAGATCATGAAAGCGGGTTGCCCGCCCCTGATTGATCGGGATCATAACCGGATTTTTTTGGTAAGCCGAGCCTGTTTTATTTTCTTTGTCCATTTGGTCGGGCGAAATTGTTTCTTCCCTCACATCGATCACATCGCCAAAAGGAGAAAATTCGGCTTTTCCGATTTTTAAAACGGCAAGCTCGTGCAATTGTTTTTTATGATTTTCCTGCTCGACCATTGTTTCTTGTCCTCCGGTTTTTCTTTATTCTGTTTCAGGCTTATTTGGCCGGATGCACTTTTTGCCAATGGCGGGCAATATCTATGCGCCGTGCAATATAAACCGACTTTTTGGCTGCCACATAATCAAGAAATTTTTCAAGTGCCTTTGCCCGCCCCGGATGGCCAACCAAACGACAATGCAAACCGATAGAAAGCATTTTCGGCGCGCCTTTTTCACCCTCTTCATAAAGAACATCGAAACTGTCTTTCAGATAGTTGAAAAATTGTTCGCCACTATTGAAGCCTTGTGCGGTTGCAAAGCGCATGTCATTGACATCCAATGTATAAGGGATAATCAGAAACGGCTTTTCGATGCCTTCTACCCAATAGGGAAGTTCATCGGCATAACTATCTGACGAATAGATAAAGCCGCCCTCTTCCATGGTAAGCCGCAAAGTGTTGATCGACGGTTTTCCCTGATAGATTCCATATGGGCGCTCACCCGTTAGTTGTTTCTGGATGCGTACGGCTTCGCGAATGTGAAAACGCTCTTCCTCTTCATCAACATCCTTATATTCAAGCCAACGAAAGCCATGGGTGGCAATTTCCCAATCGGCCTCGACCATGGCTTTCGCAACAGCCGGATTAAGCTCCAAAGCCTTGGCCACGGCAAATACCGTAAGCTTCATATTTCTTTCGGTAAAAAGCCGGTAGAGCCGCCAAAAGCCGACACGCGCACCATATTCATACAAGGATTCAATATTGAGATTGCGCTGCCCTTCCCAAGGAACTGCACCGACAATTTCGGATAATAAATGCTCGGAGGCTTTGTCACCATGAAGAATATTGCTTTCCCCGCCTTCTTCATAATTGATGACAAATTGTACCGCAATTTTTGCCCCGTCCGGCCATTCGGGGTCTGGCGGGTTCGGCCCATAACCGTAAAATTGGCGGGCACGATAATCTTTCTTGGATTTCATGGTTCTTCTTCCCTAAAGAACAAAATTGAAAACAATATCCGGAAAACACTTCGATATAAAACCGCGTAGAATTTCCGCACCTCGACAGTTGCTGAAAATATGAAAAGCAAAAGCCATGCCACTTGACTTTCGGGGCATAATCGCGCCGACATTTCAGGAAAAACTTATGTGCGTGTTTTTCCTTTCCGGCAGTGCTTTTTATGGGAACTTAATGCCCTTCCGGTGTTTCACTTGGTTGTCGGAGCCTCGCTTAATTGCGGCGCACCACACTGCACTGATCGTTTCCGTTGCTTTATCCCCCCCAAATAAAATCAATAATATTAAACAAGCAATGAACTATCAAAAAAATAAAAAACAAAACAGAAAACAGGCAAAATAAAAACATATTTATACGTATTCACCAATGGGTTATGCTTGAAATAACAGCAAATTATATTTGATTTTGCCTAAATTTTAATCTTGACAATTTTTTGCCTTATATTTAGCCTCTCAACCACCGGCATAAAGCGTATTGCGGGTCGATCGGGTCGATCCGGACAGAAAGTGTCATCCCCGTTTTAAACCGGCAGCCAAGGTTCTTTTAAAAGCCGGAGCTTGTTCCTTGGACTGTCTTTAATGGGGAATAGACATGCCAGAAAATAGCGAAATAAATCTTGCCAAGCTTGAGCGGCAGGCAAAATATGATCTTGAATGTTTGAACTATCCTGCTCGCCAATGGGTAAAGCCGAAGACTTATCACGGCAATCCGGTGAAGGATGTTGTGATTATTGGCGGCGGACAAAGCGGTTTGACATTGGCGCTACAATTGCGGCGGGAAAGCGTTACCAACATTGCCATTCTGGATAAAAATGAAGCCGGTTTTGAAGGGCCGTGGCGCAATTACGCCCGTATGCACACATTGCGCACGCCGAAATATGTGACGGGGCCTGATCTCGACATTGGCAGTTTGACTGTGCGTGCCTGGTGGGAAGCGCGTTTCGGACACGAATCCTGGGAAGAGCTTTATAAAATCCCGACTAATCTTTGGGCGGAATATCTCGACTGGTTGAAAAAAGTCACCCATATAGAGGTGACAAACCGGACAGTTGTAACCGATATAGAGCCGTTGCAAGATGATGTTTTCGCGCTTCATATCGAACGAAACGGCAAAGCCGATATAATCTATACCCGCCTTGTGGTTTTAGCGACCGGCATCGAGGGAAGTGGCCAATGGGTTGTGCCCGATATGTTCAAGGATCATCTTGACAAGAAAGTTTATGCCCACACGGCCGAAGCAATCAATTTTGACAAACTTGTCGGCAAGCGTGTTGCGGTTGTAGGTGGTGGCTCGTCTTCTTTTGATAACAGTGCCACAGCCTTGGAATTTGGTGCAAAATCGGTAACGCATTTTGTCAGACGTTCCGTTTTACCGACAGTCAACCCTTACCGTTTTATGGAATATAGCGGGTTTTTGCGCCATTTTGCCGATCTTGATGACGACAAGAAATGGCGTTTCATGAAATATCTCTTTGATGTCAACCAACCGCCGACACAGGATTCCTATTTGCGGTGCACAAAATTCGACAATTATGAATTGAAACTTGCAAGCCCCATTAAAAGCTGCCGTATGGAGGGTGAAAAGCTTGTCCTTGTCACGCCGCACGAAAGTGATGAATTCGATTTTCTGATTGTCGGCACAGGATTGATTATCGACCTTAAAACGCGGCCGGAAATTGCCCGTTTTGCCGATAAGATCGAAACCTGGGGCGACCATTTTACGCCACCTGCGGGCGAAGAACATGCGGTGATTGCAAGCTGCCCTTATCTTGGGAAAAACTTCCAATTTCAGGAAAAGGTGAAAGGGGATGCGCCATATCTTAATCGGATTTTCAGCTACACTTTTGCCGGTATGCCAAGCCTTGCCGCTTCGGCGGGGATTTCGGCTTTGAAATTCGGCGTGAGAAGACTTGCCTATGGGGTGAGCAGCGAATTGTTCTGCGAAGATGCCGATTATCACTATGATCTTTTGAGAGCATTTGACGAGAAGGAACTGACAGCACCCCAACCGGTTGCCATGGGGAAAGCAGGTTAAAAGCCATTAGGACAAAGGCATGAATTAGCAATTGTCAAAACCGGCCTTGCCTGACAAGCAGGATTTTTCATATTCCTTTCAATGTCATCGAGAATCGCGCCCTTTGTGGCGCGATTTTTATTGTTTTGCTGTTTAATTTTTACACCATGAATTTCTTCTTGCCCCCGCTGGCAAGTCGAAAGCAGTATTAAGAGAATTTAGAGCAACCCGCGCTCATTTTAAGAACGCTTAATAAAAGCGCAGAGGTTGCACCAGAGCCGGTCAATAGTGTTTTTTGAAACCATTGATATTATTTAATATTTTTATTTTTTGCTTATTTCTTCTTAAAAAATGCATAAAATTTAATCAATAAATAAAAACGCCTAATTTTTAGGTTTTTTCTCTTGTTTTCACTTGTTGTTCGTGTAAATCTTGGGGTGTCGGAAATAAAACCGGTTTTCTTTTTTGAAGAAGACAAAGTTAGAGCTTCAAAGAGAAAGACTAGTTTTTCCGGCAAATACAGGATGACACTATAGGTTAAAAAATACGCTTGGTTTCATAAGTTGAATGTCGATACGCCGCCTTTCTTGTGCTGATTATCCGGTTTTCAAAAAAATTAAACGGATAATACCCGACAGCACAAATGGCAAAACCGGAATTTGTTCATAATACCCGTTCGGTTTTTCGGGGTTTTCAAAAAACCGGAATGCTTTTTAAGCGGGAGAGGAAAAGTTCATGCAAGCGAAATGTCGAAACAATAGCGACAATGCTTTTTATTCCTTTCCCCGCAACGGTTCTTCAAGGAACCTCACTTCTTGTCTTAAAGTCCAAAAGAAAATTGCAACTTCAAAAACACTGCGTCTCGAAAGGGCGGATATAAAAAGCTTTATCCGGACGAGGTTCAAACAAGGTTTTTCAACTTTTAAACAAACTTTCCCGATTGCGACTTTTTCGGCCGCCAAAGTTGCTTTTAAAAGTCTTTTTAAAACAAGGCTTCTGTCAGCCGGTTTTCTTTCATCAAGTTTTCTTTCGGCTAATCTTCTTTGTGGGAGTTTGGCGCTTCTATTATGTCCGCAAACGCTTGAGGCTAAAGAGGTTCAAAAAGCCCCTGACAAAGTGCGTTTTCAACTCGACTGGTTACCCGGTGGCGATAAAACCGCCATTTATGTTTGTGTAAACAAAGGGTTTTGCCAATCCGAAGGGCTTGATGTTGCGATTGAACCGGGGCGTGGCGGCAATGACGCGATTACCCGCATTGCTGCCGGAGTGAGCGATGTGGGAGCAGCCGACATCACCGCGCTCATGGCTGCGCGTGTAAGCGCAAATGTGAAGGTGAGCGCGGTTATGGCGATCTTTAACAAAACGCCACATGCGTTTTATGTGCTTTCCGATAGCCCCATTCAGAAAATCGCCGATATAAAGGGCAAAGCTGTAGCCACCTCGCCTTTTACCGCTTCCAATCTTTTCCTGCCGCCTTTTCTGAAAACCCAGAATTTATCCATGGATGATATTGCGCTTACACGGGTCGACTCCGGTGCTTTGGGGCCGATGTTGATAACCGGAAAGACCGATGTGATTATTGCGTGGCTCACCGACTACACGCGTTACGAAGAACAGGCCAGAATTGCGCACAAAGAAATCAGAGCCTTTCCGTGGGTGGAAAGTGGACTTGATCTTTATGGCAGTTCGCTGATTGCTTCAGACAAATTCATTTCCGAACGGCCCGATGTTCTGACCCGCTTTATCAAAGCCTATCGCCAATCAATCATATTCATGCATGAACATCCCGATGAAGCGGTCGATGCGGTGATGGAAAGTGTTCCCGAACTTGATCGCCAGAGTGTTAAAGGTTCGCTTCTCGATACATTGAAGCTCATTTACAATGACGAAACAGATCAATACGGCCTTGGCACTTTCCGTCGCGACAAGCTTCAACGCACATGGCAAAAGACTGCCGAAGCGTTAAACCTCGACCCGAATGCGGTAACCGCTGAAAGTGCCGTTAAAACCGGTTTTTCCGAAAATCTGGAGGGCTTCAAATGACAACAAGCCAATTGCAACCCATAGAAATGAAACCAAGCAATGCGATTTCTCCCCCCTCTATCCGCTTTGAAGGGTTAAGCCAGTTTTTCACGACATCGACAGGGCGAACACAAGCGCTTCACAATATTAGTTTCGATGTTCGCTATCACGAATTTCTTGCGGTATTGGGGCCTTCCGGTTGTGGCAAATCCACGCTTTTGCGGTTGATTGCCGGTCTTTTGAAACCGACACAGGGCAAGGTGGAAGTTTTCGGTATGCCGGTCAAGGAGCCGCGTGAAGATGTCGGCATTGTTTTTCAGCGCCCGACATTGCTGCCATGGCTCAATATTGTGGACAATATTACCTTTCCGATCAAACACAAATTCGGCAAGGTCAATTCCGCCGATATTGATAAAGCCCATGAACTTGTGCGCATGATCGGCCTTACCGGTTTTGAAAAACGTATGCCGGAGGAATTGTCGGGCGGTATGCAGCAGCGTGTCGGCATTGCCCGCGCGCTTCATCTCGACCCCGATATTTTGTTAATGGATGAACCGTTTTCCGCCCTTGATGCATTAACCCGCGATGAAATGGGTTTTGAACTTTTAAGAATTTTTTCCGACCGGCCGAAAACCGTGATGTTCATTACCCATTCTGTCAATGAAGCTGCCATTCTTGCCGACCGTGTGCTGGTTCTCGCCGGCCGGCCGGGAACTGTTTTAACCGAACTCGACGTGCCGCTCGGACGGCCACGCAATGCCGAAACCGCAAACCAAAAGGTGGTCCATGACTTCGCTCACACCCTCAGAAACCTCCTCATCAAGCCAAAGCTCGCTTAAGAGGAAGAAGATAAAGCTGTTTCACCTCTCCTCGCTAATGTCGGCTTTACCGGCAGTGTTGCTCATTGTGGCTATTCTTGTGATCTGGCAATTGGCGGCGGTGTTTTTTGCCATTCCCTCTTTCATCCTGCCGCAGCCGGTTGAAATTTTCAAAGCTTTCCATGTGATTGATGGATCGCGTTGGGCTGTTCATATTTTTGCAACTTTGCGGGTGGCACTTCTCGGCTTCTTCGTATCCATTCTGATTGCTTTGCCGCTTGCTGTCTGTCTTATCCGCTCGCCGCTTTTATCGAAAACAGTTTATCCGTTATTGGTCATTATCCAGTCGACACCGGTTGTCGCCATTGCGCCGATTGTCATTGTCGCCTTCGGTTCGGGTGACTTTCCGCGCATTCTCATCACCTTTCTTATTTCGTTTTTTCCGCTGGTTATTGCCACTTCGACAGGGCTTCTTTCTACACCGCCCGAATTGATCGAGCTGTCAAAATCGCTCCGCGCACCGGTTCGCCGTGAAATATTGCAAATCCGCTTGCCCTATGCTGTGCCCTATATTTTCTCGGCCTTGAAAATTTCGATTACTTTATGCGTCATCGGCGCGGTTGTTGCCGAATTTGTTTCGGCCGATAAGGGCATAGGTTTCTTCCTCCAGCTTTCCACCTCGATTTATAAAATACCGCAAGCCTGGGCGGGGCTTTTTGTGCTGGCTGCCATGTCGCTTATCTTGTTCCAACTTGTTATTCTTACCCAGAAACTTCTCTTCCCGTGGAGTATCAAAAAGGGTTGAAAAGAAAAAAGCTCCAAAACATAAAAAACGGACAAGGGGGGATTTGAGCACTTTGCAACACCGTTTGATGAAATATCTTGACGAGGTGGCGCGTTCGGGTTCGCTACGCAGTGCCGCACAAAAGCTTCATGTTGCCGCTTCTGCCATCCAGCGGCAAATAAAGCTCTTTGAAGAAGAAATCGGCACACCGGTTTTTTCCCGCAGCCATAAGGGGCTGGAACTCACGGCCACCGGCGAACTGGTACTTGGCCATATCCGCGAAACAATGCGCAATGAAGAGCGGATGTTGAGCGAGATTAAAGCTTTAAACGGTGTTATCCGCCAGAATTTGACAATTGTGTGTGAAGAAAATCTGGCGGCTACTGTTCTTTTTTCCGCAATTGTCGACTTCCAGAAAAACCACAAATCCACCAAAATCAACGTGTTGACGACTGAAAACGACAATGTGCAAAATGTGCTTCTTGATGGCAAAGCCGATCTTGCTTTGGCCTATGACATAGAAAAACAGCCCCGTTTTGCGATTGATAAAGAGGTGAAATGCCCGCTTGGCCTCTTTTTTCGCAAAGGTCATAGTCTCGAAAAACGCTTGCAAGGAAAAACAAAAATCAATCTTGCCGAAATGATTGGCGAAGCTTTGGTTCTTCCCGGAAAAGGCACAAAATTGAAATCGCTCATCGAAACGCTTGGACCCCCGCTTGTTACCGCCGTTCCGATTGTCGAAACATCTTCCATTCCATTGATTGTTCAACTCGTTGCAACCGGAAATTATGTTTCCATTTTAAGCCGCACAGAATTGCCGGAAGGGTTTGATAATGAATTTCTCTTCATTCCCGTTATTACCCATCCTGCTTATCGCATTTTGACATTGTTCCACCAGACAAACCGCGCGTTAAAACCGGTTGAACAACAGTTTCAACATGTATTGACCGGAAAAATGAAAGAAAGTCTTGGCTCACGCAACCAAAACTTTTCCGGAGGGGAAGAAAATCAGGGAGAATGAATATTATGAAATCTCTTTGCCATCGCTTGAAAGAAGTTCAAAGCTTATCCGATAAAATTTTTAAAAAAA
The DNA here is from genome assembly GCF_016102505.1 of Bartonella sp. B10834G3. Taxonomy (NCBI): domain Bacteria; kingdom Pseudomonadati; phylum Pseudomonadota; class Alphaproteobacteria; order Hyphomicrobiales; family Bartonellaceae; genus Bartonella; species Bartonella sp. B10834G3. Next base: position 185,876 of record NZ_JACFOM010000003.1, read on the forward strand.
CTTGACCGACGAGACAGGCGAAACAGCAAAAATTAGAATAAATTTTTTAAGCGGTTTTAAAAGCTTTTTGACGAAAGAAAGTTTTTGAAAAAGCTTTCACAAAAGAGGAGACAACAATTTGATGAATGAGAAAGACTATTATTTTCCCGTTGGCGGTTTGCCGACACGTTCCGAACTTTTAAGCAGCAAAGCCACCTTCAAAGACGCTTATATGGTGATGCCCGCTTCTGTCATGTCGGATATTGTCACAAGCCAATTGCCGTTTTTTACAAAATCCCGCTTCTGGGTTTTGGCGCGCCCGATGACAGGTTTTTCAGAAACATTTTCCCAATATATAGGCGAGATCGAGCCTTCGGGCGGGTCAGAGAATCCGGAAAATGACAAGCGTGCGGAAGCCGTTTTTTTTGTGACCGATGGTGCACTCACCATTGTGCTTGAAGGCGAAAAACATGTTCTTCACAAAGGTGGTTTTGCCTATCTTCCTGCCGGTCACGATTATCAATTATGGAATGAAGCAAAAACCACCGCCCGCTTTCACTGGATCCGCAAGGCTTATGAAAAAGTGGAAGGGCTTGATAAACCTGATGCAATCTTTTCTTCCGACCAGCAAATAACGCCTGCCGAAATGAAAGGCCATGAGGGTGTATGGATGACAAGCCGTTTCATGGATATGAACGACTTGCGCCATGACATGAATGTTGCCATTGTCACCTTTATGCCGGGTGCTCATATTCCTTTCATGGAAACCCATGTGATGGAACACGGGCTTTATGTCTTGCAAGGCAAAGGCGTTTATCGGCTGAATGATGATTGGGTGGAAGTCGAAAAAGGCGATTTTATGTGGTTGCGCGCATTTTGCCCGCAAGCCTGCTATGCAGGCGGCCCCGAACCATTCCGTTATCTCCTCTATAAAGATATAAACCGGCACGCAAAACTCTGGTAAGGCAAAACGCTGGTGCAACTTTACGAAGGCAAACTTAGGCGGGGTAAAACTCTCGTGCAACTTTGCTAATGCAAACTTTAGCGGGGCAAAACTTTAACAAGGCAAAACTTTGCTGAGGCAAACTTAGGCGGGGCAAAACTTTGCTCATGTTTTGAAAGCGGGAGTTTTTAATAGCAATCACCTGTCAAAGTCATCCATGCTTTAAAATGCTCCTCGTCGTCGTGAGGATTTGTCGCATTTGTTCGTCAAACTTTTGGCGGCATTCTGCTGGCGGCTTTCCGCCAGAAAATCGGATGAACGGTTGTTATGACAGTTGCAAGCTCTCCTTGACTTGTCATCAATATTGGTTATTTGTAATACAATAAAGGAGATCACATGGCTCGCACAACAACAATGACAGTACGCATTGGCGAAACACTGGGTGATTATGTTGCCCGCCAGATAGGCGACAACGGGCCTTATGAAAATGTGAGCGAATATGTGCGTGATCTCATAAGAAAAGACAAGGAACGCCATGACAAAGAGGCGTTTAACCGGCTGAAAGCCGAATTACAGCTTGCGTTTTCCGAACCTGACGAGAGTTACGTTACTGTTTCGGCGGCAGACATTATTTCCAGAAACAAGAACAGGTCATGAGCGGTTTTCGGCTGCAACAGGCAGCAATTTTCCGTCTTGACGAGATCTATCGATACACGTCAAACAAATGGGGAGCGGCAAGAGCGGAAGACTATTTGAATGGTTTATTCAACTGTTTTCAGGCAATTGCCGATGGTCAGGTAATGTCCCGACCGATACCTGCCGAGTTTTCCGTTCACGGCTATTTCTACCGTTATAAACATCATTATATCTATTGGAAAAAGCTGAAAAACGGCGATACAGGTATTGTCACAATATTGCATGAGCGTATGCACCAGATCGACCGTTTCAAGGATGATTTTTTCTGAAACAAGAAAAGTGCGCCCCTGTGAAGCGCTCTTTGATTGGCTGGTACTTTGATGACAAGGTCAGGAGCTTCACAAGGAAATTTTCAAAAATATAAGGCTTGGCACAAATAAAAATCTTTATGCAACCCAAGCTTTCATTGCCTCACGCTTAAACAGGCAATGACGGGAAGACCGCGTCTCGAACTTGGCCGCTACCGGCGCAACGCGTGCGCCAGCTTTTCACAATCAAACTTTTGTCAGTTGCTGTTTTAAATCTGTATAGTGGCGTATAAGAATAATGATTGAAAACACATTCTGATAAGGCAATTTTTATGGCTGAAACACTCATCCAATGTTTTGACGGGCACAATGACATTCTCTCCAAAATCCGCGACGAGAAAAACCTTGACCCGTCGGCTTTCATCAACGGTTTTGAAAGTGCAGAACTTGACCTGCCAAAGGCTGAAAAAGGCGGCCTGATTGGCGGGCTTTGTGCGGTTTATCCGCCATCGGTCGACCTTCAGCCGGATGAAAACGGTGTCTATCCCGAATTATTGTTAAAAGATGCAACAAAGCCGACCATGGAAATGGCAAAGCTGCTCCATGATATTGAAAAGCTGAAACCTGAACGTTTCAAAATTTGCAAAACCGCGCGTGATATTAAAGAGGCAATCAAGGCTCACCAGTTTGCTGCGGTTTTTCATATTGAAGGTGCGGAAGCCATTGGCGAAAATCTGGAAGAGCTTGCCCGCCTTTATCAGGATGGGTTGCGCAGCCTCGGCCCCGTCTGGAGCAGACCCAATATATTCGGTTTCGGAGTGCCGTTCAAATATGGCTCGACAGGCGACATCGGACCGGGCTTGACAGATACGGGCAAAAAACTCGTTCGCGAGTGTAACAAGCTCGGCATTATGGTTGATCTTTCGCATATGAACGAAAAAGGCTTCTGGGACATTGCAAAATTGAGCGACGCGCCGCTTGTTGCTTCCCATTCCAACGCCTATCACTTGAGCCATCAAAGCCGTAACCTCACAGACGAGCAATTGCGCGCTATCGGAAAAAGCAAGGGCTTGGTCGGCATTAATTTCGGTGTCAAATTCCTGCGCGAAGATGGCGAACGCAACCGCGACACACCGCTTAAAACCATTATCAACCACATGCGCTATATCGTTGATATCGTCGGTGTGGAACATGTCGGCCTCGGTTCGGATTTTGATGGCACAACAATTCCGAATGAATTGCATGATTGTTCACAATTGCCGAAACTCGTCGCCGAAATGGAAAAATCCGGTTTTAACCATGACGAGATCGAGAAAATTACCTCGAAAAACTGGATCTCGGTTCTGGAACGCACCTGGGGCGAATAAAGCTTTTTAAAATGCCAATGCGTTCGGCCGGTTGAATCGCATTGGCTAAATATGTTTTTGCTATTTACGGCATAAAGAAAAAGACAAAAGACAACGCCGGAATGTGAACCGGCGTTGACTATATAGAAAAACCACCGCGCATGAAAACGCTACAGTTTTATCGGGAATATTTTTGGCTCACCAAAGTTCCGGCAAAGATAGTTTTTCTCGAAAACTGGTCTAACGGGATTTATCCTCGCTGTTCAGGAAAAGTATTCTTCCGGTATGGCTTTCAAAGCCCATTGCGGCAAATCTTTCCGGATGAATTGGACGTGCCCTTTATCCCTATGCAATACAAGCGAATAAGCGCGGCTTGTCGAATTATCAAACACAAGTGAAAGATCGGCGATTTCCATAAGCTTTGGCAAATTGGCCATGCTTCTTGGATAACGCCGCTCAATATCTTCCTTCACAATATTATGGCCGCCGCTTTTTACCCGCGAGCGCACCCTTAAACCGGAAGTTTTGGCACTGTCCAATCCGATATAGACGAGGTTGATCCTGAACCCCTGATTTTTAATATCCTGAACTTTTTTCAAAAACACATTTCCTGTGGCCGTTGTCTCTACGGCAAAGGATTGTTGCGCTTTGACGAGTGCCTCACGCTGTTTTACCGCTGCTATTCCCTGCTCAACTGGCGCACCTGGCAAAACATCCGGATTGACAATGGGCATTTTGAATTTCCGGCATGTTGTAAAGGTTGTTTTACCTGCACCGTTTACACCGGCGATAATCCATAATTCAGGCTGCATCTGTCAAAACCTTCAAGATTTTTTCATTGAGCGCATCATCAACTGCAATGAGCACTTTTGTGCCATCAGGATTTTCACGAATATATTGCCCCTCTTCCAACCCGTCTTCACGGTCATAAATGGCAGAATTGCGGGGAAAGTGAACACTTCTCACATAGTCCATATAGTCGTTCGACGAGGCTGACAAAATGTCATCCAACAACTGATCGTGCCCGTCCTTCATCATGTGAATACCTCTGCATTCATCTGTTTTCGGGAACCCTTACTATGCAAAATTTTTAAAAAACCGGCAAGTCAAACAACAAACCGGTTAAACTTCCGTTTTTTGAGTAAAACGCCTGTCTCTTTTATTCGCTGAAGCCCACCAGCATTGTTTGAACGTTCAAACACGATCTTCATTCGATTTTTATTCTTCCCGTCAACACTGTTGCAAAAAGTGGGCAAGATTTTGCTTTTCCCCAGCCAATCGGGCAGAACATGTCATTCGTTTTTTTAAAGCCGCCATTCATTCGACAATAACCGTCCTTAATTAAAAGGCTGCAAAAATTGACATAAGCGCGTGATGTCAATAGATGAAGGAAACGCCTTTGAAGGGCGCTTGAGGACATTTGTCATGGCCAATATATATCGCGAATTATTCAGAAAACCCGGCACTGTTGCCTTTTCGGTAACGGGGGTATTGGCACGTATTCCAATATCAATGATTTCGATCGGCATTATGACAATGTTTGCTGTTGAAGGCTTGGACTATGCCACCGCCGGTCTCGTTTCGGCAAGTTATGTCCTCTCCAATGCCATTATTACGCCGCAAATATCGAAACTTGCCGATGAATACGGGCAAGCCCGCGTGGCGCGTCCGGCAATTCTGGTTTCTTTTCTGTCGCTCTGCGGCTTGTTGATTGCCGCCCATTATAAAGCCCCGCTTTTCATATTGATTATTGCGGCAATTCTCGTCGGCTTTATGCCGAGTTTCGGTTCTTTCGTGCGCACACGCTGGTCGCAACTCTATCATGGTTCGCCGCTTTTGCGTTCGGCCTTTGCCTATGAATCCATTGTTGATGAATTGATATTCATGGTCGGCCCCATTATTGCGATCGAGCTTACAAACCGTCTGTTTCCCGCTGCGGGGCCACTTGCTGCCGGTCTTATCATGCTTGTTGCAGGCCTGGTCTTTACCTTGCAAAAATCGACCGAACCGGTTGCCCATGGCAGGCGGCAAAAAGGTTCTACTTCGGTTATCCGGCTTTTTTCTATCGCGCTTTTAACAGTGATTATGTTTTGCGTCGGAACCATTTTCGGCACTGCGGAAATTTCTGCCGTGGCAATCGGCAAATCGCTGCAACAGACAAATTACACCGCTCTTCCACTTGTGCTTTATGCGGCCGGCTCTTTCATTGCCGGTATTGTCTATGGGGCATTGCCGACCCGCATGACATTGTCAAAACAGCTTCTTGTTGCCACCATCGTTGCCGCAGTTACAACATTGCCGCTCTTGCTTGTTTCCAATTTATGGAATTTGAGCATCGTGCTTTTTATCGCCGGTGCAGCCTGTTCGCCCACAATCATCATCGCCATGTCTTTGGTCGACACAATTGTACCACCCGAAAAGCTCACCGAAGGTATGTCGTGGGGAATTACCGGAATGGCAATGGGTGTTGCCGCAGGAGCTGCCATTTCCGGAAAATTGATTGACGCTTTCACCCCCGAAACCGGCTTTTATGTTTCCATTATCGGTGGCTTTCTCGCCCTGATTTTAACGGTTTTCGGGCAAAAATATCTAAAACCCAAAACACCAAAGCCGAAAACCATTCTTGAAAATTCCTGAACGGTGTGCGCTTTCCGCTTTCAAGGTTAGAGCACTTTTTGCTTTTTCCACGTGCCCGAAAGATAATAGGAAAGCGCCAGAATGAGCGAGGCAAAAGCACCGACGGTAAAACTCCACCAGATGGCATCGGCCTTTATGGAACCATAAAACATGTAATAGAAGCCAAGCCGCACCGGATAGACGGCAATGAACAGGCAAATGAGCGGCACAAGAACCGCGCCATTGGCACGAACTGTCGAAAACAGCACCATTGCAAGGCCGAAAAACAGAAAGCTCCAGCTTGCAATTGCCTGAATGTGCTGTGCCATTGGCACGGCTGCGCTATCATTTCCCAAAAACAGGATAATGACCGGACGGTCGAAAATGAGCAATAACCCAAGCAGAATGGCTGTCATGACAAATGTTGCTGCGCAGCCGATCCATGTGGTTTTGGAAATTCTGTTCCAGCGACCGGCGCCGATATTTTGCGCAACCATTGCGCTTACCGCTGCACCCACTGCCATGGAAGGCATTTGCAGATAGGTCCATAATTGCTGCATGATGTTATAGGCGGCAATGGTGCTCACACCTTCCTGATTGACGAGACCAATCATGACAAGGCCGGATGTGGCAATGATGACCATTTGCAGGCTCATCGGGAAGCCTTTCAGCACGATAAAGCGCATGAGGCTGAAATCCGGCCAGATATAGGTGAGTTCCCGCCCTTTTAGCCGCAAAGGCAATTTCTTCACATAGATATAGACAATCATTGCAACAAGAGCGAAATAGCCCGAAACCGAAGTCGAGGCGGCAGCCCCCGCAATGCCCATTTTCGGGAAAATCCACAAGCCCAAGATGAGCACGGGGTTGAAAATAATATCCAGCACCACATTGACGCACATGAAAATGAGCGGTGTCATGGAATCGCCCGCACCGCGAAGCCCCATCATCATCATGACCGTCAAAAGATTGGCCGGTGCGGCAAGGAAGATAACCCGCAAATAATCTTCCGCCAGCGTAAAAGCATCAGCCGGTGTTGCAAGAAAACGCAGGATTTCAGGCGAAAAAAACCAGCCCAAGACCGCAAGAACAACCGAAAGAAACAGACAAAAGCCGATAGAAGCGCCAAAAGCCTGCCGCGCACGATGCAAATCTTTGCGCCCGATGGATTGGCCAACCATAATGGTCGCCGCCATGCCGAAACCGAAAACAAGGGCAAACAAAAGAAAGGTGATAATATTGGCATTGGCGGTTGCCGCAAGCGCACTTTCACCTAAAAAACGCCCCACCCAGATTGTGTTGATCGAACCGTTGAGCGATTGCAAAACATTGGAAAGCAATGTCGGAATGGCAAAGAGAAGCAACGTTCTGGTGATCGGCCCTTCAGTCAGATTATTGAGAACAATTGTTTTTTTATGCGGCAAGTGAACGCTCCATCAGCGCATTTTATTGATCGACCCGAAGCGGGTAAAATTTCATTTTTTAAATGATGATATAAAACATATAGGTGTCGTAAATGTTATGTGTAGCCCTTTCGGGCGTTCCATGAACACAAGAAATGAAGAATTTATTTTTTTCTCAAGGTCAAGAATGAAATGACAAACCACGATAAAGTGAAGCCGGTTTTGTAACCCCCTCACTGTTCGTCACAGTTGAAACCGGTCAAAATAATGTCGGCCTGAATGATGTTATCAATATAGTCGCAATTTTCTGTCACAAACACCTTTCAAGTTCTGTCAGTTTGGGCCATATCGGTTTTTTCATGTATAAGGTTTTCGGGTCATAAAAGTTCTTCACGCTATATAGGCACACTGGTTCTAAAGGTTCCATCGTTTTAAAAAAGTCGGGTTCGGGTTATTTAATGCACATTCTTCCTATGGTTCTGGCTATCGCTTTGTTTATGGAACATGTGGATTCCAATGTGATTACCACATCCCTTCCCGCCATTGCCGCCGATTTGAACACAAGCCCCATCGCGCTCAAACTCGCCATGACTTCCTATCTCGTGGCACTTTCGGTTTTCATTCCTATAAGCGGGTGGATCTCCGACCGTTTCACCGCACGCATTATCTTCCGTGTTGCCATCGTGGTTTTTCTTGCAGGCTCTGTTTGCTGCGCTTTTTCCTTTTCGCTCCATTCCTTTGTTTTGTCGCGCTTTTTGCAAGGTATAGGCGGGGCAATGATGACACCTGTCGGCCGGCTTCTTCTCGTTAAATCCACGCCGAAAAACCAGCTTGTCATTGCCTTCCAGTGGTTTTCCATTCCCGCCCTTGTCGGCCCGCTTGTAGGCCCGCCGCTTGGCGGTTTCATCACCACCTTTTTTACCTGGCACTGGATTTTTCTTATCAACATCCCGATCGGTTTTATCGGCCTTGTGCTTTCATCAATCTATCTGCCAAAAAATGAAAAGAGATATATTCGCCCGCTTGACTGGACAGGCTTTTTCCTTTCCGCAATCAGCCTTTCCGGCTTCATTTTCGGCCTTTCGATTGTAAGCCTTCCCGCCTTGCCGCAAAGTGTCGGCATCAGTGTCACCATTTTGGGCGTAATTTTCGGCGCCATTTATATCAAACATGCAAAAAACCGCACTGCACCGCTTCTCGACCTCAGGCTTTTTTCCGATCCGGTTTTTGCACGTGCCATTATCGGCGGCAGCGTTTTCCGGCTCGGCATCGGAGCCGTGCCTTTCCTGCTTCCCATGATGCTGCAACTTGCCTTCGGCCTTTCACCGATTGAATCCGGCCTTATGGTTCTTGCCGCGGCCATCGGTTCGCTCGGCATGAAGTTCGGCGCAAAAGAAGTTTATGCCCATTTCGGATTTCGGAAGGTGCTGATGGCAGGCTCTATCGTCTCGGCAATGTTTACCGCGTCCAATGGCCTGTTTTACCCCACCACACCCTATTTGTTGATGATTATCGTGCTCTTGTTCGGCGGCTTTTTGCGCTCGCTTTTCTTCTCCGGTGTCAATGCGCTTGCCTTTTCCGATATTGCCAAAGAAGACATTAGTCAGGCAACGCCGATTGCCGCCGTTGCCCAACAGGCTTCAATGGCACTCGGCATTGCAATTGCCGGCGCGGTTCTGGAAATTGCCAGCTCCTTTCACAACAATATATTGAAACTTGAAGATTTTCATACGGGCTTTTTCGTCGTCGGCTTCATCTCGGCACTTGCTTTCTTCATCTTCCGCACATTGCCCCGCGATGCGGGCCATGCTTTGAACGAAAAGAGCAAACAATCCACGGCACAACACTGATGAAACCAAAACATATTCTACAGCCGCTTGACCGCATTTTCTAATCTGTTACAACAACAGGCAAAAAGCCCAAGCAGATAAGTCTGTTGCGGCTTGACCGCATTTTCTAATCTGTTACAACTAATCCGCCCGTAAATGGCGTATTCTGCGGGTTGCGGCTTGACCGCATTTTCTAATCTGTTACAATAAATCAGCCGGGTATCGCTTATACCATGGGGTTGCGGCTTGACCGCATTTT
>NZ_JACFOM010000003.1:195291-315135 GCF_016102505.1 Bartonella sp. B10834G3
ATTTTCTAATCTGTTACAACTCTTTTTCACCGGACTGGATATCGCCGCCTGTTGCGGCTTGACCGCATTTTCTAATCTGTTACAACTATCAGAAAGCTTGTAAAAACCCCATTTTAGTTGCGGCTTGACCGCATTTTCTAATCTGTTACAACCATAAATAAATGTGTCATAAGCGTCGTTTTGTTGCGGCTTGACCGCATTTTCTAATCTGTTACAACAAAAAAGCCCGATGCCGCTTTTGCTGTTCTGTTGCGGCTTGACCGCATTTTCTAATCTGTTACAACTCCACCCCCAACGCCCTGTATCGTCAAAACGTTGCGGCTTGACCGCATTTTCTAATCTGTTACAACTGTATTGTTTTGTTATATCTGTTGAAAACAGTTGTGGCTTGACCGCATTTTCTAATCTGTTACAACTCGTGCTTTGATATTGACGTTTGACGTTATGTTGCGGCTTGACCGCATTTTCTAATCTGTTACAACAGTATCAATCCGCCCTCGATAGATTGTATGTTGCGGCTTGACCGCATTTTCTAATCTGTTACAACCGATGTCCACTTAACCCTTTGTTTTATAAGGCTTAAGTGGATATTTTTTTGTAAAAAAATGCTGTTTTGCATTAAAATAACACCGGTAAATTTCGATTTTTTTGACGTATCTTCCAAGCTTTTCCTGAAAATCTTGCAAGATTTTCACATTGCTTGCCAATTCAGAAAGGTGGTTAGTCTCTCACTAATTGAAACACCTCCTGTAATTGGCATTTAGTAACAATGAGCAACCTATAATCAGTCCTTATCGTCTCTGCTGTTCCGGAAGTCACTCGCATACCCCATAAAATCGGGAGATTGATAATGATGAGCGAGCATCAAGGCAAAAAACGGATAACCGACATTCGATACAGAAGAAACCTGCCGCAAGCCATGACAATTTACAACGTATAAAACAAACAAATCCCGATAAAAATCAGCAAAAGAAGTATATCACAGAAAGGAAAGTAACACGCCGGGGAGCCGGAAATGCAATCCCCACATCGCTAAAAGCCATGGTGTTCCTTACTCGGCGCGCTCTCAATATAACAAAACGAGAGAAGCAAATCAACGAATAACGTAATTAACAAAGTAAATATCAAGTATAACAAGGTTTTAGCGGCGTTCCGTCGCAACTTGACCCCATTTTCTTATCTGTTACCAGCACAATCCAAAATCACCCAATCGGGCAATCACTAGCCGCACATTGACAACACATCGAACGGTAGTTAACGGCGTGTGTTTTTCGTGCCATGGGAAATCCGAGTTCCAAAAGAAAACGTTGGCCATACTTTGCCAAACAACAACACGCGGCGATTTTGGAAAGTAAAAAGGGCACGACTGTTTGCAAGGGCATTCCCGTCAAGTCGGAGTTTGTCCAGCCCGCGAGTTGTGGAGCGAACACATGAAGATAATAAGTTCAGTATCGTTCCCACAAATAGCGTCCAAGGTTAGCAATTTCCTGATTGGTTTGCATGTCGCGTGCCGCCAGAATGCGATCGTTGCGAAAGCTGCGCATAGCATTGCGTAAGGTGCAAAAGGCGTCAATATAGATTGTTGTTTTGCCGGCTATTCGATAGATATTCAGAGGCTCTATTACACGCTCGGTTATCACGCCGTCACTGTCAACATATTCAATCATAAATTCAAGACCGCCATTAATGCGACGGTTCATTGCCTCGACCCGTGTAACAAATTCTAAATTGTCGGGACGGATGGAAGTATCAATTAGATTGGTCTGATAATTCTGCCATGGTTCGGGATTGATGCGGTGATTGGTACGCTGTTTCATCACGTGCCCAAGCTTCGCTATTGCAGCGACGCAACACAGTATAAAGCCAACCAGAAGCCATATGCTCACTATCACATCCATTTTGTTCCTCCCCTTGCAATGCAACACCGGTTGAACATTTACACACACTAGCGTCGCTGCTTGCCCCCATTTGCTAATCTAATATAATTTAACCATCATAGTAATATTGACTTTAAATCGGGGTAACCAATGAAAAACTTGTCGCATCTCTTATAACAATTTCTCGTATAACAACATAATCCGTTATAATTACCGGTTTTGGAAAGTCAGAAAAACAAAAGCAAGAAGAAGCCGCAAAAGCGTTTTTATCGGTTAAACTCCGCAATGCCCCAAACAAGAGCTACTGAATATGTTACTGTTTCGTTTTCTTGATCCATTATTCTTAATCTTAAACATGTTCGCTGTGTTTATGTGGGGATTATATTTGCTTAATCCGTTTTTTGCATTTGTTCCATTTCACGTTGATACAGCACCGATTGCCCTTACTTTTTGGTTAATTGTCTATATCGCCGTTAAACGCTACTTCCGTCGCAAGCGTTGGATGAAATAACCTGCGGCTTGACCGCATTTTCTAATCTGTTACAACTATCAATATTTGCGATTTTGTTGCGGCTTGACCGCATTTTCTAATCTGTTACAACTTAGTGCGGGTTCATAATCGCGCAAGTTAGTTGCGGCTTGACCGCATTTTCTAATCTGTTACAACCATCAATGCGGCAATACCAATTGCCAAGGCGTTGCGGCTTGACCGCATTTTCTAATCTGTTACAACTAGTACTGCCAACTATTCCCCTACCCTTACAGTTGCGGCTTGACCGCATTTTCTAATCTGTTACAACTTGACGCGATTTTAACAATCGGCAACGAAAGTTGCGGCTTGACCGCATTTTCTAATCTGTTACAACGTTGCGAAAATTACTTCGAGTACTAGGAATGTTGCGGCTTGACCGCATTTTCTAATCTGTTACAACAAAATATATGCTGCCCACGCGAATGACCCGTTGCGGCTTGACCGCATTTTCTAATCTGTTACAACGGCGGTTATCATGATACCGGCTGCAATTGTGTTGCGGCTTGACCGCATTTTCTAATCTGTTACAACCAAGCGGCTATTATACATTTATCGCAACTAGTTGCGGCTTGACCGCATTTTCTAATCTGTTACAACGATGGGTGCGTCGTGCAAACAAAACGTGGTGTTGCGGCTTGACCGCATTTTCTAATCTGTTACAACCGAGCTAATAGAATTAAGGCTAGCTAGTCGGTTGCGGCTTGACCGCATTTTCTAATCTGTTACAACTAACCTGTATAGTTACGTTACGTCTTGATTGTTGCGGCTTGACCGCATTTTCTAATCTGTTACAACCGAAAATTTCGAACGTCGCTTCATGCGTGAGTTGCGGCTTGACCGCATTTTCTAATCTGTTACAACGTTCCAAAGAAACATCGTTAATTTCGATACGTTGCGGCTTGACCGCATTTTCTAATCTGTTACAACTGACGAAGCTGAAACCATCTTGACGCCGGTGTTGCGGCTTGACCGCATTTTCTAATCTGTTACAACGTATCTATACCAGATAGCCGATGGGCCGCGTGTTGCGGCTTGACCGCATTTTCTAATCTGTTACAACTTCACCAAAAAACAAGCGAATGGCTGAGGTGTTGCGGCTTGACCGCATCTTCTAATCTGTTACAACCGATGTCCACTTAACCCTTTGTTTTATAAGGTTTAAGTGGATATTTTTTTGTAAAAAAATACTGTTTTTCATTAAAATAACACCAATAAATTTCGATTTTTTTTGGCGTGTCTTCCACGTTTTGTCTGAAAATCTAACAATATTTTCACATAAGCACACGATCAATTTGCTTGTCCCGTAAGGCAAAAAAAATATCGAACTTTCATCGTTCGGGCAAGGTAGAAGTGGGCTTACCAATACAGGATAAGCCGACATGTTCGGGCTTGTTTTTACAAAGACCTCAAGCAATTTAGTGAACCGCTGTTTCGACTTTTTTAAGAAAGCTTTCCGTTGTTAAAATGCTGGTGAATGCGCCGTGCTACCTAACAAGCAGCCCGCTTTGATAAAGTGGGCTTAAGACAGCATGATAAACCTTAAGACAGCGAGTTAAACCGGTTTGTCGCATCCGGTTTGCTTTTGTCAATTTTTATGCGTGGCTAAAACTGAACGAGCCTGCACCACTCGGCCAGTCTAACCCAATCGGCTCGATTAAAACGGCCTTATCAGGCCTTTTTTATAAAAGGCCTGATTGTTCAACCAAGCTTTTAAGGCCTGCTTGTTCAGCCAAGCTTTTAAGGCCTCATTATTGAAGCGGGCATGTTCAGGCACATTTGCTCAACTGGCCGATCCATTTTTCGCGTTCGAGGACATAATTGTCGGCGATAACCAGACCGGAAACCAGCGAGTTTTGTTCGGATGTTCCGATATATTCAAAGCCCTGTTTTTCGATAACGCGGCGGGAAGCTTTATTGGCCGCAAAATTCGAGACATAGAGCGCATCAATATCGGTTGCGCGGAAAGCGGCATCAATCAGGCTGCCAACCGCTTCTGTTGCATAACCTTTATTCCAATAGGGTTTGCCAATCCAGTAACGCAGGCTCAGGCCTTCGCCCTCTTCGCGGTCCTTGATATGACAGGCGCCGATAAATGCGCCATCCTCGGCTTTTGTAATGGCATAGGCGCAATAGCCCATCTCGCCCGCCACCGAACGAAGAATGTATTCTGCTGCATGTTTTCGTGTGAATGGAAAAGGCACAGATTGAAGCATGGCAGATACATTCCGGTTGTTGGCGAGATCGGCAATGGCGTCCATGTCTTCTACATTGGGTGCGCGTAAAACAAGCCTTTCAGTTACCAGAACCGGGCAATCCAAGGTTCTGGGCGGCCTCTTTCTTATTTCTTCTAATAATTCAGTGCTCATAGTTACCTCCTGGAGCAATAGAAAAAGGGAAGGATGGTGTCCCATCTTTCCCTTTAATTTGCTTTGGAAGCTAACCGGGGTCCAATGGGACGCCGGTTTTATTTAAGAGCTCCGGCTTACTCTGCTGCCTCCGCCATCGGAATCACCGACACATAGGAGCGGTCATTCGCTTTGACGCAGAAAGATACTTTGCCCGCTTTAAGGGCAAATAATGTATGGTCTTTACCCATGCCGACATTTTCGCCAGGGTGCCATTGTGTGCCGCGTTGTCGGATAATGATGTTACCCGGAATAACTGCTTCACCACCAAATTTTTTAACGCCTAGGCGTTTTGATTCTGAATCGCGACCGTTACGCGAGGAACCACCAGCTTTTTTGTGTGCCATGGTTGTTCTCCTTTAATCTCTCTTACTCTTCCGACTTTTTAGCGGCTGCCTTTTTCGGCGCTGCTTTTTTTTCGGTTGTTTCTGTTTTGGCTTTCTTTGCAGCCGGTTTTTCAGCCTTTGGTGCTGCCTCTTTGGCGGCTACCGGTTTTGCTGCTTTTTCAGCCGGCTTTGTTGCAGCCTTGGAAGGCTTTGCACCACCTGTAAGAATTTCGGAAATGCGAATTGTGGTGAATTCCTGACGATGACCACGAATGCGCTTTGAATTCTGGCGGCGGCGCTTTTTGAAAGCAATAACTTTGCGTGCACGTGCCTGTTCAACAACCTCTGCTGTTACCAACGCGTCGGCAACCACAGGAGTTCCGATTGTTGCTGTTTCACCTTCGCCAACAACGAGAACCTGATTGAACTCCACAATATCACCGGCATTGCCAGCGACCTTTTCAACTTTCACAAGTTGGCTGGGGGAAACACGGTATTGTTTACCACCCGTCTTGATGACTGCGAACATTTTTTACCCTTTCGTTCCATCCGGATCTTGTCCAACACTTTCAAAGCGATGAGACAGCCCGTCTTTTTATCAGTCGTTAAAATTATCAGTCTTTTAAAATTTGCCAGCCCTAAAAAACCGACCGGCATAATTTTAGACAAGTGCAGATACACTTCTTTACACAAATGTAGACACACTACGCCTTTGGCCGATTTATGCAGAAGTTTTCTTCACTTGTCAATCGACCAGCTTTAAAAAACCGGAAAGCTTTTTGTGAATTAACCGGCAATCATGGCGAAAAACCGGATGCATTTGACAACAAACCATTTTTTGTCGGGCAAACAGCAAAAGAGCCGGAAAACTCTGATGCTTTTAAAAAAACGCGCCCGTGGCCTCGCGCAAAATGAACAAAACAGATTTGAAAGGGTGAACGGAATTTTCCAAAAATTAAAAAAAGGGGCTTGTGTCAAAGCCAATTGCCAGCTATTTAGCCGCTAACGCGCTCGGATATTTGTTTATCAAATAAAGTTCGCCTTTATGGAGAGGTGGCTGAGTGGTTGAAAGCACCGCACTCGAAATGCGGCATAGGGGCAACTCTATCGGGGGTTCAAATCCCTCCCTCTCCGCCATGATTTTCCTTTTCTTTTGAAACGACTTCTTTAGTTATGCACCCGTTCGGAATGGCCGCGCTTGACCGCATTTTCTAATCTGTTACAACCGGCTTCCAATGGATTGTTTTGGCGCATGTGTTGCGGCTTGACCGCATTTTCTAATCTGTTACAACATGGAATGCCATTGATGCCCCTGCCTTTAGGTTGCGGCTTGACCGCATTTTCTAATCTGTTACAACGTGCTCAACAGTCTGAGACGCGCCTGATCTAGTTGCGGCTTGACCGCATTTTCTAATCTGTTACAACAAACAAAGGAATAACGATGATGTCTCGCGTGTTGCGGCTTGACCGCATTTTCTAATCTGTTACAACAATTTTGCTTAACTGCACCGCTGCAAAACCGTTGCGGCTTGACCGCATTTTCTAATCTGTTACAACGAAGCGGTTGATTATTGCGAGAAGCTTAACGTTGCGGCTTGACCGCATTTTCTAATCTGTTACAACCTGTCATGACTATTCGTGCGTCACCCCATGGTTGCGGCTTGACCGCATTTTCTAATCTGTTACAACTTGGTGGATTATACCTAACCTTCTTGTATGAGTTGCGGCTTGACCGCATTTTCTAATCTGTTACAACCTGTAGGTCTCGTCACTATCACTGCTTCTGGTTGCGGCTTGA
This sequence comes from Bartonella sp. B10834G3, assembly GCF_016102505.1. NCBI lineage: Bacteria > Pseudomonadati > Pseudomonadota > Alphaproteobacteria > Hyphomicrobiales > Bartonellaceae > Bartonella > Bartonella sp. B10834G3. The sequence continues at coordinate 202,230 of NZ_JACFOM010000003.1, forward strand.
CCGCATTTTCTAATCTGTTACAACCAAAAGCTGAATTGATTACTGAATATTCTAGTTGCGGCTTGACCGCATTTTCTAATCTGTTACAACTGAACCGGTAACGGCGAACAAGCTTGATAGGTTGCGGCTTGACCGCATTTTCTAATCTGTTACAACGGGAGTAATAAAACCCCCCCTGTCGGGCGAGTTGCGGCTTGACCGCATTTTCTAATCTGTTACAACAAACGCATGGTTGATTTCAAGTATCCTGTAGTTGCGGCTTGACCGCATTTTCTAATCTGTTACAACCGATGTCCACTTAACCCTTTGTTTTATAAGGTTTAAGTGGACATTTTTTTTAAAAAAAATGCTGTTTTTCATTAAAATAACACCAGTTGGGCGGGATTTTTTTGACGTTTCCTACGTGCTTGATCGGAAAATCTTACGATATTTTCATATTGCTTGTCGGTAAATTGGAAAATATAGATGTTCCCTCGTTCAGGCAAGGAGGATTCGATCTTCCTGACATAAGATTCGAATTGTTCTTTTCCGTTACAGAAACGCAGATAATTCGAGAACTGGCTCATCTCGAAGCCAATATCCAACAAAAATTGTCTGAATTTCGTTGCGTCGTGGCGCTGTTTTCTTGTCTCTACCGGTAAGTCGAAAGTAACTAATATCCACATTAATCGATACCCGCTTAAATGTTTAGGACCCGATGTTGCACGCTCAAGATAGGCTGTCATAATTGTCATTTTCTCCCCATGCGTCATCAATTTGGACCGGATCGTTTTGCAAAGAAAAAATTGAACGCTCATCAGGTAAAGCCAACTTGACCTTTCCCGTTTCAAAACTTTCCGCAACCGAATGTACAAAGTATTGAACTTGCTGGCTGACAGGCGACGTTCCCACATGACTTTTCAAATCAAGTGTTGAAAGTGAAGCAAGATAAGTTTTTACCTCGGCATCAACTTTTGTTTTTCCTTGGGTAAGCAGGTGGAAGACCAGGCGATCAACAAAAGGACGATAAGGTTCCATCAAATCATCAGCAAGCGCGAAGGCGTTGGCACGATGTGAATGAAAAACGCCCAATGTTGGATGGAGGCCACCAGCACAAATAGCGCGTGAAACAAGTGCACGTAGAACGATGTAACCATAATTTAAAAGGCTGTTGACACCTCCTTGTGCTATGTCACGCTTGAAGGCGGTTCCGAATAATGCTTTCCAATATTTTCGGGCGGCCTGTGCTTCCTTATTTTCCGGGTCACCGCTACGCACCTGACGGGCAATGGAGACAAAAGCCGCCCCCTCTTTGCCACAAGCTTTGAGCACTGCGCCTTGTAGCCTGATTTTACAACGAACGATTTCTGCCCAAATCTGTTTTTGTATCGGCTTTGGTGCCGAAGCCTGCGCTTTCATCCGCACAGCTTGAACAGAATGGCCTTCTACCGGCCAAACGATAGCAACCGGACGGTGGTTATTTCCACATAAAACGATTGGAATAGAACGTTCGGACAATTCGATAAAGACGTGATTTGTCCAGCTCAAACCATAAGAATGAGTAATTAAGGCTCCAATATCATCAAGCGCAACCCGCCCCACTTCCGCTTCTCGATTGGAAATGGTTAAAAAACCTCTTTTTATGGCAAGGTGTAAGCCATCGGCAGTAATGTCAACTATTCTTTCCATGAAAAGAGCATGCCGCAAAACGGCATGTTCTCAACAGTTTTTTATAAACAGGGTTAATTTCCTATGACCTTGCCTGTTTGGACTCTCTGTCCTGCGCACCGGGGTCGAAAACGCGCCCCATTTCATCCACACGAATTTGCCGGAATTGCATTTTTTTCAACCCCGTTGCTGTTTTAACAGTCAATTTAAAGGGGTCGTTTTTGTTGGAATCCCTCGCCGATACATCCGCTTCATTATGGGGAGCAAAAAATATTTGACCGTTTTGACCGAATTTGACAATGCGGGCAATCACATGTCCTTTTTCCGGATCATTATAAGCCACCATATCATTTTGTTGCAGGCTCAACACTTTGCGCGCTGTGGGGTTATCTTTATGGAATTGCGAACTCCATTTTGGTTGGTGCGCGTCAAACGTTGAAACAACTTCGCTATTCCATTTGCCATCCAAAGTTTCCCAAACATCATAGCGATAGTTTGAATTTCCCATATAGCCTTTATAAGCTTTGCCATTTTTGTCTTTTATTTCAATGACATTACGAGGCAGGAGCACCCTGACATGGCGGATACCCTTATAAAGCTTATGGTCACGAGCAAAACGGAGCAAAGCTTCCTGAAATTCCTTTTTGTCCAAACCTTGCGTTGCACTATAAAGCTCGGCTTGTAAATTCTCGTCACGAATTGTTGGAATATCTTTACTTTCGAGCGACAAGAAATTCTCTCTCGTGACAACAAGTTTATTGTCCTTGTCATCCTTTTCATCGGTTAGGCCATAGGCTGTTTCATTGTGCAACTGTCCGGCGGTTTTACCCTTGCCTTGAGCGTAACCGGCACGGCTTATTGTGCCATGATCCTGCTTATGGCTGATGATGATTTTGTCGACAACGTCTTTCGCGTCGTTCCTGAAATTCTCCCACGGCAAAATTTCGGAAACTGCCTTTTTGACAAAATTCTCGAAATCTTCGCCCTCGAACCTTCCGGCAGCCGTTGCAATACGTTTTAAAAGCGAGCGCGTTGTGACGCCGATCACCATGGCATCAATGGCATGATGGCGGTGATCCTTACGGTTTTTAGGATGATTTGCGTTTTCATCAGCTTCAGCTGCAAGCAGAGAATTTAACCCCCAATTGCGACGAAGCAATTCTGTCAACTTGCCGGGAATTGCCCATACATGTTGAACTTTTTTGAACTCGCCATCCTCGTTCGCCTCTTCCCCCGGATAAAGGCTATCAAAATATTCGCGGGCAAGCTTTGCCAGATATTGGGTATCGGTCAATTGACGGGCAAGAAAGTCCCGATTTTCCTCGGCTTTTTTCATTGCACCGCGTGTAAAACGCCATTGCTTGTTTTTTGGCAATTTTTTAGCCCGCTCAATGATTTCATCATAATGATCTTGCCACTCTTTAACTTCGTCCGGAGCGCGATTGCGTTTCACTCTGTTTTCTTCGCGCAGACAAAGAATTTTATTGGCGTTACTATCATCAAGCGTGCTTGAAAAAGGCAATATATGATCGATTTCCACTTCCCCAGAAAACAGCATGGATATACTGATCGGCTTACCAGAATAAATTGAAACTCTATTCTCAGGATTTTCATCAAGTTCTTCCCAGAGTTTCAGCAATTGACGGTTATAACCATTGTCTCTTTTGCTAATTTCCCCAAGCTTTTCGGACCGTCTTATAGCTGCATCAGTGTTATTCTTGATCGTTTTATTAACTTTACGTTTTTGCTCTTGCGACAAGGGTAGATCGCGCGCAAGTTCAACCACAATTTGCCACGGCTTGCCATAAGCCTTGATGAGCCGGTTGGTGAGGCGACGAACCTGATTGAGCCCGATATGAACTGTGGGATTGGTGAGCCTGCCCTTATAAATGTCATAAATATCATTCTTGTCGCCGGTTCCCGGAACAATATGGCGTTCCAGAACCTCCTGATAGCGTGGCAACTCGTCCAATCCCTTCCAATTGCGATTTGCCAATGAATGATCGAAACCGCAACGATGGGCCGCTTCGGCTTCGCTAATCACATCCTTCTTCAATTGTTCCAGAATTCTGGATGTTGCTGTAATCCCGAAACGCCCATAACCGTCAGGCAGATTGGCATTGATGATTTCAGCCCGCTGTTCATCCGACAGTTTCGGGAATTTGCCCTTCAACCATTCTTCGAGTTTATCGGGATTTTCTTCATTATTGAGTTGGTCAATAATTTCGCGCTGTTGCTCTATTGAAAATTTTCCCCAATCGGCCCCGAAAAGTTCCGGTTTTGAAAAGACCGAATAGACTTCGTCGCCCGTTAGCTGCTTGCGATTTTCGGTTTCTTTATTAAAGCGCCCGCCTGCCGGAATTTTCAACGCTTTGCGAAGTGCCGCAAATGTTTTTGTTTTGGCCGGTCGCATCAATGTGATGAGTGTATCGCGCTCTTCCATGGTCAATTTGCGTTGCGACAGATCGGGAAGGATAATCGCCAATTCATTGATTTCTTTATAGAGGCGGAATTGTTGAAAAAGCGGGTCGTCTTTGGCAAGCCTTGTTTCGCCTTCAACCAAGGTGCAGAAGCCCACCTTCTGTTCTTTAAGCGGGCGCTGGAAAAACATGACATGGAACAATTCTTCTTCCCGCTCTTTTGTTAAAACATCGGGATAATATTCTGCCTGCGCTTGCCAGATTTTGTGAAACTCGTCTTCAAGCATGGAGCGTTCGGGATAAAAGGCATAAGCCTTATCCGTTAACGCTTCGGAATTGGCCCGAAGGCGCACAACATGCCCCTCTTCACGCCGTTTGGCAAGATAAGCGCCCAAAGTCGGTGCGTGGCTTTGGTGCATCAAGCCTGACAATTCTTCAATACCGACAGCAATTTTGCCTTTTTCATTGCTTTTACGGTCGGCTTTACGGTTGGATTTGAAGCCGCGCCTTTGTCCGATATGGAAAAGCGCGCGCGCCACATAGGCCAAAGGTAATTTTTCTTCAAGTGCCCGTGCTCTTAACGAATAGGGGTCGGTCTTTTTATCTGTAGAACCGGAGGGTTTGTCATTTGTTTCAACAAGTATTTTATCACGTGCGGCTTTATCTTCAGGCAAAAGGCCATAGCCTATCAATTTATCCAATGTTCTTTTCCTGCGACGGAGATAGCGGTCGCGCATGCGGGAAGCCGAACGAACGGTACGCCGCCTGACCGCTAACGGGTCGCCACTTTGCGGATCCCGACCATCGCTGAAAATACGTGCACCGGCATTGAGAATTTTTACCGCTTCCTGCTTGTTATTTAATTGAAAAACCGCCCAGCCGATAGAATTCGTGCCAATATCGAAAGAAAAACGAACATTGGAATAATTTTCTGCAGTCATAACCGCTCCCCTCACGCAAAATCGTTGAAAAATTTAAACAAGAAGAAAAAATAAGCAAGAATAAAAAACTATTGACAACTGGTTATTTTCATATAATTTAATGTTCACAGATTAGAAAATGCGGTCTGGCTGTTAACAAGCTAGATATGCACCAAATAAGACAGCTCCTTCGGGGGCTGTTTTTTATTGTACTGATGTTATTATATTCTTGAGTTTATTTGTGGGCGAGCTTCGTGCTTATTGACGTATTATTTATTTAGCGGATGAGATAAATCAGAAACATATTCAAACGGATTAAAATGCCGCCTCTTTCCGAACGTAACTTTTATGACAGATCAGGACTTATGAGACGGGTTTTTATAATTTCCGGCATAGAATATCAGCGTTATTTCTGACCGCAGCCGGTTTTGACCGGTTTGATTTTTTCACCCGCAATTTACCTGATTATTATAGTTTTACTTCGTTCTTGCGGTGGGTATGGTGCCAATCTCGATCAAAAAAAGACTGCATTCTGACCGATAATTTTTTACAAAATCGTATGATATTTCATCTGTCAGACTGTTAATCTTTTTCGACCGATGGCGCTGCCACTTTGGCCGATCCCCTGCCGTTCAATATAAATCTCGCGATTTTACCAGCATATTTTTGCGCTGGCTCATCAATGACGCGCGTAAATATATAAGCGATGATAAAACTGATTACGATTACGGCCAAGAGTGACAATATGCCGGATGTAATATGTGAAAATGTTCCGGCCAATTTAATGAAAATGAAATTCCCCATCGAAAATATTGTAATAACATGAACCGCATACAAGGAATATGAAATTCTGCCCAAAAAGCGGAATGGCATCAAAGATAAAAATTCTTTTATTTTTTCATTCGATAAAACGCACATCAAAAGCATTACCGCTCCGACAGCATGAAATGGTATAGTTTTTTCAAAGCTGTCAATTTGGATACCAACCAAATTACATAAATCAAGCGCGTCTTTTGCCCATTGGTCAACTGACCCCAGATAAATTGCCGGTATTATAAAAATCCAGTGTAATGGCGGACTGCGCCGGCTCAACATCATTCCGGTAATAAACAATGCAAAATAATAAGTATTGCCGTTATAAACAACGACAAACATCAATACCAAAGTTGCAATAGAAATTGGAATGAAATTCTTATAATCCCAAAAAAGTCTGATCATGACATAGACAATGATCGAACCGAACATTTCGATGTTTATCGTCCATAAAACGCCATTATAACTGTTCTGTCCCTTATAAACACCAATCAAACCTTCATAGAGCGCCCATAAAAATGAAGGCTTGAACTGATATTCATGAGCCATCCAATTGAAAACCGGGGCATAAGTTGCCATTTCGGACGTATAAAAACCAATTGTCTTCCATAAGAAATATGCAAGTATAACCGAAACGCAGACCGTTGGTGTCAACCGGAAATAACGTTTGATAATCATTTCACCGGCATGGTGATATTTATCACTTTTTGTTGCCGCGAAAGAAAGGACATAGCCCGACAATATGAAAAAAATACAAACCGCAAAATTACCGTTAAAAAAACGCATCAGATATTGATGTGTGCGACCGGTCACTTCCCAAGGCAGTGCCATCGCAATATAGACATTTGCATGGAAGAGGAGAACTGAAAAAGCTGCTAAACCTCTTAAACCGTCAAGGTAACTTTTTCGCACAGCTATACCGCCTTAGTTGGTTTCGTTTGCAAAGGCTATAAAGGAGAATTGCATTCATCGCAATCGCAAAAATTTCTCGGAACTCAAATAGATTTGTCTTCTTTCATCCTGTTATATCTATTTTTAAATTTGTTAATAAATATATATTGAATCTTTCCTATTAAGATAAAAATAATAATTTAAAATTTTTGTATTATTGCAATTAAATTATCATTTTATGTATTGAAAAGAAATTTATATTATAAATATTTATAAATTGCGATTTATTGAACGAACACATTCAACATAATTAAATCGACACAACTATAGATTTATGGATATCAGCAATTTTTGTGGCGGGCATCTTGATGCGACCTATTCCGGTAAGTCGGTTCAAACGCGCCGAAAATTTGCTTCACCATTTATCTCACTAATCATTATGCGTCGTTTTCTTTTCAAACGCATTGCTTTTGATATTTTCATGACGACATGGAAAATGTTTAGAAAACGCTTCAGCGATCACATTCGGCAGACGTTGGAAGAGTCGTCATTTACTCGCTTCAATCATTGCCAGAGTTATAGTATTCAACCTTATTGCCTATGATTATAACTTCCACGTGTTTTGTGGGCCCGTTTTTTTAAATACTTATTTTTGAATCACAATGCGTTTTGCTGACGCAACCGGCGGTAAATATCCGGCTTTTTTTAAATTCTTTCCTGTCAAAAAAACGCGTAATGACTATTTGTGAAATTGACGACATTTTTGCGTAAAACGACAATTTTTTAAAGCAGCAGCTGGCAGGCGATCACCACATGAAAAAATCAACCGACATGTCTATGACGACAATCCGTTTTTTGTGGCCTAAACTATATTGTTTGATGGCGGTTTTCATTGTCGTTCTGTTGTTGAGTTTGTCTATATCGAAGCCGGAAGCGATAGCCGGTGAGGATTTTTCCGATTACACATTGGACAAGGTGGTGGTTTTAATGCGCCATGGCGTGCGCCCGCAAAACGACACTGCAAAACTCGATCAAGCAACCGGCAAGAAATGGCCGCAATGGTTAGTTCCCGACGGCAATTTGAGCGGTCATGGCTATGCGGGAATTGTCGACCAATCCCGCTATATGTTTGAAAACTGGAAAAGCGAAGGCCTTGCACCCTCTTCCCCTTGTCCGACGACAAGAGAAGTCTTTATCCGGGCAAGCCCGATCGAGCGGACTGTTGCAACAGCGCAAGCTTTAACCGACGGTATGTTTCCCGGATGCGGTATAACGCCAAGCCATTTGCCGCTTCAAAAAAAAGACCCGCTTTTTCAGGCTGTGGAAATGGGGTTAGCGCAACCCGACCCGAAAAAAGTTGAAGATGAAGTGATGGAAGCTATGGGCGGTTCGCCCGAAAAAGCGGCACAAAAATATGCCGATGATGTGGAGTGGTTGCGCCAATCCGTGTGTGGCACAGGCGTGACAGACTGCCAATTTCTTGATGAAAAATGGGGCCTCAAAAAGACAAAATCCGGAAAATATAAATTGACCGGCCCGGTCTCGGCTGCCAGTGCAATTTCGGAAACAATCCGCTTGCAATATAGTGAAGGATTGCCCCTTCAAGAGGTGGCATTCGGGCACGTAAAAAATGCGGGCGATGTGTTGAAACTCATGAGCCTCCATGCGGCAAAATATGATCTTCTCGACAATACAATGGAAATTGCAAGAACCGGCGGCAATATTTTAATGCATGAAATAACTGACAGCCTTACTGCCGGTAGCGTGGCGGAAAACAAAGAGAGCTTTCCGGAACTCGGGTTCCCCCTTGTTATATTTGTCGGCCATGACACCAATATTTCACAAATCAAAACCATATTGGATTTTCATTGGAAACTTGCTTCCTATCCGCCAGACGATATTCCCCCCGGTGGCATGCTGATATTCAAGCGTTATAAAAATAACAAAACCGGCCGTTTAGCCGTGCAATTGTCATTTGCTGCCCGAACACTTGATGAATGGCGGTTTCTAACGCCGCTTTCCGAGAAAAACCCGATTGCCCGCGAAATTTATACCAATCCGGAATGCAGTTTATCCGGAAAAGATGAAAAAGACAGAATGGACGATAAAGGGGGTAAAACGCAGGAAAAAGCAAAGAGTGCTGAAGTACTAGAGAAACAGGATAACGCTCGACTAGCTGAAAAAAATAAGAGTACGAAAAATGCCGCTCTTGAACTTGGAAGTCTTTGTGACCTTGAAACTTTTGTAAGCCTTTATCGCGATAAACTTGACGATATTCCCGATGACCTTCCGCTGTTCAAATGAGTTTTTATCGGTTTGAAGACAATGTTCCGATTTGTTTGAAGAGGCGCGACATTTTGTTTGAAGAGGCGTTGCGTGTTTGGCAAAAAGAAGCGGATTTTGCTCAAGGTCATTTTGTTGCGGTTTTTTGAAAATCAGGCAAGCTACAAACAATCGCAAAACAGTTGAAAGGGTTTAAAAGACTTTTGCAGCGCAATTTTCAAGTGGCTTTTCCGGAAAGATTTTCCCCCACCCCAACCAAAAAGATTGGATTGTTCTGACTAACATTTCCCGCTTTCAAAATTGGCGGGATTGGCAGAATTTCGGTTTTTTGAAAAGAACCGGCTATTGATCGCTCTTTGTAGCACGGGCTTTTCGCGGCTGTTTTTTATGATAGAGCAGCGTTTTAAGGGCAGAGCGTGCGGCAACAACGTCAATATTTGCCTTGATGACTTCTTCAAGTTTGCTGCCTTCCGAATAATTTGCCGGTAAGACACATTGGACACGACCATCCGCTATATATTTCGACGCCGTTTCGTGTGCGCCATTTTTATTGGCTTTATAAACCGCAATAGAAAGCCCGCCCTGATCTTTGACAAGGCGAAAACAGGGAACATCTGTTGTTCCGTCGCCAATATAGACCATATTTTCAAAGGGAACGGGACGGTCTGCCTTGTTCACATATTGATTGACCTTGACATCGTCGCTCAGATCGAACGCGCCTTTGTTGATGCGAAAAAGATATTGTGTTTTGGTTGTGTAATTGACGGCCAAGGCCGGTGAAAAAGCAACACCATTTGCGTCGAACAAGAATTTGGATGCGTAAATTTCAGTAAACTCTTTTGCGATCGCCGTTCCGGCAATAATTTCATAATTCCCTGAAGAAAGCAGATAATGTTTAACCTCCACACCTTTTGATTTTCCGTAAACATTGATGCGTTGGAACCAGCTTTCGACACCTTTGAACAATTTGACTGCTTCGCCAAGTTTCTTGAAATCTTCACGTCGCACCGGAACTTCGGCGGCATCGGCTTTGCGGAGCATCCGGCTCATATAGATGAGCACATTATCGCCCTGATTTTCCTTTGCCAGTTGATTGACCTCTTCCCAGAAGTCCTTCGGCTTCATACCGATATTGGGCAAAAATTGCGCTTCTTGCATGTTACCGTCGGCCAATGTGCCATCAAAGTCATAGGCGATTGCCATTTCCGGTTTGTTATTTGTCATCAATTTTGCCTTTCAGATTGCCTTTATGGCTAGCGTTTTCAATGCTTTTTCAAAAGCCCGCCACGGTGCGCACCGTTTAATAAAATCTCTCACCGGAAAAAAAGCAAGTAAAGGCAATGTTTCCATTGTATTTCTTTATTCAACAACGTTTCCACAACTCGAAATTATAGAATTGCGCTTCTATAGCTCAGGATAAAGACCGGACATTTTTAATGCCGGTCATAAACTCTCGCGTCCCAATTTTAAAAAACAAAATGACAATTTTAAAAAACAAAATGAATTGAGTGGAACGAATTTTTTTGGCCTACCAAATGAAGGGATTGAAACTTTTTTCAGATAAGCTGTTCTAAATGACTATCGCCGAAATGCCGGATTTACTCGTGCCGATTGAAAGCAGGTCTGACCGGCGAAGAACTCTGAGCGTGTCACCGTTAAGGCGCTTTTTTTTAAAAAAACGGTTCCGGTTTGTGACCACAGGCCCGAAACAAAATTTTGAAAAGCTCGTTTTAATCTATCACTTTCCGCATGAAACCACTTTCCGCATGAAACCGCTTTCCGCATGAAAACATTTTCCGCCATAAAACCATATGGCGGAAAGGAATGCGTGCCGTTCAGGCCTTTTTTTCTGCCGCAACAAGCGGTTGTTTTAAAATGCCAAGCACAATCGTGGTAACAATTGTACCAATTATCAGAGCTGCAAAATAGCCGATATAATTGATAACGACACCTGGAATAAAGGCAAGGAATATGCCGCCATGGGGTGCGCGGAGGCCCGTGCCAAGCCCCAAAGCGACAGCACCGGCAACAGCCGAGCCTACAACAAGCGCGGGAATGACACGGAACGGGTCGCGTGCGGCGAAAGGAATGGATCCTTCGCTGATGAAAGCAAGCCCCAGAATGAAGGTTGATACTTTCGAGGAGCGTTCGTCGGTTGTAAAGCGGTTGGGGAAAATCCATGCAGCAAGTGCCAAAGCCATGGGCGGAGTCATACCGGCAATCATGGTTGCGGCAATCGGCCCGTAAACGCCAGATGAAATGAGTGCAACCGAAGTTGCATAGGCTGCCTTGTTGACCGGCCCGCCCATATCAACCGCCATCATGCCGCCGATAATGGCACCGAGGAGATAGGCATTGGTGCCTTGCAGGCCTTTGAGCCATTCGGTCAAGAAATTAAGAAGTGCTGCGACCGGCGTTCCGATAGCAAACATCATCAACAGGCCGGTTATCAATGTGGCAATGAGTGGCAAAACCAGAACCGGCATCAAGCCTTGCAAGCTTTTGGGCAATTTTATCCATTTGATTGCAAGGCGAACCGAATAACCGGCAATGAAACCGGCAAAAATGCCTCCAATGAAACCGGCGCCGATATTTTGCGACAGTAACCCGCCGATCATTCCCGGTGCAATGCCCGGCCGGTCGGCAATCGAATAGGCAATAAAGCCGGCAAGTGCGGGCACCATCAAGGCAAAACCGCCTTTGGAGCCGATGACAAAAAGTGCATTGGCAAATGTGCCTTCCTGACTGGTGACACCAACGCCGCCAATGGCAAAGGACAATGCAATCAACAGGCCACCGGCAACAACAAAGGGAAGCATGTAGGAGACACCGGTCATCAAATGCTTGTAGACACCACCGGCCGTTTCACTGCTTTCAGCGCTTTCCCCTTCCTGAACCGCTTTCTGCTTTTGCACTTCGGCGCTTTCAATGGCCTTTTTTATTAAAGCTTGACCATTATTGATAGCCGGTTTTGTCGGGCAGGAATAAACGCGTTTTCCCGCAAAACGGGTGCGGTCAACCTCGCGGTCGGCGGCAATAATAACAAGATCGGCTGCGGCTATTTCGGCTGCTGTCAAAGGTGTACCGGCACCAACCGACCCTTGCGTTTCAACCCTGATTTCATGGCCCAAAGCTTTGGCCGCTTCTGTCAACCCCTCGGCTGCCATGAATGTGTGGGCAATGCCTGTCGGGCAGGATGTCACAGCAACAATTTTAAGACTGCGATTGGCGCCATTCAAATCCTGACGAAAATCATCGGAACCGGCTGTTTTTTCTGTTCCGTTTTTTGCCCGACCATTTTCGCCAGCCCCCCCGAAAATAATGGCAGAAGGGTTTTTGAAAAGTTCTTCAAATGTGACCCTTTGCAATTGCCCTTTGAAGCTTTTGATATGATCGCTTTGCCAATCATGATTGTTGCTGACAAGCAGCAATGTATCGGAACCGGCATCTTTGGGAATGCGCGGCAAAGTTCCCGTCTCGACGATTTCAAGGCTTAAAACTGCGCCCCTTTCGCTTGCGGCTTTTTGAAGAACTTCGCGAGCAAGCAAACTATGCACACCACCGCCCGCACCATCTATCAAGGCTATCAAAGTCATGTTCTTCTCCTCGTTCAAATGCGGCGATCAACCGACCCGCCGACATTCTACCTTTTGAGCCAAATTTTCGATTATCGTCTTTTCCGGCAAAGCCGGTCCGAATTTTTGAAGTTTGCCAACCGCAAAGGCTGTGCCAAGGCGTGCAATATCTTCAAGTTTTGCATTGTCGGAAATGCTTTTTGCAATGCCTGCAACCATGGCATCACCCGCCCCGACTGTGCTTTTGACGCCCGAAAGCAAATATTGCGCGTGGATTGCCCCTTCACGGGAAACAAAAAGCCCGCCTTTTTCGCCCATAGAGACAACAACAAGCTTCATTCCACGGTCAATCAACGAGCGGGCAATGTTTAAAACCTCGCCTTCATTTTCAAGCTTTTGACCGCAAAAGGCCGAAAGCTCGTCAATATTGGGTTTGATAGCAAGGGGAAGTTTTTCCGCTTTCAACAATTCCTGAAGCGCTTTTCCGCTGCAATCGACAATGATTTTTGCGCTACTTGCCGCCCTTTCAACCTCGTTTCTATAAAAACGCGGATCCATTTTCGGGGGAAGGCTGCCACTCATGACAATAAGCGCGCCTTCGGCAATGAAATCATCGACAATATTTTGCAATTTTGCGATTTCTTCCACCGTCGGGCTTACGCCTTGCAAATTGATGTCGGTGGTTTCGCCCTCGTCAACGATTTTGATATTGGTGCGCGTTTCCCCCTCATAGCGGATAAAGCGGTCTTCGATATGATGGCTTTGAAAAAGCTCTTCAAAAAGCCGGCTATTGGCGCTTCCAAGAAAACCGGTGACCGCCGTTTCAACAGAAAAATCGGCAAGACAGGCTGCCACATTAATACCCTTGCCGCCCGCATTGAAACGTGCTTCTTCGGCACGGTGGACATGCCCGCGTTCAAGCTTTTTCAAATGGATTGTTTCATCAATTGCCGGATTGACGGTGAGTGTTGCAATTTTCATGACTTGGCCTCGTCAAGGGCGCGAACCTCTTCGGCGGTTTCACATTGCAAAGCCTTGTTGGCAAGCTTGCGCATATCGGCAAGGCTTTTTGCCCTGAGCCTTGCCTTGACGGTTGCAATATCACGCGGGGTCATCGACAATTCATTGACACCAAGGCCGGAAAGCAACATCGCCCCGAACGGGTCACCGGCAATGCCGCCGCAAACGCCTACCCATTTGCCCGCTTTTTCTGCCCCTGAAACGGTTCTTTCCACCATGCGCAAAACCGCAGGGTCAAGGCTGTCGGCTTCGGCCGCAAGATCGGGATTTTGCCGGTCAACCGCCATGGTATATTGGGTGAGATCATTGGTGCCGATGGAAAAGAAATCGACATGGGGGGCAAAAATATCGGCCATAATGGCAGCCGCCGGTACTTCGATCATAATGCCGATTTTCAACACCGGTGCAGCAAGATCTTTGCGGATTTCTTCGGCAAGCGTTTTCAACTCTTTAATTTCGTTCACCGACATAATCATCGGAAACATAATCCACGGATCCCCGCCTTCTTTGGCGGCGCGATAAATTGCGCGCAATTGCGGCACCAGCAGATCTTTTCTGCGTAATAAAAGCCGCGCGCCCCTCACGCCCAAAAACGGATTATCTTCTTTCGGTAAATCAAGATGGGCAACCTGTTTGTCGCCACCAATATCGAGCGCCCTGATAATAAGCGATTTACCGCCCAATGCCGAAAGCATATCGCGATAAACCTTATATTGCGTCTCCTCGTCGGGCGTTTCGGTGCTTTCCAGAAACAAAAATTCCGTGCGCATCAGCCCCACACCTTCAGCCCCTTCATCCAATGCAAAGGCAACCTGATCGGGGCGGTTGATATTGGCGGCAATGTCGATCACATGGCCGTCGGTGGTTTTTGCGGGCTTGGCGCGTTCGGCAACTTCTTTTTCACGCTCTTCTGCCAATTTGACGATTTGCTTTTGTGCAGCCTCGACATCTTCCTTCGTGGGCGAAAGATATAAAATGCCGTTATAGCCGTCGACAATCGCGCTCTCGCCATTCTTTGCTTCAAAAACCTTGTTTCCCGCCGCAACCAGCGCAGGGATTCCCAAAGTGCGCGCAAGAATGGCGGTGTGCGAGGTTGGCCCGCCCGATGCCGTGATGAGACCGTGGACTTTTTCAGGGTTCAGATTGGCCGTATCGGAGGGTGTTAAATCTTCCGCAACAATAATTGCCCCTTCACCGATATTCTCGAACGAGCCTTTGGCATAAAGCGGGTCGATCTCGGCAAGGACACGCCCGCCGACATCGCGCAAATCCACCGCGCGGGCGGCAAGCAAAGGATTATCCATATGTTGAAGCGCATTGGCCGCCTCTTCGACCGCCTTGTTCCAGCTCCATGCCACGCCATGGCCTTCCGCCATCAAATGACAGGCAGAAGAGATAAGATTATCATCATCAAGAAGGGTGGCCTGTGCCTTGAAAATGGCAGCATCCGACGCGCCGATACGACGGGTCACATCATCGACAATCGCTTTCATCTTGTCTTTGGTGCGCCCCAAAGCGTTTTCAAGCCGTGCGGCATCTTCAGAAAGTTTGCCGGGCTTATCTTCGACCTCACCCGCCCCGTTTTCCAGAATGAAAATTGTACCAACCGAAAGACCGGGGCTTGCCGAAAGGCCGTCAATTCCCGTTTTTCCTGAAGGTGGCCGGAAGCCATAAATTTTCTTCGGTTTCACTTCCGCTTTTTCGGCTGCTTCCTTCTCGCTCAAGGTGATTTTTCTTGCCATTAAAACCGCATCACCCAGAAGCTCTTCACCATTTTCCGCGTCGGTTGAAAAAACAAGCGTGTCACCATTTTTCCCGCCCAGTTGCAAAAGACCGGCAAGGCTTGTCATATCGGCCTGACTATTGCCATTGCGGACGAGAATTTTTTGCCCGCTTTTTTTGGCAAATTCCACCCAGATCGACGCCGGACGCGCATGAAGACCCGACGGATAATCAAGAACCCATTCTTTGGTTACTTGAAGATCGGCGGCCTCACTTTCCGGTGCATCGTCATTTTCGACAAGGGCTGCCATAATGGCCGATTTGTCGCCCGTCGTTTCAAGTTTTTGCAACGCGTCGGGATGGCTAAGAAGACGGGTCAACCTTTTTAAAATTTCGATATGACCATCGGAATTGGCGGCGATAGCAAAAATCAATTTTGCCTTTTCGCCATTTTGCCAGTCCACCCCGTTTGGAACCTGAATAACCGAAATCGCATCACGGTTGACAAGGTTGCGGTCTTCCACCATGCCATGGGGAATGACAACGCCCGAACCAAGCCACGTATTGGCAACCTTTTCACGCGCCAACATGCTTTTTCCATAAGCCGGTTCAATTGCGCCTTCATCAACAAGCAGTTGAGCTGCGGCAAGAATGGCCGACTCCTTGTCGGGAAAATCCGCATTCAACAAAATTGCATTTTCGGAAAGAATTGCTGTCTTTTCAGATGCTGCTGCCACGGGTTTCCTCCCTTGGGCTTTTCAAAATGAATTGAAAACGTTTTCTTGAAAAATATCAAGCAACTGTTTAATTCTGTCATATAATTCTACAGCAAATTCTGGAAACGTTTTCAAGGAAAAAACGTCTCGTTCATGTGCGAGTGCACCAAGAAAGAAAGAAAAATCGAATGGCTGCCACAATCAAGGATGTTGCAAAACTTGCCGGTGTTTCGGTTGCCACCGTTTCGCGTGCGATTTCCGGCAAAGTTGTGAGCCATGAATTGAAAAGCAAAGTGGAAGAGGCAATCCTTGCCACCGGTTACCGACCGAACCTTGCCGCCCGCCGTTTGCGGGGACATAGCAATGATATGATAGGCCTTATCATTGCCGACATCAGAAACCCGTTTTTTACCCGCTTTGCCCGCGCAATCGACGACATTGCCAAAACCCGCAACCAGCATGTGATCTTATGCAATACGGATGAAAATCCGGAGCAGGAAAAGGCTTATCTCGATTTGATGGAGGAAGAAAATGTTGCCGGTATTATTCTTGCTCCCACGCTTTTAACGAGCCACAAACACATAACAAGCCGCAAAACGAGACCGGCAAAACTCCAACGCCCGCTTGTTCTTGTTGATCGCAGGCCTGATGAAATGATTTATGATTCCGTGCTTATCGACAATATTGCTGCCGCCAAAAAACTTGTGCATCACCTTTATGAAAATGGCAGAAAACACATTCTTTGCCTTTATGGAGCTGATAGCCGAACCGGCTTTGAGCGGCAGAAAGGCTTTGATGAAGCAATCAAGGCACTTCACCTTTCCGGTGAAAGTGTAGCCATAAAACACGGAAAAGATAATCTGGCGAAATCTTTAAAAAATGCGCTTGCAAAAAATCCCCAAATTGATGCGCTCATCGTCACCAACGGGGTTCTCGCTTTAAAAGCAGCGGCATTTTTAAACAAAGCCGGTATTGTTGTGCCCGATCAACTGGCTTTGGCAGCCTTTGATGACGAACCGTGGATGGAACTTGTCTTTAACGGTATTACAACCATTGCCCAGCCGGTTGGCGACATTGCCCGCGAAGCCTATCATTGTTTGATGGAAAGGCTCGAAAACCCGTTAAAACCGGTGCTGCAAACCGTTTTGAAAAGCAAATTGATTGTTCGCGGTTCGACCTTGAAAGCCTGCCCGACCACAATATGAAAGAAATGAAATAAGGCAGAAGCTTTCTTCTTTTGGCACATTTGACGGTTCGGGAATTTGGTTCACGCCATGATGATTCACTTTCGCCTACGCTTTTGATGAAACTTTATGTGGCAGAAATTGAAATGCTTCAATAAAGCCGCACGGCTTCAACCGGTTGATATAAAAGTTAGACCGGCAAGTAACACCGCCGCTTGCAAGAAAGGTTCAAGCAAAGCAGGCGGCTTGTTATTTGACAGGCGCGATGAAAGCATGGCGCAATCACCCTGACGCCCCCCCGCAAACAATTATAACCGATAAACGGCTGCTAAAGAATTATTGCGGGAGCCGCTTGATAAGGCTTGACGTATCAAGCCGACCACCATTTTCTGCCTGAATATCGGCATAAAACTGGTCGATCAAAGCGGTGACGGGTAAAACCGCGCCATTACTGCGCGCTTCATCAAGGCAGATGCCGAGATCTTTTCTCATCCAGTCGACAGCAAAGCCGAAATCGAACTTGCCTTCAACCATGGTACTGCCGCGGTTCGACATTTGCCATGAACCGGCAGCCCCCTTGGAAATGACATCGAGAACCTCGTTCATATCAAGGCCGGCTTTTTTACCGAAAGCAAGCCCTTCGGCAAGGCCTTGAACAGCACCGGCAAGGCAAATCTGGTTTATCATTTTGCACAATTGCCCGCTGCCGCTTTTTCCCAGCCGCTTCACCGAAATACCATAGGCTTTCATGACATCGGCGGTTTTTTCAAATATGTCCTTCTCACCACCACACATAATGGTGAGTTTGCCATTCTCGGCACCGGCCTGACCACCCGAAACCGGCGCGTCGATAAAACCGATACCGCATTTTTTGGCTTCACCTTCAAGCTCGCGGGCAACTTTTGCCGAATCTGTCGTGTGGTCGACAAAAACACTTCCCTTTGCCATTGTTTTGAACGCGCCATCCTTGCCGGTTGTGACTTCTCTTATATCATTGTCATTGCCGACACAGGCAAAAACAATATCCTGCCCCTTTGCCGCTTCGGCCGGTGTATCGGCTTTTTTACCGTGAAACTCCTCTACCCATTGTTCAGCCTTTTTGGCCGTGCGGTTATAAACCGTCACATCATGACCGGCTTTTTTCAAATGCCCTGCCATGGGATAGCCCATTACACCCAAACCGATAAAAGCCACTTTTGCCATTTTGCCACTCCCTGTTTTGCCGCTTTCCGTATTGCTGCTTTCCGTATTGCTGCCCGATTATTTTCGATTAGTCTGCTTTTATGAAAAATATTCATAAGGCCAATGATCCTGATAGAGTTTATCAAACTCGTCTTGAAGAATATAGTTGTTATCAACAGGAAAAAGAATTGAACCCGAAACAACCGGAAATAGAATGGAGGTTTTCTATTTGCGGTTAAATTGTTTCATTCTTGACCGTGATTTTCCGGGGAAGACCGGATTTTTAAAAAAGCCGGATTTTTAAAAAGACCTAAAATTTTTTAAACAAGACCCGATTTTTTTAAACAAGAATTACGTCTTTTAAAACCGTTAAAAAAAGAAAATGACTGTTTGGGCAAGAAAAAAGGAAGAAACCGGATGATTTCAA
This sequence comes from Bartonella sp. B10834G3, assembly GCF_016102505.1. Classification (NCBI taxonomy): domain Bacteria; kingdom Pseudomonadati; phylum Pseudomonadota; class Alphaproteobacteria; order Hyphomicrobiales; family Bartonellaceae; genus Bartonella; species Bartonella sp. B10834G3. Next base: position 221,030 of record NZ_JACFOM010000003.1, read on the forward strand.
TTCTAAATGAAATACCACCGCTCACGCTTTAAACAACCGGAGAAGTAAAAACAATATTAAACACCGGAAATTAAAAAAGCAAAATGAAGAAAAACCGATAGTAAAACAAATATTCAAAAGGAAATTCCCTATATGTTTACATGTGATGCATTTGCCGTTGACGGGGCTGACCAGACCTTCCACCCTTTCACATTCGAACGGCGTGACCCGCTCGACCATGATGTGGATATTGAAATTCTCTATTGTGGCGTTTGCCATTCCGATCTTCACACGGCGCGCAGTGACTGGGCGGGCACGATTTATCCTTGTGTGCCAGGTCATGAAATTGTCGGCAAGGTGCGCCGCGTGGGCAAAAAAGTAACCCGTTTCAAAGAGGGTGACACGGTGGGCGTGGGCTGCATGGTCAATTCCTGCGGAACTTGCGATTGCTGCCGTGCGGGACTTGAACAATATTGCGAAAAGGGCAATACCTTGACTTATAACAGCCCCGACCCTGAAACCGGAAAAGACCGTTATACTTTCGGTGGCTATTCCAAACGCATTGTGGTGAACGACAATTTTGTTCTCGCAGTGCCGGAAAATCTTGATCTTGCAGGAGCAGCACCGCTTCTTTGCGCAGGCATTACCACCTATTCACCATTGCGCCACTGGAAAGCCGGTAAAGGTATGAAAGTGGGTGTTGCCGGTCTTGGTGGTTTGGGACATATGGCGGTGAAACTTGCCCACGCTATGGGAGCCGATGTGACGATGCTTACCACTTCGCCTTCCAAAGAAGCCGATGCGCGTCGTCTTGGTGCCCATCATGTGGTTTTGACACGCGACAGCGAAAACCTCGCAAAAGCGGCAAAAACGCTTGATCTCATTATCGACACCATTGCGGCCAAGCACAATATCGACGCTTACCTCAACCTTCTTAAAGTCAATGGCACATTGGTGCAGGTTGGTGCACCGGCCGAACCTTTGCCGGTTGGCGTTTTCAACCTCATTACAGCACGTCGTTCGCTTGCCGGTTCGGCCATTGGCGGCATTGCCGAAACACAGGAAATGCTGGATTTTTGTGGCAAACACAACATTACCGCCGATATAGAACTTATCAAGGCACAGGAAATCGACAAAGCTTATGAACGCATGCTCAAAAGCGATGTGAAATATCGCTTTGTCATCGACATGGCGTCATTCTGAAAACGCTTGTGTTCTAAAAATTTAATTCCGGAAAACGGTTTTCAGTCGAGAAAGCGGGGCTTGTTATTAGCCCCGCTCACAACAAGCCCTGTTGACGCCCGATTTCAGCGAGCGGGCAATGTTCATGTGCTTTCAACCGGCAAAGCCCATGTGCTTTCAAACAATAAAGTTCATGTGCTTTGAAAATATGTTTGGAAGACTATTTTTTTTGGCAGCGCATTGAAACATTCATTCAAAAAAACCGGAATTGATAACGAAACCCCATTTCAAGGAAATAAAACAATGGAAATCAAAAGAAGTGGAAGCCGCCCTTCCGGCAAAGTTCCGGAAGAATTTTTTACCGGTCGGGTGAGACTTGATCCGGCAATCGACCCGCATGAGGGGTCTAACCTTCTTGCCGGTCATGTCACCTTCGAGCCGGGAGCACGCACGCATTGGCACACGCACCCGAAGGGACAGGCTTTGATTATCACCTTCGGGCGCGGGTTTATCGGCCGTGAAAATGGAGAAGTGAAAGAAGTTTTCGCCGGTGATATTGTCTGGTTTGAACCGAATGAAAAACATTGGCATGGAGCAGCGCCCGATACAGCAATGTCACATTATGCCATACAGGAAACGGTAGATGGCAAAAGTGCCGACTGGATGGAAGAAGTGACCGACAAGCAATATAAGGGACAATAAAAACAAACTAAAATTTCAAAACTCTCCATTTCATCAAAACTGTTACTTCATAAAATGCTACAAAACCGGCAAGAAACTTGATTGCCCCCCTTTGGGGGCAGATGCTGCGCAAGTTTTCTTGAAAAGTGTGACAAAGTTTCTTGTTTTTTTGGAAACTGTTACAAAGTTTCTTGCCGGAAAGAAAAATTGACATTCTGAAAGCCCCTCGCCCTCAATGCGTGTTGCATCAATTCAAAGTCGTTTTTTTAAAACGCTGGTTTTTTGAACATTCAAAACTTTGAAAAGCCGCTTCATATTTTGCTTTTCCGCCCGCCTGTTTTTCCAAAGCCGATCCGTAACCAATCCAATCAATTGTCATGTTGCAAACTTGCGGCGGGCAAAGCCCCGATTTTTTAACAGACAAGAACGGGAAACAACAGATAATGCCGGATGAAAGAGGCTTGAAATCTTCGGCTCTTTTCACGGATTTTCTTTCAATTCAGCTCTGATTTTCGCCGTTTTTCGCTAATTTTCTTCATTATTGTTCATAATATTTCAACAAAATAACAGTCATTCTGTTCAATAAATTTCGCGTCTGATCTCGAATAGAACGGCGATTCCCGTTCCGATTCGCAAATATATTTTATTTCACCCCTATAAATAAATAGTATAACGATAGTTGAAAAACTTTTCACATGCCTGAAGTTGCATTTAATATATTATAATTTTATTTTTTTCCGCTTCTAAGTGATTATTATTAAATGTTTTTTACAGTATATTTGAACTATTCTAAAACTTGAGTATTGACATTAGGTTTTAATGTCTCTCTAAACTGTTTGTTAATTCTATACTTTTTTATTCAACTTTAAATTCGAGGGATTGTTTATGTCGATCGGACGCAGTGAAGGAGAACATTTTTCAAACGATCAGGGATTCGTGGCTTGTCAGAATTCGATGACGGAGAAGAAAATTCTGGATGGCCAAAGGGACATGGCTGCCCAAAGTTTCAGAGCGGAAAACGAAACGGATTGGGGGCAAAAATCCGGTGCGGGTCGAAGCTTCAATGAGGCAAAAGGTTTCGGCGCGGGTCGAAGCTTCTGTGGGAGAAAAGGTTTCAGCGCGGGTCAAAGCTTCAGTGGGGCAAAGAGTTTCGGTGCGGGTCAAAGCTTCTCGGAGAGAAAAGGTTTCGGCGCAAGCCGGAAAATGTTGGTTGCACTTAGCTGCAGCACAATTTTTTCAATGAGCCTATTTTTTGATGGCGCAGCCCTTGCCGAGACAGTCAATGACGAAGTGAAAATTGCCAATAATGGCAAACAGAGCAAGCCTGTCAGTGCACAAAACAAACAGAAAGCTGTTAAAGACAATGCGGCGAAAGAAAACGGCGGGGCGACTGTTGAAGCTTCTTCTTCTGCTTCTCCTGCGGCTTCTTCCGGTAATGCGCCACTTGCCAATGAAGGCACGATGTTACGCCAAGTGGTGGTGAGTGCGACCGGCTTCGAGCAGAATGTGAAAGATGCGCCTGCCAGTATTTCGGTTATTCCGCGCGAGGAAATCGAAAAAGGTTCGTTCCGCGATTTGACCGACGCATTGAAGAATGTTCAGGGCGTTGCCGTGACAGGGACAGCCGCCGAACAGGATATATTCATTCGCGGTCTTCCCGGTGCTTATACGCTTATTCTGGTTGATGGCAAACGCCAGAGCACGCGTGAAGCACGCACCAATGGCAATTCCGGTTTCGAGCAGAGTTTCATTCCACCGGCGGCGGCTATCGAGCGGATTGAAGTTGTGCGCGGGCCGATGTCTTCGCTTTACGGGTCGGATGCGATGGGCGGTGTTATCAACATCATTACCCGAAAAGTACCGCATAAATGGACCGGTTCCTTTACCCTTGACGGTACGGCAAACCAGTACAGCAAATTCGGCAATACAGCTCAAGGAAGCTATTATGTTGGCGGCCCTCTGGCGCCCGATGTTGTGGGAATGCAGCTTTGGGGAAGAGGCTTGGGACGCGAAGAAGATGATATTATTTCCGGTTCGCCGAAGAAAAAGGAAATCGACATTACGGGCAAGGTTACTGTAACGCCGAACGAAAACAATGACCTCACCTTTGAAGCCGGTCACACAAGGTTGCGCCGCTATAGTTCGGTGGGGCACAATATCGAAAGAACCGAAAATATCAGCCGCAAACCGGTTGATACCTATAACAAGAATGATCGTGACCATTGGGTTATCGGCTATACCGGCCGTTACGGCTTTACCACTGCCGATTTTTCCGTGTTGCAGGAAACCGCAAACCGTACCAATTACACATGGGACAGCCCGACCCACGATTATGTTGCCAATTTGCGTTCGCCGGAAATAAGAAACACCGTGGTGGATGGCAAATTTACCACCCCGTTCGACATTTTTGGCCGCCACACATTGGTAACCGGCGGGCAATTCAACCGTGGGGCATTGACCGACCAGAACCCCGGTATGCGCACCGGACTTGATGAAGAGTTCACCATTGAACAATGGGCGGGTTTTGCCGAAGATGAATGGTGGTTGACCGATACATTCTCGCTAACCGGCGGGGTGCGTATGGACCACCACCAGATTTATGGCGAACATTGGAGCCCGCGCGGTTATGCTGTTTGGCATGCCACCGACAATCTTGTTTTCAAAGGCGGTGTTTCAACCGGCTTCAAAGCACCGGAAATTCGTGAAATTGCCCCCGGTTATGCTTATACAACCGGTGGCGGTAACTGTTTTTACGGGCGCAATCCCCCGAAAGGGCGCAACCGCTGCGGTGTGATTATCGGTGCCGACAATCTGGAAGCGGAAAAAAGTACCTCTTATGAATTTTCTACCATTTGGGACAATCTTGATAATCTCGAATTGGGGGCAACCTATTTCTACACCGATTTCAAAGACAAAATCACCAACCGGCAGGTTCTCGACGCCAATGGCAAACAGGTTGAATGGTCGGTTGACCCGAACTATGTGCTTTATGAAAACCTCAATATCGATGATGCTGTGATGCAGGGGGTGGAGCTTACCGGTTCATGGAAACCGATTGATGTTTTGACCTTCCGTTCCAACTACACCTACACCCATTCGGAACAGAAGAGCGGCGATTATGAGGGACTGCCTTTGGCAAGAACGCCCAAACACATGGCGAATGTGCGTGCCGAATGGCAAACGCCGATTGAAAAGCTCGAAAGTTTTGCTGCCGCAACCTATCACGGCAAGGAAACCAATGCGGGTTTCAGAACCGGTACGGCCGGTAAGGCGGTTTACAAAGATGGTAAAGTTGTAGGCCGTGAATATGACGATTATTTCACCTTCGATATTGGCGGTTCTTACGCTTTTTCCGAAAATGTCAAACTGAATGCCGCAATCTACAACCTGTTTGACAAGCGTGTGGGTGTTGACCAGTTCAATGATGTGGTGGAAGGCCGCCGCCTCTGGCTGAGCATGAACTCGCAATTTTAAAGCCAGGATGAACTCTTGAAGGACAGAATTAATTTTGAAAGTTCATGGCTGATGAAAAACATCAAAAACATCATGCGCCGGTTTTTTAAAAACCGGCCTTCCCTGTTTCCGGCAAATGCTCTTTTTACAAAGAATGTTTTTGCTCCGGCAAATTCTTTAACTCCGGAAAACGCTCTTTTTCCGGAAAATGTTTTTGTTCGTGAAAAATCTTTGGCTTTGGCAAAACTTGAAAGTTTGGCGGAAGCCGGAAGTTTGGAACGCTGCTTCTCCGGAACACGCCGGTTTATTTCAAGCCCCCGCTTTGTGAGGGAAAAACAGGGGGTAAATGTTCGGGTAAAAAGAATGGGAATTGTTACGGCTGAAAAGACGGGAATTGTTCCGGCAGAACGGGCAGAAAATGTTCCGGCTAAACGGGCAAAAAATGTTCTGGTTGAAAGGACGGGAATTGTTACGGCTGAAAAGGCAGGAGATATTCGGGCAGAACGGGCGGGCGCTTGCAGCTTGCAAGCCTTGCGATTTTCCTGCTTTTCACTTTCCCGCATTCCACTTTCCTGCGTTCCATTGTCCGGTTTGTCATTTTCCAGCTTTCCATTTTCCCGCTTTTCACTTTCCCGCTTGAAAATGCCTGCTCTTTTTGTTGCCAGTCTTTTCTTTGGCCTTTCCTGTAGTTTTGCGAATGCGGAAAACGACAATACAGAAAAAATGCGCATCCTCACCAAAGATATAGAAGTTTCTTTTGTGGATGGAAATATTGCTTTGTTACCACCTGAAGCGGCAAAAATTCCGGCCGCTAACAAACAAGATGAAAAGGAAAACAACACAGAAAGCCTGACAAAAACCGGCAGGGAAAAGTCGGACGAGCTAAAAACAAGCGACGGGTTTAATGGCGCCGACAGTCACGCTTCGGGCGGCGTGGTTTCTGAAAATGCTCATGAAAAAAGTGCTCAAGGGACAAACACCGCACAGGCAACAAATGAAGAAACAAACAAGGCCGGAAAGGGTAGCGAAAACGGCGAGATAAGGCGCTATCGCCTGTTTATCGCTGTGCCGGAAAAGCAAGCACCAAGAGAGGGCTTTCCGCTTGTTTTACTCCTTGATGGCAACACAACATTCAAGCCCGCAATCGAGGAAGCGCCCGATGCCGTAATTGTGGCGATCGGTTATCCGACAGACGAGAAAAAAGAGATTGTGAAACGCCGTTTTTATGACCTCACCTCTTATGCACCGGCCGATAAAATTCCGCTGCGTGAAGGCATGGAAGCGCCAAAAACCGGCGGTGAAAAAGAATTTCGCAGCATTATTGAAAAAAAGATTTTGCCGGAAATATTGATAGAATTGCCGGTCAATCGCGACAATGTCACGTTCTTTGGTCATTCGCTTGGCGGGCTTTTTGTGATGAAGAGTTTTTTATCGGCGGGCAATCACGGTTTTTCCACCTATTGCGCTGCCGACCCGTCTATCTGGTGGAACGGGCATGAATTTATGGAAAAACTTGCCGCTTATAACAAGCCGGAGGGGTTAAAAACGCGGCTATTGATTGAAACATCGGGAATTAAAACCCATCATAAGAGTGTGACTGAGCCGGATAAAAAGCCGGTTAAGGATTTACATTCCGGCCCGAATGGCAAAGATGTTTCAGAGATTTTGAGAAAGACAAAGGCAGTTGACAACACGTTTTACAGCTTTTCCGATAAAAACCACGGCACAATGCTTGCGCCTGCGATCAAAGATTGTCTGCAATTCGCGTTGAATGCGAAAAATTTCAAACCACAAAGGTCACCCGCAAACTCCCTTCAACCAGTCGAAAAGAAATGAGGTAAAAATGATTAATAGACGCAATACTCTCGCCGCACTGCTCTTTGGTGCACTGGCTTCCGTTCTGTCATTCCAATCACCGGCAAGTGCCGATGTTGTCATCAAACATGCCGCCGGTGAAACCTCTATTCCCGATAGTCCGAAACGTGTTGTGGTGTTCGACCTTGCCACGCTCGACAATATGAATCGGTTAAAAATCGACAATATTGTGGGTGTACCGGAAGGGATAAAGCCGAAATATCTTGAGCAATATAATGATGCAAAATACACCAAGGTCGGAACCTTGTTTGAACCCAATTACGAGACAGTGGCAAGCCTGCGCCCCGATCTTATTATTATTGCCGGCCGTTCGGCTCCGAAATTCAACGATCTTGCAAAGATTGCCCCGACAATCGATTTGTCAGTCAACAATAATCACTATCTTGCCGATGTTGATCGCAATGTGACAATTTTAGGCCAGATTTTTAATAAACAGAAAGAAGCCAAAGACGAAATTGACAGTCTTAACAAAAAGCTTGAAGGGTCAAGGAAGCTTGCGGCTGACAAAGGAACAGGTCTCCTTATTCTGACCACCGGTGGCAAAATTTCAGCTTTCGGCCCCGGCTCGCGTTTCGGCCTGTTGCATTCCGGTTTCGGTGTCAAACCGGCCAATGACAAACTGGAAGTGGGAAATCACGGGCAGATGATTTCACCAGAATTTATTTTGGAAACCAATCCCGACTGGTTGTTTGTGATCGACCGTGATGCAGCCATTGGCCGCGAAGGGGAATCGGCTGCAAAATTGCTCGATAATGCCCTTATCAACAAAACCAAAGCGGCAGAGAACAAGCATATCGTTTATCTCGACCCGCAAAACTGGTATCTTATCGGCGGCGGGCTTTCGGGTCTTCATGAGACAGCCGATCAACTTGATGACGTATTTTCCAAAGCAAAATAAGCATTTAGCCTGTTGTTGACTGAAAAAGTCATGAAACGGGTTGATTGTTTCAAGCTTTAACGCTTAAACATCGGAAGCAGCAGATTGGTCTGCCGGCTTCTGATGTTTTTTAATCGGGTAAAGATTGACGTGCGCTCTCTTATTATTGGCATAACGGTTATTATCGTCCTGTCGATTATCAGTATGTTTCTGGGATTTTCCAGTGTCACCCTCTCCGGCCTTCTTGCCGGTGACGAGCACAGCTTTCTTGTATTTTTTCAAACCCGCGTTCCGCGCACCATTGCACTTATTCTTTCGGGCGCTTCCCTTGCCCTTGCCGGCATGATTATGCAAATGCTGACAAGGAACCGTTTTGTTGAACCTTCGACAGCGGGAACCGTTGAATCGGCCTCGCTCGGTATCCTTGTGGTGATGATATTTGCCCCCGGTCTCGATGTGATTTTGAAAATGCTGGTGGCAGCCCTGTTTGCGCTTTTCGGCTCGCTCATTTTCATGTTTTTATTGCGGCAAATACCGCTTAAATCTGTGCTGATTGTGCCGCTAACGGGTATCATGCTCGGCTATGTGATTGGCGCGCTCACAAATGGCATTGCCGATCAGGAAATGCTGTTGCCATCGCTGCAATCCTACCTTTTTGGCAGTTTTTCCATGGTGGTTGAAGGCAAATATGAACTATTATGGCTGTCGCTGCCGCTTTGCCTTGTTGCCTATCTTGCGGCCGACCGTTTTACCGTTGCCGGTTTCGGCGAGGATTTTTCCAGTAATCTCGGCCTTGATTATAAAAAAGTTATGCTTTTCGGGCTTGTCATTATTTCCATGATAACGGCAACCGTTATCTGCACCGTCGGGCGGATCCCCTTTATCGGCCTTGTCGTGCCCAATATCGTCTCTATTGTCATGGGCGACAATATGCGCCGCACAGCACCTTTTGTCATGATAACCGGTGCGGGACTAGTTTTGACATGCGACATTCTTGGACGGTTGATGAGCAGATCGGCCGAAATACCGGTTGGAACCATTATGGGTGTGCTTGGCAGTGTGCTTTTCATTGCACTTCTCTTGAAATGGAGAAAGCGCCTTGGCTAGAAAAATACCGGAAAATAAAAAGCCCGCTTTAAAAGGCGAGAGGCCACAGACTGACGGAAAAGACGTTGCCGGAACAAATCCGGTGAAGTCCGGCATGTCCACGCCCGACCTTCTTGAAAGAGATCATATCGAAACAGCAATTGGTGAGGATAATTTTACAAAAACAGAAATTATCGAAACGGATACCAGCGCACCGGATAATCAAAGAAATGAGATTGTCGAAGCCGATATTGTCGAAGCGGAAATTGACGAAAAAGATATTGGCGAAGCCGGAATTGGCGAGGCAGGCCTTGACGAAGTAAAAATCCCGAACAAGAAAGCGGACAGGGATTTGGGTAAGGAAGCGGAAAGGGACGCAAGCGGGGAAGCAGGCAAAGAAGCAGGCGGGGAAGCAAACGAGGACGCAGGCAGAGAAGCAAACGGGGACGCAGGCAGAGAAAAAGGCAAGAAAGCAAGCGAGGAAAATGCCGCAGCTTTATCCGGCTTTATCAGCACGGATGAAGCAAATTCTTCCAAAACGGCTATTACCGGCAGTGGTTCCGCAGATTTGAGCTTCAGCAAAACCGGACATTCAAGAAAAATCCGCTCGACACTGCCGCTTCTCATCGGTCTTGGTGTTGTTGCTGCCATTTTTATTGCGCTTTACCTTTCATGGAATATGTCGGTTGTGATCTGGCCGTTCCGTTTGGGTAAACTCGTTTCGCTTATTCTGATTGCCTATACCATTGCTGTTTCAACAGTGCTTTTCCAGACGGTTTCCAACAACCGGATTCTTACCCCCTCGATTATGGGGTTTGACCAGCTTTATATTCTCATCCAGACGGTGGTGGTTTATTTTGTCGGCTCGACCGTTATTTACGGGGTGAGCGACGAAGTGCGCTTTATCGTTGTGGCGCTCATTCTGACACTGTTTTCGACAAGCCTTTTCACATGGCTCTTTTCGGGAACCATCAAGGGGCTGCATATGACGCTTTTGATCGGCGTTGTGTTTGGCGGCCTGTTTTTCAGCTTGCGCATGTTGTTGCAACTGCAACTGAACCCCGATGAAGCGGTCAATCTCACCGATGTGATGTTTGCCAATTTCAACCGCTTCAACACCAATCTGATCGGCATTGCAGTGATTATTGTTGTGATTGTTTCCCTGTTCGGCTGGCGTATGCGCTATCTTTTCGATGTGCTGGCGTTAGGGCGCGATATGGCAATCAATCTCGGTGTCGATTATAAACAGGCTGTCACGCGCATTCTCGTGCTGGTTTCGATTATGGTTGCCGTTTCAACTGCACTTGTGGGGCCGGTCACCTTTTTCGGCCTTCTGGTTGCAAGCCTTGCCTACCAGTTTACGCCGACAGCCAAACATATGAGCGTGTTACCGGTTGCCATTCTGCTTTCGATTATTTTCCTGGTCGGCGGACAATTCATTCTCGAACAGCTTTTCAATATGGCAAGCCGGTTGAGCTTTATTATCGAATTTGTCGGCGGCATTGTGTTTTTGACCCTGCTCATCAAGGGAAAATTGAGATGATTGAAATTAGCCATGTATCCAAAAGCTATGACGACAATAGCATTATCGAGGATTTGTCACTTGAAATCCCTAAAGGTGGAATGGTTTCGATTATCGGCCCCAATGGTGCGGGTAAATCCACCCTTCTAACCATGATAAGCCGCCTGTTGCCGATCACAAAGGGCACAATTACCGTTGACGGAATTGATGTGACAAAGGCCAAAGGCTCCGATTTTGCCAAACGGCTTTCTATTTTGCGACAGGAAAACACTCTCACAGCGCGCATCACCGTGGAAGATCTTGTAAGCTTCGGCCGCTACCCCTATTCACATGGTGTCTTGACAAAAGAAGACAAAACATTTGTCGATAATGCCATAAGCTATCTGGGGCTGGACCCTTATCGCAAACGTTTTCTTGACGAATTGTCGGGCGGGCAGAGACAACGCGCTTTTGTTGCCATGGTGATTTCTCAAAACACCGATTATATCCTGCTTGACGAGCCATTGAACAATCTTGATATGCGCCATGCCGTTTCAATGATGAAGCGGCTTCGCAACGCGGCCGACGAATTGGGCAAAACCATAATTATGGTAATGCATGATCTCAATTTCGCCTCCTGCTATTCCGATCTCATTATTGCTTTGAAAGAAGGAAAACTCGTCTATTCCGGTGCACCCGAAAATATCATGAAAGATGAAATCCTTTCGGCAATTTATGACATCGACATCAAGGTCAAAGATATAGACGGGCAGAAAATCGCTGTTTATTACCGCTAGATCGACTTTTTAAAAAAACTCTGCCACCCGAAAACTTCGGGGGTGTAGAGACAAACTGAAAAGTCGTAAGAAAAGGCTGCTCGAAGAAATCAAAAGCAATGAGCGGGAAAGGTGAGGAAAAAACAAAAACCGTGTAAAAAACCAAAAACCGTGTAAAGACAATAAAACGCGGGAAGAACAATAAGACATAAGAAAATAAGGGCAAAAAGCAATTGCCTGAAAAATGTGTTGGAATGCGTTTCTTCACAAAAATATTCTTATGCATTTGAAGCGCGTTCATGTTTATAGTCATGGGGACGAAGCTTGGCCTGAAAAGACGGCTGACACAAGATTGAAGTCCGCATTGTTAAAGAGACGTTGCAAGTGAATAGAAATGCTGAAGTGACAAAATCCTATAAATTGGCCGCTATTTTTGCGATTTGCCTCGGCGTTATCATGGCTATGATCGACACCGGTATTACCAATACCGCCCTTCCCACAATCGCACAGGAATTCAAAACCAGCGAAGCTTCAACCGTTTGGGCGGTGACGGCCTATCTTCTTTCCATGATTGCAATGACACTGCCCTTCGCAAGCCTTGGCGAGGTGATCGGCTTTCGCATTATCTTCATCGTCGGACTTCTGGTTTTTACCCTCGCTTCGCTTCTTTGCGGGCTATCATGGTCACTTCCAACACTGGTTGGCGCACGCATTTTGCAAGGTATTGGCGCGGCCGGAATATTGAGCACCAACCTTCCCCTTATCCGCTTTACCTTTCCGCCACAGAAACTCGGTGTCGGGCTTGGTATCAATGCCATTTGCATGGGAGTGGGCTTTTCTTTAGGGCCGACACTCGCCTCGCTTATTTTGTGGTTTACCACCTGGCACTGGCTGTTTTTGATGAATGTTCCACTCGGTATTGTGGCACTTGCCATATCCTTCCATTCGCTTCCAAAAACGCCCTTGAGCCACTACCGCTTTGACAATCTTGCCGCCTGTTTTTGCGGCATCGGTTTTGCCGCGCTTATTTTCGGCATTGGTGAATGTGCGCACCGCCAGCCACTTTCCATGATTATTCCGACCTTTGTCATTTCATTTGTTGCAATTGCCGCACTTATCATCCGCCAGAAAAACCACCCTGCCCCGTTTCTGGCGTTCGATCTCTTTTCCTCGCGGATTTTTACCCTTTCCATTCTTGCCGTTCTTTTTGCCTTTATCGCGCAAGGGATTGCTTTTGTGGCGCTTCCCTTCTCGTTCCAGATGCTCATGCATAAAAGCCAGTTTGCCACCGGCTTTCTGATCGCACCGTGGCCTGCTTGCGCGGCACTCACTTCAACCTTTACCGGCAGGCTTTCCGACCATTTTTCACCGGTTCTTCTTGTTGCTATCGGCATGTTTCTATGCGCAAGCGGAATGTTTTCTTTAAGCCTTCTTGGTGAAGGAACGCCGGTTCTTGTGATTGTGATCTGCATGATGGTGTGTGGATGCGGCATGGGCTTTTTCAATGCGCCCAACCAGCGCGTTATTATGCTTTCCGCCCCCGCCGACAGAAGTGGCGCAGCCGGTGGCATTATGGGCATGGCAAGGCTTATCGGCCAATCGGTGGGAAGCACACTTGTTGCATTTTTCCTGATTGTCTCTTCCCATTACGGCTCGCGCTATGCTTTGTGGTGCGGCACAACCTGTTTTTTACTCGCCGTATTGACCGGCGGCTTGAGGCTCACAAGCGGAAAACATAAAAAATCATAAAGTCTGCTTTCTGTTTTTGGCTGTTCTTTTTAGGCTGTTCTTTTTAGACCTTTTTTAGGCGGTTCTTTTTAGGCCGTTCTTTTCTGGCATTCAAGCCACAGCCCGCGGGCCTCGCGGCTTGAACCGCCTGTCCCATAAGCCGTTTCAAAGCTCTGCCACTTAGCCGTTTGAAAAACGTGTTTCCAGAAGATCGACTTCGCGGATCAATCTTGCAGTTGTCTCTTCCGAAAGTTGGTGACGACGGCCGAAAGCAAAATAGGTCTGACGTTCGGCTTTCAAAGCTTCAAGGCGCAAACGCCGTTCGATTTCGGCAATCTTTTGGGTATTGCCTGCATCCGCATCCGAAATATTCTGGTCGGCCAATCTTTCACGATAGTTCGCCATGACGCGCGCGCCTGCACTTGTATAAAGGTCGGCATCGCTGCGGCCTTCACCCCAATTGTGCACTGCCTGTTCAACCGCTTTGATGGCCGCTTCGGCAGCCGCAATATGGGCGCGCTCTTCTTCCTTCTGATGGGAAGGTTCGGGCGGCAATTCCAGACCTTTGAGGAGGAATGGCAATGAAATACTTGCCATGACAAGCGAAATCAGAATAACGCCGGTTGCCAGAAATATTGCAAGGTCGCGGGCGGGAAATGGCGAACCGTCGGGAAGAAAAAGCGGCAAGGTCAAAACACCGGCAAGGGTTACCGTGCCGCGAACACCGGCAAGCGATGTCACAGCAACCAGCCGCCAACTCGGCACAAAGGGTTTCAAGCCGCGCCGGTAAGCACGTGCAAGCGTAAAACGCAGAGAGACCCAAACCCAGATAAATCTGAGTACGGCAAGCGCCACATTGATTGCAATGACATAAACCACAAGCCAGACCGGTTCATGGTGTCCGGTTTCCTGAACCACAATTGCCGCACCGCTGACAATATGGGGAAGCTGTTCACCCAAAATGACGAAAATGACACCATTGGCAACAAATTGCACAGTGTCCCAGACAGCAAGCCTGCGAATGCGCGTCAAAGCAAGGTTGCGCAGACTGTCTTCGGTAAAGCTCATGGAAATACCGGCGGCAACGGCGGCAAGGATTCCCGATGCATCCACCTGTTCGGCGGCAAGATAGGCGGCAAAAGGAATAAGCAGGCTTATAAGAATATGGGAACCGGTTTCCTCGCCGAATTTATGGTTCCAGAAATTGCTCACCCAGGTGACACAGAAGGTGGTTGCCGCCCCGATAATAACACCGGCAACGGCAGTCCACAAAAACGTTCCGAAAGCCGCAACAAGCGAAAAACTTCCTGTCATAGCCGCTGCCACAGCAAAGCGCATACTGACAAGGCCGGATGCATCATTCAACAGGGATTCACCTTCCAGAATATGCATCAAGCGCTTCGGGATGGGAGAACGTTTTGCAATTGCACTGACTGCAACCGGATCGGTTGGCGAAACAATGGCGGCAAGTGCAAAAGCCACCGAAAGCGGCATGGCCGGAATAATCCAATAAGTGAAAAAACCGACACCCAAAACCGTAAAGACAACAAGCCCCAGTGCCATTTCAAGCACTGTCCAGCGGTCGCGCTTCAAACCGTCTTTGGGAATGCGCCAACCGTCAAGAAATAAAAGTGGCGGTAAAAACAACAGGAAAAACATTTCCGGCCGTAATTTTACCCCCATGTCGCCAGCAAGAGAAACCACCGCGCCGACAGCAATCTGGATAAGCGGTAACGGAATGGGCAATGGAAGTGCGCGTGATATTGCGCCGCTGATGATGACAGCGACCAGCAATATCAATATCACGACAACCGATTCCACTCTCGATAACCTTTCAGAAAAAACTATGCCACGCCATTTAAGCAATGAACAGTTTCAATAAGATAAACAAAAACGAACTTCTGAAAATTCCTGCCAAATTTATGACAATCTACTTCTGCTCATGTCATGTGCGGTAAAAATGGTGAATTGTGGGCAGTCTTTCTTCTATTCAATGAAAAATAATTGCGCTCCATCAAAATTGTGTAACCGGCTGAAATCCTCCCGTGAGCTGATACTGTTCGGGTCGAAAAACCGAGCTTTGGCAATCCGTCTCTCTTTTCAAGACATTAGCGGCTTTTACAAAAAAGACTTTTCCTTTGAAGTTCAAGCATTACCTAACATTTTGTTTTTCTAAGATATTCTTGAAATTATCCTGCTGCTTTCAGAAGGCGCCTTTTTAATCTTCTGCATTTTTTAAAGAACCATAATGCCGTTTTGACTCCCGGCTAAATAAATTTTCGCAATCTTTCAGAAGAGTTGAATATTTCATCCTATTTAGATTGCTCTTAAATTATCTTCCTGAAACGGAATTCTCTTTTCTATATTGAAACTTTACTTGGTGAAATTATCATGTAATATTGTTCTATAGTAGAGCATAATCTATGAACAGATTGATATAACCGAATACTGTACACGAGTAAATTGTGGGAGAGACTATCATGGCACTGACACCGGTCCAGAATTTGAAATTCGCTTCTGTCAAAATCTTGCAAGAGAGAATTGACCAGATCGAACAACAAGCCAAACGCGCTCCCACGACGACGGAACAGATTTTTAAAGCCAAAAAAACAGGCTCTTCTATAAAGGCGGAAGAAAAGTCGACTTATGACAAAATCCGCAGCAAGATTGCCGGAGCTACGGTATTTGATAATAGCCGTATGAGCAAAAGCGAATTCAAAGCAAAAATACTGAAAGAAATAGCAAGGAGCCTTGGCATTGATCTTGATAAAGATGGAACAGATCTCAAACATCTGGCCAATTTGGTCCGCGACAAATTGGCTTACATGAAATCTCAAGACCCGGTAGGTTATGAAGAATTTATGGAAGGCATCACTAAACGGCTCGGCCTTGATAAATTAGGCTTGAAGGCGGAAGACGTTGTCGCGGCAATGGCTGACCCATCTTCACAAAAGGCGGAAGAAGTTGACCAAAAACTTGATGTCTATTTCGGGAAAGATGGTAAGGCCTCTTCTGAGGTTGACAGTGAACTGGACGATATTAAAAAAATTCTCAATCAGAACGGCGACACTTCAGCAAGCGAAAAAGCAGCCGAACAACTTGGCAACGCATCATCCAATGCTTCAGTGCCAAACGGGATTTTGACCGATCAGCCGACCGGCACTTATATGCCGAAAAGCTTCCCGCCAGCGCGCAGGTAATTGCTTTTATAGCACTCATCACGTTTTAGCATTAATTACGCGATTGTTTAGCTTTTAAAAAACGGCATTTTCAAAAATTTATGTAACGGGAAGAATTCCGCCCGTGACCTGACACTGTTTCGCCTGTAAAACTGTGCTCCGACAATCTATCCCGCCTTTCAAGATTGCTCCGGCTTTCACACAAGGAACTTTTTCATTTTCCATTCAGACATTCCTTAACATTCTGTTTTTGATTGATATTCTAAAAATTATCCTATTGCTTTTGAAAAGCGGCTTTCTGGCCTTCTGTTTTTATTCAAAAAGCCATAGTGTCGGTTAAAATTTTGGCGAAATAGATTTTTGCAATCAATGAGAAGAGTTAAACATTTCTCTCGATATGTTGTTTTTAAATTCACTGTTAGCAGCGAAATGTTCTGTTCTATATTGAAACTTTACTTCAAAAAATTATCATGTAAAATAATAATCTAATACTACATGATCTATTAACAGATTGATGTAGACCGAATACTGTACACGAGTAAATTGTGGGAGAGACTATCATGGCACTGACGCCGGTTCAGAATTTGAAATTCGCTTCTGTCAAAATCTTGCAAGAGAGGATTGATCAGGTCGAACAACAAGCCAAACGCGCTCCCACGACGACGGAACAGATTTTTAAAGCCAAAGAAACAGGCTCTCCTTTGAAAGCGGAAGAAAAGTCGACTTATGACAAAATACGGAGCAAGATTGCAGGCGCTACGGTATTTGATAATAGCCGTATGAGCAAAAGCGAATTCAAAGCAAAAATACTGAAAGAAATAGCAAGGAGGCTCGGCGTTGATATTGAAAAAGGTGGAACAGATCTCAAACGTCTGGCCAATTTTATCCGCTACAAATTGGCTTACATGAAATCTCAAGACCCGGTAGGTTATGAAGAATTTATGGAAGACATCCTTAAAAGCCTCGGCCTTGATAAATTAGGCTTGAAGGCGGAAGACATTGTCGAGGCAATGGCTGACCCATCGTCGAAAAAGGCGAAAGAAGTTGACCAAATACTTGATGTCTATTTCGGGAAAGATGGTGAAGCCTCTTCTGAGGTTGACAGTGAACTGGACGATATTAAAAAAATTCTCAATCAGAACGGCGACACTTCAGCAAGCGAAAAAGCAGCCGAACAACTTGGCAATGCATCATCCAATGCTTCAGTGCCAAACAGGATTTTGACCGATCAGCCGACCGGCACTTATATGCCGAAAAGCTTCCCGCCAGCGCGCAGGTAATTGCTTTTATAGCACTCATCAGGCGATTGCTAGTTTTTTTAAAAACTGCATTTTCCGAATGCTTGTGTTTTCACATTAGAAATCGGTGTGAGGAATGGCAGCAACTCTGTGTCCAAGACAAAGCGGAACGGCCGGAACGGGTGAAAACCGGAAACCGGTGGAACTAAGTTTTTAAAACTGAAAAACGAGCCGTAAAAAGCAGCAAAACACCGGCATTAAGGAAATGCTGTTCGGGCTTTAACGATAGAGTTTTTATGCAAGCTCGGTAATTTTTTCTACCCGCGAATGGTTCTTCAGGCTTTTCAGATAAGGCTTATTATTACCTCAAGAAAACGATTTCCGGAAACATTGGAGATTTTACCAATTCGGTTATGACGTTGATAGCAAATGATTATTCCGGTTTATTGCAGATATGTTCATTGCCCCGATAATGCCTGATCGGCTTTCATTTCTTCGTGGTGTTCAATCAATTTCATATAAATTATTTGCCCAGTCAAACTGTTCACAATGAAAAGCAAAAGTTATTTTTCAGATATTTTTATACAAGCGCGAATGCTAAACTTGTTAAGCGGTTATAGGAGGCTGACGTAAAACAATAAAAACCTCGCCGAAGCGAGGTAAGTACGCGGTGGCCGTTTGCGAAGTTTGGGAATATCATCCCAATTTTAAATTAACCAACGTAGGTAGTTTAATTTTTATCCGTGAGTTGTCTTTATTACCAGACCGCTCTTTTACAACATAACTTCCTGTTTGCGATTTTTGATATTCATATTTTGGCATCTTTGATGTTGTGCCGAGAGACGCCGTTAACCTTTTTCCACGCGTTTGATTAGACATGACCTGTTTCCAATCTGTTTAATTCCCTAGAATAAAAGTATTTACGTTTTATCCATTTAAACCCTTCATACCTTGTTACAACAGCTACATCGGTTTCGCCTCCCACTATATCGGCACCGGGTGAAAATCGAAAGTAACTTTTTGTTAAGTCTACAAGATATGTCGCAAGATCTATAGCATCTTTTACGGGCATGGAATTAATAAATAGTTCCGAACTAAAATGGTTCCGTATGTCAGTACCAAGGCGATATGCATCCTCTTTTTTGAAACCAATTGAACAAAGATAGGCTTCAAAGTTGGGGTCAACCCCAAAAATAAGCCGATGTATGGGTAAGGGTTGCCCGCCAAAGAATAGACTTGCGCTTCCATTATCTGTTATTTTTTCTGGGTTATCGTCGCATGAATCGTTTTCAATCTTAATTTTCCAAACCTCGTGCGACGAATTTTCATCCGATGAATAGCCCCCAACCCAAAATTCAAAGGATGAATCTGGACTGCGATTGTCAGCTTTTTGATACGTATCCCAAAAGAAATCCCGGGTCAATTTTGCTACGCCCTCAAGGTTATAGTTTTCCTTATCAAAATCAGAGCAGCTATTCGTTTCAAGTGATTTACGGAGTTTCTTTACTAACGTGCCTATTGAAGCAGAGCCTATATTGCCCATACCACAAGTCATCGCACAAATTGGCAGGCCTCTGTAGAGATTGTACACCTTGTCGCCATTTTCATAGACATTTATAACGCCGGTAGTTCTATTACCTTCTGAATCAACGGTAGTTTGAACAATGCTTGAGGCGCTGTCGGCGGCGAAAACAAGACAATCGTTGACAGCTAAACCTACACATACAGTCATATCTCTCTCCCTACATATCAATAACAATGCGCCGGAATCGTTCTCGTTAAAATTGTAATAGCGGGAATAGCTATAGGTATGCAACGTTGAATCCAATTTTTTGACAAGTTGTTCTTATAACATTGAGGGTTTTATTTTATTTTTTTGCAGATGAATAAATAAAGTAATGATCTTAATCGAATATATCTATAGAAACGAAAGGCGCTACCCGTTAATGTTCGTCCGGTCTGGTGGCGCAATCAGAACCGATAAAGAGGATTTCTTCACGGCTCATAGTGATTGGCGGGTCGTTTTCGTGCTCCACTTCTGCCTGAGCCGTGCGCATGAAAAGGGCAAATCGCAAAGGCTCGAATGTCTCATCCGTCATCGGGCTTGAACGATAAAGTTTCCAAGTCAATGCCACAACTTTTTCTGCCCGCGAATGGTGCTCTAAACTTTTCAAAAAAGGCTTTATATCGCCCCACGAGAAGTGTTCTTTTTCCTGTTGTTTTTTTCCTGCATTGTCGGCTTGGCTAACCGGTTTTTTTTGATGTAGCCCTTCGGATTTTTGGCTATCCAAAGTTTTACTTGTTACATTGGCAGATTTACTTTGCTCTTGATCTATTTCTGCGCGACCTGTTTTTTTGCTACGCCCATCGGCTTTACCGGAAGGCGGTTGTGTTTTTTGATAAAAACGTGAACTATTCTCCGGCTGGTCTTTTTGGTCATCAGCTTGGCGAAGGAATCCGGCTTTCGGCTTTAAAGTTTTCCCAAGATTTTTAGTCTTTTTCATCCCGCCTACCCCGCGCTGTTTAAAAAAGAAACGTCATAAGCTTCAACACGTTTAACGGGGGAATCGTAAAAAAATGACATGATTAATGTCAACATTTTTTATGTTGAAAATTATTAGACTTCTTCATCAAACGAATCGTTTGACCTAGACGACATGTTGTTTTTTTAAGATTTTCCGAAAATGATTTATCACTTCTATTTAAAACCGGACGAATGTTCGGTTCAGAAAAGTAGCGACTGAAAAGCCTCTTTATGATTTTAAAAATTTAAAACAAAAACGATAAAATAACAAAAATTTTAAATTGTTTTATTGCCTTTTATGAAGAATTTTAAATGTTTTTGTCGGCGTTAATTGGGTGAATTTCTATAAACAAACGTCATGCGGTAAGAAATGAAAAGGCGGCTGACAAAGCGAAAGCGGCGATAAGAATAGCGCTTCTCCTCAACCGGCAAAAGTGTTTCGCACACCGGTAACTCACGTGCTAAACCATGCAAGTATCGAATGTTAGACTATTCAATTATTAAACCATTCGGCGTTCAATATTCGGGCGCCAAGGATAAGCCCCGCCCACCTTTGGCATAAAAAATCCCGCAATAGCAGGTTGGTTTGAAGTGCATCGGATACTGAATAAATCACCTGCCAAGCAATATAATTTGCGAAAATTGGTCAGCGCAAATCCGGTTTCATCAGATCAGCCCGCACAATTGTTGTTGCTGTTTACAACTGAAGCACCAACACATCTTTATTCGGTCGATCGGGTTGCGAAAATGATTTGCCGCAAAAATCTACCGATTGAAACATTTTGCAACATGTCGGCACATCCGATATGCCAATGTCTTGTAAAATGTTCCGGTTTTAACGGGTAAAACGGCCGATATAGCGGCCAAGAATGGTGATTTCGCTCAAATTCAGAATGCGCGGTTTGTGGTGGGGATTATCCGATATGACCTCGACCTCGATTTCATCGGCACCGGGGCGAGAGACGATTTCCAACCGCTTGATGATAACCCCGCCAAGCTCGTCAGCCAGCGCATAAATTCCCGGAGGTGACGGAACACGGTGCGATATGTCGATAAACACCGCATCGCCATCATGAATGGTGGGCGACATGCTATCCCCATAAGCGGGAAGAACGGCAACATTGGACGCTACAACATTGAGTTTTGCCAAGAGGCTTTCGGGTAAACGCCAAAAATCCCGTATTACTTCTGTCGAAATCTGAACAGCATTTTTGGCACCGTTCACGATCATAATTTCCCCGCCGGCGCCCATGCCCGCCTTGACATCAATTTCGGGTATTTCGCCGTCTTTCAATTGCGACCTTGTTTTGACATCGCTATCAATCCGGTCAGGAATATCGGGATCGAAACTCGATACCATCTTGCGTTTTGCGCCATTCTCGCCCGTCAAAAGATAAGAGGCGCTCACGCCGAATTTGCGGCCATAAATGGCAGCCTCTTCAGGCCCGAATTCATTCTGCCCGTTTTCGTGCGCCCGATAGGTCGAATGGCTCACACCAATTGCATCCGCAGCTTTCGTTGCAGATGAAAAGCCCGCTTTCAGCCGTGCCTCGCGTAATCTTTGTCCCATCGTGTCCATAACATAGATTATGTCAGAATAATAAACATAAATCATGTTGACAATAGGTGTAAAATGATGTTGTTATACAACCTGTCGCTATTATAACGCGAATTACAACATGATAAATGTTTAATGGTGGCGAAAAAGTTGAGGAAGGTGCGGCGTGTGTTTTCCTGCAAGGTTTATTAGACGGCGTATTTGCCATGTTTCGGGGTGGAACAAATGGACAAATCAGATATTGGCGTGTTGTCAGATATTGGCGTGTTGTCAGATGTTGGCGTGTTGTCAGATATTGGCGTGTCACGATTATTCGACACTGATGTTTTGCATGAAATACAACCGTTGACCTGCTTTAACCGCAAGCCTGCACTGTTGACTTGGCCTTTAGAAGCTTCAACCGAAATACCAGCAGCAGATAATAAAGGCGCATTAAAAAGCATTTTACAAAGCGCACAGGTCTTGAAATACCACTTTTGCGCTACGCCTTCTTCCGGCAGTTTCCAAAACCTGTTTGAAAATGCTGGTGGAAGCACCTGTTGCGGGCAGAAGGTGCTTGCGCCCCGTTCATTATGCCGAACGTTTTTATGCAGCCCATCTTCTTTAGCCCGATTTTTTCCCAAAAAAAGCAAATTATGCTTATTCGGCTTTGGCTCTGTCGGAAGCACTATCATCCGGCGAGCCTGCACCTTCTGCGGAAGCCTTTCTGGCATTGGTATTTTCGAGTGTCACATCATATTTCTGCGGCTCGGCAAGGAAATTTTCCGGTTTGCCGACAGCGATCATACATTTGGCGAAAAGCGGCAGAACATCCTTGCTATCAATCGTATTTTCAGAAGCACCGGCAATAATACTGAACAAACGGAATGCGACTTCTTCCGGTGTGGCTGCTGCATTGACAGTTGCAGATCTTATCGGGTTAATAACGGGCATTCTTTTTCCTTTGTCTTTCATCAATCACTTGATGAAATAGTTAAACAACTTGTTGTTTTTATCAAGGCAATAGCAATCGCCATTTTTAAACCGGTGAGCCTTACCGCTTTCGGGAAAAGGCTTTGTTTGAGCGCACCTTTTTTTGCCCGTGCGGGACAACAAAAATCAAACCGAATTTTCAAAAGCAGTGTTTCGAGCGCAACAAAAGTCTGCTTGTCCGCAAAAAGCGTAAACGAAAAAATCAAAGATGTGACACGAAAAAGCAAGGCGTTGGCACTTCATGGCGGAAGCGTTTTTGAAGCCGGTTTTTCTCCAGAATTATTGGAATTTTTTGCGCGTCAATTGTGCGGCCAACCAACATTTTCCAAGGCAGAGAAGAGAGTTTTATAAAATGGATTCGTCAACACTACGCCGCCTTGCCGGTTTGAACCTTTCTACCGAACAAATGTCGGCTATTCTTGAACTTCTTGCCGATATAGACGAGCGGGAAGACCAGCGCCGTGCCCGTACACGCGAGCGTGTGCGCCGTTTCAGGCTGACACGGAAAAACAATGTAACGTTACAAGAGGAAAATTGTAACGGCAAGGAAACATTACCCCTTTCCCCTAAAAGAAAGGTTCCCCCACACCCCCTTAAAGAAAATAACCCCTTTCCCGCTTTCTCTGAAACGTCTTCTGATGCGCTTGTCGAAGAGCCAACAGACGAAAAAGGCGGGCATGGTTTTCCCCTTTGCCAAAATAGAAATTTACCGGAACTTCCCGCGGGGTGCGAGCAGAACAAAACTTGTTCTTTTGCCGTGAGTTTGCCCAAGGACAAGGCTTGTTCCTTTTCTGAAAATTCCGCTTTTCCGCAAGCGGAAAGTGCTCCACTTTCAGCAAGCATCGGAACGTTGTCTGCGGCTGAAAAGGACGAGGCTTCCGGCGCAATTTCAGCTTCCGGTGAAAGCGCGGGCGTGCCGCTTTTGCCTTCACCTTCGGGAATTTTTGGAAGCCGGAATTTTGGAAAAAACGAAGTTCCAGAGCTTGCAATAAGCCGCCCCGACAAACGTGATTTTGAAGCCGAATTTCATGAAATTTTCTGGCCGTCTTTCCCCAACAAATGCGGCAAGCCGAAAGCACTAACGGCGTTTTTGAAAGCGCGCAAAAAAGACAGTCTTGCCGCCATTATGGCGGGGCTTCAACGCTATATCGCAGACAAGCCGCCCGACCGCCCCTGGCTTAACCCGACAACGTTTCTCAATCAGGAACGCTGGAATGACCAACCTGCCCCCGTTCTGGAGCGAAAAAATGCAAAATTCGGATATGATAAAAGATCGACAGCCAGAAAAGTTACCGATGCGATGGCCCGTCTCGCACCTCGATTTGACGCTTGCCAAACTCGTTTCCCTCACAACAGGTGAAGGCTTTCCGCCCCGCTTCAAGGCGGGAAAGAAACCGACAAACGTCCAAATCGCAACAATCCGGCACACGCTTGAGGAAGCAAAAAACACACTTTTAAAAAAGGCCCGAAGCGACGAAATCATGGAACAGTTTTTGCTGCTTTCGGGCGGTATGCGGCTGCCCCGTGATTTAGACGGGGAAAGTGCGGCCAAATCCTATATGATTGCGCTTTCCGGCTTTTCCAGCTTTGCCATTATGCAATCGGTGCTTTTGATTATTCGCGGCAAAGCGGAAGGCTTCAACAAAACCTTCATGCCGACAGCGCCGGAACTCGCCGCTTTTTGCGAACATATCGAAAAAACCGAATGGTTGAAAATCGACACTGTGGAGCGGCTTCTAAGAGCCGGTGAAGAAGAACAAAACGACGTTTTAATTCCAGAAGCGCGGGAAGAAAAACCGGCTTGTGACCACAAAACCACGACCGCAAGCGAAAACAACACAACAGAACATAAAACAGGGCGGCAAGTTTTCCGCCCGCAAAACAAATGCGCGTTCAATGAAGCTGAATGAAACGGAATGGGACAGCAAGAGACAATACGGGACAATGCGGGACGATATGGGACGATATGGAACATCTGTGAAAAGCCCAATGTTTTTTTCAAAAGCGCAAGAACCACAAGATTTCAAACAACAACACTTCAAACTCAAGACTTCAAACGACAACCCGATAAAAAGCAATCATGAAAGGCTTTAACAATGCAGGAAATTGAAATTATCAGATTGAAAGCCCGTTCAAAGGCGGGCAAACTCCGGCTCAAGCGCGGGCGCGGAAGGCCACGTATCGAAGGTATTGCGCGCGAACCGAATGGCAGGCGCAGCCGCGCAAAAAAACCGCGCGAGGCGATTGACCGTCTTGCTATTTTGATGCGTGCAAAGCACACCGGCCTTTCCGAAAAACAGGCAAAAGACCCGCGCGCTTCCACCTATATCGGCAGGCTTTTTTTGGCCGGCCCCGAATGCGGCGGCATTAGCGAAGACCAGTACAATGCCGCGCTGAAATTTATCGAGGTGGATAACAATTATAAAAAGGCACTGCTTTCGCCTGCCGCCTATTACGATGATTTTAACAGCACGCCTAATCCCGAACTTTATGAAGCGTTTTGCAAGCGCGCAAAAAAGCAATATCTTGCCGCGAGAGAAGCCATTCAGGAAGCGCAATTCGATAACAGAATTGATAACCTTTATGCCGCCTTGCAATATATCGTGCTGGAAGATCTCGAATTGCCGCACCTTGTCGGCGCAACAAGGCTTGTACTCAATGCGCTAAACCGGCATTTTTTTCTTGCCAATAAAGGTCATTAAATTTTTAATGACCTTGATGGCGCAACGGGAATTCTATTTTGCAAAGGGATTTTCTTGGGAGGCAGGAAATTTATAGTGCAAATGAAATTTTATGATTTTGTTGCTATTTGTTGTTCGGCCGGAAAGACTATTTTTGTAAAAAACCTATTTTTAGCAAAGATTACAGCCTGAAAAAGCAAACTTGGCTTGTAACTTATGCGGGGCGGCGCCCGTCAAATCGGAAGTCCACCCCGCCTTTTTATCCCGACTTCCAACTCTATTTCTAAAAGGCAGGCACTCCCCTGCCTTTTTAAATACCTTGCACAATTTATCACTCTACAATGATAGGGATAAGCGAAAACAGGTGAGGTAACGACCTACCTTTAGTTGATAGAGATGACAAAGATCAAACTTTACCGGAAATTCAATTATCTTTACGCGCACGCGACGGTTGCGCTTATTTTTTATCGTGCGGTGGGGAATAAGGTAATCGTTCTTCTTTGAAAAGCTCTTCAAATTGTTCTTTTGACGTAATTTCGATTAATAAAGCACCATCTTGTTCTTTATCGAAACCTAAGGGTTCGTGACCTGTATAATAATAGCTCCTGTCAAAGGCCTCTTTCATCCCATTTTCAACGGTCAAGCAACCTTTAATGGGAAGCCACGATAAACAATCGCTAAAATCACATTTCTCGAAGCTATTGAAATTGGAAACACCATTATCCGAATACTTTTCTGGTACATAATCTATAATCCAAGAACTTTCCGCTGATGGATCTTGCAAAGGAATAAGACGAGATGGGTTAGCACTTTTAATTTTACAGTATTTTAATGTGCATTTCCACACTGAAATATTGTCTATTTCAACTGTATTTCGGTCGTATTTTAATCCATTAAAGAAACATTCAATGAACGCAAATTGATTAGTTTTTCTTAATTGAACGTTTTCTAACAATGATGACTCGTCAATTTTAAATCCGATATATACCACATATAAATTTTTAGTTTTAATAGGCGTAAAATAATTCAGTTCTGAATGTGCGTTCGATATGTATATATATTCATTAGAAAAAAGTTCATCGGAATTATTTCCGACAAGATCATCCGCATAATGAATTGCTCGCATTCGCACTTCATTCGCCGTTGTGACATCGCTGGCATTTATGATAAAATCCGTTAAAATATCAAATGCTTCTTTTCTGAGAGGACCTTTAGGATCACTTGCGACTGCATTCAAAAAGGAAAGACCTGCATATTTTTGCGCGTCATTTTCGCTGCTTAAAAGTTTTGATGCTTCTGCGATAAGCTGGGCGGTATCTCGCTGTTTTGCCATTTTGATTTCGTTATCGTGGCGCTTGCCATCCTGCTTCTTTTCTTCAAGCTCGATTGATTTGATTTTTGTTGCTTTGGCAGCCCAGAAAAAGGTAACAAGACCGGCAGTGGCAAGGGCTACATTTTTAATATCAATACCACCGAAAAAAGTTGAATTGTCTTTATCCGGATAAAAACCGAGAAAAGCGATCGTCCCGAACAAGGTACCGAGAATTAAAGTGACGGTCAAAACAATAACAGCAAAACGGTTACTGACAAAATCAACGCTTTGGCGAATATCCGGGCTTTTTGAAGAGAAAAAGGATTCATTTATAAAGATAAACAGCAGAACAAAGAGAACAGCGGCAGACAATACCACAACTGCAATGATGTTCAGATTTTTTTGAAGGCCTTGATAGGGATAAAAAGTAGAAACAAGGAATAACCCGAAAAGGGCAATGGACAAACTGACAAACAAAACTCGGTTGGTGTCCATCGTCATCATTGAATAGAACCAAAGCGACATGTCCGCCAGAACAATGGAAACAAAAATAATTAGCCTAATCGTTAGTGAATCAAATGGATAGAAAAAATAAGCTATTGCATAAACAGATATTGCGGTAAGTAGACAAATAATACCGCACAAAAGAATGCGTTTTTTTATTATTTTAAATTTTTTTTCGGCTTCACTCTTTTTTTGTGAGTTATCGTTCTGTTTATCAATATCCAAATTTGAAGGCATTTTCCGCTTTTTCCCCTTCTCTCACCCTAGCGATTTATGCCAAAAACGCTGAAAAAAGCAATGATAGGATGTGGTTTTCCCCATTTTGCAACCCCTATTTGTGTGATGTGTTTGCTTGTCTATTGTTTCAAGCTTTCGCGAAAATGAGGAAGGGAATAACTAACGGCTATTTATGGTATTATTTCGTGGCATGAGTTTCTTATGGTCAAAGCCGGAATTGTCGTTTCCGTTTAGAATGTCGTTTAAGCGCAAGACAAAAGTAGTCGATTTTATGAAGTAATAAAAAATAAAACTATTTTTTGACACACAGAATCGGTTAATATTCGGGTGTTTCTGTAGCATTACATTTCCACTATTCAAAAGAGCATATAACAATTTAATTATGAGCAATTCTACTGACGACCTTCCGTTTTCCCAACGCTATGGCTATATGCCGATTATTCAACAGCTTGCTTTGGGAGAAATACCAAAGGCTTTTAAAGAAGAGTTAAAAGAACTTCTGGACTGGGTTATTCCGGATTATGGCGATGAAAGTATTGATATTTCCAGCACAGACATGTTTAAAGATATTTTCATAAATATTTGCGGAGGTAGTTATCAGGAGTATTACGTAAACAATGATGATTTTTTATTAAAAAAGAGTTTTGTAAATAAATTTCTTTTTCGTTTTATTGATAATTGTGAATTTTTTAAATTATTTGATTTATTAGAAGAACTGATGAAGAACCCTGAACATTTCGAAACACATGACCCTGACGATGAAAATAATGATATAGAATTTGAGTTAAAGAAACTCTTTAAAAAGCACCATTTAGCCTACACAATTTACAACGGCAAGATCGAACCTATCAGTAGTGAATTTGAAGGCAAGACCTATGTTGCTGCACTCGATGAGACCAAGGATAAAGGGCAGCTTGGTGCCCATAGCCATTTACTCAAAGCCGGAGAACAGATAAATCACCAGAAGTGGGCAGATAGCGTTCGGGAAAGCATCAGCGCGGTGGAAGCGGTTTCGCAGACACAAGATTCCAGAACATCAGCTTCGGGAAATATCCGCTTAGGGACGAGCGTCTTCGCCAATACCGGCTCTGCAAATTCCGGCTTCGAGACTACCGACTTCGCAGAGCGATCAATCGCCCCTCGCCCACCTTCTTTACGCCGAACAAAAAGGGAAAATAACGACCTGCCTTTTTAATCCAAACGAATAGACAAGATAACCACCCGACTTGAGTTGATAGAGATAGAAGAGATTTAAACTTTACCGGAAATTCAATTATTTTTACGCGCACGCGATTGTTTTTGTTTGCTTCTTTTCCGTAGAGAATATTGTAGGTAATCCTTTTTGATAAGCTCTTCAAATTGTTCTTTTGAAGTAAGTTCGATCAATAAAGCATTTAGTCTTTCTTGATTGATAATTTCCGGTTCATGACCCGAATAATAATAGCAATTTTTAAAGATCTCTTTTTTATCAAAATTCCGTTCTACAAATAAAAACAGACTAAAATCTCGATAATCGCTAAAATCACATACACGAAATGTACTAACTTGAGGGCCATCAATCGACCGATACTTTTCAGGTACATAATTTAAAATACGGACTTTATTGGTAGAATATTCCTTTATCCGAACAAGATGTGATACATTAAGTCGTCTAATCTTACAACGGTTAATTTCACAATTCCAGACTGAAATATTATTTAGTTCTAAGATGTGTTCTCCATCAACCTTAACATCTATGTCCCCAGAACGTCGATTAAAAATAACAACTGTTGCTCCATTAAAGATACATTCAATAAATGCAAATTGATAAGGTCTCTTTAATTTATTTTCATTTTGAAATAATGACGATACAATTACAAATCCGATATATACAACATATAAATTTTTAATTTCAATAGAATCTAAAATATCCTTTCTATTATGCAGACTTGATATCTGTATAAATTCATTGATTTGAAATTTATCAGGATTATTTCCGACTAGATCATCCGCATAATGAATCGCTCGCATTCGAACTTTATTCGTTATTTTGACGTCACTGGCGGTCAAAATAAAATCTGCTATCAAATCAAATGCTTCTTTTCTGAGAGATCCTTCGGGGTCACTTGCAACTGCATTCAAAAAGGAAAGACCTGCATATTTTTGCGCATCGCTTTCACTGCTTAAAAGTTTCGATGCTTCTGCAATAAGCTGGGCGATATCACGCTGTTTTGCCATGGCAATTTCGTCGTCATGACGTTTACCATCCCGCTTCTTTTCTTCAAACTCAAGCTTCTTTTGTTCAAATTCTTGCTTTCTTTGTACAAACTCTCTTTTCTTTTGCTCAAGGTCGATTGATTTGTTTTTTGTTGCTTTGGCAGCCCAGAAAAAGGTAACAAGGCCGGCAGTGGCGAGCGCTACATTTTTAATATCAATGCCACCGAAAAAGGTTGAATTGTCTTTATCCGGATAAAAATAGAGAAACGCAATTGTCCCGAACAAAGTGCCAAGAATTAAAGTAACGTTTAAAACATCAACCGCAAAACGGTTGCTGGCAAAATCGACACTTTGGCGAATATCGGCATTTTTCGACGGGAAAAAGGCAGCATTAATCCAGCCATTCAAAATCACGAATAAAAGCGTTGCGACAATGCCAACAAGAGAGATAACTTTCAATCTATATTGAAAGTCCTGAAATGGATAAAAAACCGATAGACAGAGGAAAACAACACATAAAATAGTCGAGACAAGAAGCGCAGGCCAGCTTGTTTCTTTCGTAATGATTGCGGGAAGCAAGATCAGTATGTCCGCCAAAACAACGAATAAGAAAATAACCGCTCCAAGAATGTTGTCAGCAGTTCCGAGAAAAAAATAAATCGGGAGCGAGAGAACTATTGCTGCAATTAAAAAGAAAACACCAAGCCGGAACATGCGCTTTTTAAAGGCAATGAATTTTTCATCTGCTTTACTTGTTTGTTCAAGATTATCGATCTGTTTATCGGTATTGATATTTGAAGGCATTTTCCGCTTTTTCCCACTCTCTCACCCTAGCGATTTATGCCAAAAACTCGAACAAAAGCAATGATAGGATGTGTTTTTCCCCTTTTTGCAACCGCTATTTGTGTGATGTGTTTGCTTGTCTATTGTTGCGAGCTTCCGCGAAAATGAGGAAAGCGGCAAAAACGGAGTTCAGTGGTAATAGATGAATCTCGAAAGGAAGGCTAAAAAAATAAAGTGCAGGAAAAAGCACGCATTCTCTTGAGTTCTTTTAATTTCATATTCTCTATCACTATTTGAATAGTTGTGCGGGTGCAGGCGAAAAGCTTAGAACGCAGCGGGGAAAAAGCCGCGCTGGTTTTTACAAAAAAATTTTTCAATTTCCCATTTAATTTTTTTCTACAAAAATAGAAACCGCTTTCATGGCATTCAGTGACATAACAATTATTCGTCTCTAATGAGGGAAGTTATCTGTTTCGACGCAAAAAATTTACGGAGATTCACTCCGCCTATTTTCGGTGGGGTTCACCGTGAATTGTTTGAAGTACAACAACTTTAAGAAAAGACGTGCACCTATAGTCACAGTTCGTTCTATTGCTTTAAGAAATTAAACTTTTTCTTAAAAATCATTTTTGTCATCTGGCGGAGAACAGTAAACAAGTTAGGAGATAAATAATGCATAAACGTTGAACTGCCGATCAACTCTTCAAATTGTTCTTTTGAAGTTATTTCCGTCAATAACGCTCCGTCACGTTCTTTAACGAAACCCCTGGGCTCACGCCCCCAATAATAATAGCAGTTAACGAATTCATTTTCCGCTATTTCCCCTTCCATTCGGTTGGACGGGCGCAAAATATTCCAACCGTCAGAATCACTAAAATCGCATTGTTCAAATTTGTTGTTTGATGGGGTGAATTCACCTTTTTGACCAACGTTCTGCAATGTTTTCGATTTTTTTGAATAACCTTTGACAATACCGATCTTACAGTTTTTGAAATGACAATTGTTGGCATAAATCTGTATTATTTCTTCAATGCCATTTTGCCCGGAAAAATTTTCAAAATTACAATTACTATAAGCAATGAGCCTCTTCATGCTCTCATCTTTTTTCGTGATATTTTTCTCTTCTTCACGTGGTAGATATCGCAAATATTTTTTATCATTAGAAAAATTAAAATTTTCATAGACAACGTTCAACTGAGAAAAACAATAATTCACGTTACTTTCAGTCAACTCGCTTGACGATAATTTAATAAGCTCATCAATGTCATCATCCAAAAAATCGGCCTTCAAACGGTCACTCAAATACTCCATAGTGCGTAATCTCGGTTTGTTAGCGGTTGTGACGTCGTTTGCGCTTAAAATAAAGTCTTTCATTAAACGAATGGCTTCTTTCTGAAGCGGCCCCCCACTTTGGCCAGCAATCATATTCAGATAAGAAAGGCCGACATATTTTTTGTCATTATGTGGAGCATGTAGCAAAATCGAGCCTTCCGAAAAAAGACGACCAGCTTCACGACTTCGTGTTACACCAAGTTCAATCGATTTGCTTTTTATCCTCTTCGCTGTCCAAAAGAAAGTAACAACACCAACCGTCGCAACAGCAATGTGTGTAATGTTAACCGCGACGAAAAACGATCCCTTGCTTTCTTCAGACAAGACAAAGCTATATACAATTATTCCAAAAAGTACTCCGATGTATATTGTGTATATTAAAACATCCAACGCAAACCGACTGCACTCATTATCAATATCCAATTTTCGACTATTCGCCCGTTCAGGAAATAAAAATAATTTTATAATCGTGTGTAAAAATAATAATAACACACCAATTAAAAATGAATAAATAAAAAGAAACCTACCATAATAAAACATTTTTTTATCTCATTATTTATCGATATTTCTCCATTTTTTCCATAAATTTCCATAAAGCTAAAAATTATATTTACTGATAATGAGAATATCAAACAAATAAAAAATGTTATAAGAAATATACCGTATAATCTTATGCTATTTTTTTTCCGAAAAATATAATATAATTAAAACTGTACAATATATTAATAATAACACTATTAAATATATAAAAATTTTTATATTTATACAAAAATAATCAGAAACCAAAGGAGATAAAACATAAAGAAGAGCCATAACAAACAAAATTCGGATTATTTTTAGCCTGACTTTTTTCCTTTTATGGCTTGTTAATATATATTGGTTATTTGAAGACATTGGCTCTTATCCGATATTATTCCCACTGCGAATTTACGCCAAAAGTTCAGACAAAAGCAATGATAGGATGTGGTTTTCCCCATTTTGCAACCCCTATTTGTTTTATGTGTTTTTTATTCATTTTTCCAAGCTGCTGCAAAAATGAGGAAAGGAAAGACAAAACTGCGGTTTAGTAAAAAAATGATGTCGAGGCGCTAAAAAAGACAAAGTGGAAATGAAACGAGCCTTTTTTTCGAGCGTTTTTTGAGTTTCATGGCCTTATTATTTCCTGTCTCGATTTCAATTTGAATAAGTATGTAGTTGCAGGCGAAAAGCTTAGAATGCAGTGGGAAACAGCCACGCCAGTTTTACAAAAATAATTTTTAAAATTTCCGATTATTTTTTTCTTGCAAAAATGTGTCACTAAATATTAACTGACAAATACGGCACAACAAGAATTGTAACTATTTTTTAGTTGACGTTTATACATTTAAAAAACGGTTTGTGATTTTTATGATAGTTTAATAATGAAATTGTTTGTTTATTTTATTCGTTGTTAAAAAAATATTATTTGAAATTACAGAATTTTATTCATGAATATTGCAATTAACTGTTCATAGCGGTTTTTGAATGTTTTTAAAAAATCCGGATGGAATAGTTTGAGCCGCAAAAATGTGTGGCAGATGCTTTCAAGCTCATAGCGCATTTAACAGTAAAAATTTTTATCCTTGAAAAGGAAAAGGGACGTGGTCGGAACCAAAAAGCTAACACCCCCTGAAACAGAAAAATCCGTTAAAAAAACCGTCGTTAAAAGAGTGCGGCAACAAAAAAGAGCCGCGCCTTTAACAGAAAAAATTGAAAAAGAAACTGTGCAGGATAGTGATGGTTTCGAGGAAAAGGCAGCACGTTCGAGAGTGAAGCGTGAAAAGGAAATTGGGCGGCAAGTGCTTGGCAATGAGGGGATGGCCGCTCGTTCAAGCGTAGAGTTCAAAAAAGAAACGCTGGAAAATGTGCTTGAATCCAAGGAAAAAGCTGTAACCCTATCCGCAGGGTTTGGAAAGCAGGCGTTACAAAAAGTGACTGATCTCAAGGAAAAGGCAGCACGTTCGAGAGTGAAGCGTGAAAAGGAAATTAAGCAGCAAGTGCTTGGCAACGAAAAGATGGCTCGCCATTCAAGCGGAGCAATTGAAAGAAAAATTGTGCAGGATGAGGATGATGCCAAGGGAAAATCGTCGCTAGAGAGTAATGCAGCTTTGAAAACAAAGCCGACCGAAAAAAGTTTGACAAAGAAGGCCGCGCAAAAAAAACGGGAAGCCGTGGGAGACAACAAAGCTTCCGGAATTTTGAAAGAGGCTATTTTAAAAGCTGCAATAAAAGCCGGTAACCAATTGGGAGAAGACGGGCTTGTTTCCTATCTTGAAGCACAGGCTTTAAAAAATGCTTCTTCCTTTTTGACGCTACTCGGCAAAGTGCTGCCTGCCGAGCTTAATTCAGAAGGACAAGAATTAAAAACCGTGACAAAAATCGAACTGGTTGCTTTATCTCCGTCACCGAAAGATTTGACAGTTGCAAAAGCACCGACCGGAAAAAAGTGCACGACTTCTAAAAAGCGCCCTGCTGGACACCAGGAACTTTGGATAAATCAGGAACTTTCGGAAATCCTTAAAAAAGACGATTGAAGAACCTCTGGTGAAAAAGGTTTTTAAAAAAGTGAACCGATTTTGCAATTGTTCAGTGAATTTGTTTTCGATGCGAAATGAAGAGAGAGTTTTACTGTTTTTCGTGTCGTAAACGTTTTTTCAAAAAAACGTCGTGCCCGTTTTGAAATGGTGGCTTTTTGAAATGGTGGCTTTTTGAAAAGCTTGACGTGCTGTTTCTCTTATATTGGCCTTATCGTGATGGGATCTTTTTTCCCGGAAACCATGGTTTTGAAAAGTGGCGATGCTTGTTTAAAACAAGCGTTTTCTTTGCATATCCGTCAAGGTGGTGAAGACGGCTTTCAGAACAGCTTTTTAAGCTTTTTTAGGCTTCCGGATTTGGTTTGGAACGTGGCAATTTTTTTGTTTGGTCTTTTTGTTTCGGTGATTTTGTGGTGTTTCATGACAACAGAAAAAATAGAATTGCCGGAAAAGCTCATTACCCTTTTCGACGGGCCTGCCGATGTCAGGGCGGCCTATGGCGGGCGCGGTTCCGGAAAAACCCGTTCCTTTGCCACAATGAGCGCAGTGGTGGGCTATTGTTTGGGAAAAAGAGGGATTCGCGGCATTATTCTTTGTGCCCGCCAGTTCCAGAATTCACTGGCCGACAGTTCACTGGAGGAAATCAAAAGGGCTATTGCCGATTATCCGTTTTTACAAAATTATTATACCATTGGTGAAACCTATATACGCTCGAAAGACGGGCGCATTACTTATGCCTTTTCCGGTCTTGACCGGAATATTGCCAGTATCAAATCGAAGGGGCGGCTGCTTCTCTGTTGGGTGGATGAAGCCGAACCTGTGACCTCTCACGCATGGAACACCTTGATACCGACTTTGCGCGAAGAAGGTGATGGTTGGAACACCGAACTCTGGGTAACATGGAACCCGCTCAGAAAAGAGGCAGCCGTTGAAAAGCGTTTTCGCGACAGTAAAAATGTGCGTATCAAATCTGTTCAACTGAATTGGCGTGATAATCCGAGATTTCCCGATCTGTTAAACCGCGCCCGCCTTGATGATTTGAAGAACCGGCCGGAAAGTTATGACCATATATGGGAGGGTGGATTTCTTGCCCAGATGGAGGGAGCCTATTTTGCAACCGGTCTTGCAATTGCCAAAGAAGAAGGGCGCATTTCCAACGTTCCGGCCGACCCTTTAATGACATTTCAGGCTTTTTTCGACATTGGGGGAACAGGTGCCAGAGCCGATGCAACCGCTATCTGGATTGCGCAATTTATCGGAAAAGAAATCCGCGTTCTTGATTATTATGAAGCGCAAGGGCAGCCTTTGAGCGCCCATATCAACTGGTTGCGCGAAAAAGGTTACGAACAGGCAAGAATTACATTGCCGCATGATGGCGCAACCAAAGATCGCGTGCGGGATGTGAGTTTTGAAAGTGCGCTTCAACAAGCCGGTTTCGCGGTGGACATTATTCCCAATCAGGGAAAAGGGGCAGCACGCGCCCGCATTGAAGCGGCAAGACGGCTTTTCCCCTCTATCTGGTTTAATGAAAAAACCACAGAAGCAGGACGCGATGCTTTAGGTTGGTATCACGAAAAGCGTGACGACAAACGCGATATAGGACTGGGACCGGAACATGACTGGGCAAGCCACGGGGCTGATGCTTTCGGCCTGATGTGTATAGCCTATGAAGCACCAAAAATTTCTAAAAACCGGCAGCGCAATTCTCTTAGACATGATTTCAATACGTCATGGATGGCAGGATAACAAAAAGCAAAATTGTCGACTGTTGAACCAATATTCAAGTGAAAGAACCGCGCGTGTCCAAATGATAGCGGATAGCAATTGCGTTTTGCTTTTCTTTCAAAGCTTGAAAGCGATGTTTCAAAAATAAAAGAAGCTGCCAAGGGTGCGGCACAATATGCGAAACCGGAGACTTTCTTGGACAAGAGCTTCCAAAATGGGCAAAAGAGCAAGAACAACCGGTGGCGAAGCTGCAACAAGCTTTATGCGCGGCAGGCTTGAATTTGGCGGCATTCGTAATGTGCGCGATGTTTGCATTGTTTGCGGCACGGGAAATGTTCGGAATATTTTCGATGTTTGCGGGACGCGTAATATTGGCAGCGTTCGCGGCATGAGTGATATTCGCTGTGTTTACAGGCTTTCCACGAGGTGCACTATTCAGGACAATAGAACCGGATGCGCAATGTGTCGGCTTTTGTTTTTCCGGCAATGGCCTTTGCTTTATGGGACCTGACCTTCTTGTTTCTTTATGACGGTTGCCTTGTGCTTGCCCGCCTGCCCGCTTTCCGCGTTTTGCTTTTGTTTTTTTCGGGCTTCTTGGCTTTTTCAGAATTGAACTTTCGAGTTGTGCGGGCGGCTCTAACCAATTTTAACCAATAATTTTACGGGCTGATGATGATACTAGAAAACGAGACTTTAGAACATGGTTCTTCCACGCAGTTTGACAGTGCAAAAAGAGATATTCTTTTCCAGTCATTGCTGAAGCTTTTCCGGCAGGATATGGCGCATGTTGCCGAATGGCGCAAAAATGCCCGCGAAGACTATGCCTTTTATAATGGTGAACAGTGGGAAGCCCAAGACAAGGCGGCGCTTTTCGAGCAAAAACGCCCTGTCATGACGTTCAACCGCATTGCGCCGCTTGTCAATGCCGTTATCGGCTCGGAGCGCAACAATAAACGCGAAGTGCAATTCATACCGCGTGAAATCGGAGATGCGAGAGCCAATGAAATATTGACGGGTGCGGCGGAATGGTTTCGCGATCAGGCGGAAGCGGAATATGAGGATTCGGAAGCTTTTACCGATACCGTCATTTGCGGCATGGGGTGGACAGATACACGCCTTGACTTTGACGATGATGAAACCGGTAAGCCGGTTGTTTGCCGCCTTGACCCGTTAAAAATGGTGTGGGATGCCTCGGCGGTGAAAGCCAATCTGGTGGATGCGGAGCGCCTCTGGTATATCGACGAAAAGCCGCTTGCCGAAGCGCGCCGCATGTTTCCCGATATTGACCCGTCATTGCTTGATGCGCGTTGGGCAAAAAATGGTGTTTTTGACAGTGACACACCTCTTTCCCATGTGAATTCCGACACTTTCTATGGTGAAGACCGGACAGGTGTTTCGGAGAGGCAAGGCTTGGGGCTTTCTTCCGCTTCCAGCTCTTTGGTGACGCTTGTCGAATGCCGTTGGTTCGAGCGCGAGGCTTTTTACAAGGTTTTTGACCCGCTGACGGGTGAAACACAGGATTATTCGCTTCGCGACTATGAAGAGAAAAAGAAAATTTCGCCTGAAATACAATCGGTAAGGCTTACAAGAAAGATTGTGAAAAGGGCTTTTCTGGGCGAGGTTTTGCTTGCCGAACCCGATCAGCCGATGGTGCCGAACGGGCAACTTGGTTGGGAATGCATTACCGGCTATTTCGACAAGATGAAAAAGCATTATTATGGCATTGTGCGCCCCACAAAAGACCCGCAGCGTTGGGCGAACAAATTTTTCAGCCAGGTGATGTATCTTTTAAACAGCCAATCGAAGGGCGGCATTCTTGCCGAACGCGGTGCTTTTGATGATGACAGGCAGGCAGAAGAAAGCTGGGCGCGCGCCGATGCCATTACCTGGACAAAACAGAATGCGCTAGCCGGACAAAATGCCCGCATTCAACCCAAACCCGTGGCACAATTTCCTGTGGGTTTTTTCCAGCTTTTCAATGAAGCCAAAGAAGCAATTTCCGATGTAACGGGCTTGTCTTCAGAATTTATCGGCACGCGAGAAGTAAACCAGCCCGGTGTTCTGGAAAGTCAGCGCCGGCAATCTTCTTTGAATTTGCTTGCCTCGCTTTTTGATGCGCTGCGCCGTTATCGGAAAAGACAGGGGCAAATTATGCTTTATCTCATACAGAACTATCTTTCCGATGGAAGGCTTATCCGCATTGTGGGTGATGACAACAAGAAATATGTGCCTTTGACACATGAAGCGGTCGCCAATCGCCAATATGACATTATTGTTGATGATGCACCGACAAGCCCCAATGAAAAAGAACGGACATTTGCAATTATTCAACAGATGTTGCCGATGTTGAAAGATTATCTCACGCCGGAAATCGGGCTGGAAATTCTGCGCTATTCGCCGCTTCCCGCCTCGCTTGTTGAAAAATGGACAGCCAAGGCACAAGAAGCGGCTCAACAAAAAGCAGAACAGATGGCCAGAGAACAGATGACGAGCCAAGAAGCAGCAATGGAAAGAAATGCCGTGCCGGAACAGTCTATAGGGCAACAGGCCGAGCAATTGAAGTTGCAAGCTCTGGCAAACGAGCTTGATATGAAAGCAAAAGCCCGTGAACTCGACCTTAATGCCAAAGCGGCCGATCTTTTTTTAAAAAATCAGAAAACACGGCTTGAGACCGAAACAGCCAAAAACCGCGCTCTCATTGAACAATTGAAAATTGAACAATCGCAAACGGGGCGAGCCAATTCCTGAAACAGGCTACTCACAAAGCTTGGATAAGATGGTTTTTTAAATTTGGCAAAGCGGCAATTCAGCTTGTCGCCGCTTTTCAACTCCCGCAATCGCAACTTTTGTCTTTCCTGCCGGATGAACCGGCTTCGCCTCAAGCGTCGGCGTTTTGATGCTCTGCTGCCCGTTTTTTAAAGGGCATGTTTAAAGGATAAATTTATGGATATTGCACCCGAATTTTCACCGGAAGAACAGGATGTTCTTGGCCACCAAAATACCGACAATAACGGATTTGATGATGAGACCGCTTTACCGGAAAATTTTTCCGACAGTAATACTATGACCGAACCTTCCGAAAGTCAGGAAGGAAAACAAGAAAAACCGGTAGCGGAAGAAGAAGATGAAAGAACCGCAAAAGCGCGAAACCATATGGTTCCCCATGGTGCACTTCACGCCGAAAGGGAAGAACGCAAAAAAGCGCAAGCCGAGGCGGCAGAAGCAAAAGCCAAACTTGCCCGCATTGAAGAACGTTTCAAAATTGCACGCGAGTTTACAGAAAATCATGCCGGAAGCGAGAGCTTCTCACCGTTAAAACAGCCGCAACCAGAAGCGCCCGACCCGGAAAAAGATTTTGTCGGCTATGTCAAATGGATTGGCACGAAATTGCAAAACGAGGAAGCCGAAAGACAAAAAAGAGAAGCCGAAGAGCGGCAATTTATTGAAACTGCGAAAGAACAGGAAGTGGTGAAGGATTATTTTGCCACTTCTGTAACCGCACTCAAAGCCGAACTGCCGGATTTCGACGAGGCGGCCGATTTTCTTTATGAAGCACGGGTGAACCAGTTGAAAGCGCTCGCCGATGCCTACCCTGCTTTTAAAAATGCCGATGCGATCAATGCACAGATTGGAAACGAGCTTGCAGCCATTGTCAAAGGTGCTTTGGAAAGCGGCACAAATCCGGCGCAAACAATTTATAATTATGCAAAAAATATCGGCTTCAAGGCGAAATCCGCAACAGGATCTATGGCAGAACCTATGGCGGGGGGTGACATTGCCGCAATGCGTGCCAAAAAAAACGCTGCACGAACGCTCACCGCATCGAACGGGCGCGCTATTGCCGACCCGGTGAGCCTTGAAGCCATAGATGCCATGAGCGACCGGCAATTTGCCGAGTGGATTTCCAATCCGAGAAATGAAAGAGCCTTCAACATTCTGATGAAGGGCGAATAAGGCTTTTAGCACAAGCTTTTTTAAAGCCCGATTTGAGACACGAAGCTTCCAAAGCTTGTGCTTTAAAAACCACCGCCTGCAAAAAGATGGGGCTTGCAAAACTTCAGGCTTTCAAAACCTTGAAGCAAGTTTGTGCGGGTTTGTTTTAAAACTTGCAACTTTTTCTTTTGCGGATTTTCGTTTGAAATGGACGTTATCATTTTCACCCACCGGAGGTTTTCCGGTTTCGTTGGTTCGCTCGCGTTAAAGCGACAAAAAGCTTGAAAATCAATTGAATTTTAGGAGGCCATAATGGCTATTACATCCATCGGGGTGAACGACCCTCTGGCTGTTCGTGCCTGGTCGAAGAAACTTGCCGTCGAAGTATCGAAAGCTACCGAGATTGCGCCTTTGATCGGAACCGACACCAACAGCATTATCCAGCTTAAAGACGAAACCCAGAAAGGCGCGGGTGATACTGTCCGTTTCGGCTTGCGCACCCAGTTGACGGGCGAAGGCGTTTCGGAAGGGGTTAAACTGGAGGGCAATGAAGAAGCCCTTTCAACCTTGAATGATGCTGTTATCATCAATGAACTTGCCCATGCTGTGAGGGTGAAAAACGAGGGCACAATCGACCAGCAGCGCGTACTTTTCGATTTGCGCAGCGAAGCCAAGGACGGTTTGACCGACTGGTATGCCGACCGTTTGTCGCTTATGTTTTTTACCCATGTTTGCGGCTATACCGCCACACAAATGAACTTTGAAGGGCGCACCATTTCATTGTCGCCGGTGCATTACGGTTTTAACCAACCGACAGCCCCGACCGACAAGCGCATTATTCGCCCGAATGGCAAAACCACTGACGAAAGCCTTGATGAAAAAGATGTGTTCAATCTTTCTCTGGTTGATAAAGCGGTGGAGCGGGCGAAATTGGCCAATCCGCGTTTGCGCCCTGTGCGTGTCGAGGGTGATAGTGTTTATGTGCTTTACCTGCACCCGACACAGGTGACGGCATTGCGCACCAACACGGCAACCGGCCAATGGCTTGATATTCAAAAAGCGGCCTATCAGGGTTCGCGCGCCAAAAACCCGATTTTTGACGGCTCGCTCGGCATGTATAACGGGGTGGTTCTGCGTGAAGCCGAACATATTACCGAAGGTGTCAATTCTGCCGACCCGACCACGCCTGTTTCAAACACCCGTCGTGCGGTGCTTTTGGGTGCACAGGCTTCCATCGTTGCTTTCGGCAAGGACCGCGGACCAACGCGCTATAAACTGGTTGAAGAATTTTTCGACTATGAACGCGAACTCGGTGTTGCGGCAAAAACCCTGATCGGTATGAAGAAAACAAACTTCAAACTGAAAGACAGCACGATCGGCGAACAGGATTTCGCAACCATCGTCATTTCAACCTATGCCGAGCCGCTTTAAGAACGCCATTTGAAACAACAGAAAAAGGGGCAAGTGCTCCTTTTTCTTTTTGTTCGACGAGCTGTTTAAAGCGCGATTTTCCCCTTTCCGTGTTTTTTAAAAAAACCGGTGATTTTGTCAGAAACAAAAAATGACCCATGCTTATTCTATAGACATGCCTTCAAGCGATGATACCGACTGGATATTGATGGATTTCAATGAACCTGTCGCAGACAGCGGGAAGGTGCGAGATACAAATGTGCAAGATATAAATGTGCGAGATATAAGGGCCGCGCCCTTGTCCCGAAAACCGGCAAAAAAAGCGAGAGTGAAAAAACCTCAAGCGGAAAATGGAAGCACATCTCGAAACACTGCGGAAAAAGCCGGAAAACTGAAAGCCGCGCCTTCCATACCGGCGCAAGCAACAACAACGCAATCAACAGCCGCCGATTTGAAGACCGCAAGCGGAAAGAAGCGGCTGAGAACACCTGACCTGAACTCGAAGAAAAACCGGAAAACAAAGGTTTAATATTATGGCCATTATCATTACCACGACAGGGCCGATTACAAGTCTTCCCACTTCTCTCCAGCCGAAAAACAAAAACTTTTCGGATATGATTGCCATTATTCAGGATGAAATTGACGACACGACAAATGAATATATCAGCCAAATTCAGGAAGCAATCTATTCGGCCATCCGCTTTTCAGCACGGGAACCGCTTTATTTCAATGAAACGCGCGATATTACCTTTTTGACGACTAAAAATCAGGAATGGTATGGCGCAACAACCGAAAAGGCGATTGCAAGTGCGGCCGGTATCCGCTTTGTTTTTATTGAAAAATCGGATGGAAACGCAAAAAGGCTTAGTCTCAATTCCCCGCAAGAACTTGAAAGCGCGGGTTCCGCCCATGGCGAACCTTATGCCTATTGTTATTTTTCAAAAAAACTGCGGCTCTTTCCCTGCCCTGACAAGGTTTACAAAATACGCCTGATGATTGAGCCTTACCGGCTTGAAGAAGTTTTGAAAGCCGACGAGGAAAGCCCCTGGTTTCTCGATGCGTTCGACCTTGTCAAAGCGCGGGCAAAATACGAGCTTTATAAAGATATTTTGAAAGATGCCGATAGCGCTCGAACAGCGTTTGCCGATTTTAACGAGCAGCTTTCTGCGCTTAAAGCGGAAACTTCGCGGCGCAATGGTAGCGGCAAAATCAAAGCAACGGTGTTTTAAATGACATTTTTAACCATAGCTGAATATCGCCCCGACATTGCCGACATCAATAGCGACTATAGCGATGATATATTGAATGTTTTGCCAGCCGACGGCAGTTATATTCCAATGCCCGGCTTCAAAGCGTTTTCCAAGCC
Organism: Bartonella sp. B10834G3; assembly: GCF_016102505.1. Lineage (NCBI taxonomy): Bacteria > Pseudomonadati > Pseudomonadota > Alphaproteobacteria > Hyphomicrobiales > Bartonellaceae > Bartonella > Bartonella sp. B10834G3. Next base: position 263,670 of record NZ_JACFOM010000003.1, read on the forward strand.
GTTTCCGGAAAAGCCTTATGGAGCCTATGCTGCACGGTCACTTGACGGAACAACCTCGGTTTTTGCCGGAACTGCAAAAAAACTGTTTGTCCTAGACAATACCGATCTTTCCTGGCGCGACATCACTCAAACGGGAAAAATCTATTCCGCTTCCGATGAGGCACGCTGGTCTTTTGCTTCTTTCGGCAATTATATTATCGCCGTCAACAAAAACGACCCGCCACAGGTTTTCGAGTTGAACCGTTCGGCAAAATTCCGCAATCTTGGCGGAAATCCGCCACGGGCGGGAGCTGTCAAAGTGTGGGGCGATTTTGTTTGCCTCATGCAATTGCCGGATAATCCCAACCGCGTTTACTGGTCGGGCCTTAATGATGCGGAATTCTGGACAGTGGGCGAGAAGTCTTGCGACTATCAGGATTTTCCGGATGGCGGCAGTGTTCAAGGATCGAGTGAAGCAACCAACCCGATTATTTTTTTGCAATCGGCGATTTATCGCGGCACATTCATTCCCGGTTCCGACATCATATTTTCATTCCAGAAAATTCATGACAAACGCGGTGCAAAATCATCCAATTCGATCAGCAGTCGCGGTGAATTTTCCTTTTATGCCGATGAAGGCGGATTTTTCCAGATTACAAGCGATGGCGCGGTGATACCTATCGGTTTTGAAAAAATCGATCGCTCGGTCTTTACCCGCATGAATGCCAATAATCTTGCCGAAATGTTCTGCGCAATCGACCCTTTCTATAACCGCGTTTATTGGGCGATGGATTATAACGGTTCGGGCGTGATGAACGAATTGATGGTTTATGACTGGGGCCTGCAAAAATGGACGGTTATCAATATTGCGGCAAGCAGCATCATGCCGATTTATACAAGCGGTTACACGCTGGACGGGCTTGATAATATTTCAACTATTCTGGAAAATTTGCCGTTTTCGCTGGATAGCAAAATCTGGCAAGGCGGTGCGCCCATTCTCGGCGCTTTTTCAGTTGATTACCGTTTGGGCTCCTTTTCGGGAGAAGCTATGGAGGCAATAGTTTCCTCGCAGGAAATTGCAGCCCCCAATGGTGATATAAACCGGCTGGAAAATGTTATTGCACAAATAGACACGAATGAAGCCTTGCTTGCAATTGGTGCAAGAATGCGGAGAAACCCGCAAGAACCGGTAAAATGGTCGGCAGAGAAAACCGCCTCTTATAATACCGGCCGTTACCATGGCCGCTCGCGGGCGCGTTTTCACAAATTTCGCCTGCGTGTTCCGGCGGGGGAAAAATGGTCGCATATTGCAGGCTTCAATGTCGATTTTACAAGAGCCGGAAAAAGATGAGCTATAAAATCTATCTCACCGAAAACTGGCCTTATGAGCGGATGAAACGCTATAGCGGCGATCTCACAGAGGCGATGAAGAAAATCGCCCGTCGTTTTCCCGATGACATATCGTTTCAAACAATGGCAGAAGAAATTGCAAGTGGCGAGCGGCAATTATGGATCATTGTTGACGAGAAAGAAAACTTTGTCGCCTTCGTCACCTCGCATATCGAAATTCTGGCGAGCGGGAAAAAACGTGTCGAACTCCTCGAACTTGCCGGTCACGGCGGCGAGAAAATAGCCGATATGATCGAACCGATAGAAGAATGGGCAAAAACCATCGGCGCATCCGAAATTTGCCCGATCGGTCGCATCGGCTGGTCAAAAATCATGCGCGCACATGGCTATAGGCCAAGCGTGGTCAAATATCGAAAGGAATTGAACAATGGGCGGAAGTAGCGGAAAAGGTGCAAAAACCACACAAACGAAGACCGAGACATCAGCCCCGCCGGAATGGGCGGCACCGCTCTTCAAGCGCTCGGCCAAGGATGCCATGGACCTTTATAATTCCGGTCAGGGTGGCAATGTTTATCAAGGCTCGCGGGTGGCCGATTTAAGTGACACAACAAAAAATGCCATTAGCGGGCTTGGAAACGCCACCGCCAATTATGGCAACAGCTATTTGCAAGGTCTTGCAGGCGGCAAAAATGCGAGTGGCCAGAACCTTGCCGATATGGCTTCAGGAAAAATGGTGGGGGGAAACACAGCCTATAATCAGGCTTTACAAAACACACTTGATAACACCGCCACCACCATCAACAGTCAAATGAGCGGTGCTGGTCGTTATGGTTCGGGCGCCCATAGCGGTGTTCTGTCTCGACAATTGGGACAGGCTGCAACAACGGCACTTTCCAACCAGTATAATCAGGATGTTGGAAATATGCTCAATGCCAATGAACTTATCGACAGGGCAAACAATAACCAGCTTTCGGCCGCAAGCAATTATTTTCAAGGGCAAGGCAATAATCTTCTCAATGCTTTGAAAGGCGGCACAATCCTTGACCAGAACAACCAGCAAAAACTTGATGCAGCGCGTGACCAATGGAATGAAGAAGATAATCGTGGCTGGAACCGGCTTGCCATGCTTTTAAGTGCGGCTCAAGGAGCGGCCGGAAATTACGGAACGTCAAGCGGAACGCAAACAACAAAACAACAGAATGGTGCGCTCACCACAATAGGAAACGGTTTGGGTGCGCTGTCATCGCTTTTTGGTCTCTCGGACCAACGCACAAAAGAAAATATCCGCTATGCGGGCAAACGCAACGGCTACAATGTCTATGATTTCAACTATATCGGAAGGGCTGAGCGCTATCGCGGTGTCATCGCGCAAGAAATCCTTAAAACCGACCCCGATAAAGTTGTGACCCACCCCGAAAGCGGATTGTTAATGGTCAATTACAACAAGCTCGGATTTCCTATGGAAAGGCTTCAATGAAGAATTGGCGTTGTGTTATCCGCCGGATCTTCGCTATCGTCCTGTTTCATCCCCATCAGTAAAACCGATTTGGCGATATTTAAAAGCATTTCAAATATAAGGAAGATAATTGAAATAACCTTCAATATAACGTTAAAAATAAAATTGAAGTAAATATCAAAAACAACAGGAACAAGCCGTTGTCTCCGGATTCATTTTAGACACATTTTACTATCATAAATAAAATTCGCCTTTTCACCCTTATAAGTATAGATAATGTTCAATTGATCGACCGTGTCATTTGCCGAAATAATATCACAGCCGACCGAACGAACTTGACTATTGAGAAAATCAAGCCTCGTTTCCCAAGTTTGTACGACATAATCCTTTGCCGATATTGGTTCACGCGGATCTACAAGTATCAAGTAGACATCGTAACCCCGCTCATTTGCCTCGACATCGGCATATTTAACCAGCCTGTCGGATTGGTAAAAAGGCTTGAAGTTTATAGAAAAATATTGAGATCTGTTTTTCTTATATCTATTTGTGCGTCCGTCAGCAATACACATATATAGATATGCCGGTATCGAAATACATATAATACAAATGACCATTAGAAATAGATGATTGGACATCAATTCCGTTTTCTTTAAAATTCTGCTGAAAATGAAGAAAAGAATTTTCTCGATAACGAGAATACCCAATATAACAGCCAAATATTCAAAGAGTTCGTCGATGAATTCCACGGGATCAAGTCCGACAAGTTTAAAATATGTCGTTACTTACACGGCCCTTCGACGGCTTTCAATAGAAGGTGCAACGCTTTCGCCATTGTGTCCAACGCGTACCTTATTTTTATCGTCTTATAAGAAGAGAGAAAACGGCTCGTTTAGAACAACCCTAAGTTCGCTTTTTTAATGTGTGTTTTGTTCAAAACATAAAAGGAGACGTTTCAAGAACAATGTTTACGTGAAATGGAACCCTGCTATGCAATGGATGAAGATCAATGAATGCTTTGTTTTTCACATGCTTTTCGATCGTATAAAAATGTGGCTTTATCGTCATTATAAGAATAAATAATCAAAATATAGCCCAGCTCTTTAAAATTGCCGGATAAATTGCAGGCAAGAGAGCGACCTTTATAATCAAGAAAATCCATCCTTTCTGCCAATGTTTTTTCAACGTAATCCTTGGCATCCATCGGTTTTTCAGGGGGAACAAGATATAAATAAATTTGATAACCGGATGAGCCAGACAAAGTGTGTTCGTGATCTACGAGTTTGTCCGATTTATAAAAAGGTGTGAAGTCAGGATTCGGGTTTTGGCTAAAGTCAAGAATGTTCGCGATTAAAGGGTCATCAAATACATCGTAAGCTACAAACAAAGATGTCGCCAGACAAAACCAGAAAACAACTATTGAATAATTGGAAGGCTTTAAATTATTTTTTTCAAATGCCGGTTTGAATGGCAAAGACAGAAGATATGCACAAAATATTATTATAACCAATAATATAAGAAAAACTATAAAGTCAAAGATAAGGTCAAATATAAATTCCACTGGTTCGGCTCTTTAATTTTGGAATATTTGATTTCTTATAACTGCTTTTCCTCGCTTTCAATAGCCAGTAAAACATGCTTTATGGTTTTTTTGGAAAGTCCCCCACGAATGAGAGCGGATTGTTCTTGTTCTGCTGCCCCCAAAAAATGAAGATTACCGCTGCTCGTTTTTAAAACAGTTTCATAGTGTTTTTGGGCTTGTCTTTTTTGAAGATAGAATAGGATTTCGTAAACGCCGATTTACAAATTTTCTTGGAAAAACAACCGGTGGCATTCTGGAGCCGTGCCAAACCTTATGTAAATCTCGCAAGCTCTATCAGACAAATAACGGAATTTAAAATAGCGTTGAATGCGCTTCTATTTTTAACAATTTTTCGCGTTTTAGAATGCGTTTTAGTGAAAAGGCGGCAAATGGCTTGACACCCCGCCAGCCTGGCCTTCTCGACCTTTAAATTTATCATTCAAAACCGGTCAATAGACGTTGCCAGAACGCTCCGGAAACGACCGGAAGCGCGAATGAAAAATTCCACCCGAATGGAGGCTACCTCATGAATTCAAGTTCTTTTTTTAATTTTTGGGCTAACCGCCCGTCCAATAACAATGCGCCTGTGCTCGGCTCGATTGGCCCCTTGGGATATAGCGGTCAAAACTTTAAAACCGGCCTATCCGCCCCTTCCCGTGAAGCGGGCGATAACAATAGAGATAATCCTTCCAGCCCCACCACCGCTTACGGATTACTGGAAGACGGGCAAACGCAAAAAGGCCTTGAAAAAGGCGCCGGTTCACTTGCCAATGCATTGATTGCCCTCGGCAATGTTGACGCACCGCAGACAAGCTCGATGCAACTAAAACCGGTGCGTGGCCCGTCAACCGAACAATCGCAGGCACTTTTGCGCCTTTTATCAAACATGCAGTCGAAAACCAATAATGGAGGAATGTTATGAGTTCGATTTATGATTGGTCACTTTCGGCGGCAAGCAATGCCAATGCCGACAATATTATCAACTGGACAGAGGGGCAGCCGCCAAGCACGGTCAACAATTCCGCCCGTTCGATGATGCAGCGTGTGCGCGAATATATGTGCGATATTGGCGGCGATGTTACCGTCGAAGGGTCCTCTTCACGCATTGCCATACAGTCGAAAACACCGGTAACTGCTTATATCAACGGCATAACATTGCGGTTTCGCGCGCTCGGTGTGAATATCGAGCAACCGATGATAAGCCTCAACAATATTGATTATAAGCCGGTTTTCAAGGCAACCTATCAGGGGGTAAAACCCTTGGAAAGTGGGGATATTCAGACCGGCGCTCTCTATGAAATTGTCTTTTGCAGTTTACTGAACAATGGAAGCGGCGGCTGGTTTTTGTCTTCACCGACACCTCAACAATCAACGCCGGCAGGTATTATTTCAATGTTCGGTGCGCCGACCGCACCTTCCGGTTGGATACCCTGTGACGGGCGCTTATTATCAAGAACTCAATATGGCGCACTCTTTTCAGCGATTGGCGAATGGTGGGGAAAAGGCGACGGGCAAACAACCTTTGCCGTTCCGGATTTGCGCGGTGTTTTTCTACGCGGAACAGATGCCGGTAAGAATATCGACCCCAACCGTGCCTTTGCCTCTTTTCAGGACAGCCAGAACAAATGGCACAGCCATTCAGGCTCGATTGGCGAGGCTGGCGAACACAACCATAGTTATACCCGTTGGGTGCACAAAGGTGAAGGGCCGGACGGCAAAAATGGCTGGAGCTGGTTTGCAGAAACAACCGATTACACCGCAATGTCGGGCAGACACAGCCACAGTCTCACCATCAATGCTGACGGCGGCAATGAAGCACGACCTGTCAATGTCGCTATCCAATACATCATCAAGGCCTGAACAATGGATGAACAACCTTTTGCAATATCCGGCGTGAAAGAACCGGAAAAAATCCGGATTTTAATTTACGCCAATAATCACACAGCTCATGTACCACTTTCCTCGCTCACAAAGCCTCTCGAAACGAGATTGGAGGAAATTGAAAAACGTCTGGACAAAATGGGGGTTTAAATGGCAGTACCTTATCATACACATAATTTTGAAATTCCCACTGCAACAAAACAGGATATGGTCGCACGCGCTTCCAACGAAAAAGTTGTAACACCTTCGGTTCTGGGAACTGCGGCAACAGCCGATACAAGCGAATTTGCAACCGCCGAACAGGGCAAAAAAGCCGATAGTGCAATTCAAGCCGAAAATCTCGGCACTTTGGCCAGAAAAAATAAAGTCAATTTAGCCGAAATCGAAACCAATGGAATACCTTCAAGCACGACGTTTCTATCCGGTAACGGCTGGCAGACCCTTTCCGGCGGTGGCGACATGACAATCGCAATCTATGACCCGTCGCATAAGAAGGCGGATACGTTCGATATGGGCAATATGAAAGAAGCTGCCAATGCTAAAATCATGTCTGCCGACGAACGCAAAAAAATAGCAAATCTGGATAATGCCTTTCTTTCGCGATCTGGCGGAAGCTTAAATGGCAACCTGACCATTAACGGTTCTTTAAATTGTACAAAAAGCATTCAAACGAACGGTTGGTTTAATACCAAAGGGACCGGAAGTTACGACATAGGGATTCATTTTGATTTTTCGGGAGACGGAGAGTGCTATTCCGATTTCGTCTTTACTGGTAAGTCGTTGAATATATATCTCAACAAATTCGGGGATGTGGCCGAATTTTATGATAATGGAACAACGCGTTTTGCCGACAGCATAAACATTCAAGATAAAACCTATTGGCAGCCTGACGGAAATATTCGTGGTGAATGTTGGACTCGCGGAAGCCTTTACAATCATATTGAAGATCGTGCATGTAAGTATGCATCGGATCTCTCTCTTGCTGCTCAAAACAAGTGCGTCACTGATGCCCGTTTTGCCGGTTATGGAGAATTTGCCTTTACCCCTGGTGAAGGCGGAAAGTCAGCTTTCAATAATCCTGTCCCATCCGGTTACGTTATGACAGGCTTATGGAAAATAAATTCCCAATGGGAAGTTATCAGCTATAGCCAACCGCAAGTTTACATTGCAAACCGTGGATGGTTTGCTCTCGGAGGGTGGTAAAATGAGAAATTTTGGCAAACTTACAATAACGCAAGAAGAAATCAGTCTTGCTGAAGACATTAAAGACGATAAAGGCAACATTATACACCAAGCAAAATCCGTAAAAATTAACGTCTTGAAAGATAAAGATGGCATTGAATGGCACGACCTCTTCAAGCAATATCCGCATAAATTCTATATCGCTGTTGACGATAACAAACATATTATTTCCATGACGGACGACCCCGAACAGTCGCAAATCGCCGGATTTGATATTATCGGCATTGATGAAAATTGTGGTGAAACTTTCGGTCAGGGCGGTAGTGTCTATGGCAAGCTATGGGATAGTGGAAAGATCGTCGCACCTCCTGCATTATTTCCACCCTTATCAGCGCGGCAATTCTGGCAGGCGGCGCTTGTCATCGGCGTTAGAGAAGAGGATCTTTCAAGCGGTATTGCCGACAAAAATAGCCCCTTTTACATTCCCGATGAAGAAGAACGTGAAAGCGTATTCATTGATATTTCCAAGGCAACCACCTTCAATCGGGACTTTCCACTGCTGAAAAAAATGGCCGAAGTCAACAAAATACCAGACGCGCAGCTCGATACTTTATGGAATTGGGCTGCCAATATCCAATAACCAACGCCGCTCCCCACCTGAAAACCCCGCTTTTTTTTGCGGGGTTTTATTGCCTTTGGTAAATGAATGAGGTTGTTTTTACCGTCGAAGCATCGCTCTGGCTTTTTTTATTTCTTCCTCGTCAAAAAGCGGGTGCCATTTTTCATTGTTTGCAACAAGAGATTCAACTGTCAAATCAAGCCGGCCCTTTTCGAACAGTTTGGAAAAACCGGTAGAAACAGAATTGGAGTGTATCAACTTTTTCGCGGCTAAAACGCCTCCATTATGCTCAACCATTTGTTTAAATCTGGGCAGTTTTATCCCCACTTCATCGCGAGCTTTATCATAAATAGCTAACATTTCTTTATGAAATTCATCTGCCAAGCTTGTCATTTTATACTCCTCCCGAATGAAACCGGACTGGCGTTCATAATATCATACGCTGCCACCTTTTTTCAAAAGGCAAAATATGAAACTTTCAAATTTTCCATCAATGAACAGTCTAAAAACAAAGTGCCACAAAGTTTGCGTTAAATGTCAAATCCGTTAGGGTAAAAACAACCTCTGTTGCCGATCTTTGCTTTTCACGTATCAATTGGTACATCGCAAAGTTCGCAACCTTCCGGAAAAGAACGTTAAAAATCAATTTTGCTGAGGCTTTGTCAGAAAAAATTTTCTTCAATAACCTCTCTTGAAACAAGTCAGAGGCCTTACTTGGTGCATTGCCGATCAACTGCCGTCATAAGGCCGTTTTTGTTTTATATGCGTCGACTGGTTCTTCAGTTTTAAACATATAAATACCATTCATGTGTTTTATATAAAATTTAAAATATAATTTTCTATATTTTAAAATTTTTTACAATTAATATTATAATTATTTATATAATTTTTATATTAATAATTCATATTTTATTATAAATATTTTCATATATACAATTATTAAATTAAAAAATATAAAAAATAACTTTTACATATAAATTAATTTCACATTCATGAGTAATAAACGCTCTGAAGAACGCATTCTCTTTACATTCAAGCATTCTATTGACTCGATGACCTGCACAATATAGAGCTTCTGCTCCAAGCAGGTGCATACAAATCGACAGCACAGTTTTTAATTTGGCACTAGATGGCCGGCATATTGATAATGTGAAGAGAGCTAAGCAGTGGAAACCGGATTTTATAAGAATATTGAAAAGAAGTTTAATGATAATGTACATTATCTTATAAAAGAAATTCCACTTTTTCTAAAAGATAACTATTTATTTTTGTGTATATTTTGTGCATTTTTATGGCTATTCTACGCTTTCTATCCAGGAACAGTTGCCAATGATTCATTCAGCATATATGCAGAAGCAGTTAAAAACAACGTTGGAAATTGGCATTCTGTACTTTTAACACGATTTTGGCAGATTATTTTATCTTTTACAACTATAAAAGGTATATATGTACTAATATCTTTGATCCCGATTTGTTTGGGATTGTACATAATTGCAAGAAATATTTCGAAAGGCATTTTTACAGGTCTTATATGCTTGTTCATATTGTTTATGCCTCCCGTTTTTGTTTTCCTAACTGTTGTTTTGAAAGATACTTATCTCGCTTCATTTGCCTTTTTGATAGCAGCGCTGATGATTGATGGTGCGATGTCAGACAAAAAGAAGACCGTATTCTTTTACGTATTTTCACTGTTCGTTCTGGTATGTTGTTTTTATCTGCGCCCCAACGGATGCTTTATTGCAGTGCCTCTACTGGTCGCAATTTTTATGGGCTGGAAAGCTCCGATTATATATCGTTACATCTCATGTCTTGTTCTTGTCATCTGCGTTATAGTGACGACCCCGCTTGTCGATCTCAAATTAATGGGAGGTAGAGATGATGCTCCGGAATTTTCATTGATGATTTTTGATATTGCAGGTGTGGCAACACATACCGGAGTTTCCACCCTCTCTGATATTCCGGGCGTTCCCGATCAAGTAAGTCAATTCAAACGTGACTATTCACCTATACAATGGGATCCACTTCTAAAACGGTGGGACCCGCACAATATTGCACTCTATGTATATAGTCAGTTTGACCAAGGCCCCCAACACCTCGCAAAATTCAAACAAGAGGTTCGTAAAGCCTGGATTGCAGCCATCACACAGCATCCGGTAGCTTATTTAAAACATCGACTGTCTCACTTTAACCGTTTTATAGACTATCAGGGACATCGTCCCGTTTTCCGACCGATTTATATCAAAACGGTAGGATTTAATGTTGATTATCGTGCCCCGGATCCGGAGTTCACCTACATCGTCGAGCCTCCTCGACTGTGGAATTCTGTTATTAATATGGATTTGGGAAAACAATTATGGTTCCATCCTTATGTCTATTTGCTTATTCTGTTGTTTTTCTATCTTTCAACGCTTGGCACCAGCGACCGGTTTAACCGAACATTGAATGTTGTTGCTTTTTCCGGCTTGATCTACCTTATCGGCTTCTTATTTGTCGGTGTTTCTTCCGACTTCCGATATTCTTATCCGAGCTTGCTGTTGAGTATTTTGTGCATCTTGGCTGCATTCGGCTATTATAGCCAAAAGCGGCAAGTGTTCGGAAACAGAAGAATGCGAAAGATTGCAACCGTTGTCACAGTTCCATTATTGTTAATCGGCATCATTCTGTAGCCTCTTTAAAATCAAAGAAGATTTAAAAAACTACAATAATGGGAAAAGCTGAAAATTAAATTGATCCGGCGGCTGGTTGCTGCCGGATAATGGCTATGAGTGAAGGCTGGCAGAGTTTTACGGCCGCAATTCATTTTACAATTACCAACGTCGTAAAATTTCACCAAAGAATCCGGAGTGGAAACTTTTATTTACCAATTGACTTAACGTCGAAAACACTAAACACACATGAACAGATGCAATATAGACAGTTGCAACAGGATAAAGCTTCTCCCCCCCCCCTTTTTGCACAAAGCCAAAATCATTCGAGCACAGATAAAATTCCTAGGTTCTCCAACTGATCCATCTTGAACGAGATAAGCCCGCATAGCCGCATCGTTTTACTGAGACGTGAGCAATATTGATGAATTTCTCTAATCCAAGCAACATAATCCTTTTATATTTTTGATTTAGCATTTAACAACATAAAATTCTTTAACAAATTACTCTACCATTGTTAATTAAAATTTATTACAATTTAGTTCAATGAATAATATCTTTTATTTTCTGTTTTTGTTTTAAAAACAATTATATTCTATGTATAGTAATTTGAAAATAATAAGGTAAAATTAAATAACCTTAGATATCGTATTCCAAAAAATCTTTCATGATACCATTGATACGTTGTCGTTCATATAAGCTACACTTTTATTGTTTTAAAAATTCGCAATTTTATCCTCTCACGATTGACATGATATAGGGGGGTACCATATAGAGCTTCAATTCCAATCATCTGTAAAAATTAACAGCAGCGTTTTTATTTGGCACTAAATGACCAGCAATTGGATAATGTGCAAAGGACTAAGCAGTGGAAACCGGATTTTATAAGAATCTTGAAAAGAAATTTAATAATAATGTACATTATCTTATAAAAGACACTTCATCTTTTCTGAAAGATAACTATTTGTTCTTCTGTTTAGGAATAATTTTTCTATGGTTGATATATAACTTTTATCCGGGAGCATTTACTGGAGATACTTTTTATATATTTTCCGATGTATATCATAATACGGTTGGTAATTGGCATTCTCCTTTATTTTCTAGATTGTGGCAACTTATTTTATTTTTTACCGATATTCGAGGCGTTATTTGGATAATACAATTACTTTCGATATTCGTCGGCTTATATATTATAGCAAAAAATATATCAAAAGGTATTTTGACAGGTTTCATTTGTTTATTAATATTATTTATAACTCCTGTATTTGCTTTTATTTATGTCGTACTAAAAGACACTTTACTTGCGTGTTTTATTTTTTTTGTTTCTGCAATAATGCTAGATGCAGCAATTTCGGAAAAAAAGAAAACATTCGGATTTTATATCACAACCGTGATCCTGATTTTCTGCCTTTATGTACGTCCAAATGGTTGTTTTATTGCAATGCCTTTACTGGTGGCAATCTGGATGGGCTGGAAATCTCCCATCATTTATCGTTATATTACGTGTTTCATCCTTGTGCTATGTATCGTAGCAACGACATCATTAGTTAATATCAAACTATTGAAAGCACGGGATGAAGCGCCCGATTTTTCTTTGTTGTTTTTTGATCTGGTGGGAATCGCGAAAAACATAGGACATCCGACGCTTCCTGACATTCCGGAAGTTCCCGACCAAATGGCAATCATAAATAAATGCTATACTCCACTTCAATGGGATAAAATTGCTCACTGGGACAGACAAAATATCTGCAGCAAAATCGCAATTCATTACTTCGATAGACGGTATGACGGACAAAAAGTCCTAAAGCAAACGAGAAGCGAACTTCGCCATGCTTGGATTTCTGCAATTATCCAACACCCCCGGGCCTATCTTAAACACCGAATTTCACATTTTAACCGATTCATAGATTATCAGGGACATCGGCCTGTTTTGAATCCCGTTTTCACAATCGGAATTGGCTATATTTGTCTTGCCGACCCTACCGATCCTTTGACCTATAAAGTTCCACCCCCGAAGTTTTGGTCTGATTTTGTTGATAATAGAAATTTATCTTTAGGATATCAATTATGGTTCCACCCTTATGTCTTTTTACTTATCCTGCTGTTTTTCTATCTTTCAACCCTTGCAACAAACGACCGGTTTAACAGGACATTGAATGTTGTCGCTTTTTCCGGCATGATCTACCTTATCGGCTTCTTATTCGTCGGTGTTTCTTCCGACTTCCGATATTCCTATCCAAGCTTGCTATTAAGCATTTTGTGCATCTTGGCTGCGTTCGGCTATTACAGTCAAAAGCGGCAAGTGTTCGGAACAAAGAAAATGAGAATGATTGCAGCGTCGGTCACTGTTCCTTTATTTTTAATCGGTATAATCTTATAAATCAGTGACTTTGGAACTTTTGATATTTGATATAAACTGGAATAAAAATATGGAAAAGTGTTCGATCGCAGTTGTTATTCCTTGTTATAACGAGGAAATCACCGTCAAATCTGTAATCACGGATGCGAAGCGTTACATTAAAGGCGCGACAATTTATGTCTATGACAATAATTCTTCTGATAACACCGTCAAAATAGCAAAAGAAGCCGGCGCAATTGTGCGTAGTGAAAAACGACAAGGCAAAGGCAATGTTATCAAACGTGCATTCAGAGACCTTGATGAAGATGTTATAATGATCGTCGACGGTGATTCAACGTATGATTTATCCATCGCCCAATCTGCGATTGACAAATTTGTTGATGAAAAACTTGATTACATGAATATTCGTCGGGTTTCCGAGGCAAAAGAATCCTATCCTTTTGGCCACCGTTTCGGAAACAAAGCACTCACCGGCGCAATACAATTTATCTTCGGACGGCAAATTACCGATATGTTATCCGGATATAAGATTTTCTCGCATAAATTCGTCAAATCATTTCCGATTTCTTCCAACGGTTTTGAAATCGAAACAGAAGTTACTGTTCATGCCCTGGAAATGAATGTTGCACTGGATGAAATCGAAGCCCCCTATGGAGAACGTCCGGAAGGTTCCGAAAGCAAGCTTTCAACGATTAAAGACGGTTTTCTGGTTGGTCTGACCATCATCCGCCTTATCCAGTTGGAACGCCCCTTTTTGTTTTATTCCATCGTTGCACTGTTGTTCTGGATTATCTCTCTAGCCTTTGGCATTCCGGTTATTACCGAATATGCAAGAAGCGGACTGGTTCCACGGCTGCCAACAGCAGTTCTTGCCGGTTTTCTTGGACTGTTAGGCGCTATGAGCTTTATGGTTGCGCTTATTCTGGATCTCGTCAAGAAAACACGGGGCGATATGAAGAAACTTGCTTACCTTGCGGTAAAATAGCAATCATAATTATAGATCCGTTTGTTGCGCCAATCGTTTTATCTCACGGTCGCCCTTTCCGCTTTTTCAGGGATGAGGAAAATTCCAACTGCTACAAATCCGGTTTGATAAACCGGAGTTTAGGAGCACCGTTTTCCCTTGTCTGATGAAACAGCATCCGGTTTTTAAAAAAAGCAAAAATTTACTTCATTGAATATTGAACCACAGCCCCGCTTTTAGCGGGGTTTTTTATTGCCTTCATTTATCATTGATAGGAAACACCATGACACGACAAATAAGCCCCCACGGCCTTGAAAAACTGAAACAATGGGAAGGCCTCAAAACCAAAGCCTATAAAGACGCTGGCGGCGTCTGGACAATCGGATATGGGCACACGGCAGCGGCTGGAACGCCCGCACCACATCAAGGAATGGTTATCACCGCTTCCGAAGCTGAAAGCATTCTCCTGAAAGACCTCACGCAATATGAAGCGGCTGTCGAGAACAACGTCAATGTGAAGCTCAATGACAACCAGTTTGCAGCTCTGGTATCGTTTGCTTTCAACGTCGGCATCAATGCTTTCAAAAGTTCGACGCTCCTTAAAAAACTCAATAAAGGCGATTTTGATGCGGTTCCGACCGAATTAATGAAATGGATCAAAGCGGGGGGCAAAAAGCTTCAAGGCCTTGTCAACCGGCGTCGGGCAGAAGGGTATCTGTGGATGGAGGGGGCTTATGTCGCTTCCAAAGATGTCGTGCCGGAACAAAAAACTGTTCATCCGGTGTTGAAACCGGAAGTGATCGGGCCGGTTATCAGCGTCGCTTCCGGCTTGACTGGTTTTGCCACCGGTTCAGGACCGTTCCAATGGGCGTTAGCAGCCGTCATGGTGATCGGCGTTGCAATCGGCAGTTTCTATTTCATCAAACGATTGAGAGAGGCGGAATTATGACCACACTCGAACGCCTGTCAATCACCATTGCCGTCATCATTGTTGTTATTCTTGCCGCCGCTTCCGGCGGTATTTTTATCGGGCAACGATTGGAAAAACAAAAGTCGTTAAAGGCTGCAATCACTGCCTTTGAAAATTCTCACGAGGTTGAAAATGAAGTTGAAGCTCTTACTCCTTATCAGCGCTGCCTTGCTGTTGGCGGGGTGCCAGACCAATGCAAAATTTTCCTGCGCGGGTTGGACAAAACCGCCAAAGGTGAATGACGCGCCGCGTCTTGTCGAAACCGAACCTGCAATCACCAAATGGATCATCTCGACCGACCGTTTCGGGCAAAAACAGAAATGCTGGAAATGAAAAACTTCTTAACCTTATGCCAATAGGCATTCATTAAAAGTCGATAAATTGGCGGCAAGTTGATATCGATGTTTTTACACGATTTGTCGAACAATCCGGAAGAAAACATCTTACGGACAACTAAAGCAATTTTCCGGCTAAAGCCCGATCACCAGTTTTATAATAAAATATGAAATGCGGTATTTCGCAGTTTCCAATAAATATCATAGATGAAAAATTCCGCCGGCATTCTATCTCTCGGAGAATTACAAACCAGTTCGACTTATTAAAGTTCTACTTGCCCCTCTCTGTCGACACAACTTGCGCCCGCCTATCATAATATTCGCCGACTAACTTATTAGCGCAAATAATATTTGAATAACGGCTCGCGCCTTTCATGGAATAATCAAATGTCAGAAAATAATCCCCCTCCCGACTGGCTTGCCTATCTTGTCAGGTTCGGACTTCTTGCTCTTGCCGGTGCATGTGGCAGTTTTTTAAGCCAGCTTAATGGCGCGCCAAAAAAATGGCCGCAACGTGTAATGGAATGGGTTGGCGGTGCTCTGTGCGCTATTTATGGCGCCGAGCTTGCCGCCAACGCACTCTATCATCTGCTCGATAAATCCGACCTTATTGACGGTTCCTATGCCGTTCCGGAAAAATTCCTTGGCCTTGCCGGTTTTTTATGCGGTGCTTTGGGTGTCGCAGCTATTGATATTGGAATAGGATTTTTGAAAAGAAAATTCGGCTCCTGAAACAGTCTTGTCCATTCTGTTCCATTCACCGTTTGAAATCGGTACTTTTCACGAACATATCGGCTTTGCTGCCTATCAATACAAAGGAAGGTGGATAAGCGTATTCCAGCGCGACGGGTTTCCTCTTCCGAATATTTTGCTTGCTAAAACATTGCCGAAAAAGCAACGCGATTGCAATTTTTCAATCAACTTTTCCGCCGATACCGTTGAACCGGCCAAATGCAAAATCCTGTCGGCTTGTTGACCGTTGTTTTTCGTCTTTCATAAGGGAAAATTGCAGCTTGAACAAATAGCGCGTTACAGAAACATGCACTTATCAGCATGAGATGAAAGTTTTATCACACATTACCGGATTTGAGGGTTCCCGCGCGCATCACGAAATCGAAAATATAATCATAACGCAAAAATAAACCGTAAAAAATAAACACAGAAACGTTAAAAAAATAAACGGCAAACAAATAAAGAACAGTCGATCTATTCAATCGGCAATTTCGGTTTCCACCCCCGACCATAGCCGACAGACATAGCGGAAGCCGCAACTTCAATTTGGTGAATAAGCATTTTCCGCTCATCAAGCAAAGCTCTAATGAGGGCTTTTGCATCCCCGTCATAGGCTGCAATGAGGCCATCAATATCGTCTTCACAACTATCTTTTGAAACAGCTTTGCTCACTTTACGCGACTCCATTTTTGTTCTCGTATTGTTCTTATTTTTCTAAAAAGAGTCAATGAAAAAATCGTTGAGACCTATAGTCCGAACGAAGCTTTCATGTCGTTTATATGCGGTCAGCGAGTTGCAGGTTCAACCGGTATTTTTATTTTACGCTAAATCAGAAATCCGCTTTTTTAATAAATCTGTTTTCCGGCTATCGCAAATTTCTGTGACATTTTTTATGAGCCTGCCGCAATAAAACCAATACCGGCAACGAGTTTTGCAGTGGCTCATACCCGGTTCCGGTTTGCTTGGATTTGCGCTGTTTTCCTGAATTTCCGGATAACCTCGCGGGGGAAAAAGAAAAATAATTGAAACTATCGTCCGTCTTGAAAAACATGAAGCAATCGCCCATCAGCAATCTCTTCCATCACAAGCTTCCAAGGATGATTTTAGAATATCGGCGGTAGAAAGAATAAGTTTCATGTCCATTCCTTTTATTTGGAAAAATCCGAAATGTTCATAAAACCTCTTGGCTTTTTCGCCCACTCCATCAACGACAATGGCGCGGAAAGCAACAAGCAGGGAAGAGGAAATGACCAAAAGAAGGGTATTCTGGAAAAGCGCAGCCCCTTACCTTGGTGATGTCTATCAACCGCCATCTTACACGTAGTGTTATAGAGTGAGACCCCTATTTATTACCGAATCACCAGTCATTCCGGCTGCAACTACAACTAACTAGAAACATGTTATTATAAGCTCGGCATGTCACCTTCAACTTATGCTTTTCCATTAGAATTTTAATAAAAATATCCGGTCGTTCTGGTGAGCGTTTTATTCGTGCACGGGCATTTTATTCGAGCGCGGCTGAGACTTATGAACCCCGACTTTTAAAACAATTATAGATGATAAAATCACACGCAAAGCATGATTGTTTTTTGATGTTTTAAAGTCTGAAAACTCGACATTTTGTCGTTTTAAATAATTTTTGATGAAAAATGGTCGGAGTGAGAGGATTTGAACCTCCGACCCCCTCGTCCCGAACGAGGTGCGCTACCAGTCTGCGCTACACTCCGACTAACTGGTGTTGGCGGGCTTATACCGTTATGACAGACTTCTCGCAAGTGTTTTTTAAAAAAACCCGCTCAACAATTATTCATTTCGTGTTTGTTCCCCCCTCCTCCTTGGCTCTCAATCACCTTTTCCTGATCTGTTTCACCCATATTGGCTCCCTTCCCCTCGCCCGCCAGCGTTTTTATTATGCTGATTTGAAATATTTTTCGTCAAAGCAAGAGATTTTTCCGGTGGCGCGACGGGTGGTGCCGCTTTAAAAAGTTGTCTTCCCACCTCTCGAAACTTCTGTTGCAAGTTTGACCGGTTTTTTCTTTCTTGACCAGTTTTTCCCCCCCACCGTTTTGTGAACATTTCGGGGCTTTTTCCGTTTATCTGGTCGGGCAAAGATCACGCCGACGAGCGCCGCCGAAGGCCGGTTTAAAAAATATTTTCCGGTTCTCATAGCTATAAACTTGTCGCTTGGAGAAGCGCTCGACTATTATCGGTCTTCATTTTAATGGTTTTATTATTTTTTATACGACGGGCGGCATTGACTTGACCTAAACCCTTGAAAAGCGATAGCAAGAATATGCTTTTTAAGTTCAAGCCGGAAAAGAAAAAATGGCCGAAAAAATCATCAGTTTCATTATGAGTGGCGGCGTTGGCACCCGCCTTTGGCCATTATCGCGTGAAGATTTTCCAAAACAGTTTCACGACCTTTCCGGCAAAGGCTCGATGGTGTCCGGCACTGTCAAGCGCATGAATGCACGGCCAAGCGGCCACGGGCCGATTTTTCTGATTGCCTCGGAAGCCCATGAATATCGTTTGCGCCATGATATTGCCGGTTTGCCATTAAATGGCGGACGCCCGATTTTTGAACCTTTGGGGCGAAATACGGCGGCGGCGGTTGCTTTGGCAACAGCAATCACACTTGCCGAATATGGCGACAAGCTCATTCTGGTTGCCCCGTCTGACCATGAAATTTCAACCAATGACGATTTTTGGAAAACCATTCATGAAGGCGAAGAAGCCGCAAGAAGCGGCCGCATTGTCGTTTTCGGAATCCATCCGGACAAGCCGGAAACCGGCTATGGCTATGTCGAAACAGGACAGGAAAAAAACGGCGTTTATGACGTTATCCGCTTTGTTGAAAAGCCGGATGTTGAAACGGCCAAAAAATATTTGCAGTCGGGCAATTTTTTATGGAATTCGGGAATATTCCTTTTTTCCGCAGCAACTATGAAAAAAGCCTTTCTTGAATTCCAGCCGGAAATCTGGAACAAGACGGTCGAGGCGCTGAAAAGCGCCCATACAGACATATCGGGCACATGGCTAAATTACGAGCATTATGCGGCCATACCTTCTGACTCAGTCGATTATGCCATTATGGAGCATGTCAAAGACATTGCGCTCGTGCCTGCCCGCTTTCACTGGAATGATCTCGGCTCGTGGCAATCGCTTTTGAACCAGCAATCAAGCCCCACACCGCCTGATGAAAACGGTAATGTGATTATTGGCGATGTTGTGGCAATCAATTGCCATGGCAGCTATTTGCGCTCGGAAGCGGGGTTACTATCGGCTGTCGGGCTTCATAATATGGCGGTTGTTGCGACAACAGACGCAACTTTTGTAGCCCCCGTCAAAGAAAGCCAGAATGTGCGCGACGTGGTGGCAACACTTGAGAAAGCCGGAAGGCTTGAAACCAAATTCACCCCCGCTGCCGATAAAATACCGCAAAGTGGCGCTTATCTCACCCGTGTCGAGCATTGGCTTTTTGATGAAGCGCTGCCGCTTTGGTCAACCCGCGGGGTTGATGAAAAAGGCGGTTTTTATGAAGCCTTGGGCTTTGATTCCATGCCGGTATTGCGCGCCAAACGCATGCGCACGATGGCGCGCCAGATTTATGCTTTTGCCATGGCCGGTGAAATGGGCTGGGACGGTCCTTATAAAGAGCTGATCGACCACGGCCTCGAATTTATCGGCAAAAATGGCAGAACAGACCGTGGCGGTTGGGTTTTGCAGATTTCACAAGATGGCAAGGTTCTTGACGCAACCGAAGACAGTTACGATCAGGCTTGTGTGTTACTGGCACTTGCCCACGCCCATCGTGTCGGCAATAAAAAAGCCTTGCCGCTTGCTATGGAAACCTTCTCTTTTATCGACCTTCATCTTGCCGATAAAAATGGCAAAGGCTTTTTTGAAAATGCCAAAGGCGACGGAGAGAAAACATTTCGCCGTTCCAACCCGCATATGCATTTGTTTGAAAGTTTCATGGCCTGGTATGATGTGACAGGTGATAGAGATTATCTTGAACGGGCAGAACGCATTGTCGATCTTTTCAAGGAACATTTCTTTGATGAGGATAGCTGGACACTTGCCGAATATTATGACGGGAACTGGCAAAGAGCGGCTTCACCTGAAGGTGACATTTGCGAACCCGGCCACCATTTTGAATGGTCGTCGCTGCTTGTCGATTTTTCCAAAAAAACCAATGACCGCAGTGTTATAAAACTTGCCAAAAAGCTTTATGCCTCGGCCATTGCCAATGGTTTGAACCGCAAAACGGGACTTGCCTATAACACAATTTCGCGCCACGGAATGCCAATCGACACCAATTCGAGAAGCTGGCCGCAAACCGAAGCGATCAAAGCAGCGCTTGCGCTTGATGGCAATGACGGGCCGGATCTGAAACCTGAAATAGAAGCGCGTGTAGGAAGGCTTTTCCGGTGGCATATCGACGCCGCCCCCAAAGGTTTGTGGATTGACCTCATATCGGAAAACGGCCGCGCCATTGCCGAAGATGTTCCGGCTTCCATTTTTTATCATATGATAACGGCTTTGACGCAATATCGGAAATTTGCCCAACATTGGAAACTGGCTTGAAAGCTCGCCGGTCAGTTCCTTAAAATCTGCCCTGCCCCGTTCTACGCCGTTCATAATTTTTGTGTTCGCCCATCGAAAACAGGGGCAAGAATTGCCGCGTTTAAAACCCGCACAATCCGGTTTAAAACAGAAACGCGCAAAACCGGCAATCAATCAAACAATAAAAAACCCGTCCGGTTTGTGTAACGGGCGGGCTTTTATCGGGGTTCTGGAGTTTGAATATTTTTAAAAGACCTATCAGCGCCAATCGGGGCGCGGATGCCAAGGTCTTGGACCGCCATGGGGACCATGTGGTCCGAAATGCGGGCCATAATAGGGCGGCGGGGGCGGAGGTGGTACAGGATAGAAGTGCCGGTGCTCGAAATGGCGCCGATGCGGCGGATAGCGGTGATGATAGCGGTCATAATGATGATGACCCTCGTCGATGATGATGACAGGATAAACATCGGCCTTGGCAGAAAGTGCACCACAAAGCGGCACTGTCATTGCAAGGCTTAAAAGAACAACAATCAGTTTTCTCATGTGAGATACCCTTTTAACGATTCTTGGAACACACCTTACGCTTTGTTAGCTGAACTTATCCTGAACCTTTTGTTAATCTCCCGTTCATCTTCGCCTTGACGAGAAAAAACCGATAAACCACTTCCCGAAAAGGCACACATGCTTCCCGAAAAGTGGCTCAAGCGGCTCCTGAAAAGTCCCACATGTTTCCCAAAAAGTGGCTCAAGCGGTTCCTGAAAAGTCCCACATGCTTCCCAAAAAGTGGCTCAAGCGGTTCCTGAAAAGTCCCACATGCTTCCCAAAAAGTGTGAAACGGTTTTTGGTGAAGAAGCATGTGAGAAAGAAGCACGGTTTTCGGCAAAGAGCCGCGTGAACAAAAAAATCGCGGTTTTTGGTGATGCATCATCGTGGAATAAGGAGTTTTTTTTAACAAAAATGTTTCAATGACTGGTTCGCTTTACAACCGGCAGAGACAAGAAAAACCGTTTGCTGGCGCGCTACTTTGAAGACCGTTTCGAGCGGTTGATAGTGGAAAATTGCCGGAAATAACAACTAAACTATTGAAAAACTTCTGTCGATAGTCCCGCTTTTCTCCCGTCAAAGTAAAAATTGATTGCAAAAAAATCAATTCGAGTATTACGATGATCGCACGGGGGAACGGACTATGAAATATATTTTACTGCTCTTCATTTTTTTCACAGCCTTATTTCCGGAACTTGCTGCGGCAAATACACCGTGTTCAGGCCGGAAAGGCGGCATTTCCCATTGTGTTGGCAGAACCTTTATCTGTAATGACGGTTCAACCAGCGCATCGACCAAAGATTGTTCGGCCTATATGGGGGGCGGTGCAACAAACCGCCAATCTCTCGAAAGCAGCCCGTCTCTCATGGAACCATCAACGGGAAATTGTTCTTGCCGTTCGGGAACCTATTGCGTTGGCCCCAGAGGTGGACATTATTGCTATTCCGATAGCGGGCAGAAAAGCTACCTTCCCCATTGAAAGCAATTTTGCAAATATGAAAAATCCCGAAAACCGGTCGCAAAAATTGCGAAAAGCCGTGAACCAAACACTTTTTAAAAAGGCCGTTCGGCGCCCAAGCCGATTGTTTTAGAGTATTCATCGGCCGCATCCGATATATTCTAGGTTTTTCCCGCGCTACGATCGTCTTTGAAACTTCGCAACCTTTCCGAACCGCAAAAAATTTCTGTCGAATGCGTGACCGCCTTTTTTATGCCCGTGGGGCTTTAACGCACGGGCATTGTTGATTTATAACCGTTCGCAAATGGCGGTGCTTGCAAGCACCTCACTTGCCTTCACTATGCCCGCAGGGCTTTTTCAAGCGCACATTGTTTTGAACCAGTTTTCGCACACAAATGGCGGGTGATTGGCGTTAGGTGCTCACTCGCCCTTGATACGTTTGAACGCTTCATCCAGGCCGCCGGTGAGCGCTTCTCTGCCACCATGATCGGTAAAATATTGGGAGACCAGCTCGTTCGTGCCTTTTTTGGTCGAATATTCGGCTTCCAATTTAGTAAAATCGGGCTTCTCTACTTTACGTGCCTCGTCGGCAAGATTGCCAAACATAGAGGCAAGAAACGGTGCCGACTGGCTTTCATCAAGCCCGTTTTTTACGAACCAACGGTTTGCCGTTTCGATGAAATTGAAATAGACACCCATCAGAGAGCCGGCAGTCATCATCAAAGCAAACTGGCTTTCATCCTTGACGGCAATTGCCCCACCCATCGCATTGAAGATTTTCTTCAATTCCGGATTGTCGGGATAAATTGCTGTAACGCTTTTCGCTTCGGCAACAAAGGGATGCGGCACGGCGCGAAAAACCTTTTTGCCAATCCATTTTTCGGTCTCGGTTGCCGTTGCCATGGCAATAACCGAAATAACTGTTTTTGCTTTAGAAAAATCGAGTTTTTTCAATTCTTCTTCGGCAATCTGGCTTCTTAAACAAATGAAAACATCATCGCTCCGGTCAATCACATCCTGATTGTCTTTGCCGATTTTCACCTTGTCAAAGCGCTTTGAAAGCTCTGCCGCGCGGTCGGCATTTCTGGGTGAAATCGTGATTTGTTCAACCGGAAGATTGCTCTTCATCAAGCCTTCCACCATGGCCGAGGCAATGGTTCCTGTACCGATAAAACCTAGTTTCATTTGTCTCTTTTAACCTCGCAATTCAGGATCGGGCCAAGCCAGCGTTCGACTTCACTCACCGGCATTGCTTTTCTTTCGGCATAATCTTCAACCTGATCGCGTTCGACTTTGCTCACCGACATTGTTTATTAGATTTATGACCGTTCGCAAATGGCAGGTGATTGCTTGCAAGCACCTCACTTGCCTTCACTATGCCGGCGGTTTTTTTCAAGCGCACATTGTTTTGAACCAGTTTTCGCACACAAATGGCGGGTGATTGGCGTTAGGTGCTCACTCGCCTTTGATACGTTTGAACGCTTCATCAAGGCCGCCGGTGAGCGCTTCTCTGCCACCATGATCGGTAAAATATTGGGAGACCAGCTCGTTCGTGCCTTTTTTGGTCGAATATTCGGCTTCCAATTTAGTAAAATCGGGCTTCTCTACTTTACGCGCCTCGTCGGCAAGATTGCCAAACATAGAGGCAAGAAACGGTGCTGACTGGCTTTCATCAAGCCCGTTTTTTTCAAGCCAACGGTTTGCCGTTTCGATGAAGTTGAAATAGACGCCCATCAGAGAGCCGGCAGTCATCATCAAAGCAAACTGGCTTTCATCCTTGACAGCAATTGCCCCACCCATCGCATTGAAGATTTTCTTCAATTCCCGATTATCCGGATAAATTGCTGTAACGCCTTTGGCTTCGGCAACAAAGGGAAGCGGCACGGCGCGAAAAACCTTTTTGCCGATCCATTTTTCGGTCTCGGTTGCCGTTGCCATGGCTATAACCGAAATAACTGTTTTTGCTTTAGAAAAATCGAGCTTTTTCAATTCTTCTTCGGCAATCTGGCTTCTTAAACAAATGAAAACATCATCGCTCCGGTCAATCACATCCTGATTGTCTTTGCCGATTTTCACCTTTTCAAAGCGCTTTGAAAGCTCTGCCGCGCGGTCGGCATTTCTGGGTGAAATCGTGATTTGTTCAACCGGAAGATTGCTCTTCATCAAGCCTTCCACCATGGCCGAGGCAATGGTTCCTGTACCGATAAAACCTAGTTTCATTTGTCTCTTTTAACCTCGTAATTCAGGATCGGGCCGAGCCAGCGTTCGACTTCGCTCACCGGCATTGCTTTTCTTTCGGCATAATCTTCAACCTGATCGCGTTCGACCTTGGCAACGCCGAAATAATAGCTGTCGGGATGGGAAAAATAAAGTCCGGCAACCGACGAACCAGGCCACATGGCATAACTTTCGGTAAGTTTCACACCGGTATTTTTTGTCGCGTCAAGAAGCTCGAACAATGTGCCCTTTTCGGTATGATCGGGCTGTGCGGGGTAGCCCGGAGCCGGACGTATACCGCGATAATTTTCGGCAATAAGGTCTTCCTTGGTCGAATTTTCATCGGCCGCATAACCCCAATAAACCTTGCGAACGCGTTCATGCAGACATTCGGCAAAAGCTTCGGCAAAACGGTCGGCCAGAGCTTTGACAAGAATGGAAGAATAATCGTCGTTTTCGCGTTTGAAACGTTCGGCAATTTCTTCCTCGCCAAAGCCGCTCGTTACCACGAAACCGCCAAGATAATCCGGTGTGCCGACAGGAGCCACAAAATCGGCCAGAGCAAGATTGGGCTTTCCCTCGCGCCGCTGCAATTGCTGGCGCAAAGTGAAGAAGGTTGCCCGCTCGTGTTTTCTTGTCTCGTCTGTATAAATGCGGATGTCGTCACCAACGCGGTTTGCCGGCCAGAAGCCGATCACCGCCTTCGGATGGAACCATTTTCCGGCAATGATTTTTTCAAGCATTTTTTGCGCGTCATCATAAAGCTGGCGGGCAATTGGCCCTTGCTTTTCATCATCAAGAATTGCCGGAAAACGCCCGCGCAATTCCCAGCTCTGGAAAAACGGTGTCCAGTCGAAATAGGTCGAAAGTTCGGCAAGATCCCAATCGTCGAATTTTTTGACACCGAGAAATGTCGGCTTGACCGGTTTATAATTCTTGAAATCGAGTTTCAGTGCATTGGCGCGCGCCTCATCTAATGAAACGCGGGTCTTTTGTTGTTCGCCCTTTTCATGGGCGGCGGCAAGCTTGGCATATTCCTCACGGATTTTTTCGATTGTCGCCGTTTTTGTTTGCGGGGAAAGAAGCGATGAAACAACCCCCACGGCCCGACTTGCATCAAGCACATAGACACTCTGCCCGCGGTGATATTGCGGATTGATCTTGACGGCCGTGTGAACGCGGCTTGTTGTTGCTCCGCCGATCAACAAGGGAATATCGAAGCCCTGACTTTCCATTTCATGGGCAACATTGACCATTTCATCAAGCGAAGGTGTAATGAGGCCGGAAAGACCGATTGCATCGGCCTTTTCACGCCGTGCCGCGTCGAGAATGGTTTGTGCCGGAACCATTACCCCAAGGTCGATAATCTCGTAATTATTGCAGGCAAGCACAACGCCGACAATGTTTTTGCCGATGTCGTGAACATCACCTTTGACAGTTGCGAGAATAATTTTGCCCGCACTCTGGTGGCCTTCACCACCGTTTTTACGCTTTTCCTCTTCCATATAGGGAAGAAGAATGGCCACAGCCTGTTTCATCACGCGGGCGGATTTCACCACCTGCGGCAAAAACATTTTGCCCGAACCGAAAAGGTCGCCCACTACATTCATACCGGCCATGAGCGGCCCTTCAATGACATCAAGCGGGCGTTCGGCTTTTTGGCGTGCTTCTTCCGTATCAGCGTCGATAAATTCGGTAATGCCGTTCACAAGAGCATGTTCAAGGCGCTTTTCCACCGGCAATTGTCGCCAGCTCAAGTCTTTTTCCTTTTTGACACCGCCACCGGCCTTACCGCGATATTCTTCCGCAAGAGCAAGCAGGCGCTCGGTTGCGCCAGCGTCTTTATTGAGGATCACATCTTCACAGGCTTTTTTAAGCTTGGGTTCGATTGTATCGTAAACGGCCAATTGTCCGGCATTGACAATGCCCATATCCATACCGGCGGCAATTGCCCGATAAAGGAAGACCGAATGCATCGCCTCGCGAACCGGTTCATTGCCACGGAACGAGAATGAGAGATTGGAGACCCCGCCGGAAATATGGCAATAAGGCAATTTTTTGCGAATTTCTTTGGTCGCTTCGATAAAATCGACGGCGTAATTATTATGTTCGTCGATACCGGTTGCAATGGCGAAAATATTGGGGTCGAAAATAATATCTTCAGGCGGGAAACCGACCTTGTCGACCAGAATTCTATAAGCCCGTTCGCAGATTGAAACCTTGCGTTGCTCGGTGTCGGCCTGACCTTTTTCGTCAAAAGCCATCACCACAACCGCCGCCCCGTAACGGGAAGCAAGTTTTGCGTGTTCGATAAACTTTTCCTCACCCTCTTTCAAGGAAATCGAGTTGACGATGGATTTTCCCTGCACACATTGAAGACCGGCTTCAATAACTTCCCATTTCGATGAATCAATCATGATGGGAACACGGGAAATATCAGGCTCGGCGGCAAGGAGATTTAAAAATTTGCGCATGGCCGCAACGGAATCAATCAAGCCTTCATCCATATTGATGTCGATAACCTGTGCACCGTTTTCCACCTGATTGCGCGCAACATCGAGAGCGGCGGTATAATCATTATTGGTTATGAGTTTGCGAAACCTTGCCGAACCCGTGACATTGGTGCGTTCGCCAATATTGACGAAAGGAATGTCGTGGGTGAGTGTAAACGGTTCAAGACCCGACAAATGCAAAAGCTTTTCCTGCGGCTTGGGCTTCCTCGGTTTGAACGGTTTGACCGCCTCGGCAATAGCGCGAATATGGTCGGGCGTGGTCCCGCAGCAACCGCCGACGATATTGATGACACCTTCACGCGCATATTCCTCAAGCTCTTTTGCCATAATTTCGGGCGTTTCATCATAACCGCCAAAGGCATTGGGCAAACCGGCATTCGGATAAACACAAACCAGTTCTTCGGTATTGGCAGCAATTTCCTTCACAAGCGGAAGCATGGCCTTTGCGCCTAACGCACAATTAAGCCCGACAGAAAACGGCTTGGCATGGGCAACCGAATAAAGAAAGGCTGTTGGCGTCTGCCCTGAAAGTGTGCGCCCCGACATATCGGTAATTGTGCCGGAAATCATAATCGGCAATTCGATATTTTTTTTGGCAAAAACTTCTTTTGCGGCGAAAATAGCCGCTTTGGCATTGAGCGTATCAAAGATGGTTTCAATGAGAAGCAGGTCAACACCGCCATCAATCAATGCATTGATCTGCTCGCCATAGGCAATACGCAATTCATCAAAGGTAATGGCACGAAAACCGGGATTGTTGACATCGGGCGAAATCGACGCGGTCTTATTGGTGGGGCCAATGGAACCGGCAACAAAGCGCGGCTTGCCGTCTTTTTCTTCGGCCTGCAAGGCTGCGCGGCGCGCAAGACGGGCGCCGTCACGATTAAGCTCGTAGACCATATTTTCCATGCCATAATCGGCCTGCGCAATGGTGGTTGAAGAAAATGTGTTGGTTTCCAGAATGTCTGCACCCGCCAGAGCATAGCGCAAATGGATGTCTTCAATGGCTTTCGGCTGGGTCAATGTCAAAAGGTCGTTATTGCCTTGAAGAGCACAGCTACAAGCCACAAACCGTTCACCACGAAAATGTTCTTCATCAAAATGGAAAGACTGGATTTGCGTTCCCATCGCGCCGTCAAGAATAAGAATGCGCTCGCGCGCCAATCGGCGCAATTCTTCCGAACGGTTTTTCGGCTTTTCTGTTTGACCGAACAATTGTTCTACAGGATTTGATGTTTTGCCAGAGGCTTTCTCTTCACCGGAAGATGACTTTTCGACAATATGAGACATAGCGGGGGAACCTTTCATATCAGCCGGTCATGAGTGACATAAAGAAATCTTTATGTCAATGAATTCCAAGAATAGAAATAAAAAACGCCGGTATAAACCGGCGCCTTTTTAATAAAACTTTTTGTGATCGTCACCGGACAAAAATACCGATAGAGCAAGCGACACACAAAACTGACAGAATTATCAAAATAAGATAGGCTTTTTTCTTGTCGAACAGAATTGCAAAAGCAGAAAACCAGCCCATGACACCGGCACTTAAAGCAAACATAAAACCGGCGCGGTTCATGGTAACAAGATGGGCAGCCATCAGACCGCCAATAATCAACGCACCAAAAACTATTATAAGACCGGTTGCGAACTTCTCATAATCGTCCATAATCAATCCTCTTCAAGCGGGCTTGCAATTATCCAGAAATCGAAGTCCGGCTACTCAATGTTACTTTTCCTTCTAACGCATGAAAGACAAAAACAAAATGTTTTTTTCGTTCATGCCGCTTCAGCGATGCGCCTAACGACGAAGTTTTTTTCATGGAACCGTTTTTCCTCTCCCAAGCTCTTCGTCGTTAAAGCTATTATACCCTATTTATCGCAGAAGCTATTATGAGCAACACCGCTTATCTTGAACAAACCGGAATTGCCAAACCGGAATTGCCAAGCCGGAATTGCCAAACCGGAATTGCTCGTTAGCTCTCCCCTTCTCATGCTTTTCAATTTTCCGGTTGAAAAAACGACTCTATATGGCGGGGCAATTTCCACGGGCTGACTGCAATCAAATCATAGCGCAGCCGCAATTTTTTAGCGTCGGACTGGCGTGCGAGAAAAACATTTGCCGCCTTGTCAATGCGCTTTCTACTTGGTTGTTTGACTGCTTCCATCGCCTCTTCAATGGTGGGACGCGCTTTTACTTCGACAATGGCAATAACATTGCCACGCCGTGCTATAATATCAATTTCACCGAAATAGGTTTCAAACCGGCGTTCGGCAATGTGATAGCCTTTCAGTTGCAACCATAAGGCTGCAACTCTTTCAGCATAAATGCCATACCAATATATGTTTTTCTTGCGTCTTCTTGTTCCGAGCATCATCACAGAAGAAAGATACATGCTTTTTTCCATGTTATCTTCTTTAAAATGACGATTTATACAGATTTAAAATGAGGATTTAATAAAGGGATCTTTGATAATAAATCGTGCCATATAAAGTTCCTCCCCTTTGTTCAACAAACAAACGAGTAGAGCTTCCGACTATCAGAATATAAAGAGCCTGCTTTTAATATTAACCGGCTTTTAGCGATAACAGGCGTTTGTAAAGTTCCGTTTTTTTGTGTCCGGTCATTTTGGCTGCTTCAGCGGCGGCTTTTGCTGCGGAAAAATCTTTCGCAAGTTCGACCAGAAGCTTGTCGATTTCTTCCGTGTCGAATTTTTCCTGCTGTTTTGATGGCGGTTCGACAATTATAACAATTTCGCCACGTATTTTTTCGCTATCATTATAGCGTTCATGAAGCTCGGAAAGTGGAGCGACATCGACTGTCTCGAATTTTTTGGTCATTTCGCGACAAATTGCGCCGCGGCGATCTTTCCCGAAAACATCAACCATATCAGCGAGAGTTGTTGAAACACGGTGCGGGGATTCGTAAAAAATCAATGAAGCGGGAATGGACGCGAGTTCTTCAAGACGGGCTTTTCTTTGCATGGACTTTGTTGGAAGAAAGCCGGAAAAGAAAAAACTGTCGGTTGGGAGACCTGTTGCAATCAATGCTGTCAAAGCGGCAGAAGCACCCGGAACGGGCACAATTTTGATATTTTTTTCGCGCGCCTCGGCAACCAGCCGGAAACCGGGGTCGGAAATAAGCGGCATACCGGCATCGCTCACCAGTGCGACCGATTGGTTATCTTCGAGAGCGCCGAGAAGTTTTTTACCTGCTTCCTCGACATTATGTTCCTGATAAACGATCGGCTTCTGGTGGATACCATAACGGTCAAGCAAGATGCGTGTCACTCTGGTGTCTTCGCAGGCAAGCACATCGGCAGCGGCAATTGTTTCTATTGCCCGCAATGTTATATCACCGAGATTTCCTATCGGTGTTGCCACAAGGTAGAGCGCCGGTTCAAGGGCGGGTGCTTCATAAGCATTCGCCCCGATGATATATTTCCTGTCTGTCAAAAAATTGTCCTACAACATTGAACCTGTTGTCTTGAGTTTGCGGTGAAGTCCAAAGGCTTCATCAAGAATATGCGGAGTCTGGCCGCCAACCGTTTTGCAAGCACGATCAAAATAATCGCGCAATACATCGCGATAGTCGGGATGGGCACATTTTTCGATAATAAGCGGCGCACGTTCACGTGGTGCAAGACCGCGCAAATCGGCATAACCCAATTCTGTCACCAGAACATCGACATCATGTTCTGTATGATCGACATGGGCAACCATTGGCACAACCGAAGAAATCTTGCCACCTTTGGCAACCGATTTTGTCACAAAAACCGAAATATAGGCATTTCTCGCAAAATCGCCCGACCCGCCAATACCGTTCATCATATGGGTGCCGCCGACATGGGTCGAATTGACATTGCCGTAAATGTCGAATTCAAGAGCGGTATTGATAGCGATAATACCGAGTCTGCGAATAATTTCCGGCAAATTGGATATTTCTTGCGGCCGCAAGATCAGCCGGTCCTTATAGTGTTCGATATTGGGGAAAACACGCGCTGCACATTTATCGCTCAATGTAATCGACGAAGCGGATGCAAAATCGAGTTTACCGGCATCGAAAAGCTCGAATGTCGAATCCTGCAAGACTTCGCTATACATCCGTAGATTATGGAACGGACTATCCACAAAACCGGTCAGAACCGCATTGGCAATCGTGCCAATGCCCGCCTGAATGGGGCTTAATGTCATATCCATGCGCCCCTGATCGACTTCTTTCAGGAAGAATTCGGTCAAATGGCGGGCAATGGCATTGGTCGCATCATCGGCCGGCAGGATCAATGACGGGCTATCCTGCACATCGGAAATAACAATCGCCGCGATCTTGTTTTTGTCAACTTTGATCGACGTCGTACCGATACGTGTATCCGGCTCCAGAACTTCCACCGGTTTGCGATTGGGGCGCGGGGATGGAATATAAATATCGTGAATACCTTCTATTGCCGGATTAACGCTGGTATTAAGCTCGATGATAACCTGATCGGCACCCAAAGCAAAACTTGCCGAATTGCCCACCGAGGTGGTTGGCACAATCGAGCCATCTTCATGTATGATCGCCGCTTCGATAATGGCGATATTGACCGGTGGTAACTGGTGGGCGCGCAATTGTTCAACCGTTTCGGACAAATGTTCATCAATAAACATGACCTCGCCGCGATTGATCGCCGCTCTCAAAGTTGTGTCGACCTGAAATGGCATACGACGGGAAAGTACACCTGCCTCGCATAACAGCTTGTCGGTGTCATAGCCCAGTGAAGCCCCTGTCAGCAGGGTAATTTTAAAGGGGTGTTTTTTTGCCCGTTTGGCCATTGCGTGTGGAACAAGCTTGGCATCTCCGGCGCGGGTAAAACCGCTCATGCCAACGACCATACCATCTTTGACAAGGCTTGCCGCCTCTTCTGCCGAGACGATTTTTTGTCTCAATTCCGCACTTTGGATCCGGTCTTCAAACATTCTATTCTCCCATTTCTCCACAACAACAAAACGAGCCCCGCTCCGCTCGACTTTTTGTGGCTCAAGTAAAATTTTCCAAACTTTATGCTATCAAGCCTCTTCCATTTCTTTCAAAATATTCCTTGCCGCTTCCAGAGGATTATCAGCTTTGATAATCGGACGGGCAACCACGAGATGACTTGCACCGGCTCGAATAGCTTCCATCGGGCTCATAACACGTTTCTGATCGCCTTTATCTGCCCCTTTCGGGCGGATACCGGGGGTGACCAGAGCCATATCAGGACCGATAATAGCGCGTAACTTGCGGGCTTCGGCAGCCGAAGCAACAATACCGCCCATTCCTGCCAAACGCGCGTCTTTTGCCCGCTTCAGCACCAATGTTTCGGCATTGTCGGAGTAACCGGCAGCTTTCAGATCAGCGTCATCCATGGAGGTGAGCACGGTCACACCGAGAAGACAAAGATTGCTTTGTCCTGCTGCGGCGACTGCCGCGCGCATCGCCTTCGGATAAGCGTGGATTGTCAACATATCGACACCGAGTTTGACGATATTTTCAACCGCACTCGCAATCGTATTGTCGATATCCAGAAGTTTCATATCAAGGAAGACTTTTTTGTTTGCCGCTTTGAGTTCACGGGCAAATTCAAGCCCGCCTGCAAACAATAATTGATAGCCTATTTTATAAAAGCTGATGGTATCACCCAATTGATTAACCAGCTTTTCTGCCTGCCGAATATCGGCCACGTCCAATCCGACGATCAACCGATCTCGCATAACACTTGCCATCAATTAAACTCCATTCCCATTACATTCAGAAAGTCCGGAACATCCGCAACCAACTGCAACAACAGTTTTATTCCGGATAGGTTCCATCCGGAAGCTCCTTATCAGGCATAAGCTGAAAGTACAACTTCCGACTTTCTATTATCTAACGCAATTACGCGTTTATATACCGGCATAGCAGGCATATAGATAAATTATTTCCTCCCGTTTTGGAAATCACGTTCCGCTGTTCTTCAGTTGCGGTATCGGAATATTGACAG
Organism: Bartonella sp. B10834G3; assembly: GCF_016102505.1. Lineage (NCBI taxonomy): Bacteria > Pseudomonadati > Pseudomonadota > Alphaproteobacteria > Hyphomicrobiales > Bartonellaceae > Bartonella > Bartonella sp. B10834G3. Next base: position 296,514 of record NZ_JACFOM010000003.1, read on the forward strand.
TGCCGTTTCCCGTGCTGACATCGGTTTTCTGCCTTGTGACAGATTCGACAGCAGCTTTGGCATCATCGGAAATACCCGAATTGTCGCCAAGTCCGGTTGCGCCCAGAAGCCCTTTTGCCTTGGCATCATAATAATAGCCGCGGGCGTAAAGGCGCACAGCCTGCGCTTCATCCCCTTCGGCAACCTTGTAGGCACCGGCCAGATATTTCACGGCAAAGCGCAAATTCGTCTCGGCATCGAGAAGCCCCTTCGGGTCGCCCTGATAGCCCATGCCCTTCGCTGTCGGATGGCTGATTTGCATCAGACCGAGATAGGGGCCGTTACGAATATTGGGATTGCCGTTGCTTTCACGTTTGACAACCTGCCTCACAAGCCTTTCAGGCACATTATAGGCCAACGAATATTTGGAAATCAGCTCTTCCACTTGCGGACTTGCATGGGCAAGTTCGACAGGACCGGAAGGCGCGGAAAGTGCCGCAGGATTGGCTGCCGCCTCTTTGGCAGGAGCTGCGGGATTTGCTTGTTTGCCGTTAAAAGAGAGTTCCTTGAACACGGGAACGGGAATTTTCTTGTCAATCAGATAGCCGTAAGATAACGGCGTTGTCATTGTTCCGACCCGTGCTATCGACTTGGTCGCATCGGTAAGTTCGGCTTTTGGCTTGTTCTCATTGGTACAGGCGCCCAAAAACCCTGTTAGTACAATAATACTGCCGCTGACAATCAAACGTCGTTTAGTCATGCACCACCCGTTTTTATTCAAACTTATGCAAACTTTTTTCAAGAAAGCCACAAAATCACGGCTGTCAAAAACGCACATACTCTGTACACAAAATGCGTTCCGGCGTGTATTAGCCAATTTCATGGCAATCCTGTGACCAAATTGTCATTTTCTGGTCAATCATACCGAAAGTCCTTGAAAACCTGTGGTTTTACAAGGAATAATTCCGATATGAACGACACTTTGAAACGTAAAATGCGTTTCAAAATGACATCTAGGCACATCAGTTGCAAAGTCAACCTAGCACAACTTGTTCGACTTGGCAAAACATGGTTTACGATAGGTTACTTGCGAGCTTTTCGGCAATTTCCCGATAGAGTTTGGAAAAAGTGCTTTGTGGTTTTGCAATATAGACAGGTGTGCCCGCATCCGACAAAGCTCGAACATCCGGATCAAGCGGGATTTCACCCAGAAACGGCACTTGCCGGTGGTGGGCTTCATTGCGCGCCCCGCCGTGACCGAAAATGTCATAGCGTTTGCCGGTATCGGGGGCGATAAAATAACTCATATTTTCTATGACACCCAGAATCGGCACACCGACCTTGGTAAACATTTCGATTCCCTTGCGCGCGTCAACCAATGCGAGATCTTGCGGGGTGGAAACGATAACCGCACCGGTTAACGGCACTTGCTGGGCGAGTGTCAATTGCGCGTCGCCGGTGCCGGGTGGCATGTCGACCACCAAAACATCGAGTGGCCCCCATAAAACATCCCGCAAAAATTGTGTGACCGCCGACATCACCATCGGCCCGCGCCATACCATCGGGCGGTCTTCGTCAACAAGAAAACCCATCGACATCAATTTCAAGCCGAATTTTTCAAGCGTTTCCAGCTTGTTGCCTTCAACAGCACGCGGGCGCTGGTTGATAAGGCCGGTCAGTCTCGGCAGTGACGGCCCATAAATATCGGCATCCAAAAGCCCCGTTTTAAAGCCTTTATCGGCCAGTGCCAAAGCCAGATTGATAGCAGTTGTCGATTTGCCAACGCCACCCTTGCCGGATGCGACAGCAATAATATGTTTGACACCTTCAATCGGCTGTTTTTCACCAACACCGCGACCAACATGCGCATGCCCCGACTGCGCAACAACTTTTTTAGCACTTCCGGCGTGGCTTTCGCTGCCATTCCGGCTTGTCTCCTGACCGGTTCCGCCTTTTTTCTCGGCTGTCAAAGTAACAATAGCCGCTTTGACACCATCAAGCGCCTCGACCACTTTCTGCGCAGCCTGTCGCATCGGCTCCAGTTCCTGCGCACGTTCATCCGGCACAGTTATCGAAAAAAACACTTTGCCATCGGAGATGAAAATTTCCGAAACAAGGCCGAGCGAAACAATATCGCTTTCAAAATCAGGCCCTTTGACCTTTCGCAACTCATCAACAACATCATCGCTTGTGATATTGGACACGAACTTTTCCTTCCTGCAAAATTGCTGGATTTTTCTCTTTCCTATCGCGGTGACAAGCCTTCGGTCAACCGGCTAATGGGCAGTTTTGACGGTTTTTGTATTGGCCGAAATATGGCTCGAATTCTTGTCGGCCAACCATTTGACAATAATGTCGCGGTCACGCTCGCCTATCATATGGTCACTATCGACCATCACATTATCAACCTTGGCAGAATTTTTATGGAACAGGGCCGATAAAGCCGGTTCAAACGGTGAATAAAGCGCGTCCTTTTTGCCCGAAATAATCAGGACTTGTGTTTTCGACAAATCCTCGCGCGCCGTATTATCGAGAATAGGCATTGAACGCATAAGAATGGCACGGCGCACAAGATCGGGATGGCGCATCATAATAACGGCCAGCAAATTCGCGCCATTGGAATAGCCGACAAAAGTCACCCGCGACAAATCATAATTTTCATCATCGGCAAGCCCGACGAGAAATTTTACCAAAGCATCGGCTTCGTGAACAGCATCCTGCTGGTCGAACTTTGTCGGTGTAATTTTTCTGAACCAGCGCGTTTCACCATTTTGCACAATGCGCCCGCGAATGCCGACAAGTGTTGCCCGTGGCCATATCGGGCGGGCAAAGGACAATAACGAATTTTCATCGCCGCCCGACCCGTGAAGCAATATAACCACCTCGCCGGATGGATGATCGGCACGGTCAATGCGCATATGAAAATTCTCTAAACGCTTCAATCCGGTTTCGGTCGCATTATTCTGCTGCATAAAAATTCCTCTATTTCGCGCATTATTGGCATTATTGGCGTTATTGGCGTTATTGGCGTTGTTGGCGTTATTTCCGTTAAACGCTTTTATATTTCCGGTAAACGTCCGGTCATTCCCGTTCAATGTCGCTCTTTGAAGCGGTTTTCCGGCTTCCGTCTCTGTGTCGCGCCCGTTTTGGAGCGACAAGGCGACCTTCCCGTTTTCCGCTTTTTGCATAAGCGCATTGACTTTTATAACGTCCGAAGATTGTTTAATTTCGCCCGATTTTGCCACTTGACGAGCTTTCCCGCCTTCAACAGGCACAACTCTTCGAGCAGACTTTATCATGCGGGCTGTCTCTGTCTTTATTTGCTCGGATTTTATCCGCTCACGCCCGATTGCCGAGATTATTGCATTTTCATTTTTCGTATCATTTCCGGTTTTCGTTTCATTATTGACCGGATCATTATTGACCGGAAGCGCCAATTTTTCCGCCCCCTCCCCCCATGAGGACGCCATTGCATCGCAAATGAAATTTGCCAATGCCAGAAGAAAAAAAGCAACAATAAAACCGAACCCTTTTGTCATGAACACGATTATGAAAAAAACCCTTTAACAATTTATCAATATAAGGAATGGAAGGCCTTCCGGCAAAACAATTAGGGGTGATAAGGTCGTTTTCCCGCACCTTTCAGGCCAAGCTTTGCAAGTTTGCAACGGGGGCAAAACCGGCTCATATCAAGCTGCTTTGCCATAGCCACCCTATTCGCCTGCTCGTCTTCACCGGTTTTGATGAAAATGTGCCTGCCTACCCGCCCCATAGCCACCCTATTCACCTGTTCAACTTCACCGGTTTTGCTGAACACGGGCTTGCCTACCCGCCTCCGGCAAAAAACGCCGCCGCCTGTTTTTTAAAGCGCCGCCCGCCTGTTCTATTATGCCTGTTCTATTATGCTTGTTCTATCGGGCTTCACTGTTCCGGTTATTTGAGGGTTTTATCCCCTTCACAAGGCCGTTTCCGACAATACCATTTCCGACAATTCCATTTCCGCCAATTCCGGCCCCGACAATACCATTCCTGACAATGCTATGCCTGTCTTTGCCTGCCTTTGTCCGCTTTTGCCTGTCTTTGCCTGTCTTTGCCCGCCTTCAATTGTCTTTCATTATCTTTGATGACGATTGCCGGTTTTAAAATAAGAAAAAATAGTGGCGCTTTAATAAAAGTAACCAGCGGGCACTTTGCCCTTACGCCACAGCACTTTTTCGGTTCATCATTGCGATAAAAATTCTATACGGGCGGGTTTATTTTTCTTTGCCGAAATGCAGAACCAGACCAATTCGCAACGCTTCAATACACAATAAATCGCGCAAGATTCCATCATCCAAATCGAAGCTGTCATTGTATGAATGAAAATTCTCGACCGACCTTTCGACCTCGAAAACGCCATTGACCGGAAATTCAAATGATTTATTTTCCGATGAAAGATATTGACGAATCGTAGAGATCAGCCGTTGCATATCTGTGCACTGTTCATTCATCCCGATACCCGATATACTCTATATAACAAATAGCAATCATAAGTTGTTTTTTGTTTGAATACAACTTTATTCTTCGGCAATAATATCGCCACTTTGTAACGTAATATTGCAGACTGGAAGTTTATTGGCATCCGAGTCGTTTTATGCAGCAAAGTCTTTCCGTAAACCGGACAAAATTCACCCGTATCATCGCCCGTATAGTGACACAAGTTGCACGTGCGATCTGGTTTGTTTTTGCCTGTTTCATGCTGCTGTGGAGCCTGTTTGCGTTTTTCTATCAATTGCCGTTCAACATGCCGGTTTTTGTTACCATTGCGGTTTTGTGGCTTGTCATCGGCATTTATGCATTGGCGCTTGAATTCAGAACGCCGTGGAAATCGCGGATTATATTGGCGATTATGTTTATTGCCGTTACAAGCTGGTGGGCAACGATAAAGCCGACATTGCACCGCGATTGGGCGCCGGAATTATCAAAAAGTGTCGAGGCGGAATTCGACCCGATCAATCCCGACATTGTCCATCTTGAAAATATCCGCGATTTTGACTGGATTTCGGCTTACGAGGGAAAAGAACGATGGGAAAATGGCACTTATAATATCAAAGACATTGTCGGACTTGACGTGTATCTATCCTATTGGATGGGGCCCTATATTGCCCACACGCTTGTAGGCTTTACCTTCAAAGACGGGCGTCATCTGGTTTTTTCGGCAGAAATCCGGCGCACAAAAGACCAGAGTTTTTCGGCCATAGGCGGTTTTTTCAAAGAATTTGAATTGATAATGATTGCCGCACCTGAAGAAGACATTATAAAATTGCGCACGGATATAAGGGGTGAACATGTTTACCGCTACCCGATCAATGTAGACCGGGAAAAGATCGAAGAGCTCTTTCTGAATTATCTTGAAACAGCCAACAAGCTTGCCCGTAAAGCACGCTTCTATAATACTGTGACGGCCAATTGCACAACGGTGGTGTTTGACATGGCGCGCATTCTCGACCCCGGCATACCGCTTGACTGGCGCATTCTCTTTTCAGGACAACTTCCCTCCTATCTTTATGATCTCAAGGTGGTGGATACGAAAAAATCATTGGCCACACTTGTTGACGAAGCCCGTATCGTGCCCCAGATAAATGGCCGTCGCGACCAATATTCTGTTGATATAAGACGGGCGCGAAACACGAACGGCAATTGACTCGGCGAAAACTAAACCGTATAAGCGCAAAAATTGCCCCTGAACTGCAACTTGAACTTGAAGCAGGCGAAAGGGCACAAAAACTGTTCAACCGGCGGGAAACCGCACATAGAACCAAGAAGGGCCGCACGCCGCGGTATGTTAAATAAATGAAACGTACATATCAACCGTCCAAACTCGTTCGTAAACGCCGCCACGGTTTCCGTGCGCGCATGGCAACCCTTGGTGGCCGCAAAGTGATTGCAGCCCGCCGCACACGTGGTCGCAAACGCCTTTCAGCCTGATTTCGACTTTATTGCTGACTGGTTCAAGGATTTTACAACGATATGGGGGAAAGTTTGTTTCGGCTACAGCTTTTTCCCTTCTTCGCTGCAAATGGTCCGGCATTGAAACACCCGTTGGAACCCGCTTCCTTATGGCAGAGTTTTGTTAAAGGTTTTTCCGATGCGTGAGAAATCCTACCTCCGCCTTCGCAAAAGGGCGGATTTTTTGGCATTAAGAAACGGTGAAAAACGACGTGGCCCGTTTTTTCTTCTGGAATCGAAAAGTCGCGATTTACCGGAAGAAATCAAGGAAAAAACCTTGCCGCGCGTCGGCTTTACCGTAACACGTAAAAATGGTAATGCGGTCAGGCGCAACCGCATCAAGCGGCGACTACGCGAGGCATTCCGGCTTTCATTGACGCGTGACAAAGCCGCTCGTAACATCGCCGCTCGTGACATCACCGCTCATGACAAGGCCGCCGCCACAAATTGTGACATCACCGCCGGCACAAATTGTGACATCACCGTTCGTGACATCACCGCCGGCGCAAATTGTGACCTTGTCAACGGGACAGATTATGTCATCATTGCGCGTCCCGATGCACTTGACGCATCATTCGCCAGTCTGACCGGAGAAATGAAGCGCCGGTTCGGACAAAAATGCAAAACTCGAAACGATAACAGGACAATCGCTCATGGAATATAATCGTAATTTTTTCATTGCTATTGGATTGTCTCTGCTTATCATTCTTGTCTGGCAGTTTTTTTACGTTGCACCGAAAAATGCCGACCAGCAAAAGGCACAAGAAATTGCCCGCCAGATCGAGCAAGATCAACAGGCACAAAATCAGGCCGTTCCGACTGCCGAAAATGGCACTGTAACACCGCCGCAAAACAAAGACGAAACAAACCCCGCCGGTCTTGAAATGACACCGGACGCCCGCAATGCGGCGTTGAACAAGTCCAAACGCGTTTTGATCGACACACCTGAACTGCAAGGGTCGATCAACCTTGTCGGCGCCCAGTTCGATGATCTGTTTTTGAAAAATTACCGCTTGACGGTTGACAAGAACTCGCCGGAAATTGCCCTTCTCAATCCCAATGGTTTCAACACAACCTATATCGCCGAATTCGGTTTTACCGGCAAGGGTTTGCCCGCCGGAAGCCTGCCGCAATTCAACACCGAATGGAAGGTTGATGGTGAAAACGCAACCTTGACACCCAAGACACCCGTTCATCTTGTCTATGATAACGGTCAGGGACAAGTCTTCCACCGTGTGATCTCGGTTGACGAAAATTATATGTTCACCATTTCGGACAGTGTCACCAATAATGCTTCTTCGGTTGTAAGCCTTCTGCCTTATGCGCGCGTTGCACGCGCTGCTCCTCCCGAACACGCAAGTGCCACCTATCTTCTCCATGAAGGCATGATCGGCGTTGCCGGTGATGACGGCCTCAAGGAAGAGAAATATGCCGCGCTCAAGGATTTGAAGCCGGATGCGTCAAACGAAAAGAAAATGGTTTTCGATAAGGTCAAAGGCGGCTTTATCGGCATTACCGACAAATATTGGGCAGTTGCCGCTATTCCTCCGCAGGACGAGGAATATACCAGCCGTTTTGTCTATTTCGATCGTCTTTCCACCCATTACCAGTCGGATTTGACCGGCAAGGCCATCACCGTCGCTTCGGGTGCAACCGAAACCATTACCAATCATTTGTTTGCCGGAGCCAAACGCGTTGAAGCCATCAATGCCTATCAGGACAATCTGAAGATTTTAAAATTTGAATTGTTGATCGACTGGGGCTGGTTCTCGATCATCACCAAGCCGATGTTTGCTCTGATCGACATTCTCTATAAGCTCACCAACAATTTCGGTGTAGCCATTCTGCTTGTTACTGTCATTTTGAAAGCGGTTCTGTTCCCGCTTGCCAACAAGTCTTATAAATCCATGGCACGCATGAAAGTTGTGCAACCGGCAATGATGGAAATCCGCTCCAAATATGCCGATGACAAGGTCAAGCAACAACAAGCCATTATGGAGCTTTATAGAACCGAGAAAATCAACCCGCTTGCCGGTTGCTGGCCGCTTCTGGTGCAATTCCCGATTTTCTTTGCCCTTTATAAAGTGCTCTATATCACCATTGAAATGCGCCATGCGCCGTTCTTTGGCTGGATTCAGGACCTTGCCGCCCCCGACCCGACATCGCTCTTTAATCTGTTCGGTTGGCTTCCCTATAATGTTCCGGCATTTTTGATGATCGGTGCATGGCCTGTCATTATGGGTATCACCATGTTCTTGCAAATGCGCATGAACCCGACACCCCCCGACCCGACACAGGCCATGATTTTCACATGGATGCCGATTGTCTTTACATTCATGCTTGCCTCGTTTCCTGCCGGTCTCGTTATTTACTGGGCATGGAACAACACGCTGTCGATCTGCCAGCAGGCAATCATCATGAAAAGTCAGGGTGCAAAGATCGAACTTTGGGACAATCTCAAAGCCATCTTCAAAAAGAAACCGAAGAAAGAGACCAAATAAGTGACAGACAGTCCTGCATTGGCGGGACTTTTTGCCCGTAACTGGATTTTTATCCGCGGTGTACCGGCAATGAAGTTTCTGCCGCCCGAAGGGCCAGCCGAAATTGCCTTTGCCGGTCGCTCCAATGTCGGCAAATCCTCGCTCATCAATGCGCTGGTTGGCCATAAAGGTCTCGCCCGCACGTCCAACACACCCGGCCGCACACAGGAGCTCAACTATTTTGTGCCTGACGGCTTTGCCGGCACTGTTGATGATTTGCCGCCGCTTGCACTTGTCGATATGCCGGGCTATGGCTTTGCCGAAGCCCCGAAAGCGCAGGTCGACCAATGGACAAAGCTGATTTTCGATTATCTGCGTGGTCGCACAACTTTAAAACGCGTTTATGTGCTGATTGATTCCCGCCACGGTATCAAAAAGAATGACGGGGATGTGCTCAGCCTTCTTGATAAAGCAGCCGTTTCCTATCAGATTGTGTTGACCAAGATCGACAAGATCAAACCGGCCGAACTTCAAAAATTGATCGAAAAAACCCATCTGACCATTGCCAAACGCCCTGCCGCTTTTCCGCACATCATTGCCACCTCTTCGGAAAAAGGAATAGGCCTTGACGATTTGCGGGAAACGATTTTAGAGGCTGCCAATCCGCTTGCCCGATAAGTTTTTGCCCGATCAAGTTTTTGTTCATTGAATTTTGCCCCGTCAAATTTCGCGCGGTTCAAATTTTACGTGGTTCAAATTTTACGTGGTTCAATTTTTGCCCCGTTAAATTTTACGTGGTTCAAATTTTACGCGGTTGAAGTTTCGCCCCTTCCAAGTTTTGCCCCGTTCAAGTTTTGTCCCTTTCAAGTTTCGCCCCGTCCAAGTTTCGCCCCTATCAAGTTTTGACCCTTTCACGTTTTGACCCTTCCAAGTTTTGACCCTTCCAAGTTTTGACCCGTTCAAGTTTCGCCCCTTCCAAGTTTCGCCCCTTTCAAGTTTCGCCCCTTTCAAGTTTCGCCCCTTTCAAGTTTTGTCCCTTTCAAGTTTCGACCCTTCCAAGTTACGCCCCTTCCAAGTTTTGACCGATTTCGTTTTCAAAAGTGGCGGCTTGAAAATGCGCGCCACAATAAACAAAACCTTTTTGGCAAGCGTGAAATTATTTGCAGTCATTGCCTCATCATTGAAACCCGGTTGGTAAAGGCCGGCTATTGGAAATCACTTCCTGCTTTTTAAAAAATCCTGCCTTCATTTTAAAAAATTCCCCCTTTTTCTGAAACTATTTGCGCGCAAAGCCTCACCAGCCAAACCCCTTTTATAAAAAACCGGCTCTGATCCTTGTCCGAAAAACAGTTCTCATGGAAAAGCCACCTGCTTACACTTGAACTCTTGCAGAAATTTTGAGAGGGCAAGACAAAACATCCGGCACGTCAAGACAAATCATGATTACGTCACTTCATGACTATGTCTTTTCAACTTGACCGGTTTGTTCATTCCGTTTTCAAATTATTAACGTTGAGAAACAATTTTTTGCCGTGTTTTACAATTGGTTAAGCATGAGTGTTGCAACAGGGGGAGCATTGTGGTTCCCTTTCTTGTTCTTCGGGCGAATGGGTTCTATAAGGTCTTTTGAAGTTTTTAAAAAACCAGAGTAGTCATGCTAACGCTTTTTCATCATCCGATGTCCTCTTCTTCCCGTTTTGTGCGGCTCATCCTCAATGAATATGATGTGGCCACCAACCTGATCGAAGAGTATGAATGGGCACGTCGGCGCGAGTTTCTTGTGCTCAATCCGGCCGGCAGTGTACCGGTACTTCTGGCAGAACGCGAAGTGCCGCTTTGCGGCGCCTATGTCATTTACGAATATCTTGATGAAACGCGCGGCGGCTTGCGCCGCGACCAGCGCTTCTTTCCCGAAAACCCGCTTGAACGCGCAGAAGTGCGCCGCCTGACCGAATGGTTTTTAACGAAGTTTGAAAGCGAAGTAACCCGTCACATTGTGCGCGAACGTATTTATAAACGCGAAATTCCGCTGGCGCAGGGAGGTGGTGCACCCGATTCACAAACCTTGCGCAATGCCCGTGCCAATATTCGCCCGCATATGAAATATCTCGAATGGCTTTGCGCCTCGCGTGACTGGCTCGCCGGAAACTCTATCTCTTATGCCGATCTTGCAGCCGCCGCTTCACTTTCGGTTCTCGATTTCATGGGCGAATTGGACTGGAAGTCTTTTCCTGCCTCGCGCGACTGGTATATGCGTATCAAATCGAGGCCGTCCTTCCGGCCGCTTCTGAATGACCGCATAAGGGGCATTGCACCGAGCACGCATTATGCCGATCTCGACTTCTAGCGACAAAGCAAAACTCAAGGATTTTCTCCTCGAAGAAGCCGCAGCCCTCGGTTTCGATGCCATTGCGATCACCGGTTCCAACAATCAAAAAGCCGGTATTCACCTTTTCGAGGCATTGAACCACGGCTATCACGGTACCATGGAATGGATGGTTGAAACCGCTAAACGGCGCATGGCTCCTGCCAATTTATGGCCGGAAGTCAAATCGGTCATTATGCTTGCTATGAATTACGGGCCGGAAGCGCATGAATTCCACGTTAAACCCGACAAAAGTTCCGGCAATATTTCCTATTATGCCCGCCATCGTGATTATCATGAATTGATAAAGGGGCGTCTCAAGCAGATAGCCTCGCGCTTTGTTTCGCGTTTCGGCGGCGATGTCAAAGTCTTTGTCGATACCGCACCCGTTATGGAAAAACCGCTTGCCCAACTTGCCGGACTTGGCTGGCAGGGAAAGCACACAAATCTTGTAAGCCGTGAATTCGGTTCGTGGCTTTTTCTCGGTTCCATTTTTACCGATGTGGAACTTCCTTTCGATCAACCGGAAATCGACCATTGCGGTTCTTGCCACGCCTGTCTTTCCGCCTGCCCTACCCATGCTTTTCCCGCCCCTTATCAGCTTGATGCACGCCGCTGCATCTCCTATCTGACCATCGAACTCAAAGAGCAAATCCCGCTTTCATTCCGTAAAGCCATCGGCAACCGCATTTATGGCTGTGATGATTGCCTTTCCGCCTGCCCGTGGAACAAATTTGCCAGAAACACACGTGAAATCAAACTCAAAGCACGAGAAAATCTGATTGCACCGAAACTCGATTTTCTTTTGAAACTTGATGATGCGGCTTTCCGTTCATTTTTTACCGCCTCTCCGGTCAAGCGTATCGGGCGCAACCGCTTTATCCGCAATTGTCTGATTGCTGCGGGAAACAGCGCCGACCGCTCGCTTGTCAATGTGGTCAAGCCGCATTTAAAGGATCCCGATCCGCTTGTTGCCGGTATGGCCGTCTGGGCCTTGAAACAACTCCTCACAAAAGCCGAATTTGATGAATTGGCAAAGCGTTCTATAACATTCTCTTCAGACCCCGATGTGTTAAAGGAATGGGAAGATTGAAACGGATAACGGAAAACGCAAAAGCGCCAGAACAATTCATGATGCTCGGAGCCGGTTATTCGGCTCGCGCCTTCGGTTCGCTTTATGGTGAAAACTTGTCCCTCGAACCCGACACATCAGACACCACTTCCGCCGCCCGAAAAAGCCGGATTTGCGGCACAACACGCACAAAAGAAAAATTCGCCTCTCTCGAAAATTCCAATATTGAACCCTTTCTTTTCGACAAGCCGAACCCGTCCTTTTTTGAAAGGCTTGAAACAACAACACATCTTGTTATTTCGGTTTCACCCGATGACACAATGACCGACGCGGTTTTGAACCGGCACGACATTCTTGGCTCTATGCCGGCGTTAAAATGGATAGGCTATCTTTCCACCATTGGCGTTTATGGCAATCATAACGGCCGTTGGATTGACGAGTCTGCCCCCTGTCGCCCCTCGCTCAAACGCAACATTGCCCGCCTTGAAGTGGAAAAAAAATGGCAGGCTTTCGGGGAAAAACGCAATATTCCCGTTGCCGTTTTGCGCCTTGGCGGCATTTATGGCCCGTCGCGCAATCCTTTTATAAAATTAAGTCAGGGTAACAAAACGCTCATTATCAAAAAGGGGCAATTTTTCAACCGCATTCATGTTGATGATATTGCCGGTGTCATCAAGGCTTTTTCTTCGGCAAAACGTGAAGGCATTTTCAATATTGTCGATAATGAACCGGCAGCGCCTGAAGATGTCATGCATTATGCCGCAAAATTGATGGGTGTGGCCGATCTTGAAGAAGTGCCCTTTGAAAAAGCCGATATGTCACCCATGGCACGTTCTTTTTATGGTGATAATAAAAGAATATTGAACCATAAACTTTTAAAAACAGGATATAATCTCGAATATCCCGATTATCGAACCGCATTGGAAGCCATGTGGGCAGATCATCTTCGGGGTAAAAAGTTCTAGCAATCGCACGCAAAACCGAAAAGCAGGCGGAGGCTTGAAAAAAGTTGCAAATATTGAACATTGTTGTGCTTTTAAAAAAAGTTTGCGCATTTGAAAGGCGTTAGGGATGTCTTCACGGTTCAAGTCACTCAACCGGATTTTGGCAACAACATTGGCCGCAGTTTTTTTGCCAATGGCGCTGGCGCATGGTGAAGAGCCGACCGAACAAACTTCCGACGCACCGGCAAAACAGGCTTTTGGTGCTGTCAGATTGCCCTCGTCCGGTCAAGCGCAATCCATCGGTTTTTATTCCAAAGGTTGTCTCAATGGCGCGGAAGCCCTGCCGATCGACGGGCCTAACTGGCAAGTCATGCGCCTTTCGCGTAACCGCAATTGGGGGCATCCGGCCACTATACGCTTTATCGAGCAATTGTCGCGGCAGGCAGCCAAAGATGGCTGGTCAGGCCTCCTCATCGGTGACATTTCGCAACCGCGCGGCGGGCCGATGCTGAACGGGCACGCCTCCCATCAAATCGGGCTTGATGCGGATATCTGGCTCACCCCTATGCCGGACCACCGTTTAAGCGCGGAAGAAAGAGAAAATATGCAAGGCGTGTCTATGCTTAAAAAAGATTCGCTTTATGCCGACCCGAAAAAATGGACTCCCGAACGCACAGCCCTTATTCGCGATGCCGCAGAAAACCCCGCAGTCGAACGCATTTTTGTGCATCCGGGAATAAAGAAACAGTTGTGCGACACAGTCACCGGTGACCGTTCATGGCTCCAGAAAGTGCGCCCCTATTGGGGGCATTTCTGGCACTTCCATGTGCGGTTGAAATGCCAGCCGGGTTCGGACAATTGCAAACCGCAACCAAAAGTGACAGCCGGTGACGGTTGCGACAAATCGCTTGCCTGGTGGTTTACCGATGAACCATGGGCCGACAAAAAACCCAAAAAGCCCGTTACAACACCACCCCCGAAACCGCGTGTGATGATGGTTTCGGATTTGCCGAAGGAATGTCGTGCGGTTTTGAATGCACCGGAAAAACCGGCTAAATAGAAATGACTGTGCAAATATTAACAGCTTGAGAGAAGCGAATATATTTAACTGCTTGGGAGAACGAATATATTTAATTGCTTGAGCAAAGCGAATATATTTAACTGCTTGAGCAAAGCGGATATATGAATAGCTTGAATAAAGCGGATCTTTGCAAATCAACCACCAAACCGAGGAATGGCCTTTATGCAAAATCAAAATCTGGAATTTCCTGTTCTTATCGGCGATATTGGTGGCACCAATATGCGATTTTCGCTCATCCTCAATCAGGCTGGCGAACAGCTTGCCATTGCCACCCGCAAGGTTGATGAATTTCCAACCATTGAAGAGGCGATCCGGCTAACCATTCTACCACTTTTAAAGACGGCTCCGAAATCGCTGTTTCTGGCCATTGCCGGTCCGGTCACCGGCGATCATATCAAATTGACCAATTGTGACTGGGTTATTGCCCCGAAAAAGTTGATAAAAGAATTCGGCTTCAACGAAGTCTTCATTATCAATGATTTCGAGGCGCAAGCCCTGTCGACGGTGACCCTGCCGGAAAAATATCTGCAAGCCATTGGCCCGATAAACACCGCGACAGATAATACAAAAGTCATTATCGGCGCCGGTTCGGGTCTCGGCATTGCCGGTTTGATCTATCTCGACGGCCGCTATATCCCGATTGAAGGAGAAGGCGGACATGTCGATTATGCCCCGCAAAGCGAAGAAGATCTTGCTCTCTACCCGTTTTTGAAAAAAATTGTCGGCCGTGTAAGTGCCGAAGAGCTGTTAAGCGGGCGTGGACTTCTCAACATCTATCGCGCATTCTGCGACATGCGCGGGGTTTCCTCCAATATCGCAGTGCCTGAAGAAGTTACGGCTGAAGCCTTGCTTTTCCATCAACAATTTGCCCATCAACAATTCGCCCATCAACACCGGCCCCATGACAATCCGGCTTTTGACGCAGTCCGGTTTTTCATCAATTATCTCGCGCGTCTTGCCGGTGATTTTGCCCTCGTTTTCAAAGCCGAAGGCGGCGTTTATATTGGCGGCGGTATTTTGCCGGAAATGCTCCAACTGTTAGACGAAACCGAATTCCGCAAAAATTTCATCCACAAACAGCCGCACGAGAAATTGCTTGAAACAATCGCTACCTTCATTATCCTTCACCCGCGAGCAGCTCTTGTCGGAATGGAATCCTATGTCCGTGATCCGGCTCGCTTCATGCTTGATAAAGAAGGCCGGTTTTGGGTCAAAAACCTGAAGTAGTCCTTCCTTCGGCACTTATCGGAATGGAACCCTATGTCTGTGATCCCGCTCGCTTCATGCTTGATAAGGAAGGCCGGTTTTGGGTCAAAAACCTGAAGTAGTCCTTCCTTCGGCACTTGTCGGAATGGAATCCTATGTCCGTGTCCCCGCTCGCTTCATGCTTGATAAGGAAGGCCGGTTTTGGGTCAAAAACCTGAAGTAGCCATTCCTTCGGCACTTGTCGGAATGGAATCCTATGCCCGTGATTCCGCTCGCTTCATGCTTGATAAGTAAGGCCCGTTCCTTTTCTATCATACCGGTTAAAGTCAAAAATACCGGTTAAAAACCGGAGTAAACAGGAAACACCCCGAATATAGTAACCAATCCCGATTGACGTCTATAAAACCAATTTTCGCCCGATAAAGCCCCGACAACGATCAAGCGGAATGATCGACACTGTTAACCACCAGAAGGCACTTTTCCACCCTATCGCGACAATCTTCTTCGTCTTTTCTGTGCTCACATAACCTGCCTTTTACCTGACACTTTTTATTGAAACAGAAAATTATTTAAACCGACAAAGTTTTTCCCGTTCCGTTTCAAGTTTCATACGGTCAATCCGGCAAAAAATGTACTTTCAATTTATAAATTTTTAAAAATGCAAACGCAAAATATTATTTTTGTGTTAACGATATGTGTGGCGTATGCCATATCGGCCTTGCTTTCCTGTTTGATAGCTCTTAAAAAACTCGTTCGGCGAATTACCAGATTTCTTTGGAAAAGCTGCACTTTCATTTGCTTCTCGGGGTTTTATCATGTCATTCAAACTGAAATATTTGCATTCGGTTTCTCTATGTGCCTTTTCTGCGGCAATAGGCATAACCGCTTCCACAAGCCTTGTTGCAAATCGCGCTTTAGCCGGCGAGATCAGCTATAATGGAAGTGATAATAGCCTGCTTCTCAAGGATTCCACGTCGAATTCCGATCAATATAAAAGCCTCTATTCGCAAACAAACCTTTCCGGAAATACCGTCACAGTCATTGGCGGGTCAGACAAGCAGATAGAATGGTCGACAACAGATGGCGCCATTGCACCTTATATTATTTATGGCGGGGTCGATATCTTCGAGGAAAATAAAGCGGCTTCCCACCCTCTTAGCGATAATATCTCCGCTAACAACCTCATCATAAAAAATGTTTCCTATGACTGGTCGGCCGTTACTGCGGAAAGTAACCATTCTTATTCTCAACCCGGTCAATTCGGCGGCGGTTCCATAATCGGCGGGCTGAGCTATGGCAATGCTTCAAATACAAGCGGTAATGAGGAACAAAAGAACGGAGTACATGGCAAAAGCATTTCCGGAAACTCCATTATCCTTGAAAATGTCAGCGTGACGGGCGGTAATGGCGGCAATGCAGCGAATGAAAAAAACGTGATGTCAACCGTTGCAGGAAGCAGTATCGGAGGCATGGGAGGAGCTTCTATTTTTGGTGGATTGAGCATTGGAGTTACCGAATACGCGTTCGACCATGATGACGAAGAGGGCGACAGCGGAAACGGCGGTGACGTATTCAATAATACAATAAGTTTGAAAAATGTAACCCTCATTGGCGGTGCTGGTGGCAATGGCGGAGCTAATCCTGATATGGATGATAACGCGGGAGGTCTAGGTGGTTTCGGCGGCGGCTCCGTCTTTGGTGGTGTCAGTATCGGTGCTGCAGGTGGACCTCTTGAAGCCGGTGATGGCGGTGCAGTCCATGATAATCAAATTTCTCTTGTCGATGTCACATTGACTGGCGGAAATGGCGGAAATGGCGGTTTGTCGAAAGATGATGCCGGTTCTGGCAATGGTGGCGTGGCTGGTGGCTCTGTCTTCGGCGGTTTATCCATCTCCAGTGCCAATGGTTTTGGCACAAAAACATCTGGCAAAGGTGGAAACGTTTACAACAATCATATTCTTCTCGACAATGTCACTTTGAATGCCGGCAATGTCGGCAGAAGTGGAGGGAAAGGTAGTATGGGTGGTGCCGGAATTGACGGGCTTGAGGGCGGCTCGGTTTTCGGCGGGGCCAGTATCGGCGGAGCAAGCGGAGATGGTGATGGCAGAGAAAGCACGGCCGGAAAAGGTGGCGATGTTAAAGACAATACAATCGTCATTTCCGGAAAAACCCATATCTCCGGCAATGTTTATGGCGGCTTTTCGCAAGGTGGTGCAGCCGGCGAAAAAGCGAAAACAGGTTTGTCTGGCGACATAACTGGAAATGCCATTACACTTGAAGGCGATGGAATAACCATCGGCAAGCGCGACGCAAGCGGCAATATAGTAAGTTACGGCGCAATTTATGGCGGTTACAGCCTGAAAGGCGACGGCACAATCAATGAATTGGCCAATGTCTTTACCGGTAACACTCTCACTCTTGACGGCTATCGCGGTAAAGTCTCCGGCATTTATAATTTCCAGAATTATCACTGGATTTTGCCGACCGATGTGAAAAATGGCGATACCTTGATAAAAATTGCCGAAGGCGGCAAGGCTGTTGATCTCACCAATACCAACCATACAATTGCCGATATGGCTCCTTCGGGTAACCGCCTTGAAACCGGCAATATCGTCACTTTGATCGACAAAACCAGCGGAACGCTAAACGCACAAAGCGCTTACACCATCCATCAAGGGCAATTCATTGTCTATCAGGCAAAACTTCAGCAGACGCACGACAGCGATAATGCTCTTGTTCTGAAAATTGCCAGAAGACAAAATGACGGCACAACCGGAAACAATAGCGACGGCGAAGACAACACTGGCGGCGAAAACAATCAGCAAGGGGGGCAATCGGCCGCACAATTGAACCCGCAGTCGAAGGCTTATTCGGAAGGTCGTGCAGCAAGCCTCGGCTTTGTTTCGCAAGGCTCCGATGTTATTGCCAACAGCATGGGCACAATTAGCAATATGGCAACAACAACGGATAACCGCATCAATCATCCGCTCTATGTTCCCTTTATCATGACCGGCGGCTCTTCCTCCCGTTATCAAACCGGAAGCCATGTCGAGATTGACGGTTTCAACATGATTGCCGGTCTTGCTTTCGGCTTTAACCTTGAAGCCGGTCATAAAGTCACGACCGGCGCATTCTTTGAATATGGCCGCGGTACTTATGACACCTATAACAGTTTCGACCGTTTTGCTTCTGTCAAAGGTGACGGTGACAGCGATTATAAAGGCGGTGGCATTTTCGCCCGTCTTGAATTTGCCGGAACCGGTCTCGGATTGGTGAAAAATCTGAAACCCGACGAAACGGACGGGCTTTATGCCGATGCATCTTTGCGTTTCGGCCAGTCGGACGGGAAGTTTACTGCCGGTCGCAAATTCGGTCTTGAGGAACAGGAGGTCGACTATCGCGGTTCTTATGACAGCACGGCTAATTATTTCGGTGGCCATGTCACGGGCGGCTATGTCTTCAATTTTGATGATCGGCGCGCCCTTGATGTCTATGGCCGCTATTTAT
>NZ_JACFOM010000025.1:0-306 GCF_016102505.1 Bartonella sp. B10834G3
TCGCTGTAAAGGTGAGTGTTGATCCTTTGCTATCACCTGCGTTAAATGATGTCGAAGATGCGATAAAGGTGGAATTTCCTTTTCCTGCATCAACATCACCGCCCTTTATTGTCACAGTGGCTTCAAGAGTTCCAACGGCAACAGAAGAAACCTTCGGTGTAATTTTATAAGTTCCGACAAGCGTGCCTTTTAATGTGGCTGTATAAGTGCCATCCGGTGACTCTTGAATTTCCGACAGATTAACGGCACGACCAGTTGTATCTATCTCCTTATTATCTTTGTCCGTTACAACAAATTTCAACTTGC
>NZ_JACFOM010000004.1:0-199002 GCF_016102505.1 Bartonella sp. B10834G3
GAACCCGTTGAGAGACAACAAAGCTTTGACAATCAATGTTGATGGTCAGGGTTATGTCGGCGCTCGTCAGGGTGGCGGCGGCGGTATCAAACTCAAATACGAGTTCTGATAAAACAAGGCTTGGCAAAGCGTATATCTCGAACTTTGGCAAGGCAAAGTTTCAAGCTTTGGCAAGGCAAAGTTTCAAGCGCTGGCAAAACTTTGCAGTTTGCAACAGTTACGCTTAGCCAATCTCAAAAAGTTGCGCTTTGCCGAATTGATTTTGACTGACAGGAAATTCTTGTCTTATAGATTTTGACAAACAATGAATTGAAGCCTTACAGAAGACACTCCGTAAGGCTTTTTTGATGAATTAAAATCCACACGAAAGATAGCGAGCGCGAAAAGCAGGACACGCAAAAGTTTGCGAATGAACAACGCCGAAGTTTGTCGGCGAGGCTTCAATAGATGATCTTATCGGGGCACTTGACGCGCAGAATTGTTCCGGCGAATATCCAAGACAAGATCGTATCAATCGAATGCGAAAGCAGAATTGTTCCGGTAAAAGATCCATGCAAGATCATCCTGTTTCAAAGGTGAAGCAGATTTTTCCGTCAAGACAAAGCATTTTCGGGCACATCTTCCGATTTCTGAACACCACCCCGCCTCTACTCGACCGGCAAACGCGCCACCTCTTAAACCGGCGCAAAACAACGCAAACGACCATCACCGTTCTATTGACTGTTTAATAAGCAAATCCTGTTAAAAAGTCGATCAATTGACTTTCAAACAGCTTTGCGAAACCTTTTTTCCAAAGCGGTCTCTCAATTTGCTAAAATAGCCATTCATTCCCCCTTGTCACAACGGCCTATCAGATCCTTTGGCCAAAGTGACCCGCCGGATCATTTCGTCAACGCAACCTGTCAAATCCTTTTGCCGGAACGACCGGTCAAATGCGTTCGCCAAAGTGACCCGCCCGCCCCTTTCATGAAAGCGTCCACCAATTGTTTTGGCCTTGAAAAACAAGGGAAAAGTGAAAAATCTTCAGCATTCTAACAAAGCCTGCAATGTCACTTTAACAAGTGGCAAAGGGTTTGCAAAAAATTGTAAAGGGTGAAACAAGTTGCTGTTTTATAACCGGTTTCAACCGGTGATAAAAAGATAAAACAGCCCGGCCATTCCACCACCTATTTTTTCGCTCTCTGTTTTGACGAGATAGAGATACCCTTCCCGATTTTAAAAAATCACGCCAACCATTCTGTTTCCTAATTGAAAACCTCTGACCATTTTGCCTGAAGCTTCCAATTGCTTGACGTTATTGAGTAAATTTTCATCTGCTCCACCAAAAAGAGGATGCGTATCATAGTCGGAACGGCCAATCACTTCGACGCCATCGTTTTCCGCCGCTTGTAAAAACTCGTTCCGATCGGCACTTGGCCAATAGGCCAATATTTCTTTCGCATAAGCCACGGCAATTTTCTGATATTGCTCATCTGTCAAACGGTCTGCATCGTCCGATTCAAAAAAACTCTGAATAGTGATAATCATTCTGGCATCTTTATAAGGCTTATAATCATTGATATTGAAATCTTTGCCCATTGCATCCTGAAGTAAACCAACGACTTCGGAAAAATCGGAAATTTCCCCACCACTCATTGGCGCTTGATCTGCACCAAGAGGTAGAGGACGCGAATAATCTTTGACCTCGTTCTGCTTTTTTTGCTTTTTATTCTCGGCTCACTGTTTTGGCGCTGGATTTATCAGCGGCTGTATTTCCGCTATTGCTTAACCCCTCACGTAGAATTTTTAATGCAGTTTCAGAGTTGGAATAGCCGACATTCATGTTTGTGTTGATATTGACCATATCACCTCTCCACAGGTGACATATGGTTTCAAGCTATCATGGCTCCCCCACCGAAAGTTCAACATTCTTCATGAATGTTCATTTATAAAATAATAAAAAATTCCAATCGAGCCTATAGCCGAAATATATTATAATTCATTTTATCTTTTTTATAATCAATTAACGGTTTTTTGTGCATAATTATGAGAATTTGAGCTGGATATATTTTTCTATATTTATCTTTTTTGTGATTTTTAAAAATATTTTTCCTGACAGTTCTATAATGATATTTTTAAAACTCACCTCAATCACACCCCAAATCACAACGGAAGAAAGCGCATAATCTCTGACTGAAGTACGAATGAAACGACAAATAGAAATATTGATTATTTTCTTTCTTTCAAAATATTGAAATAAAAAACAAATATTTTACTTAAAACTATTAATAAACTTTTTTCAACTAAAACGAAATCCCGCTTTTTCTCGCCGGAAATAATCCTTTAAAGTCGCTCACATACGGCTATGCTTCCTGATGCACAGGCAACATATTTTTTGCCAGCCAAAACAATTCCGGCGATTTCAATCTTCAACTTGATTATAATTTCTGCTGGTGAAGAATTACAACCGGCTCAAACAGTAAATTTGAAGCCCGTTCTGTTTTCTGCATAAAAATCCGATTTTATCTTTTTATATTCCGGATCACCGTAAAGATCGGGCATTTCGCGACCAGCGAGGAAAGCAATAGAACTTTCGTTAGACATGCGAATATAGAAAGCTTTCAATTTTTTATAGAGACTGTTTGCGATGTCATAATCCTTGGCAATAACACCATCGCTTCGAGCATAGTTCTCGTAAATGACAACAGCATTCGCGCGCCTTTTTGCCCATTGAAACGTCTGCTTTTCTAAAGGACCTGCTTGATCTTCAAACTTTATCAACGCCTCGAAACCTGCTCTATGACTACCAGTCGCCTGATAGACCCTCGTATATTCATCCATGCCCATTTCATAAATGAAGAACTCTGCTGTATCCTGCTGGTCTTCCGTATAAAGTCCATCTTTATTGGCCATGATTTCAGCAAGTTGATTGCGTGAAAGTCCTTTGAAACTTTCAGCATCATCTGTCACGTTGATACGGGCAGGTTTCAACTTTTCGGCCGCAACAGATGTCGCTGTATCACTCCCCTTGGGGGTGGACGTTGTTGCCGTATTCTGAGTGGAAAGTTGATTGATGCCATAAGCGGAATAGGTTGTGTTTATCATTTGACTCACCTCTTATGCACCACCCCACCTGATGCATAAATGAATGGGAAAATGACAGCCATCATGTCTGCCTTTATGGACCCGATCGGCATTATTCATTAATGCTGTTTTGATTATATTATATTTTACTTTTAAATTCAAATTCTTCAAAAATATCTCTCTATTATAAATTGATTATTGATGATATTTTCTCTCTAAATCTGCAAATCAAAATAATCCGAATGGATTATGTGTGACATGAATATTCTTTCGAGTTCATCATTTTAGCGTTCCGGTTAAACCTCTTGCACTTTCAAAACCCGATTCGGCGTTCTTTTATTTATAAAACGCAAAATATTTTTCCTGATTGGAAAAAGAGATCTGTCACTCTTGGTTAAAAACAACCGCCTCTTCCTGGATAAAGGCAGTCACCCTCGGCATCCGGTTTTTACAAAAAACATTCCGTAACGATTTTTCCGATTGCCGATTATTCCTTTCCGAAATGAAAAAGTCGGAAAGAAAACCGGAATTGACGGCAATAGAGATGAACGAATTATAGATGGCGAACGGAAACGACATAGGTAGCGAAAACCGGCCTTCAAAATTCGGCAACCGAATATTTTTTTAAAAAACGGGATGCCGCTTTATTCACCGGTTAAAGCTCTTCTCATTTTCTTGCCAATCAGATAAAACGTAAAATAATGATTTCGCAATAAAAATGATTTGCAGGAGAAGACAATGCGTTTGGCGGTGGTTGGTGCTGATGGTAGAATGGGTAGAGAACTGCTTTCGGCAATCGGGCGGATTGAAGGTGTCGAGCTTCAAGGCGCCATTGTCAAATCGGATTCGCCATTTGTAGGGAAAGACGCAGGCCTTCTTATTGGTCAGGAACCTCTGGGTGTCACCATTACCGATGATCCGTTACCGGTTTTTGCCAAGGTCGAAGGTGTTCTTGATTTTACCAGTCCGGAGGCAAGCGTTCTTTATGCAGGTTATGCCGCGCAGGCGCGCATTGTCCATGTGATCGGCACTACCGGTTTTTCCGAAGAAAATGAGAAGAAAATCAAAGCGGCTGCCGCCCATGCAACAATTGTTAAATCCGGCAATATGAGCCTTGGCGTAAACCTGCTCGCGGGGCTCGTCAAAAAAGCAGCCAAGGCCTTGAATATGGAAGATTACGATATCGAGATTGCCGAAATGCACCACCGCAAAAAGGTTGATGCCCCTTCCGGCACAGCGCTGCTTTTAGGCGAAGCCGCCGCAGAGGCTCGCAATCAGAATTTGGCAGAAGTGAGTGTGCGCGGGCGTGATGGGCATACAGGCGAAAGAAAAGCCGGTACAATCGGCTTTTCGTCGTTACGCGGTGGCACTGTGGTCGGTGACCATTCGGTGGTGTTTGCCGGTGAAAACGAACGCATTGTTCTTTCGCATCTTGCACAGGACCGTTCGATTTTTGCCGATGGCGCGGTGAAAGCTGCGCTCTGGGCACAAAAGCAAAAGCATGGACTTTATTCCATGGCCGATGTTTTAGGTCTTAATGATTAATTGACTTGAGTAAACCCCTATCAAGGAGGAAAGAATGTCGCGAATATTGGTTTTGGTTCGACACGGACAAAGCGAGTGGAACCTGAAAAATCTGTTTACCGGATGGAAAGATCCCGATCTTTCTGAAAAAGGATTGGAAGAAGCAATCTCCGCCGGGAAAAAACTGAAAGCAGCAGGATTGAAGTTCGACATTGCCTTCACATCCGCTCTGCAACGCGCACAACATACCTGCCAACACATTCTTGACGAAATGGGGCAGCCAAAGCTTGAAACAATCAAAAATCAGGCTTTGAACGAACGTGACTATGGCGACCTTTCCGGCCTCAACAAAGATGATGCGCGCAAGAAGTGGGGCGAAGAGCAGGTTCACATCTGGCGTCGCTCTTACGATGTTCCACCTCCGGGCGGCGAAAGCTTGCGCGATACAGGTGCACGCGTTTGGCCTTATTACCTTCATAACATCCAGCCTCATGTACTGCGTGGAGAAACAGTGCTCGTTGCCGCCCATGGCAATTCATTGCGTGCGCTCATCATGGCGTTGGAAGGCTTGAGCGGCGAAGAAATTGTCAAGCGGGAGCTGGCAACAGGTGTTCCGATGATTTACGAGCTTAATGCCGATTCAACAATTGCTTCCAAAAAAGTGCTTGAATAGATAAACCTCGATTCAAACCTATGCCATGCCGGAACAAATCTGCTCCGGCATTTTTTATAATCGCTGCTTTCTATCAGTCACCACTATGAAAATTGATAGGTAACAGCTGAAGCCACAAATCCTGAAGCGGAGGTGCGCAAAAATGCAACGTGCAATATTAAAGACGGGATTAAAGGCGGGGCGGCATTGAAATGGTCAGAACCGCACCGCGAGACATGACACTAAGTGACATTAACCTGCTCAAGACTTTATAATACTCGACATTTCACTGCCCGACATGACATTGCGCGACATGACATTGCGCGACATTGCGCCGCTCGACATTACTCTGCGTGGCTTTACATAGCCCGACATTGTTCTCCGAGACGTTCCACTGCATGACATCACTCTGCCCGAAATCATACTTCTCGGCATCTCGATACCTGACGTTACACTGCTCGACATTACTCTGCGTAACGTTACATTCCTGATATTACACTAATCAACGTTACACTGTCTGCATCGCAATCCTGACATCACATTGCCCGACGTTACATTGCCTGAGATCACACTGCCAGACATTTGCCTGACGACATTATATTGCCCCACATTGCAAACAGAAAAATCTACGTTATTTCAGTTCCGGTGAACTTCCCCCAATTGACGAACAATCAAGACGGCTTTATTCCTTCCACTTTATTCATTTGTTTGCATCTCGTTTGTTTTACTTCCTTCTGTTGCCAGCACTTCCCTTTTGTTTAATAACTTCTTCTCTGTAGGTTTATTTTTGTTTTACTTCTTTCTGTTGCGTGGTTTTCAATTTGTTTTACGTCTTTCTGTTGCGTCCACTATTTTTTGTTTTACTTCCTGCTTTTTACATGCGCTCCGTTTTGATTTTCTTAAATCTTTTTCGTATATTTCGTTTTGTTTTTATTAGTTCTGTTCCGTTCGTTTTATTTTGTTTTACTTCTTTCTGTTGCGTCCACTCTGTTTTGTTTTACTTCCTGCTTTTACATGCGCCCGTTTTGCTTTGCTTAAATATTTTTCGTGTATTTCGTTTTGTTTTGCTTAGTTCTTTTCCGTGCGTTTTCTTTTGTTTTACTTCTTCCTGTTGCGTCCACTCTCTTTTGTTTTACTTCCTGCTTTTACATGCGCTCCATTTTGATTTGCTTAAATCTTTTTCGTTCAATTTGTTTTTTTTCTTAGTTCTTTTCCTTGTTTCCTCTCTTGTTTTACGACCGTCTTTCCCGCCCATTTCCTTTTGTTTGCCTTCCTTCTTTCCCCGCGCCTTTCCTTTTGTTTTACTCGCTTCTTTTCGTGCACACCGTTTTATTGTACTCGTTTCAATTTCGCGCGTGCTGTTATGTTCCAATTGTGCTGTTTTTCCCGCCCCCCCCCATCACAACAACCGGCTTGAACGGCTTGAAACACTGTTGTCGATCCGTCGGCAATCATTTAGACACAGCTCAGCCTTTCCGTTGCGCATTCCGATCTGCCGGTCACGTGACATCTCTGCCATTCCCCTTTATTGATCTTTTCATAACGAACTGGTCTGCTTTTACGGCGCCTCTCGACCATGGAAATTCTTTTATCCTGCCAGTGCTGGAATTTTATATTCGGGAACGACGAAATGGTCTTCAAGATAAATTTTATGATGGCTTGTGGGCTACATAAAAATCCGGTTGACAGTTTAAGATTGCCAGCTTAGATGGAACGCAATGCCCAGATGGCGGAATTGGTAGACGCGCAGGTTTCAGGTATCTGTGCCGCAAGGCGTGGAGGTTCGAGTCCTCTTCTGGGCACCATTCCCATTTTTTCACCGATTAACTTATTGTTTTTATTGAATAATTTTCTGAAAAAGGGCGAGAATTTTAAGAGAAGAGGGCAGCGCTTTTAAAAAAAACGTTATGAGATATAAGAAGTAAATTTTCCATTGTTTTTCTGTAAATATTTCCTTTTAACAGTTTATTTAACTTTTCTTCAGAACTCCTACTTTCACTTTTCTGTTAAAATGTATTCCATTTTCATATTGGTTGATTTCACTCCATTTCATTAATCTTAATTATCTGTTCTAAATAATCTCGTTAAAAACAAACGACAGAATTCGTTTCGGGATTCGCGCTAAGAAAGAGTTTAATTCAAAATTAATTCATCAAAAGTGCTGCGCTCTTAGCAACAAAAGGGATGGAGATCCAACATCTTTTTAATCAATTAGCCCGATTTTACCACTATGTTGGATTCAATCAATTCAGTGTTATCATACAGCTTGTTTTGGAAATCTATTCTTGACCAAGTTGCAGGGTTACTAGTGCATTGCGACTCGATAAGCGAGCGGATTGGGCATTCTTGCCAAGTAAATGTATCCTCTAGCTAGCGTTTTTTTTCAATCAATTCTGACATATGCGGCCAGTTTGCTGGTCTAGAGCAATGTTGATAGAATGAAACACCCAAGAGTTGTTTTTGATACAAAATCACAATAAAAACGTTAGGTTTTCTTGAAAAGGAGCTTCAATGCTGCTTAAATATTGAAACATATTTGATAAATCATTTTCAAGTTTTGAAGATCGGCAATGCATAAGAAATTATCTGAAGAAGATGTAAAAACACGCTACGTCACACCAGCGCTTATAGAAAAAGCTGGCTGGGACAAGCACTTTATCCTAACGGAATATTATTTTACTGCCGGTCAAGTTTTGGTAACTGGTAATAAAGTTAGAAGAGGTCCGGCGAAGAGAGCCGATTATTTATTACTTGCGCCCAACAAGGAAACACCATTAGCTGTAATAGAAGCCAAAAGAGGCGATCACCCGGTTGGAGATGGAATGCAACAGGCTAAGGATTATGCTAGCATTCTGGATGTTCCGTTTGCATATTCAACCAACGGCATCAAATTTTTGGAACATGATATGCTTACAGGAATTGAAACTACGTTAGAAATGGATCAATTTCCAACTCAGGTTCAATTGTGGGCTCGCTATATTTCTCATAAAAAATTGGACGAATCTCAACAGGAGATTATTGGACAACCCTATTTTATAGATGCCTCAAATAAAATCGAACCGCGTTATTATCAAAGAATCGCAATTGACCGCACCGTTGAGGCCATAGCTCTGGGGCAAAAACGGATCTTGTTGGTTATGGCAACAGGCACAGGCAAGACATATACCGCGTTTCAGATTATATGGCGGTTAAAACAAGCTAAACCGAATATGAAAGTTTTGTATCTTGCCGATCGCAACATATTAATTGATCAGACTATTTCAAATGATTTTAAGCCTTTTGAAAAAGTTATCACCAAAGTACGCGGTAAAACATTAGATAGTTCGTACGAAATTTATATGAGCCTTTACCAACAATTAGTGAGTGAAGACGGAAACGACACGTTCAATCAGTTCAAGCG
Source organism: Bartonella sp. B10834G3 (assembly GCF_016102505.1). Taxonomy (NCBI): domain Bacteria; kingdom Pseudomonadati; phylum Pseudomonadota; class Alphaproteobacteria; order Hyphomicrobiales; family Bartonellaceae; genus Bartonella; species Bartonella sp. B10834G3. The sequence goes on from NZ_JACFOM010000004.1 coordinate 8,640, forward strand.
GGAATTTTTTGACCTGATCATTGTTGATGAATGTCATAGAGGAAGTGCTAAAGAAGATTCCCAGTGGCGAAGAATACTGGATTATTTCGATTCAGCAACCCAGATCGGTTTGACAGCTACTCCGAAAGAAACAAAAGACGTTAGTAATCAGACTTATTTTGGTGAACCTGTTTATACCTATTCTTTAAAGCAAGGAATAGAAGACGGCTTTTTAGCACCTTATGTAGTCATAAGAGTAACCATTGATAAAGATGTCGAAGGATGGCGTCCTGAACTGGGACAGGTTGATATCAACGGTAACCCGATCCCGGACAAAGAATATGATCAAAAAGATTTTGACAGAACTCTGATAATCGACGAACGCACGAAATTAGTGGCAAAGCGCATTACGGAATGGCTTAAAAAGAATGGCAGGGACAATAAGACCATTGTTTTTTGTATTGATGTTGAACATGCAGAGCGTATGCGCGAAGCGTTGAACAACGAAAACAGCGACATCGTAAAAACTAATCCGGACTATATTATGCGAATGACCGGTGAAAAAGACACTGGAAAAGATAGATTAGACGATTTTATTGATCCGAATGCTGCTTGTCCGACAATTGTAACAACGTCAAAATTGCTAACCACGGGCGTTGACTGTAAAACATGCAAGCTCATTGTATTGGACAGTCCAATAAACTCCATGACGGAATTCAAACAAATTATTGGCCGTGGAACGCGTCTTGATACGAAACATAATAAATGGTTTTTCACTATAATGGATTTCAGAGGCAACAGCAAAGCATTTGATGATAAAGACTTTGACGGAGAACCAATCGTCATCATTGAAAATCCTGATACAACCGGCACTGGTGATGGAACACAAGGTCCCGATGTCGTGACGACACCAGGTGATATACGCATGCCGAAATTACACGTCAATAAAGTTGATGTAGAAATTCTTGATGAAACTGAAAAGACATTAAATGCAGAAGGAAAATTGGAAGTAGAAAATCTGGCTTCCCGCATTAAACGTTGTATCCTCAATGTATATCCAACATCGACAACTTTTTTAGATGTTTGGAATGCTGAAGAACATAAATGCAAGGTCATTAAAATTATAGAAGAAAAAGGTGCACCGTTAACTGAATTGCAAAAATGTAAAAATAATAACGAATATGACCTATTCGATCTTATCTTGGCCGTCGGTTATGGTAAAAAACCGATAAAAAAATCTCAGCGAGTAACTCGTCTCAAAAACAGTGGTTATTTAAATCAATTTACAGATAAGCGCCAGAAAATAATATTAATACTTCTTGATAAATATATTAATGAGGGGATATTATCATTAGACGATAATGAAGTTTTAAATAGCGCCCCCTTTGATAAAATCGGTAGCCCAAAAAAGATTGTTAACATATTCGGCGGAATTAAAAATTATAACGAAGCAATAAACAATTTAAAAAATGAACTATGCACATATTGATTTTTGGATAAATAACATTTTCACGACAATATAATTTAACGGTCATCTAAACAGTCTATTTTTTGCATTGCTGCTTCAATGATCTTAACAATACGACGTTGTTCTACAAGCGGAGGAAGAGGGAATAATAATTTAAGTGCCGCTCTTGTCCCAAGACGGGGCATATCCATTCCGTGTGTCAAGCTATTCACGCGAATATCTACAAACGGTGACGTCATATAATACATGATGAATTTCTGATCAATTCTCCCATAACCATTAATCGGTATTATTTCCGTAGAACAATATCCGTCACAATCAACGATTACACATTTTCTTAAATATGGCCTCAACTTTCCGTAAAGCACGTCATTCTTCTTAAAACGATTCTTATTACTTCCTGGTATACGATCAAAATTTCTATGTAAAATTTTATAACTATTTTTTTCAATATCTTCTAATTCAATAATTAATTCATGCGATCCAATATTATGTTTATTTACTTGCCTACATTCTCCATAATTCGTAACTTCTCCCAATCTCGTCCAAACCCAGTTTTTTGGTATATCGAATGGTACTTCTTCGTCTTTGATAACAGAAAAAGGTTTTTCTTCTTTAATTTTCTTTTCTTCGACCAAGCGCTTTTTTTCCGCTTTTATCTCCTTCAACAAGTCACGTGCATCACCATCTTCAGGCAATTGTTTCGTCAATTTACCTTGAAAAGCATCTTGGAGTAGAGAAGCTTTTAACTTATTCGGAAAACTTTTCTCGAGCTCACTAAGCTTAGTCTCAAAAAATTTTAGTTCATCAGTTTTTTCTATTGCCGTTTTCAGTTTATCCACAATACGACGTTGTTCAGCAAGTGGGGGAACTGGGACAACAGTATTTATTATTTTCTCCTTAGATATATTCGGTTGTGCACAACCTGCCCCCATTTCGATAAATTTCTTTCTACTAAATAACAAAAAATAAAACAAATAATAATTTAAGATACCATTATACGGGATGCACCCACAACAAGCCTGATTGGTGGTCGATTCTACTTCCAATATTCCTAACTTACCGATTGTTGCGCCATACATAGCAATTAGAACCGAACCGCGAGGTAGCAATTTTACTGATGTTTCCCTTAAGGCCTTTTCCGTGATCTTTTCCGATGTGCTAGTAATATTGCCATCAGTTAAATCGCCAGTTTTCAACCAATTATAAGTACCATCATTATAATAATTGAAGTTAGTTCTATTCGGAGTTGTACCTGAACTCCAATAACCAATTTTCCCTAACCTTGTCCAAACCCAGTTTTTTGGTAAATCAAATGGTATTTCTTCGTCTTTGATAACGGGCAAGTTTTTTTCTTCTTTAATTTTCTTTTCTTTGACCAAGCGCTCTTTTTCCGCTTGGATCTCCTTCAGCAAGTCACGTGCATCACCATCTTCAGGCAATTGTTTTGTCAATTTGCCTTGAAAAGCATCTTGGAGTAGAGAAGCTTTTAACTTGTCACCAATCAGTCTCATTTACCGGCAATCTTTTTATTCAAATCAATATCAAGAAACTTGGCAATATCAGATAATGTCGCATCAATGCGCTCGTTTAACTCTGTGCGTAGCTCATGATATTTTAACATCGTTTCTTCCGGGCTCAATATTTCCTCTTCTATTTTCGGGTAACCGCATAAGTCAAGATTGAACCCATTATGCTCTAAAAAATCTCTATTAAATTTTTGCGATTTGAAACTATCAGTATCTTTATCGGCTATGACTGTCCGATTATTCCACCATTCAAGGCATGAGTTGAAATGCTCCAGTTTCACAGGCCGCGTTTTAGAAAAATGTTTTTGGCCTTCCGGCATATCCACACGATAAAACCAAACTTCGTCTGTCCTTTTGCTATTATCAAAAAATAGGATATTGGTTGTAATTGACGTATAAGGTGCAAAAATACTATTTGGCAGGCGGATAATTGTATGTAAATTGAATTCGTTAATCAATTTTTCTTTTATGGCTGTTTTTGCACTGTCACCACCAAACAGAAAACCGTCGGGAATGATAATAGCACACCTTCCACCGCCTTCTACCAGATGCTTCAGGCGATACATTGCGACGCTCATAAATAAGTCAGCCGTTTCACCGCTTTGCAATGCTTTCGGAAAGTTGCTTCGGATTATTTCATTTTCCGTCCCTCCATAAGGTGGATTCATAACCACAACATCAAATCGGTCATTTTTTTGATATTCGCGAACATTTTTCTCCAAACCGTTACCATGCACAATCATGGGATTATCAAGATCGTGTAATAATAAGTTCGTGACACACAGCATATAAGGCAGTGGTTTTTTTTCGATGCCATATATACTTTCCTGAATAACACGACGATCTCTCGTTGTTTCTACCTGACTATTCAACGTTTTCAATGCCGCCGTCAGGAACCCCCCTGTACCACAAGCAAAATCGGCGACCTTTTCACCCAATTTCGGGTTTAAAACCTCAATAATAAAATCGGTCACAGCACGCGGGGTATAAAATTCACCCGCGTTACCTGCACTTTGCAAACTTTTTAAAATGGTTTCATAAATTTCGCCAAATGCGTGCTTGTCATGATATTCGTCAAAATCAATCTCATCAATGACATTGATAACTTTGCGCAGTAAAACGCCATCTTTCATATATTGGTTGGCATCTTCAAAAACCGTCTTTACAATAGATTGGCGAATTGGTGTATTGACGTCGATATTAAGGTTCTTAAGAGCAGGAAACAATTTTTGATTAACAAATTCCAGCAAAGGTTCGCCCGTTAATGCTTTCCCATCCTTGTTATCTTTTGCCCAATTTTCCCAATGGAATTCATCCGGTATAATTGATTTGTAGCTATGAGATCTACTACTGCCAACGACCGACCAACTTTCTTCCTTTGCCCCATAAATTTTTAAAAAAATCAGCCATGTCATCTGCTCGATACGTTGTGCATCGCCGTTGATACCGCTATCTCCGCGCATGATATTTTGAATGGTTTTTACAAAATTACTTAATTTAATTGTTGGTCTTTTGATTTTTTCGACTTGCTGACGCGCTTTAACTTGTTTCATATCGACCTACTAAAAACCTCAAAAATAATCATTTTCAGGATTCAAAAACACCTATGCAAAGAGTTCGTGCTGTAACCTGTCTTTTATTAAAAAAGATTAAATGGCTTTTTTGTGAAAAAGGGATCGGGCTCACAAGCCTTCCCTGACGATTTCATACAGACATCCGTCCTCACTTTGATTAACATTGCCTCAATATTAATGAATTTACATCGTGCTGTTTCCATTTTTTAGATCTGACAACACCACGAGAATATTCAAATTAATGATAAAATATTTTTATAAATAATTGAATATATAAAAATTTTTTAATATATAATTTATTATTTTTTTATTAAAATTTTAATTAATATATTTTTAATTTTAATTAAATTAAAAACTCAATATAAAATAATATTTTATTTTAAAAAAATTTTTCTGTAAGCGGGCGATAATTTCAATGTTTTCCACAAAAACACTTATCACCCTTTGAAAGAGTTCGAGCGAATAAACGCGATTGTGCTTCGCGTCGCGTGAAAAATCATTGGCATTATCAGTTCAGTCGGTAAATGCTTTAACTTATGCACGGTAGCATTTGTCACATTTATCGCTGTCGGTCGGTGTACCGGTTTACCAAGACCGGATTGGCCGCCAATTTTGATAAATACAGCTTCCCTGATATATTTATGAGCGTTTTCAAATTGTTGCCATGCAAAAAGAGACGTGCCAGACACGCTTTAAGCCTTGTAACAAAATAGTTGTTAAATTCTTTATGTTTCAAAAGCCCCACGCGGCTTTTCACGCGAGCTTATCCGTTTGACACGCCAGCAATTTTACTCTCTTTGCCGTCCGAAAGATAAAACCGTAACAAGGCTATTCAAGCAAGATTATTGCAAATGCGTGAGTGCAATTTCCGATTTTACGGCATTGGTGAAATAGTGGTATAGCCACGATTTGGGCATGAATTTGAGCACAATATTTCGTAAATGGAATGTAAAAGCGGTTGCGGGTACGAACATCGGAGCCATTTTACGCGTTCTTTCCTGTAAGCGCTTGATAATTGGTCGCAATTGCCGGTCATGAACAGTAAACGCCTGTTCGATATTCTGATATTTGGCTAAGGCCATGCCCAGCATTTCGCTTGAAGCGAGTGCCATACCGGCTCCCTGCCCTGAAATTAACGTCAGGCAATGTGCCGCGTCTCCTAGCAAAAGCATTTTGCCATTGTACCATTGGGGTAAATCCACCATTGTCAGGCTATCGACCAATATCGGGGCTTTTTCTTTTTGTGCGATCGACAGTAAATCACGGACTTGCCGGTTGCTCCCTCTAACGATTTGCTTCAATAATTGATAACCATCGGCAGTTATATGCGGATTTGATCTTTCATCGCGCCAAATATGCAAGGCTGCAAGTTTCCCGTCATGGAGACTGTAATATTCGGCAAAATGTCGAGGTTCCACATAGGATAGGAAATCATAATCAAAATCCTTCACATGATTGATGTCATAGACCGCGAAACAATATCCAAGCGGTTGCAAGCTTTTGCCATCTTTATCAAAATATTGTTGCCGCAGGGACGAGCGCAAACCATCGCATCCCAACACCATATCACAATGCAAAATATCATGATTATTCAATTCGATTTTATATCCATCCGCACTCTTTTCGAGGCTGAGAACATGTGTATCCGGACATAATTTCGCCCCGACAGGCAAGGCATTGGCAAGCACGGTTACAAGATCACTCCGGCTCACCGCAAGATAGGGCAAATCATTGACAAAATCCCGATAATGCAAACGGATAAGTTCTTTGCCTTTGTTATTTTTATAGATATTTTCATCAATCGTATAAGATATTGCCTTCAGCCGATCATAAAGATCCATTTTTTTCACGGTTTCATAACCCAAACCTGTGAGGCTCACCATATAGCCCCTGTTACGCAAGCTTTTTGCCCGTTCTATAATGGTGCTCTGCCAACCTGCTTTATCAAGCCACCAGGCTGCTGCAAGCCCGGCAACGCCACCACCGATGATAACTGCATGCGGCTTTGTCATGATTGTAAATTCCTCTCTACATGTGTTTCTGATGACTTCAAGATCATCGGTGTTGCAATAGCTATAAGCGCTGCCAATGCGAATGCCCCGCTATAGCCGTAATATTGTGCGATGAAATTGCCGGCAGCGCCTGCCAATGCGGCTGTCAAGGCGCTCGCACTTTGAAAAAGTGTGAAATCAACGCCCGGCTGATCTTTCGATACCAATTCCATCAGCCGCGAATAACAGGTGACAAACCCCGCTGCCATGATGGCGCTTTCACCAATAGTGAGGCCGATAAATAACGGCAGCGTATAAAATTGGCTTATTAAAAAAGAGGCAAAGACTGTTATGACCACAATTTGCAGCAGGGCAACAAGGCGCATTGCATTTTTACTGCCAAGTTTTTGAGCCAGTGCACCGCCTGCCAAAACACCGATCAGCCCCGAAACGACGCCACCCACACCATTTATCATACCCAAGCTTGCCAATGGAATGTCAAGATCGACCAATAATGGCCCGACGAGTGATTGCACAATACGCCCCGCCATTTCATAGGCGATAACCATTGCCAGACCTAACAACATATTTTTGCGAACCACCGCCTTTAGCAAACGGGGTTTTTGCAATGGCTGTGAATTTTCTACCAAAGGTTCATCAACGAGCATCATCGGTATGGAACAGACCGCAATCAGAATGCCCAAAAAAATGCAGCCTGCACGCCATCCTGAGCCATCACACACCCACAAGAAAATGCCGCCGCCAAAGATCAATCCCGAATAACTACCCCCGACTTGCGCTATATTGCCGAGGCCATAATTGGAGGTTTTCAATTGTTCGATAAGAAAAGCGTCGCAAGCAATATCGGCTGTGGCCGAAAAGATGGCCATAAAAACCAGACAAAGCAGTATTGTTGAGACATTTTCATAAAAGCCCAGAATTGCAAGGCATAAAAGAACACCACATTCGGCAATAATGATGATAGGAGAGGAGAAACGGCGTCCGTTCGGGCCGATGCGAAGTCGTTCAATCCATGATGACCAAAAGAACTTCAAAACCCAAACAAGCATAACAAGTGATACCAACCCTATCTGGTCGAGGGAGGCTCCATGCATGCGTATATAAGCAGGCATGCCTATATAAGTTAAACCTCCGATAATACCTTGCGTGGCGTAAACACCACCAGCCGCCAAGGCGATTTGACGAACCGGTTTTTTCTTGATGACATTAACCATTATCGAATGACTGCTTTTATAATCTCTATGAGGAAAGATTTGCCGGGGCAAAATAAAATCGGGCGAGCTTTATTTTGGAATTGGATTAAAATTCCTTGTGCAAGCTCACCCCATAGCTGCGACCATTGCCGAGAGTTGCCATTTCAAACCGGCCATTATCATATGCATAGCTTTTATAGCTTTTGTCTGCGATATTCTGGACAAACAATCTGGCTGTTAATCCGTTGACCTTGGCAAAATCGAGACTGGCATCAAATGTCGTAAAAGCATTTTGTTCAACGTGGTTTGCTTCATCAAAATAGACCTTCGAGGTATAATGGGCTGAAATATTGGCTGTTAAAACACCGTTCCATAGCTCCTCGTTGATAATATAGCCGAGGTTCATGTTTCCTTTGAAATCGGGAGCATAGGGAATCCGGTTTCCATCATAGACGAGGCCGCTATCGGGATCGGTAAAGTCGGTAAATTCAAACCGGCCGAGAGATGCGTTACCCGCCAATGTCAAACGGTTCGTTGCACGCCATTCACTTTCAACTTCGATACCGGTGCTGTCAGCCTTGCCAACATTGCGTATATATTGCTGGCCGAGAAGTCCCACATATATCTGCTTGTCGTCCGAGTGGAGACGGTAAAGAGAAACTGCAAGGTCGAGAGAATTATCAAACAGGCTGGAGCGCATGCCGATTTCATAATTCCATGCCTGTTCGGGATCATAGGGATTGGCATCCAGCATCGAGCTTATGCTGTGGTTGAAATTACCCGGTTTGTAGCCTTTGGAAATAACGGAGAAAAGCCGCACAGCATCATTGAGCTGATAGCCGATACTGAATTTGGGCTGGTAGCTGTTAAAATCGGCATTATTATCGAAATCGAACCCCATGCCGGTTTGGTAACTATCAAGACGCATGGCGTCGATACTCGATTTGTCATGGCTTATGCGAAGGCCGCCTGTCAGATCAAGCTTGTTGGTGACATGATAGGTTACCTCGCCAAAGGCAGCCCGACTATAACTGCGCACGTGATTATGTGAAAAACCATAATAGGGAGCAACGGCATTTTTTTTACCATTGAAGTTCTCACGACTATACCAGAGACCGGCAAGTGCGTCGATATTGTCGCCCTTATAATTCACGCGCAGTTCCTGACTGAACATCTCTTCATCTTGCGGCCAAAGATAACGCGTATCAAAGCCGGCTGAAAAATCGCGCGCAACGTCACTATCCTGATAAGCGGTGATAGAGGTGAATGTAAAGTCGTCAAGATATGCGTTGAAGATAGCCGATGCATCAACAACATCGCGGCGCAATAGCGGTCTCTCGCCATAAAAGCCGCTTTCATATTTCCGGTCTTTCACGCCATCCTTTTTTACGTAAAGTTCTTCGCGGGATTTGAGCCGCTCTTTGGCGTAATTCATGCTGAAATCAAAGTTTTTGTCTGTCGGCGTGAACCTTATCCCGAAACGGCCAAAACCGGTTTCACTTCCATTGATGCGTTTATCACCCGTTGTGATGTCATCTATGTCGCCGGAAAAATAATCATAATTGCCGGCAAAATCCAAAAACAATTGATCGGGAAGAAGTGCCAGCGTGCCCCCGAATTCGCCTGACGGTATCTGGGGCGAGCCTGTAGCGGAGATGTAAAATCTGTTTTTGACCGGTTTTTTCGTGATAATGTTGATAACCCCGCCGAAAGCATTACCGCCATAAAGGGTTCCCTGTGGGCCACGCAAAAACTCTATCCGTTCGACGTCATACAAATTGCGTGACAAAGCCGAAGGTGATTGGGGAGCACCATCCACATAAACTTGTACTGTGGGATTGAAAAAATCGGCAGAATATAAGCCGCGGATCGTATAATTACTATAGATACGGTTTCCTCTTGTTGTGGCATAAAGATCGGGAAAAACTTTCTGTAAATCATCAACACTTGCAATGCCATTGTCGTTTAGCGACTGGCTTTCAATCACTGAAACGGAACCATCATAATTTGATATATTTTGCGCGCGTTTGGCAGAAGTTATAACGATCTTGTCGAGTTCGACCGTTTCTTGCGCATGCGATTGCATTGAAAACGAACCTATTGATAATGCTACAATGCAAAATCCGAGAGATCCATAACCATCAGTTTTTATGATTGAAAACATCGTTTTTCTCGTTCTGGCTAATTTTTTTTCGTAATAAAACTTGATAATAATAATCAACTAATGTCAAAATAAGCTAACGTAATTGGTACTTGAAATAACGCGAACAGGACTAATTCTGATGGACAATTCCATGAATAAAGTGATGGATTGCAATTCCAATTCGTCCATAAACATCGTGATTAACGGCGAAAATGACTGGAACGGTAGCCAGTTCAACAATAACCCGATATGGAAACATCAATCTCTTTTTCAAAGTATTGAAAACGATATTCTCATCCATTCACTCGACGCGACACCGGAACACGATATTATCATGGAAGCTTCCGGCCCTTCGACTTTTTCACTCTCTTTTTTCGTTCATGGCAATGGCACTATATGCGTCGACGGAGCCTATCCGGTTGAATTATCTGCGGGAAAAGCAATCCTCTTTGCCAGCGACGGTTTTTCACATGGAATAGATATTTTTCGTAAAAATTCACGGCTATTGGTTCTCGATATCCGTTACAGCAAACAGATTCTGAAAAAGCTTGGCGGCATTTCATTAAGCCGTTTTGCCGCCTCTCTCATGGATAACCATAGCCGCCCCGACCAGAAAGTATTCCTCATTCCGTTAACGCCGTCGGTCGAATTGCATCCGGTCATCTCAAGCATTTTGAACTGCAAACTCGCCAAGGGGCAATTGCGTGATATATTTATTTACAGTAAAGCGATTGAAGCATTGAGCATTGCCCTTAAAATTGCTGAAAATGGCGATAAAGGCAATAAATTCAAAGCTTTGAGTTCAAATGAAAAACATAAGCTCGACTATGCCTTGAAGCTCATGGAAGAAAATTGCGCTGAAAACTGGAGCATTGCGCGCCTTGCCCGTCAGGTCGGCCTGAATACCCGTCGATTGAAAGAAGCCTTTCGCATCAGTATCGGCCGGTCGGTGCATAGTCACCTTGTCGATATACGGATTGAAACTGCTTGCCAGCTTTTGTTGAATGGTTATTCCGTAACCGAGACTTCATTTGCGGTGGGCTATGAAAATTTGAGCCATTTCAGCAAGGTTTTTAAAAATAAAAAACATATTTTGCCAAGCCGCTATGTCGTCCGGAAGTCTTCTTCCGATCTCCATTAGAAACAGCATTTCACTATAGACGATCGTCAAAACAAATAGTCAAAACAAGATTGTCAAAACAGATCGTCTAGGCAAATTGTACCGACTGCAATATGAAAGGCGGCTAATTTTTAGAGCTAATAATTGTTGACCGGTCACCAAGACAATAAAAGCGTTTCCGGTTGCGGAAAAGCTGCAATTACGACCTCGGTTTTTTGCCAAGCGGAAGAGACAAACAAAATGGCCAGTAATTGCACTATCATCACCGCCTGCATTATCTTTTCATCAAAACAAATATGATGTTTGGACATAAGATAATTATTGTTATGGACAAGAAAAACCGGATTTTAACGGACAGGAACCTGTTCAATCGTTGTTTTCCAGAATGAAATATCTATTTTCCAAATATCTATTTCCCCATTGAGAGCGTCAAACAATAAACCGGTTTTCTATTGTGCCGGCTGTCATCAACGGTCTTTAAAAGACAATTCTGAAAAATCGCTTCTGTGCCAATCAATTTAATCACCGCTATAGTGGCGTTCTATAGTTGATATTTTTTGGTTTTTTCGTCTTGGCGAGAGAACCGGTATATCTGCACACTTACCCTGCCTTGCCGATCATCGCTATTCATTGGAATTTTTTTGCATGACAATTGTTCAATGCCGATATTCGATGCCGATGTCTTTTCCCGCCCGTTATTTTGATAATTCGCTAACCTTTGACCCCCAACTATCGGACAAGGCAAAACCGGTCGGAAAGGGATCATCCGCATCCACACGCAGGAACTCGCGTCCATAAATCCACGCTTGTCCTGTTATTTGCGGCAATACAGCCTCACGCCCGCCAATTTTTGTTTCACCGATAATTTTTGCGGTAAATTCCCCACCGATAATCGAACGGGAAATACGGCTATCACCGACTTTCATTTCGCCTCTTGATTTGGCAATTGCCAGTGCTGCAGAAGAACCTGTTCCACAAGGTGAACGGTCAACCCGCCCCGGTTTCAAGGTCGTGCAAGTACGCAGGCTCCCGTCATCTTCATAATCACGAAACATAACATAGGCCAAACTGTTCAGTGAGGGATTAAGTGGATGGGAAAATTTGTTTTGCCGATTGAAGAGATCAACCAGCTCTATTCCGGCTTCGGCCAATGCGCGGGCGTGTTCAGGCAAAATTTTCAAGCCGATCTGGTCGACATCCATCTGCGCATAATAAACGCCGCCAAAAGCAATATCGGCTTTGACTTTACCCCATTCAGCGGTTTCTATTTCTGCATCGAGTTTTTCCACGAAAGCCGGTACATTGTTTATGGTTACACTTAAACAACGACCGTTACGACATTCTGCGGTCACTTCAACAATACCTGCGGCTGTATCAAGTCGAACCGTTGTTTGCGGTTCCTGCATTCTGATTTTTCCGCTTTCCAGAAGCGCGGTAACAACACAGATGCAATTGCTCCCCGACATCGGATATGCCCGATCCGGTTGCAAAACGATAAAGGCCGCATCGGCATCCTCACGGGTCGGAGGTAATAGAAGATTGGTTGTCATGGCGACATGGGCGCGCGGTTCAAATGTAACAAAGCGGCGTAAGCTATCATCGACCTCATTGATGTAATCCATTTTTTCGGCAATGCTTCTGCCGGGAATATCACCAACCCCTCCTGTAATCACCCGCCCTATTTCGCCTTGACAATGGACTTGCAGAATTTCGATTTCCTTCTCCCGATGCATTTTTTCCTCCCGAAAAAATTATTTGCTATACCAACCCCATGGCCGGTTACTGACATAGGATGTAATCTGCTTGATTTCGCGGTAATTTTCATATCCCCAGCGGCCAAGTTCGCGCCCTATTCCCGATTGCTTGAAGCCACCCCACGGGGCTTCGACAAAAGTCGGTTGCGAGCAATTTATCCAGATAATGCCGGCCTTCAATTGGCCGGCAACTCGTTCGGCACGTTTCAGGTCTTTGGTCATGATGGCAGCAGCCAGGCCGAAACGCGAATGATTGGCAAGATGAACGGCCTCGCTTTCTGTTTCAAACGGGCGCACCGCAACAACAGGACCGAAAATTTCTTCATTCCAGACATGACTGGTCAATGGAACATCAACCAGAATGGTCGGTTCGACAAAATAACCCTTGTCAAAGCCTTTTGCCCGTTTTCCGCCGGTCAATATTTTCGCTCCATCCTTTTTCCCTTGCCCGATAGCGGCAAGAACCTGAAGATATTGTTTTTCGGATACGAGCGGCCCCAACAATATGCCTTCATCCAAACCGTTGCCAATGGTGATCTTTGCGGTTTCGGCAGCCAGTTTTTCTAAAAATTTGTCGTAAATGGCCTCATGCACCAACAGCCGCGAAGTGGCTGAACAAACCTGCCCCTGATTCCAGAAAATACCGAACATCACCCATTCGACCGCCTCGTCAATATCGCTATCTTCAAAGACCAGAAATGGCGATTTTCCACCCAATTCAAGGCTGACACGCTTGATATCACGCGCTGCCGCTTGCATCACCTTGGAGCCGGTGGGAACCGAGCCGGTAAAGGCCAATTTATCAACCCCCCGATGTTCCAATAAGGCCTGACCGGCTGTCGAACCGAATCCGGTTACAATATTGAGAACACCGGCGGGCAATTTGACATCATCGGCAATGGCTCCATATTCCAATGCCGTCAATGGTGTCTGTTCGGCCGGTTTAAGCACAATCGTACAACCTGCCGCGAGTGCAGGCGCAATCTTCCACGCAGCCATCAACATCGGATAGTTCCACGGGACAATACCGCCGACAACGCCAAGCGGCACGGTAACCGCTTTTGACGTGAAACGTTTATCTTGCAGTTCGATGATCTCTTCCTGCTTTATATCTTCCCGCTCGGCCATATCTGCATAAAAATAGAAACAGGCTGCGACATCACCAATATCCCATTCGGCTTCGGGTAACGGCTTGCCATTATCAAGAACCTCTATTCTTGCCAGTTCTTTCAACCGTTCTTCAATTCGCTTGCCCATTGCGCGCAGATAGGCTGCACGTTCACGGCCTTCCATTTTCGGCCAGGGCCCGTTGTCAAAAGCTTTGCGCGCAGCCCCGACTGCCTTGTCTATATCCTCTGCATTGGCCGCCGGAACTTTTGCAAAAACTTCTTCCGTTGCGGGATTGATGACATCGATCATTTCGCCCGACAACGCCTCCACCCATTTTCCGTCAATATAAAGTTTGTTGCGCATCAATTCCTCCCTTGACTGTCGCTATATCGAAACGGCCTAGACGTGGCGGGTGAGGCCACCATCAACACGTATATTCTGACCGGTTATGTAGGATGCATCATCCGAAAGCAGGAAAGCGGCTGCCTTGGCGATTTCATCCACTCGACCAATCCTTTTCATTGGAATGGTTTGCGCAGTTTGTTGTGTATGATCGAGGCTGTCAATATAACCGGGCAATAAACAGTTCATCCGGATATTGTCTGCTGCATAACGATCGGCATAAAGTTTTGTGTAGACACCGACGCCCGCCCGATAAGCGCATGAGACCGGAAAAGCCAGTGTCGGTTCATAGGCTGCGAAAGTCGTGATATTCAGAAATGCGCCTTTTTTCTGTTCGAGCATAACAGGCGTTACAAGGCGCGCCATGCGCACCACCGGCAACAACATCATCTCGTTGCCTTTTTCCCACATTTCATCGGTAATCTTTATGAGATCGTCTTTTGGCGGATGTCCGGTATGATTGAGAACAGCGTCAATACGGCCATATCGGTCAAGGGTTCTATGCACAAACTCTTTCAGGTCATCACCACTTTCAACCCTCCCCTTCATACCGACCGCACCCAGTTTTTCAGCCAGTGTAACGGCCGAGCCTGAAGGAGACATCAATGCAAGTCTATAGCCACGCCGATGAAGTTCGAGAGCAATTGCCGCTCCCATACCGCGGCCGGCACCGGTCAAAATTGCAACGGGGTTTTTATCCTGTGTCATTGCTTCATCCTTTCAAAATCGGTCAACCCGATATGGCGTCATATCCATGCCAATCGGGATATTGGTCATCATATCGGCGATCAATTGAGCAGTTGTCGCACTATAGGTTACTCCGAGATGCCCGTGTCCGGTGGCATAAAACAGGTTTTTAACCTTGGCCGACGGGCTTATAATCGGCACGGTGTCGGGTAAAGCCGGGCGATGTCCCATCCACTCGGTCGCATCTTCTACCGTTAATTCTGGCAGAGCTTCTTTTGCATGGCGAACAGTTATTTTCGAGCGTCGATAATCGGGGGCAGCGTCAAGCCCCGCCATTTCAACCGTTCCGCCTACGCGAATACCACCGGCAGTCGGTGTCACCATAAACGCTCGTGCCGGCCAGATAATGGAATGGCGTAAAGAAATATTCGGCTTCATGATCTGGGTATGATAGCCGCGTTCGGTTTCAAGCGGGATCGGCTCGCCCAACAGTTTGGAAAGTCTACCGGTATAAGCACCGGCTGATAAGACTGCTTCATCAACAGCGACCGTGCGCCCGTCGGCCAATTGTATGAAACGGATTTGATCGTCTGTCTTCCGGAAACCCGTGACTTCGCCTTTTAAAACTTCGCCACCATTAGCGAGAAAAGCGGCAAGGAATTTTTGAACCAGTAAATAAGGGTCGGATACCGACTTATTATCGGGAAACAATAAGCCACAATGGATGTGATCGGTAATTGCAGGTTCAAGATCTTTTACATCTTTGGCCGATAAAATTCGATAATCAAAACCGTAACGCTCCAATGTCGAGATATGGTCATTATCATTATCAAGTTCGGCCTTACTGCCATAGAGGCTTATACACCCTTCAGAACTCAGTGCATCCCGATTGTCAATTCCATCCAGCATGGATTGAAGATCTGTCAATGCGCGATGGCACAGTGCCGCTCCCGCAGCCGAAAGGGCTTCCATTGTTTTGGGGCGGGCAGCCTTCAAAAAGCGTACCAACCAGAAAGCCATGCGTGGCAAATAGGCAGGCCGGATAGACACCGGCCCTTCCGGATCAAAAACCCATTTGGGAATTTGTGATAAAATAGACGGGCGGGAAGAGGGAAGAAACTCGGTCACCGCAATACTTGCCATATTGCCGAATGAAGCACCACGCCCCGGCTCGTTTCTGTCAATAAGAACGACAGATTTTCCGCGTTTTTGCAATTCATAGGCTATGGTTGTACCGATAATACCCGCGCCCAGAACTGCGACCCTTGTTTTTTTATCCTCCCGCATACCCATTTTTCACCCCAAAACCGGTTCCATAGCCTTTGCAAAAGCTTTTTTCTCGTCAGCCGAAAGTGCAAGCAATGGACGGCGTCCAAGACCAACAGGCGTTCCGGCCAATTCGCATCCATATTTTACCTTTTCAACAAACTTGCCGCTTTCAAGCGATGACATGGCGGCATAAATGGTTTGCATCTTGCTGCGGGCTGCCATCCAATCACCGCTTTCGATTTTGTTAACCAGATCAACGCAGGCTTTCGCCATACAATTGGCAGGGCCACAGATCCAGCATGTTGCACCCCAAAGATAGAAGTCCAGTGTCTGGTCGTCCGAACCATTTGCAAGCTGGTAACGATCCCCGTAACGCATACGAATATCAATCGCGCGCAACAGGTTTCCACTGGATTCCTTAATGCCGATAATACGTGGCTCATTGACAAAAGCGTCCATCACGTCGAGCCCCACCTCGACACCGACTTTTGGCGGATAATTATAAAGAATAATATTCACATCCACTGCATCGAGCACCGCCTGATAATGGGAAATCAGTTCGTCAACGGCAGGCGTGGCATAATAGGGTGAAGACAGAAGAACAGTGTCATAACCGAGATCGCGGGCGCGTTTGGTATGTTCGATCACTTCCCATGTCGAACCGCCATTGGTACCGGCAATCAACAGCTCGTCCTTATTGGCAAATTCCTTGACGAATTTTAAAACCGAAACACGTTCTTCGGCTGTCATGGCATTATATTCACCTGTCGAGCCGCATGGTACCCAACCGGAAACACCATCATTGCGAAGCTTGGTCAAAAGCTTTTCAAAAGCCTTGAAATCGACTTTGAAATCTTCGTCAAAAGGAGTGACAAGTGCGGGCATTACACCTTTTAATTTCATAATTTTCTCCATTGTTGAATGATTGTTACATCGAGAAACGCTTGAGAATGCGTTTTTCAAAAAATGTTACGCACCTTGCCAGTGGAAAGCCGATAGCAAAGTAAATAATGGCGACAGTTGTGAGAACTTCCACCGGACGGGCGGTTGCATTGGAAATGTTCTGCCCGACAAACATAAGATCGGCCATGCCGACAGCCGAAACCAGCGCACTTTCCTTGAATAGCGCGATACAATTGGAAAGAAGTGTCGGAATGGCACGTAACACCGCTTGCGGAAACACGATATAAAGTGTGCGCACGGCAGGCGTCAGGCCGAGTGCGATACAGGCATCATATTGTTCTTTGCCAACATTTTTTAGCGATGCCCGGAAGGTTTCACTGCTGATCGCCCCCATATAAATCGTAAGCGCCAATATGGCCGAAAATGAATTGCTAAGCTCCACTCCCAATAGAACAGGCAAACAAAAGAAAATCCAGAAAAGCTGTATCAGCACCGGAGTTCCACGGAAAAATTCCACATAAATTCCCGAAAAAAAGCGCAAAAACCAATGTTTCGACGTGCGAAACAGGCTTGTTACAAAGCCTAACAGCGCGCCCAATGTAATACAGATCACGGTTAACTTTAATGTTGTTACCAATCCCCATAAAAGCGCATATTTGAAACGCCATACGACAGAAAAATCCAATGAGGAAATGAAGTTCACAAAGCTGCTTGTTTCAAAAGACATCTTCATCCCCCGCTAACTGCTCATGATTTCGCGGCGTTTTTCCATCCATCCGACAAATTGCGAAACGGGATAGGAAATGGCAAAATAGATCAAGGCAACGATCGTAAATGTCTCTATCGGGCGAAAATTGTTGGTAGCCAATGATTTGCCTGCATACATCAGGTCGTTGACGGCAACGAGGGCCACCAATGCGCTCTGTTGAAAAATGACAATTCCATTTGTCAACAAAACCGGCAAAGACGACCGGAAAGCGGTCGGCAATATGATATAGCGTATCCGCTGGAATGGCGTAAATCCCAGTGCAATGCCGGCATCTATATGTTCGCGCGGTACATTCTGGATTGCCGAACGATAAGCTTCGGCATTGAAGGCAACGAGGTTTAACGACAATGCGATTATTCCCATCGTAACCGGCGGCAAAAACCAGTTGAACATCATCGGCACGCAGTAAAAAAACCAGACGATCTGCACCATTGCCGGTGTACAGCGATAAAATTCGACAAAGGCAATAAAAGGCATTCTTAATATTGCGTATTTGTTGAATAAAAACAGCGCAACAATGAACCCGAATGTCAGGCCGATGACATTGGCAGCCAATGTCAATTGCAAGGTAACACCCAAGCCGTCCCATAGCGGCTGCATATTGCGAAAGACGGAATTGAAGTCGAAATGATAATTCATTTTTCCCCCTATTCGCCAATCCGGAAAACGCGCTTGATAAATTCCCTTGTCCGCTCGTTTTCGGGCGTTCCCAAAACCTGCTCGCGCGGCCCGTCTTCAACAACAACGCCACCGGCACAGAAAATAACCCTTGAAGCAATATTTCTGGCAAAGCCCATATCATGCGTGACAATCATCATTGGCAGGGATTGCTCGGCCAGATCCATCATGACATTTTCGATTTCGCTCACCAGTTCCGGATCAAGAGCCGATGTGACTTCATCAAACAGCAATAGTTTGGGATCAAGCATCAGCGCACGGGCAATAGCCACACGTTGTTTCTGACCACCGGAAAGCTGCGCGGGAAAAACTTTGGCTTTCGATGCAAGGCCGAAGCGTTCCAACAATTCCATTGCCCGATCAATAGCCGAAGCTTTGGCTTCCTTGTTAATTTTAACCGGTGCCAAAATCAGATTGTCGAGAATATTCAGGTGCGGAAATAAAGTATAATGCTGAAAAACCATGCCGATCGAACGGCGGATTTTTGTATCAATGACAGTTTTATTGTTTTTCGGATTGACAGAAATATAAGGGGAACCTTCCAGCGCAACGGTTCCCCCTTTGATTTCCTCCAATCCCATAACAACGCGCAATAATGTACTTTTTCCCCCGCCACTCGGCCCGATAACAACTAGACGCTCTCCGGCTGTCATATCGACGTTGATGCCCTTCAGCACATCGAGCGCACCGTAACTCTTCCGGACATCTTTCATGCTGATAAGGGGAGTTTTGTCGATCGCTTCCATCTGATGCTCCTCCGCATTTTGAAGCAATATTGAAAAAGCCGGCGGCTGTTTGACCGCCAGTTTTTATGAATTATTTCCCTACATTTTCCAATGATTGTGCTGTTGCTTCTTCAACCAGTCTGTCGACTTCTCCATCCGCCACTTTTCCTTCAAGAAAAATATCGACAACAGCAACATCCGCGGGGCTTAACTCTCTTGATAAAGCAAAGGAAATTCCTTGCTTGGCAAGCGCCGGTTCGGGAATGAATTCGACCGCCCATGAAGCATTGGCTTGCTTGAACAGTTTGTTTGAATCCGATGCATCGGCCAGAATGTCGGCACGCCGCGACATCACCGACAATCTTGCTTCGTCGCCGCCGGTAAGCCGCATAAGGGTTGCATTTTTCAAGGTCGCCGTTAGTGCCTTATCCCAGGCTGTTCCGGACATGACCGCCACTGTTATACCCGGTTTATCAATATCTTCGAGTTTTACCGGATGTTCAGGTATTTTTGTGTTGGCTTTATTATAAACAAAAGAAACCTGATATTGCACCGCCGGAATGGTAAACTGGGCAGCCATAGCCCTTAACGGGGTTCTGTTCAGTGCCATCGCCATATCCCACTTGCTGGCTTGCAATCCGGCAACAAGATTATCCCATGTTGTATCGACGAATTCGGCTTTTACCTGCAAGACATCGGCAAATTGGCGGCATAACTCGACAAAAAAGCCGGAATAATGGCCTGACTGCGGATCTCGCATGACATAGGGAGAAGCAATAGCCGCGCCGCATTTCAAGACGCCGCGCTTTTGTACCTCTTGCCAATAACTGCCAGTTGATTGCGCTTCTCCCTGCATCACCATTCCGGCAATCTGGGTGCTTGCCAAAACACCCACAAAAGCCATTTTTCGACACATTAAAGCAATTTTGCGAAATGATATTGTCATGATCCTCCCTTTCTTGACAATGTCGACATTTTGTCGTTTTTAAGCAGTATGTCGTCAATGTGTCGACATTGTCAAGCGGCAAATTTCCGTAATCGACAAAACAGGGAAAAATAGTTATAGAAATGAAGAGATCGAAAGTTGTTAAGATGTATATGCCGAAAGACCAGAAGAAAAAATCCGGCTCGCGCCTCGTCTATGACACGTTATATTATGAAATTCTGTGTCTCAAACTAAAGCCGGGACAGATGTTGGATGAAACCTCGCTTGCCGAGAGGTTCGAGCTTTCGCGTTCGCCAATAAGGGAAGCATTGATCCGTTTGGCAAATGACAATCTGGTTGTGACACTTGCCAATAGAACAACGATTGTCGCGCCAATCGAATTGGCAACTTTTCCCAAATATGTCGAGGCATTGGATATTGCTCAACGCATGAATACGCGTCTTGCCGCGCGTTTCAGAACGAATGAAGATATAAAAATAATTGAAAAACGGCTGAAAGAATTTGAACAGGCTGTCGCGCGCAACGTTCATCTTGCTATGTCGGAAACGAATAAGCAATTTCATTTGGCCATCGCTTATGCCGGACGCAATCCTTATCTTACAGACTTCTATTCCCGTCTTTTAAATGAGGGGCAAAGAATGATGCACTTACATTTCGAGTATCTGGAGCGCACCAATGAGGGTTATCTCTTGACAGACGAACATCAGCTCATGCTTGATGCAATCATTGCGCAGGATGTCGAGGAATGTGACAGACTTGCGCATGAACATACGCGCCAATATCAGGAAAGTTTTATCGACTTTATGCGTGAAAATTATGCTGCCGATGTTAAATTATCAGTGGGCAATTAGGGTCTTAACCGGTCAACAGGTATCCAAGCTAACGGCTACTATGATCTAGGCCTGCAAGCTGGACATTTAAGAGCATCTGTCAAAACCGGTTGTCATTTATTGCCAATCCCTGATTTCAGATAACAGGATTTTGTCTTGTGAAGCTGTTACGGTTCGCGATTTTAAAACCGCTCTGCTTTGAAACTTACTTCATAGCAGAATGGCAATTCCGATCAATTCTCGAACGAGCCTGATCGTATTCATAATAAATGCAGTAATTTTTTCAAAAAACTTTTTGTTTTATTGCAAATCTATTTTGTTTGCTCGCAAATCTATTTTATTTTATTGCAACTCTATTTTGTTAACCGTGTGGCCTTCAACAAAAGCTTTCTTACCTGCTCTGGCAGATTGTCCGACCGCATCAATTCTTTTTCATTTTCTGAACGCGCAAGGTGTCTTATATCGCAATTTTTGAGATACTCGAAAATTCACCTCGCACCTTATCGGGACGATGAAATTTTCAAAAAGAAAGATCGTGCACGTAATTCAAACGGGTTTTCATGGTTTTTAATACCCCGTCAATTGCCGTGCATTTTTAACCCGACATAAAAAATTTCTATTATCAAGAACTGCTTGAGCTACCAAAACAGGCAGACCAAGCTCACTTCCTCGACACTATTAAGGGTTCGCACAATTATAGGCACGCATATTTCGTCGTGCTTATCATTCCGCTAATTCTATTTCACACCCTTGGCTGCCGCTTTTATAAGTCCTTCAACAACCTTTTGCACTTCTCCAAGTGTTGTCGGTGTGTATTTGATCAAATCGGCATTACGAAGCTCGTCAATTCTTTTTAAACCGGAATGGCGACCGTAAACTTTCTCACCCTTTTTATTAACCTTTTGCCAAAGGTTCTTCGCCAGGCTTTCCACTCCCTTAATTCCCCCGACATCTTTGTCCACTCCTAATTTACACCATATATTTAGTGGCGTTTTTAAAGCTTTTTCAAAGGCAAAACAAAGTTTTGAATTTTTGACGAAATAATAATTCATATATACTTCTTGATGTCCTTTTGGATGCTCGTCAGCAATTTTGTCAAAAATTTCTAAAGCTGCTTTTTTCAACTCTTCTCTATTCATAAATATTTCCCCATAATTGCTATTCGCTCAATATTTAAATTTTAACAGTAAAATCCCGAAGAATGCCGAAGGAATTTACTAATCGAATTCCTCATCCTTGCATAATTTTGGGCGGAGACATAGCGCACAGATTTATGAAAGATTTTATTCAACATATTTTTTTGGCTTCATTCAACTTTGTCAGGTTGAATAGCGGAGATTTTGTCGTCAATGCGGTTTGCTGAAAGGCACTATATTGTCTATAGACGAAAAGCCACACCATCGCCGACAGACGAGCTTGGTAACGTTTGAGATTGAAAACTTTCAGCAGTGATCGACAGCCCCCCGTATAGTCATCGCGTTCGCGAGAGACTGAATGTCGAGAAAGCTTTATCAGCGACAAATATTGTCATTACGCGGCAAAGCACTTGAGTAAAACACTTTCCGGCCAAGATCATTTTATTCGCTTTTTCATTCGGGATTGTTTTAAAGCCTGCGGCTCGCAGGCTTTAAACTGTTTTAACTTTTCAGATGTTGAACTCGTGTAAACCAGTTAATCCATTTTTGAAGAATACAGAAATTTTGAAGTGTGAACTCCAGTCGAGAGATTTCCATACCAAAAACGTGCTTTTCCGGCATAAAATAAAGCTATTCACCAAAACTTCGACCAAACAATTTCTAGAAATTTCCGGCCTGAACCTGTTAACACTCCGTGCTGTTGCAAACTATTTGTGCCAACTGATTTTACAACAATTTATCACAAACAAATTTAGAGCGGTATTATTCAATCATTATTGCCTTGAATTGCACGCATATTTTGCCGCATCAACGATTCTATGACCGGAATAGCGTCAATCTCTTAGCTATCCTTAGAATTTAAATCCCAAATTGCGTCAAAGGTGGAAAGTAGCTCCTCTTGTCTCTTTTCAAGTACTTCAGGTGTCCATTCATTTTCCCGAATAACCTGACTTGTCAGTGCAAAATTAGTAACCCCGCTAATGTTTCCATTTTTTGTTTTAAAATATTTTTCTTTTTTTGTCTCGAAATCATAATTTTGTGCGGAAGAATTCGTTCGTCCATTTAAAAGCACCAAATTTGCAAGCTTATTGACCCATTCGGCTCTGATTTTTTCATCCGGAAAAGCTTGCGTCCAACTTTCTATATTATCACTTGTTTGAGGCAATACATGTTCAATACTAATCGTCTTGTAGTCATAGGTCGCTGATCCAGTGGACAAAAATTCATCTAGCCGTAACAATAAAGGCAATCTGATAGCAGGCTTATCGTAAATATCACCATCAAGAATTTTTTTAATTTGCGCCTTCTCGTTATCGCTCAACTTCAAGGCATCAACTATAAAATCAGTTTGGCTTTCCTTTTCGGCCTTTTGAATAGCCTTTAACAATTCGCCATATTTTGCGATCCTGATGTTAACCATCGTGCGTAAAATAAATTGCCCATAAGCAAAACGTTCAAATTTTCTAAAAAATTGGAGTAAAAATTTATCATTATATTGGTAATATTTCATTACTTCGATAGCAGGTGGTAACCAATCGGAGTTATCCAGTCTATTAAGATATTTGAAATAACGATTAATTTCTTCTGTATCTCTTTCATTTTTTCCAACATATGAACAGTTCTTGATCTGATCATAAGCGTCTACGTATTCATCCAATGCGTTATCAATGAAGTCTTCCGCATCTTTAAAAGCTGCCTTGGAATTTACGTTTTTAACGTCAATCACATATTCATGGAACTCTTTAAGAAGCGTTTTACGCAATTTGGTTTTTGCATATATCATACGAATATAGGAAAATAGATTGGTAAAATCCGACCGACCTAATGTTTTTTCAAACCCTTCCCAATCCTGTGTAAATCTCTCCTGTTTAATAACGGGAATCGAGCTAATAAGTTCGGCCTTTAATAAATCTGCAACTGTTAAACTTAACCCTCTCGCATTCAACACAGAAAATATACGAAATGCACTTTCCTCATTCGGTGTTTCCACAACGACAAGAAAACAGTTATTCATGATAAATTTGGCAAATTCATATTTGTCATTGTCGGATAGCTTAAAAAGCTTTTTCCATAAAATATTTCTATTTTCTATAATTCTTGCTCTGGAATCTACTTCTTTTTTTAAATCATTAACCTTTGACGTTGCGCCTTCTTCTTTAATATACTTACAAAAAAATCCCTCATCTTTGTTCCTTAATGTCAAAAGGTACAAATCTTTTGCCGCGCTAATCTGGTCAGACTTGAATATTCTACTATGTAAATCTTTGGAAAAAACGTTAAATTCAATCGACGAGCTTAATTGATCACGCAATATAGCGAGTAAAATTGTTATTGTTGTTAAACGTTGTTGGCCATCTATAATATCGGAATTCGGTTTATAGGGATCCTTTTTCAACACCAGACTGCCGAGAAAATAAGAATCCCCCTCGCTTGTTTTATTTTGATAAGCATCAAATAAATCGTCAAATAGTTCCGCTGCATTGTCTTCTGTCCATGAATATGGCCGCTGATAAGACGGTACGGAAAATACGTAATTGCCACTAAAGATACTATCGAGAGATTTCTCTTGAGCCTTTATGTTGTCGTGCATGTTTTCCCTCCGCATATGGCGCCATTTATCAGCTTTTTCTCTTTTCAGAGAAAAACATAATCCGATAGAGTAATAAGAACGTTTATTATCCTGATTTTATTGTTTTTCAATAATTAATTTTGGCCGCGTTTATCAAAATCCGCTTTATTCACGCTTACAACACAAAAACAATATTTTTCGGCGCGAAAGCGCAATTGCTATTCTACCCCGATTGTCTGACAATTTATCAATTTTCTTGGCAATAAATATCGTTTTAAGAAATTCGTGACTGAAAACAAAATTTTATTTTTAACGTCAAATTTCCGGTTTTTATAAAAATAAAAAAGCGGGAAATATTATAGGTTTGAAACTAATAATATTCTTGACCGAAATTCGATTGAGATCGGCAAACCCATTTTTCAAAATTCAAATAACCAATTCCGGCAAGTTACGGATAATTTTGACAGTTTTAACAGAAACACTGATTACCCTTTGCAAGAGTTCCAGCGGATAAGCAGGATTATGCATTGTCTCGCGTGCAAAATCATTGGCATCGTTGACAATTCCACTAGTTTTATCAATGCGTATACTTTGCCTCTCCATCACCCAGTCAATTGCCGTTTTATTGTTGACGATATAGTCATAAGCGGCAAGCGGTATTCCCGTAATGGTAATTTTGTCATTGTAATGAATGACCGAGCGGTCTTTGTTTTTGCCCCTCCCGCCATAGCGCATTTTCGTCACATAAAAATCGTCCGCTTCAAGTGTTTTCTTTTTTGTTAGAATTTTGACCGGATATTTTTCAACGCTTTCATAGTTTACATGCAAATGCCCCAATGCGCGACCGGCGCTTATAAAAGCCTTGAAGTCTTCAAGCATTTTAACAGCAGGAATGCGTGGCAGTTCTTTAACGAGATTGTCGGCAAAACGGGTTCGATAGTCCGGCGAATGCAAAATCCCGTAAATATAATAGAACAGGTCTTCTTTCGTGATGTGATTATCTGAATAGGCAGTTTGAAAATATTCCAGAGCCTCGTCTGTAATAGCGTCGAGACGCTTGAATGAACATTGTTCCTGGGTTTTTCCGGCCGCCTCGTTACAAGTTTTTTCAAAAAGATAAAGCGGGAAACATTGGCCATTATCCTCGAACTGGAAATCGCTAATCCGGTTCGACAGAAGAACTGAAAAACCACCGCGCTTACCATTGCCCGATATACAAATGGCTATATTTTCCGAAGCATTGTCAGGAAAAATCTCTTTCATCGAATAAAAGCTGTGATTGAAGCGGGAAGCACGATAGTGCCATAATTTGGTAAACGGACGAATATTGCATATTCCGGTCAATTCTTCCGAAAATGTTTCTTTAATCTGTTTTTTGAAACCCGACTGCCAATTGCCGCCGCCCCAACTGAATTTTTTTACGTCTTTTTTGACGAAATCTCTCACATTGACGACTGTATCAGGAAAGCGTTTCTTATAGCGGGAATATCTGTCGATTTCGCTGTTATAAAACTCTGTCATCTGGCGGGCATTGGTTAGCAACCTTGCCTTTGAATAATTATAGACCCAGGCATCACGACTTGAAACAACACCACTTGAATAGAGTTTGAAAATTGTAAGGGTTTTGTTCCTGCTCTTCTCGCCCATTGCGAGATAATTTTTGAAATGCCGATCCCGCTGATGAAGCCAATCATGGTAACTATCGGGAATAATTTTTTGCCATTTGTCTTTCAAACCGGCAATGCTTTTGAATGTTTTGATGATTTCAAGTTTGTGGGTGTTATCAAGATAATCGCCAATGTCATAAAAAAAGATCTGCCCCTTTTGTTTGGCCGAAGGATTTTTAACGAAAATAGATATGGCAACCGGTGCGCGTGAACCGACGCCGAATATATTGCCGCCTTCTTTGCGCCTCAGCTTGCCGGATGTGCGTGCATTGCCGCGCAAATGGAAAATATAAATTTTGGAAAATTCTTCGGCGAGACATTTTCGCATACCATCGGCTGAAGCGGATTGAATAAAACCGGCATTTGTCACAAAACCGATTACACCACAATCGCCAATATGATCGGATGCCCAGCGAATGGCTCGAATATAGCTGTCATAGGACGACCGTTTACCGCCTTTGTTCAATGTGGAAACAAGATAGGTTTGTGCTATTCGTCGGTCAATCTGCGGATATTTCAGGTTTGCCGCATCATCATTTGCACTCTCCTGCCCCGTCGAATAAGGCGGATTGCCGACGATAACCTTTATATCAGTCAAACCATTGCTTTCGGCAAAGTGTTTCTCGTCATCATTTGTGTTGATATTTTTATGACTGTCGGGCTTTTTAGGAATGCTATTTTGTTTTGCATCCATCAGGAACGTATCTTGCAGGCGAACGCCCGAAAAAGCCTGATATTCACCGCCATAGCTGGAATAATAAGCCGTTTCTATATTGATTGTGGCAAGATAACAGGCCAGCAAAACAAGTTCATTGGCATGAAGTCCGTTATTATAGACACGTTTTGAATTTTCTTTATCAATCAGCCCGCATTCAATGAGGCGGGCGATAAAAATACCGGTTCCGGTGAACGGATCAAGGATATGCACCCTTTTACTTCCAAAGGAACTATTGAACTCTGTTCTCAAAATGTCATCGACGCTATGAAGAATGAAATCCACCACTTCGACCGGCGTATAGACAATTCCCAAACGGTCGGCCATCTTCGGAAATGCTTTGCTGAAAAACCGGTCATAAAGTTCGACAATCAGTTTCTGCCGCGCTTGCCCGTTCTTATCCACCCTTTTGGCGCTCTCGCTCACGATCCGGTAAAATGCTTCCAACTTCTCCGGCTCCGGAGTGATGGCGTTCTCGTCAAGTGTGTCCAGCACCTTGTTTATGGCAATGGATAGGGGGTTGTTTCCTGCCACATTGGAATGGCTGAACAAAATATCGAAAACCGGCTTGGTAATGCGATATTGTGCCAGCATTTCAACAACCATCTCATCGTCAAGCGCAGCATGGAAGTTTTTCTCAAGCAAGGCTGAAAAGTCGTTGAAAGCGGTATGAAGGCCTGAATGATCGGGATTTTGAAGCTGGCGCGTTATATGGTCGATCAAATTTCGGGCGATTTTTGCAATATCATCTGCCCATTGTTGTGAAAGGCGCAAACCATCAGTTCTTTTGACCGGCTTTTTCGGTTTTGCAAAATCCAATTCTGTCACATCCCCGTATGAATAAACTGCAAGGCTTTCCACGCTTGGAAAACAGTAATGCCGGGCCAAACCAATTCTTGCCGACCATGCCGGTTTTGCCCCAAATCTTTAGCATATTTGCCTGAAATATTCAATTTTTGAAGGTTTTAGAGGATGTTTATCGCGCGATCAAAATTTCACCCGCCATTGATAGCGACGCTTCACAAAAATTGAAGCGAAAAGACTTCAACGAAATTTTCCTGAAACATGAATGCGAAAATAGTCTTTTCAAATTGCTATATCGGTCGGAATCCTACTGCGGCAAAATTTCAGGGAAAAGAGCCATAAGACCGTCGGAAATGGCTCCCTGCCAAACAATATAATCATGACCACCGGAATATTCGCGATAAACAACCGGAACCTGCTTGGCGAGGAGCACCTCGAAAAGGTGGCGATTGGCATCGAGCAATGATCGTTGCCCGCCACTATGGCCGCCCTCGAAAACACCTACCGACAAAAACACACTTAACGGCGGCGAAGGCATCATTGCAACGACCCGTGACACATAATCTTCTCTTTCAGAGGCACCATTTTCAGGCGACCACCAGAACGATCCGGACATAGAAAGAACATGGCCGAATTTATCCGGATGGCGCAATGCAACAGTCATTGCGGCAAGTCCGCCAAAACTTGATCCCGCCAGAACGATCCGTGACGGAGGAAATTTTCGTGCCATTCTTCTTTCAATTTCAGGCAGCAATTCAAACGCCAGAAAATCGGCAAAATCAGGATTGCCGGGCAATTCTTGCATACGGCTTTTACGGTCAATATTATGAATGAAAACTGCAATGGTCGGGGCGATGACCTGCGCTTCAACCATTTTATCAAGAATAGCGGGAAGCGGAACTCTTGTCTGATACTCTTCGCCGTCAAAAACAAAAAGCACAACGGGTTCAATTCCGTTTTTTCCTACCCCTCTCTTTGTTACGCCTTTGGTCTTGTAGAGCGTAATCTTATGGCGATTACCAAGCTTTAAACTGGAAATATAGAAATTCTCGGTTGTAACTTTCCTATTATCGGAACTTACAAGGCGGGACTGTGCCGGTATCCAATTTTGTGCCGGTGCATTTTCAAGTTCGACAACCGACTCCTGATTATAAGGATCAGGCGCATCGACGGGGTAAAGTTTTAAATTGAGCGGATCGGCTTTTACCGTATAGGAAATGGCCATGCGTTTTTCTTGCGGCGTTCCTTTTATTTCCGGAACATCGACCGCCAGTTGATAGCTGAAGCGCGTATCCGAAGGAACTTTGAAACTCTTATACCATATGTCTGTTGTCCCCAAGCGAACGAGTTTTTCATGATCGCCGGAAGGTGCTCCCAAGAGAAAGACATTTTGCTTTGCACCTCTTTGGAGAAAAGTGATAATCCGTTCATTACCTTCACTTTTTTCAATAAGAGGCGTACCCGCTTTCACAATTTTTTCCCAGAATATCCGGATTTCGTCCGGTTGGAATCCGGTTTTTGCCAATTGTTGCAAGGTCGGGCTTAAAAAATCTTCAACCGGAGCTGGTGTCGATTTTTGATGATCTATATCGGGGTTTTCGAGTTTCAGGCAATAACGACCGGCCTTGCCGAATTCGAGTTTCAGACGTTGTGTTTTCGTTGCCTTGAAACGGAACCGGTTTTCACCGGTTTTTTGATGAAAAAAGTGTCTGGAATGAGCACCGTTTTGTTCCACAAGATCAACGCTGTAAAGCCCCTGAGGAGCATTTATTACGCCATTGAAAAACCGGCTTTTCCCATGATTGAGCAAAACAAATCGTGTTTTTCCTTTGGCTGCATTATAACACCTTTCGGATGCTTGATGGATGGTGCGTTCATTTGCGCTTCCTGTTTGCAAACTTATCATTATGAACGATACGAATATCGGAAAAAATAGAATTGGCATAGACATAGCTGAAAGAACAAAAAGATGAATAGTGACAGCCGGCGTTCTCGAAAAAACATGTTTCAACATTGTCTTACCATGTCTTTTTTAGCGATGCCTGAATGATGCGACCATCACCATAAAAGCATGCATAAGCATTTGCGCAAGAAGCAACAAACCGTTTATCGGCAATATTTTTCACGTTGATTTGCAGGGATAGTCCCTCTAAATCTTTTCTTGCTGCGCCGAAGTCATAACCGAGCATTGCGTCGACCAATGTCACATCAGGGACTTTAAAACTGTTGGCATTATCACCCCAACTTGTACCGAGATAGCGCAATCCACCGCCAAGCTTTAATCCCTCGACCCTGCCGGCGAGAAAATCATATACCCCCCAAATAGAAAATTGGTGTGCGGGAATACGCGAGGGAGTTTTATCAAGCTCTGTCGTGATAATCGTATCTTCAATGGTCGAATCGATATAGGAATAAGCACCGATGAGCGAAATTGACCGTGTAACTTCACCTCGCGCTGAAAGCTCGACCCCTTTATTATGAATTTTTCCGATCTGTTGATAAGTTGTATCGGCAATTGAAGGATCCCATTTTCCCTCCACAACATTTTTTTGTACAAGATCATAATAGGCGGCTGTTAAAATAAGGCGCTCCGCCAATGGGCTATATTTGACACCTGCCTCTATCTGACGGGCAGTAACCGGATCAAATGCACTATCGCCGGCAACCGGTGCCTGTAATGCAGGTTCAAAAGACGTAGCGTAACTTATGTAAGGCGCTATGCCGTTATCAAAAGCATAAAGTGCCCCCGCACGCCACGTTGTCGCTTTATCCTTATAGCGATAACGCATTGAATTATAACGATCGTCAAGATTGGTATCTGCCCAATCATGACGAATGCCACCCATGAGGTTAAGCCTGCCTAATGAAGCCTGTTCCTGAACATAGGTTCCTGTCTGTTTTGCATCCAGAATTTCGCGACTGGATAATGGCAGTTCCAGACTATCGAAGTCGAAACCGCCATAAACGGGATTTTCAAGCGAAATGGACGGAACATGGCGGTCACGTTTCCACAAATAATCACGTTTTCGGGTACGCGTATCAACGCCTGCAAGGACAGTGTGGTTCACCGCTCCGGTGTCGAATTTTGCTTCCAACTGACTGTCACTGGCAAATTGTTTCCAGATGTCTTCTCCATCCGAGGCGATACGGGAAATGAGCGTATTATAACCGGTATCAGGATCTTTCGTGCCAGCTCCCCATGTCAGTGTTGCTTGCTGCATATCCACTTCATGATAACGCATTTTTTGGCGAAAGGTTAAACCATTGTCGAAAACATGGGAAAATTCGCCCCCTACCCACTCCTGTTCACGTTTAAAGCGTTCAAAATGGGGATCGGATACAAAGAAATCACGCGGAACATGTCCGAAGCCGACAATCGGCCTTACCGTACCATCGGCATCAAGGAAATTGCGATATCCGGCTTTCGGTTCTTTTTGATAACCGGTCAAAAGAGTGAGTTTTGTTGTTTTATCCGGTGACCAGGATAAAGACGGAGCAAAAGCATAACCTTTTTTGCGCGCAAATTGTTCCTGCAAATCGGTGCTTATGCCGGTTCCGACAATCCGGTAGAAAAAGTCGTTTCGCCCCGCTATATTCTCGCTTATATCGAAGGACAGACCGTATTGGTTGCGATTGCCGGTCGATAGTTCCACTTCATGAAATGGTGTCTCTTGAGGTCGTTTGGAAACGGCATTGACAATTCCTCCGGGATTGGTTTGCCCGTATAATACAGAATTGGGACCCGATATCAGTTCAACGCGTTCCAACAGATAGGGATTGATTTGCGCGTAGGAAGCATCTCCTGAAAGGAGAAGTCCATCAAGATAAATCGGTACATAGGAAAAGCCACGCACAAACATTTCGTCGCGCAGATTGGATGCGCCACGATATTCCGTAAAAACACCCGGCGTATAGCGCAAACTTTCTGCAACCGATTGCACATGCTGGTCTTCCATTTGCTGTTTGGTTACAACGGCAATGGATTGGGGCGTTTTGGCAATCGGCGTATCGGTTTTGGTTGCCGTAAAGCTCTGTTTGGCGGCATAACCGATGACCGGACCATCGCCTTTTTCCTTATCTCTATCGACGACAACAGTCTGTAAAACCTCGTCATCGTGTTTTTCTCCGGCATCGGCCGAACCCGACATGGTCGAAGACAACAATATCGCCAAAACACCTGTCACAAAATTTGCTTTTGACGAGCATATAAAAGAATTGCGGTTGTTCGGGACAATTGAATGAACCATGGCTTTGCTACCCCGCGAATGGCCGATTGCTTGATTAAAACTTGATTGACTTTCTCATGTATATGCGTAAATTTGAAGAAATTGGCAAAAAAGTCTTTTGCTAAACGGGCAAATACGTTTGCGGCAGCAACAAAATGACAACGAACAGAACAATTCCCGAACATATTTTTGTCGGTCACATAGAAAATGAACCGGGTTGTTCTGACGACGAAGATTTTCACGAAATATGGCCGAAATTCATGGTAATGGTGTTTTTCTCCGGCCATCAGACATTTGAAATTGACGGGCAGTTTTTTTCACCGGGTGTAAGCGACAAACCAAGAATAAGGCCGAAAGTATTTCTGTTGAATATCGCAAAATTTTGCAATATCCGCTTTTTCAATGTTACTGGCGAAAATCTTACAAAAGTTATGGTTTCGGCACCACGCACCTGGATTGAACGGATATTTGAAAAATTTGATCCCTCCGCGCGTTCGCTTCAACCGTTCTTATCCGGACATTTGCAAAATTATAGTTTTTATCCGAATGCAACAATCGTGCATTCGGCGCGACAGATTCTTAATCCGCCTGACAACATCTCTCAGGAATTGCTGAAATTACACGAGCGTAAAATGGGCATGGAGGTTCTTTATGAAAGTTGTTTGTCTTATATCAACGATCATCAGTCCAAAGATGGAAAACCGACAATAAATTATAGCCATTTCGACATAGCGCAAAATGCGCGGAATTACATTTTGTCGCATTTGGAGAAGGAGCTGCGAGCAACTGTGATAGCCAATGCGCTTGGCGTAACAATGTCGACGTTAAACCGCGCTTTCAAGACTGTCTACGATGAGACAATATCCGGTTTCATTTGCAAGGAACGCATGAAAAAAGCACGATTTCTTCTGGAAACGCAGGGCATGGCTGTTTCACAGGCCGGCTACCTTGTTGGCTATTATAACCCGTCGAATTTTGCGACCGCCTATCGGCGCGAATATGGCATCGCTCCAAAAGAACACCGTTTAAAAAATCCCCGTCCCTGACAGAAATTTTGATTGAACACATTCATCCGAAAGGCTTTTGCCGCCGTCCCCGTTAATATATGCAAGCTCCTCGCCAATATATTGCGGTACTTCTCGTCAACACAACGTTTCAAGCAAGTCTGTATTACGAAGAAATATCATGGTCTCCGCACATAAAAAATCCGGATATTGGGTTTGAAAAAAAAATTCTCCCTGAATGCGAATAACCGCAGATATTGATAGCCCATGACTGCCAATTTTATAGAAAACGAGTACGGATAATCGTATAGCGATCATCATATACGACTATTCCGGTCTTTGGCGAACCGCGTTCAATCAATCGAATGCGGTTCGGTCAACATGCCGCTATGCCATTAATATCCGGCTCAAGGGGGTATTATTTTGCTTTCAGGCCGAACATCGGCTTTTTTTTAGCCCAGAGTTTTCCTGTAATAAAATCGACCGGTTCCCGATCCGGCTTTCCGGAAAAGAAATCAAGCTCGACATAAATTTTTCCCTTGTCAATGTCGGCGGCAAGTTGACTATCCCATGGCCAAGTGGCCATATGAAGGCTGGAAGTTCGCGGGTGACCTTGATAGAGCTGTTGAACCAATCGGGTTACGATGTTTTTGTCAATTTTTCCTACATATAAAGCCGTCTTTGACTGTGTCGAAGAACTCGTATAGGAATTATTCATATTTTTTTCATTACAGCCGGAATAGACAAAACCATTTCTACTTTCTTTTGCTTCCAAATAAATTTTATGTAAATATCTTTTATATATACTATCTGTCGAAATAACGTATATAACCTCCAGATCGTTATAATTACTCGAAATATTTCTTATCGATCTATCTTCAGAACCGTCTTTTATCTTATTTTCTACATATTTATGTATTTCCTCTTCTATTTTCGATGCGATAAGATCTTTACTGATATGCTTACGAACCTCTTCATATGTAAATTCGATATTGATTTCATGTATGTTTTTTCCGGAATATTTCTGTATTCTGTTTGCAATTTCTGTGAAATAGTTAACCGCATCGTCTAATAAAGATTGATCGATCATAAGTCATTTTCCCCGATAATTCACAAAGGCCCGATTTTCGATTTATTCCGCCAAAAACGGAAAATAAATTTTCAACATGGAAATATTTATTCTACAGCGCCCGAAGTAAAGCAATATCCATTTTATGTCTTTTTTGAAAATTGTATGAAGCTTTGAAACACCACAGCTTTTCACCGCAAGTAAGGCTGGTTACCGGCTTTTGCACGTTTGTTCATGGGGGTTCCGGATTGCCGGTTTCAAGACAGAAGCCTCACGTGGCGCGTATTTTTCTTGAGTACCGCTTTCTTGAGACCGTTTTTTTGAGAACCGTTTTTTTGAAAACCGCTTTCTTGAGTGGTGTCGGTTCCCGATCATCCAAAATCGGGGCATTTTATTTAAAAGGAATGTCGGTTGATCGGAAATGTCAGGCCATTCACTTTTTGCCACCTGGAAATTGCCGCAACATTGAAAGTGACAATGCGGAGTTTAAAAAACCGGATTTGAAAAAAGTAGAACATGCAAGGAATTAAAATTA
This sequence comes from Bartonella sp. B10834G3, assembly GCF_016102505.1. Classification (NCBI taxonomy): domain Bacteria; kingdom Pseudomonadati; phylum Pseudomonadota; class Alphaproteobacteria; order Hyphomicrobiales; family Bartonellaceae; genus Bartonella; species Bartonella sp. B10834G3. Next base: position 43,456 of record NZ_JACFOM010000004.1, read on the forward strand.
GCCCGCCCTTCATGATGCGACAAATATTGCTGTTTTCTACCCTTTAAAAAACGGTATTATTTTACTTTAGAATGCAATTTATCGGTGCGTTGCCATTACACTTATTTGCATTTGTTCAAAAAGCTTTAATGGCCGCGTCCGGAGATTTTGCCCGCAGCCTTTCAGACCAATTCCCTTAATTTTCCTTCAGCCATTTCGCGGGCGAACGGAACGGCGCAGAAATTCGCTTGTTGGCCCGTCAAACTGGATATGCCCCTGATCGAGAACAATAACGCGTTCCGTCAAATTCAGAATCTCGAAACGATCTGTCGACACAACCATCGTGGTATCGGGCTGCAATATGTTTTTCAGCACATTGGCAACGCGTGTCTCCTGTTTTTGCGACAATTGGGAGGTCGGCTCGTCAAGAAGAAAGATCTTGCGTTTTGTCAGTGCAAGGCGGGCAGAGGCCAACATTTGTCGATGCGCAGGATTGGGATAGAAACCGGCATCACGCCATGTCACTTCAAGTTTGTCGGCAATTTTCATTTCACCGCTCACAAGATCAAGCTGATGGAGAATGTTTTCGCATTCCTCGCGCGAGAGCCGGCCTTCCAGACACAAAAATTCATAAACCGAACTTGTCAGCATGGCGTGTTCTTGCCATGCGTAATGAATGAGATGTTTTATGGATTCGTCACCTGCATGAAGCGGTCGCTTGGAAAATGAAATCGTGCCTTTTTCAAGTGCCAGATAACCGGCAAGCAATTTCAGCAAAGTGCTTTTACCGCTCCCGTTACGTCCGAAAAGCGCAATTTTCTGGCCTTTCGGTATGACAAGATCAATATCGTCCAGAATAACTTTTTCATTGTTATAGGCAAAAGTTCCGTGCTCAATTGCCCATAATGGCGTTTTGAGATTTTCGTATTTTTCAATAAAGATCGGCTGTTCCTGATTGTCGGAACTTTCGGTGATAAGTTTTTTCAACCTTGTGTAAGAGCGGTGGGCGCCATAAGCATCATAAACAATACTCGACGTGCTAAAAAGTGGCATCAACATGCGGCCGGCAAGCAAAATAACTGCGAATATTGCACCCTGATTGAGTGAACCGGCAAGAACCAGATAATAGGCCATAATAACGATCAGCACCAATTGTGCGCCGTTAATGGCATAATTCAAACGTTGGAATGCCGCGCTGCGTTGATAACGTTTTTTCCATGCTTCTATATCGGTCTCGGAATCGGCCAAATAGCGATCGCTCACAACATCCGGCCGGCCGATAATCGATGCAACCATCATATCAATGATATTCGGAGGGTCGCGATAGAGTGGCCGTTCGCTGAATTGCAACTCGGCTAGCCGCCAATAATAATACATCACGCAAAATATGACCGCGATGATGAATATCGGGACAACGACCACCCATTCCCCCAAAATAGCAATGACCAGCAGGAACAGCAAAATAAACGGGACATCAATGACGTTCAGATTTAGTCCCATATAGGCAAAATTTCGTACTATTTTCCAATCATCGAGAGCGCGGAACTGGGCAGCCCCCCATTTGTTGGACTGGCTGGCATTGACGCGCAAAAGCCGCCTTACAATATTCGGCTCTATCGTTGTATGGATGCGTTGGACAAGCGCGATGTTGAGCTTCTGGCGCTCGCGACGAAGCAGGAATTCGCCAATCAATGCCAATGCGACACCGACCGAAAAAGTCCATAACGAGGCTGATGCATAGGCCGGTAAAATGCGGCTATAAATTGCATTCAGATAAAGCGGTGTCACGACAATCATCAGGTTGATAAAAATCGAGCCGAAAAGCAATTTCCAGAGAATGGACACCGCCACGGGATCCGATGAAATGAGGCGGCGCAAATCGAAATTGTCAAGAAGACTTGCTTTGAAAACCTGATATTGCGGAATACATTGATCTGTAAATTTTTGCGCTTTTTCTTCCGCGCTTTTCTGCTTTCCGGCGTTTGTACCACCAGCCGGAGTTATAACAGTTCCGGCATTCGTATTGGCAAGCGCATCGAGTTTCACAACTTCGGCCGGATGCACAGTTTTTTCAGAGGCTTGCAGCTTTACGCCATTTTCATAAGGCTGTTTTTTAAGTTCAAGAGAAGGTTCGATTTTGCTTTTGACTGTCACCGCACCGCTGGCAGAACCGATATTATCAGTTTCCTCTTCGTGGCTTTTTTGTTTGTCTTCATCCAGAAAAACAAAGGTACCATCATTTGCAACCTCTACCGCGCGATAATTACCGGCAGGGGTAACAACAATATAAACGCCACCAATCTGCAAAGCCGATTGTTTATTCACCCGTACGATATGTACGCCTAGCTGACGCTCGACCAACTTGATTAAGGTTTCATCACCCGACATTGGCAATGTGCGTATGCGCTGCCAGTGGAAGGGAAGAGAACCGCGTATTTTGTTACACGCGGTTTCCAGAGCGTCGATCAAAGGAGTCATTCAATTCTTTCCAAAACGGGGCAGTTCTTTCCTGAACGGCAGCACTTTCCAAAACGGGCAGTTTTTTCCTGAACGGCAGTACTTTCCAAAACGGATACCAGATTTTAAAAGCAGTCAACAATGAATTTACAGTTACGGAACTTACAATTCCGCTTACGAAATTGAAGGGTGGGATTCCTGCAGGTGAGAATCGCCCTGTCTTCCTCTTGTAACTTCAATTGTATCGCCCGTATCGACACCATCTTTTTGTGCGCTCCAGGTTTCGTTACCATGATTGTCGTCTGCGGTTTTATGCCAATCCCAACCGCCGGCTTTATCAATGGCGTTAAAAATATCGGCAGTCGAGTCACTGCTATTGGGATCACCATTCAAGAAGAACTTCGCATGATAATGACCGTCACTATCGGCAGTGCCGGTTGTGAAATCCTTGAAGAAAGCGTCAAGGTCGACGTTCAATGTATCTTTATAGGTATCAATAAAGCTGAAACCTTCAACATTTTTAAAGCCGCCGCCAATGTCATAACTCTGAGGTCCTGTGGCACCCTGAGCACCCTGCCTTTTTACCATATAGTCGATGCCGTCACCGCCGTCAAAACCGATAAAATACGATTGAGGAACTCCTCTATTGGTTGTGAAATGGACGAGGTCATCACCAGCCGTACCGATAATGGATTTAACGTTAACCAATTCATCCTTCTCGGTTCCGCCACCACGAGTGATATATCCACTCTGGTCATCTCTCATAAGGACATCCAGATACTCTCTTGCGGTAAGCTGGCTATAGTCGAGGATTGCACCATTGGTATAAATGCTTTTAACACCACCATGACTGATAAACCTGTCATTGCCGGCTACACCATCAAAGGAATGGCCACCGGCTGCACTTCCCTCGAATACATCGTCTTCTTTTGTACCGGAAATGATTCCGATACTCTTGAAGATATCCTTTCCTTGCGTTCCAACCGTGGGGTCGTTACGGTCATAGCCTTTTATCGTTGTGCCGGAATAGGATGAACCTTCATCCATTTTTACATAGACACCATGGATGTAATCACCATGATCGGTTACATAATCATAACGTAAATTATCAACCGTCAGTTGTGCCCCGTTCTTCGGAGCCTGTGTAACACGTGTATCGTTACCATCAATATAACTGATACCGTCCTTGCTCGAATTTTGAACAGAATAAAATACATCCTCTTTATAGCCACCTACAAGTCTTCCCTCGGTACCCCATCTGCCGGTAATTGTGTTTTTGTATAATAAAGCGCCATAAGCATTTTCAAAATCATGCAATTTATCCTCGGACTGGACATTATGTGCGTCTTTCCACAAAGTCTTTGCATATCCGTGGTCAAGATCAATGATGACATTATCTCTGCCGGCCGTAAGATTTGACCGATCCGCCCACGCCGCCATTTGCGCATAATCTGCCGAATTATCGTCAGGCGTCCCATCGGGGTTCATGAACATTCCCTCGATGCGTCCACCCATATCCGGCGCACCGACATAATATGTATCCGAACCTTCACCGCCGTAATATTCATCATTACCTTGGGTTGCCAGAAAATAATTGTCCTTGTCATTGCCGTAAATCAGATCACTGAACTTGGTGCCAATAACATTTTCAACATTGCTTACATGACCTTTATCGGCACCATCGGCAAGTACAGCACCATGTTCGTCATGGCTCAGTATATTGTGTTTATTATTGTCAGCATAACCTAGTTCATTTGCACCAAGATTGACGTAAATACCTTCAGTGCGGTCATTCGGATCTACTTTATTATCAAGTGGATTACCGTTGGCGTCGGTGGTTTCCAGAACATCCTGGAACGAAATCCAGTCATTTTCCCTGCCGCCATCGGTTCGTGTGCCACCATCATAAACGAGATATCCCTTGCCGACATAAAGAATGTCTGTTCCGGTTCCGCCATGGACAGTCACTTTACCGGTAGAACCGCCGAGGTAATATTTATCCAACCCGCCTTTATTGGTAATTGTTGTTTCACCGGACGAATATTGGAAATAATAGTTACCATCAGAATTACCATCATCGACAGGTAATCCCGAATTGTCATTCGCAAAAACACCATCCTGTATATTCACCTTGGCCGACGAATATCTGAAATTGAAATCATCGGGTGTTTGGGCGTGAAAATCACCCATTGTAGGAACATATATCTGGCCATAATCGTCCGCGTCCGTCTGTGTATATCTAATATGGCCGTTTTGATCGTACAGGATACGCTGTTCGTCTGTGGAACCGTTATCTCCACCGTCAATAATATTGACCTCGCCTTTGCTGTGGTCAAATGCATAGACATCAGAACTGTCGCCATCAATAATCTTGACAGTCGACGATGCCGTTACATTCTCTCCGTCCTTATTAACAAATCCGGAATTGGAAAATTTGTAATTGCTTACGCCTGTTGTATCCGTGATGATTGTTTCTTTGTTTGCCGAATTTGTAAAATCGTAACTATCGATGTCCCATAGTCCATTTTTCGTTAAATTGTCGCCATTATCGGTAATGGTTACTTTATCGATTGTTGTATCCTTGAAGTCATAAGTCTCGGAACCTCTTGCATCAGTAATATCAACAGTTTGCGAATGACTATTGGAAAAGAGGTAAGTGTCATTTACAGAAAAAGCATGAGTGCTCCCATTTCCGGGGTGGGCCGGATCATCCAGAGCATCCCCTTTATCGTTAATGGTCACAGCGCCCCGCTCACCATCTGCCTGACCGGAATCGGAATATTGGAACGAATAGGTGTCAGCTTCGCCGCCATCCGTGATATTGACCACGGTGTTTCTTATACGGTTGTCAAACGTTCCGTCGCCAAAGTTATAAAGATCGCCAGGATCATTATAAGCACTGCTATCATCTATTGTCACAATAGAATCGTGAACCTGCGTAAAGTTATACTGATCGTTACGATTTCCACTCTCTTGAATATAGACTTTCGTTTGAGCGGAAGTAAAATTATAAAAATTCTGTCCTTTTTCCTTGTCAATTATAGTAATATTATAATTGTCATCGCTGGCAAAGCCGTTCGATGTCGTTCCACTAAAATCATACCTGTCAACAGGAGTTTTGTCCTGATCGTTTGAAAGAGTACCATTGGTGTCGTGAATCGTGATTGTATTTGAAGCACTCGTTATTGAATTTTTAAAATTATAAGTATCACTACCGTGCTGATCGGTAATATCGACTTTGGTATTTACATTCATGAAGTTATAACGAGTAGCATAGCTTTGATCTGTTATCGTTACACTACCGCCTTGGGCACGATTGAAGTTGAAGACATCTGCTCCGGTCCGCCCCATCCTGCCACCGCCATCATTAATTGTGACTGTAGAATTATTGATATCGTTGAAATAATAATTATCCTGCCAATCAGCATAATCGGTAATATTGATATTTGATTGATCTGCGCGGTTGAAGTAATATGTGTCCTGGCCAACCCCGTCTTGAATATTGACAGTCGTGTTGGTTATATGGTCCGTGTCCGAGGCATAATTACCTGCAAAGTTGTAAACATCATCGTTATACGTGCCGACATTGTCGGTAATATTAACCAGTGCGTTTACTGCATTGTGGAAATTGTAAGTATCTTCAGTATTTCCGCTATCGTTGATTTGAACACTCGTAACAGGCCCATTGGCATCACCCAAATTATCGAAATTGTATCTATCACCACCGTTATCATCAGAAATCTTGATGTGAGGCTCGCCCGAAATAGCGTCTACGGCTTTCACATTATTAAAATTATAGGTGTCGTTTCCCGAATTGCTCCCACCTTGATCATTGATATGAATAACATTATACGAATCAAGCGTTACGCGGTCAAAATTATATGTATCCGCGCCACCACCATCGGTAATTTCGACCCTTGTATGGGAGTCATTGAAATAATACTGATCCCTGTCTGTCGAGAATCCATTGCTAATTGCAGAATCTACAATTGTGACCCAACCGCCGTCTGTGCGTTCAAAATAATATTGGTCAGCTCCGCTCTCGTCGATAATATAAACGCCCGAATTGGTGATATGGTCTGTCGGCTTTTCACTGGCATTGTTGGCATGAGTGGCAAAATCATAAACATTATCAAGATTTAGCTTTTTACTATGGTCATCGTAATAATCGTGAATAACGATACTCGAATTCGTTGCCTCATGGAACGTGTAATCGTCAGTACCTGCTCCGTGATCGTTAATAATTACCTTGCTGTTGATATTATTGAAATGATAATGATCTGTGCCGTCTGTGTCGTTAATGACGATATTTGCCTTGCCATCTTCTGTGACAAAATCATTATCTGTTGCGACTTTGGTTCCGTCGAAATTATAGTCGTCGCTATAATTGCTGTCACTCGTATCATTAATTGTGATTGTATTTGAATTTTTTCCGCTGGTTATAGTATTGCTGAAGTCATATTTATCAGCACCATCCTTGTCGGCAATGTCGACTTTGGTATTTGCAGCAGAAAAATGATATTCATCAGCCGCCAATGTTCTGTCGTCAGCACTTCCCGCACCGGTATCCTTGATGGTTACAGAACCACCTTTGGTGCGATCGAAATTGTAGGCATCATTGCCGTTTTCATCGGCTATAGCAACCGTCGTATCTTCAATATGGTCAGTGGCGGATTCGTTATTGTTCTTTAGCGTTGCAAAGTCATAAATGTCGTTGCCACCAAGATAGATGCCGTCATTGAGGCTGTTAATCGTAATATCGGATTTTTTAGCATCGTGGAATGTAAAATAGTTGTCGCCCGATCCAAGATCATCAAGGCGGACTTTGCTTTGAACCCTGTCAAAGTGATATTCGTCCTTGCCGCCCTGATCCGTGATCGAAACATTCTGATCCTTGCCTTCAGCCAGACTGTCTGATGTCACATCATTGAAATAATAAGCGTCATCGGCGGTACCTTTATCCGTTACCGTGATTGTGTTGTCCGCGTCCGCCTTTGCATGATCGAAAGTATATTTATCAGCACCGTCCTGATCGGTAATATCGACTTTTGTTTCAGCAGCCGAAAAATGGTACTCGTCCTGGGCTGCGTCTTTATCGCTGATCGGCCCCTTGTCTTGAATACTGACATAGCCACCTTTTGTGCGGTCAAATTGATATTTATCGCTGCCATTTTCATCAACAATATCAACTTCGGAATTCTCGATATGGTCAGTCGCATCGGGTTTCTCGGAAGTCAAAGTAGCAAAATCATAGACATCGCTACCACTTAAACTGGTACCATCATTGATATCATTGAGATCATTGATTGTAACATGATTGTCTTTGATCTCGTGGAATTGGTACTGGTCGTTACCGGCTGCAGAATCAATAATTTCTACGCGATTGATAGCCTTGTCAAAGTGGTAGAAATCACTACCGCCGGAATCGGCAATCTTGTTCTCGCCTGTCGAAGATTCAAAATTATAGCTATCGTTCGAGTCTCCTTTACCACTATCGACAATGGTATTATTGCCCGAAGAATTAACGAGATTGTAGATGTCTTCTCCTGCGCCTGCATATAACCGGTTATTACCGCTCGAGCCGTTAATGGCACCGCTTTGCGGATTTGTCATCTGCATGTCGAAAATGTTATTGCCATCACGCCCGTCAAAATAATAGGAAGCCGCTGTGTCGCCGATCAAAAAGTGATCATCGCCCCTGGTGCCGACAATTTCGGTAAAATTATGCATTTCGGCAACATCGCCATTGCCGGTATCGGTAATCTTGTTATTGGCAACATCGTATGTCAGCCCCGGTAATCTATTTGAACCTTGCTGTGTTGTTACAGGATAATCATCACCGAAGATCAGGCGGTTTGTGCCACCTTCGCCATCATATTTGATATGGTTGTTGAACTGCGAAGCATAAATCGTATCGTTTCCGCTGCCGCCATAAATTTCACGTGCGTTCGGCGTTTTCGGCAAAACAATCGCATGGCTATCATTTATGACAGTATCCGGATTATCTCCGGAATACTGGTTGGTAAATTCGGATTTGGCTTTGGTTTCCTTACCCTCACCATCGACCCAGGTAATGTTGATATTGTTGCCGTTATAATCGACATTGCCTTTATAATTAACGAAAATCTCGTTATCTTTAAGCTCGATACCATATTTGGCAACGAAATCCGCATATTCAGGACTTCCCTTCCAGATGATGGTCATACCATCAGGAATGTCGGCTATATCCTTGATGCGTTTACCGGCAACAGATTCCCCGCCCACCAACTGGTCGAAAGTAACAATGCGCCCCAAACGACGATCCAGATTGTTAGGACTATTTTCTGTGTTGACCTGACCATATTTGAAAGCACCATTATCGGCATGGATAACAAATCCCTTTTCCTGATCGGCTTCGTGACGCAAATCAAGAATAGCAGGTTCGCCATATTGAACACCGAGATCAGGGTTCGTACGCGCAGCCGTTGACCCGCCCCCCAAATGCCAAACGGTCGATTCCGTTCCGTTATCATTTTTAACAGTCGTTCTGGTGCTGCTTACCTGATAGAGATTAGCCTTCTCGACAAATGACAAGCCGGTCGGACCATCATTATCACCAGTCCCGTGGTTATCGTCGTTATCGCCATTGTGGCCACCACCATGATCGTCGCCACTGCCATTACCAGAATCGCCAGGCGTTGTCGGTTCCGACGGCGCGGTTGGAAATACCGGAGCGGGCATTGACTCGGACGGGCTGTTGGTTGGCAACTGAACGCTACCTCCCGATGTCGTTGACGGGACAAAACTTACCGTATCATCAAGCACAGATGGCGGATTACCCAGAAAATCAGCCACAGACAGACGTTCATCGCTGTTGCCTTTTCCCCCGCCATTCAGGATACCTGTTGTGTCGTCGGAATCGAAATCTGTTGTTTCATTGACCGGAGCGGATTGGACAACCGCAACTATAGGATCGTTAGGGTCAACCTTGACATTTTTTTCGCGAATTTCACTCAGTTCGGGGCCAGGTTCAATCAGATCGGCGCGCTGGAACAATTCATTCGATGAAACAACCGTCCCGTCGGTAAAAGTCAGATTGAACAAATTTTCGTGCATGGACGACATTTGCGCAGCCTGAACCAATGTCAGTTCGGCACCATCCTGCGTACGAATGACAACGTCACTCCCGCGAATGATAATTTCCACCTGGGAAATGGCTAGCGGGATATCGTTATCCGAATAAGTATCAACCAGAACAGATACGCCATCCTTCTGTGGAAAAGGTAGTTTCATTGCGATTTAACCCTTATGATTTTCAGTACCCTCGAAATTCGGGATACACTTACAACGTTATAAATATAGTAATATTCGTCTTCTGTAACAAGCTCAATTGCGACGCAGTGCCCCCCCTCATTCGCTAAAGACAACCGACATTCCGTCAATAAAGGGCTTGAACAAATATTGAAGAAACGTTCGTTGTCCGGCCAGTGCAAAGGTTTCAACGGTCATGCCCGGAAATATTTTCAGTTTTTCATTCTGTTTCGCATCCATCGTGACAGTAACCTCGTAATAGCGTCCCCCCTTATCCTCTTCACCGACGGCATCGGCGCTAATCACGGAAACTTTTCCCTGCAAGGTCGGGCTACTGTAATTTGAAATGGCAAGGACGCGCACTCTCACATCCTGCCCCACCCACAACCGGTCGCGATCCTGCGGGTTGACCTTGACATCCGCAACAAGCGGAACTTCGCTCGGTGCGATTTCAAACAGTTTTTCTCCCGGCCGCAAAACGGCACCCACATGCGGCATCACCACTTGCTGGATCACACCATCGACCGGCGACACGATTTCGGAATTTTTCGCTCTTTGTCTGCTGGCTTCCCACTGCGCTTTCGCTGTCTCCAACTTGACCTGAACTTCGGCAAGTTGCTTATTGGCATCCTCGTTGAATTCGGTTCTATACATCGACATTTTCAGCTTGGCTTCATCGCGTGCGGCTGTCATTCCGGGAACTTTTGAACGTGCATCGGCAAGCGTGCTTAAAACTTTTTGATATTCGAGCCGCCGTTGAACAAGTGTCGCTTCCGGTGCCGCACCTCTTGCCACCAAAGGTTCCAGAAGTTTGATATGCTCGTTCGATAATTGCATCTCGGCACCGAGATTTTCTATCGCAATAGCATTGGAAGCAAGTTGTGCCTCTTTTTGTTCATACTGGGTTTTTGCAATGGCAATAGATTCATCCAAAGCGCGCTTACGTGCATTGTATAAATCGGTTTCGTTATGGTAGATTTCGGCGAGCTTGGGATTGTTAGGCTCCGGCGGATTGAATTCCTTTCCGGCGAGTTCCGCCCGCAATCTTTGTTCGCGCAATTCATAGGCGCGAAGCGCAATGAAATTGCTTTCATTATCTTCAGCAACCGTGAGATTTTCAACATTGGCAAGCACCTCTCCGGCCTTGACCACCTCGCCATTGGTAACGAGAAGCTGTTTCAACACCCCGCCTTCGGGATGTTGTATCTCGATATTATGCCCCTCGACACGGATAATTCCATGTCCTCGAACCAGTACATCGAACGGCCAGAACGCAGCCCACAAAAACGCTGCAAGCAGACACAGTACCAGAAGCCATTTTGATGGCGAAATGGCCTTCACTGCGTTGACGAGTTTGCCCCACTTACTGCGTTTTGTTGTTATCAGCATTGTCATGTTCAACACGTAATATAATATAATCTTCTGTGTTATCCGGCACAATCAGATTATCAAACCTGATATTTTTGATAATCGCACCCTCTTTTTGCAACACAGCCATTGTTGCAACAGCACGGTTAACTTGCAACAATAATGTATCACCTGTTGAAACATTCACACTCCGTCCAACCGAATAAATCCGCAATTTTTCGGTTGTCAGCACACTCTTGTTTCGTAATGCCCATTCACGCACTTCGTTTTGCTGGGTCCCTGTCAAATAGGTTCTGTTCAATTCGACCTTGATCCGCAAATCCCCGTCACGCTCTTTCAAGACATCCGTGTTTACCATGACAAGTGGCAATTTGACTGCAACCTGTGCGCTACCGTCATCTTTCTTGCCACCACTGGCTGTCGGAAGATTTTCTTTCGATGTGCTGAATTTCGATTCACTATCGCCAGCTTTCTGCGCATCGCCGCTTGATTGTTCCCCGCTCGCAGTCTGGGTTCCTGCTTCCGTTTCAGGACCGGCAATTTTCGATGTTGCAACAATGACCTGGAACAGCATGGCCAACAATAGAAACACCATCAAAAGAACGGTCAGCATATCCGCATAGGCAATCCAGATATTTTCACCACCACGTTTCTGAGACATCATTAATGCTCCACCAATTGAAGAGCCAATAGCCCATCATGTGGCTTGCCAGCCAGATAATAGATGCTGAACACAGCGCGCATAAAGCCGTAGCGAGCGTCGATTGCATCCGTTCTTGATGTAAAATATTCCGTTTCTGCGGTAATCAGATCGGACAATTTGCGGTCACCCAGACGAAATTCTTCAAGATAAAGACCACGGGTTTTATCCGCTTCGCGGGTGGCCTCCTCACTGATCGACCATTGTTGCGATGTTATTTCAATATCGCCAAGCAAGGCACGAACTTCGTCATTCACCGTCGAACGCTCTTTGCCAAGTTGAGCTTCATTGACATTGACCTGCGCATAAGCTTCGCGAATTTTCGCTTTCTTGGAAAGATCGAAAATATCGAATGTCAATTTGAGCTGAACGCCGCCATCCGTGTTCGATACATTGTAAAGATTATCGACGCTCTCCAGACTACGCTTGTAATCTATAGTCAAATCAAGCTTTGGCTTCAAACTCGCTTTGGCACCGACAACACTTTTCCGGCTTCCTTCGAGTGCTGCACCTCTTGCAAGCACTGCCGGATTTTGATCGGCGGCATTGACTGCAATATTATCCAGATCCCTTACCGGCGGGAGCGCCGTGCGCTTGGCCGGCAAAGCTTCCACTTCCATCCCCACCAGTGCATTCAATTTCTGGCGGGCGCGGGACAATTTCAGCTCTATATCCTTGCGCCGGTTGACTGCATTGCTCAATGCCAGACGCCCACGAACCGCATCCGACTGCGGCGAAATACCACCCGCAACACTTTCGCCAATTGTCTGGTTCAACGAGGTAATCTTGTTGACATAGCCGATAGCCGATTGAAGCTGTTCGGTATAGGCCTGAACAGCCATATAAGCATTGGCTGTATCGAACATAACAGTCAGGTCTTCGGCATGTTTTGCATGTCCGCTCGCGCGCAAATTATAGCTTGCCGCTTCTTTATCCGCATCACGACGACCGAAATCGTAAATGCTATAGCGTACGTCAACGCCTGCAAAGGCTGTATCGTCAAAATCACGATCGCGACTGGTGATGCCACCATCATAGCGCAAATTCGGAGCTGTCAATTCGGCACCGACCGTCGGATAATATTTCGCTTTTGCCTGATCGAGACGGCTTTCGGCAATATCAAGCTGGCTCTTTGCCACTTTGATTGTCCACGAATAATCGTGAGCTTTCTTCAACGCTTCTTCAAGCGTTAATGTCTGTTTTTCGCGCTTGAAAAATTCTTTGGATTTTTCTGTTACCGGACTATTAACATTGGTATCTCCGGCTTTTTGACCGCCCTCCGAACGGTTGCTATCCTTAACCGCCTGAGTTGTCATTGTATCGACACCTGTAGGGGCAACCTTACCCCTGTTCTGTGCACAGCCGGTCGAAACAACACTGCAACTTACCAGAAGAATAGACACCACACGCTTAAAACTGTTTGAGCAATTCATTAGAATTAGCCTTTCGTGGGTGGAACATCACTGACCTTTTGTGCAGCTTTGATGGCAGAGACAATAGAAACACGCGCTTCTGTCAGATCACGCATTCCCTCCATGATCGCTTTCTGCTGTGTATGCATAACCTGATTTGCATTCTCAAGTGCCTTTTCCTGCTGGACACTGTGCGTGAGCAAATTCGCCGCCGACTGTTCGATCGAACCGGTATCACGTTGAATTTCCTGAAGTTTATTGGAAATTGCTTCAAGGCTTGTCAAAAATTCAATACGGATCTGGTTCAAACCGGCAATGGCCTGCGCCACAGTTTGATTATTGTTTTCCTGAGATTCAATGCCGCGCGCAATATAGGCACTGTTGGTTTTGGCAATATCGCTCAGTTCGCTAAGCGCCTGATAGTTGTTCCCGATAATTTCTATAATCTGTTTTGTTGCCTCGGCATTAGAGGTCACCGTATTCAGAATTGTCTCGACAGAGCGCTTATTGCTTTCCGATTGTTCCGTTACAACAGTCAACATTTTTTCCATTGTTTGCTGCTGAATAGCCTGTCCTTGAACGAAACTATTGGAAATATCGATAAATTTTCCGGTATCCTCGTGTGAAAACTCGACATGACGGGAAAGCACTGCGGCCAAACGATTTATCGCACGCGTTGTTGCATCTATTGTACCGGTTTCACCGGCCATTTTCGATGCTTCTTCTCCACTTGCAACAAATGACCATTTTTCAATATCGTAAACCCATCCTTCGGTTGTACGCCCCATAAAATGGGCAATCAGCCCCACACAAATCGACGACCCCAGACCGAACATCGAAGAGGAGAACGCCGTTGCCATACCGCCGAGTGGCGCAGCCAATGAATTGACAAGAGATTTTGCCTGTATTTCATCTGCCGAGGAAAGAACGTCGATCGACCCGCGAATACCTTCCATCGTAAAGGTCAGACCGAAGAAGGTACCGAGCAACCCCATCGAAATAACAGCACCGGCAGCGTAGAAGAGAAAATCGACACGCCAGTCAAGCGCGGTTGAAACCAGAGAAATAGCCGAATTACGTTCATCTTCGTTAAAGCTGATGAGATCACGCAAACGACCACGCAACAACCGCATACCGCCTTTGAGGACCGGCTCGTCTCCCTCGTGCGGGAAGTTTTGCTTGAATTTCTGCCACTGCACCATTCCGCGTTGGAGATAAAAAATTGTGTAGAGGGCGTAAGACAACACAATGACATCGAAACAAGCGATGATCGAGTTGAAAATGATATTATGTGCTACAAAATCACCGTGAAAAATCAGCGTATAAAGCAATGCGATGAGCGACAACATTGCCAGAAGCAGTGAAAAATAAAGCACAGAACGTGTAGATCTCATACGACCCCCTCAAAAAGGAAACAAAGCATGACCTTTATCAGCCTTATCTTTACAATGGTTAATCACCGAAAACTCGTCCCGACAATCTTGCTTCTAACAACCCGATTTGGACTTCACCCCCTACGTTCCCAAATATTTGCCGGTTAAGAATCAATTTCATCTTTTAACGATTTGCTATATCTTTTCAAGACATGGTAAATTTTTGGTTAAAAAAAATGCTTAATAGAAAATTTCTGGTTTTTTAACCTGCTGATTTTTCAGCATTTTTTATGAAAATAAATTCCGATAAAAATATTTAGCCGTTTTATTTCAATGAACAATCAACGAAAAGCACCGAAAATTACGAACCAATTTTTCAACCAATAGTTCAGTTATCTGATGATTTCTCTGCTTTAAACTTGATTAACAAAATCAACTTATTTCTGCCCGATCAAGTTGATTTTTCATATTCTTATCACATATTTTTTTAAATTCAACCATTAGTTTAGTAGAATGCAAAGAATTCACAACATTTAATAAAAAGTCATAAAGTTAGATAAGAATATGTATTTTGTTATAAATTGATTATATTATTTTAGACTCTATTTTATAATATTTTTTTGTTAAAAATTTTATCTATTTAATATTATTTGATAATTATCAATATTTCCTATCATAATTTTACTTATTTTTAAAACTATTATTTAAATAATATCGATATTATAGGCGGAATTGCGCCATAAATGAATAGATAAGATTTTGTAAAACGTTGATATACTATTTTTAACTAAAAAATAGCGGGCTATCAAAGTTTTACGGATTATAGGCAGGTGCTTTCCGGTTGTTCCTTAAAACCTGGTCACTCTATTGCACGCTGTAATTTGCTGTCCATTGTTGCTTCTTCGCCTCTTTCTGAGAAGGTTCGTTTTTCCTGTAATGCCAAGCGTAATAATTGTTTTCATGAAAATGTGGCTCTTCTTCCTTCTGTTTTGTAAACGCAACTCTTCCTTTGACCGTTTTATGGAACCCGTCTCATCAATGACTTATTTAATGGTTGATTACCATTATCGTCGCCATAACGGTCGCAAACCTGTGTTTCTCGTCTCGCATAAGAACAAACGCGAATATTTTAAGCTGCAATTATCTTTCAATTCCGGCGCCAATATATCTTGAATCGGTGCTATAGCGAAGGTTGATTGGTGAACTGTCGAATTGGCATGGCAGCAGCATTATTTCCAGTCGAAAAGCTGGCCTCTACAACCCGACTTCCGGGAAAAATTTACCCGCCAGATAGATTATATCGACCGCAACAAAAATAACGAGAGACGATAAACCGGTTGAAAGCATAGGCGTTTTATTCCTGAAACCTTATAAAAGCATCGGCTTTCCTTTCCTCCGTGACCATATTTCAATACTGATTGCTTGTCTGTTTTTTGTGAACAATTTATTCATCTTTCAATGGGTGGTTTTTGCATTGAAACTATCGAACAGGCGATTTTCCGAGGCAGATTTGTTCAACATGAAAAGTGCCGTTTTGCCGTCGGTAAAAACCGTTTGAAAACCTATAACCGCTGAACGGGTTAAAAAATTCCGGTTTGTTTCTTTATCATCCTCATCATCACGCAAAGAAGCAACAAAGTTGTTTTCATAAAGATCGGCAACGATTGTTGCGGCCTGTTTATTCAAAACATTGGGTTTGTCGCCATAATAAATACCTTTGACATCCACCACAACACCGCCGTCGAAATTGTCCGATTGGGAAAATGAAAGATCGATCAGGTGGGTTGCTCCCAGATTGTTGCGATAGTTTTTCCGGATACTCATTCGAGCCGATAATTTTCCGTCATCGGTTTTGAAATTGCCAACCAATGCCGTTTCATCAAGCGGATTATCTTTTGAATGGGGAGCGTTAAGTGACCAGCTTACAGTTGATTGCAACTTCACTTGTTTGCCCTTCTTGTCGGTGAGCAACAACAGGGCGGCTTCCGGTTTTTCTTCATTTGAACTTTGTTTGTCGGAAAAATCATCCGGCTGAATAGTCGCGTCTGTCCGGCTTCCCCCTGTTACGTTTTTATTCGGGACCTCTTCCAATTGCGGGCGCATCACCGATAGCGGATAGGAAACCGCGCCGGTTCTGACACTCTCCTTCGGTGTCAAAACGGCTTCTTCAGCCTCTTCCCGATCATCCGCTTTTACCCGTTGTGATTGAACGGATAGCCCGTCCTTCTGCGTCTCGCTATTTTTTTTGTCGGGAAAATTCCGGTCTGTCGAGCTTGGTTCATCTTCAAAATTGCCCAAGGGAACATATTTTTTACGCAGTAAACCCACGACAGTTTCAGGTGAGGCCGGTTGATTGATCGCAGCCGTTTGCGCAGGGTCAGGCTTTTCATTTCTGTTTGCAGTCACGCTTTCCCCTGCTTGTTTGAACGGTTCGCCAATCGCTACAGACGGTTTTGAACGGTTGAAGAAATAGCCGCCGGCTAAAAGCACAGAAACGAGAAAAATTGCGGCTGCAATAAAAGGTTTGCTCCATAATTTTGCATGATAGTCTTGAAAATCTTTCATGCGTGATGGCTGCTTTTCCCATCTTTTTGCACCTTTACGATCAACCGGAACTGTTGGAAAGAGATCCTGCGTGACATTTTCTTCTCCCCTATGATCGAGTTCTTCACCCCTATGATCGAGATTTCCGAAAAACGCGGCTCTGTTCTTTTCAAATGTGTCGGCAATATCGGGCGCACCTATTTCCGCAGTTTTATTTTCTGAAATTGCAGTTGTGAGTTGGTTTTTCTTATTTCCACCTTTCATTGTCGAATTGTCTTCATGTGATAATTGAAAGGCTGCCACTTCTTTATCAGTCGTTCCATTGCTTTCCGCAGTCATACGTTTTGCGGCTTTTTCTTCGGTTGCGGTTTTTTCTTCGATTGCCGTTTTTTCTTCGATTGCCGTTTTTTCTTCGATTGTATGAACGTCAATATCCGCGTTTGTTTCTTCAGCATTAGAAAAGGATGGAGCGGCTTTGTTCACTGATCCGGTTGCAAATGTTTTTTCATCATCAACGGCTATTTTACCGGAAGCTGCTTCGGCGGAAGCGATATATGGCTTCTCATTGTGAGTGGCATTGGTTTTAGTGGTATCAAACGATTGTCGGACAATATCCGCTTCAGTAACGGTGCTTCGAGCCGGTTGTTCTTGCCGCGATGAAGGCTTTCCCGAAAAAGCCGGTTTTTCTTCTGACATTATTTGCTGTGCAACAGCTTCATGCGAACCTGAAACAGAACTCGAAACCGCCTTCTCATCCGGATTTCTTTTTGTTGGAAACACAACTGTCGCAGCACTGAAGGAACTAACCTGCGCACCCGAAACAGAGGAAGAAATGCCGCTATTTTCTTTCACCGAAGAAAAAGGCACAGCCTCTGCCATCACCACGGTTTCGGTTTTGAAAAAGCTCTGTTGGTGCTCCTTCCCGCGATTTTCCTGAATATTATAACGACTGCCCGCAGAATTGTCGAAAGGCTGTCGTGCATTTCTTTCGGCTTGTGCATCAACCATGGAAAAAGCGTTTTGGTTGAAGAAACTGTCGATCGAAACCGGATTGGCCGGTGTGTCGATATAGAGGGGGTAATCCTCTGCGTCAGGCCTCATTGCCCCCCTCGGTCGAGGTTTCAAAACGTCGGAAAAAACCGGCTTTTCTTTCCTGTCACTGTTTTCTCTATCAACCCTGTTTGTTCTGTCATCGCTGTTTGTTCTGTCATCCCTGTTGCTTCTATCGGGCGCTTGTCCTGCCTCTAACCTTTGTTGTTCTCCGACACTCTTGTTTTGTGCGTCAAACTTCTGTCTTGATTCAGCATGATGTGCGGCTTCGCTCATTCTGTCGCCGGTCGACAGAGGAGCTTCTGAACGGCGAAAAACACCGGTTGGCGATGGCATTTCATTTGCCGGTTTTTCGATAAAGACTGTTTGCTGTTTTTCGCTGTAACCGGTTTGTGTTGTTGCACGATTTTCCGGTTCTGCTCCATCAGACATTGGCAAAACAGAGACCTCTTCTTCTATAGTTCCAACAACAGGTTCAACGCCTTGTCTTTGCAACTCACTAAAAAACTTTTTGCCGGATTGGTCTTCGGCACCTATATGCATTCGCTGCTGCCAATCCCTATTCTCTTTATCGGGATTGTGTTGCTCGTGTTCCGATTTCCCGTGAACAACATTCTCATCGGGCTGCGTTAAAACCGATAACACTTCATCATCACGTTCCGGCAAACGGGTCTCGCTATCCATTTCCGGCTTTTTGCTTTCAACCATGGAATTGATAATCAATACCGGCTCGTTCTTCTGCCGGGCATGAGTTACAACTTCCGCAGTTTCTTCGGCTATATTTTTTGAAAGCTTGTCGAACTCGTCTTCCAGACCTTCGATCAACGGTTCGATAGGCGCGTTACTTGAATTGGCGCCGAGAGGCTCGACCGTGCTACCCCTATCGTTATTCATCGCTGAAGCGTGAAGATTATCGCCTTTGTTTTTCGTTTTATCTGCAATATCGGCTCCGTCATGGCCGGTTCTATCGCGTGAAGCTTGCAGATTATATTTCTGTTCATGGAGCGCGCTAATTTCGTCGTCGCTCTCAAGTGCGGATGGTTGCTCTTTCATACCGACCTGTTCAAGCTTCTTCAAACCTGTCCGGCTTTCGGTTAACGGGCGCAATTTCGCCATATCAATAGCGACATCCTGTTTCGTGCCAAAATAATCCGGCAAATAGGCGTGATAGGCAAAATGGCAGCTTACATTCTCTTGGCTAAGCTCGAAAAATTCCGGTTCCAGCACATAAAAAGACTCCACTTCACAAATCGCTGCTTCGAGTTGCAACAGATAGGAGCGCTGAACCAGTTCCGGCGCATCCATTTCATCAAGTTTGGATTTGATTGCAGAACGCGCTTTCTCATAGATATGCTGACGCACTTCCGAGGTCGGCTTCAAATTTTGCTTTTCTATCGACTTCTTGAGAAGTTCGGCAATATTGACCATTCTTTACGCTCAAACCTTATTCAACATGTTTCGTTTAACCTGTAATAATTTTGTTTAAATAAACTATCATTTATATTTTTATTTAAATAATTAAAAACTATAGATTATAATTTTCATTTTATTTTTGTTTTCATTATTTAAATATTTTATATTCTATAAACTAAATTACTTTGCTTTGTTTTAATTCTTTAAAACTGGACAAAACAAAGAGTGCTACACACAATAAAACCGCAAAATGCCGATTTTTTCCGTTCAATGATTTTTCCCGTTCAATGATTTTCCCGTTCAATGATTTTTCCCGTTCAATGATTTTGCCATTCGTTATATTCCGATCTGTTTTCTAGCGTTCGCGCAGTGCCTCCTTCGCCCGATTGAGCGGCTTGATAAGATAATCAAGAACGGTTTTTTCACCCGTGCTGATTTCGGCAGTTGCCACCATTCCCGGAATAATCTGGTGTTTTTTTCCATCTTTGGTTTCAAGGTAGCTGTGATCGGTCAAAATATAAGCGCGATAGTAATAAACGCGCTTGTCGACATCGTCCTCGATTGAATCGGGTGAAACCATTTGCACATGCCCCGGCAACGAGCCATAGATTGCTGAATCATAGGCCGTTATTTTGACATTTGCTTTCTGGTCTTTGTGAATAAAGGCAATGTCACGCGGATTCAATTTGGCTTCGATAAGAAGCTGGTCGCCCAAAGGTACAATTTCCATGAGCGTGCCGCCGGGGGCAACAACACCGCCGATGGTGGTTACCCGAATATCTTTGACAATACCATTTGTCGGCGAGCGGATAACGGTGCGCGTCAGTTGATCGGCCAGTCCTTCCCTTGTTTTCAACAACGGCTCAAGATCGGCCATGGTTTTTGTATAATCGCCGCGCAAGGCGACATAATATTCGTTTTTTGTGGCAGCAAGTCGTGAAGAAAGTTCGGCTGCATTCTGTTGAAGCTTCAAGACTTCAACTTCGCTGGCGGCTCCGGTTTTAAGAAGCGGTTTGGCGATTTCGACTTCGTTCTGGGCAAGTTTCAATTGTTCTGTGAGGTTGAGAACATTTTCCTTGAAAGCCTGACGATTGGTGTAAAAAAGTTCTGTCTCGCGATCAATCACTTCCTTTTTGTCGCTTATATCTTCAGGATAATCGACTTTTTCCTGATTGTTCATTTCAGCGTCAAGGCGTGCGGCACGCGCTTTGAGAGCAACAATTTTGGCAAGTGTTTCATCAACATTGGACTTTGCTTTGGCAGGGTCGAGTGAAGCGAGAATTTGTCCTTCTTTGACTTCATCACCTTCCCTCACCATCAATTCGGCAAGAATACCGCCTTCCAGATTCTGGATAATCTGGCCTTTTGAAGCGGGCATCACTTTGCCTTCGCCGATAGCCACTTCGTTCAACACCGCGAAATAAGACCAGACAATGAAAATGCAAATCATCGCAATGATAATCCATAGAATAGCCCGTGCGCGCTGGTTGACGCCGTGAATTTTCACAAGTGAATCGACATTCATTGCTGTACTTTCTGTTTCATCCGCAAAGACGTTTCCGCCGCTTCCGGCTTCACTGGATGGATACCCAATATTTCATCTTTCGGGCCGTCGCGGACAATTCTGCCATTGTCGACAACAATAATGCGATCAACGAGTTGCAGAACCGGATAACGATGGGTGGCAACAATCAATGTTCTCTCGCCAAGCCATGACTGCATCCGGTTCAACACGGCAATTTCTGTTGCTTCGTCCAGTGAAGCCGTCGGCTCGTCGAGAAGCACAATGCGGGGAGAGCGCAGGAAAAGCCGCGCCAACATCAATGTTTGTTTTTGCCCGCCCGACAGGCCGACACCGCTTTCACGAAGCTTCAGATCAAGCCCGTGCGGCTGGTTGAGAAGAAGATGATCGGCCGAGGATAAACGCATCGCCGCAAGAATCTGTTCGTCGCTTGCTAGAGGATTGGCCGCAAGAAGATTGTCGCGCAAGGTTCCGTAAAACAGGCTCGATTCCTGAAACATTGCCCCAACATCACGACGCACATCGGCAATGTCGATCATGCCGATCGGCGTGCCATCAAGCAAAACGCGCCCCTGCACGGGTGCGGAAAGACCGGCAAACAAACGAAGTAACGTCGATTTACCGGCGCCCACACGGCCGAGAATGGCAATTTTTTCACCGGCACGAATATCGAGCTTGGGGATTATCAAAGCCGGTTTTTCCTGCGGGCCATAAAGATAGACGAGGTCCTGCATCTGGTACTGACCGGTCAAAACCGGCTTATGATAATAATCCTTGTCGCTATCGTGATCGACGGGCAAAGTAAGGAGCCCGTCCAATCCTCTTTTCCCCACTCTTGCATTTTGCAACTTGCTTAAAATTGCCGGAATTTGGGCAAGCGGCGCAATGGTGCGGCTGGTTAGAATTGAACAGGCAAGAACAGCACCGAAAGAGAGCTTGGCATCAAGAATGCCATAAACGCCGGCGATGACCACACCGACATAGGCGATCTGCTGCATTGTTTGGGAAAAATTCATCAGCATGGAAGCAATTTCGCGCTGTTTCAGGCCGATTTTACTGCTGACCTTGTTGACTTCATCCCAGAGGCGGCGGAAACGCGGTTCTGCCTGCAACAATTTGATGTCTTCCGCGCGATAGATCGACTCCATCAAAATGGCATTGCGCATGGCCGATTCTTCCAACCCCTGACCGGAAAGCTTGGCCAGCGGAAATTGTGCAATAATTCCGGGCAGAACAATGAAAGGAATGGCGGCAATGGGAACCAGAACGATTGCACCGCCGATGAGCCAGATGATGAAAAGAAAAGACACGACAAACGGCAGGTCGATAAGAACGCCCAAAGTGCTCGATGTCAAAAGCTCGCGCATCTGGTCGAGATCGCGCAATTGCGAGATCAATGTTCCCGGTGACCTTGGCCTCGCATCATTGCGGATATTCAAAACGCGGGCAAAAAACATGGCTGACAATTTGAGGTCGGCCTGTTTGCCGAAATGATCGGTGACTGCCACACGGGTTGTCTTTAAAACAAATTCGAGAAGCAGGGCGAGAGCAACACCGGAAGCGAGAACCCATAATGTATTGGTGGAACGCCCCGGCACCACCCGATCCCAAACCTGCATGGCAAAAAGCGACGTGCCGATTGCAAGCAGATTGCCAACAAGCGAGCCAAGCCCCAATTGTAGAAATATTGGCCAATTGCTCACAAACAGCCCTTTGAACCACGACTTCGGTTTTTTTTGCAAATATTCGTCAAGCCGGTCATCGTGGGCAGCCAGATGGCGTTCGACAAGCAGCAATCTGATTTTGTCGCCTTTGGCAATTTCAGAAAATGGCACACGTTTTTCAAATGCGGCATTATTGACCACAAAATGGATAATGGCGGTGTTTTTGTCGCGCCCTGTCAAAAGCCCCAGAGTGCCATCAACCTGTATAACGGCCGGTAGCATCACTGACGATATTTCACCGGCACTCACTTCGACAAAAGTTGCCGCAAGTCCGGATGCTAGCGCAACATCAATAATTGATTGTTCGGTGGCCTCTCTTCCGCTCCATTTGGCGGCATTTCTAACAAGTTCGTCGGATACCGGAATATCAAGTTGGCGGGCTGCCAATAATAGAATATCGACCCATTTGGCAATAAGTGAGGCGGCGTCGATCTGTTCAAATCCGGCATCCTGGCTTTTCGCAATACCGGCAGTTTTTCGGGCTTCGCGCGGGGTGTCCACTTCCCCTTCCGGTCGGGTTTCCTTTTGCGGTTCGTGTTCCGCTCGTGCTTCCTTTCGCGGCTCGCGTTCCGGAGCTTCCGGATTATTTAATGGCGAGGATCCCCCCGCCTGCGGCCGGTTCGGAACCGGTTCATTACCGGTTGCTTTTTTATTTTTCTTGCCCGAAGGAAACGAAATGCGATTTGAAATGATTTCCAAACTTGACATGGTGATACTTTCAATTGTGCTCGCGCAGACGGGTGACCAACTGCCCCACCGCATAATAGGCTTTGACCTTGGCATAGAGCCGGTCGGATATTGCTGTAATCTGGTCGCTTTCGGCAGAAAACGTATCTCTCTCGGCATTGATGACATCGGTAAGAGGGCGTTTGTTCAAAGTATATTGCTGCCAATAGAGATCGCGCGAGGAAAGCGACAAATCCATCAATTGTCTGGCATTATCCATCCGTGCGCTGGCCCCTCTTTCTTCCGTTTCGGCAGAACCGCGGGTTGTACGCGAAACAAGCTGTTGATTGTCGCGTGCCTGTCTTGCCGCGCGCAGTTCCGCTTCGGCCGCCTCTATCTGATATTTTTCGCGTTTTCCGGTTGATAATTGGCCACTTAACTGCAAGCCGACAAATGTGCTGTCATTGGTGGCATTGCGCTGGCCGGTTGCTCCCGATTGGCTGACGCCAAGGCTCACCGAGGGAAAACGATCGGCTTTTGCAAGCCGCACTCTTTGCTGTGAGGCTTTGACTTCCGCTTCTGCCGCAAGAACCGCCGGTGTCTTGTCGACATCGCCCTTGCCCTTGCTCAAACTGTCCATAAAACGGCTCGTTTCAGCCAATGTTGCCACTTTTGTCGGGCGAAATCCGCTGATTTGCGCGAATTTTCCCGCAGCCACATCAAAACGCGTTGTCGCCTGCAAGAGATCGGACTTTGCCCGTTGCATCGCCACTTCCGCCTGATTGAGATCGGAAGCATCGGAAAGACCGGCTTTGACACGCTGGGAAATTTTATCATGCGTATCGCGCAGCAGTGAGGATTCCCTTTGCGCCGCACCGATCATATCCTGTGCTGCCGAAAGCTCTATGAAAATATTGGCCATATTTTGCGCCACATCTTCCATAGTACTTTGCAGTTCGTGCATCTGTTTTTCGTTGGTTGCCCGAGCCGCACCGATGCGGCTTGAGGTGCGGCCAAAATCGTAAATAAGTTGCGAGGCTCCCACTGTGCCGCGCACATTACCGGGGTCATTATTGTTACCGGAAGAATTGTAATAGCGGTTATAACCGGGATTGACGCTATATTGCAGCGTCGGGTACCAGGCGGATTTTTCAATCGCTATTTGTGCCTTGCCTTGAGCAACAACCGCATTGGCGCGCCCGATGTCGGGGTGACGGGCAAGCGCAACCCCGACTGCATCCTTGATGCCAATGCCATTCAAACCGATTGTCGTAACCGGACTATTTTTACCATTTGTGATTTGCGACTTCTGGAATAAAGCATTGTCGGCATTGCCGGAAGCGGCATCTGTTGTGACCTGAGCCGCTTTTTGGCCTTCCGCTTCATTGTTGACAGCTTTTCCGGTCGCCACATTATGTTCGTCGACAACCGACATCATGGAATCTGCTATAAGCCCCGCCTCGCCACTTCCGGAATTTGGTTGGGCGGGATGATGGCGCACCACACGCGGGCTTTGTGATCGGGATGTGGTGCAACCGGTAAAGCTGATACCGATGGCAAGCAGGCTTACTCCAAGCAGCAGATATTTTTGCAAAAGGCTGAAACTAACCATGTGTTGCACGCAAGTTCCCTTCTGCTGTTTCTATCGTTCCGGAACTTTCCGAAAACTGCCTGTCGGGTTTCACTCCAAATTCACCGGCCGGAACCGTTGAATAATTCCGGTAGGCGGCAAAGCCTTGCTGTTCACGCGGCTCAATGTTTCCGCTATCTTTCCATTGCGGCTTGGCATTTGCCGCATTGATCCGCATAAGTTCGGCACCATATTGTTGCATTCTTTCCATGATGCGCGGCGGCAGATAATTGAGATCTCTGATTGCCGCACCGGCACTGATGATGCCGAGCGGTGCTGCAACGAACAGCCAGTTCATCAAATGAAACAGGGGAGACCAACCGCTATTATAACCGGCAATGTCGATAATGCGGGGTAACCGTTCTGAAAAACAGGCTTTCATGGCTTCATAATTTGGCGAACGTTTCGCCTGACCGGCTTCGCGCCAGAATGCGCTGTCAGACCGGCCACCATCAAAATGCATACGCTGGAAATCGGCTATTTCGCCAAAGCTTCTGTCATTTGCTTCATTGAAAGCCCCGATCGTGTGAGCGCCGATAATCCCCTGACAGGCAATGAACGTTCTTTCAAGCTCGCCAAGCTGTTGCAACATATGCGCAAATGATGAAGACTCAAGCGGACTGATAAAGCCTGACGCAACACCGAGAGAAACCACATTATTGTTCCAGACGGTTTTGAAATTCCCCGCTTCGTAAGTTGAAATTACGCCCGCCGTGACTGCAAAACCGAAATAGGATTGAAGCGCTTGCCTGATTTGCGTTTCAGTGCCTGATTTGCCGGAAAAAACATAGTGCACAAAGACATGATCTCTCAACGGCACTTGCCATAAATAACCATTGGCGAGCGCCACCGCCGCACTCACAAGAGAGGGGTTTTTCCTTTCTTCGGGAATTTTGAAAGACAAATAGCGGTCTTCCGGCAATTGTGATGAAAATGAACGCCAGACGGATTTATAGGCCTTTTCTGCACCAAGCCGCTCGAAACCGGTTGCATCAATGATAAAATCGGCAGAAATTTCGGCACCACCGGCAAGTTTCAATGCGACAACATCGCCACTTTCGGATTTGACAAACTCGACCACCTTCCGGCTCCGGCTGGAAATCTGCCGCGAGAGGGCAATTTTTTTCAGAAGCTTCAAAAATTTGCCGACATTGAAATGGAATGTCGGTTTTATGCCGCTACGCCGCAGATTGAAAACGGCATTGGCTTCGACTTGTGAAGCACCCGTTGCAACCAGTGAAAATCCAGGAAACAAGGTATGAAGAGGTGTTCCCGTTGCAATACGGGTCGCAAGAAACGGCCAAACTCCGCGAAACGAAAAATCAACCTCTTCGACATGTTCGTCGGGTGCAGGAAAAAGCTCATAGAAAATATCGTTTGCATTGTCCGCGCGCCAACCGTGATAGGCATTGCCGATTTTGAAAGTTGCATCGGTTTCGCGCACAAATTCATCAATGTCGATAGAAGCACGTTCAAGACTGGCAATAAAATTGCCGGATCCGCCCTCGCCCCCTGAATAAGCCGGATTATCGGGATCTTCCAAAACCACGATTTCCACATTCGGGCTGAACACACGTCGCAACATCAATGCGGCCAACCAGCCGGTCAATCCCCCACCTGCAACTGCAATTCTTTTTGCGCGCCTAAGATCCAGCAATTTTTGTCTCCACCTGAGGTTTAACGCTGCAACGGGAAAGATACGCCCCGCCCGAAGGTCACTCTCCATGGCGGGAATTTCCCGCCATGGCAAAAATCAACCGATGATGATTTGATGATTTGCCAACAAAGTCTCCAGATCTGTATTGACATTGTTCAAAGTCAGAAGGTCGCTCGACTGGAAAGCATTCCCCTTGCCATCACGGTCAATACTCAAAATCGTATTGCCGTTTTCAACGCGGGTCGAGAGGAAGTCCTTGATATTATCCCCCCAGTCGATCTGGGCTTTGCCCTTGTCGTCAAAATGGGCAGCACCATCGGCATCGGCACGGTAACCTTGCAACAGGTCCTTCACATCAATACGGTCGGCATCATTATCAATTTTGGTTTTGTCGGCATCAATATAGGTTCCTACCTTGAAGCCATAGGCCGTGTCACTGCCATTGCCACCGGTTGCATCATCCTGCTGGATCAGGCGATAAAGCAGAAGATCATGACCGCCGGATTCAAGGTGATAGGTGTCGTTACCACCGCGACCATCAAAGAAATTGTCACTCTTGTTACCGGTGAAGGTATCGTCGAATTTACTGCCGTAAATACCTTCAATGTCATTGAACTTGGCGTTGTTGAAACCTGTCGATTGATAGCCGGTGTTACCGAGATCGACTGTGACACCGTTGGTTGCCTTGCCAAAATCGACAATGTCTTCACCACCGCTTGCCTGCCAGTATTTCTCGCCGGCATCATTCCTCCAGCCACCACCACCGGAATAACTCTGGCTACCGGCTTCGGCGGTGAAAACATCATTATAACCGGTTCCGACAAGTCCCGGACGATAGCCCTGGGTTGCCGGATCATTATTTCCCGCACCGGTGGTGACCGTGTCGCCATCCTTATTGGCATTCAGAATATAGGCATGGTCGGCTTCAACAGCTTTAAGACCTGTCCACGAGGTGTTGACATTTTCTATCGTGTTTTCTTTGCCATAACCGGTTGTATCTGTTGTACGGGTGCGGGCAATGCCGCCAATATCATTCGATTGCCCCTCGGTATTGCGCAAGACAACAACCGAATAGGTTTCATTTTCTTTCAAGCCATAGAAATGGACAAGGCCGGTATTATCGGAACCACCCATGCCACCTTGTGCATTGATAACCTGCACGGCAACCAGTTTTCCCGAAGAGTCAAAAAGCTGGACGGTATTGTTATAGAACACATTGGCGCCATCCTTGTCGGTGATGCGAAAATGCAATGACGTTCCATAACCCACCTTGTTTTTGTTCGACAAAATGAGCGATGAATGGGCGTTGTCACGCTGCATGGTGACATCAAGCGCGCCATCCCAGTCATAGTCGACAACACCGATGCCATAAATGAAGTTAATGCCACTGCCATTAATGCTCTTTGGATCAACATCGCCATTGGCACTGGCAAGACGGCCACCCTGCGCACCGAAAATATCCCAATTATCCCATTGGACCGCGCCATCAAGACCGAGGCCGCCATTATGCCAGAGTTTCGTGCCGGAGGCACTCTGGCCAAAGCCCGGAACCTCCAGAATATCCATTTTGCCATCGTGATCCCAGTCGATAGCAACCGACCAGCGACCGTCAAGGTCGTCCTTCATACCGTAAGCACCACGCAATTGCCCGGTTCCGTCACCTTTATTATAAAAGATCTGGCTTTCCTTGTTGCCATGCCAATTACGGTGATTTTTGGCAAGGAACAGGTCCATATAACCATCACCATTATAATCGGCCCATGTCATGGAAATGGTATTTTTATAGTTGTCAGGACCAATTCCCTCATCAGTGCCATTACCGTAACTCGGCAATGAATCGTCAAAATGCTGGCCAACTGACCAGTTGGCACCATAAACCCCGTTAGGGGCAGACACACCACTGTTCATGAGCGTCATCAATTGATACCAGTTGTTGCCAAAACCGGAAACGCCTGTCGTATTGTTAATCAGCCCGTTACCGGCAAAATCAATCGTCCCGTTATTGTCAAGGTCGATTGCCGACACATGGTGATCGGTCATAAAATTGGTTGTGAGCGCGGACTGGTTACCGCCGAATTGCCGCCCCATACCGATAAACTGGTTGCCGTTCAGGCTTGACGAAGTCGCACCCTTGTTCAAGAAGACAGATCCTGAATCAATACCGGAATCACCCTGAATGACATCAAGATAGCCGTCGCCATTCATATCGAAAGTGGCAATGCCGCCGAGGTGGTTTTCAATAGACACACCATTGAGCATGTCGGCATATTTCACATCGACATAATTCCATTGATTGTCACCTGTGCCGACATAGGCGGCGGTTGTATACCAGGAATAGGAGGTTTTTGTTGACCATACATCAATGTAGCCATCATGGTTATAATCGGCCATAGTATAGGAACCGAACAAAACATATTCCGGCCCCCACCCCCAAACGTCAACAGTCCCATTGTTAATTCCTGTCTGATAATCCAAATAGTGGGCTTCGGCCTTGCCGCTACTGTTGAAAACCCAGACATTCGAATTGGAAATGACCTGCCACTCGCCATTATTGTTGAGAGCGACAGCCTGCGTATAACTTAAATCTCCACTACCTCTTTGAGTATTTCTGTTTGAAATTCCATAATCGGGAACATTTGCAGCACCGGTCGTGTCAACGCGCACTTCGACATTGTGTGCTTCGCCGACATAACCGGAATTCGACACAATTGCCGTGGTAAAGATATAGCTGTGGCGGTCGGTCAGGCAGCCATCAGGCAGTTTGAAACTGAATGTGCCATCCTTACCGATCTGGCTTTTGTCGACATAGCCCAACAGCACGTGATCGCGATAAATGCCGATTTTCGCACCATCTTCAAGGTCGGCAAGATTGCCGCTGATTTTACCCATCAAAACAGGATTTGTAACATCGACATATTCACCATTCTGGAAGACTTTACCGGTTTTACCGGTAAAGCCCACAAATTCGGAATGTTGAGCCGAACCATCGCTATCAATAACAACAGTTTTTGCCGACTTTTGGGTTGCATCATCATCATAAATGCCGGTACTCGAAATAACGCGCGTCTTGATGACATAACTTCCGTCAGCAAGGGCGGGCTTATTTCGCCAATCAAGTTCCCACTTTCCATTGGCTGAATTATAGGTAAGGTCATACCATTGGTTATTGATGAGGGCTTGAACCTTGTCGGTATCCTTTAACGTTCCATCCACTTTGAAGCTGAAGAGCAGTGTATTATCCTGCGTTGTGAAGTCGCCGCTCTTAAATCCGGTATCGTCGGTAATACTGTCGAGTGTTGCCTTGGCACCGGGAACCGTTTTATCAACAATAAACGAATGCGCTTTAGATGCCGGTCCTTCATTGCCGGCAGCGTCCACCGGACGGGCTGTCAGCGAGTGTGAACCATTGGCAAGCTTGGCATCGGAGTTTCTGTTACCCGCTTCCCAGAACCATGTATGATCGCTATCCACATCCACTTCGGCAATCAACTTGTTATTGTCATAAATGCGCACTTTCTTGGCGTCGCTCGGTGCGTTTCCGCTGAAGATCGGGCTATCATCATTGGTGTAATCATTTTGATTGACAGTGATAACGGCCGGACCGTCTTCACCATTGGCACTATTCGGCAAAACATTATCCTGAACTGTCTCGCCGGTTATCTCCTTGGGTGCGGTAATGTCGACCTTAACAAGATATTCGTTTGAAACGCCGCTGGTCTTTCCCACGGCATTTTGCGAAACGGCCGTAAACTTGTGGTCATCTTCGGTGAGCATTGGTCCGGTTGTATAAGACCAGTTGCCGTTGCCATCGGCATAAACGCGGCCAAGTTCCTTGCCATTATCATAGATGATAACAAGGCTGTTCTTCGGTGCCGTGCCGTTAATCGTCGGGTTGGTATCGTCGGTCGTGCCATTGTCGACACGGGAGCCACCATTTGCAACTACACCCTGAATAAGGCCGACATCATCAATAACCCCGGTAATTGTCGGCTGTTCCGGTTGACCATTATCAATATTCAGTTTGAAATCCTGTCCGGCAAGAACATTGCCACCGGCGTCTTTTGCCTCGACATAATAATTATGTTCGCCGGCGGTCTGTTCCGTCAAACCGATAGACCATTTGCCGTCTTGCCCGACAACGACCGGGTCACCAATTGTCTTTGATTTTGAAGAATCGGTATAAACGGTGACAGTCGAGCCTTGCGGTGCCGTGCCGTGAAGCTCGGGCGTTGTATCGTCTGTGTGCCCGCCATTGGCAATCTGGCCTTTAAGCGGATCCACATTGTCAACGGCATAATCAACCGTTACGGTATTTCCATTATCGGCTATTGTAATATCGGTTCCAATGCCGCGATTGCTTTCATTGCCGGCCGCATCTTTTACTGTGGTGGTAAAATGATGTTCGCCTTTATCAAGCGGTGTTGTCGGTGTGAACGACCATGTACCATCCGGATTAACTTTCGTCTCGCCGATTGCTTTGTCACCGTCATAAATGGTTACAACATCGCCGTCTTTCCAATTATTTATCTTGCCAGAGAAGGTTGGCGTTGTATCGTTTGTTGTTCCGTGATCGGTGAAGGCATCGGAGATCACGGCTTTATTGGGGGCAACATCGCTTGAAATGGTAGCGCGTCCGGGACTGTCCGGTGCAGTTCTATCCACCTCGAACGGATAGGGTGCTGTCGCTGCACTCTTGGTACCGGTTACGTCCTGCGCCTGTACCCAAATATTATGAATACCTTCGTCAAGCCGCTGCAAACTCTTTTCCCAATTGCCATTGTTATCAACTTTTACACTTCCGATCAGGTAGTCCACACCATTGATGCGGTCGTAAATATTGACAGTTGACCCTTTGGTACCCGTGCCCTTTATAAAGGGAGTATCGTCGCGGGTAACGCCATTTCGCTGGATCTGGTTGTCAGGAAAACTGATGTTCGGATTCTCGTCGGAGCCAAGCTGGGTAATAGACGGTGTTCCGGGAGCGTGCCCGATAAGATCGAATTCGAATATATCCGATTTTGTCTTTCCCGTTACTCCGGCATGGCTGACAGGAACAACCCAGAAACGGTGGTGCCCCGGTAACAAAGGACTTTCAGGCTCCACACTCCAGGAGCCATTTTCATTGACGTTTGCCTGGCCAATCGGTTTGGCATCAGGGTCGGATGGATCTCCATCATAAAGAAGAACATATTTAACCTTGGCCGGATCAAGCGAACCTGCTTCACCTTTGACTGTCGGCCTATTGTCATCGGTAACAGCGGGCTTGCCATTTTCACCGATATTGCCTGTCTCAGGGTTCTGGTCGTCATAGACAACATAGCTCTTCGAGCCTAACCAATCCGGCCCTTGCGTTGTCAGGAACAATCCCAGCGGCGCGGATTTTTGCCCCTGATTGCCTGCTGTATCCTCAAGCACTGCAACAAAATAATATTCCGCATTATCCGGATAATCGGCCGCATCAAGATTGGGTGTAAATTTCCAATTGGTTCCATCAGGATGGACAGAACCGAACTTGATCGGATTGCCATTCTTATCCTTCAGGATATTGCCATTTTTATCCGAAAGATAAATGACAACATAATCGCCGGACTTCGCACCCGTGACTGTTCCATGTAATTCGGGTGTGCGGTCGTCGGTATAGTTTTTCTCGGTATGACTGTTAAATTCGTTTTTAACACCAACATCATCAATGAATTTATCCAGTGTTAACGAGCCATCGGGAGCATCGTTATCAATTGTCATCATTCTTTCGGTGACCGACGATGTACGACCTGCATTGTCAATGATGCGTGTTTTTAAAAGATAGTCGCTGCCCGACGGTAAAGCGGTTACCGGACGGAAGAAATAGCAGCCCTTTTCTGCGTCATAGGTTGTGTCATACCAATGACCGCCAATGTTGATCTGGACTTTTTCACCATTTGCAGCATTCAGCGTTCCGGACACATTTATATAAATTGTCGGTCTGGTGTCGTTGGTTACAAAATCGTTCGCGTCATAGCCGGTATCCTGCGTGATAGACGAAATGTTTGCTGTTGTCGCAATCGAGCCGCTCAGAACAGTGAAATCCCATGCATCGGTCGGAATGCCGATATTTCCCACCGCATCAACAGGTTTGGCCTGGAACGAATGGTCGCCATCACTTAAAGCCGTGTCGGGCGTATAGCTCCATGTATATTGCCCGTTATTTTTGATTACATCGACTTCGCCGATTTTTATTCCACGGTCGTAAATATAGACCTTTTCGGTATCGGCACTGGCCGAACCGCTATAGGTCGGCTTGTTATCATTGGTCAAACCGTCAATAACACCGGTGTTTTCATCTACGTCATCAACAAGACTGGTGTCAGTCAACGCCGCCGGTGCTGTCAAATCAATGGTGTAGTCGAATATATTCGATTGATCGCTTTCGTTTCCTGCCGCATCAACAGATGTTGCCGTAAAGTGATGTTCTCCTTCCGGTAACGGGCTTTGTACGGAATATTCAAAATGGCCGCTTGCATCGGCACGAACACTGTCAACAAGGCGCGTTACCCCGTTGATCGTATCATAAATATTGACCATACCATTGGCTTCGGCACCTCTGCCTTTCAGTGTCGGGGTGGTGTCGTCACTCGCCGAGGGTGATGTCATATTGTCCGATTGCATGGCACCGACATCGTCGGCAACGTTTTCAATTACCGGAATATTGGTATTGCGTGTATCGACTTTAAGTACAAATTCGTCAGAGTCGTTCGAACCACCTTCGGCAATGATTGTATGACTTCCATCGGAAAGTGCCTTGTCTGTCGGCCACACGAATGTCCAATATCCATCGCCATCCGCATAGGCCTTGCCGATAAGTGTTTTTGCCCCGTTGATATTGGTATAGATGGAGACGGTGGAATTTGCCGTGGCGCGCCCGTGCAGTTCCGGTGTTGTGTCATTGGTGAGACCACCGTCAGAAATCCTTCCGGTATAATCCTTTTCGTCATCAACGGCATAAAGAACGCTGACTTTTACATTTGTCGGATCAATAGTGACAGAAGTCGAATCGCTTTTTGCACTTTCATTTCCTGCCGCATCGGTGACCGATGTTGCAAATTCGTAATTACCTTTATCAAGCGGATTTTCCGGTGTCCACGACCATTGGCCCGACGACGGGTCGACCGTTGTCTCGCCAAGCTTGACATATTCATCGCCGACCTTGTTGTAAATGGTAACCTTGTCGCCCACTTGCGGGTTTTGAACAGTACCGCTGAATGTCGGGGTTTGGTCGGGTGTCGTTCCATTCTGCGCAATCGTACCGGTTTCAGGTTCCTGATCGGATTGAAGAGAAGGAACATCCGGCCGGTTTGGCGCTTGATTATCATAAATAATCGGATATTCGCCGGTTTTTGAACTCGCCACACCCGTCTGGTCGACAGCCTGCACAACAAAACCATGCCGCGTTCCAAGACCGTTTGTCGACGTATCTTTCAAGGCATAAGCAGCCGGAAGTTTGAAAGTCCATGTGCCATCCTTGGCAACAATAACCGGATTGTCTTCGGTATTGATTTCTTCTCCGTCAAGGTAAATATGGATACGCGTACCCACAGTCCCCATGCCGTGAAGGGTTGGTGTTGAATCGTCTGTAGACTGGCCTTTTTGCAGATAAACGGGGTTACCATCCGGATTTTTATAATTATCAATAATATTGGTAATTGATGGCGTGCCCGGAGCGTGTCCGGCGAAATTGAAATCCCAATCGGCATTTTCGAGCGGTGTGCGGTTTCCGGCCTGATCGACAGCAACCAGATGGAAATTGTGTTGTCCGGGGTTGATAGCCTTGTCGGGTATAATCGTAAACGAGCCATCCGACTCGATAAGCCCTTCGCCGATTTTGGTGGTTCCGTCGTAAAGTTCTACAACGCCACCGCTCGCACCCGATACTGTACCGGGTCCTGCATGCACTTCCGGATAATTGTCGTCTGTGACACCGTTCGAATGGGGAATAATACCGGTTACCGGCTGCTGGTCATCCCGCAATTCGATATTGTCGACATTCCCCCAGACGGGAGGAGTCTTGTCTACAGCCAACAAGAAGTCGGCACTTGTCGCTCCTTCATTTCCTGCCGTATCCTTGACCACCGCAACATAACGGTGACTGCCTTCGGCAATATCCGAAAGCTGGTATTGCCAGGTATAGGTTCCATCGTCGTTTTTAGTCAGACGGATATTATCGGCAACACTATGGAGATTGCCTTTGTCATCACGATAATAGAGGTGAACAAGATCGCCGTCATGTGCACCCGTGACAGTGCCTTTAAGGAGGGGCGAGCTGTCGTTTGTTGCACTTCCTGATGGAAGATCACCGACATTGTTCGGGACATCATCATAGGCGTTGTTGATTGTTACTGTGTATCCGTCAACCGGCGGCGTGGTATCAATCGTCATATCATGTCCGGCCACCGGACCGACATTGCCTGCCGCATCTACAACACGCGCTTTGATGTGATAGACCTGCCCGGTCAGTTCATGCCCTTTTTGAACAGAATAATAATACTGTCCGGTTTCAGAATTATAATCGGCTTTTATCCATGTCTGCCCGTTATCAAGCGAAATTTCTACATGTTCGTCACTGGCGATCGGCTCGTCGACAGTCACGAGAATGGTAGGCCTGGTATCCGAAGTATTGAAATCCGATCCCGACACGCCGGTATCATCAAGTATTCCCACAATTTTCGGTGTTGATTGGGGAGCCTTTGTATCGACGGTAAATTCCGACCCCTGACAATCGGTACCCTCATTGCCGGAAGCATCCACCGGACGGGCTGTCAACGAGTGCTTCCCTTCGGAAAGCGGTTTATCTTCGGAAGGTGTGAATAACCATGTGCCGTCTTCCTTGACCTTGGTCGAACCGATCAGCTTGCCATTGTCATAAATATTGACAGTTTTTGCGTCGGAAGGTGCTTTTCCCGAATATTCGGGACGGTTGTCATTGGTATACTGGTCTTTTTCAAGTTTACCGATAAAATCATTGGCATCGTTTTGGACATCATCGGTCACCGAAACTGTATCATTTTTGATCGGTTCAGGCGATGTAATATCGACAATCACGTTATAATCGGAAGAGTGCCGACTTTCATTGCCCACTTCGTCAACCGTTGTGGCTGAAAGATGATGGGTGGCTTCGCTTAATGGCGAAGGCGGGGTGAAACTCCATTTGCCTTCACCATCGGCTGTGACCGAACCGATCAGCTTGCTTTCACCTTTTTGACCATCGCGGTCTTCTACCGCGTCATAAATGTTGACTTTCTGATATGGCTTTGCACCACTGCCGATAATCGTCGGGGTTGTGTCATCCGTACTGCCACCATATCCAACATCTTGCTGAACAGCACCGACATCATCCTTTATTTTATCAATAGACGGCATTTGATCGTTTGTTAATGCAACGTCAAAATTGAAATCGGCTGTTGCTTTTCCTCCTGATGCGTCCTTACTTTCGGCATGGATGACGTAATGTCCCTCGCCGAATTTTTCACTGTCCTTGACCTGATAGGACCAATTGCCCTCGCCATCGGCTGTAACACTTGCCAGTTGATGCACATTGTTTTCAGCATCGGTGTAAGTGAGTACGACAACCGAATTCGGTTTTGCCTTTCCGCAAATTAACGGCGTTCTGTCATCCGTCTTGTCATTATTTGTAACATGTGTTTCGACCGGTGACTGGTCGTCAACAAGATAATCAATGCTGACATTGACCGTACTGGTGTCAACCATGATATCGGTCGCAGCCCCCTTGTCGCTTTCATTACCGGCTGCATCACTCACAGACGTCTGGAACTGGTGATTGCCATTTCCT
This sequence comes from Bartonella sp. B10834G3, assembly GCF_016102505.1. Classification (NCBI taxonomy): domain Bacteria; kingdom Pseudomonadati; phylum Pseudomonadota; class Alphaproteobacteria; order Hyphomicrobiales; family Bartonellaceae; genus Bartonella; species Bartonella sp. B10834G3. The sequence continues at coordinate 80,064 of NZ_JACFOM010000004.1, forward strand.
AACGGATTTTTCGGTGTCCATGACCATTCTCCCGCATCATTGACCGGAACTTCTCCAACCTTGACACCATCCTGATAGATGTTGACCTTGTCACCGGGTTGATTGCCGTTGACCTTTCCGTTCAAAATCGGGGTTGAATCGGCCGTTGTTCCGGTAATTGTATTGCCTTGATCGTCTTTGGCCGTCGGTGCATCGGGTGCATCCGGTGCTTGTCTGTCGACAATGATCGGATACTCGCCCGTTTCATGGCTCCAGTTACCGGCCGGATCCACTGCTTGGGCTTTAATGTTGTGACTGGTACCATTCCGGTCTGTCGCCGGATTGGAAAGCTCGTTAAGGGTGGTTTCCCATGTTCCATCATCCTTCACTTTGACCTGTGCAACGTCATTTCCGTCAACGAAAATATGAACAATCGAACCGGTTGTGCCTGTACCCTTGATAAGCGGCGTGGAATCGCGCGTAACGGCATTTTTCTGGATCGTATCACCATTATCATCAAGAACATTGACGATAGAAGGAGTAGCCGGTGCATGGCCGGCAAAGTTGAAATCCCACGCTGCTGTTCCCTGCGATTGTTCATTACCGGCATGATCGACCGGTTTTGCAACAAAACTGTGATCGCCTTGACGCAGTGGTACTGTCGGCTCGACACTCCATGACCCGTCACTATTGACTTTACCCGTTCCGACAAGCTTGCCATTGTCATAAAGGTTGATTGAACCCACTTTTGTCGGGTCAACCGAATGGGCAGCCCCTTTCAATGTCGGACGGCTGTCGTCGGTGCTTTGTCCGCGTTTGATTGTTCCCACATCGGGCGACTGGTCGTCAAAAAGATCAAGGCCGCTTTCGTTGATTACAGGTGGCGGTGTTGTTGCAACATCGAGGCCAAAGCCTGAAGAAGCTTGTCCGAGATTACCCGCTTCGTCCGTAATCACGCCTCTGAATTCGTGATAGCCGTCATCGAGATGATCTTTTGCCGTGCCACCGGGAATACCTTTGACGTCGAACTTCCAATTACCCGACCCGTCAACTTTTGCTGTGCCGATGGTTACCCAATCGTCACCGATTTTGACCTGCACAGTGACATAATCACCGGCCTTCATGCCCGATGTATGCCCCATCAAAGTCGGCGTATTATCATTGGTTGCTTCACCATTGGAACGGCTCTTTGACCCGCCTTCCTCATTGACATCATCGGTAAAGCTGTCAATCACGATTTCATAATTGCCACCGATCGGCGCAGTCTTGTCGATTGCGACATCCTGCGCCGGACCGTCTTTGACATTGCCTGCATCATCGACAACGCGCCCGTAAACCTTGTGGACACCTTCAGCAAGATGAATTTTCGAGTGGTCATAATACCAATAACCGTCAGTCTCGTCATAGGTGGCGTCATACCATTTGCCGTCAATATTGACCTGAACCTTGTAGCCGGCCGGCAATTTTTCACTAACACCGAATTTGAAAACAAGGCTGTCATCACCGGTCTTGAAATCGCTATCACTCAAACCCCGATCTTCATTAATCGAAACAAGGCTCGTCGTCTCGGTCGGTGCATCTGTCTTCACCGTCAGATCATATTCGGTATATTTTTCGCTATCGACACCAAGCTTGTTGGTTGTCTGGAGCTTGAAATGATGGGCACCGGGAAGAAGCTCGTCAACCGTGCATACCCATTTATGATCGTTACCAATAGTGGCCGTGCCGATCTTGACCAGTTTGCCATCAATCTCGTCATAAATGGTTATCGTATCGCCGGGATTACCTTTGCCATAAAATGTCGGCTTGGTATCATTGGTTTTGCCACCCGAAACCAGATCATCGGTGTTAAGCGGTACGTCATCCTGAACACGTGTAATGTCCGGTGCTTCAGGCCGCGTATTATCAATATCAAGGGCAAAATCAGAATGGGCATTGTTGCCGTTTTGTGCTGTCACAGAAGCGGTATAAACATGGTGCCCGTTTGTTTGTTCGGGAAGTTCAAACGACCAATTGCCATGCCCGTCGGAAGTAACCGTGCCAATAACCGTGTCACCTTCTTTGATGGTGACAACTGTGTTGGAAGTGGTTGTACCATAAAGCGTCGGTGTCGTATCATCCGTTGTTGCGCCATTTGCAAGATCTTTGACAATATGGCCTTCATTATCGGCAGCATAATTGATCGAAACGATAATTGCCGAACTATCAATGTTAAAGTCGAATGCAGGACTCTTGTCACTGATATTGCCAGCCTTATCCGTGTAAGTCGTGGTAATCGAATGTTTGCCCTGTCCGAGGTCGGTTGGGGTATAGCTCCAGTTTCCTTCACCATCGGACATAACAGTCTGAACATGTTTTGTCTTGCCATCGACGGTATCATAAATATCGACAACAACATTACCCTCACCGGCTTTTCCGTGAATTGTGGGGGCTTTGTCGTCAATTGTCGTGTTTTCAGCTACATCTCCCTGTTTATCACCGATATGGTCGTCCAACTTCGGCAAATCCGGTGTGAGCGGCTTCAACGTATCGACATTGATCGGCCAGAAACCTGTCTTGTCGGATTCCTGTCCGGCGCTGTCACTTGCAGAAGCGCGAATTTGCCAGCTCTCGCCATTCGGCAAAATACCGGCCAATGACGGATCAATCTCGACTGCCCAATGGCCGTCACCCCCGACCGACACACCCTTGGCAACAAGTTTATCGCCAATATAGATGTTGATAAACGAACCGGCATCACCGGTTCCTTTAATGAGCGGTTTGGCATCATTGGTAAACTGGTTTTTATCAATGAACTTGCCATCCGGATGGGATGCATCAATCTGTTTTTCGTCATTGTTGTAAATGCCGGTAATGGCAGGCATTCCCGGAGCTGCTCCGGCAATGTCGAAATTCCAGATTTTGCCTTCACCTTCATTGCCCGCATTATCGGCCGGACGGGCTTCGATTTTATGTGTGCCCGAACTCAAATGCGGCGTATAGGACCATGTGCCATCGGCTGCAACATCGACAATACCGGCAAGTGTACCATCAACATAGATATGCACTTTCGTGACATCACTGCCTTCCGGAAGTTTGCCTTTGATCTCCGGTGTTTTATCGTCGGTTACTTTATGACCGGCATCGTTTATGTTCCACGCCGTGGTGCCATTGGCACCGTCAAATTCGCCAGTCTGTGGCCCCTCGTCATCCCACAAGCCGATGTCACTGCCAAGTGTTCCTGTCGGTCCCTTTGTATCAACCTCGAATTTATAGGCAGGCGTTGACGCACCTTCATTACCGGCTTTGTCAACCGGACGCGCTATCCATTCGTGCACGCCATCGCCAAGCCCGTGTCCTGTTGACGGTGTGAAACTCCAGTCGCCATTTTCGTCAACTTCGGCAGAACCGATCAGCTTGCCATTGTCATAAATATTGACCGATTTCGTGTCGCCTGAAATCGCGCGTCCGCTCATTGTCGGCGTATCATCATTGGTAAGCTTGATTTTTTCACCCTTACCGTCATCCTTCTCGAACCAGTTCGGGAAGTCACCGACATTCGTTTCCTTATTGTCGACAAGCTTGATGGTCTTGTCGTCAAGAACCGGTGGATCGCGGTCAATGAAAAGATTATAGCCGTCTGTCGGATTGCTTTCATTGCCGACACTATCCGTCTCTGTCACAATAAATGTATATTTTGTCGGGCTATGATTTGGGTCATCGGTCAAAGCGACCGTCGGCGTGACAGACCATGTTCCATCCTCATGAACAATTGTCTGGCCGATAAGTGTGCGCTCGCCAAGTTCATTAACCGTATAAAGCTTGATAATGTCTCCCGCGACACCTTTACCATTAAAGGTCGGCGTGGTGTCGTCGGTAATATCATTGTTGTTCAATGAACGGTTGCCATCCGGATAGGTTGCCGGATCGTTGCCGACATTGTCGATAACCTCGACAAGCTTTGGTGTCGCCGGTGCTGTTGTATCAATATGCAGGCTGAAATGATGTTCAACTTTATTGCCAGTACTATTTGTCAAAGAGGCAATATATTCGTGTATCTTGTCTTCACCGGCATTTTGTTGGGGCGTCGTAAACTGGTATTCCCATGTCCCATCCCCCTTGACCGTCGTCTCATAGGTTGAACCGGTTGTCTTATCAAGAATCGTCACTTTTTGTCCGGCTGTTCCACGCCCGACAAGCTTCGGCATTGCATCATTGGTAGCACCACCATTGGCGATGTTTTTCGCCTCTTTGTTATAGTCGTCAACAGCGTGATCGATTTTGACTTCGGGAGGTGTCAAATCAAGATTGAACCCCAACGGGTCACTTTTATCGCTCACATTGCCGGCTGCATCGGTCAAGGTGGTTGTTATACTGTGTGAACCGGCTTTAAGCGGCGTGGTGGGCGTCCATGACCATGTGCCATTTTCATGGACGGTCGTCTCTCCTATAATCTTGTCGCCGTCATAAATGGTAACAATGGAATTTTTTTCGCCTTTTCCGGAAAGATGCGGGCTATCCTCGTCATAAGTCCCGCCTTCTTCAATAGTTCCGCGCTTGTCACCGGAATTATCTTCCGCTTTGACAATATCGGGTTTTTCCGGTGCTGTCGTATCACGATTGACCCAGCTATCGCCGGATTTGGCACCAACCGTTCCAGCGTCATTTCTGGCATCAGCTACAAAACTGTAACGACCATCGGCAATGGCTTTGCGTGTCTCCACTGAAACTGTGCTCAAATCCACCGTTTGCGACCAGCTACCGGAGCCATTGCTTTGCGTGGTGTCAAATGTATGGATGACCTTGCCGCTATCATCTTTCAGATAAACAGTAATGGTCGAATTGGCCGGCGCACTTCCCTGTAGATGGAATATGTTTTCCTTCGTCGAATTGCCCCATGTATAGGGTGCATTAGTGTCGCCTGTTGTCGCCGAATCGATCGAAGTCTGGCCAACGGTTGCCATATCAAGAACAAACGGAAATGATGTATGCGGCCCTTCAACGCCAGCCTTGTTCTCGTAAGCAACTTCAAAATTGTGGTTGTTACCGGCTTTCAATGTGGGCGTATATTCCCAACGTCCGTCTTCGCTTACCGGAATTTTGGTCAATAATTGGCCATTGTCATAAATATTGATTGTCGAAATCCGGCCCGAATTCAGCAAATCTGTCGGCAATTGGCCTTTAAGGGTCGGCGTTGTATCGTCGGTGATAACAGTTTTCTCGCCATGCTGGCCTTGCCGCGTCGCCCACTGACCGTCGCGATAGGAGCCGACAATGGACCCCGCATCGTCAATGAGATCGACTTCATCCTTGCTGTTGCCCATCGCCGGAACCGGCTCGGTGTCGAAACCTAACAGGAACTTGCCCGAATGGTTACTTTCGTTACCTGCCGGATCGGTCGCCGTCGTGGTAAATTCATGCGTTCCTTTGAGATCGGTAATCGGGCTGGTTGGCGAAACGCTCCATGTGCCATCGTCTTTTACAACCGATTGGCCGACAAGTTTGTTACCATCATATAATTTGATGACATCTCCGGCCGTGCCTTTGCCGGAAAATGTCGGCGTTGTATCATCGGTGGTGTCACCGCTATGAAGTTCCTTGTTGCCATTTGTACTGTTGGCGGCATTATCTTTATTACCGACATTGTCGATGACTTTATCAATGGCCGGTGCATCCGGTGCTTTGGTATCAATCGTCAAATGGAAATCGACAGACTGGCTATTGCCTGCCGCATTGGTGATTTTTGCGTGATAGCTATGGGTAACTTCCTGATTATCGCCTGCCTGATTTGGAAGCTCCAACTGCCAATTTCCATTGCCGTCGACTTTGGTTTTGCCAATTTCCTTGCCGTTTTCGTCGGTGATTACGACTGTTTCATTGGGCGTGCCACGCCCGTAAAGGGTTGGCGTGCGATCATCCGTTACGCCATTATCATGGACATCCTTACGGATTGCCCCTTCATCATCATGCGCACCATCGGCAAAGATATTCACACCCGATTTGTCGACAGTTATTTTGACAGCACCACTCCGTTCGCTTTCATTTCCGGCAGAATCTGTCAATGTCGTCGTCAAACTGTGGTTACCACTTTCAAGCGGCGGATTGGGCGTAAAAGTCCACGTACCATCATCACCGACAACCGTCTCGCCGATCGGCGTTTTCCCGTCATTGTCATAAATCTTGACAATCTCGCCTTTTTTGCCTTTGCCCGACAAGGTTGGCGTGTCATCATCGGTTGTCCCACCGGCAGTGATTTCACCCTGCTTTTCGCCAACATTATCCATCGCCTTCGGTGCATCCGGCGTATCGGGCGCTGTCGTATCGCGTTCCAGCCAATGCGGGCCTGACGGGTCGGTTGCGGCGCCTTTACTGTCTACGGCACTTGCTTTGAAACTGTATTCTCCGTCCTTCAAAGGCGGATTAAGCTTTGACAAATCACCTGTATTGACCGACCATGACCCATCTTTCGTGACATCGGCCGTCCATTCCAAAGGCTCACCTTTGAAATTCTTGACCGGATTGCCGTCTTTGTCATAAAGCCTGAGTGTTACTTTCCCTGAAGACGGCCCGCCACCCGTGATAAAGAAGCTGTTGGCATTGGTCGGGTAACCCGATTCATGATAATGCCCCTCATCATCCTGTACCTGCTGGATAGAAGGTGGTCCTGCGCGGTTAAGATCAACCCAGAAATCATAATCATCCGGTTTTGACTGTTCACCGACTGTGCCGAATTTGTTGACAATGGCTGCACTTAAGCGATGGTCGCCTTGCAACCACTCCTGACTATATTCGAAACTCCCGTCACTCTTGACCTTGGCTTCGCCAATCTTCTTGCCATCGTCATAAATGTTGATGTGATCGACCTTTGCAACATCATAACCGTCCGGAATCCTGCCTTTGAACACCGCATGATTATCGTCGGTCACTTTCTTATGGTCACTGTCGCGTGTTGTCCAATTTTTGTAAGATCCGGTAACCGCGCCGACATTATCAATGACATCAAGATTTTGGTCGCCCATTGTGGGGGGAAGTGTCCGGTCAAAAGCGAAATTGCCGTTGATATGATCGCTTTCATTCCCGACTTTATTTTTGACATAGACTTCATAATTATAATTGCCATTGGTAAGCTTATAGGCTTGAGGCAAGCGGAAGGCGAATGTGCCGTCGTCTTTGATAACCTTTTCTGCCGTCCCTCTTTGAAGTCCTGCTTCGTTCAAAGTGTTCCGGTCAATGACAAATTCATGACCATTGAGTTTAATGATGATATGGGTGACGTCTTTACCGATTTTACCGGCAAAAACCGGCGTATCGTCATCGGTTGTGCCGCCCGTCGATGGCAGCGCACCGGTTATTTCGGGATAATTATCCTCGACGCGGAAATTTTCGATCCGGCCGGGCCTGCTTGAATCTATATTGACGTTGAAATCACTGCCCTGGCTTTCGTTTCCGGCAGGATCTGTCAATGTCGTGGTGAGTTTATGGTGACCATCACTTAAAGCTTTGTTTGTTTCAACCGACCAGTTGCCATTTTTATCGACAGTACCCTGTCCTACAAGCGTTTTATTGCCTTTGTCATCGGTATCATAAATCTTGACTGTGCTTCCCGGCTCGCCCTTGCCGGTTAATGTGGGCGTATTGTCATTGGTATAGTCTCCGTCATGCAATATACCGTCCGACCCCACCGGATCGGGCGAAACATTATCCACCGCATTGGCTATAATCGGTGCATCCGGTGCTTTTGTGTCAACATTGAAATCGTATTTCGATTCCGCACTCACATTCCCGTTCGAGTCAATCTGGGTGACTTTGGCCGTATATTTGCCGTCACTCAACTTCGGTAACTCGTAACTCCACGTGCCGTCCGAATTGACCTTTGTGGTCATATCGGGAAAACCGTCAAGATGGATCCTGACCGTATTGCCGGGCGTTCCCTTACCGGACAATAGCGGCGTTGTATCATTCAGATAGCCGCCATTTGCGACAGCCAGAAGATTTTTCGGGTCATTATTGTTGATGACGTAATATTGCGGAACAGTCGGCGGCGTTTTATCAACAGCCGGTTCATCATGATCGTCATCGCCACCACCCGAAGCAACCGCAGCAATACCGCCGGCACCGGCGGCTGCACCCAGAATTCCTAACAATACATTCTGTGAATAGCCGCTTTTATCCTTTATTTCCTCATAGAAAACATTGGTATCGAGAATCCCGTCGCCATTATCCGACAAGGCCTGACTGAAGTCGGTGAGCCATGTTGTACCATCATCAATGAATATCAAATTGCTAACCGGGTGACCGGAGGCAAAAAAATTGGCAATGCGAACAGTTTTTCCGTTAACAAAGTCGATCACCAGATCATTACCGGAACGGGAATAGTTGGTAATACTTTCTTTATCCGCTGTGAGGATATAATTATGCGGCTTACCACCACTGTCGACGGAGCCGCTATTAACGGTCAACTTCACGGCTGGGTGTTGTTTGATGATTTCCGACTTTGTCATTTCCTGCTTCCTACATCACTCGATAATTATGCAATGGCGTTGCCACGCCACTTGTTTGGCACCCAATATTTTGTGATTTCCCCCGGCGAAAACACGGCAGATACATGCCATCTAAGGCACTATCCGCAACTGCCAATAGTCAGTTAGCCTTCTACTTTTAGTTGTTTTTTATTTTTATTGCAACTTAAAAATGTTTTTTCAAACGATGCAACCGCGCCGTGAAACCGGTTATTTAGAAAAATTATTTTATAAACCTGTAAAAATAGAAATATTAATTTAATTGTTTATTTAAAATAAATTTATATATTTAATTATATATGATGCTGTGATTGAAACTTTCAGGCGTGGTTTTCAAAATAAATATAATTATATTCATATTGATTTTTAATAATTTATATAACTATAATTTTATTTATATTTTTGTTATATTTTTATAATTATTTAATTTTAAATTATTATATAAAAATTTAATATTTATTATATTTTGTTATTTTAAATTGTTTTTAAAAAATATTTATCAATATTTTTTTAATTGTTTTATTGATAAACGTAAAAATCATTTTCAATTTTTAATACGGCAATTGAATTTTGTATGACCGGTTTTAAACCCTTTATTAACCATGTTTTGTTTTTTGGTCTCAACCATTTCATCTTTCCTTTGCTTACATGCCGTCTGTCAGGTGGGATAAACGTCTCTATTTTCAACTAAGCTTTTCCCTCGTTATGAGCAGACATTCCGCAAAGAAGTCTTCACCAAGACCAAAAGCTTTCACATGATCGGCAATATGTGCGCTTGCAATGTTCGGGCTAAATTTCTTGGCAATCGTTAATATCTATTGATCGGGCGGAACTCTTTTGTGCTTCATGATTGCAAGCTCTATTATTGCCAAATTCTTTCAATTTCTATTATTAAAGAATCCCGTCAAACTTTATTATTGCGCCTTCTTTAATGCCGACTTCTTTATTCCCGACTTCTTTAATGCCGACTTCTTTAATGCCGACCTCATTAATGCCGACTTCTTTAATGCCGACATCGCTACTGCCAAAATTTTTCATTCCCGCTTTGTTCTTTGAGCCTCTGACGCTTCACAATCGGGCTGATAATCGCATTCAAGCTGCTGGCCGATGTTTCAAAAGCCTCTATCCAATACGTCAAGCCGTTGCATGTCTGCTAAACTAAAATGCGGAAATTCTATCGGGTTTTTTTCTTGGATTGAGAACGAGATGAACCGTCTTTCGACAAGATGGATATGTGACGGGAGACATATGTTCATTGATTAAATCTTCCCCGTTCGAGAGCCGGTCGGAAAAATTCAAAACATCATGTTTCAAACTTAAAACAAAAAGAAAGTATGATACTGAATGTATCAATATAAAATGAAATTTTGTGATACTGTGTGGGCCAAATTGATAATATTTGAATTGGTTTTTTATCAATGTGAATTAACTAAAATAATCATGTTCAAATAATATTTTTGTTGTCGATTATGCTAACAGGCAAACCGCTTCATAAGATCGAAGCGGTTTGCCTCTATGGTTATTTTACCGGTTTACTCTTTCAGCCGATATTGAAAGCACGATCGCAGCCCCCACAACCAGAAAACCTGCAAGAACATACATTCCGATAGCCGGAGAATGGGTGAGATCAAGCAAAGCGCCAACCATCCACGGGCTTGCAAAACCGGCGAGATTGGCAATCGAATTGATGATTGCAATTCCCGCCGCTGCGGCAGAACCGCTGAGAATGGCTGTCGGCAACGACCAGAAAAGCGGTGCACATGACAAAACGCCAGCAGTCGCAAAAGACAGAAAAATAATAGACACTGTCGTGCTTGTGGCGGTTGCTGCAATGATAAAACCGAAAGCGCCCATCAATGCCGGCACGACAAGATGCCAGCGCCGCTCGCGATGTTTATCGGCACTGCGCGAGAACAAAACCATGGCAATAATTGCACAGATAAAAGGAATAGCGCCAAGAAGGCCGATTATCAGATTATCTTCTACGCCGGATGCTTTAATCAATGTCGGTAACCACAGGGTTAACCCATATTGCCCCATCACAAAACAGAAATAAATGAATGACATAAGCCAGACCATGGGATTTCTGATAAGTCCGGTAAATGAATGTGTCGAGGCTGCCGCTGCATGATCGGCTTCTATATCTTGCGAAACCATCGCTTTTTCATTGGCGTCAAGCCATTTTGCACCGCTCACACTATTATCGAGATAAAGCAGAACAATAACGCCCAAAACAACAGCAGGAATTGCTTCAAGCACGAACATCCACTGCCAGCCATGCCAGGAATCGACAGAATGGAATGTGTTCATGATCCAGCCGGAAAGCGGATTTCCGAATATTCCGGCAGCAGGGCTACCGGCCTGGAATATTGCGAACATCTTTGCCCGTCGATGGGAAGGGAACCAATAGGTAAGATAGAGAATAACCCCCGGATAAAACCCCGCCTCGGCAACACCCAACAGGAACCGCAAACTGTAAAATTGCCATTCATTTTGCACGAATGCAAAAATTCCCGACAAAATTCCCCAGGTAATCAAAATACGGGCAATCCATAACCGCGCACCGACTTTATGCAACAGAATATTGCTCGGAACCTCGAAGAAAAAATACCCGATAAAAAAAAGCCCGGCTCCGAAACCGTAAACCGTTTCGCTAAAGCCGAGATCAACTTCCATTTGTAGTTTTGCAAATCCGACATTCACACGATCAAGATAAGCAACAATATAACAGATCATGAGAATGGGAACGATCCGGAATGCAATTTTACGATAAGTAAAATCTTCATTGCTTCGATCAATTTCCTGTAGTGAACCCAATGTGTCCATAGACAACCCTCCCGTAGATGTTCGCTATTGGTTCATATTTTCTGTGATTTACCTGTTTGTTACTGTTTGAATGTGCTCAATAAGTCTTCAATCTGGTCACTATCGAGTGCCCGTGCCGGTTTATCTTGCAGCATCAAAGCAAGATGGGCTGACTCTTCAAGCTCTTCGGCAGCATTGACCGCATCGACAAGTGTTTTTGCCGAAACCACTGATCCGTGGTTGGCCAACAAAAGTGCGGTAGCTGTCTTTGCCTGTTCAAATATTTCTTCTTCCATCTCGCTGTTACCCGGCCGGTAATAACGAATAACGGGTAATCTGTTGCCGATACGCATGACAAAATAAGGCGTATAAGGCGTAATCGGATGGTCTTCGCGCCCTGTCGGCATACAACTGATAGCCGTTGCATATGTTGAATGAAGGTGAACGACTGCGCCTATTTGCGGACGCGCTCTGAAAAAAGCGCGGTGCATGAACACTTCTTTGGAAGGGCGATCACCCGAAATATGGTTCCAATTCTGATCGAGCTTGCTCAATGTTTTACTATCAAGCCTTCCCAATGATGAATTGGTCGGGGTCATGAGATAACCGTCTTCAAGTCGCACAGAAATATTGCCGGCACTACCAACGCTGAAACCGCGCTGGAAAAGACTTGCGCCAAGTTCAACAAGAAGCTCGCGGGTTTCCTGTTCTGTCATTATTTCTACCTCGTTTTCTATGAGTGTTCCAAGCAACGTTATCGGGTGACAAATTCATCCCGATATTGGCGAATGATACTGTCGAAATCGCGGTCGCGAATGAAGCCCAACGAAAGCGGGCGCGAAACATCGAAATTACCCGGCCATGAACACACAATATCAATAATACGCTGTTCGGGATGTTCACTCACAAGCATGCGCGTTTCATGTCCGGCGACACGTTCGAGACTTTCTAGCATTTCATCAACGCTGACGCATAATCCGGGCAGGTTAAGAACACGCTTCAACCCCAATTTCTGCTCGCCGACAGTCAAAGCATGGGTGAGGTTTTTGACCACAACATCGGGTGATGAAAGCCACATCAAGGTCGATGCCGGTACAGGATTGTTCGATTTGATCCCCGAAAGCGGCTCGCGGATAATGCCGCTTGCAAAAGACGACGCAGCAGAATTCGGCTTGCCCGGACGCACCACAATTGTTGGCAAACGGCAGACACGACCATCAACAAATCCTTTGCGGCTATATTCACAAACCAGCAATTCTCCGATTGCCTTTTCCGCACCATAAGAAGATTGCGGCATCAAAGCGAGATCTTCGGGTACGACATCGGGCATCGGGCCGCCGAAGACCGCAAGCGAAGAGGTGTAAATAAAAAACGGTTTTTTTCCGGTTTTGCGCGCCGCTTCGAGAAGCGCGCGGGTTCCGTCGACATTAACCCGCATACCGGTGTCGAATTCGGCTTCCGATTGTCCACTCAAAACCGCAGCCATATGATAGATTGCAACCGTGTCTGCGGTCACAATTTTTTCGGCAAAGTCGGGATTGGCTATATCGCCTCTTACCGATTTCACACGGTCATCTTTAACCGGACAATCGGCAAGATCGACAGAAACAATTTCCTTGAAAGCAGGAAAGCTTTTATTTCCTTGCTCCTTCAGTAAATTTGCAATCAGCCGGCTGCCCAGAAAACCGGCACCACCGGTTACAATAATCTTACCCATGATTTTGCCCCTCTGTCGGATTTTCTTCATAGGATACGAGACGCAGCTCGATACCCCTTTCGGTAATGGCATCCTGTGCATTTTGCGGAAGACCATCGTCGGTGATAACCATATTCAACGCTTCAAGCGGAATGGCATTGAATGTCCCCACCAGACCGTATTTGCTGCTATCGGTTACCAATATGCGGCGGGAAGACCTCTCGACGACTGCACGCTTGACCGGAATTTTATTTTCTTGCGGTGTCGAGATACCGCGCGTGCCGAATGATGAGGTTGAAATAAAACCTATATCGAAATTGAACTGGCGAATGGTCAGCCCTGCCGAAGTTCCCACACAGGACTGGTTTTCACGCTCGACCTCCCCGCCTGTATGATAAAGGCGGCATGTGCTTTCCTCACTTAAAAAACTTGCTATAACAAAATCATTGGTTACAACGATAATGTCGGGAATGTTTGCCAATTGCCGCGCCAGTTCCAACATTGTTGTGCCGGCATCAAGATAGACAACATGTCCGGGCTTTACAAAGCTTGCGGCAAATCTGCCAAGCGCTACTTTTTGGTTATGCGCCATGGCGCGTTTTGCAATATGTGAAGGCTCTCGCGAGATGCGCTCCGGCAATTCTACACCACCGGCAACAGAAAGTGCCCGCCCCTGATCTTCAAGTGCCCTTATATCCCGCCGGACAGTCATTTGCGAAACGCCCAACATGTCGGCAATTTCGGCAATCGACAAGACATGTCGTTGCGACAAATGTTGAATAATCAGGGCCTGACGTTCTGCGGGTATCACAATCACTACTTCCTGTTATCGGGATTACTTTCTTCTAGCTGGACTGCTTCCAGCTATCGGGACGACTTCCAGCTATAAGGATTATTTTCTGCTATAAGGCTGGAACCAGCCCAAACCATCTTCGGTTTTGCCGCGCGGATTATATTCGCAACCGATAAAACCTTTGTATCCCACCCGATCAAGCACGTCGAAAAGGTAGGGAAAATTCAGTTCGCCTTCATCCGGTTCATGGCGATCCGGCACAGAAGCCACCTGCACATGGGCAAATTTACCCGCCATTTTTTCTGTCAATCGCGTTAAATCGCCATCCATAATTTGCGCATGGTAAAGGTCGAACTGGACAGCAACATTTTTGCGCCCCACCTCTTCCATCAACCTTACGCCATCAAGCTGGTGATTGACGAAATAACCGGGCATGTTGCGGGTATTTATCGGCTCCGTCAAAACAGTAATTCCATGCGGTGCGACTTTGTCTGCCGCATAACGGAAATTCTCGATAAATGTTTTTTCGCATTCATTGCGATCAAGCCCGTTCACCACACCCGCCATAGCGTGAAGACATTTGCAATCCAATGCCAAAGCATATTCCAAAGCCTTATCCACATTGTCGCGAAATTCTTTTTCACGTCCGGGAATGGCCGCCATGCCACGTTCGCCTTCATCCCATTTTCCTGCCGGCATGTTGAACAAGGCCTGTTTCAAATCGTTTTTCTTAAGTTCTTCCGCAACCTTTTCAGGCGCAAAATCATAAGGAAACAAAAATTCCACCGCTTCAAATCCGGCTTTGGCGGCACGGCCAAAACGTTCAATAAAAGGAACATCGGTGAACATCATAGAAAGATTGGCAGCAAAACGCGGCATAATATTACTCCCCTTTAACCGTCTTCATCTGTTGGGCGACAAAGAAAAAATCTTCATCACCGAAATTGCCTGACTTCAATGCCAGTGAAAGCGACTTGCCGATACTTCTGACCCACGGCACACCGGGGGCAATTTGCGGCCCGATTTTAAACCCTTCAATCGCAAGCGCCTGAGTAACCGCACCCGATGTTTCGCCACCTGCAATGATAAAACGCCGATAGCCCTGGCTTTCCAATGTTTTGGCAATTTTTGCAAAAAGCATTTCAATGGCCTGACTTGCCGTTTCTGCTCCAAAGCTTGCTTGCGTATTGGAAAGCTCTTCCGGCATTACTGTCGCATAAATCAATGGCGCATATTTCTGGTTGCTGTTTTGCTTTACCCATTCGACGAGTTCCGAAAAATAATTCGCGTCGCTCACCGCGCGGCCAACGTCTACAGCCAATGCAGGCGCCATCTCTTTATATTTTGCAACTTGCGCATTTGTCATTTGCGAACAGGAACCGGAAAGAACCACCGTCGCCCCTTCCAAGGGTTGACCGGCCGCTTCTGCCTGTTCGACATCACCATGCAAATCTGTCCAGGCGCGCGCCATACCGTCGGCAAGGCCGGAACCGCCGGTAACAAACTTCATATCGGCAACGGCCTTTCCCAATATTTCGATATGTTTGTCATTGAGTGCATCCAGAACAGCATAACGAAAACCGTTCTGGCGCAATTGTTGCAAACAATTTTTAACCGCCGCAATGCCTTTATCAATAATTTGGCTTGGAACATTGCCGCAACGCCCTTCGGATTGTGCTTCCATCACCCGCATAATATTGGAATCTGTCATTGGCGTTACCGGATGATGGCGCATTCCCGATTCGCTCAAAGGCACTCCATTCACGAAAAGATAACCGCAATAAATGGTGCGTCCGTTCACCGGAAGAACCGGACAAATAACAGTAAAATCCTCGCCCAAAGCATCAAGCAGAGCATCCGTGACCGGCCCGATATTCCCTTTGGAAGTGCTGTCGAAGGTTGAACAATATTTGAAGAAAAACTGTTCACTGTGGTGATTTTTCAACCATTGCAATGCCGCAAGGCTATCGTGAACTGCCTTTTCAGGCGCGCAGGAACGGCTTTTCAGACTGACAACAACCGCATCGGCATCAACGTTGACACCCTCACGCGGAACGCCATTCAATTGCACGGTTTTCAAACCGTTTTTGACAAGAAATCCTGCAATATCCGTTGCTCCGGTAAAATCGTCGGCAATGACTCCAAGTTTCATTTCAAGCATCCTGACCCGGCAATTTTATGCCTGAAAATGTTTTGATAACGGCCGAGTCATCAAGCTTGCCAAAACCGGCATTTGAAGCATTGGCAAACATCGTATAGGCAGTGGCCGCAAGCGGGAGAGGAAAATTCAAAGCCAAACCGGTTTGATTAACGAGCCCAAGATCTTTGACAAAAATATCAACAGCCGATTTTGGTGAATAATCACCATCAACCACATGCTTCATGCGATTTTCAAACATCCAGCTATTTCCGGCTGCATGGGTGACCACATCATACATGACATCAAGAGGAATATTGGCACGGGCAGCAAGCGCCATTGCTTCAGCACCGGCGGCAATATGAACACCGGCCAATAATTGGTGAATAATCTTGACTGTCGAACCCAGCCCGATTTCTTCGCCAATATTATAAACTTTGCTGGCAACAGCATCCAGAACGGGGGCAAGCCTGTCAAAAGCTTCAATTTTTCCTGCTGCCATAACGGTTATATCGCCCGCATTTGCTTTGACTGCACCGCCGGAAACCGGAGCATCCAGAACATTAAGCTTCTTTTGTTCAAGCTTACCGGCTATTTCTTTCGCGTCATTTGCCGAAATCGTGGAAGAAACCATAACCACTGTACCGGGTTTCAAACGATCAGCCAAACCGTTTTCGCCAAACAAAACCGCTTTACATTGCTTGGCATTGACAACCAGAAGAACCAATGCGTCAAGTTCGCCAGCTTGCTCGCAGCCTGCACCTGCACCTGCTGCACCGGCTTCGACAAGTTCACGACATTTTGCCAAATCAAGGTCAACACCATAGGTGACAAGGCCTGCCTTGATACAGGAACGTGCAACCCCCATCCCCATTGATCCAAGCCCTACAACACAGACACTATATTTTTCCGGCATCACTGCCTCCCTTTTCCATCTATCCGCAAACTAAACAGTAAAAAAACATTTTTCAACATATTTTAACAAAAAATAACAAATAAATGATAAAATAATGTTATTTTATGTTATTTTTTGATAGTAAACGGCCAATATGTATAGAGAGTTTGTTATGAAGTGACGTAGAAGCGGGAATTTTTTGGGGGGCTAAAAGGGCTTTGACATGAACGTGGAAATGTTCAGGAAATATATTTCCGGAGCCAAAACCCGATGCAGTTTTGCGCCTGCCATAAGCAGCCGATCCGCCAAGCCCCGATGCATTTTCGCTGTCCACCGTAAAGCACTGACATAACATTCCTGAATGCGCTTCCAGCGATTGCCCAAGGCACTATCGCAGTGAGTTATGATGTACTGACACCACCTCCCGCACGCTGCACTTCCGGCACGCCATGACGCATTTTCGCTGTCCGCCGTAAAGCACTAACATAGCATTCCTGAATGCGATTCCAGCAATTGCCCAAGGCACTATCACAGTATGTTGCGACACACTGTCACCACTTTCCGCACGCTGCACTTCCGGCACGCCCCGATGCATTTTGGCTGTCCGCTGCAAAGCACTAACATAGCATTCCTGAATGCAATTCCAGCAATTGCCCAAGGCACTATCACAGCATGTTGCGACACACTGTCACCACTTGCCGCACGCTGCACTTCCGGCACGCCATGACGCATTTTCGCTGTCCGCCGTAAAGCACTAACATAGCATTCCTGAATGCGATTCCAGCAATTGCCCAGAGCACTATCACAGTGTGTTATGATGTACTGTCACCACCTCCCGCACGCTGCACTTCCGGCAAGCCGTGGTACACTTTCGCCGTGAGCCGAAAAGCACCAGCGCAACACTCCCGAAAGTGTTCAAGCGACCGCCGCAAAGCGCTATCGCAATCTGCCTCACGGCACTATCGCTGCGTTTCCATGGTCACCATGGCGATTTTAAATAGGGGGAATTTCACATATGGATCCTTGGTTTGACCGCCAAAAGAAATTGTCATGCGACGAAAATGTCATGCGACGAAAATGACATGTGAAAAATATGACACGTGAAGAAAATGATATAAGGGCGGTAAAGCTGTAAAGCTATCAACTATAACGCTATCATCAAAGTCGAAGTAGGTGAGGATGTCAGCAAAGAACAAGAGCCACTTTACCGTTTTGTTCCAATGATTTTCTGTGAAAAAGCAATCCGGTTGAACGGGTTTTGATATTCGTCTTTTGTCCGGCTTTCCATAAATTTCCGGCCAATTCCGATCGTTTAATCTAGTGCAAATCAACCATCCAAAATTGGTCAAGCAAAAGCGTCACTTCAACTCATAAAAAATTTCATAAAATAACATAGTCGAAAAATACATGTTTTCCGGATTATTGTTTCCAGCCTTGCCGCTATTTGAATAACAAACCAATCCGATAAAAAAGCCGACAAAATTGCCGGCTTTTTCACACGTTTGAATTGTTGAAAACTTATCAACGATAAACCATACCGCCATCGGTCAAAATGGATTGGCCGGTTATGTAATCGGAAGCAGGACTTGCAAGGAACGAAACGAGATTTGCCACATCGTCAGGTGTTTCGGCGCGGCCAAGCGCAATACCGCCGACAAATTTCTTATAGGTTTCACCGAGCGGTGCACCTGTGGTTTCATGGAAGCGTTTGTCAATTTCCACCCACATATCTGTTCCCACAACACCCGGGCAATAGGCATTGACTGTAATCCCTTGGGAAGCATATTCCTTTGCGGCAGCCTGTGTCAAAGCGCGTACGGCAAACTTTGTTGCCGAATAAATGCCGAGCATTGCATAACCTTCCTGTCCGGCGATAGAACAAGCACTGACAATCTTGCCTTTTTGCTTTCTGGCAATGAATTTCTTGGCAGCAGCCTGAATACCCCACAATGCGCCTTGAACATTGATCTTGAAAATTTTCTCGACTTCTTCAGGCGTTACATCGGCCAAAGCATTGACCTGTGCAATACCGGCATTGTTGACCATCACATCAAAACCGCCGAGGTCTTTTTCGGCCTGTTCGATCGCACCATAGACTTCTTCACGTACAGAAATATCACCGGTGATGGTTGTGGCTTTTTGCCCCAAAGCTTCGATTTCCTTGGCGACAGCAGCAATCTTGTCTTTTTTAACGTCGACAAGACCGATATTGAAACCGTCTTTTGCCAGATGCAAAGCAATAGCGCGGCCAATTCCCTGTCCGGAACCTGTGACTACAGCAACTTTATTGGTCATGAAAGTTCTCCCTTTTCAATAGAAGTGTCTTTTCGGGTTAATGTCCACAATTCGGATCAATGTCCATAATTGCAGTTAATGTCCATAATGAAACAAAACAAGAGGCAAAAATAAGGCGGTAAAAAAACCAATATTTCAGATGAAAATAGTTTTTACTCAATAAAAAAATTTGCTTGCTCATGAAGTAAGACTGCAAGTTCATTGATATGTTAGAATAATATTCGTTAAAAAACGAAAACACCAAATACATATCATAAACTTCGTCTGAAGCAAAGTAGTGAATGTCGTTTTCTTTTCCCCTTTGTTATTTTTTTAACTGTCCGGCCAATTGTTTTGTCACCGCCCGAACACCGTTTTTGATCTGACGCATGTTTATCGGAATTACCGGAAGTCCAAGGCTAAAATCATGAGTCTGTCGTAACCGCCATATTGCGTCCGTTTGAATAGATTCCGGCCACTCATAATTCCTGATATATTCGGTAAATGGACAACTACATCACTTTTTTAGAAAATCATTTGGCAGGCAAGTCTTATCCCGACAAGCGGCAAAAAAACGCCATTATTCTTTAACGCCATTGTTCTTTAACAGTTGTTTCTTGGCCGTTTGACCGGCACAAGGCGGGAAACCGTGATTTGATTGACAGGAATGGAAAGAAGCTCGACGCGACAAGTTCTGTTTATTATTGCTGATAGAATTTAACCGGCATGTTTTTCGGGAAAAAGCGGCAATCGACGAAATGAAAATTGCCACTTTTACCATTATGATCTTTTACTATTATGATCGGATAGCTGTCGTTATCATATCGCAAATATTATGAGCTTTAGCGTTGCGGGTTGGATAAACAGGCGAATTTTCAAATATTGCAATCTGTTTTCCGCCTGTTTGCCACTTAAAAACCGCGTCTATTCTAATGGCTCACAGGAATACCATAAAGCTCCGCCAATGCTGCCAATATCGGCGCAGAACCGGCAACAAGCTGACGACCGTTATATTCACCGGTCTTATGGCTGGTTGTACGCCCTTTGCCTAAAACGAGAAGTGGCAATGACTGGTTGTCTTCACCCGCAAGGGCAATAACATTTTGGCGCGGACGCGGAAATTCTTCATGACGCACATCAAGATCGTGGAGCTGGTCTTTAAAAGAAGCAAGTGCCCCTTCGATCGGCAGGCAGTGCGGACAATAAAACAATTTATCGGGGTGGTTTGCGTCAGTAAACGATTTTGGCAATAAAAACAGAATATCTTTGGTCATAATTACCTCGCATGAGAAAAATTTCGGTTCTTCGACTTATACGACTTTAATTTGCCGTTTCATTACCATCGAAATTTAAATAATCGATAAAAGCAAGAAATGTTTTTCAAGAATATCCGAATCTATAGAATGGATGGGCTATCAAAATACAAAATCTCCGCCGATTATAAAACACGAAACGGTGTCCGGAGGGAAAGGACATAAAAACCGTTAACCGGCAGGAGAATAGATAATGGTTTATGACTTGAGCCTTTTGGATAAATGCCCGCTTGAAATCAACCGCAATGCGGGTCAAGCCTTGAAAAACGCAGTAGAAACAGCACGTGCAGCAGAAAAAGCCGGTTTTCGCCGGTTCTGGGTTGCCGAACATCATCACTCAAAAGAATTTGCATCGAGTGCGCCTGAAATACTGGTTGCCTATCTGTTGGCAGCAACAAGCAAAATCCGTATCGGTTCGGGCGGGGTCATGTTACAGCATTATAGCCCCTACAAAATAGCAGAAATATTCAATGTGCTTTCGGCTATCGAACCGGGACGTGTTGACCTCGGAATCGGCAAAACACCGGGTGGTTTGCCGCATACAACAGCAGCACTGCAAGCCGAATTTTCGGATGAAAAACGCATCGGCTTTGAAGAAAAGCTGGAACTTCTCGATAAGCTTCTGGGCGGCGAAGAAATAAAGGAAGGCCGTTTTGCAGGATTGGCAGCAACACCCAAACCGGAAGTTCGCGCAAGTACTTTCCTGCTTGGCGCAAGTGTCGAGAGTGCGAAATTGGCAGCACGTCTCGGCTGGCAGTTCAGCTATGCCGGACATCTGAACGGAAGCGAAGAAAAACTGAAGAATACAGTTTCCGCCTATCGGCGTGCAACATCGGGCGGTGTGCCGCAATTGGCACTTGCAGCCATTATTGACAAATCCGACAAACGTGCAAAAGAGCGCGCCAATGAAATTTCGATTTACAAAATCCATTTTTCCGATGGCAAAACTTTTTCGCTGACCACTTTGGAAGCAGCAGAAGATTTCGGTCGTCTTTCCGGTCGTTCCGATTACACGATCGAACAACATCGCACACAAATCATTGCCGGTACGGCAGCAACAGTCAACAAAGAGCTTCAAATCCTTCATCACCAATTCGGTATAGGAGAATTTATGCTCGAACTGCCTGCAACCAGTGTTGAAGAACGTATTGATGCAATTGGCGCACTTGCTTTCGAGCAAGAAAAAATTGCCGCCTGAACCTTATCGAGGAGATTTAAGATGACGCATAACAAAATCAATTTCGGTCTCATGCTTCATGGTGCAGGTGGCCATATGAATTCGTGGCGCCACCCTTCTGTTCCGACAGATGCAAGTGTCAACATTGCTTACAATGTCAATCTCGCAAAACGCGCCGAAGCCGAAGGGCTAGCCTTCGTTTTTGTTGCTGACGGGCTTTACATCAATGAAAAATCGATCCCGCATTTTCTGAACCGTTTTGAACCGCTCACTCTTCTATCGTTTCTTGCGGCGCATACGTCGAAAATCGGCCTTGGTGGCACAGTTTCAACCTCATACAGCGACCCGTTCACGGTTGCACGCCAATTTGCCTCGCTTGACCTTTTAAGTGGCGGGCGGGCTGCATGGAATATTGTGACAACCCCGCTTGAAGGAACCGCCAAAAATTATGGCCGCCCCCATCCCGATCATACATTGCGTTATGAAATCGCCAGCGAATATATCGACGTGGTGAAAGGATTATGGTCTTCATGGGAAGAAGATGCGTTTATTCGCAACCGCGAAACCGGCCAGTTTTTCGACCCGAAAAAAATGCACCGCGTCAACCATCACGGCAAGTTTTTCTCGGTTGAAGGGCCGCTCAATATCCAGCGTTCCCGTCAGGGCGAACCGGTCATTTTCCAGGCTGGTGCATCCGACTCCGGCATTCATTTCGCTTCCAAATATGCCGAAGCGGTCTTTACCCATATCAAAGATATTGAAGGGGCAAAAAACTATGCCAAGCGCGTCAAGGACGGAGCGGTTGCACATGGTCGCTCGCTCAATGATGTGAAGATTTTACCCGGCATCAATCCGATTGTCGGCCGCACCAAAGAAGAAGCGGAAGAAAAGTTCAGGGTTATTCGCAATCTCGTCAATATCGAGGACGCGCTTGCCTATCTTGGCCGTTATTTCGACCATCATGATTTTACCCAATATGACCTTGACAAGCCCTTCCCCGAAATCGGTGACATCGGCAAAAACAGTTTCCGCTCGACAAGCGACCGCATCAAACAGGAAGCTCGTGAACAAGGCCTGACTTTGCGTGAAGTGGCATTGAATGAAACCACACAACATGGCGATTTTATCGGCAGCTATGACGACGTCACAAACCGTATCATCGAATGGTTCGATAACGGTGCAGCCGACGGCTTTATTCTCACCATGCAGGTGAGCGGCCAAGGCTTTGACGACTTTTCTTCCGAAATCCTGCCTCGCCTTGAAGAACGTGGCTATTTTGATCGCAAGCTCCATCACAACACATTGCGTGAAAATCTTGGCCTTGCCATTCCCTCGAACCGTTACGCAGAAAATGAGCAAATTGTTGCTGCTTGAAATCGAAAGGACAAAAAATGAGCAAAGTGATCGCTTTATCCGGCAGTTTCAATCGGCCTTCAAAAACCACCGCTCTTGTCAATCATATCGGCAAAAAGGTGGCCAAAAAATTCGGCATAGAGGTTGTGAGCTATGATCTTCTCGATGTCGGAACCACGCTGGGACTTGCCCAGCGTGCCGATAAACTCGAACCGAATGGCCAACGGATTATCGAAGAACTGACATCGGCAGATGCGCTTATTATCGGCAGTCCCGTCTATAAAGGAAGTTATCCGGGATTGTTCAAACATTTCATTGATCTCATCGAGCCTGAACGACTTTATGGAAAACCTGTGCTGCTTTCTGCAACCGGCGGCGGTGACCGACACGCATTGATGGTCGAACATCAATTGCGTCCGCTTTTCGGTTTCTTCATGGCGCATAGTCTGCCAACAGCAATTTATGCCGCTGCACGCGATTTCGGGCAGGATAATGAAATACAATCGCCAGATCTGATCGCCCGCATTGATAAAGCGGTAGACCAATTCATCCCCTTCATCAAAGCGGAGACAGCGCACAGTTCCGAACAAAAAACAACTGTCCAACGGGCACGCGGGACGCATGATGTTTTGCCCTTTGCGGTCAATTCGTGAGTCAGGAGACGCCGATGAAACATTTTGTCTTTACCAGTTTGAAAGACCCTCGATCAGCGCGGCTGCGTGCCGCGTTGATAGAAGAATATGACAGCCGTTATGGTAGTTTTTATGATGAGGAAGGCGCAAAAGCCGAGCTTGACCGCTATCCGGCCGAAGATTTTGCCCCGCCAAAAGGAAATTTCCTGTTATTGATTGATGGTGAAACAACTATTGGTGGCGGCGCTTTCAAATTTTACAACGAGACGACCGCCGAGCTCAAGCGTATCTGGATTGATAACGGTTATCGCCGTCAAGGGCTTGCCGCACTTATTCTTGAAAAACTTGAATTACAAGCGCACCAGCAAGGCTACCGCCGGCTTTATCTCACAACCGGTTTCCGCCAGCCGGAAGCTGTCAATCTCTATTTGAAAAACGGTTATACCAATCTATTCGATTTGAACGGCGACTGGGAAGCCTATCGGCATTTGCCGTTTGAAAAAGACATTAGTGATAAACGCCCCGAAAACAATAATGAACGCGATAACCGGCTGCGTTCCTTCTCACCTGTCAAAGCGCAAAGCGCATTGTCGCCAACCAGCCTTTGAAAAGGAGCAACCATGTCATCAACAACAGATATTCACACCCCCGATCTATCTGCCAATTTCAACTTTGAAGAAAAACAATATTCGGATTGCAAAGTTGTTCCCGCACGTTACCCGCTACGAATGTTCGGCACGGTCTTTTCTGTTCTTGTGATCGGAGCCATTCTATATTCGGTTCTTACGAATGAAAAATGGGGATGGTCGGTTTTCGCGACATGGTTTTTATCCGAACCGGTTCTTGCCGGTCTTGGACGCACGATTTTGCTGACCATTCTTGCGACCATATCCGGTTCGTTACTCGGAACATGTCTGGCGTTGGCACGTGTTTCAAAATCGCCACTGCTTTCCGGCCTGTCATGGAGCTATATCTGGTTACTCCGCTCCGTACCGCTCATTGTGCTTTTGCTCATTCTCAACAATCTGGGCTATCTTTATGAGAGCATCCGCCTCACCAATCCGTTGAATGGCGAAATACTCGTCAATTACCCGATGGTATCTTTGTTGACGCCTTTTCTTGCCGCTTTTATCGGATTGACACTCAACCAATCGGCGTTTTTTGCCGAAATCGTTCGCGGCGGCATTTTGTCTGTCGATAACGGCCAGCATGAAGCCGCCGCTTCGCTCGGCTTATCGAAAAAGCGTCAAGTCTTGCGCATTGTCTTGCCGCAAGCCATGCGCACGATTTTACCAACCGGTTTTAACGAAATTATCGGTTTGGCCAAAGGAACCTCTATGGTTTACGTTTTGGCACTGCCGGAATTATTTTACACTGTTCAGGTTATCTATCGGCGCAATCTCGAAGTCATACCACTCTTGATGGTTGCAACCGTCTGGTATCTTGTCATTATGACAGTGCTTTCGATCGCCCAATATTATATTGAAAGCATTTATGCAAAAGGCGCGGTACGCAACCCTTCGGAACTGGCTTTCTCGCGAATTGGCCGCCGTGTGCGCAATCTTGCCGGACATTTGTCATTTTTCAAAACGCCGTCAACCGCAGAGCCGAACGATAAATTGACCTTCAAGGATGAAGTCGAGGCATTGGCGGAAGGCGAGGCCTTTTCACTTGACGAGTGCCAACATCAGGGTTTCGGCAATCTTTATTCGGGTGATGGTGCCGAAGTCAATGTTCACAATGTGTCGAAATATTTCGGCTCCAACAAAGTGTTGGACAATGTCAGTCTTACAGTGCCGGCAGGTAGTGTAACTGTTATTCTTGGACCTTCCGGTTCAGGTAAATCGACGTTGCTTAGAACAATCAACCACCTTGAACGCGTCGATAGCGGCTTTATTGATGTCGACGGCGAATTGATCGGCTATCGCAGAGAAGCAAATACGCTTTATGAACTGAAAGAAAAAGACATTCTGAAACAACGCGCCGATATTGCCATGGTGTTCCAGAATTTCAATTTGTTTCCGCATTTGACTGTTCTCGAAAACATTATCGAAGCCCCGATTCAGGTTAAAAAACTTCCCCATAAAAAAGCCGTTGAAGACGCACTCGATTTATTGTCGCGTGTCGGCTTGAAAGACAAAGCCAATGTTTATCCCCGCCAGCTTTCCGGTGGGCAACAACAACGTGTCGCCATTGCCCGTGCATTGGCGCTGCGCCCCAAAGTTCTGCTTTTTGATGAACCGACTTCTGCCCTTGATCCGGAACTTGTCGGAGAGGTTCTTGATGTCATCAAGGAATTGGCCCGTACCGGTTCGACACTTATCGTCGTCACCCACGAAATCGGGTTTGCCCGCGAGGTCGCTGATACGATCGTATTCATGGAAAGCGGAAAAATAGTTGAAACAGGAAGTCCCGAAGAGGTCTTCAACCACACAAAACAACAGAGAACCAAAGCTTTTCTGAACAAGGTTTTCAAATAATCCAACATTTCCAGATGAGGCTATTTGCCCAACACCGAGAGGTTTCTTGATGAGTTTCTTTAGTAAAAACACCTTTGCCAAGGTAACGCTTGTCGTCATTGGCATCGCCTATTCACAGCTCTCCCGGTCTGAAACAGTACCGCTCGATTTTTCACCCGAACAGCCTGGTCGCCCGCATATAGCGGCCAGCCAGCAACGTATTGATGAAGTTGCCAATATTCCTTTTGTCAAAAAAGATACATTGACCATCGCAATCAATACCAATAGCAGTTTGCCCTTGCATGATTATGCAAGCGACGCAAAAACTCCGATCGGACTGGATGTAGATCTGGCTTCTGCACTTGCCGAACGCATGGGCAAAAAACTGGAATTGATAGAAATTGTCTGGGCCGATTGGCCATTGGGTCTATCGAGCGGCAAATATGACGCTGTCATCGCCAATTTGACAGTTACCGAAGAGCGAAAAGAAAAATTCGATTTTGCCACTTATCGTCATGATATTATCGGTATCTATGTCAAGAAATCGAGCCCCATAAAAGAAGTCAAAGAAGCAAAAGATATTGCCGGTTTGCGGGTGATTACCGATGCCGGTACAAATCAGGAAAAACTGCTTTTGCAATGGAACGATATGAATGTAAAAGCCGGTTTAAAACCGGTTGAAGTTCAATATTATGATGACCGTCCCTTGCAAACACTGGCTCTCGACAGTGACCGTGCCGATGCAATTTTCAGCGTTAATGCTATACAGTCCTATATTTCTGCCACAACCGGAAAAACAAGGCTGGTTGGCACTATCAATGGCGGCTGGCCATTAACCGCTGATATTGCTGTGGGCTTACAGAAGAACAGCCCGCTCGCCAAACCGGTGTCGGATTCCATCAATGATATGATCGCCGACGGGACATATGAAAAAATCCTGAAACGTTGGAATTTGTGGGAAGAAGCGATTTCGCAATCGCAAATCAATCCTCCGGGCTTGCCCAAGCCCAAAGCACAGTAAAACCAACATTCAAACCTCAATCCCGGATTTACCGATAGCCCCAGAAATTATCGGTAAATCCGACATTCAAATGCCGGCATGATGACTATAATGAAGAAATCGAAAATTATATTGCCATTATTGGTTATCGTTATCCTGTTCAGAATGACGATGACTGTATGGGGGCTTGACCAGATGCCCTTTTTCGACACCTCTACCGAACAGGACGGCCGTATTCACGTCGAAAAAAATGAAGATGCAATCAAGGCCATTCCGCAAGATTATCAATTTGCCAATAAAGATAAATTGACAATTGCTGTTGCTCCGAGTGACCCGCCTCTATCATTTTATGCTAGCGACGCAAAAACGCCCATCGGCTCGGAAGTCGATTTTGCTTCGGCAATAGCTGAAAGTCTTGGAAAACAGCTCGAACTCGTAGCCATACCGTGGATTGATTGGTCACTTGGCCTGTCATCGGGAAAATATGATGCCGTTCTTGCCAATATCGGTGTGACCGAAGCGCGCAAAAAAAAGTTCGATTTCTCGACTTACCGGCAAGGCATTCACGGCTTTTATGTAAAAAGTGATAGTCCGATCAAAAAAATTGAAAAGCCGGAAGATCTCGCCGGGTATCGGGTTATTGTAAGTGGCGGTACCAATCAGGAGCGTATCATGTTACGCTGGAATGATATTGTTACTCATGAAAAGCTGAAGCCGATCGTGCTTCAGGACTATGATGATAGTGCTGCAAAACTGCTTGCTCTCCAGTCAGGGCGGGCAGATGTCATTGTCGGCCCGCATGCGCAATTGGTCTATTTTGCATTGCGCGACAACAATTTGCGCAAAGTCGGAACACTTATTGCCGGTTGGCCGGATCGTTCCGACGTTTCGGTTGTGACAAGAAAATCAAGCGGCCTTGCAGAACCTGTTACCATTGCAATCAATGGTCTTATAAAGTCGGGTGCTTATGAAAAAATTCTCGCCAGATGGCATCTGGAAGATGAAGCACTCAACGTTTCAGAAAACAATCCCGAAGGCATGGCAGAAGAATAGCGGAGCATTATTTCATGAAAATCCATCACAATATCACCGAACTCATCGGCAAGACGCCGCTTGTCGAGCTTCATCATTACGGCAAAAAACATCATTTGAAATCACGTATTATTGCCAAACTGGAATATCTCAATCCGGCAGGCAGTATAAAAGACCGTGCTGCTTTGAATATGATTAATGAAGCGGAAAAATCCGGCAAGTTGAAAAAAGGCGATACCATTGTCGATGTTACAAGCGGCAATACAGGCATTGCGCTTGCCGCTGTGGCAGCAGCCAAAGGCTATGCAACGAAATTCTATGTGAGCGATAATATCAGCGCCGACAAAATAAAACTTCTCAAGCTTTATGGTGCAGAAGTGATTCCGGTTGAAAATGCTTTTTTTATGGATCCGGAAGCATTGGAAAAAATGGCTGCCCGCATCGTTTCGGAAAATCCGGACGCCTTTTTTATCGACCAATTGGCCAATCCCGATAATCCGAAGGTTCATATTGTCTCGACCGGTCCTGAAATCTGGGAAGATACAGACGGTCAGGTGGATATTCTGGTCTGTGCCATGGGCACAGGCGGAACAGTGTCAGGAACCGGAAAATATTTGAAATCGAAAAATCCGAAAATCAAAGTTGTTATTGCAGAACCGGCAGAAACCTCGCTTCCGAGTGAAGAAAATCCCTATCCCGATGAAATTGACGGCGTGCACAAGGTAAGTGAAGTGCCGCCAGAGTCTCTGCCAAAGAACTATGCGGCAGAAGTGGTTGATGAAATTTTTTCACTCGACACCGCGGATGCTCTTAATGTTCAACGTGATCTCTTAACAACCGAGGGAATATTCCCCGGTGTTTCAGCCGCTGCCATTTTATGGACAGCAACCCGCCTTGCCGAACGGGAAGAAAATGAGGGCAAAATGATTGTGGCAATTTTCCCTGATAGTGGCGAACGTTATTTGAGTGCTGCAACAAAGAACTAAAGCAATTGCATATTTGCGGGCAGATAAACTTCTGCCTGCAATTTTTTTAAGAATATTTTCGAGACCTCAACTTTTCTTTTCTTCCCCGCCCCATTTTGTTTGTTCACCACATTTTTCTAAAGTCGAAAACATAATGTCTTAGGTCAGAAAAACAGGCTTGGGTTGCTGGTGTTGATGAATGTCGCTGGTATGAATGACGCTGAACAGCTTCCCCCCTTCTTCAACTCAACGAAGATCGGCCTTTTCAAAGTTTGATTGCCGTATGCTTGAATTTTTTCATAAAATTTCGGGGGCAATTTTTTCGCAAAATTGACGGGTGTTTTTAAGTACTCATCATCGGGCGCACACACCCCTTTGCCAAATTCGAATATTGAAAGCTTTAAAACATCAAGCCGAAATGCGTCACCGTTATTTTGTTTTGCACTTCTTGGCTTTAGTAGCTCATGTCTCCATACCCTCTTTAAAAGAGTAAAAAACAAACTACCACTTTAAGGAAAATTCGTTTTCATTTACGACTTTAAGGTGTCTATAGTAATATTTAAACAAACAAAATGGAGACCTTGCTGTGCGATTCTTTGCCGACGGACCATCTATTCCCGATGAATTATTGTGGGAGAGAGATGAAGGCAAAGTGGTCTTTTTCTGTGGTGCCGGCGTATCAAGGGCATATGCAAACTTGCCCGATTTTTTTGGCCTTGCAAATGTTGTAGCCAAACATCTGGGAATTGGTAAGAATAGCGATGCTTATAGGCTTATACACTCGGCGCATGAAATAGAAAAAAATGCGGGCATTAGCGGCTTGATCTCGGCTGATCGTATTTTTGGTCTGCTAGAAAGAGATTTTCGTGCCGGAGATATTGAAGAGGCTGTTGCATCAGCTCTGAATCCCGAAAAACAAGATTCACCCAAAAAGCCGGAATACCTAAAAGCGCACAGAATTTTGCTCGATCTGGCAACAAACAGACACGGAAAAGTCCGGTTGGTCACGACAAATTTTGACCGCCTGTTTGAACAATGCCGGAAAAAGCTCAAAATCTGGCAGCCGCCAAAATTGCCTGATCCTTCACGCGTCGACGAGATGGATGGGATTGTTTATCTACACGGCCTCGCAACGAAAGATTATAAAGGCGCAGAAGGCGACGGATTTATTCTTTCGACATCCCAGTTCGGAAGAGCTTATCTTGCCGAAGGTTGGGCAACCCAGTTCATTCGCCAAATTCTTGATAATTACACAATTGTCTTTGTCGGCTACAGTGCCGACGACCCGCCGGTGCAATATTTGCTCGAAGCTTTACACAAAATGGAAGCAACGCATAATAAAATTTATGCTTTCCAGTCGGATGATGGTGACGATGTCATCAATCGCTGGAAATTCAAAGGTGTGATGCCTATTTGTTTTCCTGCGGGGAGTTACGATATTTTATGGAAAACGCTTGAAGCCTGGGCGGAAAGAGCACGTAATCCCGACAAGTGGTATGAACAAGTCATAAAAAAATTTGCTGGCAAACCTCGCGCACTCCAACCTTTTGAACGCGGACAAATTGCACATATTGTTTCATCAAGTGAGGGAGCAAAAAAATTTGCAGAAGCAAAAACGGTTCCTTCGGCAGAATGGCTTTATGTCTTTGACGACTCTTGTCGTAATACAATCCCGGATCAACTAAATCCATCATCCTCAAATAAAAATTTTATGGGTATACATACTCTATACGGCCTTGATTCTGATAAATCGCCTCAAGACTCCGATCTCGGTTATAACGAGCAGATGGTGCGAACATTCTTTTGGAAATCTTGGGATGCTTTTGATATTAACTCACGTGACCATGCATCTGTAGACATTCAAAACATAAATGCATTACAAAACAATGTTTCGCAACTTGTCAATCGTCTTGAACAATTAACGTTATGGTTTACGAAAGTACTTGATCAGCCTGCTGCTTTATTTTGGGCTGTAATTAAATTTTCGTTAAACCAAATCATCATAAACGTAATTTCACGTGAATTAGTGAATCATTCGCACCCTATCAATCCCCTTATTCGTCAACGATGGCAGCTGATAGTATCGGCGTGGGAAAAACGTACCTATTTTCGTAATGCTTTATCTATTTCACCATGGAAAAACGGCGAGTGGAATGCAACAGTTGTTGAACAATTCGAAAAACTAACGCGCCCTTATTTTTCTGTAAAATCTACTATATATCTCCAACCAATTCCGCAAAAACTCAAAATTAACAGAAAAAATGTCAACCAATTTGCACCAGTCGCTATTGAATATCCCTATTCCGATCAACCACTCGATATTCCTGATAAGTGGTGTTATGCGTTTCTGAAAGCACTATGGAGAAATTTAGAAATTGCAATCTTGTACGAAAAGGAAATCGGCAGATATGGTCAATTACCTCTCCAACCGATTGTTTGTGACAAAGAAGATAAAAACTCTTCTAAAAGAACGCCTGATCTTTCCGGCATGATCATATATTTTGCGAGACTTTTTGATCAACTATGTAAAATTGATCCTTCTGTGGCAAAATTTGAATTTTTGTCATGGCCGCAAGATGATGATATTGTCTTTGCCCATTTAAGGATATGGGCAGCAGGAAAGGAAGAAATCGTTGCCAATGATGAATTCGGGCAGTTTATCTCATCCCTTTCAGATGAAACAATTGGTAATTGCCAACATGAAGATGACTTATTGTCAATTTTGACAAAACGGTGGGTAAAACTGGATAGTTCCACCCGCTCTACAATTGAAAAGCGGTTACTTGAAAATACACCTCATTTTCCTGGGAAAGATCAACTTATCCGAAAAAAACGCCGCGCTTGGCTAAGCTTAAATCGTTTTCAGCGCTTGATAGATGAGGGATGTGAATTATCGGTAAAAACACAAAAAAAAGCTCAAAAACTGCATTCCATTGTACCTGAATGGACTGAAGAAAGAGCACGTGCCGCGGAACAACTCACAAATGGCGGATTTATAGTAGCCAATACAGATTATACTGCTTTATTAAACATTCCACTTTCAAAGCTGTTGGCCAAAGTTGAAAGAACTCGACAGGGATGGGATGATTTTCGCATTGTTAATAGGCCGTTCGAGGAATTGGCAAAAGATAAGCCGGTACGTGCTTTTTCTGCATTATGCCTTGAAGGCAAAAAAGGTATTTTTCGAGAATGGGCATGGCAGAAATTTTTGTATTCGGAAGCTCGCAAAGCCGATCAAACCCGCTTCAAACTTTTAATTGCCAATCGTCTTCTTAATTATTCGGATGAACAGATCGCTATAATTATTAAACCTGTTGGTTACTGGCTCGATGATAATGCAGGTAAACTTGAAAAAAATTATCTACCCGTTTTTTTTCGTCTTGCAAACAGACTTGTGGAAATATTGAAAGTGCAGCCTGATAAAGGTACATCTATCGCTAAGTTAAGTATTGACAAGTTTACCGAAGCAATCAATGCACCTGCAGGAATGATAGCGCGAGCGCTTTTAACCAAACCGTTTATGCAAAACCTTGGCAATCAATGTTTTTATAAAGAATGGTTCGATTTGATCGAATCTCTCTTGAAGCTGCCAGATAGTTCCCGCCAATATGTTCTGGTTATTTTATTCTCCAAAATTGATTGGTTTTTTCTAATCAATAAAGATTGGACCAAAAAATATTTGTTACCAATTTTTCACAGCAGCAAATCTATCGACCGCGACGCTGCGTGGTCCGGTTTTTTAGAAATTCGCGAGCTTCCTTGTACGGAAATATTTAAAACCATAAAAGACGATCTGTTCACAATTGTTAAAACTCTCCCAGCTTTTTACCTAAAAAATATTGATCGCTATGCTAAGATAATTCTGGATTTATGGGACAATACGGATGATAGCACAGAAGAAAAACTTATTACAGATGAAGAATTACATGAATTACTATTAAAATCCAACAATCGATTCCGAATAATCATTTCAAGTCACCTTACGTCTGAATTTAGAAGGAATAATAATCCTTCCGATCAATCGAAATTATGCTTAGCTAAACTTTTAAAAATTTGGCCAAAGCAGATGAAAGCCTGGTCACCTGAAGTATCAGCTATTTTTTGCAAATTACTTCTATGGAGTGGTGCGCAATTTCCTGTTCTACTAAAATTAGTGATAAACCACTTGAATAAAATATACGACATAAACCAATTAGATTTTGGTGACATCACCACGCCTTATTTTGGCAATAAAATTATTCAAGATTACCCGAAAGAATTATTGGAATTACTATTTACGGTTTCGCCGAATGCTACTCGTCAACGACCTTTCAAAATAGCTGAAATTCTGCAAAAAATAGTCGAAGCCGATAGCAGCCTTAAAAAGGATGTTCGTTACATAGAATTAAAACGACGTTATTCTATTTGACAACTATAAATCATGAGGGATCGGAGGGATGTTTTTAAAGGTTCAGTTTGTTGAAAACAGAGCTTTATCCGGCATCATCTCTCATTTTGCCGTTTATTCGGTTGAATATAATTGTGAAAGTTGAAGCAAAGCGGCCACCGCCTCGCTCTAACCGCAGACCGGAACGGTTGAATAACCAGAAAAAGTTTTGAAACATGAAATGGCAATTTTAAGCCACACATTTTCCTGCTAGACCCGTTTGCCAGCTCAAACGCGCATTGGCTTTTTAAACTGAACCCTCTGCCAGTCAAATTTGAAAAAACAAATGCCAAACGAAACCATGACTAAACATTTTAAAAAGCGTCGAGCTTTTCGCGTGGTTTCAAGCGCACCTATACAATGAACTGTTTATTTGCCGTTACAAAATTGTTTGGTAATTTCTGCCACATGATGTCCGAGATATTTGGCTGTGTTCAAATCTTCTATTTTCGGGGTGACATCCGGTGACGCATTGTCCGACTGCGCCATGGCACCGAGCCAGCTTCCGATACCGTTAAGATCATTGCGTGTTTTACCCGAAAGCAGACCGAGATTGACCCATATCATCGCATGTTGGGCGGCAAAAAGGCTCATTGTCATCAAACTGTTGAGCTTGTCGCCATGTTCGGCTCCCGAATTGGTAAAACCTGCTGCAATCTTGTTGCGCCATTTCTGTTCGACAAAAGCCGGACCGGTTGAATCTTCCATGAATTGTTTGAAACGTGCACTCACCGTACCATTATAGGTAGGCGAGCCGAAAATAATGGCATCGGCATTTTCAAGCAGGTTCCAATTGACCGGTTTTTCATCAAGCCCGATCAAAAATGTTTCGGCATTTTGTACTTCTTTCGCTCCCTCTTCGACATAATGCGCCAATTTTTCCGTGTGCCCGAAGCCACTATGATAAACAATTGCTATTTTCATCTTCGCCAAAACCTCTAAAAAACCGTGACTGATTATTCAAAAAACCCGCTATCTTCCTGTCACCCGACACGCAAGTTTTAACAATATTTTATCGTTCTGATTTCATGAATTTTTTTATTAAAGCTATGATTGATATTCATGAATTGTAAAACCGGCTGAGGCGACAATCATTTCAAACAAAATGGTCGCAAAACGATTTGAATAAAATTTGTGCCACACGTTTTAACTTTCGCTTTTCCGCCTCACGCTTTCATTTTGTATTCCGCTCGATATTCCTTTTTTCATGAATTCTATTCATCACTTCAAACAATTCTACCTCGGTAAACATTCCTCTCCCCATGACGTAAATTTAAGGGAGTTGAGGGAGGGAATAAAATTAGAAGGAATGGAACACGATGGAACAATTAAAAAACATGCATTCGTTGAATGGCAACCGTCGGCAGGTTCTCACCGCTTTGGCTCTATTGATGGCAGCGCCGCTTTTCACAGCACTGCCGCAAGCTGCACGAGCACAAGAATTGCAGTCGCATAAGAATTTTAAAGGGACAACAACAATGATAAGCAAAAAACGTGTTCTGGGTTCCGGTGCAAATAGTCTTGAAGTCTCTGCTATGGGGCTTGGATGCATGGTCATGACCGGCGCACACGGGCCGATTGCCGACCATCAGGAAATGGTCAAGCTCATCCGCACTGCTTTCGATCAGGGCGTGACACTTTTTGACACGGCGGAAGTTTACGGACCGCTTTTGAATGAAACACTTGTTGGCGAAGCTGTTGAACCTTTTCGCAACGAAGTGGTGATCGAAACGAAATTCGGTTTCAACATTGTAGACGGAAAACAATTACCGGGTTTCAACAGCAAACCGGATCATATCCGCGCTGTTGTTGAAGGTTCATTAAAACGGTTGCGCACCGATCATATTGATCTTCTCTATCAACATCGTGTCGATCCGGATGTACCGATCGAAGATGTGGCAGGAACTGTCAAAGACCTTATCAGGCAAGGAAAAGTTTTGCATTTCGGCCTTTCGGAAGCAAGTGTCAAAACAATCAAGCGCGCTCATGCCGTGCAGCCGGTCACAGCTTTACAAAGCGAATATTCGTTAATGTGGCGCGAACCCGAAAAACGCATTTTCCCGGCAATTGAAGAAATGGGCATCGGTTTTGTGCCATTCAGCCCGTTGGGGCGCGGCTATCTCACAGGTGTCCTCAACGAAAACACCAAATTCATGAAAACCGATTTGCGTTATGGCAAGCCGCGTTATTCGGCAGAAAACATGAAAGCGAACCGCCCCTTTGTGGACGCACTTGATAAACTTGCTTTGGATAAAGGTGTCACCGGCCCTCAACTTGCACTGGCCTGGTTACTAAAACAACATCCGTGGATTGTGCCAATACCGGGCACAACAAAGCTCGCCCATCTTAATGAAAATCTCGCAGCCGTGGATATTACATTGGATGATGCGGATGTTGAAAAAATCAACCGCACCTTGTCGGCAATTCCAATTCATGGCGACCGTTACGGGCCGGAAGAAGCCAAAGCCATCGACCATGATGACGATTAATTAACGGTAGGAAAAGGTGATCTCTCATGAGCCAGATTGGCAAAGGCAAGGATGAAACCGTTATCGAACCGCTTCAGCCGATCATTGATGCCCATCATCACCTTTTCGACCGTCCTCCGCTTACTTATCTTTTGAAGGACTATCTTAAAGATGCCCGCTCTGGCCATAATATTATCGCTTCGGTTTATGTAGAAACACAGGCTTTCATATCTCATTCAGAGCCGGAAGTTATGCGCCCTGTTGGTGAAGTGGAATTTGCAAACGGTGTAGCGGCAATGTCCGACAGCGGCGTTTATGGCAAAATCAAAGTAGCAGATGGAATTGTCGGATATGCCGACTTGCGTTTTGGCGAAAAAATTGCACCGCTCCTTGATACATGTCTTGAACGGGCAGGCACTCGCTTTAAAGGTGTCAGACAAAATATCATTGATGATAAAAGCCCGTTGCCATTCAAATTTGTGACCAATAGGCCACCGCATGACCTTGTAAACCACCCCGATTTTACAAAAGGTCTTGCCGAAGTTGAAAAGCGCCATCTCACATTCGACATTGGCGCTTTTCACCACCAATTGCCACAAATTGCAAAGCTTGCCGATGCTTTTCCCGACCTTGTTATTGTATTGAACAATATGGGGCACGTTATGGCTTTGGGGCTTGACGAGAGAGAAAAGAAAGAAGCACTTCAAACATGGCGAAACAATCTTCGAGAGCTTGCAAAACGACAAAATGTCGTCTGTAAAATTGGCGGGCTAGGTCTGCCGTTTTTCGGTTTCAATTTGCACGAGCGCAAAGATGTCGTTACTAGTAAAGAGCTTGTCACACTCTGGCGGCCTTATATTGAAACAGCGATAGAAGCTTTCGGCGTTGAACGCTCGATGATGGAAAGCGATTATCCGATGGACGGGCGTTCATGCGGATATGTGCCGCTATGGAATGCGTTAAAATTATGCGTTTCGGGCGCATCAAAAGAAGAAAAAGACAATCTGTTTTATAAAGTTGCAGCAAAAACCTATCGTATCAACATTGAGGGGCTTGTTTGAATGGCAGGTTTTCACAAGCAATTTGTACGGCGACTTGCCACCGGTTTCTTCGGTTTATCTTCCGGTCTTTTCCTTACAAGCCTCGCATTTCTAGCTGTTTCAAGTGAAGAAGCGCAAAGCCAAACTTTGAAAGGTGAAAATGACATGAACCAGATCGATATTGTTTTTAACGATACCGGAAAAACCTGCACGATCAAGCTTGATGACAGTGATGAAGCGCGTGATTTAATAAGTGGGTTGCCGCTCGAACTTACGCTTGAAGATTTTAACAAAACCGAAAAAATTGCCACCTTGCCGAAAAAGCTTGATGTCAAAACACAGCCAAAAGGGTTTAATCCCGAAAAAGGTGACGTTACCTATTATATTCCTTGGGGTAATCTTGCCATTTTTACGCGCGATTTCCGCTTTTCGGAAAACCTCGTGCATCTGGGAACACTTTCCGGTTGCATGGAAAATTTTGACCAACAGAAGACTATTCCCGTAAGACTTGAAAAAAGCAAAATCTCGAACGCCCGCTAGCCTTCATAACTCAGGATGGTAAAAATGCCGCCTGCCCGATCGTAAAAAAAGCGGGGTGAAACTCGTGACTTCTGGTTAAAGCGACGGTTTTATTGATCTGTCAGTCATTCCATATTCGAGGGGAACAATGAAATTTTTGAATGATCGTGACGTTTCACAAATTTTATAGATGTGAGCGGAGCAATATCAATTTTAAACAAAGACGAAAGTGGCGCTTTCAACACATCAATCATAACCATTCGCAAAAAATTGGCGTCGGCGACAATCAATGTCGGTTCGGCATAATTGACTTGTTCAAGCCAGTCTACGGTCTTGTCATAAAGGATTTTGAAAGAGGTTCCCCCATGCGGGGCTGAATAAGGGTCACTCAGCCATTGCTCAAGCTCGTCTTCCTCTTCATTTGCGAGTTCCTTCAAGGCTTTTCTTTGCCAATGCCCGTAATCGATAACAGGAATTGAGAAATCTATTTTGAAATCAAGCCCCGATAATTCGACTGTGCGGATAGATGAGGTAAGATTGGCGCAAACAATATTCATGCCCTTTTGAACCGAAAATTTTTCGGGCAAAAGAACATCGCTATCAAGACTTTCATTACCGGGAAAAATGCCACGCTGTTCGGCGCGTGTCATGCCATGAGTCATAATAATAATTTCCGCCATTTCGCTTCCCGATCTTTTCTGCATTTCAAACACGATGAATTTCTAAATTGCCACAGACAGTAATCTAGTAGTTTCAAACAGAATTTGACAGGGATTTTGCTTGAGACTATGGTGAGCCTCACATTCAATTTCGTGGAACCCGGTGTCAATCCGGGGCGGTCGCGCCACTGTGACTGTCTACCAATCATGGGACAGAAGCCAGAACTTCGATTTGATTGCTTTTTCCTTAAACTCAAGGACGCGTTATCCTGAAGGAGGTTTCATGTCTATTAAAACGGCGCATGCGCCGCAAACCATATTTGTTCCGGCCAAAACCATTCCGGTCAAAGCCATTTTGCCATGGGCTATATTTGGCGGTCTTATTTGCCTCATCGCACTTTATTTCATCACCACAGAGCAAGGTGCATTGTCGCTTTTCAGCGGCACCACCATTCATGAATTTGTTCATGATGGGCGCCATCTTCTCGGCTTTCCATGTCACTGAGGAGATAGAATAATGGGTTCACTCCTTTATCGGGGCATGTTGGTCGGCCTCGTTGCCGGTCTTATTGCGTTCGGATTTGCCCGCCTTTACGGCGAGCCTTATGTTGATCGTGCCATTGCTTTTGAAGAATCCCATGAAGCGGCAGAGGAAGCACAAAGCGGCCATTCCCATGAAGCTGAAGAAGAAGTTGTCAGCCGAAAAACACAAGCCGGTTTTGGCCTTTTGACTGCACTTGTGGTTTTTGGTGCGGGTGCAGGCGGGCTTTTTTCCTGCTTTTGCAGCTATGCCTTCGGACGGTTAGGAAAATTGAACATCATGGCCACAAGTCTACTGATTTCGGCTTCTGCCTTTATTTCGGTGGTACTGGTGCCGCAGTTAAAATATCCATCCAACCCGCCAGCGGTCGGGCAACCGGAAACCATTGTTTCGCGTACCGAAGATTACTTCGCGCTTATTCTGGTGTCGCTCCTTGCCATGGTTCTGGTTTATGTTGCGGCAAACCGGCTTAAAGCCAAATTCGGCGGGCTTAATGCGGCGATTATTGCCATGATCGGCTATGCCGTATTCATGGGTATCGTCTATTTCATTATGCCGGTTGTCAACGAAGTTCCAGCCGACTTTTCGGCTGATGTTTTATGGCATTTCCGCATTGCGACTTTCGGTATTCAAGCCATATTGTGGCTGATACTCGGTGTCGGTTTCGGTTATCTTGCCGAAAGACATATGAAAAAACTTTAGCGGGGGATTGCAAGGAATAGCCAAAGCGGAAATTTTCACGAAAAACTTTTATCTTCGACAAGTTACTTTTGTCTTCGACGGGGAACTTTCTGTCTTCAACAATGAACTTTCTGTCTTGGACTGGAATTTGCCCAGGTTTCCGCTTCTATTCCTTGCATCACCAATTCACTT
This sequence comes from Bartonella sp. B10834G3, assembly GCF_016102505.1. Lineage (NCBI taxonomy): Bacteria > Pseudomonadati > Pseudomonadota > Alphaproteobacteria > Hyphomicrobiales > Bartonellaceae > Bartonella > Bartonella sp. B10834G3. Next base: position 119,598 of record NZ_JACFOM010000004.1, read on the forward strand.
TCTGTCATACTCTTTGTCTCTATAGCAGAAGGTTCCAACCTTCTGTTTGTTTTTAAGCACCGGCTTTCGACCGGTCGCGGATTTTAAAAAAACAGGACAACGAGAATTTTATGAAAATTTACATTTCAGCCGATATAGAGGGGGTGGCCGGTGTGGTTATCCCTCAGCAATGTTCATCCGGCAATGCCGAATATGAACGGGCACGCCGCCTGATGACCAACGAAGTCAATGCTGCTGTTACCGGTGCATTTGAAGCCGGTGCAAAAGAAGTTGTTGTGAATGATTCCCATGGTGCAATGGTCAATCTTGTTCCCGAACTCCTCCATCCCGATGCCGAACTTATTCAGGGAAAACCGAAACCGCAAAATATGGCTTGCGGTCTTGCCGATGGCGGTTTCGACATGGTTTTTCTTGTTGGCCACCATGCCGGAGCAAGTCTTGAAGGTGTGCTTGCCCACACCACCAACAGCCGCGCTTTCCGTGCTGTCTATCTTGGCGACAAACGATTGGGTGAACCCGGCATTTATGGCGCTTATGCGGGCGAACTCGGTATTCCTGTCGGGCTTTTAACCGGCGACAATTGCCTTGAAGAACAAAACAGGGAATTTTTCCCAAAAGCGAGATTTGCAACAGTCAAACATGCTTATGCCAATCGTGCCGCGCGTTCTCTTTCGCCCACAAAATCGTGCGAAAAAATAAAAGCAGCCGCCTTTGAAGCCGTCAAGAACCGGCATGAAATGAAACCCTTTATTATACGCCCACCTTTTATGGTGAAATTCGAGGTTCTTTTGCCGGCTCTTGCCGATCAGGCCGCACATCTACCTCCGGCCAAGCGTATTGATGCGGTAACAGTCGGCTTTGACTGCAATTCGGTTCGTGATGCAATCGGCTGGATGAGTGCTGTTTCTGCACTTGCCGCTTCGGTCATGTGAGAGAAAGCTTGAACTTTTCTTGAACCATGAAAGCGGGCGAAAGCCCGCTTTTTCTTCTTTTTGAGGCGACCGGTTCCCCATTCAAACAATATAAGATATGACCGGCTTTCAATGGTAGAACATGACCGGCTTTTCGATTGTGAAGCTTCAAATTTCCGCGCTGATCTTGGCACATTTTACAAAAGCGGGCTTATGATTTTCCGGCTTAAAATGTTCCGGAAAAGAAAGCTTACAAACCGGTATCGAAATAAAATCCTGAAACCGACTTCAAAGCAGAGATGCCAAGCAAAGGGAAACAGTTTCCCCTTCGCTTGACAAACTTAACGAACAATCACCAATTGCCGGAAAATCAATAAATACCGGTATGGATTTCACCATCCTGCCCCATCCATGCGCGATACATTCCCTCGCTATTGAAAGGCAGGCACACTTCGCCCTTGGCATTGACGGCAATAAGCCCGCCCTCGCCGCCGATTTTTGCAAGATCTTTGACAACCGATTGCGCGGCTTCTTCAAGTGTTTCTTTTCCCCAGCGGATACGGGCGTCGATTTCGTGCGCTGCGGCATAGCGGATGAAATATTCGCCATGTCCGGTTGCCGAAACTGCACAGGTTTTGTCATCTGCCCATGTACCGGCACCGATAACCGGACTATCGCCGACACGACCGGGGAACTTGGCAGTCATTCCGCCGGTCGATGTTGCCGCCGCTACATGGCCAAAAACATCACAGGCAACCGCGCCGACTGTGCCATGGCGCCGTGAAGGGTCATTTTCTTCCCCGCCATTGCGGCGGCGCTCCATTTCCTGTTCAAGCGCTTTCATGCGCCGTTCGGTGTAAAACCATTCGGCCGGTTTGATCTCAAGCCCGATCTCGCGGCAAAATTCATTGGCTCCTTCACCGGCAAGAAAAACATGTTCGGTTTTTTCCATAACAGCGCGGGCTGCAAGAACCGGATGACGCGGCCCGAAAATTCCGGCAACGGCACCGGCATTGCGGTCACGCCCGTCCATGATGGCGGCATCCATTTCCTGCGTGCGGTTGGTGGTATAAACAGCACCACGACCGGCATTGAAAAGCGGATCGTCTTCAAGTGCCATAACGGAAGCAGTGACCGCGTCAATGGCCGAGCCATTTGCCTTCAGCACAGCGCGCCCTGCCTCAAGTGCCAATGTCAGCCCATGACGATAGGCTTTTTCCTTTTCTTCCGTCATATCTTTCGAGCGCATTGTGCCGGCGCCACCATGAATGGCGATAACCGGTTTTACAGGAGACGACATTTCAAAGTCCTTTCAAAAAACCATTTCAGGCTATTTTAAAAAATAGCGTTCCGACGCCGGTCAATTGACGTCGATTTTGGGATCGAGCGCGTCACGCAAGCCATCGCCGAAAACATTGAAGGCCAAAACCGTAACGAAAATTGCAATACCCGGATAAAGGGTGAGGTGGTCGGCAACGCCCATATAGCTGCGGCCTGCTGCAAGCATTGCGCCCCATTCGGAGCTTGGTGGTTGGGCACCGAGGCCGATAAAAGAAAGGCTTGCAGCGGTTAAAATAGACGTGCCGATACGCATGGAAAAATAAACAATCACATTGGGCAAGGTTCCGGGCAGCAAATGGCGCAATACAATCATATGATCGGAAACACCGATGGCGCGCGCTGAATCAATATAGACAGCCTTTTTCATCGAAAGCGTCGTCCCGCGCGAAAGGCGGGCAAAAACGGGTACAGAAAACACTGCAACCGCATAAATTACATTGTCAATTCCCGGCCCCAGAATAGCAATGACGGCAATGGCAAGCAAAATGCCGGGAAAGGCAAACAGCACATCGGAAATGCGCATAATAAGCGAGTCAAGAAAGCCGCCATAAAAGCCTGCAAGAATTCCCAGAAACACCCCGATAAGACCGCCAAGCGTAACCGATAGAAAACCGACTGCCAGAGAAATACGCCCGCCATAAATGATGCGGGTAAATATGTCGCGGCCATATTCATCGGTTCCCGCCCAGTGGGCGGCAGATGAACCCTGCAAAATGGCATTATAGTCGGCACTATTGGGATCAAGCGTCATGAATAAAGGAGCGAAAATAGCCGAGCCGATCAACAAAAGCAGAAAAACAAGTGCCACAATTGCCGCTTTCTGGTGCGCGAAACGGCGCAAAAATTCGCCGAAGGGCTTGCGCGTTGCCTCGGCAACGAGTGTATCGGATGAAGTGTTCGCACTCATGAGTAACGGATCTCCGGATTAACAAAAGCATAGAGAACATCAACCAGAAGATTGATAAGGATGAACTCTAGTGAAAAGAGCAAGATCAGCGCCTGAAGAACCGGATAGTCGCGATAGGACACTGAATCGATCAACAGTCTTCCAAGACCCGGCCAGGAAAACACTGTTTCGACAACAATCGAGCCACCAAGCAAAAAGCCGAATTGCAGACCCACCATGGTGATGACCGGAATAAGCGCATTGCGCAATGTGTGTTTCCATGTCACCAGACGTTCGGGAACCCCCTTGGCGCGCGCAGTGCGGATATAATCCTCACGTGATATTTCGATAAAGGCCGAACGCGAAAAGCGCGCCATAACAGCAGCAACCCCGACGCCGAGTGTAAATGACGGCATGATAAAATGAAGTGCCGTTCCATAACCGCCGGTTGGCAGAAGGCCAAGGCGCACAGAAAAGAGATTGATCAAGAGAAGGCCAAGCCAGAAGACCGGAAATGAAATGCCTGAAACGGCCACAACCATACCGGTATAATCCTGCCAACGCCCTCTTTTGACCGCCGAAAAAACACCGATGAGTAGCCCCAATATGGTTGACCAGATCATCGAAAAAACGGTGAGCCAGACAGTTGGCATAAAACGTTCGCCAATTTCCGAGGAAACGGGTTTGCGGGTTTTCAAGGATTCGCCAAAATCACCATGAACGGCGTTTTCCACAAAGGTCACATATTGCGCCCATATCGGCCGATCAAGCCCAAGTTGCGAGCGCATGGCTTCCACTGTTTCCGCATCGGCATCAACACCGGCTGCAAGACGGGCAGGATCGCCCGGCAAAAGCCGCACAAAACCGAATACGATCAGTGATATGACAAAAATCACCGGTATGATGGAAAGCAGGCGTTTGATAATAAAAGCAAACATCGAAAATCCCGAACTTTAGAGTGAATGGCGCGAACACGCGCCTATTCTCCGTTATTATCCAGTTTAAAAACCCGTGTTCCAATTGCTAACCACGGGTTCAATTCAAAAAACTCCGTCTCAATCGGCAAATTTTGCATCTTTCAAAAGAAAACCGCCATCCGGCAATGCATAAACACCTTCAAGGTTCTTTGTTTTGCCGGAAAGCACGTCTTTCTGACCAAGGAATATCCATGGTGCATCCTGAAAGATGATCTTTTGTGCTTTGCCGTAAAGTTCGGCGCGTTTTGTGTCATCTGCCGTTTTAACGGCATCTGAAAGATCTTTGTCGACCTCGGCATTTTTATAATAGGCAACATTGAAGAGATTGGGCGGGAAACTTTCGCTCGAAAAAAGCGGGCGCATTCCGTAATCGGCATCGGCGGTTGATGCCGACCAGCCGCCAAACTGCATTTGCACTGTCGATTCTTCGGGTGTTCTTGCGCCCCATACGCGGTCAGCCTCGACACCGGCTTCAAGCGGTGTAACATTCACTTTGATATTCACCGCCGCCAATTGCTGCTGCAAAAACTGCAAACCGCGAATGACCATGGTGCTGTTTTTGCCGAAAATTTCGGTGTTGAAACCATTCGGATAACCGGCTTCTGTCAAAAGCTGTTTGGCTTTTTCGATATTATATTCATATTGACCGACATTGGTGTAATATTTCAGGAGTGGCGGAATAGGTGATGTCGCCGGTTCGCAAAAACCGTTCATCACAACTTTGCAGAAGGCATTTTTATCAACTGCATAATTCATAGCCTGACGCACACGCACATCGTCAAACGGCTTTTTCATTGTGTTGATTGCCACATAATATTCGGCAATAGACGGTTCTTTGGTCACAACCAGATTGGGCATCTTCTGCGCAACGGCAAAAAGTTCCGGCGGAAAATCGGGAACGAATTGCACTTCTTGCGCCTGCAACATGGCAAAACGCGCACCATTTTCCGGAACCGAACGAATGGTGACACCGTCAACGCCGACAGTGCCATTCCAGTAATGGTCGTTTTTTATGACTTCAAGCGTGTCGCTTGAACGGTTTTTGAAAATAAACGGGCCGGTGCCAACGGGGTGGCGGTCAATATCGCGACCATATTTTTCAAGAGCCGCCGGAGAAATCATCATGGTTCCGGTATGCGCCATGGAAGAAGGAAAAGCCCCATATGGTTCTTTGAGGATTACCTTGACCGTATAATCATCAACAATGTCGACATGGTCGAGCATGGAAACAAGAACGCGACGCGACAATTTGTTTTCAGGACTTGCAAGCCGTTCAAGATTGATTTTGACTGCCTGCGCATTAAAGTCTGCCCCGTCATGGAACTTCACGCCTTTACGCAAATAGAAGGTAAATTCTTTGGCATCGCTTGAAGCTTCATAACGTTCGGCCAGAAGCGGTACAATTTTCAAATCCTTGTCGAACCCCAACAAGCCTTCATAAATCGTCCGGAGCGAAGTCATGGTCAATGTATCATTGATATTGGTCGGGTCGAGTTTTGTCAGATTGACAGGAACTGCAACCGTCAACGTTTTGGCTTCTGACAGAGCCGGCATCAACATGGTGGTACAAACGAGCCCCGCAGCAAGCAATCGTTTCAAATTCAACATCAATCATCCATTTCGTTGGTTTGTCGAGATTTATTGGTTTAATGATAAAAGTTTTCAAAAAGCGGCAGCAAGGCTGCCACCCTTATTTTCATTCATCGGTAAATTTGGCGCCATCAAGCGAGAAACCGCCATCGGGCAACATATAAACGCCTGACAATTTTTTGGTTTTCGCAGAAATATTCTGCTTTTCGCCAAGGAAAATCCATGGCGCATCTTCAAACACCGTTTGCTGGACAATTTTATAAGCTTCCGCACGTTTTGTATCGTCGGCGGTTTTTATGCCTTCGGCGAGAGCCTGATCGACCTTTTCATTTTTATAATAGGAGGTGTTATAGAGATTGGGCGGAAAGCTTTCGCTGGCAAGGAGCGGACGCAAACCATAATCGGCATCACCTGTTGAAGCCGACCAGCCGCTATAAAGCATTTGCACGTCGGATTTTTCAGGTGTCTCGGCCCCCCAGACACGGTCAGCCTCGACACCGGCTTCAAGCGGCGTTACCGTAACCTTGACATTGACCTTGGCAAGTTCCTGTTGCAAAAACTGCATGGCACGAATAACGGCCGTGCTGTTTCTTGAAAAAACCTCTGTTTCAAAACCGTTTGCATAGCCTGCCTCGGCCAGCAATTGTTTGGCTTTTTCAGGGTTATATTCATATTGCCCGACATTGGTATAAAAGCGCAATAGCGGCGGAATCGACGATGTTGCCGGTTCACAATAACCGTTCAGGACAACCTTGCAGAAAGCTTCCTTGTTGACGGCATAGTTCAGGGCTTTGCGAACCCTGATGTCGTCAAAAGGTTTTTTCATGACATTCATCGATGTATAAAATTCATAGATCGACGGGGCTGTTGTTACGTCAAGTGTCGGTATTTTTTTGGCAACTTCAACAAGTTCGGAAGGAAAATCCGGCACATATTGCAATTCGCCGGCCTGCAACATGGCAAAACGGGCGCCACTTTCGGGAACCGAGCGGATGACAACGCCATCGACATCGGCAACTTTACCCCAATAATTTTCGTTCTTTGTCACCTCGAAAATATCACCGCTCCAGCTTTTGAATTTGAACGGTCCGGTTCCGACAGGATGACGATCAATATCCTTGCCATATTTCTTGATTGCTGCCGGAGAAATCATCATTGTGCCGGGGTGGGCAAGCGAGGAAGGCAGCGCACCATAAGGCTCTTTGAGATAAATTTTGATTGTATAATCATCGACAATGTCGACATGGTCGAGCATCGAAATCAACACCCGCCGCGACAATTTGTTTTCCGGATTGGCCAAACGGTCAAGATTGAATTTCACTGCCTCGGCGTTAAAATCCGTACCGTCATGGAATTTGACGCCTTTACGCAAATAAAAGGTAAATTCCTTGGCGTCGCTAGAGGCTTCATAACGTTCGGCCAGAAGCGGAATAATCTTGTAATCCTTGTCGAAACCCAACAGCCCCTGATAGACTGTGCGCAGCGATGTCATTGTCAATGTGTCATTGATATTGGTGGGGTCAAGTTTGGTGAGGTTGAATTCGACACCGACAGCCAAAGGTTTGGCTTCAGCCCAAACCGGCATTGCTGCCAATACCGAAACCAGTCCGGCTGCAAAATATCGTTTAACAAGCTTCATTTTCCCTCTCCTTCAAACAATAGACCCGATTGTTCAACGCGTTCAAAAATGCCCACCGGATGACAGGCAACAAAATGTTCCGGCTCTACTTCAATGAGCGGCTCGACCAAAGGTTCATTACCCGGTTCCCTTACAGGGCTTGGCACTTCCCCTTCAATAAGTGGCCGCTCGATAAAACGGCGCGCCGGATCGGCTATCGGTACGGCGGCAAGCAAACGCTGCGTATAAGGGTGAAGCGGATGATTGAATACTGCCTGCCTTGGACCGATTTCGACAATCTGGCCAAGATACATCACCGCCACACGGTGACTGATACGCTCCACCACAGCCATATCATGGCTGATAAAAAGATAGGATAACCCCAATTTTCTTTGCAAGTCCATCAATAGATTGACAATTTGCGCCTGAATGGAAACATCAAGGGCTGCCACTGCCTCGTCGGCAATGAGGAGTTCCGGCCCGCAGGCCAATGCGCGGGCAATACACAGGCGTTGACGCTGGCCACCGGAAAATTCATGCGGGTAACGGCGCGCCACATGTGGCGGCAGGCCTACCGCCTGCAACAATTCCTGCACGCGCTCGTCAACCTTGTTTGCGGGAACGAGTTTATGCGTCAACAAAGGTTCGGCAATCGAAAAGCCGACAGTCAAGCGCGGATCAAGCGAGGCAAACGGATCCTGAAACACATATTGGATGTTCTGGCGTATCTTGTGGCGCTCGGCATTATCCATTTTTAAAATGTCGCGCCCGTGAAGCAGAATTTCGCCGCTCCTCGGTTCGGTCAATTGCATGATCGTGCGCCCGACAGTGGATTTGCCGCAACCGCTTTCACCGACAAGTGCCAGCGTTTCACCCGCTTTAATGGAAAAGCTCACCTGCTCGGCAGCATGAACCCGCCCTGTCACCTTGCCAAAAAAGTTCTTTTTGACATCGTAACGGGTTACAAGTTTCTTCACATCAAGCACAACATCATCTTGCCTCACTGTATTCTGCGGCAGTGCTTGAACCTTATCTTTACCGGTTGTGCGTATATCGAATGGACGTGGCAATTTTTCATTGGCAAGTGCACCAAGTTGCGGAACTGCGGCAAGCAAAGCTTGCGTATAAGGTGCTTGCGGGTGCTTGAAAATTTCGTTCGACGTGCCTTCCTCTATCTTGTCGCCACGGCACATCACAAGCACGCGGTCGGCAACCTCGGCAACCACACCCATATCATGGGTGATAAAGACCACGCCCATACCAAGCTCGTCCTGCAACATGCGGATAAGGCGCAAAATCTGCGCCTGAATTGTTACATCAAGCGCGGTTGTCGGTTCGTCGGCAATGAGAAGCTGCGGGCGACAGGCAAGTGCCATTGCAATCATCACCCTTTGACGCATACCACCGGAGAGCTGGTGCGGGTGGCGATCAAGAAGCCCCTTGGCATCGGGAATACGCACCTTTTCAAGCATGGCAAGCGCTTCCTGACGCACTTCCTTGTGCGTACCCCCCTGATGAAGGCGGATCGCCTCGCCAATCTGGTCACCTATGGTGAAAACAGGATTGAGCGATGTCATCGGTTCCTGAAATATCATCGCAATATTTTTGCCGCGAACGCTATTCATTTGCGATTGGGTGAGCTTTGTAAGATCGCGCACTGCATTCTTGTCGTTAAAGAGCACCTCGCCGGAAGAAATTTTACCACCGCCGAATTCGATAAGACGCATGATAGAGAGCGACGTCACCGATTTTCCTGAACCGCTTTCGCCCACTATTGCCAATGTTTCACCGGCATTGACCGAAAAATCAAGCGACTTCACCGCACGGAAATTGCCGTCTTCGGTTTTGAAATCGACATCAAGGCCTTTTACGTTTAACAGCGGCGCATCCAAATTGACCAACCTCTTTTCTTCCGACATTTCAACCGCTTTCCGGAACGCGTTTGAAAAAGCTGACTTCACCCGCTTTTTTAACGTACTCAAAATTCAACGAAAGGTTTTTTCTCAAATTCTTTCTACCCACTATGGTTGTTTTAGGCAAAACCAAGGACAGAGCAACCCGTTGTCATGGACAACGCCTTTAAACTGTCTTGCTATGATACAATCACCAGAATCTTGCTTTCTTGGCCGCCATGGCACAAGAAAAGATCGCTCACGATTAAAAATGCCGCCGAATATATATTTTGCGGGCGCATTCCTGCTTTACCTTTTTTTAAAACCGTCAAAGCCGGTTTTATTCACTAAATCGTGCTTGTCGTTCAAGTGTTTTTTTCAAAAACTTTTAAAACTGGCATATAAATTGCTTGAGGGCTTCCTATTTTCCTTTAAAAATCAGCTTGTTGCGGCATTGTTGATAAGTGTGGCAAGCGAGATAAAATGCGACGGTTTCATGGTTGCAGCATTAACGCCCGACATATCTTCAGCCATCCATAAAGACCGTAAAATGCTTTCTTCTGTTGCTTCTATCACCGCCTCGAACATGGGCGAGAGGGCGCGGTCGTCAATATGGGGAACAGCAACCATGTGCGATTCTTCTTCCCTATGGCGGAGTTCTTTTGCCGTAGAAAAAGCAAGGGCAAAATCGCCCGAGCCATTGCTCAACGCCGCTCCGCTTTTGGCAAGCCCCCCGAATGTCCGGTTAGCAAGCCGTTTCAATTGTCTTGAATCGAGGGCCGCATCGGTTGCAACAATCATCATAATCGACCCGTCTTTATCAGCACCCGGTACGGAATAATTTATGTCGCTCTTTTCGAGAATTCCAAGATGCCCACCAAAATTCGACTGCACGAGAATGCCGATTGTATAGGTTTTGTCACCCATTTTAACGAGGCGCGAGGCCGTGCCAATACCACCTTTAAGGCCGAAGGCCACTGTGCCGGTACCGGCTCCCACCGCCCCTTCTTCAAAACGGCCGGAGCGGGCAATTTTCAAAGCTTCGAGCATTTCATCAAAGCTCGGACGCAAAGCCCGTATATTATTCAGCCGTGAATCATTGGTTTCACCGACAACAGCGTTAATCGAAGTTGCGTTTTCATTGCCCTTTTCATGCAAAGTGTAATAGATCAGTGCTTCAATCGCACGACCGGTTGCAAGTGTATTGGTGAGCAATATCGGTGTTTCAAGCTCGCCAAGTTCTTCCACCTGAACAGAGCCTGCAAATTTTCCATAACCGTTAAATGCGCTGAAACCGGCCGGTATCCTGTTTTTAAAAATATTGTCGGAATGCGGAACAATCGCTGTGACGCCGGTGCGGATAGCATCCCCTTCCTTGATCGTGACATGGCCTACTTTGACACCGGCAACATCGGTGAGCGCATTGAGCGGACCACTTTTATAATAACGGGTGACATAATGTTCCGGCAGAGGGTTAGAACAATCATTTTTAGGTGACACGGGTAACCTTTCCAACTCTTTCCTGCATTGTTGCCGAAAAATTCCAAAACGGCAATGTTCGCGAAGAACTCCGAAACAACAATGCGGTTTTTGCGACAAGGATCAAGAGCTACACAAGTGCTTTGCCGCCAAACTGTTATAAACTTCATCCGATATCATATCGGGCTTTTTATCAGTTACGAGATAATCAATATCCTCTATAGGTGCAACCGGGACTGGCTCCCGCTTTGAAAATTTTGAATGATCGGCAGAAACAATTATCTTTTCTCAAGTTTGCAGTCATGGCGCGTGCTATTTCAGTCATTGCCCGATCAAAATCGGAAAATACGCTGTTACAAAAGGCGCTGACGGCTATAAAAGCATTACGGGCGTGGAATTTTTTTTGCTCTCTTAAGGGAAAGCCCCCGATATTCTGACGACATCCGGCTTCTAACGAACGGCTCAAAACACACAGCATGGTGGGAATTGGCAGTCAAAATATCCGCAACACTGCTTGAACTTGTAAAATTAACATTCTTGAAGAAAACCGGCCTCTTTCTATAGGCTGGTCTCTCTTCCAGAACGCTTGTTTCACGTGCCAAACCGGCAGGTTTTCCGTTCTTGGCTTCTCCGGTTTAAAAACGGTTTTAAATTCCGGATGCCGATTTTTAAAGCTTCCGATTTCTATCGGATACGGGCGATCACTTCCCCGGCATTGGTGATACTGCCCGCCGGTTTTATAATGTCCAGTGTTCCGCTTGTTTCGGCTTTGATACCGGTTTCCATTTTCATGGCTTCCATAACGGCTACAGTCGAACCTTCTTCGACTTTTTTGCCGTCCTCGACAAGCCAAGCTTTGATCGTTCCGGGAATTGGTGCGGCAATATCACCAGCGCCCTTATCGGCCTTCATGATTTCTCCGCCTTCGGAATGCGGATTTTGTGCTCCATTGACTGCACTCCCCGCCCCTTCAAGCAATTTCAAAAACCGGAACGGCAAACCGAGTTCCACCCGCTTTCCGTCGATTTCAATATCGAAACGCTCGATTTGCGGCTCAGTTTTATCGGCTCTTTTTTCCATAGCCAGTTTTTCGGCAAAATCGTTTTCGATCCAGCGTGTATAAACTTTAAAGCCGTTTTCTCCAATAAAATCCGGATGTTGAATAACAAGCCGGTCAAATGGCAAGACCGTTGCAACCCCTTCAATTTCAAATTCTTGCAAAGCCCGTGCGGCACGTTTTAACGCTTCTTCGCGGGTTCTTCCGGTAATAATCAATTTTGCAATCATCGAGTCAAATTGCGGGGCAACAATACCGCCTTCGACCACACCGCTATCAAGCCGCACACCGGGGCCAGACGGCGGCGAAAACTTTGTAATTTTTCCAGGACACGGCAAAAATCCGCGTCCGACATCCTCGGCATTGATGCGAAATTCGATGGCGTGGCCGATAGGTGACGGCGTTTTATCAATTGTCAAAGGCAAACCTTCGGCAATACGGAATTGTTCAACCACCACATCAATCCCGCTTGTTTCTTCTGTCACAGGATGCTCGACCTGCAATCTCGTATTGACTTCGAGAAAGGAAACAACATCATTGCGCCCCAACAGAAATTCGACAGTCCCGACGCCGCTATAATTGACATGGCGGCAAATATTTGTAGCCGCTTCTCTCAAACGTTTTTCAACCGCTTCGGAAATAAACGGTGCCGGTGCTTCCTCGACAAGTTTCTGGTTACGCCTTTGCAATGAACAATCACGCGTTCCAAGCACCACGACATGCCCCATTTTGTCGGCAATGACCTGCGCTTCGACATGGCGGGGACGATCAAGAAACTGTTCCACATAACATTCGCCACGGCCAAAAGCCTGAACGGCTTCGCGGACAGCCGACCGGAAAAGCTCTTCAGCCTCTTCCCGTTTCCAAACAACCTTCATGCCGCGCCCGCCGCCGCCATGCGCGGCCTTGATCGCAACAGGAAAACCATATTTTTCGGCAAAAGCGACAACATCCTTGCCACTTCTAATCATACCGTTGCTACCGGCAACAAGAGGCGCACCTACCTCTTTTGCAACTGCACGGGCTTTGAGCTTGTCGCCCAAAAGATCAATCACTTCCGGATCGGGTCCTATCCAGATGAGACCGGCATCAATTACCGCTTTGGCAAATTCGGCACTTTCCGACAAAAAGCCATAGCCCGGATGAATGGCATCAGCCCCCGAACGTTTGGCAATTTGAATAATTTTGTTACCATCAAGATAGGTTTCTTCCGGCCGATTACCGTTGAGGCTATAAGCCTCGTCGGCTTCTTTGACAAAAGGCGCCGAACTGTCAATATCGGCATAAATTGCAACCGACAAAACACCGTAATCGCGTGCCGCACGAACAATGCGCAATGCAATTTCTCCGCGATTGGCAATCAGTATTTTTTTCATGAACGTCCCCAACACTGTAAATTTATCATTTTCTTGATCGAGCCTGCGCTCTTGTTTCTTACCAAAAACGGCCTTTCGCCTTTATGTTTTCCGGTTCTTGCCATTTCCATTTGATTTCATGGTTTTTTTGAAGTTTTATCGGCAGCGTTTTTCAAGCTTTTCTGCTCGCTGTCATAAAAATTTTTGACGGCGCGAAACTTGATAAAAGCCCCTATCGGAATTTGTGCCGCAAGGTCGACCTGATCTTCCACAAGATTGGCAATGACCGGATAACCTCCGGTAACAGGCCGATCACGCAAAAACAAAACCGGCTCGCCATTTGCTGGTACTTCTATTGCACCCGTTACTGTGCCCTCACTTGGCAATTCATCGCTTCGCGAGCGCTCAAGACGGGCATCACTTTGTAATCTTATGCCAATTCTGTTGGAAGCTGCCGTCACTTGCCACGGTTTTTCAAGAAACATCGCAATCGAATGCTCTGTAAACCAGTCGGTACGCGGCCCCATAACCACATCAAGCACCACTTGATCGCCTGCTTCCGGCAAGAAGTAAGGGTCATCAAGCGACAATAAAACCGGCTGCAAAGGGCTATCATTGGCTATAAAGATGTTGTCACCTGCTGATAGCGGTTTTGGCCCCAAATTGGAAAGACTGTCAAAAGATGCACTTTTTAAAACCGGTTCAACTTTAAAACCACCGCGCAAAGCCATATAGCTGCGAAAGCCTGCCAATGGTTGTCCAAGAATGATTTCATCGCCTTCATCAATGGAAAGCGGTGTGTTTTTTTCAAAAACAAAAACCGTGCCTTTTGCCGATTTGACGGTAATTGGCAGGTTAGCACCGGTAAAAGCAATAACCGATGGCTGCAATGCTTTTATACGCGCATTCCCATAGGTAAATTCCAGCACCGGTTGTTCAAGAGGATTGCCGACAAGCCGGTTGGCATTGGCCATTGCTTTCTGGTCAAGTGCCCCTGAAGGGGAAAGCCCTTGCGAGGATTGAAGCAAGCGCCCGCGATCCTGAAACGTAACCGGCATCAATGTTGTTAGCAATTTGAAAACCGCATCTTCTTCAGGCGTTAAGCTCTTTTCAGGAACAAAAATTCCGGCGTTGTCATGACTGCCTGCTTTACCATTGCCTGCTGCTTTCGCGCTTCCTGACGCTTCGGTTTCATCACCCGTTTTTGCCAAACCGGCCTTTTCATTCTGCTCTATCGCTTTCGTTGCAGCACCGTTCTTTAAAGCTTTGCTACCCGACCTATCCGGCACTGATTTTCCGGCTTTTTCATTCGGGGAAAAGGAAAAGCTTGTCGTCCCATTGGAACGAGCCGAATAATCTTTCGTCACATCGACAAAATGCACTCTGTCACCGGGTTTCAGAAGTGAAGGCGGGTCGCGGTCGAGATCAAACATTTTAACATCTGTCCGCCCGATCAATTGCCAGCCACCGGGGCTTGGTTGCGGATAGACACCACCGAATTTCCCAGCAAGTGCTACAGAACCGGCAGGAATAGATTTTCGTGGTGACGCGCGTCTTGGAACATTAAAAAGTGGATCACCGCCCGTCAAATAGGCAAAACCGGGAGCAAAACCGCAAAAAGCAACCTGATAATGACTTTCCGTATGACGACGGATAACCTCTTCACGGTCAATTTTTAAAAGAGTGGCAACGTCTTCGAGATCTTCCCCGTCATAGACAACCGGTATTTCGACAAGTTTGCCGCTTTTTTGCTGCCCTTTTTCAAGTTTCAATCCCGCAATTTTTGTTTCCAACGTGGTCTCATCGGCAAGCAGGGGATCAAAAGTGACAAGCAAAGTTCGCGCTGCCGGAATAATTTCGACAATAGCTTGCAGATTGTCCTGACTCTGAAACTTTTCTTGATCTTGCAGATTTTTCTCTCCGCGCCGGATTTCTTGCTGCAAGCGGTCAAACAAAGCCAATGTTTCTTCAAGATCGGCAAGCTCGATCAGAAAGGCCGAATTATTGACACCAAGAAAGCGCATGGGAAAAAGACACTCCCTCAATCAACAAACGGCTTTAAGGAAACACCGGCTTTTTCAAGACCGGATTTGACAGCTTTGGCCATCAATACCGCACTCGGACTGTCGCCATGGAGGCAAATTGACTGTGCATCAAGGGTAATCTCTTTGCCATCAATCGCGGTAATTTTCCCAGTCTCGACAAATTTCACCATACGTTCGGCGACAATAGCGGGGTCACTCAGTACCGCACCTTTTTCGCGGCGGGATAGAAGTGTACCATCACTATTATAGGCGCGGTCGGCAAAAGCTTCTGCCACCACAACAAGTCCGGCTTCACGGGCAAAAGGAATAAGAGCTGACCCCGCCAATGCCATCAATACCAGTGACGGCTCGACCGCCTTGATCGCATTGATAACGGCTTTTGCCTGGCGCATATCATGGGCAATCGTATTATAGAGTGCGCCATGGGGCTTGACATAGACAACTTTGGTTCCTGCCGCTTTGGCAAGCCCCATAAGCGCTCCGATCTGATAAATGGCGTCGCCCGTCAATTCGCTATCGGTCGGGTCCATATTGCGGCGGCCGAAGCCCACAAGATCACGATAGCCGATATGGGCACCGACGCGCACATTATTCTTCTTTGCTGCCTCAAGTGTTCGCAAGATTCCCGCCGGATCACCGGCATGAAAACCGCAAGCAACATTGGCACTGGTTACAATGGAAAGCATTTCGCTGTCTTCCCCCATTTTCCAGGGGCCGAAACTTTCACCAAGGTCGCTGTTCAAATCAATAGATTTCATTCTACCCTCCCTTTGCCGAATATAGATTCTTGTTTATTTTATATTGTTGAACAATCTAACTTTGATTGTTAGACATTGCAATCATGTTCTTTCTCAAATAAACTTGTAAATATATTCGGAGGATGGTGAAGCGGGAGGATTGCGGTTCTGCTATCCGGTTTCATGCATTTCAATTCAAGACTTTGCGCGAGCGCTTGCACTCGCTTGAAAATCGAGGGGTGGGAAGGATTATGAAAACCAGCAAAGATGAAATATCGCTTGCTGACCAGACTGTCAAAGCGATTGAAACGGGTATTATCAATGGCCAGTATTATCCGGGCGAGCATTTGAGCGAAGCAACGCTTACAAAAAAACTGTCGGTCTCACGCAATACA
Organism: Bartonella sp. B10834G3; assembly: GCF_016102505.1. Lineage (NCBI taxonomy): Bacteria > Pseudomonadati > Pseudomonadota > Alphaproteobacteria > Hyphomicrobiales > Bartonellaceae > Bartonella > Bartonella sp. B10834G3. The sequence continues at coordinate 135,881 of NZ_JACFOM010000004.1, forward strand.
TTACGTGAAGCATTCCGGATACTGACCAAAAACGGGCTTGTCGAATATCGTGCCAATCGCGGTGTTTTTGTGGCGGTTCCCGACTTCAATACGATTGTCGATGTCTATAATGCGCGCCGTATTATCGAAGTGGGGGCGGTGCGCAACGTGCATTTCCCTCATCCCTCTATCAGCTTGATGGAACGGGTGGTGGAAAAATCGGAACAATTTTGCGAGGAAAAGAAATGGCAGGATGTCGGCACAGCCGATATGGAATTTCATCAATTACTGGTAAGCCTTGGAAATAGCCCGCGTCTTGACCGGCTTTTTGTCGAACTCACAATCGAACTCAGATTAATCTTCGGCCTTGTGACCGACTTGCGCTCGCTTCATCAGCCTTTTGTCGTCATGAATCGCAATATTGTCGAAAGCTTAAAAAAAGAAAAGCCGAAGAAAGCAGCGCGCCTCCTCAAAGTCTATCTGAAACAATCCGAAAGGATGATTATGAGAGCTTATACGGCACTGCAAAAATAACGCCTCGCTTCTCCGGTCTGTCGTTATCTTTTTCTTATTTCGTGCGTCGTGTATTTCAGCGTGTTATTTCACGTCGTATATCCCGCCGGCATTTTACATTGTTTGCCCCACACCGGTATTTTCTACCGTGTTTTTACAGGAAATGCCGGCTATTTTCATGAACAGTTGGCGGTTGATCTGTTGATACCGTTCATGACACAAAAACTATATGTCATGTTCCTTTGTAAACTATCGCCTCTTATTGCCGGATAATGTGCCAATGGTTTTCGCTTCAATTTTGCCTTTGTTCTTTATATATTATGGCTTATTCAAACTGTTCAATAGAGCTTCCCGAACGGCTTCAAGGCAAATATAGATGTTGCTTTTATTAAAACAGGCTAGCCCATTTTGTTACTCATGCTAGACTTGTTTTATCATAATGACAAAGGGCGTGCCTATGCTTCGAGAAAATATCGCCGATCTTATGGCCTTTATGGTTGTTGCCGAGGAAAAAAGCTTTACCAAGGCCGCCCGCAAGCTCAACATATCACAATCGGCTTTGAGCCATTCGATAAAAAATCTGGAAGATCGCCTGCATTTACAATTGTTGCGCCGCACCACACGTTCGGTTGCGCCGACCAATATTGGCGAACGGCTTTTGGAACTTTACACGCCCCATCTTGTGGCGATGGAAAGCGAGCTTAAAAACCTTTGTGAAACAATCGACCACCCATCCGGCACAATCCGCATAACTGCGCCCGATTATGCGGCAAAAGCCATTTTATGGCCGAAGCTTTGCCCGCTTCTTGCAAAATATCCTGATATTCACCTTGAAATTTCAATTGATTACGCTTTGACCGACATTGTGGCCGAGCGTTTCGATGCCGGTGTGCGGCTTGGTGAACAGGTCGAGAAAGATATGATCGCGCTCAAAATCGGGCCGGATCTCCGCATGGCGGCTGTCGCTTCACCACACTATCTTGAAACCCATTCCGTTCCTGAAACGCCGCGCGATCTTCTTGAGCATCAGTGCATCAATCTGCGATTGCCGACATCCGGCGGTTTTTACGTGTGGGAATTTGAAGAAAATAGCCATGAATGCAAAATAAGGGTCGATGGGCAATTGAGCTTCAACACAATCGATCAGGCATTGGACGCTGCCGAAGCCGGTTTCGGTATTGCCTACACAACCGAAGATGCTGTGGTGGAACGGGTAGCAAAAGGGCGGCTTAAACGCATTCTTGAAAATTATTGTCCGCCTTTTCCGGGATATTATCTCTATTATCCGACACGACGCCAACATACCGCCGCTTTTCAACTGGTTATCGATTGTTTGCGCTATAAGGCTTTATAAGAGTGCGTGCGCGCGCCCCCGCGCATTTTAAATTTCATTTTCCGATAAGACCTCTAAAAAGGTGCGTTCCATTTGCCATTCCGGTTTGTTTCATTACAGTTTTCTGTTCTCACTGCTTAACCCTTTCATTCTCCCATTGTCGCCTGGAAGAATTTTTCGGGCAATAAACATTGGCAAATCAGCTTGTTTTATGAAAATTTTGCATAAAGCCTAGTCTGCCGTGCCTTCTTTTAGAAGACATGCTTTTCGGATTAATCTCGCTCATAATAAGCAACCACGCATTGTCGATCAGGATTGTGCAAATTTGAATGTGCATTTTGTCAAAGGGTTTCAAAAGATGGTCAAACGCAACTGGGTAATAACCGGCGTTTCAAGCGGTTTCGGCTATGAAATGGTCAAACAGGTTTTAAGCCGCGGCGATAACGTATTGGGAACTGTGCGCAAAACTCGACCTGTCGAAGAGCTGGTTAACCGCTATCCTGATAATTTTCATGTCGAAATTGTCGATATGAGAGATCGGAAAGCCGTGAAACAACTTGGGCAAAAAGCCGAAGAATTGTTTTCAACAATTGATGTGATTGTCAGCAATGCCGGATATGGATTGTTCGGAGCTGCCGAAGAATTGGCGGATGAAGAAATTGACGACATTATCGCAACCAATCTCACCGGCTCGATCGACTTTATCCGCGCCTTCTTGCCCGTTATGAGGAAAAAACAACATGGGCGCATCATCCAGATTTCTTCCTATGGTGGTGAAGTTGCTTTTGCCGGAAATTCGCTTTATCACGCGACGAAATGGGGCATAGAAGGATTTTGTGACTCGCTTTCACAAGAAATGGCGCCATTCAATATTGGCGTGACGATTGTCGAACCCGGTGGGGCAAGAACCGAATTCCGCTATAAAAGCGCAAAAATTGCTAAGCCTATAAAAGCTTATGACAACACGCCTGCCCACGCTTTCCAGAAAATGCTTGATCGGAAAAACGGTTTGGCCGCAGGTGATCCCGAACGTATGGCTGCCCGCATTATCGAAAGTGTCGATATAACGCCCGCACCATTACGCATGGTGCTCGGTTCAGGTGCTTTAAAAACCACCATCGAAGTTCTGGAAAAACGGCTTGAAGACTTCAAAGGGCAGGAACAACTTGCCGCTTCAACCGACTTTTAAAAGAGATGAAACAACCCTTTTCTTAAATCTCCGTCAAAGCCGAATATTAAAGTGCTATGGGTTCATTCAGAAGATGCGTTTTAGTCAAAAGAAAAATTTTTAACCAGAAGATCAATTGCGTTCGGCAAAATTATCGACTCTGTTCCTTCATGCTCTAACGGCTAAATGATTGCGTTTTTTCATCGGCAACTGTTAAATACGTCGCCGAAAGCCCGATCTATTGCTTTTAACGCTTATTATTCCCGATTTTCTCACGGTGTATTTTATAGCGCAGTGCAATAACACCCTGACCGGCATTTTTTACCTCCAGCAATTCGAGTGACTGGCCGGCAGCCGGATTTCCTGTCACCAAAACCGTTTTTCCCGTTCCGCTATTATCCGTGCGAGGTGACCAATCAAATAAGGATGGTGCAGCTTTGCGCCCGTCAATACCGGGATAGATCATCACACTCAATTCATTAATAAGCCCGTTTTCCAGAAATGCTCCGTTAATCGTGCCGCCACCTTGCAAAACAATGCGCTTCATATTGAAGAAACGCCCAAGACTTTCCATGGCTTCCACAAGATCATTTCCATCTTCACCGGCAAAGACATAGGAAATTTCCAAGCTACGAAGATGTTCCAGATAGGCTTGCGATATTTTTTTGCCCAAAACAACAATAATGTTTTCGCCGCAAATTTTGTCGCCTTCATATTTGATGCGCCCATGGCGATCCACAACAATGCATAACCGTTTTGTTTCGCGCTTACCGATAAAAGGTTGCGGGTCAATCACTCTTACAGGATTTGGGTCATTAAATTCCTGCTTTACAAAATGCCTTTGAACGGTAACCCGCCCCAGCATTTCCGCGTCGCAATTGAAACTGTCGCTAAGGTCATAATAGGAAATGGTCGTCTCATCATTTTTTGTCCCGTCATAAGGCGCAGTCCAATGATCTTCCACGATTTTTCCGTCAATTGATGTCATCATATGACAAATTATAAAAGGGCGCATGATTTCTCCTTGAACAATAAAATCATGAAAGAGCAACGAGATAAGCAAAGGCTCTTTGAAATGTCTTCTTGATCTATAAACGCTTGAAGCCCGCTCATAAACCGGCCTCTTTTCACAAAGCCTATTAGAAAAATTCATTAATAAAGGAGCGGGCTTTACCTGAAACACGTTCTTTTAAAAAACTCGCGAAAATAAAACGTACGGATATATGGGGAAAAAAGCACATAAGCTTTGAATCCGTGGGACAAGCCTCTCTCTTTCTCAGAATTGCTTAACCTTCCTTTTTCTTCACCCTCCCTCCCCTTTTTATGACACTCGCTTCCCTTTCCCGTTCGTTGTGTGATTTCCCCTCTGACCGCCTCCTTACCGAACTTCCCGATGGTCTTCTATTCCCCGCTTCTTTGCCGATTTTTTTAAAAATTCCTGTTGGTTGTTTTGGTCTATCTTGCAAAAAAAACCGAACTGGAGAATAGTTTCCTTAAAAGGGAAAGTTTTTTAGAAATGGTCGGGACGAGCAAACCATTTTCCGTGGTTATCAGGGTGTTGTGCATTTTCGCACTGCTCAACCTCGCCTTTGCCCATAATCGCAATTTTCCGGTTTTACCAAACAGCTTTGCAAGCAACTCGTCTCACCATCATGAAAGCGTTCGGCAGAACCATTCGCATATGGTTTCCGATAGCGACATTTGCTCAAAAAACGCAACTTCAAAACCGCAAAAATTAAGCAAAAAACACCATAATGACAATTCATGTCATGAATTGGGTGCGTGTCACGCCTGCCGCATCGGCGCATCAATGCTCACCCCGCCCGATAGTGTTGAAATCGGCGAACATAACCTCTTTCTCGTCGAGATTTTACTGCCCTATGATGCGGTAACCTTCGGCACGTTTTTTGTAAAGTCCAACGCCTCGCCGCGTTCACCGCCATTGTCACTCATAAGCTGACAGGTTCAACATATCATCACATCGAATTTTTAAAAAAATGGCGCCGTCTTTTTAACGACGTGGCGCAAATGTTTGCTGCTATTTTTTTTAAGTTTTCAATTGTGATTATAAAACTTGGTCAGCCTGTTTTTTTCACCGTCAAAACGCATGGTTTATGGCCTCACAAAAAACGGGGCTCGGAGAATGCCATCCATGGCAATTCCCGTTTGTTTTCCATGCCTGACAAAGTTTCAATCCACTTTTTCTCTATGGATTTTAAAAAATGGATTCTCTCTTTCAAACCGATAGGCGGTTTAGTGCACGCTCGAACGCACTAAAATCATCGTCTGCCGTGATTGGTGCAATTGCTACTCTTTCCACCCTGCTCATCCTAATGCCGACGGGCGCAAAAGCCGAAACGGTTGCAAATAATGAGAAGAGCACGATAACGCCACTTCAAAACCCGACAACAAGTCCTGCACAAAAAGAGGCAGCAAAGGCCGAGGACCAAGGAAACATGGTTCTCAAACCGGTTATCGTTACATCGGCTGCTATGTCTTCACCGGTCACTGTTGTTACCAATCCGAAAGCCCCACGCCAACCTATTCCCGCTTCGGACGGTGCCGATTACCTCAAAACCATTCCCGGTTTTGCAACCATTCGCAATGGCGGCACCAATGGCGACCCCGTTTTTCGCGGCCAATTCGGCTCGCGTCTTAATATTGTCAATGATGGCAGCACGATTATGGGCGCTTGTCCGGGACGGATGGATAATCCGACATCCTATATCTCGCCTGAAAGCTATGACCGGCTGACGGTTGTGAAGGGGCCTCAAACCGTGCGCTATGGCCCCACCGGTTCGGCGGCAACAATTTTGTTTGAACGCGACCCGCAACATTTTGAAAAACCGACCGTCAAAGGCGATTCCAGTATTGTTATCGGTTCCAATAGCCGTTTTGAATCCCGCCTTGATGGCACTGTCGGGGCACGCCCCGGCTATGTCCGGATTATCGGCAATAAAGCACTTTCCCATGATTATCATGATGGCGATGGCAATAGTGTTCCCTCAAAATGGGATAAATGGAATGGCGATATGTTTTTGGGGCTGACGCCAGACGAAAATACATTGTTCGAGCTTTCGAGCGGCGGCGGTGATGGTGAAGCCCGTTATGCAGGCCGCGCCATGGATGGCAGCCAATTCAAGCGGGAATCGCTTGGTGCCAAATTCATCAAAGAAAATATCAATGACAAGCTTACCAAGGTCGACGCGCAATTCTACTATAACTATGCCGATCACATTATGGATAATTTCCGTTTGCGCCACCTTGCCGCCAGCGCTTCCCCACTGCCAACCGGTATCACCAGCACAGGCAAAACGGGAACCGGTCATATGGGGCATATGTCGGCTATGGGGGCCATGGATATGAACCATATGACGGGAAATGCCATGAGCGGAGGCGGAAATCCGATGACCGGCATGGGTGGAATGGGCGGTATGGGAAGCATGGGCGGAATGGGCGGTATGGGGGGTGCTGGTGGCACGATGGATATGTCGTCCATGCCGATGGAATCGCGCCTTGACCGGCGCACAATGGGCGGCCACTTTACCACCAATTGGGATTTAGGCGATTTATCACTCGTGAGCGGTGTTGATCTCCAAACCAACACCCACCGCAAAAGAAAAAGCCGCAATATGATAAGCATTAACGGTTGGGATAAGGATGCGGTATTTTTCGATTACGGACTGTTTAGCGAAGCGACATGGACCTTTGCCGAAAATCAACGCCTTGTTTTTGGCGGCAGACTTGATCGGGCTTCTGCCAAAGATGAGAGAAGCACAAGTCCGACAGATGGCGACAAGCGTGACAGAACATTGCCAAGCGGTTTTCTCCGTTATGAGCGCGACCTCGATCAAATACCGCTCACAACCTATATCGGGCTTGGCCATGCCGAGCGTTTCCCCGATTATTGGGAACTGTTTTCCCCCAAACAATCCGACGCTAACTCCCTCAATGCATTTGACGGCATAAAGCCCGAAAAAACCACCCAGCTTGATTTCGGTGCGCAATATAATGGGGAAAATAGCAATATCTGGGCTTCCGCCTATGTCGGCCGGATTGATGACTATATTCTCTTCGACTATTCAAGCGGGCAGTCAAAAGCATCGAATGTCGATGCCACCATTATGGGGGGCGAGTTGGGACTTTCCCATATGTTCTTCAATGTCTGGAAGTTTGATTCAAGCCTTGCCTATTCGTGGGGGAAAAACACCACAGACAATGAAGCTTTGCCGCAAATTCCACCCTTGGAGGGAAGGCTCGGCCTCACCTATCAAAAAGAAAAATGGAGCATTGGCGGCCTTTTAAGGCTTGTTGCCGATCAACCGCGCATTGCCGAAAACAAAGGCAACGTTGTGGGGAAAGACTTTGATAAAAGTAGAGGTTTCGGTGTTTTTTCTTTGAATGGCAGCTACAAGATTTCAAAAAATGTGGCTTTGACCGGCGGCGTCGATAATCTCTTCAACAAGGATTATTTTGAACATCTGAACCGTGATGGCGACGCCGGTTTCGGTTTTCCCGCCCATTATCAAGTGCGAGAACCGGGGCGCACCTTCTGGGCAAAAGCCGATTTCAAGTTCTGAAATCCATTTGTAGAGTTAAGACAAATAATAGCAAACTTTGCCTATTATGTTTAAGCTTATGTTTCGAGGCATAATTTTTTTAAAAATTATGCCTCATCAAAACAGCGGAATTGAGTGCCACGGGTATCAAAACCGTCAACTAACGTTGCAAGCTTGACACAAAACCTTTTTAACGGTCGAGAACGCCGATTTATAGTCTGCGACCTTTCTGCCAGTTCCTTGAAGCTTTCTCATGCAAAATTTTTTTCGACTTCCAGAAAATGGATAACAAGAATAATTCTGGTCTAATATTTGCGATTGATTGTGATACAGGTTTGAAAAGCCTGATGGAAACTTCATAAAATTTATCGCGTTTTTTTTATAAAAATTATCCTGTTAGAAGACCGGTTTTCCGCATGGAACACTGAAATTATCCATGAGAAATCGCTGGCAATAAAACGGATAAGAAAAGTTTTTCATGGGTAAAACAAATAAAACTATACCAAAATTATCAAAAATAAGTCATAGTCGATTTTTAACAATTTTTGCGGTAGCTGTGATGAGCCAACAACCATCCATGAATTCGACATTTTATGAAAGTGAAAAGCCTGCCACTTTTCTGGGGCTTTTACGCTATTCGCGTTTTTTTACAGGATCCGCCATCATCACGGCCATTATCGCTGCGGCTTTGAGCATTGCGCCCTTCTATGTGATTTCGCTTATTGCCGGCGAGCTTTTGAAACCGACGGTGAACACGACTAGAATCTGGTATCTTGCAGGTGTTGCAACCGGCCTTGTTTTGCTTAGATGGATATTCGTATCTTTAAGTGACATGCTTGCCCATAAAGGGGCCTTCACCATTCTCTTCACACTCAGAAAAAGAGCAGCGCAAAAACTGGGCGAGGTTCCACTGTCGTTTTTTGCAAGCCAGTCTTCGGGAAAACTCAGGCGCACGCTTTATGATGATATTGACAGTCTCGAAAGCCTTTATGCCCATATTTTACCAAATCTGAGTTCTGCTCCTATTGTATCACTCTCGGCGCTTATCCTGTTGTTTTTTGCCGATTGGCGGCTTGCCATTATTGTTTTGATCCCCTTGCCGATTGCCTTTTTTGCCCAATGGTGGATGACACGCGGCATGGGTGATGACATGCGTGAATGGATCGGTTTGCAGCAAAAAATTTCAGGCGAGATCAGCGAATTTATCCGTGGTGTACATGTTATCAAAAGTTTCGGTCTCGATACGCGTTCTTTTGGCAATCTTTCAAAGACAATCCATAATGCGGTGGACTGGGCGCATAGTTTTGCTGCCAGAGTAACGCGCTCGTTTATGACATTTGCTATTTTACTGCGCGGCAATCTTGTTTTGGTCGCCCCGATCGGAGCCATATTCTATGTGAACAGTTCACTTGACGCGGCTACTTTTGTGTTATTTTTGCTTCTTTCGCCACTGGTGCTTGAACCTTTGTTGACCCTTTCAGGGGCACTTCATGAGAAAATGAACCATATCGAAGCGATGGATCATATCAATGAAGTTTTGACCGCAAAACCGCTTATCGAAAATCACAATAGCAAAACACCTGAAGGCCCGTATGAAATTGTTTTTGACGATGTCTCTTATAGTTACGGCAAAAGACTGGCGATCGACCATGTCAGTTTTAGCGCAAAAGCCGATAAGGTTACGGCATTGGTGGGGCCAAGCGGTTCGGGCAAAAGTACACTTCTGAAACTCGTTGCGCGACTTTATGAATTCGACCATGGGCATTTAACCATAGGTGGCCTTGATGTGCGCGACTGGCGGCTTGATGACCTTCTCGACAAGACGAGCATTGTTTTTCAGGATGTTGTTCTCCTTTATGGAACGGTTGCCGATAATTTGCGCATTGCAAAACCCGATGCGAGTGATGAAGAACTTAAAGAGGCCTGCCGCCTTGCCAAAGCAGACGGTTTTATCGAAGCCCTGCCGCAAGGTTATGATACGCTCCTTCAGGAACGCGGCTCGCAACTTTCCGGTGGCGAACGCCAAAGGCTTTCGATTGCCCGCGCTTTTTTGAAAAATGCGCCAATCCTGCTCCTTGATGAACCGACTTCAAGTCTTGATCCGGAAAATGAAAACCTCATCCATGAGGCACTCGAAACACTTTATAAAAATCGCACGGTTCTCATTGTCGGCCATCATTTGCAAAATCTCGTTTCTGCCGACAAGATTATTGTGATGGATCATGGCAGGCTAGCGGGCGAAGGCCGTCATGAAGAGCTTTTGAAAAACTGCCAGACCTACCGGATTTTATGGCAAGACCAGCTTTCGGCAGGAGAGTGGTCGCTCGGAGAAGAGGCAGGAGAAGCCGAAGAAAAAACCGACACCAACGGGCAAGACAACAAAACCCTTTCAAAAAAACAGGATAATTTGGCAGAAAAAGGCGGGCAGTCATGATAATCGATATTTTAACGTCCGGTTTCCGGCTGTCGAAAACGCGCGACAAACAACTCGTTCACGGCATTTTATGGACGATTGTCGAAGGTTTTTTTGCAGCTCTTCCCTTTGTCTTCCTTTTTATGATGTTGACACAGGCCTTTGCCAAAGAGTTGACAATCAAAGCCGCTATTTTCTTCGGGGGCGGCATGGTTTTGAGCTTTTTGTTGCGCATCGGTGCAAGCGCGATAGGCGCACCGAAAATATATAATGGTGCTTTCACAATGATGGGCGAGGCACGCCTTAATGTGGCAGAACATTTGCGCAAACTCCCCATGGGTTGGTTCAACAAACAAAGAAGCGGCGACCTTGCAGGAAGACTGACTTCCGATATTACTTTTGTCGAACATATGTGGTCGCATTTTATCCAGCCATTTGTTGCCGGTTTTTCAATGCCGGTTTTCCTGACTATTTTTCTTTTCTTTGTCGACTTTCGTCTGGCAATTGTCATGCTTTGCGGCTTTCCTTTGACTTTGCTTGCCTTGTTATGGACGCTCGCTATGGGAAAAAGCGCCGGTTTGAAACTTGCAAAAGCCAATAGTGCCGTGCAATCGGCTTTGCTTGAATATGTGCAAAGTATCACTGTTATCCGCAGCTTCGGGCGTTTCGGCAATAGCTGGAAAAGACTTGTAAAAATCCTCGACGACCAGCGCAATGCCTGGTTCCACGCCGAAACAAGAACCTCGCCTTTCCTGTCATGCTTCGGTTTTGTTCTGGAAATGAGCTATATCAGTCTGGTTATTTTCGGCATTTATTGGTTGGCAAATGACAAGCTCACAGTCGCTCAATTGTTGATTTTCCTTATCATTGCATTGCCCGCCTACCGCCAGTTATATGAAGTCGGTCAGGCAATGTTGATGTTGCGTCTGGCAAACCGTTCACTCATGCGCATTGAAGCGCTGCTTCATGAACCGACACTAACAGAGCCGCAACATCCGGAAATGCCGGAAAACTATGAAATCCGTTTCGACCATGTGGGTTTCAGCTATGATAAAAAAGAAACAAATAACAAAGACGAGACGGGCAACACAAAAATGGCCGGACATAAAGTCCTTGATGATATTTTATGTGTTATCAGGCCGCAGGAATTAACGGCAATAGTTGGGCCGAGCGGTGCCGGAAAGACAAGTTTTGTCCACCTTATCGCCCGTCTTTGGGAAAGAACGGAAGGTAAAATCACGATTGGCAATATCGACCTCAAAGACATAGGGACGGAAAATCTTCATCGTTTGATCGGCATGGTGTTTCAGGATGTGCTTCTCTTTTCGGGAACGGTTTATGACAATATCAAAATCGGCAAGGAAGATGCGAGCCGCGAAGAAATCATCGAAGCGGCAAAGCAAGCCGAAGCCCATCAATTCATTATGGCATTGCCGGAAGGTTATGACACAGTGCTTGACGAGCATGGAAGCTCGCTTTCAGGGGGCGAACAGCAGCGCATATCCATTGCCCGCGCTTTTTTGAAAAACGCCCCGATATTGCTTCTTGACGAGGCAACCGCAAGTCTTGACCCGTCGGCGGAAGCAGAAATCCAACGCGCCATGAATGCATTAACCAGAACCCGCACGGTCGTGGTCATTGCCCACCGGCTGAACAGCATTCGTCGGGCAGACCATATCATCGTTCTGAAAAACGGGAAAATCGTCGAAGAAGGAACCCATGATACATTGGTGAAAGCCGATGGCCTCTATCAAAAATTATGGAATAACCAGAATAAAGCGCGTGGCGTATTCCCTCCAACCGCAGCCATTCTGAATTAAACCGAAGGTGAACAAAAAGCAGGGTCACCAGCCGCCAATCAAGCTTGAACTTTCAAGCTTTTTTGGGCTGGAAAAGCTGGTCTTCAAGCTTTGTCCCCAAGACTTGCCAAATGCGACAGCGCGCTCTTTGAGCGAAAGAATACGGGCAGCACAGTCTTTGCCGGAAAGAATGGGACAGCACGCTCTTTGCCGGAAAGATTGCGATAATATGCTCTCTATGGGAAAATTGAAGGCACGCTTTTTGTGGGAAAATTAATCGTCACCTTGTCCGCCAACAGGCGCAATTTGAAGGCACTTGGCATTTTTTGTCTTACCGGTCTTCCAATGAAAGGACCGTTCATTTTGGCAAACTTCCATCAAGCCGGTAAACGACATGAAAACCTGATTGACAGACATGAATATTTCCTTCAATACCGGTTTATTAAAACTTGACTATTACATTCATTTTTATTCATCTATATTTTATGACAAAAAAACAATCGGCACGGGAGCTTAAGAGATGGAAAAAACAGAAAACAGGAATGCGGCTGAACTAACGCCGGAAAACCACATGGACGGGATGGAGCGTCTCGAACTCACGGTCAACCGGATTTATGAACCTTTTCCCCATCTCGTCCGCTTGACCGGAACAATCAACCCGACGAACCCGATTGAATGGCAACAGGCAAATGTTGCCGTACGCTTCGAGATTGGCGAAACCGGACAAGGCCGCAAGGTTTACCGGATTTATACAATCCGTTCTTTTGATCCCGCGACACATGAAATCGAAGTCGATTTTGTCAAACATGAAGGGGAAAGCCCCGCTATCAACTGGCTTCAAACTTTGAAAGCCGGTGCGCATGCTTATCTGATTGGTCCGCGCCCGCAATTTTCAACAGAAGAATATAAAAATAAAAAACTGAAGCTCTTTGCCGATGAAACCGCCATTCCAGCCGTTTTTTCCATTCTTTCCCATTGGCCGGAAAACACCGAAGCCGAAATCTATATCGAATCCGCCACGGCAGAAGCAGCCGGTGAACTCCCCGATATAAAGGGGGTAGACATACATAGCTATGTCAGAAAGGAAAAAGAACATCCGGGGCAAACCGGTTTTCTTGTTCATTCGGCTGAAAAGATGACCGATGCCGAAAATTGCCATATCTGGATTGCCTGTGAACGGGAAGAAGCCCGTGCAATCAGGAAACACTTTATGGTGAACTGCAATGTGAAAAAGCAGAATATCAAAGCCATCGGATATTGGCGTCTTGGGCTTGCCAGCACGGAAATAGAAAAAATTCGCGGCAAATATTATAACGAACTTATTGCACAGGGAAAAACCGAAAAAGATTTTGATGAATTCGACATTCCGGCTTGATAGCTGGAAAGGCCAAAACAGAACATCAATATCTACGAGATTCCCTTCGCCCCTGAACGGTGATGAATACCTGACTGGCGAGCCGTGATAAATACCTGACACGTAACCAGTGACCAGTGAAAAATATAAGTGAAAGAAAAGCCGGTATGGGTGACATACTGGCTCTAACAAGTGGTGTCGCCCTTTTTTAAAAAATGCCCGGCCTTTTTCGACTGTCAAAGAAGTGAAAGAAGTCAGATTTTCCTTTTCCCCTTTTCCGCTATAAAGGTGAAAAAAACAGCACTCGTCAAAACCGGCCTTTATCCCTTTTTAAGAGTCAACTTCTCTTCGAGACCACACTTCTTTGTTAGATCGGCATTTTATTCAAAAATTGGGGCTTTATTCAAAAAATTGCCGCTTTAATAGGAAAACCGTGTTTATCCGCTTTGCGGCACACGGAAAACCAATACCTATCCACCTGTTTTGTAGAAGCTTAAGCGTATAGCCGCAAAAAATCATGGAACACGATTGCCAAATGTCTTAAAAAACGGATTTGCTCTTAAAAAAACGTCCATTTTTACAATTTTTACAATAAAAATTTACATATTTTCCAATAAAAAAACATTTCCGGTTCATATACGAAAAATTTAAACTTAAATAAATTGACGTTTTAGTTTTATTCAGCCTTATTATTTACCAGACAACATTTATCGCGCACGTATTGGGAGGACAAAACAATGACGTGGATGCAGAATTATATTCCGATTGGAAATATTTGGCTTTCGGCATTAATTGCCGCAATACCGATTATTTTCTTTTTTCTGGCTTTGACTCTTCTTCGTATGAAAGGGCATGTGGCTGGTACAATCACTGTTATCCTGTCATTCCTGATTGCCGTTTTTGTCTATGGTATGCCGATAGGACCGGCGGTTTCTTCTGCGATTTATGGCTTTTTCTACGGTCTTTGGCCAATCGCATGGATAATTGTTGGAGCAGTGTTTCTTTATAAAATTTCGGTTGTCACCGGTGACTTCAACATTGTTCGTCATTCCATTCTAGGGATTACCGAAGACCAGCGCTTGCAACTCATTCTGGTGGGGTTTGCTTTCGGCGCTTTTCTTGAAGGTGCTGCCGGTTTCGGTGCACCGGTTGCCATTACTGCGGCGCTCCTTGCCGGATTGGGCTTTCGCCCGCTTTATGCAGCCGGTCTTTGTCTTATTGCCAATACCGCTCCGGTTGCCTTCGGCGCTATGGGCATTCCGATTATTGTTGCCGGACAGGTTTCAAATCTCGACCCGTTTTTATTAAGCCAGATGGCAGGGCGCCAATTGCCTTTTCTTTCGGTGTTTGTTCCCTTCATGCTTGTCGTTATCATGGATGGCTGGCGTGGCGTCCGTGAAACCTGGCCTGCTGTGCTTGTCGGTGGCGGCACATTTGCGATTGTCCAATTCCTGACTTCCAATTATTTCGGGCCGGAATTGCCTGATATTACAGCCGCTATTGCCACACTCGTTGTTTTGCCGCTGTTCTTGCGTTTCTGGCAGCCAAAACGCATTTTCCGTTTTGACGAAAACGAAGCTGCCCCCAAAGAAGATGTTCCCCATTATTCAATGGGAGAAATTATCAAAGCATGGTCGCCTTTTATCATATTGACCATTTTTGTTATGGTTTGGAGCATTGCGCCTTTCAAAAAACTTTTTGCCAAAGGCGGCGCCTTGGAAAGCTGGGTGTTGAGTTTCGACGTATCATTCCTCAATAATATCATTGTCAAAACAGCGCCCATTGTTGCAACAGATGCCAAAATCAGCGCCGTTTATAAATTCGACTGGTTTTCCGCTACGGGAACTGCGATTATCCTTGCCGCAATCGTCAGTACTTTTGTTTTGAAAATGCGCCCTGCTCGTGCCATTGGCGTTTTCGGCATGACGCTGAAAGAACTTGCCCTTCCGATTTATTCGATCGGCATTGTTCTTGCTTTTGCTTTCATTGCCAATTATTCGGGGCTTTCTTCCACTTTGGCACTGGCTTTGTCCCACACGGGCAAAAGTTTTACGTTCTTTTCGCCATTTCTCGGATGGCTTGGTGTTTTTGTGACCGGTTCGGATACGTCTTCCAATGCTCTGTTCGGTGCTTTGCAAGCAACCACAGCCCACCAGATCGGCGTTTCCGATATTCTGCTTGTTGCAGTCAACAGTACAGGCGGGGTTACCGGCAAAATGATTTCGCCGCAGTCGATTGCAATTGCCTGTGCGGCTGTGGGACTTGTCGGGAAAGAATCCGACCTCTTCCGCTACACCGTCAAATATTCGCTGGGGCTTTGTGCCATTGCCGGTATTATGACAACGCTTCAGGGATATGTTCTTTCGTGGATGATCCCGTAATATTGATTTTACTTCCCGTTACTATTTCTTGTTAATATCGGAAATACTGAAAGTCTTTTTGAAACATAGAAATAAAACGGGAAGATCACGCGGTTTTTCGGGGGGCGCGTAACAGGTGAATTTTATTACGCCCCCCGAACAACACACAATGTTAATATCAACATTTTCAAAGGATAAAATTTTTATTCATCTCTTTGCCGAATTGGCTCCGGCATTCGAGCCATAACACAACCAAGACGGGTAACGAAATGATTATATCTTCTATCTCGGATTATCGCGAAGGTGCGCGGCGCAAACTTCCTCCATTTCTTTTCCATTATATTGATGGCGGGGCTTATGCAGAGCGTACCCTGCAACGCAACACAACCGATCTTTCCGATATTGCGCTTCGCCAACGCATTTTGAAAAATATGTCGGAACTTAGTCTTGAAACCGAGCTTTTCGGCGAAAAGATGAAAATGCCGGTGGCACTTTCACCGGTGGGGCTTACCGGCATGTATGCGCGCCGAGGTGAAGTTCAGGCTGCAAAGGCCGCCCAATCACGCGGCATTCCCTTTACACTTTCGACTGTTTCTGTCTGCCCGATTGAAGAAGTCCAATCACAAGTTCCAAACCCGATCTGGTTCCAGCTTTATGTTCTCAAAGACCGTGGTTTCATGAAAAATGTTCTTGAACGTGCTGTCGCACAAGGAATCAAAACGCTGGTTTTCACTGTCGATATGCCGGTTCCCGGTGCCCGTTATCGCGACCGCCATTCCGGCATGTCTGGCCCGTTTGCGAAATTGCGCCAGTACACACAAGCCGTTCTTCATCCTGCCTGGGCTTATGATGTCGGCGTCATGGGACGGCCGCACGACCTTGGCAATATTTCCACCTATCGCGGAAAACCGACCAATCTGGAAGATTATATCGGTTGGCTTGGCGCCAATTTCGACCCGTCGATAAGCTGGAAAGATCTTGAATGGATTCGTGAATTCTGGAAAGGACCAATGCTTATCAAAGGCATTCTCGACGTTGAAGATGCCCGCGATGCTGTGCGTTTCGGAGCAGATGGGGTTATTGTTTCCAACCATGGCGGGCGCCAGCTTGATGGCGTGCCTTCTACCGTCAGGGCATTGCCAAAAATTGCGGAAGTCTTGAAACCCGATCTCAAAGTTCTCGTTGACGGCGGTGTGCGCTCAGGCCTTGATGTTGTGCGCATGATTGCTCTTGGAGCCGATACGGTTATGCTTGGCCGTGCCTTTGCTTACGCATTGGCGACCGATGGCGAAAAGGGCGTTGCCAATATGCTTGATCTTATAGCTCAGGAAATGCGTGTTGCCATGACGCTGACCGGAGCCAAGAAAATAACCGACATCAATGCGGATATGCTCGTCAAAGACTGAAAAACTGTGTCGAGATTTAAGACTGCATAAATCTCGACATAGCCGATTTTTTGATGAATGTATCAAAACCTCATAAATCTCTTTTTTCTTTGTTGAAAATTGTTTTTGAAAAAAGGACTGCCCGAATGGTGACACCATCGCGCAGTCCCAATCTCGCAATCCCCATCTTGCTGTCTCCACTTCGCTGTCTCCACCTCGCTGTCTCCCTCTCACTGTCCCCACCTCGCTGTCTCCCTCTCGCTGTCTCCCTCTCGCTGTCTCCACTTCGCTGTCTCCACTTCGCTGTCCCAATCTCGCAATCCCCATCTTGCTGTCTCCACCTCGCTATCTCCACCTCGCTGTCCCCATCTCGCTGTCTCCACTTCGCTGTCCCAATCTCGCAATCCCCACCTTGCTGTCTCCACCTCGCTGTCTCCCTCTCGCTGTCCCCACTTCGCTATCTCCACCTCGCTGTCTCCCTCTCGCTGTCCCCTTCTCGCAGTCCTCTTCTTGCAATCCCCTTCTAGCAGTTCTTGTTTTTTATGATAATCATTGCCTGTTTTTTGCTTTATCCAAAACGTAATTGCAGTAATTTGCCGTTTGGAAAATGAATGGCGATTTGCCGGTTTCCCTCTTTTCATCAAAAATTATGTCGCTTCCGGTTTTTACCGGAAATTTAAAAAACTATTTTTTTTAAAAAACCGTATTGCTAATCGTAAATTGTTCAACAACAGAATAATTCAGGCTTTGTGCGGCGCAAACTTGCCTCCTTTGCGCAAGAGGAATGTGATTTTTCGCCTCGTCTCCGATTTTAAAACGGCTTTTTTCATTTAAAATTTTTAAAAAATTCATGCGGATTTTCTTAATGAAAAAAATTAGAGGTTGAACATTTCTGAAAAAAAAGAAATATTAACGGCGTCCATAGCAAGTTTGCGGGGAATTAAAATGTCTCTTCCTTTACAATTCAACGTTTTTCAATCGCGCCTTTCTTCAAAAAGCGGCGAGAAAAAGCGCTACTTGTCTTTTACCTCCCCCCTCATCAATAGGCTATTTTGAAAGTGTTATCGTCTGATCCGAAGGGGTTTACGAAGCTCTATCCATGGGCTGAAACCCATGCAGAGGAATGGGACACCACGTTTCAATCCTCGAAAATTATATTGAAGCACTTGGCAGAAGAAAATTTGACAGGTGTTGGCGTACCGGAAAAATTCGGTGGCGATGGCAAAACCATTGTTGACGCTATTTTGACGATTTCCAACATTGCCTATTCCTCGTTCACGGCTGCCTTCGTCTTATGGGCGCACCGCGCTTATATCGAATGCGTTTTGCAAAGCCCGAATGAAGCACTCAAACACCGCCAATTGCCGCTTTTGACATCAGGTAAAATGGCCGGTTCTGCCGGTCTTTCCAATTTGATGAAGCATCTTTCCGGCTTGGAAAAAATGGAAAATTTTGCTTCGTTCGAGAATGGCATTTATCACCTCACCGGCAAAATGCCGTGGATTACAAATATCGACTGCCAAGGCTTTTTTGCAGCCTGTGCCGCCGAACTTGATAACGGGCGCGCTGTTGTTTTCAGCCTTGAAAACAGCGACAAGGGGGTAAAGGTCCAATCGCTCGATTTATTGGCTTTGCGTTCAAGCGGTACAAAAGCGATCATTATGGATAAAGTCGCTTTGACGGCTGACAGGATTTTGCATGACAATATTGCCGAATGGCTAAAAACACTGCGTCCGGCTTTTATCGCGCTTCAATGCGGTCTGTTTTCAGGATTGGCAGCGCGCTTTATTGACGAAGCCAAAAAGCATTTCAATGCCCGAAGAACGTCGCTCAAAGGCGAGATAGACGAGACAGAAAAAGAGCTTTCAAGCCTGCGCGACGCACTTATCAAAGGTGTAAACAACAACCATTTTGTTAGTGCTCCCGAAGATCTATTCAAGCTCCGCATCAGTTTGACAGACTGGCTCTGGAAAGCGGTTCTGCTTGAATTGGAAACCCGTGGTGGCGGCGCCTATCTCATGAATACTGCCGAAGGATTTCCCCGTCGTTTGCGCGAAGCAAGTTTTGTTCCCATTATTACCCCCAGTGTCACGCAGCTTAAAAAAGCCTTGGCGTGATTAACCCTTTTATGCATTCTAATTCATGACAGAAAAAGCTCCCCTTCTTGAAGCAAAAAACATCGTTTTGCGGTATCGCGACGATGCGCCCCCTATTCTTGAAAATTTCAACCTTGCAATCGGAAGAAATGAAACAGTTTCCATTCTGGGGCCAAGCGGTGTCGGAAAATCGAGCCTTTTACGTGTGCTTTCCGGCCTGCAAAAGCCGAATGGCGGCCATATTTTTGTTCACGGTAAAGAACTTACCCGTGTTGATCCGAATATTGCGGTGGCCTTTCAAAATCCGGGTTTATTGCCGTGGCTGACATTGGAAAAAAATGTGGCCTTTGGCCTTGATTTCAAAAACCGTGAAAAGCTTGAAAAAAGCGAACGGCAAAATCGGGTAAATAAAGCGATCCACGAAGTGGGGCTTGATTATGCGCGCAAACTACGCCCTTCCGAGCTTTCCGGCGGCATGGCACAGCGGGCAGGATTGGCGCGTTGTTTTGCAAGAAATCCGGAAGTGCTATTTCTCGACGAACCGTTTGGCGCACTTGATGAATTGACACGGCAGGATATGCAAAATCTGCTGATTAAACTGGTGAAAGAATTCTCCGCCTCAACGCTTCTTGTCACGCACGATATTGACGAAGCATTGCTTGTTAGCGAACGGGTTATTCTGCTTGGCGGAAAACCGGCAAACATCATCGGCACATGGACAATCAATTTCCCCAAACCGCGCAATAACTTTGTCGAAGAACTCGGCAAAATCCGTATCGAAATTCTTGCAGCTTTAAGAGATGCAGGACTTAAAAAAAGAGATGAAATATGAAAGATGAATATTTTTCCCGCCGCGACATTTTGCGGCTATCGGCTTTATTGACGGCAAGTGGCGCTTTGCCATTTTTAAATATTGGAAGAGCAAAATCACAAGAAAAGGATGAGCCGGTAAAAGTCGGCTACTTGCCAATCACCGATGCAACAGCGCTGCTTGTGGCTCATGGTAAAGGTTTTTTTGAAAGCGAAGGTTTGAAAGCTGAAAAACCGGTTCTCTTCCGTAGCTGGTCACAAATTGTAGAAGCTTTTTTTGCCGGCCAGATCAATGTGATGCATGTTCTTTCACCAATCGCCATCTGGGCACGCTATTCAAGCAAAGCGCCGCTTAAAGTCGTTGCCTGGAACCATATGAGTGGCTCAGGTTTTTCTGTCGCCAATGACATCAATTCCATTTCCGATCTTGGTGGCAAAAACGTTGCTATACCATTCTGGTATTCAATCCACACAGTCGTTTTACAAATGATCTTGCGCAAAAACGGCTTGACACCTGTTTCGAGAAAAAGCGGCACAATTGAAAAAAATGAAGTCAATATGGTGATAATGGCACCATCGGATATGATACCGGCGGTTGCCAATGGTCAGGTTTCGGGCTTTATCGTTGCTGAACCCTTCAATGCGGCGGGTGAAGCGGCCAAAGTTTCAAAACTTGCAAGATTTACAGCCGATGTCTGGCGTGACCATGCCTGCTGTCTTGTATGTATGCAGGAAAACGACCTGAAAGAGCGCCCCGAATGGTCGCAAAAAGTTGTATCCGCCATGGTCAAAGCGCAATTGTGGACAGCAAAGAACCGCGAGGAAACAGCGCTTCTTCTTTCCAAAGAAAATCCGAACAAATATATGCCTTTCGGTTCCGATGTTCTTAAACGTGTTCTTGTTTCAAGCGAAGAAGATAACCGGTTTTATGAAAAATCGGGTGCAATCATTCACCCAGACTGGCTTGAAAAGCGCATAGATTTTCAACCCTATCCTTATCCGAGCTACACGGAAGAACTGGTAAGACGGCTGAAAGACACTTTGATTGAGGGTGATAACGCGTTTCTTGAAACACTTGATCCGGCTTTTGCGGCAAAAGACCTTGTTGATGACCAATTTGTCAAACACGCATTAAGCGAAGTTGGCGGACTTCCCGCTTTCGGCATGAAAGACAGTTTCGTGCGCAATGAAGAGATTGAAGTTTAACGGGGAGAAAGCGTGATGAAAAGCTGCCTTCGCCATTTGTCCGGTTTGTCGGGACTTGTTGTACTTCTTTTCCTTTGGTGGCTTGGAACAGATGTTTTGAGTGCCAAAAACAGCTTTGCAAGTCGCTTTTCGGTTGAGGCAACATTGCCAACTTTCTGGCACTTGTTAACCGGCTCGGACTTATTTCTTCACGCTCTCATCAGCCTTAAACGCATTATTGTCGGTTTGGTTTTTGCGCTCATCATCGGTGTGCCTGTCGGGCTTTTGATCGGCGCCAAGCCGTGGGTGGAAAGAGCGACCGGTCCGGCATTCCAGTTTCTGCGCATGATTTCGCCTTTGTCATGGATGCCGATTGCCGTCATGGTTTTCGGCATTGGCGACAAGCCGATCTATTTTCTTCTCACTTTTGCCACCGTCTGGCCGATTATGTTCAACACGGCAGCAGGTGTCAAACAACTTGACCGGCATTTTCTGCTGGTTGCAAAAAGCCTTGCTGCAACACAAAGTGAAACATTGCTCTATGTGGTTTTTCCGGGGATTCTGAGCCATATGATGACGGGGATCCGCTTGGCTATCGGCATTGCATGGATTATCATTGTGCCTTGTGAAATGTTGGGTGTCTCGGCAGGCCTTGGCTATTTCATTCTCGATACACGCGACCGGCTTGCTTATCCTGAGCTGATGTCAACCATCCTGCTTATCGGATTGATCGGCTATTTGCTTGATAGCGCGGTTCGTGCGGCTGCCCGCCGCCTTGGCTGATGTTAACCGCTACCCGGTTGATAAAGAAGACTTGAACCGGATTTTAAAAGGACGGGAATGAAAATCCCCCTCCTTTACATGAGTGTTTTAAAAAACCGGATAAAACATATGTGGGGATGAATAGCCGCAATAATATCCACCACATGAGCATTGCTAACAATTTTGTTCCTTGAAAAGCCTGACTGTGGCAAACAGAAAAGACAAGAATACAAAGACAAATTTTTTTGCGTTTCCCTTACTCGCCCGATGTTTTCCGCAAAGGTAAGCAAAAAAAATAGCCATTGTTTTGCCAGCTCTTTGCGCGGGTGTTTTCACTTTGGTTTTGTCACCCATTGATGAACGGAGTTCTATTCCTGTTTTGCGTTCTTCTGCTGGTTTTTTTCAAATTTTTCCAATGCGTCGCAGTTGCTTTTTCCCCAATCAAACAGCATTTCAACCGGCTCGCAAAATCTTTTTCCAAGCGGGGTGAGCGAATATTCAACTTTTGGGGGAACAACCGTATAAACATGGCGGCGAACGAGCCCCCCTTGTTCAAGATCACGCAATGTCTGGATCATCATTTTTTTGGAAATTCCGGGTAAAGCGCGTTGCAGTTCACCAGTGCGACATTTTCCATTCGGCCAATGGAACAATGCGTGCAAAAGCATACTTTTCCACTTGACCGAAAATAATTCCATAATTCTTCGTGCCGGACAGGTTTCGACAAAGACAAGGTTTTCATTGGTGTTTTTTGGCATAATAGTCACCTTTTGGTATCTATGTCCCTAACAAGTACCTTCTAGCATATTTTTCACTACTCACCTAGCTGTTTTACTATATCGAACAAATCAGGGAATATCATTATGCCAGCTGCTTTATGGGCTTTTGCAATCGCCGCTTTCGGTATCGGCACAACAGAATATATTATTTCCGGCCTTTTACCTGCCATTCAGGCAGATTTTCATATTTCGGTTTCGGCTGCCGGTTTCATGGCAACCTTTTATGCATTGGGTGTATTTTTCGGAACACCGATTATCATCATATTGGGAAGCAATGTCGAAAAGAAAAAACTGCTGCTTATTGCATTGACATTTTTCATCGTCGGAAATTTTCTGACGGCGCTTGCACCCAATTTCACCACCGCCATTTTCGGACGGGTTATCAATTCGCTTTGCCACGGGGTTTTCATCGGTATTGCTTCTGTGCTTGCCGCCGACCTTGTCCCTCAAGAAAAGCGAACCAGCGCAATCGCCTTCATGTTCAGCGGCATGACAGCAGCCAATTTCATTGGCGTTCCTGCCGGTACATGGTTCAGCCATGTAACGTCATGGCGCACCACTTTTTATCTCATTACGCTTATCGGTGTGCTTGCTTTTGTTGCAACGTCGAGACTGGTTCCAAAACAGCCACAACATCATGAACAATCGTTGAAAAATGAACTTTTTGTTTTTGGCGATGTTCATGTTCTTCTTGCCATGGGCATTACTATTTTAGGCCCCGCAGCATTTTTCACCTCGATTACCTATATTGCCCCGATGGCCAAAGAGCTTGGTCATTTTTCCGATCAGGGTGTTACATTTCTTCTGTTCATTTTTGGCGGAGGCCTGTTTGTCGGCAATTATTTGGGTGGCAAATTTGCCGACCGTGCATTAATGCCGGTTCTTTATATTACGCTCTTCGCTCAAGCCGTTGTGATGCTGTTTTTCTACTTTACAATTGGCAACAAAATTGCCGATGTATTTTCTATATTTTTCATGGCTGCTTTCGGTTTTGCGAGCGTCTCGCCAATCCAGCGCCTTGTTATGGATAGAGCAAAAGCTGCTGGCGGTGCCAATCTTGCTTCGGCAGTCAATATCGGCTTTTTCAACCTCGGTAATGCGCTGGGTTCATGGCTCGGTGGTTTGGTGATCGCCCTTGGCTTCGGCTATGCCTCGCCGAACTGGGCAGGTGCCGGCCTTTCATTTGCAGCACTTTTCCTCGCTGTTCTCTCAAGCCTTTTTGCAAAACGTCAGGCAAAGCAGGAATTAAAGGACTGTTGCCCGTTAAGCTACAAATAAAGAATTGACTGTAAGGGGCAATCAAGCCCTCTCACTCGGCGGGGCATTTCAGTCCCCCACTTTTTCCCTCCTTCGGGAGGGGAAAAATATAATGCATGACCTAACCACAAGGCCAGAGCTATAAGGCAAGACCAAACAAAATGACATGCAGCATCTTGTGAAAGATTATCATTTATCGCCATCTTCAAAAGTTTGAAAAATGACGGCGAAAGCCTTTGGCAATTCCAGCAATTTTATAATCAGTGTCGTTAAAATAACCGGACACGAACATTTCAAAGCCGGATGATTTTTTCTATCGCCGGAACAGATTTAGCATCTCTTCCGGAAGTCCAAGAAAATCTCAAACTTTCCCACTCCGCAGCAATCAAAAATATTAAATATGTCGCGCTTCAATATTAAATATCTCATGCTTCCGGTTTTTAAACTGCCCTCCCCCTGCGATGCGGAAGCGTTACGAATGATAAAATGCCTGTGGTTTAAACCGACCGGAAATTAGCGCCGACCGTCAACAAGTCGTCGGGTATAAGCCTTGAATATTTAGATTAAAGCAGTGCTCAAATCGACCGGTATAAATCACTGAATATTCAAATCACCCGCGTTCGAGGCGACCGGTGTAAGTTTTGAGTGTCGGCATTGACAGGCTTTCAAGTCGACTGATGTAAATCGTTAAGGTTTCACAGTAACAAACTTTCAAACCGACTGATATAAATCACTGACGTTTCAAAACGCCCGACTTTCAAGACGAACGATGTAAATCTTCAAACGTCCAAACTGGCAAGTTTTCAAGCCGGTCGATGTTCATGTCTCCTTCTATCGAAGTCAATCTGTGTCAAAGTCTATCCACATTCAAGCGGCGCAGGCGTTAATTAAGGTTCAAGCAGTATACGCTTCAGTTAGCCTTCAAGCAGTTTAGAAACAGCCCCACATTCAAACAGCTTAGACGATGAGCATCAAAGTCAATTAACCTTCAAGCAGTTTCGATGAACACAGAAATCGACCGATATTTCTTACCCGAAAATCACATTGTCCGATCAAGGTTTTCAACCTTGAAAATTCCACTTTCATTTAAACTTGGATAATTGGATAGCTCTGAGCATGTCGGTTTCCCTGATCGCTGTTCAGGTAAAATTTTCTCTATATAGCGTTAGCAAGCGATATGATTCGCATCACAATGATATTTTGGAAAAATATTCCTCTAAAATAGAGCTAGAAGTTTCGTTGATTGTTCAAAATTCCTGTTTTAGTTACTGTTTTAGGAAATTTTTCAATTTTCCGCTCGCAACCGGAATATTTTTCCTCCACGTTGCTTCATAGCGGATTTGTATCGGGCGCTCATCCTGATCGCACAAAATATAACGTTGGCCGGATGTCATAGTGATTGCCGATTTTGGCAGGAGTGCTGCGCCCAGCCCGCAATGTGCCCAGTTTTCCAGTTCACGATAGGAAACTGTTTTACCGGTATATTCTTTCAGAACATGATTGTGGTGCCCGAACATTTCCCTGATAAACTTGGTCAAACCGGATTCGTCGTCGACCATGACAAAAACTTCATCGGCAATATCGGAAAAATGCACCACATTGACATTTCTGATCGGCTTTGCCGTGCTCGGTATGAAATAAAGCGGCTCTTCATAAAGAAACTCGCTTGCTCTTGTCGGCTTTTTTTCCGGCGCAACATCAAAGACAAAATCGACTTCGCCTTGCTCCAGCAAGTCGATGAGATCGCCGCTATTGCGTTCGCATAACACAATTTCGCTGTCCGGATTTCGAGAGCGAAAATCATTCATAACGGCTGAAAGATATTGGCAGCTCATCAAAGGCGATTTGCCAATTCTGATAACATTTGTTTCCTGATTGTTGAATTTTTTGCTTTCGTCGACGAGATTGAAATTAGCCTCGATCAGCTTTTCGATATAGGGCATAATATGTTGCCCGAAAGCCGTAAGGCCGACACGGCGCGTCGTGCGCGAGAAAATGCGTGCCTGAAACTCGTCTTCAAGCTGGGCAATGCTGTTTGACAAGGTTGGCTGCGTCACATGGCAGTTTTTTGCCGCCACAGTAAAATTGCCTGTCTGTGCCACAGCGAGAACATAATTCAATTGTGCCAGATTCATCAGTCGTTCCCCAAGTGTTCCCTCTTATGATTTATAGCTTAAAGAAATAAATCACATTTGCAAATACAATTTTTAAAACGCGTTCCGCTCTTGTATAAAAAGCTCAAGAGCTCATACCTATATAATTATCATTCATTCGATAACGCCTAATCCTGAAATACAAAGAAGTGAGGACGTAAGTGTTTGCGGCAATCTGCCGCAACGATCTTATATGTTTTGACTGTGAAAGCGGGTCAAATTGATATGGAAAATGAAAGAGCCGGTCTCCAGCCAAGGCTTACCCTGCCGCAAATCATATTCAGTCTTTTGCCACTCTTCTGGATTGCCGAAGCTGCTTTATTAAGCCTGATTGTTGCCAAAGCAGACGGGGCGTTATCAACCATCATCATTGCCGGTTGCGCTATTATTGTACTTGCAGCAATCAAAGCTTGTCTCGGCTATTATAGCGAACTTGACCTCTTCAAAAATTCCCGCGAGAACCTGAATGGGTGGCGCAAACGCGGCTTGACCCACCTCAATTTTCTTTCTCCTCTAAGTAAAAAACGTATGCCGGGCGGCGAGGCAGCCAATATTCTTGTCGATCAGGGAGAGACACTCGTTTCATGGAATGCGAAATACCGCCCCCTGATGGTGCGCGCTGCTGTTGTTCCGCTTGTCATCCTTTGTCTGGTATTGCCGTTTTCATGGCTTGCCTGTTTGCTGCTTTTTATAACCGCACCGATCATCCCGCTCTTTTGGGCCATTATCGGCGCCAAAGCTCAAAAAGCGGCAAAAGAGCAATGGCAGGAAATGGGCGAGATGAACGGCTATCTGCTTGATCGTTTGCGCGGCATAAAGACATTGCGCATTCTTGATGCCACTTTCTGGAGTGCGAAACGCCTTGCCCGCCAATCCGACGACCTCATCACACGCACAATGAAGGTGTTACGCATTGCTTTTTTGTCGTCGGCAGTGCTGGAACTTTTTTCGGCTCTCGGTGTCGCTTTGATGGCCGTTTATATCGGTTTTCATCTTTTAGGTGTCATTACCATCGGCTTTTGGGGAAACAAGCTCAGCCTTGCCGAAGGCCTCTTCATTCTTTTGCTTGCTCCGAGTTTTTTTGAACCCTTGCGCGAACTTGCAAGTGTCTGGCACGACCGTGTTGCAGGTAAAGCGGCCATGGAAAATTTCACAAAACTTGTTGGCAAGGGAGAGACGATTGTTCATCAATCTTCTAATGTTGAGCAATTACAAAATGTTCAACAATCACCTGTTGTTCAGCCATCATATGACAGCAAGCCAAAAGAAATAGCTTCCCCGAAAAGTGGCATTGCAATCGAAATTGATAATATCTCATTCGGCTTTATTCCCGAAAAACCGGTTTTCAAAAACTTTTCGCTCAAAATCGGCAGGCAAGAAAAAGTTGCACTCACAGGAAAAAGTGGTGCGGGAAAATCGGTTTTGCTTGCGCTCATTGCCGGTCTCATTCAGACCGACAAGGGGGTAATCAAAGTCAACGGCTTGACCGTCAATGGCACAAATATAGATGAAATCCGAGCCAAAATCGGCTGGATGGGAGCAAAACCCTATTGGTTCGACCAGTCAATTTTATCCAATATAACGTTCAACAGAAAATTCGATAATATTGACGATTATCTTGATCTTGCCAATTTGCACGATTTCGCCAATGAGCGCAAATACCAGCGCCTTGGTGAAGGTGGAACCGGCGTTTCGGGTGGGGAAGCCGCCCGCCTTTCTTTAGTGCGGCTGGCACTGGAAAAAGGCCGCAATATCCTTCTCATTGACGAACCGACTGCCCATCTCGACCCTGAAAGTGCAAAGATTGTTATAGATGCACTCATAAAAATTTCCGGAGGAAATAGCCTTCTTGTTGCAACCCACGATCCGGAACTTTTCAAGCGTATGGACAGGGTGATCGAACTTTCGCCGGAAGTGAATTGCAGGGAGAGCGAAAGATGAAAACCATTCTCGCTCTCATTGCGCCTCGCGACAAAATTATCCGCAAAAAAATGCTGTGGGGGCTTCTCTTTGCCATTCTCACAGCACTTTCGACAATCGGTCTTCTTTGCTTATCCGGCTGGTTTATTACAGCAACCGGAATAGCCGGCTTAACGATTGCGGCAACACGTGTTTTCGATGTTTTTATGCCCTCGGCTGCGATACGGTTTTTCGCGCTTTTGAGAACCGGTGCACGCTACGCAGAACGGCTCGTCAATCATGATGCGACATTCATGCAAAGTAGAGGCTTGCGGCTGCAACTCTTCAAAACAATTGCCCAAAGAAAATCCTTGCGTGATCTTGCCATGCGTCCGGCACGGCTGTTGCACCGTCTAACTGGCGATATTGATAGTTACGAGCTTATTTATCTGAAACTTATCGTCCCTTCCATTGTTGCACTGGTTGCAATTTTTACAATTATAGTCGTGCTTTCTTCCGTTCATTTGGGCTTGGGGCTTGGCTTCGGACTTGTTATTTTTGCCACTGTCATTGTTTTTTCCTGCCTTTCCATAAAACTTGACGAAAAGCGTTCAGCCTCTCTTGCAATACGCCGTGAAAGCCTGCGCACACGTGTGATCGCACTTCTTTCCGGCCAGACCGACCTTGTTATGAATGGCTGCCAGCAATCTTTCACCAATCATGTCATGAACACGGAAGACAGCCTTGCAACAAGTGATGTTTCGTTGAAAAGACGGCAACTCGCCCTTGAAGCAATCAGTGCTTTTGTCGACAAGCTCATTTTTGTCGGGCTTATTCTCACAAGCGTTCTCCTCTATCGCTATGGTTCGATCAGCCTGCCGCTTGCTGTACTTTCTATATTGGCCGCACTGACACTTTATGACCTTGTCAAACCGCTTTATCAGGGGTGTAGTGAGATTGGCCGCTATATATTGGCGTTGCGCAGACTTTCGCCCTTTGTCGAAAGTGGAAATACCAACCCCGCCAAACCCCGCGAAGAGTTACCGCCATGTAGTTATGTAGCTGTGGCCGACATCAAGCGGGCAAGTTACGAGCCACAATTACCGGCAGTTTTGAACGATATTCATTTCACGGTCAGCGCTGGAGAAAAAATAGCCTTTGTTGGCCCCAATGGTGCTGGCAAAAGTTCGCTTATTTCGCTCTTCATGACAAAAGATATGATTGTCGAGGGAAAAATTGCAGCGATAAAAGCAGCATTATTGGAACAAAATACCTATATATTTAGAGACACTCTGCATGAGAACCTGAAACTTGCCAATGTGACCGCCTCTGACGAAGACATGGTCGAGGCCATGGAGCGCGCGGGGCTACACGACTATCTCGATAATCTCAAAGACGGCCTTTATAGCAGCGTCGGTGAAAACCAGACCGGTCTTTCAACCGGTCAGGCTCGACGCTTCGCATTGGCACGCCTTTTCCTGCAGAAACGCGACCTGTGGCTACTTGATGAGCCGACAGAGAATATAGATGGCGGAACCGCCCGCGATATTCTTGAGCGCATGAAGCACTATGGGCGTGAAAAAAGCTGGCTCCTTGTCACCCACCTGAAACGGGAAGCAACCTGTTGCGACCGCATCATCACACTCGATCACACCCGCATCACCGGCGACTATGAGCGGTCGAACGAAAACTATCAACGCGTTTTAGAAAGTTTACGCGAGGACAATTATGACAAACACTCAATGTAAGGACTTGAATTATGGATATTGACATTGTCAGCCTATCACGGTTCCAATTCGCCGCGACTGCGCTTTACCATTTTCTGTTTGTCCCACTCACACTAGGATTATCAATCCTGCTTGCCATTATGGAAAGCGTCTATGTCATGACAGGTCGAACGATCTGGCGGGATATGACCAAGTTTTGGGGACTGCTGTTTGGTATAAATTTTGCGCTGGGGGTCGCAACCGGCGTGGTTATGGAATTCCAGTTCGGCATGAACTGGAGCTATTATAGCCATTATGTCGGCGATATTTTCGGCGCACCTTTGGCTATTGAAGCTTTGATGGCTTTCTTTCTGGAAGCAACCTTTGTCGGCCTGTTCTTCTTCGGATGGGACCGCATGTCAAAGGTTAAACACCTGATTGCCACATGGTGCGTGGCCTTCGGCTCCAACTTCTCGGCTTTGTGGATTCTGGTTGCCAATGGCTGGATGCAAAATCCGGTTGCCTCCACCTTCAACCCGCAAACCATGCGTATGGAAATGGGCGACTTCGCCTCGGTTGTTTTGAACCCTGTTGCGCAAGCGAAATTCGTTCACACAGTTTCAGCCGGTTATACAACCGCCGCTGCTTTCGTTCTTGGCGTTTCAGCCTGGTACCTGTTGAGAGGTCGCTATAAAGAAATTGCCAAACGCTCGATGACAGTTGCGGCATCATTCGGTCTTGCTGCTTCACTTTCCGTTGTAGTTCTCGGAGATGAAAGCGGCTATCTTTCCGGCGAACACCAGAAAATGAAACTCGCTGCTATCGAAGCCATGTGGGATACTGAAAAAGCTCCGGCTTCTTTCACATTGTTCGGTCTTCCCGATGTCAAAAACCGCGAAACCCATTTTGCTATCCACATTCCGTGGGTAATGGGCATTATCGGCACACGTTCGTTTGACGAACAGATTCCGGGCATCAAGGATCTTGTTGCACAATCGGAAAAAGAAATCAGACAAGGTATCCTTGCTTATGATGCACTGGAAAAAATCCAGCAGGCAAAAGGCGCAGCCGTTCCGCAAGAAACAATCGACCAGTTTGAAAATAACGGTCGTTCACTCGGTTATGCGCTTTTGTTGAAACGCTATGTCGATGATCCGCGTACAGCAACAGACGAACAGATCAGCAAAGCGGCATGGGATCTTGTTCCGGAAGTTCCGGTTATCTTCTGGGCTTTCCGTATCATGGTTGCCTGTGGTTTTGCCCTTATCCTGATTATGGCGACATTCTTCTATCTGTCGGCACGTCATCGTTTGGAAAACAGGCGCTGGTTGCTTAAACTTGCTGTTTGCGCCATCGCACTTCCGTGGATTTCTGTCGAATGTGGATGGGTTGTTGCCGAAATCGGACGTCAGCCCTGGATTATCGAAGGAATTCTTCCGACCGCCGTTGCCGTTTCAAACCTCGGCGTTACGACAGTGTTCCTGACAATTTGCGGCTTTGTTGCCCTCTATACTGCGCTTCTTGTCGTCGAAGTCCGCTTGATGCTGAAATATATCAGAAAAGGTCCGGACGTTCTTAACGAGCACAGCGAGGTTCAAAACAACGCCTCTGCCACAGCATTATCTTAAAGGATAAAATCATGATTTTGCACGATTTGATTTCATATGACGTGTTACGTATCATATGGTGGCTGCTGCTTGGCATTGTGCTTGTCGGCTTTGCAGTCATGGACGGTTTCGATCTGGGAACCGGTATGTTGCTTCCCTTTGTGGGCAAGACCGATCTTGAACGACGCATCGTCATCAACACAGTCGGACCGGTTTGGGAAGGCAATCAGGTATGGTTGATTTTGGCAGGCGGTGCAATTTTTGCCGCTTGGCCACAACTTTACGCCGTTTCGTTTTCGGGCTTTTATATTGCCATGTTCCTTGTGCTCGTTGGCATTATTCTGCGCCCTGTCGGCTTCAAATACCGCAGCAAACGCGAAAGCAAAACCTGGCGGTCAACCTGGGACTGGCTGCTTTTCGTCGGTGGCTTTGTGCCAAGCCTGATCTTCGGTGTTGCAATGGGCAATGTGCTTCAAGGTGTTCCCTTCGAGATTAAACCCGATATGCAGGTTTTCTATCGCGGCTCGTTCTTCGGACTGTTGAACCCGTTTGCAATCCTTTGCGGGGTTCTCTCGATTGTCATGCTGCTCACCCACGGGGCAAGCTGGCTTGCAGTCAAAACAGACGATCCGATTTTCAGCCGTGTACGCAAAATCGGCATGATTACCGGTGTACTCACAACCATTCTTTATGGTTTGTGCGGGCTTTTGTTGAACCTTGCAACAACCGGCTATCATATTAACGGTGGTGTGGTTGCCAATGGCCCTTCAAACCCGTTGATGAAACAGGTTGCAACCAACGCTTCCGGTTGGCTTGACAATTACCATCAAACACCGATCTTGTGGCTTGTTCCGATTATCGGACTTGTTGCACCGCTATTGGCAGTAGCATGCTTGTCCATGAGAAAACCGGTTCTTGCCATTATCGCAAACGGACTTGGCATTGCCGGCATTATTGCAAGCGTTGGCATTGCAATGTTCCCGTTCATCCTGCCTTCAACGATTGATCCGGTGATGAGCCTTACGGTATGGGATTCTTCCTCGAGCCATTTCACCCTCTTTGTCATGCTGATTGTCGCGATCATTTTTGTTCCGACAATCTTGGCCTACACAAGCTGGGTTTACAAAATCCTTTGGGGAAAAGTCAGCGTCAAAACAATCGAAGGAAACAAGCAATCCTATTGATTGCTACTCTTGAAAGGAAATTCCATGTGGTATTTTTCATGGGCTCTCGGCCTTCCGCTTGCTGCCGCTTTCGCAATATTGAATGCGATGTGGTATGAATTGACGGACGACAGCGCCAAACAAAATAAAGGCGACAATAAATCCGAATAGCCTGTTAAACTCTAAAATCATTGCCGCGGAAAGCTCTTTGCTCTCCGCGGCATTTTATTTTTCTCACAGAATTTTCTTCCCTGATCGCCGTTTTAAAAAGCCCGACTACCGGTCTATTCGCCTTCCAATTTATGCACTCTGAAATCATCGCTATTGAGCAGCCAGATTTTTCAACCATTTCCGCAGGCGGTTTCTCGCATTGGAATAAGGAGAAGAGGTGTTCAATTGGATCATCCTCCCCATTGTCCATTTTCCGCACCACTCTTTTTCGTAAAGCTCTTTGTTATTCCGTTTGGAAATTTCGACAACAATTTGGTCTTTTGCCTGACAAAGCCGATCAACAAGATCAGCAAAAGGAACATTCTGATAATCGGAATAAAATTTTTTGGCGAGTTCACCAAGTTCATTCCACTTGAAGCCGGTTTCAGGAAAATCGACGGGTTCGCCCTTTTCATCCCTTTTCAACCATTTAAGGACAAGCCTATTCCACCCCAAAAGATAGGCAACGAGATTTGAAACAGTCATAAGCTCGCCTTTTGAATGCCCCTCCATCAACGGCAAGCCGGAAACATCTGCCGGTACTTTACGCAAATCTTCAGCAAGTTTGGAAAAAGTCGTTTCGATTGCATTCAGCAATTCATCTTTATTTTGCGGTATAGACATTTTTCCCTCGCCTGACGCTTACGAAATAGCGTAACAGTTTTTCAATGCAAGAATAGAGCCGCTCGGATTCTTGTTCGAGATTTGTATGAACAATCGATAATAAAACCCGTTCATGTCTAAACTTGCAAAGTTCCTCGCCACAAACCGACATCGGATTGAAGCTGACTGATAATTAAAAAATTTCACAATGATTTTTTTCTCCCTCAGTCCGGCCAAGAGGAAACGCAATGATTGTCAATTGCACTTCAAATATCGAATTCTTAAGAAATAAAGAATGTAGTTTGAAGCTTTTTACAGTAAAAGCCGGTTTATAGCGAAAATATATGGAACACAGCCTGTCAAATGAAGAGTTAAATACGCATGTCTTTTATGATGGAGCCGTATTGTTTGGTTGCCTGCTCGTAGACATCATATCGGGGTTCTTTAATCGCTGAATCAAACCACTCCTCCATGGCAGGCAATTGTAATAATTTATCCAGATAGTTTCGGGATCTTGTATTTAAAGGTAAGTTATATGCCCGAACTCTAAATGCAACGGGACAGAAAAATGCATCAACAGCAGTAAATTCGTGCCCCGAAAGATAAGGCCCACCGAATTGATCCAGCCCACTTTCAAACAACTCGTCGATACGGTCAATGTCCTTCTTGAGGTTTTCGGGTATTTCATTCAATTTCACTTCGACGGAGCAGTTCATCTGGCATTGTGTTCTCAACGCCTCGAAAGAAGAATGCATTTCTGCTGCTGCGCTTCGGGCCCAAGCTCTTGCACGACGATCCATTGGCCAAACACTGTCATGTTTTTCAAAAAGATATTCGACTATCGCAAGACTATCCCAAATGATGGTATCGTTATCATAGAGAACCGGCACTCTACCTGATGGAGAAAAGGTTTTGAAATTGCGATAGGTGGTGTCCCCTGAAAGAAAATGTTGGCTTTCTTTAAATGGTATTTGCAGTGTCTTTAGAAGAACCCACGGTCTTAAGGACCACGACGAATAGTTCTTATTTGCAATGTGAAGCGTATACATTATCTTTCATCCTTGTTCAGTCGATGACTTATTGAGTTCAGCAATTCTTTTACAGTTGTGGTTGCTACTTCATACGGCTTTAAATCACCGTAAATATTATAATTAACAATCAATCCTTCCAGTATAATCATGATTACTGAAGCGACTTGATCTGTTTTTTCCTTGCAATCATGCTCTATCACCTGATGAATCAGGTTATAAATAGAATCCTTATGTTTTTTTACGATCGCGGAAATCTGTTCATTCGTTTTTCCGAACTCTTCCGAAGCTTTTATAAACATACAGCCAAAAAAATCGGGTTCGGTAAACCACTTTTTATGCCACTCCAGAATAGCGGTAACTTTTGAAACAGCTCCGTCAGGCGCTTGGTCAACATAAGTTTGTAGGCTGTCCATAAAATTATCATCTCGGAGCTTTAAAGCTTCCTCTATGAGACCATTTTTTGTTCCGAACTGGGCGTATAATGTCGGCTTTGCAATCTTTGCTTCCCCTACTATCCGGTCCACACCAACATTGGCGTAACCATGTTCATTGAACAGTCGCAAGGCGGTTTCCAATAAAACCTGTCTTTTACTTACCCGTTGCCCTGCCTCTTTTTTTGATGGCATTTCTTTAGTTAGTGTCATTATTCTACCTTAAGCCATTTTTTTAGAAAAATATTTCCATTTACACGCAACATCTATGATTGCAGCATATTGATAATTTACTTACAGGTCTGTTAAGTTTCAAAAATAACAGACAGGTCTGTTAAGTCTTAACATTAATCTCATTCTTATACAAAATTCAACCCCTTACCGGAGAAATAGCTAAATGAGTGATCTTACCGATGCCCCCAAAAGCCGAATGACGTTTTTCCTTACCTCGAAAGCACCGGCCAGACCTTCGTCATTGCAAATTCTGACAGGATTTGCCGGTGGCATGGTCAGCATATCAATTTTGGCATTTATGTCCGGGCATTATCATGTTCCGCTCATCATGGCTCCCTTTGGCGCCACATGCGTATTGCTCTACGCATTGCCCGAATCTCCGCTGGCGCAGCCTGGAAGCGTGATAGGCGGTCATCTTCTTTCGACATTCGTAGGCTTGGCTGTTTTCCACCTGATCGGTCACGGGGTTTGGGAAACGGGTCTTGCTGTCGGTTTGGCTATAGGTCTCATGTAGTTCACCAGAACCATTCATGCTCCCGCCGGCGCGGATCCAATAGTCGTGTTTTTGGCGAGTTGTCCCGGTTGGTCATTTCTATTCGCACCTGTTTTCCTTGGCTCTGTCATTCTTGTTGCTATTGCATTCGTTGTGAACAACATCGGCGCGGGTAAAAACTGGCCAAAATATTGGTGGTAATTGCGCCTTATCTCTCGTTGCAAACTTCAAATAAATTAAGCAACCAGCGCAAGAACCCGATTGCAGGAAAGATTGCAGATATTACGCACGTCCTATTGCGAAAAAACATCAAACTTATTGTGGTCAATATTCGCAATAGTAGTGGCTATTACCATGCGTTTGAACGAGTTCCAAATACCGCCGCGTTCAGACCAGACATTTGATAACTGAAGAAACAAATACGTCGGAAGAGATGGAAAATCG
Source organism: Bartonella sp. B10834G3 (assembly GCF_016102505.1). NCBI lineage: Bacteria > Pseudomonadati > Pseudomonadota > Alphaproteobacteria > Hyphomicrobiales > Bartonellaceae > Bartonella > Bartonella sp. B10834G3. Next base: position 171,607 of record NZ_JACFOM010000004.1, read on the forward strand.
GCTTTTTCAGACCAACAAAGTCCTTTCAGGCAACTTAAGGACGGATATTCAAAGGCCACATTATTTATTCCTAACGCGGCTTCATTTATTCGTAACGCAGCTTCCAGCCGCGGCTTGCAGTTACAACACGTTATCCCGACAAGCAAAGTAACAATGACTGAAGCAGCCATTAAGTCATATACTTAGCAAAGTGAAAGGAATGATACGTCAACTGTTGATTGTAGCCAGTGATCGTATCATCAAGCCAAGGCAGGAAGAGGCTACAATGCTTGAAGATTTGGAGTTTAGCGCCTGTCAGTCGTCACTTAATAAAAATCTATGCATCGAGACATTTTGCAAAACGCTTTCTACCGCCCCCCCTTCCTCCTCTCTTTATTTTTTACCCTTTTGAAGCACTTTCTGCAAAAGACAATACTTTATTCCATGAATCCTCATTGGCAAATGCATTGCGTTCCGGCGTTCCACCGCCGGTACTCACCTTTTTGGAAACCGGATGGCTATAACTGATGGCAGTGGTCGGAACATATGGAAAGACGATTGCATGTCCCGCACCCGAATAGTCATACCATTCGACATTATAAGGGTAGTTTGATGCTGCAAGTCGGTTTACAACCATTGAACAATAGAAACTTGAAGGCCACGAACCATCATCTGTAGCCGATAGCAAAATGATCGGACTTTTAATATTTTCTACCTTTATGCGTGCGCGTTCCACTGCCTCGTCATCTGCCAAAGCCGTGCGCAATGCCAATTCATGGCGGTGCGGCTCAGGGCCATTGTCAAACGGTTCCCATGTTGCTGTCCGGTTACCATCAATCAAATGCGTTAAGGGTTTGCCGTCTTTCAACCATGCCGGACCGTTTCGGCCAACTGCCGGATCGGATGCATTTTGACCACTGTGAACCACACTGCCGGGAAGGTAGGCAATGACAGCGGAAATGTCTTCGGGATAAAGGCTGGCGATTAACAAAGCCAATTCACCGCCGCGCGATTGACCGGCAATTGCCACAAAATCATCGCGAGGACGAACCTCCTGATGTAAAAAATCCAGACCTTTTTTGAAATATTCGAGCGGCGTATTTGAAATATAATTCGATAATCCCTCTACCTTGAAATACCCCAATGCAAATGCTGCATAACCATGGGAAGCCCAAATTGCCGCCCTCGGTTCATTTATACCACCACCGGAACCATTCAGAATTAAAATGGAAGGAAACGGCCCCTCTCCGGCGGGAAGACATAACGTTCCAACCAAACCATTTTTATGAATCCGTTCAATACGAATATCCGGTTTGCATAAATATTGAATCATCACATCCGAAACGACATCATTTTTATTCTTGACCTCGATATGGGTGACGAGCTCATCACGAACATCCGGCGGGAAAATTTCGGTTACATTTTTATTTTCAGGCCGTTGTGACCATATAAGCCCCATCGGCTTCACTCCGGTGTAATCACCGTCGAATGGCGCATCGCGCGAAGTATCGACTGTTCCATCCGGTGCGGCAATAAAAAGTGCCCGACTACGCCAACAATTTTCCCTGCGCATGGTTCGACTATTGATCTCGACAACCGAAGAAGGTTTGGCTCCCTCAACCAGAATATGTCGGCTTTCGTCGATCAATGCGCTTTTGGGTGTGATTGTCAGTTTCAATTGGGTTGTCATGAGTTCGAGCCTACATATTTTTGATAAATTTTTGTTATATTTATAATTATTATTCAAATTTATAACAATTTTATCATTTATTTATGTTCGTTGTAACGTATATTATTATCCACTATTATTACAAACTATAATAATAGTGGATATTTATATTATAAAATAAATTTATTATTCATTTATTTTTTCTACCATTTGTGCAACTGTTCTATCACTCGTTAAAGGTGTAACCTTTAGACCTTTGCGCGTTGCCCAGATATTTTTGTAGTGGTAGAGGGGAATAGCGGCCACATCATCATTGATAATTTCGACTGCACGGTCCATAATTCTGGCGCGTTCCGTATCGTCGAAAGTCTCGGTATATTTTGCCAGAATTTGATCCAAGGCTTCGCTTGAGTAATGCCCCCAGTTCGACGCGCCGAGACCTTTTTCCGGAGAGACTGTAGCATAAACATTGACCAGCGCATACGAGCCTTCGCCCGTACCATTCCCCCAGGCCAACATCGTCATAGCATAGTCATTTGAACGTGCTTTCGAGGCATAAACCGCCCATGGCACAACTTCCACCTTGGTTTTTACGCCGATCCTTGTCCAGAACTGGGCCACAGCCTGAGCTGTCTCCGGACCGAGCGGATAACGATCGGACGGCACGTGTATAATCATCTGGAAACCTTCGGGATAGCCGGCGTCGGCCAATAATTTTTTTGCCTTATCAACATCGAATGCAATTTTATTGAAGCGGGCATTGTAACCCGGCGCGCCTTCGGGCATCCATTGGCTGGCGACTGTTGCCGAATTCTGTAAAACGCGATCAACAATAATATCACGATTGATGGCTATATTCAGTGCTTGACGGACGCGGACATCTGTTAGAGGATTTTTATCAAGAGCTTGGCCATTATTATCCTTGATATAGGCATTCGGAGCCGGATTGAAACTCGGTTGCAACAGCATTACCCGCAAACCCGGATATTCGTAGACATTGACTTTTTCATTTTTCCGCAAACGGACAAGATCGGATGCAGAAATTTTATCAATAACATCCACATCTCCGGCCAATAAGGCTGCCGTACGCGATGCGGGATTTGCAATGTAGCGGTAAATCACATTGTCCCAAGGGCTTTTACCATTAAAATATGTGTCACTGCGTGTCATGGTAACAACGTCGCCTGGAACATATGATTGGAATTTGAAAGGCCCCGTGCCCACCATCGCTTTACCGGAATTGTAGTCGTCGGTGGTTGCGTTTTCACCAATGTGTTTACTGACAATATGAACAGAAGCCACATTGAGCGGTATATCGGGATTTGGTACTGTTGTTTTAATAATCAGCGTATGCGGATCTTTGGCTTCGACAGATGCAATCGTGCGTAAATAACCGGAGAAACTCGCAACCGATCCCGGAACGTTTCGCGCACGTTGATAGGAAAAAATAATGTCATCGGCAGTAAGCGGCGTACCATCCTGCCATTTTACATCATCTCGTAATTTGAATTCCCATGTGTTGTCGTCCAACGTTTTCCAACTTGAAGCCAAATCTGGCTCAACGCGATTATCTCTGATCTGCGTTAGAAAATTCCAGAAGTGTAAATCGTTCGAGCGGTCACCGGCGTGATTGTTCAATTGCGGATCCATTGACGAGATCGGATCGGCAAAGCCTATCTTCAAATCATCTGCCGATGCAGTATAATTCATAACGACCAGTAAGGTGGCCGCAATAGATGTCAATAATTTCTTCATTGTCTCTCCATTTCAGCCCTGGTTCGTTTTGTTTCGGGCTTATTCTTGTCGATCTGTTAAAGTTGGTCGTTCAAATGGCATGCACTCAAATGTTCGGGGGCCACCTCCCTTAGTTTTGGTCGTTCTGTTTTGCAGCGTTCGATTGCAAACGGACAACGTGGATGAAAATGACACCCCGAAGGTGGATGGTTAGGGCTTGGTATTTCACCTTTTAGCGGTGCAAAAACATGTTTGCGGCGATCAATGCGTGGAATATTTTCCAACAAAGCTTTTGTATAAGGGTGATTGGCAAAGCGAAAAATGTCTTCGACAGGTGCGCTTTCAACAATTCGTCCCAAATACATGATTATGACACGATCGGAAATATGCTCGACTACTCCCAGATCATGACTGATAAAGAGATAACTGAGATTGAATTTTTCTCGCAGATCTATAAACAGATTTAACACTTGAGCTTGAATAGAAACATCAAGTGCGGCAACCGCTTCATCACAAACCAGCATAGACGGTTTCACCGCCAAAGCACGGGCAATGCCGATGCGTTGTCTCTGACCACCACTAAACTGGTGCGGATACCGTTGACGGAACTGCGGATCAAGTCCCGTAAGCTGCATCATCTCCACTACATAATTGTCCACATCTTTAGGTGAACAGAGCTGATGTACGAGCGGAGCATCCCCTATAATCTGATCGACCCTTTGACGCGGGTTGAGGCTTGCATAAGGGTCTTGAAATATCATCTGCACTTCAAGGCGGGCTTTCATTCGCTCTGCCTTGCCCATCTGCTCCAATGTTTTTCCCTTAACCAACCTTGTTCCGTTATCAGGGTGCAGAAGTCCGGCGGCGATGCGGCCAAGCGTTGATTTTCCGCAACCGGATTCTCCTACCAGCCCGACCACTTCACCTTCACCGATAGCCAGCTCTATTCCATCAAGTGCATGCGTTTGTGGAGGGGTATCCGCTAGTCCGGCTCTGATAAATTGACGCTCGAAAAAGCCTGTTTTCCTTCTTCCGAATATTTTTGAAATATTGTGAAGGGCGATCAGAGGCGCAGTCGCTTTTGTGTTTTCTATGCATTCAGACATTTGGCAACAACTCACGACCTGCGACGGCATGATCCCTCATAGTTTTATGGGCAACAAGATCATCTGTTGGATGATAACACCGCACCCACTGGTCGGGTCCCAGCTTCGTCAATTCGGGTTTAGCTTGTTGACATTGCGCGCTTGCCCTTTGGCAACGGTCAAAAAAAGCACATCCTTCAGGCAAATTTGCAAGGCTTGGCGTCATCCCCGGAATTTGGGCAAGGTGATGGCCGCGCGCATTATGACTCGGCAAACTGTTTATCAATCCCGATGTATAAGGATGCTGCGGATGATCGAGAACATTGCTTACAGATCCCTGCTCTACGATACGTCCGGCATACATAACGGCAATTTTATCTGTGAGACCTGCTACAACCGATAGATCATGCGAAATCCAGATCAGGCTCATTCCATAATGGGTGGCCAGTTTTTGAATTTCAGATAAGATCTGCGACTGGATCGTGACATCAAGAGCTGTCGTTGGTTCGTCGGCAATAATCAGTTCAGGTTTATGTAAGAGTGCAATTGCAATCGCTACACGTTGACGCATTCCACCCGAAAGCTGATGCGGATAAGCTTTTAAACGTTCTTCCGGACTGGGAATGCCGACAAGCCCCAATGTGTCGCGTGCCCATTGCCAAGCCTGTTTCCTGCCCACTTTGCTATGGGCAAATATTGCTTCGGTCATTTGTTTTTCAATGCGCATGACAGGATCAAGTGTCATCATCGGATCTTGAAAGATCATTGCAATTTTATTGCCTCGCAATGATCGCATTTCTTTTTCCCGCATCGTTAACAGATCACGCCCTTTAAATAGTATTTTTCCGCCGGCTACTTTTCCGGGCGGGTCAACAAGTCCCATAATTGAAAATCCGGTTACCGACTTGCCCGATCCCGATTCACCGACAAGCCCGAGTATTTCACCGCGCTTGAGAGTGAATGAAACATGGTCAACCGCCGGAAAACTGACACCGCGATTTGAAAATCTCGTTGTTAATTCACAAACATCGAGAAGCACATCACCACATGCCGAAACAGAGGGTAACAATCCCGTCATGAATTGCTCCTCGGATTTAAAACTTCGCGCAACCGGTCACCGACGAGATTGAACGATAATAATAACAGCAATAAAGCTATGCCCGGGTAAAAGCTGATCCAATATCTGCCGGAAAGCAGTTCTTGTGAACCATTATTGATTAAAGCTCCAAGAGAGGGTTCGGTCACATCGACGCCGACGCCTAGAAAACTTAATGTCGCCTCCAATGTAATTGCGCGGGCAATTTGCAAAGTTCCGATAACGATAAGCGGGGGCATACAGTTAGGCAAAATCTGTCTTATCATAATTCTGAAATTGGAAAAACCGAGGCAAGTTGCCGCTTCCACATATTCACGCCGACGTTCAATCAATGCTTGTGAACGCGCTGTACGGGCGTAATAGGTCCATTCCAACAAAATCAGAGTAATAATAACGTTTTCCAGTCCCTTCCCCAGAAAAGCCAATATCATCATCGCAACAAGGATAGAAGGAAACGATAGCATCAAATCGACTGCCCGCATGACGAACGCATCGGTTTTGCCACCAAAATAAGCGGCAACCAGACCTAAAAATATGCCTATCATTCCCGCAGCGGACGACGCTCCCACACCGACGATAAGACTTGTCCGCAAGCCGTAAATGATGCTTGAAAGAATATCTCTTCCCTGTCCATCGGTACCGAGCAGAAATCTCTGGTCTCCTGCCACTCCCGAAGCTCCGGGCGGTTGCAAAGCATCCAGAACATCAACTTTGCCGAGATCATAAGGATTTTGCGGAGCAAGCCAGAATGCAAAAATTGCGGCTATAATAAACAACAACGCAATGACAAGTGAAAATGCGGCAAGAGGAGACCTGAAATAATCAACGACATGTCGCTTCCAAGGTGTTTCCTTTAGAAATTGATTTCGAGTATTTTTCATCGACCCGCCTCGATACGAACACGCGGATCCAGTATTTTATAGAGAATATCCACGACCAGATTGATTGAAACAAATATCGATACAATTATCATCAAATAGGTGACGATCACCGGACGATCCAAATTATTGATACTGTCAAGAATTAGCTTTCCCGCACCCGGCCAGGAAAATATACTTTCTGTTACAACAGAAAAGGCAATCATAGAGCCAAATTCCAAACCCAATACGGTAACAAGCGGGATCAGTGTATTGCGCAGAATATGAAATATAATAACCCGTAACGGAGAAAGGCCTTTAGCGCGTGCAAATTTGACAAAGTCAAGCGGCAGAATTTCCTGAACGCCGGCACGTGTTAAACGTATAACCATTGCCAGTTTGAAAAAAGAGATGGTCAATGCAGGCAATAAAAGATGACGCCAGCCATCCAATGTAAAAATAGACCAATCAATACCCAAAATCTCGACTGTTTCGCCTCTTCCACTTGCAGGAAGCCAACCAAGATTGACGCAAAAAAACTGGATCATCAACAGCCCTATCCAAAAGGTCGGGAGAGAAAATCCGAAGATGCTTCCAGCCATAATGAGCCGCGACCAAGGACGTTCAGGTTGTAGGCCCGCTATTGCTCCGAGTAAAACGCCTATGACGACAGCAAAAACCATAGCTACCACGACCAATTCAAAAGTGGCCGGCAAACGTTGCAAAATCAGTGTTACAGCGGGAACGTGATAGGTAAAGCTGTTTCCCAGATTGCCTGATAACAAACCTTTTAAAAAATCAAAATATTGTAAATATAACGGTTTATCCAACCCCATCGCCGCAATAATACGTGCGCGTTCGGTTTGAACCACATCCTGACCAATCAAAATATCAACCGGATTACCAATGGCATGCAGGCCTATGAAAACAATAACAGACATTAAAAATACAATAATCAGAGCTTGAAAAATTCTGATTGCTACCCACAAAACCATATGAAATTCCCGGCTTTACTTAAAATATCTCCAACCCGATGATAAAATACCCCCCAAAGATCGGCGTTGAAGATGCAAAACTTTGACTACAAATTTATTCGGATTTTCCTTTTTATTAGAATTGCCTTTTTTCAAGTGTAGTTTATTTTCCTGGCTATATTTTATTTATATAAGAAAATGATTGAGAGGAATTTATTTTTGTTTTTTATATTATTATAAGTATTTTTTCTCTTTTTCGCCGTTTATCCAGATAAATGAATCTAGTGCCCGGCATTGTTAGTGCCGTCCTTAAACCGCTTTGCGCGAATGTTTCCCAAAAAGCTATATCCCGTTCATCCCTGACAGGTATTGATGCCGTCAATCGAAACTTTTGTCTGTTGCGGCCGCTTTGCTGCTGACAATTTTTGCGATGTCATCAAGTTTTATCGTGAGCGCATCTTTTGTTAATAGCGTCACATTCTCTTTCCTGAATTGCGATAAAATATCGAACGGCCAGCAGGCCTGAAGTGTGCTGAACAATGGTCACTTTAACACGATCACCGGCCGCCCTATCCGGCCTTATTCATATGTATAAGACCCGTCTGCATTGGGGGGATAATTCGGCGAGCCGTCGCGTTTGAACATATTTTCCATTGTTTTCTTGATCGGATTATCTGTCTGATCGAATTCTTCAGCAGTCATGCCCTGCTCAAGTGCAGCAACATCACTTTGACCATCACCCATAGGCCAGAGTGTCGCACTCGCCAAATGACGTTTGTACACCATCAAACTATGCAGATGGCAGTCAAAAGAATTTTCCCGGTAACGAGGATGAATCGCCATCGGAATATGTATTTTGACCGGTTTTTGTTGTCCGATACGATGTATACGGTCGTTGCATTGTTCTTCAACCGCAGGATTCCACCACCTTGAAAGATGGATAACATGGGTAGCTGCTGTCAGGGTTAAGCCCGTTCCCGCCGCTCGCGGACTGAGAACAAGCAAGTCGAAACCTTCATCATGTTGCAAATGTCTTTGAAAATGTTGGACAATTTTTTGGCGTTGTTCAATCGGTGTCTCGCCATTGATAAGGCCAACACGCTTAATTCCAAATTGTCTTCGAACTAAAACTAAAAAACGCCGTTGCATTTTCAAATGTTCAATAAAAACAAGTGCCCGCTCATCATTTGCCTTGATTTTTTTCAAAATCTCCATCGTTGCTTTAAGCCGGGCAGAAGCATTAATATATTCCTCTTCATCGCACATCATATCAATGTCGGGATGCACCGATACCGCGCGGATATGATGTAAAAGTTTGAGTTTCTTGCCTCTTGAACTATTGAGCTCTTCCAGACGCGCTTCATTATATTTTACAATCTGGACATCCGGCATTATTTCCGGATGAAGCAGACGCGTTTTGGTCGGCAAATCTTTTGCAACCTGATCTTTGATACGACGCAGAGCCAAAGGTGGTATTGAATTATGTGGCAAGAAAATACGATCGTGAAGCTCTGCCATATTGGATTCATCGACGTTTTTATAACGTTCCCGAAATTCTTTAAGGGTGTTCAATGTTCCCGGTGACAGTTGATCCATAATGGACCAAAGATCATCGGCACTGTTTTCAATCGGAGTTCCTGTCAAGCCAATACGGAAATCGGCATTCATTGAACTGGCAGCTTTGGATACACGTGTTGTCGGATTTTTTAATGTTTGAATTTCATCAAAGATAATGGCGGAGAATGGTATCTTTGCTAAAGAAAGCTGATAGTCACTCATTGTTGTGTAGGTGGTTATGAACCAATAATGATGACCCCGCCCCTCCTCGATCGCTTGATGCAGATCTTCAAAGTTCAGTTTTTCTTCCCCGTCATCCGTATCTTTACCTTTGACACCCGCATTTTTAAAAAAATTAATCAAAGCACCATAGAGTTTCATGCATGATCCCACCCCTCCCTTGACGAGGTGGCGGTCAACTTCGTCTTGCCAGTTTTCTAAGAGTGAAGTGGGAGCAACAACCAAAAAAGGCCCCGGTTTTTTCATCTCGTTCTTCGCATTCACCTGTTTTAGCCAGGCTAAAAATGCAATTGTCTGTAATGTCTTTCCGAGACCCTGCTCATCGGCATTCAAAATACCTGGTAGTCCCGCTTTCCAAGCTTCTATTTGCCACTTTAAACTTTCTTTCTGATGTTCTTTTAGTGGTGTAACAATTGAACCGGGAATAGCGTTGGACACATCGGTTTTGCGTGGCTTGAGCTTTGACAACCATTGCAAATCGTCAAAGTTGTCTTTTGTTTGCAGGACATAAGGTCCTTGTTTTTCATCAAGATCGTGTCTACCGATTGACTTTTCGTCATTAAGCCGGCCTTCTTCGCCATTGGCAATTGCAACACGTTGATCATAGTATTTTTCAAGATTGTCGTAACTGTTCTGGGAAACCGGGATATCAAAGTTATCTATTTGAATTTCCTGTTTTCCCTCGGCTATAGCCGTTTTCATATCTTCTTTTATATGACCTATTTCTGCAACCGACTTTTCGTCGAGTCTTGCTTTCAACTGGCCAAAATCCTCGAAACCCCATGTCGAATAGCTGTCAATAAAGCCGCCAATATCGGGTTTTTTAAATACTCCAATTCCTGTAACGCGTTCCGAATATTCTTTAGTCTCGACAAACAAATGATCGCTTGAACGTTCAATTAGTTCTTCTTCTGCATCCGGTGCAAGACCATCAAGTTTTCCGTCGCTCCTCAATTTATCAATGACGGCATTACGTATTTCCAAGCCCGGATTTTTGATGAATTCCTGTCGCTCGGAAGACGACGCCTTTTGTTTTCTTGCCATAACGTCAAGCGCAAGCTTGGCTGATTTTTCAATCACGACGAAATGGCCTGCCTGGATACTGTAAGCCGTTAAGGAACCACGGTCTTTTACCAAGCGGTTGAACCGTTTCAGATTGATACCATCAATTTCACTTTGATTTTCTGAAATTTCATCATTTCCGCTCGATGCTTGGCGCTCCCGCAGGTGCTCGCTATCAAAGGGAATAATTGTAAATTCATCTTTTCCAAAGGGCGATATAGAAAAACGGTCAATCAGACTTACCTTCAGACCACTCAAGAAATCTGTCATTGATACATGCGCATCGCGACTATTATCAAGCGTCACACCCGGTTCAAGTTTCTTACGAAATCTTGCCAAAGCCTCCCAATCATCTTCAAGGCTTTCTCCGGCATGGTGACTGTCTGCAATTTCGATTGCTTCCAACAACCAGATTGGAATGCGTTTCATTCCATTTTCTGTCTCTAAAATAGCCCCTTTGCGACGAGGCACTTCCCTTATGCCGTTGCGTTGCCATTCGTAAGTAAGTCTGAATTCAGGGCTACCGAATGTATTTTTAGCGTCAAATTCAATCGTTAAATCCGTAAAAGGTGGCAAACCGAGCTGTTGTGCACTTTCATTGGAAAGACTGGCTGCAAGATGGGGTGACATCATGATTTGTGTCGATGTAATATCCAGCTGTTCCTTGTTGGAATACTTTTCCGACAAGAAACGCAATTCATCAATGGCAAAGGCCAACTTATCGTCGACTTCATCAAGATTTTCTGTCCGGGAACCACCAAACAGTTTCTGGAAAATACTCTTCTGTTGCGGATCGACTGTTAAAATGACATTGTTTTTTTCATCTAACGAAAGCTCGAATTTCATCTTATCCGCCTCATATTTTTAACAGAACTTTCTGTTGCCAGTTCCCGATATGTATAATGCCCCGTTTCCGATCGATATTACGAACCCGGTCACAATCGTAACGTCGTTCATGCATTTTCGGGGCTTCTGGTTCATTCTCGTCAAACACGTAAACTTTATAACTGTGAGAACCTTCTACAACGATTTTTCGACCGATACGCATTATGAGAAGTGATGTTTTTTCACGATAACCGCCGGCTATTTGTTTCGCATATTGCATAGTCGTGTCGTCGTGCAAGGATTGCCGGATACGACGTGCTTCCCGCCAACCGTCATCGCTGAACGCAACCCATGCATCGTCAATACGGCCTTCATCAAAAAGATCGAGCCAGAACTTACGTCGTGTTTCCCACATATTCCCGCCGTCTTCCACATCTCTTTCAACATTTGAAACAACGTCCAGAAAGAAGCGAATGTCGTTGCCGGCAAGCCAGCGGAAAAATGTTCTCCGAGCGCCTTCAGGGACTTGCCCCCAAACACTGGTTTTTCTGATGCGTGGATCACCATAAATGGAAACCAACTTTTTTGTGAGAAAGGAAACATCATCTTTTGAAGGTGAGCGTCCATTCCAGACATTAATAAGTGCTGTAATTGCTTCAGCTGCACCGACTTCCTTGGCTTCCCGCCCTTCGGGCTTCAGCCAATTCATCATACGTTCCATTTCATCACGTTTATAAAGATTTTGATGCACCATCGCCAGAAAGCGAAGATGTGCCTCATTCATCAGCCCCAACATATGAGGATTGTAGATGCCAAGTTCTCTCATTCCTTGGTAAACGTCACTCATATTAATCATTCTATCGGCAAGTGCTTGTGGTGCCGAAAGAGGGTTTAAAATGGCCGGCACAAGTGCAATAAGTTTTTGCCACTTCACTCCCAATGACTGATGGTTAACACCAAGCGCTTCAGCAAGAAGCCGCGTGTGTTCGCTCGCTTCTTGAAAGCTTTCAAGATATATTTTAAAAAAAGCATTGAGCAGAGATCGCCTGTCAGATACCTTGATTTCCTCATAATAAAAACGCCGAAGAGAAGCGAGATCTTCTCTGTTTCGATTATTTGGCGAAAACACCGCATAAGCAACCTTAACGACAAAAGAGACTCTAACACCGGCCCATTCATCGTTTTCAAGATGACGAAGCATTTCCTGAATGAGTTCTTCCTGATCTACTTCAGAAATATCGGGTGTTATATCCGGCCATTCATGATGAATCCTGGCAATCTCGTCAAAGACACCTTTTGCCGGAGCCGGCAGTAGAAAATTGGCCGAAATTTTACGTTGAAGAGCTTCAGTGAGGCGCAATGATATCACCTCCAAAACGGCTATCTTTCAACACATTCTTAATGCGTTCGATTTCGACAGATCTCGTCGGTGTATACATAATGATCCGCAAATCAACCCGTCTATTTGTGTCGCGCCCCTCTTTGGTCGAATTGTCTTTGACAGGGCGCATCTCGCCATAGCCGGCAACCGAAAGGATCGGTTGATGTTTAAAGTTTAAAAAATCGACGAGGTCCGGAGAAACGCTGATAACTTTGGCAAAGGTGCTATTGGCGCGTGCTGTTGACAAGTCCAGATTGGACATAAAATCACCGGTTGAATCCGTATGCCCTTCGATTTGAACCGATTCAATAATCGCATTGCTAGGATTACAACTTTGCTCCCATTTCGACCGTTTACCGATGGAATAGCAGGGTAAAATCTGTCTTAAGCGTTTTGATAATGTTTCAACAATAGCTTGCCTATCCGGGCGCAAAACAGCCGAACCGGTGGCAAAAAGTCCATCACCCTGAAACCGTAATGCGTCGGTTTCCTCGCTGATAACAACATCAAGATCCGGAAAGTCTATTTTCAATTCATTGCGTAATTCTTCCAATATACGACGGCGTTCCATTGCTGTTGCGGCCATATAAGCTTCCAAAGGATCAATTTTTTTCAATTTCTCCAATTCGGCGCGCAGTTCATCGCGTTCTTTGACAACATTTTCATAAATGTCACGTGGAACTGTCGTCTTTTCACTATATTGCTGGGCAAAATAGGCAAGAAGCAGAATAATGATAAAAAGAAAACTGACCGTCATATCCGTCATAGATATGAAGACACTCTCCTGCTCTTCATCCGGCTCTTTCGTGCGGGGAAAAAAGCGCATTGATTAGCTCCGCGTCTGCTGAGGCATAAATGTCTCTGCCTGCTCGACAACCTCGCGCATCGTTTCCAACGCAGGTTGCAGGCGGGTTTGCAATTGATTTACGTGCTCGGATATAGTGTTGATCGCTTGTTCCACCTGGGAAGCATATTGTTCAAAAGCTGTACCCAATTTCTCGTCCATGGTGTCAAGCCGGTCGCCTTGCCCTTTCATTCGCTCCAGCATGTCACTGACGCCAGACAAAGCCGCATTAATGGCATTCTTTTCATCGCTCAATATAGTTTTTGCGGCCTCTAATGCTTGCCCGGCTGCTTTCGTGGAATTGATAACACTGGTTGCAACGTGATTTGTGCTTTCATTCAATTTTTCTATTGAGGTGCCCATTCCGTCGACAATATTCCGAACCGGTGTGACGGCTTCCACCAATGTTTCGACTGAACCATTGAAAGTAACTGCTGCACGTGATGATGCCTCAGCGCCTGCTTTTACACCTTCCGACATCAAGGCCATATTATTTGTGCTATTATTAATTTGTCCAATAAGGCTCTGTAGGCTTGTTCCAACATCTGCCAAGGGTGCAACCAGATCTTTGCCGGCTTTTTCAGCCAGATTTCCGACCGTTTGGGCAATCTCGTTGCTTATACTGGAGACCCTGTCAGCAACAACTTTACCGGCATCGCCGATATATCCGCTCACCTGATGCCCGACAGCCTGCATCCTTTCTCCGGCAGCCGTCGCCTCGTCTGATGTTACTGTTTGGATTTGTTGCTTGAATGACGATAAAGCGAGTTTGAGTTCATCAACCCCCTTGACCACGCTTGCAACGATCCCCTCCATATTACTTCCTATATTTCCCGAACTTTGTTCGAGACGATCCGCCACTTGTCCCAGTTTATCTCCGGCATTTGCAATACTAACACTTGCTTCCTGTAAAGCCGCTGTAACAGAATTGGTCAGTTGGGCAGACAAGCCCGACACCATATCGCCGACCCCTTGAGTGCCCATTTGGCTTACTTTTTCCATAACCGGCTCAATCGCCGAATTTACGGACTCTTTCATTTTATCCGGAAGTTCAACCAACGGCCTTTCTAATTTTGCCACCAATTCCAGACCGATTGATTTGAAATGATCTTTCTGTGCTACAGTCGCGTTCAATTGCTTGATCGCAATATCTTCCAGATTTATGTAGGAGACCCGGTTTTCTATTTCGCGACAGAGATTATGCAATAGATATTCAAGCCGACTGTATAAGCGACGCATCCATATTGTAAAAATGATCGAACATAAGAGTCCCGTCAGCGACATGATAAATTTTGCCGCCGCAATTGAAAGCAATTGGCTCATCACCGAACTGGTAATTTCACTGCTTTGCCCCATCGTCGAAAGGGCTGCGACCAAACCGAGAAAAGTGAAGAATAGCCCGATAGAAACAAAAAGCCCCGGAACGATGCGCCATCCGCCTAGGCCAAACCCCAGATCCTCGGTATTGAAAAAAGTAGAAGGCCGTGTGACGCCATGCACAATAATGTCTTGAGGATTATTCGAGTCTTTCTTATCTTCAATGACAAATGTTCCGCGATAATTCAGCCAAGCAGATTCCAGATGTTTCTTGGGGTCGTCATTGGCAGAATCGCGAATAGCCCGGGTAATTTCGGTAATGTCACTTCCGAATTTTTGACCCTTACTATTTTGACGAATCTCCTTGAGGATCCATTTGACCGCCTTTATTTTACGAGCACCTTTAATAGAAAAAATGGATGCAAGAACAACCAGTGCGACCACAAGAGCAAGAGCAACCAAACCAGGTGATGCTTCGCTTTTTACAAGTCCCGCAACAAACAAAACAACGTGGACTACACCCCGTCCCAAGCCTAGCAACAAATCCACAAGAATAATCCCTTACACATATTGCGTATAATTATCGATCAACTTTAAGATGCCTATATTGTTTATTACAACTCCCAATATGAAATTTTAAACCATAATTATTTGCATTCGCAATATCAGCACACTTAAAAAGTGTAGACTTCTGTTAAAAAGTTGAGAATACTTTTTCTACATGAGGGCTTTCCTCCCCCTTATTATCTAAAGCTTGACACATGTTTCGGATTCCTTTTTCCAGACGTTTTCCTTGAACCTCCGAACACATTACGAAGATGACGTCAGACAGCAACCGGTGAACTATACAATCATTGCGCTTGAACAAGGCTCTAAACTGACACCTGCTTCAATCCGGAATGAAGCAATCGCGGTAATACCGTGCTTCGTCGCCCGAAACGAAACAAATACCGGCCGCGATATGACGAGAATATGTGTTGTTTAAATAAAAAAGAGGTTGTTGCCGGTAATACCGGTTGAATGCACAATGTTTTATTGAATATTGTCAACGGGTTGTTCGTTTTAACGTTTATCGGAAATCTGCCACTTGCGTTATTTGTATCTGGCCGTTTTTAAATATCACCGGAAGCGAGAAAATAAAATTGATCCTCAATGTAGAACCGTGACCTTTTGCCATCGGAATTTTGCCGGGCTTGATATTTTGCCAGCTTGATATTTGCTATGAGCAGGGGCAAGCACTTTGACAGGTGTATCGTTTCAAATTAAATTCTACGCATCTTTTATTTTGGCGTATTTTCGGACTTTTTAAACGCGTTCGTGCGCTTATATGGCGCCTTGGCACGCTTCGATCATATGCAGGAAAACTGTAATTTTCTGCAAAAGAGCAAAAGCGCAAATCAAAAAACATGGTTTTAGAACGGCTACACTGTAGCGCAATACAGCATAATAGAGCGAAAAGAATAATGGCTTAAGAGCTCATCAAAAATAGCTATAATCTGCCTTGAATTTCTTACCGCCATACCAGTCAAATGGATTAAAAATCAGAATAACAGACGTGATCGTTAAAAAAACAACTTATCCGCAAGAAAAACTTTGTAATTGACCTTTTTAGAACGTTTTTCACAAAAAACGCTTTAATGCGGTTTTACATTTTATAATCGCACCCACTCTTGAATGAAATTGATTTTTATGTTTTACAGGGGGTGATTCATTCAATTTGAGAAAAAGTCGTCTGCAATAGACTTGCGAATGCGGTTTAGGAGAAAATGAAATATGATAAATAAATATGTGACGGTGAAAGTTTCAACTTTCACGTTGATGCTATGTTTATCCTTATCAACTTCGGCAAGTGCCTATGCAGAGGATATTGTTTACAATGGTACTTCGGAAGATGCTGCCAAACTTCATCTCGATCCTAATGGAGCTAATGTATCTATTTATCCTACAGCTTCGTCATCGCATAACACTATTACCGTATCAAATGATAATAATTTATCGTTTGATGAAACTGATGAAACTCACTATGTTTCGCCTTATAACGTTATAGGTGGCTTAAATAGTCTTGGCGAAGCCAGCAATAATAAAGTTATTTTGAATGGCGCTAAAATTCAAAACCATGTTTACGGTGGGCGTATAGAAGGCGATACAGGAAGTGCCAATAATAATTATGTCTATGTAAAGGACACTACCTTATCAGGTAATTTTTACGGCGGCTTAGCCGAGTACGGAACCGCAAATAGCAATCGTGTTGTTATAGAGTCGGGTAAGTTTTCTTCGAGGACAAAAATTTATGGCGGTTTTTCCTCGGGATTGGGTGATACCAATAACAACACCGTTACCATTCATAGTGCAGATATTGAAAATAGTACGATTTATGGGGGATTTGCTATAGCGGATGGCGATGCGTGGGGAAACCATGTTAATATAGCAAGTAAAGGGCCTATAAATACTAAAGTAGGCCAAGTTATCGGTGGGTACCTGTACCAATCGGGCGGTTCTTCGGAAACAGCAAGATCAGCCAAAGGCAATAGTGTTACCATTGAAGAAAACACCGAAGTTACCGGCGAGGTATACGGTGGTCAAATTGAGTACGGCGTTGGCACTGCTGGTGGCACAAATGAAGATGATGGTAATAGGGTCACTATCACGGGCGCAACGGTCGGCGGTAGCATTTATGGCGGTGTGGCCAACGGTGCGGCGTTGAATAATGTAGTGACAATAACACAAAGCACTGTCAAAGATAGCATTTTTGGCGGATCAAGCAAATCCGTTGGAGCGGCATCTTTTAACAAAGTTTTTTTGACGGGTGGCAGTACTGTTGATGTTTTTGCGGGGTTTTCAACACTTGGCGAGGCGTCAAACAACAGTGCGGTTATTACCGATGCGACGGTTAATGGTGTAATATATGGCGGAATGGCGTCAACCAATGCAATCAATAACACCGTCGCGTTGAAGGGTGGTATTGCCGAAAAAAGCGTAACAGGCGGGTTTTCTTCACTTGGTGATGCAACAGAAAACAAGGTAACAGTATCGGCCAAAAGCAGTGCACAAAGTGTCATAGGCGGTCAGAGCCAAAATGGTGGGGCGATAGCAAATAATGTTGCTATCGAGGATGCGACAATTACCGGAGATGTTTTCGGTGGCATGTCTTCTGGTAGTTCGGCAACGAACAACATTGTGACGTTGATGGGAGAAAGCGTCAAAATTTCCGGTTCGGTGTATGGCGGCTATGACGCGGCTGCTTCATCGAATGATGTTTTTACCGGCAATACGCTAAACCTGAATGAATTTCGCGGAAGCATGGCAGGCATCTATAATTTTGAAAAATACAATTGGGTTTTGCCAAAAAATGTTGTGAACAATGATGCACTTGTCCATATTACAGGTACAGATCCTGTTGATCTGGCAAAAACCAGCCATACAGTTTCATTGCTAAATGACGGTAACCGGTTGCATGTTAACGACAAAATAACATTGATCGACAAGTCCAAAAACGGGCCCGATGTTCCCAGCTTGGAAGTTCACCAAGGCAATTTCATTATTTATGACATGAAATTGCAACAGGAAAAAGATGGCTATGTTCTGACGGCTGTCAATATGACAGATACGAGCAGTAATGGCGGAGACAATCCCGGTAATGAACTGGCCGGACGGATCAATCCGCGCTCCAAAGCTTTTTCCGAAGGGCGTGTGGCTTCCCTCGGGTTTTTGAACCAGGCTGCAGACCTTATTGCCAATTCGGGCATACGCTCGGCAAAAGCTGCGGTTCTTGAAGGTGCTGACAAGGCTTGGAATATGAATTTGATGCCATTTTTGGTCATTGACGGCAGTTCCAACCGTTACAAAACGGGTAGCCATGCCGATGTAGACGGCTTTAATATGGCTGTTGGTCTGGCTAGCGGGTTTGAAATTGCCAATAAACACGCTGTGACACTTGGGGCATTTTTTGAGTATGGCCGTGGGACTTACGACACCTATAACAGTTTTGCAACCTATGCCTCTGTTCATGGTGATGGCGATACCCATTATACAGGCGGCGGTATTTTGGGGCGAATTGATTTTGCCGGTACCGGCCTTGGTCTGGTTGACAAGCTCGAAGCCGGACAGGCAGATGGCCTTTATGCCGAAGCGTCATTCCGGGCTGGCCATATAGATACCGATTTTGATACCAATGATATTTTGGGAATTACCGGCGGCAGCAGCAAATATGATAGCGGTGCCGACTACTATGGTCTGCATGGCGGTGTCGGTTATGTCATGAATTTTGACGAACGCAATTCGGTTGATGTTTATGCCCGTTATCTATGGACAAAGATTGACAGCGAAACCGTTACCATCGGTGTCGACAAGCTCAGGTTCGACGACGCTGACAGTTCGCGCATTCGCATTGGCGCGCGTTACACGATGGCTTATAACCAGCAGTTCAAACCTTTTGTTGGTGTCGCCTACGATCATGAATTTGATGGTAAAATTGGCGCATATGCTTATCAATTAAAACTGGATAAACCTTCACTTGAGGGAGACACCGGCATATTCGAGGCAGGTGTTTCGATGACCCCGATAAGCACTATAAAAGCGTTAAGTGTTGACATTAGCGGACAGGGTTATATCGGCAAACGCCAAGGTGGTGGCGGCGGCCTCAAGATTAAATACCAGTTCTGATTATGAGCAGGCCGATATAGCTTTTACATTTGTCATTGCCTTGTTCAAAACGCGGCAAATATCAGTTTTGATATGTGGTTTTGTCTCATATTGTGGAATCTATTGCCGATCAAAGCGGCTTTTCACAGTTCGGCACTGTTTTTGTCAGACTGCACATCTTCCGACAAGTTTTAAAACGATCTACTTTGTCGGCCGGTCGTAATAGAAGCCGGTATCGGCCGGTCGTAATAGAAGCCGGTATCGGCCGGCCTTTATAAAGTGGCAAAAAGTCCATCTTTCTGAAACCGTAATGCGTCGGTTTCCTCGCTGATAACAACATCAATATCCGGAACGTCTATTTTTAATTCATTGCGTAGTTCTTCCAATATATGACGGCGTTCCATTGCAGTTGCCGCTATATCGGCTTCCAAAGAAACAATTTTTTCAATTTCTCCAATTCGGCGCGCAGCTCATCGCGTTCGTGACCAACCTTTTACCAAATATTCCGTGGCGGCACGAGAAGCCTTTCCACACAAGTATAAATAAACTCGTTTATCGCTATTTTAACAAGCAGAGTATTTTCCACCAACTTCAGACATGTCTTTAACATTTAGCTTGCCAAGGCAAGAACCTCATTGAGGCAACGTGACCGACAAAATTTTTATCAACTCTGTATACTATAATGTACTTATTATAACGGTTTATCCTTTTTGTAATAGTTTAGCCGCAGTGGGCAAGCGCTCCAATCCATATGAAGAAGGCACGCCTGGATTTGGTTTCAGACGAATATGATATGGTTTGATTGATGTGAAAAGCAGATGAGGGACCAATGGGTAAAGAAGACGCGGGCTAGGTGTCAGAATCGAGTGTCAGAGACGGGATCAAACACGCGCAAGTTTTAGGTTAAAGATCTTTGATAGAGAAGCTTTATTTCCGGAACGCGTTACACATACGCCAAACGACAAGCGTTTGAAGGCTGGCAGAGCCGCGGGCGGGTAAAGGGAAGCGCAGCGCTTATATAAGGAGGATATTGATAGGTGAGAATCCGGCGAAAGCAGGAGAAGAAAGAAGTCGTGGGGTGATTGGTTGCGGGGGTAGGTTTGAACCTGTGGCCTTCAGATTACGAGCCTGACGAGCTACCGGGCGCCCCACCCCGCGCCAAGGAAGAGTGTTTTACGAAAAGCGCGCGGGGGGCGAAAAGGCCACCCTATCCGGAACTGTAAATGTTAGAGTTACGTTATAGATGGATGTAACGGGATAAGAACGAGCCGAGAGGCTGATTTCGTTATAGCAATTCAAGCAAACCAATCAAGAATGATCTGCCCGTCAAATGCCAATTGAAGAGGAAGCACGAGGCTAAATATCGTAAAGATCGCTCTCGATCGATAGTCTCTATTTTGGCATGATTCAACTGCGTGATTAAAAAAGTTCCAAGCGGTACATTCTCATGGTCGGTGTAGAATCTTTCAGTGAAACTGATTTTGATTAAATCCCGTTTCATGAAAATCGACAGGTTGGCCTTTTGAAACAAAATCCGGACATTTTAAAACAAGCTTGTTTCACTCAAGGAAATAAGCAACCAAATCTTCAATCGTTATCTTGGAGCTCCCCCCTAAGCAAATAAGCAACCAAATCTTCAATCGTTATCTTGGAGCCTTTTTACGCCCCTCCATTGTCGGAAGGTTAGATAAATCTGAAGGCAATTGCCCCGATAAGCCAGAAAACTTTTCAAATTGGAAACATATTGCCTTCAGGAGTTCTTCTTTGTTTGCAAGTCTAGCCCACGCGAGGCTTATAAAATGTTTTCAAACACTCTGACACCTGTTCACACCCCTACCACGATAGCAATTAGAACTGGTATTTGAGCTTGATGCCGCCACCGCCGCCTTGGCGTTGTCCGGCGTAGCCCTGACCATTGACATCAATGCTCAAGGCCTTGTTGCTGGCAACCGGTTGAAGGCTAAAGCCAGCCTCGAAAATACCGGTGCTACCCTCTAACGATGGACGGTCGAGATTGAACTCATAGGCTTTCGCCGTCACCTCGCCATCGAACTCGTATTCATAGGCTGCACCAATGTAAGGCTTGAACTGTTCATTAAAGGCATAAGCATAACGACCACCAAGCTGAATGCGTGAACTGGTCGAGCTGTCAAAGTGAAGCGGCTCATTGGCGACAGAAACATCATCACCATCCATATGCGTCCATAAATAACGACCAAAGACATCAAGCGCCTGTCTTTCATTGATGTTGAACACATAGCCACCGGCAACATGCCCGCCATAATAGGTCACCGGGCTATCATAAGAACCACGATAGACACCGGTGAAGTTACCAAGTAGATTGGCATTGCGCCCGACATCGAATTCACTCTTGGCGCGACCGGCACGAAGCGAGGCTTCCACATAAAGACCATCGGCCTGATCGGCGGCAAGCTGGCGCACACGGCCAAGACCGGTGCCTGCAAAGTCGATACGAGCGAAGATGCCGCCGCCCTTATAGTTGCTATCGCCGTCACCATGCACAGAGGCAAAGTCGGTAAAGCTGTTATAGGTATCATAGGTGCCACGGCCATATTCAAAGAAGGCTCCCACAGTGGCCTTGTGGCCAGCTGCAAAATCGAAGCCTGTGGCAAGACCGACCGCCATGTTGAAGCCGTCTATATCCACATGGCTGCCTGTCTTATAACGTTGTGATGAACCATTGGCGATCATGAACGGTATGAAAGCCGGACGGTTGAAATTATCCTCATTGGCGCGCACCATGATGCGGATATGGTCTATACCGGCAGTTGCTATCAGGTCACTACCCTGATTGACAAAGCCAAGGGCTGCCGCACGGCCTTCCGAATAAGATTTCGACTGCGGATTGATCTTGGCAGCTGAACCGCCTCCGCCGCTATTGCCGCCGTCACCGTTATTGCCGCCGCTATTGCCGCCGTCACCGTTATTGCCGCTATTGCCGCCGCCGTCCGGTACGTCATCGGTGTTATTATTAATAGTCAATACCAATGCATTATTGCCTGTGTTTTGCTGTGCCAATGTCGCATCATAGACAATGAAGCTACCCTGCCTGATGGTATAATTCTGTGAGGCAAGGCTGCCTGTCGTCTTATCGATCATGGTAACCCTGTCACCGCCCTTCAGACGGCTGCCATCATTGACCATGGCAATGGTGTGTTTGGTATCGGTCAAATCAACGGCAGTGCCACCATTGGCAATTGTCACAAGCACATCGCCATTCTTCACATCACTTGGCAATGTCCAGTTGTAGTTCTCGAAATTGTAGATACCGGAAACAGTTCCGCGATAACCGATGAGATTAAGTGTGTTACCTTTAATAACTGTATCGAAGTCGGTATTGTCCGATCCGTCGCCATAGACACTCCGTCCGCCCCAGATTGAGCCGTAGGTCGTCACATTGCCATCATCATCACGCGCACCAATTTTGATGTCAGCGCCTACCAACGTAATCGTATTGCCGGTAGCTGCGCCACCAGATCCGCTATTTGTGCTATACGCTGCACCGCCAATACTATAGCCGCCATAGACATCGCCCCAAATTAACGATTTTCCGGTTATGGTAACCGTGTTATCGGTTACATTTCCTCCACTTCCTCCCTCACCGTCGCCGCTAGCTCCCCCGATACTTACACCGCCAAAAACACTTCCGCCCTCAATACCATCATGCCCAAGTCCGGCCGCATCTGCTAACGCCGAGCCGCCTTTTCCGCCATCTGCGCCCTTTAGAATAACGTTCGTCAATGTAATTGTGTTTTCACTGACACTGCCGCCTGCACCACCCGTACCTATACCCATCATCTGACAGCCTGCCGCACCGCCAATGCTCAGTCCTCCAAAAACCGAGCCACCGCCCATACCACCGGCACCCCCGCCGCCGGCATGACTTCCACCGCCATCTCCCCCTGCAGCTCCAATCAAAGTAACATTTGTCAGTGCGACCCGGTTACCGTTGACATTGCCCCCGACATTGTATCCGCCTATGTAACCCGATATGAATCCGGCATCAGCCCCGCCAATGCTCAAGCCGCCATAGACCGAACCGCCCCCCATGCCGCCAACACCACCGCCAACACTGCCATTCATGCCCTGACCGCCAATACCGCCTGCTCCGCCTGTCAAGGTTACATCTATTAATGTTACGTGGTTTTTACTAGCCGAACCGCCTTCTCCGCCATTTTCACTTAGACCAGCCGAGCCACCCATACTCAAGCCCCCGAAAATAGAGGCGCCGCCCATACCACCTATTCCACCACTAAGCGCACCGGTTACGCCGCTGCCAGCAACACCGTTTCCACCGTTACCACCTTTCAAATCAACATTTGAAAGGTTTACTACATTATCGTTTACAGCCCCGCCATCTCCACCACTAGCGCCACCGGTTTCACCATGACTACCAGCGCCACCACTACTCAAACCACCGAAAACAGACCCGCCGCCCGCACTCCCTCCATTGGTCACATCGTTTTCCAAGCCTCCATTGGCAGCGGATTGGCCTGACCAATTATACCGGACATTGCTGATCGAAATTTGATTGTTCGAGATATCAGACGCCGTAATACCTTCTCCCATGCCTCGGTTCAACTGGACATCTACACCGCCATAGATAATGTAAGGTGCGTTGATTGTTCCGGTTGTTGTCCAAGCGGCTTGTCCTGCTCCGCCCGTGCCACCATCAACAGTAACCACATTGTCACTATAAATATTGCTCGAATAAAGACTTTTATAAGTGCCGCCGTTACCTGTTGGATCGGTTTGCAAAATAGAAGTGTTGTTTCCGTCAAAAACTAACGTTTCTGCTAAAGATGTACTGCTGTAAAACTGTGACGCAATAAGAGTGCAAACAGACACCCCATTTGCCCAGGTGGCTTTCCTGATCGAAGAGTTAAACATTTATACAATCCTGTAGCGAGTAAATCGAAAGTCCTGAAATGCACATTCCCGAATTTGGTTATTCGCCTAAATATCTGTTGGTTCACTTTTTTAACCCTTAATTAGCATAGATATTGACCGTAATTGACGACAGCTTGCCGGCATCCATACGACTACCTGTCAATGGAACACTGAAAAAAGTGCTGGATTCCGGGTTCTTCGTATAGGCTTCAAACTCAACGTTACCACTTCCTTGCAGATCAGGTTTCAAAGCAAGGTGTTGACGACCGTCATAGTAATCACATGCGCCTATACCGCCGCCACCGTTTGGCTTGCGATAACCGGGCCAGTTGATGGTATCGTAAGCGGTTTTGTCTGTGAATGATAGATTAAGGTTGTGGTTATTATCCCCGAAATCATTCATCCACGACTGAAGAACCGATACCGGAACCGAACAGTTTTGCGTCTTTGTTCCATCTTTAGTGGAAACGTAAATAGCGCCATCAACCGTTGATGAGTGTAGCGTTAACTGCTTATCCCATAATGGGCTTGCTTGTTTCAGTTCAATAACGAACCCAAGACCTGAATGATAGTAGTCAACGCCATCCGTTGGTGTGCAGTAAGTGAATGGCATTCCATTCGCAATCTGGCTTGTTGTAGTACCACATAGTTTCGGCGAGATTTCCAGAGTTGCCAGCAAAACACCTGATAACGGTTGGAGTTTATAATTGACAGGCTTAGGCTGCCAACCTTGAGAATAATTGGTCATCGTGACAGAAAGCCTATAGTTAGACGGGCTGCTTTTCGAGCTTACAGTTGCCACGAGGCCATTTTGCGTGATGACCTGTGTTGATCCGAGGTCTGTTGTCGAGAACGTTACAGGGAGCAACTCCGCAGGAATAGCACGTCCTTCTTTGTCAACAGGCGCATAGGTTGCGGTCAACTTGTCTGTGCCATTATTGTAAAGTATGGCTTTATCCAGACTGACCAACGAATTTTTTTGGTCGACATAGAGGCTGAAATTTGTCTCCCCTTGGGCACTGAAGCCTTCTAAAGTGACCGTAAATCCATTGCTGCCAAGCCATGATGCATAGGTTGATGCCATTTGAAGAATGACCTTGCCTTCTTCATTTGTCCTACGGTCTGTGCTGCCCTTTGCACCATCAATCGAAAGCTCACTATTGGAAGGTGTAACAGTGATTTGCCTATTAACTAATGCTACGCCGTTGTCATCGGTTAAAGTGACGGTAACAACATTGGTCGCAACACCATCGGCTATCGCGTTATCGGTATGAGCAATATCGATATTGACGTTCTGGCCAGGAATCTCAATAAGCTTCAATGTATCCGTTACACCTATTGTAGCGGCATCTCCACCATTAACAGTAGGCATGATGTTGATAGCACCTATCGTTGTACCTGATGTCAACGTGCTGACATAGACACCCGCACCTTTATCATACGACCAGGCTGACATAGACGTGTCTCTTGGTCCGTTGGTATCTTGAGGGGTAATCACCTGACCAATGGTTTCAGTTTTCAACGTCGAAATGAAGTTGCCCGCTGCATCGCGTGGGATAAACACGATACGACTTGTTGACTTTCCATTTGCTACAATCTCGCTTGGAATCGCTTTGATCTCACTTTGGCTAGCGTCTAGAGTCCCTGGAATAAGGGTGAGTATATTACCGGTCGAGCGGGAAATGCCATCCTCTCCATTAATCACCGGTATCACCTTGATAGCGCCGATTTTGGTTCCAGATGTCAAAACCGCTTGATAATGACCATCAACAAACGACCAGCCCCCCATGGTTATGCCACTAGCGTCTATCCCAATGATTTCACTTGTGATTGTGCTCGCATCGATGCTGGTAATAGGGTTCCCGTAACCATCCTTTGGCTTATAATGGATCGTTGAGGTGGTTTTACCATCTGCAACAATCGTAGCAGGATCAGCAGAAATCGTAGTTGTAGCGAAGTCGATCGCTCCCGCAGTAAACGTAATATTTAAGTCGGTAGTAACAGTTGTTCCTGATATCTGTCCTGTAACAGTCACAGTTTCAGCCGTATTATCAGACACGGCCGGTGCTTGTGTTATTTGGCCATCGGCACCGCTTTTTACTGTGGCCGGATAGATTGACGGTTTGCCACCTCCATTTGAACTTAAGGTGAATGTGACAGTTTTGTTTGGAATGAGTCTGAGGGTGCTCTTGTCACGCACAACAACCAAGAATGTTGGCAGTTGCGTATCATCCACCGAGACCGATGTGATACCATTATTCCAGGAAAGAACCAATTCAATGGCGTCCAATGTCACAGTGGCTGAAAGAGAACCCACGGCCACGTTGTTATATAACGGTACAATCATATAATCGCCGGTAATCGTGCCTTTGAGTGTTGCTGTATAGACACCGGCTGTTCCGGTCTCTTGTACCTTGTCAATCGTTATGCCCCCGCTATTAGGACCGCTTTTCATAACAAATTTCAAGTTATCGGCGATGTTACCTACCAGATTGCCATACTTGTCCTTGGCCGTAAAGGTCAATGTCGAGGTTTCCTCATCGTCTGCGACGATCGAAAGACGGGAGGCTGTGAATGTTGAACGCAGTTCATTATTTTCACCCTTTTCAACAGGATCACCGGCTCTCAATGTCACGTCGACTGAGAGGGTGCCGACAGCATTGCCCTTGAATTTCGGCGTTATCGTATAGACATTGGCAAGCGTGCCTTGGAGTGTTGCCTTATAGACACCGCTTGAACCTTCCTCGTTAATGGCAGACAGCGTCAACTTGCTTTTGTCAGGAGCGGGACCGTTTTTGATCGCAATATCAAAGGCAAGGTCGTTTGCGATACCCGTGATCTGGTTGCCATACTTGTCCTTGGCCGTAAAGATCAATGTCGAGGTTTCGCTGTTGTTTGCGGCGATCGAGGTTGGTTTGGCTATGAATGTTGAACGCTCCTTACCTGCGCCATCCTTGTCAACAGGAGCACCGGCTGTCAATGTCACAGTGGCTGAAAGAGAACCCACGGGCTCGTTATTATATTCCGGTACAATCGTATAATCGCCGGTAATCGTGCCTGTGAGCTTTGCTGTATAGGTACCGGGTGTTCCGGTCTCTTTTATGTCGTCAATCGTTATGCCACCGTTTGTACCGCTTTTCATAACAAATTTCAAGTTATCGGCGATGTTACCTACCAGATTGCCATACTTGTCCTTGGCCGTAAAGGTCAATGTCGAGTACGCG
>NZ_JACFOM010000026.1:0-279 GCF_016102505.1 Bartonella sp. B10834G3
CGGAGTTATCGCTGTTAAGGACGACCAACTAACATTTGACAGGGTAACTCTTTACAAGCTCAAAAACTCCCGGAATAGAGATGAAAGCATAGCAATTCCGACAGATTTTACGATTGACGAGACATGCATCTGGGACAAGCCGAATGGCGGCTATTGGCAAAATCCGTGCTTGAACTAGGCAACTATTCTTTTTCAGCATGACATATTACATCCGAAGATTATTGCTTATATGAGAATTATATTTGGAAATGAGTTTCCACTCATTATCAAGAACTCGTT
>NZ_JACFOM010000005.1:0-128319 GCF_016102505.1 Bartonella sp. B10834G3
GCTTCAGGAAAAACAAGTTCCGTCACTTTTTATCGAAACGCACGTCAAAAATATCCTGCCAATTGCCCCTCTTGGTGATAATCCCATTGCGGGGTATCTGCATTTAAAATGGTTGCGTGATATCTCCCTCCTCATCCGTCGCTAGTCGATAAAGTAGTTGTGGGTATCAGAACGGTAACAGACTTTACGCTGTTCATCTACTGTTTGGAGAAAGCTCTCTAGTGGGAGTTAGTCTCTTTGCCTCAAGTTTAAATTCGTCTGCTTAACGTCATTAGAAAGAATGGTTTTAGGCGTCATACAAATAGAATAGACAATATCCGGTTTCTCGCCGATGTCGTTTAAAGCCTTGCTTAAACGTATCAGAGATACGAAGGAAAAGAATCGGATGCAGCGCCGCTTCTCTCGCATCATCTGTTGCCTGCATGACTAGGACGATTGAACTGATATTTTCTGCACTGTGAGAAGTTGGAATAGTTTTGTTGCTGGTTAGTGGGGCACTATCCATGGCAGGGCGCATAGGTTGTTAGGCAACAACTGACGTACAGCTCGTCAATGATGAAATGATAAATGCGTTTCTTTGATATCGGATATCTAGTTGGTTTAGTCGTCCCAAGAGCGATAATCTGAACCGAATGAGCTTTAGGTAAAAAAACGCAATTAGGCAAGTAGTAGTCTTAGCATGAAAGGCTGAACCTTGCGGATTGAAACAATTTCGAATTGTATACATAGTGACGTTTTACTCCTTAACGGAAGATATACGTCACAAGGGAGGTATTTATATGTTTTTATTAGAAAACATCTCAGAAATTGGTAAGTGTTTATTAGAAAAATTTTCAAGCGGAGATGCTGTAGTAACGCTAATTGTGGCAGTCGTAAGCGCTGTTGCGAGCGTTGCTAATTGTTTTTTTACCCGTCTTCTAAATCGAAAAAGCGAAAAGATAAAATACAGTTTAGAACTCACCCATATTGAAATAGATAACAATAATAACCGTATTAATGAGCGGTTCTCACAATTGAATACAGAATTGAAAAGGATGGAAGTGGACCAAACAGCCCGATTCAATTTCTCAAATCTCTTATTGCAAAGACATCAACAGTTGCAAACAGCGTTGGCTGAGTTCCAGGCATATTTATTTACATATCATGATATGGAGCTTCGAGCTGATAAAAAAGTTATGCTACGTGTCAATCATCTAAAAAGTATTATATCGCTTTATTTAACACCAAAAGGTGAATTTGCTGAAGAATTCAATATCGAAATGAACCATATATTGGCGTTTTTTGAAACCGGCAGAACTTATTGGGGGAGGTTTGGCGGGTATACCAACTTCATAGTCGCATTTAATCTTAATTGTTGGACGCTGATAGATGAGGATTATAAGCGTATTATTGATCTTTTGGAGACTGGCGTAGAATTTCGACCATCGGAACGAAAGCCACAGCGCCCACCTTTGCGTATGGTTCGATGATGAGCAGTCTCAAGTAATAACGGACGCTATTCGTCACAGGACTTCTTTTCTATATCAAAATACCATAGTTGTTGTTTTTAGAGATAATCAATCGTTAGAAGACTGCCGGTTTCCGCTTTAATTGGTAATTTCGACACCGCTTTTGCGTAAAATGAGAAGCAAATAGGTTGGTTTCGAATGTGGCTTCATAGCCTGCTTTGTTATTTTTGAGTGGCAACAGTTAGCGTCAATTGTTGATAAAAGAGCGGCACTGACTGACTAGAAGCTTTCACTCTTTTTTAGGCGCGTCATTATGTTTATTAGCTCCGCCACCTTGAAAGATCAAAAGGCAATTCTTTGCGCGAGAATGTCCTATTTTCACGTTCATCATGGGCGAGCGAGAGAGAATTGTGAATATTCATCAATGCTTCATTACTGTAGTAGCTCCAGCCATTCATGAAATCATGCGGCCATTTTTGGCTGATTGCCTCAAGCGACTGGCAACAATGCCGTTTTTAATCGTTGAAACCATGCCTGAACGTCTTAACTTAAAAACACCCTTTTAAAGCTATATCAAAAACCTTTGGATCAGTTCCAATTTTGTTGCAAATAATCCCATGTTACATTTCGGTTATGAAATTGCCCAAGCTGTTTTTGTAATAGGTGCTTAATTGTTGCAATATGTCTTTTACTATGGCGTTGCTTTTTTGGCAGTCTCGTCAAATGTTTTTTTGTAAAAAAGGGCGCTCGAACATTAAAGACAACGAAAAGCTGCGTTAATTTTGAAGCGCGTCCCACACGACCCCGATTTTGAATTTTATTTATTTCATTTTAAAAAGATATTGTAAATAATTTTAACAACCTAGAATGAAACACAACTCCTTTAATTTAAATAAATGTTTTTAAAATATCTATCTTTAAAGTTAAAAAGAATTGTGTTTTGATACGATACTGGTTTTTAAAAGAAAAGAAAATTCGATTATAGTTCATATGTCCACAAGACCATTTTTTAGAAAAGGAATAGCCGAGCTTGAAAAACTGTTCAAGGATAACTGTAACGATGCGGCATTTCTTGATCTTTTGTTGGCCGAGCTTTCGAACAGAAAAACCCAGCGGTCGCAATTATTGAAAAGAAAGGTTCAATTAGCGCGTTTAACGACGAATAAAGGATCTTATGTTCAGCCGAATGAGCCGGAGCCGATACAAGAAAAAAATGCGATGCCTTTATCTGAACCAGAAAAACAGCCAGTAACTTCACAATCTTTAAAACCAGCGTTTAAAGTGCCACGTAAAATATTGCGTCATCCAGCTATTGAAAATGATCCAAACGATGTACTTTTGTCTTGGACCGCAATGGAAGTTCTTTCTCCTCCTTCTTTTCGCCAACCGAAAGATCTTGCGGGCGGGGATCAAAAAGCAATAGCACAACTAAATAAACAATGGATGCCTTGGGAACGTGGTGGAGAAAAGAGCCGTCCCAACTATAGGCTCTATTATCAGATTGTCCTTGGTAGCATTGATATGCTTAAGGCAACTTCGGCTTTGTTGGAAGTCTATGGGGACAATAGAGCCGAGATGCCGCGAGCTTATGGAGAAGCAATTCTTGCGACAATTATGCTTGATCGCGACGGGCGTCCGGTTGAAACGGATCCTGTTGCAATTTCCAGTTTTGGATGGGGGCTTTCTGTTGCTTTAAATGGTAAATTAGAAGAACTCGGGCAATGGTCGGAAGTTGAACAACCACTTATGGAGGGATTAAAAGACAAAATAGTCAAGTTTGATGACGAAGATGGAGAAGTGCTTCCGCTTGATCATGATGGGATTATCGACGCATATAACTGGCTACTAGGACAAATAAAATTACCCGACCATTTTACCAAAGCACCATCTTTTGCAGTCAGAGTCTACCAATATTATAAAATACCGGACCCTCCGGAAGCATTGATATTAAATTCCTTTTTTCTAGACGATTTGGACTGGGCAAGAAAGATGATCTCCGCCCAACAGACGACTCCCAATCTTGAACGTTATTTGGGTATCGTAAAGCCTGAAAACCGGAAAGATATGTTGAACGACAAAGCTGCAATTGTCGAAGCCCTAGAGCCACAAAATTTTCCGTCAGGCTCATGGCCGGGAAAAGGGCTCTTTCCACTTGCTCTTCTTCAACAATGTGCTGTTAACCTCGCACTTAAAGACTTGGAAACCGATGGCATCATGGCGGTCAATGGCCCTCCAGGAACGGGTAAAACAACTCTGCTTCGTGACGTTATTGCAGCACTTGTGACAAATCGTGCAGTGGCGCTCTGCAAATTTGATGACCCGGAGGAAGCTTTTATAGATTCAGGAGATCGTATAAAGAAGAATCAGGCATCCGTAAAAATTTATAAATTAGCTCCTGAAATAAAGGGGTACGAGATGATCGTTGCCTCTTCCAACAACAAAGCCGTTGAGAATGTCAGTGCCGAGCTACCCGCCCAACAAGCCATTGCTGAAAAAAGTACATTACGATATTTTAAAACGGTGTCTGATAAATTGTTGGAACGAGACAGTTGGGGCGCCATTGCTGCAGTTCTCGGCAATAGTAAAAATCGTAGTGAATTTCGCCAAAAGTTTTGGTGGAACGAAGACCACGGGTTACAAAAATACTTTCAGGAGGTTTCCGGCAATCCCCAATTTATTCGGGAAAAGACTGAGGCTGGAGAGATTGAAAGAAAACCACGTGTCATAGTTGATGAAGATGCTCCTGAAGATCATGAAGAAGCATTACAACGATGGGATGATGTTCGATCAGAATTTCTGGAATGTCTTGAAGCTGAACAATCTGCTTTGGGCGATTTGGAAAAGATACATCATTTGTTGCAATTGTTGGAACAGAAGCAAGCTGAAGCAAAACAGATTTCCCAGATTATTTCTAAGGAGAAATTGCCTCTAAGCGGCCTTCTTCAAGAAGTGGAAAAACTACAACAGAAGCTGGAAGAGCAGAAGTACAGAACCAATAAAGCTCAACAGGAGTATGATAGCACTTGGGCAAAACGACCGGGCTTTTTTTCCCGTTTATTCGGCACGCAAAGTTATAAGATATGGAAAGAATCATTTAATCCTAGAAAGAAAGAACTCGTTTCCCAAAAAAAGCTATTCACCGATTTATCGAATGAGTTGGAAACAAAACAGCTCAAAGTGTCTAAAATACAAGACGTAATAGCGGAAAAACAGATATTACTTGATAAAATCAATGACGTAATAAAAAATAATAAAAATAGCTTGAAGGAATTGCAAGACCAATATCCCGGAACTGTTATTTCAAAAGAATTTTTCAAAAAATCACATAATGAACGTCAAAAAAGCGCGCCTTGGTTGGATAATGTAACAGCGGGTTTACGAAACGAAGTTTTTGAAGCCGCTATGGAGCTTCATAAAGCGTTCGTTGATTGTGCCGCTAAACCAATTCGTCATAATATGAATGTGTTGATGGATTGTTTTGGTATGCGATCATTGGGAAGTGATGAAAAAGACGCCCTCATTCCTGATCTTTGGTCTACATTGTTTCTATTGGTACCTGTGATATCCACGACATTTGCATCGGTTTCCCGTATGTTCAAGAAAATCGGGCCGGAAGCCTTTGGGTGGTTATTAATTGATGAAGCCGGGCAGGCCTTACCCCAAGCTGCTGTAGGGGCTTTAATAAGAACAAAAAGGGCAATTATTGTTGGCGATCCAATGCAGATCGAGCCAGTTGTTGTTTTGCCAAAACAATTGACGGAAACAATATGTCGCCAATTCGGCGTTGATCCTGTAATTTATAATGCTCCGGAAGCTTCAGTACAAACACTTGCCGATAGTGCAACGAAATATTATGCGACTTTTGAAACGACTGATGGTGAACGTCAGGTTGGAGTGCCACTTCTGGTACATAGACGATGCACTGATCCAATGTTTCGCATTTCGAATAGCATTGCATATGACAATATGATGGTACAGGCCAAGATTGATAAATCATCGGACATCAGAGATATTCTTGGTCCATCTTGCTGGTTTCACATTGAAGGTCAAGGTGAGGACAAATGGTGTCAAAAGGAAGGACAAAAAATACTGTCCTTGTTGCAGGAGTTAAAGGAACATAACGTTAAGCCCGACTTCTATATTGTTACTCCTTTTGTTGTTGTGCAAGATAATATGCGTAAAATGCTTATTGAAAGTCATTTGCTTGCAGATTGGGTCACGGATTTGGATCCGCGCCGATGGGTCTATGAACATGTCGGAACAGTTCATACGGTCCAAGGGCGAGAAGCGGAGGCTGTATTTTTTATTCTTGGGGCACCCAACGCCGAGCAGACAGGTGCACGAAACTGGGCAGGTGGCAGACCTAATTTGCTCAATGTCGCAGCAACGAGAGCCAAAGAAGCATTATATGTTATAGGTAACAGAAAACTTTGGAAAAAAGCTGGCGTGTTTCAAACACTTGATAAATATATGGATGCTCAAAATTGATTTAAAAATATAATTTTTAATTTATATAGTAAGATACATCATGAATATTTGTTAGTTTGTTTCAAAGTAAATTATTGTTTTAAAATTTTAAGATAATAATTTTTAAAATTATATACTTAAACATGTAGAAACGTATTTCTTGTTCATATTATATGAATATTTTTCCGGTCACTTTTTCCCATGTGTAAAGAGCATTGAATTTTAGGGGCAAGCCACATCAATTAAGATAGAAGATGACTTCAAGCGGCGATGTATATGGTCGAGAAAAAGCGAGTGTACATCTGTCGTAGCGTTTCGCAAAAAGCCGCCGGTCTTCGAGTTTTGCAAAACAGATGTTCGATTTTGCATGGTGGTTTAAAGCCGCTTCCAAATCACACTCATTTGGCCGGAGAGGAAAGTTTGACAATCATAACGTTACTGCTAACTGCAAAACTATCGTAAACTGACAATCTTCATCCAACCGGCAGCAGAGAACTTTTACGGTGGGGGCGGAATGACGACAGAATTTTCTACATTATATTCTATAAAACCGGCGAAAATTTCTTCGATATAATTTTCTTCTATAACGTTTCGATCGAATGTTCGATTACCAAAGAGAGAGGCTCATTTCGGGCGAATAAGAATAGTAATATCTCGATTAATTTCATTCCGGATCAGAATAGGCGTCAATATAGAGACTTGTTCAAGCGCAATTATTGTTTAGTTCAACAGTTGTTGTCTGATGTTATATTCGAAACTTGTTCTGAGATTTAAGGAAAACTTCTGGAAAAAGGTTTTAAAAAAAATGTGTCAAGTTCCGGAGCGTAATGGATCATTGTGTAAGCGTTCAATCCAACAATGTGCGTAAAATTCTGAGACAATATATTCGATTTTGTGTTGTTGATATCGAGTTATAATTTGGAAATACTTTTTAATGTTTATGAATTAATTTTTAAATACATACAATCTTGTTGAATTTTTATTAGCGTATTTTTCGAAAAAAAGGCAGATAAAAGGTGCAGCTAAACAATTTTTTTAAAGCTATAGCATTTTTGTTCTTTATGATGTTTTTCGTTATCTGTCAGCTGTGCAGAAGATTCAAAGACACTTGATTTACCCAAATTGCCTCAACGCAGCGAAAAGCTTGAAGACTTTGTTCCCTACTTTTGGAACATAGAATTTATCCGGCAAGACGATCTCAATAAAGATGGCCAATTGGATACGGTCATGGTTGTGAAAGATCGGAACGATTCAAATTTTATTCGGCCTGTGAATTGTGACAGTTGTGCGCCGATTGATACCAATCCAAGAATATTGATCGTTTTATTCGCTGACGGGAAGAGCTGGTGACTTATCAAGCAGAACACTACTTTCATTCAGCGTGTTACCGCAAGTATGGATAGCCAAGACCCGTTTAACGGCGTAGTTTATGGTGAAGTTTATGCGGGTAATGGCACCTTTGTTATCAGAATTGGCTGGTTCAGCAACTCATTGGGTTATAATGTCTATACATTTCGCTGGCAGGATAATGATTTTTATCTGATTGGATATGATCCTTCTGAATTGAACAGAGTATCGTTGGAAGTAACCACTTATAGCTATAATTTTTTGACTTGGCGCCAAAATATCATCACGGAATCTGCGAATGACGAGAATTCGGATAAAACGAAAAAAATCGGTTTGGAAGCGCCTGCATAAGCAGCCGCTTGTGACACTGGATCAATTGACTAAAAGAAATACCGTCATTTATCTTCTGTTCGGAGTTGACAATGAATGGAGAAACAACTTGCAATAGTCGCATCGCCAAAAAAAGCGTTCATAACAGACACCGTTCAACTCAATCTGGTAACGTTACTTCTTCTTGAAAATTACGTTTTGTTTTGGTCAATATAGCTTGAGAAATGCATCAAACGCTGCATTGATTGGATCCGCTGTGGTTAGCATGTACTAATCATCCATTTGATGTGTGGAATGTTTATCAAGCAGGCAAGTGGAAAAGCCGTTTCGCATAGTGGCTGACGAGCAGTACGTATCGTCAAAACCGATAAAATGTTGCTATTTTGTGCGCTGACTTGTTTGCGCATAGCTGCCACTTGAGACAGCTTTTGATTACCGACAAGTCTTCTATAGAAAATTAACGAGGTTACACCAATAAGCCGGCATATAAACGAAATCCGGAATTTTTTAAAATCGGACAAAGCTATATATGTGCCGCTTTAAGAGTAATATTAAAGAGCCGTTTCATCGTGATCTCGATCAGCATGAATGACGCTTCAATAACGGACTACATGAAAATCTGATAACAATATTACTCATATAGACTGGATGATTATACCTAAATTGTTACCTATACTGTTTCTGGAAATTTCAAGTGATGAGCAAAAATGAATTCACTTTTGTAGAGAACGATTGGCGACTTTAAGTTTATTAATAACACATTAAAAGAATATATATCATAAAAGCGATAATTGGGCGGTATTCAAAATACCGCCCATCTTGAATATTATCTTTCATAATACCAATCAGGATGAAAGCCGATCCTCAATAAAACGAGCGGCCATTTTTAGCATTTTTTTCGCGGTTTTCACTTTTCCGGCAGAGGTGAACATGCCATGCATATGATGAGGCAAATGGTGGTGTTCCAGTTCTGTGCCACTTTTTGCGGCAAGATTTGCATAATCACAACCTTCGTCTGCTAGCGGATCCAGTCCAACTGTAACAATGAACATCGGAGGTTGTTTGTTATGGTTATGAAACAGGGGCGAAAGACGAGGATCTTTCAAATCTGTTTTTTCCGGAACATATTTCTCTCGAAACCAATACATAGTTTTATCAACGAGTGAAAATCCTTGTTTTATTTTTTGATAAGAAGGTGACGATGCTGTCAAATCGGTGACAGGATAAAGCAATATTTGAGATATAATTTTTATATCCTGACTGATGTGTTTTTCGTTGGCAAGTATCGTTGCCATATTACCGCCCGCGCTATCTCCCATGATGATCGTTTTAGAACAATCGAGTTTTAAAGCTTGTTGATTTTGTGCAAGCCAATTCAAAGCATCAACGCAATCCTGATAAGGAACAGGAAAAACATGTTCCGGAGCTAGCCGATAATTGACGGCTACAACATTGGCAGATGTCTTTTTTGCCATATATCGACAAATTCCGTCATGTGTATCAAGATCGCCGATGACCCATCCCCCGCCATGCAAATAAAGCAATAACGGTCTGTGCTTGTCGTCGCCTTTTGAATAATGCCGCAATTTGATCGTAGCGCCCGTTACTTTGCAATCCACGTCAGTTACCGAGAGTTTTTCGTCCACTTGAAGTTGATATATGCTACACGACTGACGATAACCTTCTCGAACCTCTTCCAAAGGTAAATCCTGAAATGATATTTCGCCATTATCTCGAAATGCTTTGACAAGATCTCTCGCATCGGCAGCGACCTCTTCCAGAGGAATAAATGTTCCTTTTGTCATTTTTCAACCTGCTCTTTCGACCCAATCAAAATCGTTATCATTCCATTTTGCCAATTGACGATAATCTTCCACAGTTCCCGACCAGTTATTGATGACACGGCCGGCAGCATTTTTATACCAACTGCTGCATGACGATGAAAAAGCCGAGTCTTTCATCTCCTCCTGAATATTGTCATTATAACGGTTGAAAACATCAATTTTTACAGAAGCAGCTTGCCCGTTATCAATATGGTTCATTGCCTGAACAATGTAATTTTGCTGAATTTCAAGCATAGCAAGAATTGAATTATGGTTGAGATTTGTGTTTGGTCCATAAAGAACAAACATATTGGGAAAACCGGGTATATTCATGCCCAGATAAGCTTGTGCGCCGTCTTGCCATACCTGATCGAGTGTCACATTATCCTGACCCGTAATGACCAGATCGCCCTGAAATGCCTGACTTGAAAATCCTGTACCGAAAATGACGACATCGAATTTGTGTTCGACACCTTCTTTGGTGACGATACCATCACTGGTAAAATGGTCAATCGGCGCAGTTTCGAGATAAACATTTTTACGCATCAAGGCAGGATAATAATCATCGGTACGCAAGATACGTTTGCAAGCGAATTCAAATTCCGGAGTGAGTTTTTTTAGCAATTCTTCATCGCTAATTTGTTTGGCCAGGTGCGCCTTGGCCATTTTAATACCTTCCTTTTGTGCGACGGAATTATGTTTGGTTCGTTGGAACCCTTCTTCCCGCAATTTATACACTTGTCGCCGGCTCTCCCAAAACGTTTCCGGATGTTTTTCAAAATTATCCAGTTCTTCTTCGGAAAAGAAATATTGGTTACGCGGCATTATCCAATTGGCACTACGTTGAAAAACAGTCAGATGGCGAACAATTTTCGCAATTTCCGGAACATATTGCACGGCACTTGCAGCGGAACCTACGCTTGCAACGTTTTTTCCGTTAAGATCAATCGAATGATCCCATTCAGCGGAATGGAATATCGGATTTTTAAAATCGCTTAGTCCCTTAAATTCCGGAATTTTAGGCGTATTCAATTGCCCCCAGGCGGGCACAAAAAATGTTGAGGTAAAATGTTCTTTACCATTAACCTCAAATTCCCATTGATTGGTTTTTTCGTTCCAGACAGCCGACGTTATTTTATGATTACAAAAAATGTGTTTTTCGAGATCGAAATGATCGGCAAATCTATGCAGGTAGCCCATTAACTCGTCGCGCTCCGGAAACATACTACTGACACGCAAATAAGGAAAGTAGCTGTAACAATAGAGATGGGCTTCCACATCACACGCAGCACCCGGATAGCTATTGTCGCGCCATACACCCCCGAGTTCCCCGGCCTTTTCAAAAATAATAAAATCGTCGTCTCCGGCTTCCTTCAGAGTGGCTCCCATACCTAAACCACCGAAACCAGCACCAAGTATAACCGTGCGAAAGTGTTTTTTATTCCGATCAAACATGTCTATCCTCCCAAAAATAATTTTAACAATTTTCTTCCAAAAGCGGGCTAGCCCCACGTTTTCCAAGATATTTTTCGTCAACCATATTCAGTCTCAGGTGACGCGCCTCATGAAGGCAAAGCAATGCTACCGTAGATATTCCGCAGACAAAAAATAGATAAATAGTAACGGGAATTGTCGCGTTATATTTTGCGAGTAGAATTGCACCACCCCATTCGCCACTGAGGGTAAAGCCTTGTACGAACCCCAGCACTATAATTGTAAAAGGTGCACGCAAGCCGATCGACGAGAAAGTAGGGATACAACCCATAAGGAAAGTTGAAATACCGACCTGAAAAAGGCTGAACGGAAGCCAGTTTTTTCGCCCCGATCTGTTACCATAGTGACCAAAAATCAAATCCCCAAGGGGGCGGGCTGCAAAGTCTATCGTGTAAGTGGCAAATGCTGCCATAATTCCGGCAAGCGGGCTATCCACTTTCGCTAAAAACAGCGTTCCGACAACCGGTATAGTTGAAACACCATAAATAAGGGTTTCATACCATTCGGCAATTGTACCTGCCTTTGACGCTGTAATGACTTTTTTAATGTTGACGGGTGGCGCTGTTTCGCTTTTTCCCGTCGAAAATCCATGTGACATGATCTCTCCTCCCAAAGCGATCAAGTTGCATATAGGATATATTTCAAATTACAGTTTTATTATCAAATAAGTTACCTCCGACTTTTCGATAGTAAGATTTTTTGAATTTAAAATTCGTCTTGTTTATTTTTTAAATTCGGGTCTATGAACCGGATTTTATACAGCGTCGTTCCGCCACAGCAGAAAGATGTACAAGAAATTTTCTTTGCTGCCACAACTTCAATATTCAAATAACTAATTGAATTTGTATAATTATTTAAATTTCCCTCCACAATATTTTTAATTTAAAATTATTTCATTATAGTGAAATAATTCCGATGTTTTGTATATTGCGTAAGATATTTCAGTTTGTCAATAAAATGTATATCATGTGAATGTTATTAAAAATTACAATATCTAGGCCTTAAGCAGATCAGTATAAATTCTTGATTTACTGGAAAAAATACGCACAGTTTAACTGCTGCCGATATTGTGAAACGCCTGAGAATACCGAAAAGTACGGGACATGGTCTGTGTCCCATGTCATGCTGGAACCGGAGATGATCCAGAGAAACATAGACTGTATATTTACTTGAGGCCCACGATCAAAGAATGAGGGATCGTTTTTTTGGTTAACGTCGATTTACTTGAAGCGCTCAACAATATTGCTAGTGAGACGAAATGGCTGTTGGGCGATATGTTGAATTTATCGGTATCGGAAAAACATGACGACATCTATATAGCGTGCCGGAATAGCTAATCACCACTTCGTTTCACTTTCAAGATGGTTATGTAGTTACCGATGATTTTTACCGCGACCGATAAAGCGATGACGGTTACCTGTCCGGATTTTGAACTGGAAGTGTTTGAAAATACATATGCCTTGCCTGAACCATTAACAAAGCACAGCCGATATCAATGGATTACATTCATACAGGAGGTGGGCGCTACCCGTAAACGCGATTTTTATATCTATTGTTGCAATATCAGCCCATTTTTGAAAAAGCATCACGATGCTGTGGTTTTCGGTAGCCATCTCTATGAAAGATATTCAATATGTTCTATGTGTCCGACATGTGAGAGTTCTATGAGTATGGATCCTTTTGCAACCGGATTGGTAGCGCTTTTTATTGCGCTGCATCAACTTTGACCCTGTCGAATAACACGATCGATACATCACTGACGAAGTACAATTTCAAAAACAAAACAAATGGCGATTACATTACAACGTATAGAGAGTGTGTTTTCGCCGATCAGAATCGTGATGGAGTTACCCTTGGGGTTATTGTCAGGACAGCGACCAAGATAATTCGGGAAGCGATTGGTGCAATCCGGTTAAAGTTTGTTGCCGAGTTAGACTAGAGCGGGATTTTAAATGGAAAGCTATGAGCTTTTATCGAAATTGTTTAATTTGATAAAACAAGGGGTTAAAGCGATCTGCTTATAGAAACTAAACATATAAAAATTGAAGATGGTGCCCAGACGCGGAATCGAACCACGGACACGCGGATTTTCAGTCCGCTGCTC
Organism: Bartonella sp. B10834G3; assembly: GCF_016102505.1. NCBI lineage: Bacteria > Pseudomonadati > Pseudomonadota > Alphaproteobacteria > Hyphomicrobiales > Bartonellaceae > Bartonella > Bartonella sp. B10834G3. The sequence goes on from NZ_JACFOM010000005.1 coordinate 13,014, forward strand.
TACCAACTGAGCTATCTGGGCAAATCCGATTTTTTAACCGGAGCGCTTGGGTTTATAACATTAAAATTTTGGGTGTCTAGCCTTCAAAACAAAAATATTCAAAATTTGCCCCGATAAGTTCATTTTTTTGGGGATTTGGCATTGCTCTTTGAGTAAACAAGGCTTATTAGCGGCTTTACACCGTGCGCCTATCGTCTAGCGGTCAGGACGCCGCCCTCTCACGGCGGAAACAGGGGTTCAATTCCCCTTAGGCGTACCAGTTAATTTTTCTGAACATATCTCTCGTGAAAATGTCTTAGAAAAATTCCGGCAAATATTGTTTTGCCTTTGGATGAGCTCTTTGACACTATCAGCCTTGTTCATGTGTGAGTAAAATTTTTAAGCCGTGAAAAACATTTTTCGCGTGGGCGTTTGTTTATTTATCGGTTAAAGCCGCCTGCCAGTTCGATAAATCGAATAATATCCTGAAGCCCTTCGCGGCGCAGCATATCCGTGAAAACGAAAGGTTTGTCGCCGCGCTGGATTTTGGCATCGTGTTTCATCACATCAAGATCGGCGTGAACATATGGGGCAAGATCTTTCTTGTTGATGATAAGCAAATCAGAGCGTGTAATGGCGGGACCGCCTTTGCGCGGTATTTTTTCACCTTCTGCCACCGAAATAACGTAAAGCGTCAAATCGGCGAGATCAGGGGAAAATGTTGCTGCGAGATTATCTCCGCCTGATTCGATAAATATCATATCAAGGTCGGGATGCCGGTTTAAAAGCTCGTCAATAGCTTGCAAATTGACAGTTGCATCCTCGCGAATAGCCGTGTGCGGGCAACCGCCTGTTTCCACACCGATGATGCGGTCTTCTGGCAGTGCCTGAACGCGATTGAGGATCAGCGCATCTTCTTTTGTATAAATATCGTTGGTAACAACGGCGACCGAGTAATGATCGCGCAAGGCTTTGCATAGCATTTCCGTCAAAGTTGTTTTTCCGGACCCGACAGGGCCTCCAATGCCGATACGTAACGGACCGTTTGGTGAATAAGAAGATGTCATGAACGGAAAATCCTTGAATAAAGTGTTTCGTGGCGCATTGCCATGATGTCGGATAGAAAACAACATGAACCGAGATTATCAAGTGTGAGCTTATCGCTGTTATCGGTGATAGCAAGAATTGTCTTTTCGAGCTTTGCCATTATTTTGACCCCGTCGCTTTGGCCAAGCGGAACGAGTCTTATAGCTGCCTGCACCAGATTTGACAGAAATGTGTGGAGATAGGCCGTCAGGACAGATGGCAATGAAATTTCTATTTGATGTCCGAGAACGCCGACAGCAACCGGATAGGGAAGAGCTTTATAGATTTCTTTTGAAAAACCGGTTTGGGCAACCGAGGTACAAAAAGCACGGCCTTGTAAATCAATTTCCAGAAAGCGTTCTTTCGAGGCAGCATTCGCATTGGCTATTTCGACAAGGGCAATAATGGATTTTCCTTGATCGGTTGATCTCCACGCTTCGGCAATAAAAACCACATCATTATGGAGAGATCCGTAATTGGCAAGAGCATCAAGCCAATCAAACAAATCTTCGGCATTTGTGATAAAATTTTCATGGACGGCCTGTTCGAGACCATGGCTATAGGCAAAGCCTCCGACCGGAAAGACCGGCGAAAAAAGCGTCATCAAGCGCAGTAAAGAGGCGTCACCCTGCAACATTAATGATGGTGCCCCGCATGGTCGTGATATGCTCCGTGGAGAGGTTGAAAAGGAGCCTCGATCTCCTCAATGGTTGCGCCTAAACCTTCAAGCATAGCGCGAATAACCGGATCGCGAGACACGAAAATCGTGTTTTCTTTGATTTCGACTGCTTGATGACGGTTGCCCAAATGCCAGGCAAGTCGGGTAAGTTCGAGTGGAGTTGCCGCTTTGACAGAATAAAGTGGTTCATTGGCTGCGTGGATGAGAAAATATTCACCGTTTTCAGCTTCAAGAACATCGCCTTCTTTGAGATGGACGGGTTCTTTCAAATCCACCATAATCATATCGCCATTGGCAAAATGAAGTAATTTCCGGCGGATATGGCGCTCGTCATGGGAAAGTGAAAGCGCACCTGAAGTTTCAACCCCTTTGGCATCGGACACCGGTATATATTTTGTTGCTCGAAAAGTTTTATAGGACATTTAAACCTCAATAAAGGAAATAGCGCTGTGCCATCGGAAGTATCTTTGCCGGTTCGCAGGTTAATAATTCACCATCTGCGCGCACTTCATAAGTTTCAGGGTCAACGTCGATATGCGGCGTTGCAGAATTGAGTTTCATGGATTTTTTGGAAATTGTGCGGGTGTTTTTGACGGCAACGAGTTCCTTTTCAAGCCCTAGCTTTTCGGCTAGCCCATTATCAATGGCGGCTTTGCTCGTAAAGGTGAGAGATGTGTGTTTGACAGCCTTTCCGAGAGCGCCGAACATTGGCCGGAAGTGAACCGGTTGCGGTGTTGCAATAGATGCATTGGGGTCACCCATGGGTGCCGCCACGATCATTCCGCCAAGCAAAACCATATCCGGTTTTACACCGAAAAAGGCGGGCGACCAGATGACAATATCGGCACGTTTACCGGTTTCTATCGAACCGGTGACATGACCGATTCCTTGTGCAATGGCCGGATTGATTGTGTATTTTGCAATGTAGCGTTTCACGCGCTCATTATCGTTGAACCCGCTATCTTTTCCCAAATAACCACGTTGTTTTTTCATTTTATCGGCAGTCTGCCAGGTGCGGATAATGACTTCTCCGACACGTCCCATCGCCTGACTATCCGACGAGATAATAGAAAAAGCACCGAGATCATGCAGAATATCTTCGGCCGCGATTGTTTCCTTGCGTATGCGACTTTCGGCAAAGGCGACATCTTCGGGTATTTTTGCCGACAAGTGGTGACAGACCATGAGCATATCGAGATGTTCGGCAATGGTGTTTTCCGTATAGGGGCGTGTCGGGTTGGTGGAGGCAGGCAATACATTTTCAAACCCGCAAACACGGATAATATCGGGAGCATGCCCCCCGCCGGCACCTTCTGTATGGAAGGCGTGGATTGTCCGGCCTTTGAATGCCGCGATTGTATCTTCGACAAAACCCGCTTCATTCAATGTATCGGTGTGGATCATAACCTGCACGTCATAATCATCGGCAACGCTCAAACAATTGTCGATTGCCGCCGGAGTCGACCCCCAATCTTCATGAAGTTTGAGCGAAGAAGCACCGGCATTGACCATTTCGATCAAAGCAGCAGGGGAAGACGAATTGCCTTTACCGGCAAGGCCGATATTCATTGGCAAGCTGTCTACCGCTTGTATCATGCGCGCCAAGTGCCAAGGGCCCGGTGTGCAGGTGGTCGCAAGCGTTCCGTGCGCGGGCCCCGTGCCACCGCCAAACATGGTTGTAACGCCGGAATAAAGTGCTTCGTTGACCTGCTGGGGGCAAATAAAATGAATGTGTGAATCAATTCCGCCAGCGGTTACAATTTTTCCCTCCGCCGCAATAATTTCGGTTGCAGGACCAATGATAATATCGACATTTGGTTGAATATCGGGATTGCCTGCTTTACCGATTTTTTCGATAAGACCGTCTTTCAAACCGATATCGGCTTTGTAGATGCCGGTATAATCGACAATAAGGGCATTGGTGATAACTGTATCCATAGCCCCTTGTTCACGTGAATACTGGCTTTGTCCCATCCCGTCGCGGATAACTTTACCGCCACCGAATTTGACTTCCTCGCCATAAGTTGTCTTGTCATCTTCGACAGTTACAAAAAGGTCTGTATCGGCAAGGCGGATATGGTCACCTTTTGTAGGCCCGAACATTTGCGCATAAGCAGCACGCGAGATTTTGTGGCTCATTAAAGATCCCCCTGAATTTTTGCACGAAAACCGAAAATGCGACGTTTTCCCGCTAATGGTATGAGGAAAACATCTTTTTCCTGTCCGGGTTCAAACCGGACTGCTGTACCGGCCGGAATATCAAGGCGCATTCCACGGGCTTTTTCGCGGTCGAATTGAAGGGCAGGATTGGCTTCATAAAAATGATAATGTGATCCCACTTGAATAGGGCGGTCGCCGCTATTGCCGACTTTGAGTTTTATCGCGCTACGGCCGGCATTCATTTCAATATCGCCTGCCTCTGTAATCATTTCTCCGGGAACCATCATATTTCTTTCCGATTGTTAGAACGGGTGGCGGGAATTCGACGTCATGCGGCAGCAAATGCCAGATAAAGCCCTGCAAGAGTGGTCGCAACGCCGCCGATTCTGATTGCGGTTGCGCCATTTGACTGGCCAAAAATTTTGCCTGCTCCCAAGCCGATTGTAATACCGACGCCGTGAAGCAATGCTGTGGCAATAGAAAAACCGGTTCCGTAAGCATAGGCTTCCGAATTTTCGAGTTCGAGACCATGCGCATAACCATGAAAAACAGCAAAAGCACCGACGACGAGCATGGCGGGCATAATGGGAAGATGAACGGCCATTGCCGCAAAGAGCCCCATTGCAATAACGGAAGCAAGAATGACCGGTTCGACATAAGGTAGGGCAATGCCCTTTGTGGCAAGCCAAAAACCGATTGCCATACACACAACAAAACTTGCCGGAACTGCGAGGATCGATTTTCCACCGAGTTGAGCTGCCCATAGGCCGACTGCAACCATAACAAGAATATGATCGAATCCGGTTAACGGGTGTAAAAAGCCGCTTGTAAAAGAGCTATGGTCATGTGGAACACCGGTAAGGTGGGCAAAAGCCGGTGTCGATGTTAAAATCATCAAAGCTGTTATGATTGTCGATTTTGACAAGAGTTTCATGAGAGTTCCCCTAAGTTTTATATTTTTCAATTGTCAGGCTTAACGGATCGGATGGTGGACAGTGACAAGTTTTGTCCCGTCGGGAAATGTTGCTTCAACCTGAATGTCTTCAATCATTTCAGGAATGCCTTCCATGACCTGATCGCGGCGCAATACATAAGCGCCCTGTTCCATGAGATCGGCAACGGTGCGGCCATCGCGCGCACCTTCCACGACAAAATCGCTAATCAGTGCAACAGCTTCCGGATGATTGAGCTTCACTCCCCGTTCAAGTCGTTTGCGAGCAACCATTGCTGCCATCGAGATCAACAATTTGTCCTTTTCTCTTTCGGTAAGTATCATTATTCACCCATAGTTAAATTGACCAAAATTTCGGCACATCTGCACCTTTTGTTAGCAGTTTTACCAAAGGAGCAAGTTTTTCCCTCAAAGAATAGGAGTCCTTTTCAATCATCCTTGCAAGAAACTTGCCATTCCACGCAGAGACCCCTCCGGATTGTCCGATAATCTCTCTCGCAGCCGCTTCGTGCCTCTGATAATCATCGGCAATGTAGAGAATTGTGGCAATGGCCTGATTGGCGTTGAAAATTGCAGGGCGGGTTGATTGCTGTAAAATATTGCCATTGATTTTAAAGGCTTCAAAATGGACAAGCTCATCGCAAAAACGCACCTGCCACTCGTCATCAATAAAGCCGTTGACAACTTTCTCTCCCATTAATTTCCGGCCGAAAACAAAAGCTTCTACCAGAAGAAGAGCCGCACCTTCTTCCATCTCGACGGTGATTTTGCGTTTTAATGCGCCACGATTGAAAAAAATTGTCTCCTGCGGGAGCCAGAACAATGTCGAGTTTTTTCTTAAATTTAGCGAAATATCGATCTCGGCCGGCATACCATCAAGCGAGCGATATATTTTTTCGGCGGCTTGTGTGGTGATGGTTGCTTTTGTTTTTTCACCGAGTTCGCATTTCCAGAAAAGCTTGTCGCCGCCGGTCAAACCGCCTGCCGTATTGATTTGCACAGCCTCGAAATGGTTGTCGGAATAAAGCGGAAAACGTAATTTCAACGAGCCGGATTGATAAAGTTTTTCCAAAGATGACCGTTGATCTTTATAAACCGTGCTGAACGAAGCGCAGCCTTCCATGCGCTGCATTACGGCTTTTTTTAAAGATGAATTTTGCAAATGATTGCCATCCCCGAGTTTTGATGAAATTATTGTTCTTCTCACCGCTATATGACAGCAGTTTTTCTATAAAACGCAATTTTTATCTTGAACTTGAAGTGACCAACTTGTTGAAAACAGCTATTTGGAAATAACCTCGGTTACATCATAAACTTTGGTCGATTGTGTTTCGGGCGTATGCATCATGGTGACAACCCAATGGATGCGACGAGTATTCAATGGTAAATCCATTGAAATTCCGCCCCCCGTACTGTCGGCACCAGGGTCAGAAAAGCCATAAGGATCACGTCCGTAATTAATGCCGAAAGTCGGCATTTTTGAAGTTTGTGCACCTTCGGACGTGTCATTGATTGTAAAATAACGATAGCCGCGACGTTCTGCCGTAAAAGCGGCACGCCTCAGAACATCGGCCGGAATGCCAACTTCATTTGTCGGGCGGGTGTTGAATTCGTAAATATTATCGGGTGATTTGAGCTTGGGAACCGATTGGCAACCGCTTAAAAACAACAGCGGAATGATTATAAGGCTTAAACTTTTTTTCCAATGCAATTGTTTCATTCTGTGCCCTTCCCGTTTGAAAGCCCATCATAGTTTTATTAGTCCTTTCCGACAAGAATGATTATCGTTATCTGATAGGCTAACGTTTTTTGAAAGAGAGGTGAATCATGTTTGTCGTGATGGGGGCAACTGGCCATATCGGTTCGGAGCTCGCTAAGAATCTGCTTCGTTCGGGGAGGGATGTGACAGTGGTAACCCGTTCCGGAAAACGCGCTGAAAACCTTGTCAAGCTTGGTGCGCAACTTGCGGAAATTGATATTTCCGACGATCGTTTGTTCCATGAGGTTTTGAAGCAGGCGAGCGGCGTTTATATCCTTAATCCCCCAGCCAATCCTGTTTATGATGTTGATCTTGAAGAGCGCAGAACAATTGCTGCGATGATGCGCGCACTCGAAAACACCAATCTTGAAAAAGTCATTGTGCAGTCGACTTATGGAGCTCAGAGAGGTGACCATATCGGAGATTTAGGCAGCCTTTATTTATTGGAAGAAAAAGTTAAAGAGATTTATCCGGAAGCGCTGATTGTTCGTGCAGGCTTTTATATGTCCAATTGGGATTTTGCTCTCAACGAAATTATCAAAAAAGGATGTTTGACCACTATTTATCCCTCCCATTCTATCATTCCAATGGTCGCTCCCCGCGATATTGCCGATTATCTGACAAGGCTTGTCGAATGTGGAAAGGCTGGCATTCATTATGTTGAAGGGCCGGAACGTTACACGGTTCAAGATGTCGCATCCGCTTTTGAAACGGCACTCGGAAAACCGGTAAAACTTAGAGGAGTGAAGAGGGAAGATATTGAAAATTATTATCTTTCCCTTTCTTTCTCGAAATCAAGTGCAATGTCATTTACAGCGATGGCGTTAAAGACAATAAGTGGTGATTGGCCGCCATTGAATAAAATAGAGAGAGGAAAAATAACACTTCAACAATACATTGAAAAACTCTGTCTAAAAGCGGCTCAGATTAAATAATTTGTGATAATCTATTTTTTTACTTGTGTTGAAAGTGCCTTTCGGATAATCACGTCAGCGGGCCACCTCTTCCCAACGAGAGGCGAGCTATCTGAAAGGGTAGAATATTATGACAAATCTAAACGAGCCGGGCGTGCGCCCGAACAATCCCAATTTCTCTTCTGGTCCCTGTGCAAAGCGTCCCGGTTGGACGGTTGAAGCGCTTGCTGATGCGCCGGTTGGCCGTTCACATCGTGCAAAAATTGGTAAAGCCAAGCTGGCAGAGGCAATCAACCTCACCCGCGAAGTGCTGGAAGTTCCTGCAAATTATCGTATCGGCATTGTTCCAGCATCCGATACCGGTGCTGTTGAAATGGCACTGTGGTCACTGCTTGGAGCACGTGGCGTTGACATGCTGGCATGGGAAAGCTTCGGTTCGGGCTGGGTAACAGATGTTGTCAAACAATTGAAATTGACCGATGTGCGCAAGTTGGAAGCGCCTTACGGTGAATTACCGGATTTGACCAAAGTCGATTTTGATCGTGATGTTGTTTTCACATGGAATGGAACAACCTCCGGCGTGCGCGTTCCTAATGCCGATTTTATTCCGGCTGATCGTAAAGGGCTTACGATTTGCGACGCAACATCGGCTGCATTTGCACAAAATCTCGATTTCTCGAAACTTGATGTTGTAACATTCTCCTGGCAAAAAGTGCTGGGTGGCGAGGGTGCACACGGTGTGCTTATTCTGGGGCCACGTGCGGTAGAACGTCTTGAAACCTATACGCCCGCATGGCCGCTGCCAAAAATTTTCCGCATGACAAAAGGTGGAAAACTCATTGAAGGTATTTTCGAGGGCGCAACAATCAATACGCCATCTATGCTTTGTGTCGAGGATTACCTTGATGCATTGAAATGGGCAAAGTCGATTGGCGGTCTGAAAACTTTGATGAAACGGGCTGACGAGAATTTTGCTGTCCTTGACAAATTCGTTGCCAAAACGCCGTGGATCGAATTTCTGGCGAAAGAACCGGCGACCCGCTCGAACACTTCCGTGTGCTTCAAAATTGTCGATCCGGCTGTGGCTAAACTTGATGCCGACAAGCAGGCGGCATTTGCCAAGGCTATTGTCAACCGTCTGGAAAAAGCCGGTGTTGCCCATGACATAGGGGCCTATCGCGATGCACCGTCAGGTTTGCGTATCTGGGCTGGTGCCACAATCGAGGCCGCCGATCTTCAGGCATTGACGGAATGGCTCGACTGGGCTTTCAAGGCTGAAAAAGCAGCTCTTTAAAAATTAAGATTCCCTTGTAGCGGCTTGTTTCAAGGCCGCTCTTTCCCCCATTTTACAAAATTTTTGGAGGCCATAATGGCACCTCGTGTACTCGTATCTGATAAATTATCCCCGACCGCTGTCCAGATTTTCAAAGATCGCGGCGTTGAGGTCGATTACAAACCGGAACTCGGTAAAGACAAAGAAAAGCTTCTCGAAGTTATTGGCCAATATGATGGTTTGGCTATCCGTTCGGCAACCAAAGTAACGGAAAAACTTATTGCCGCTGCGAAAAACCTGAAAGTTGTCGGTCGTGCCGGTATCGGCGTTGACAATGTTGATATTCCGGCCGCTTCACGGCGCGGTATTATCGTTATGAATACGCCATTCGGCAATTCGATCACAACCGCAGAACATGCCATTGCATTGATGTTTGCTGTTGCCCGTGAATTGCCCGCCGCCGATAAATCGACCAAGGCTGGTAAATGGGAAAAAAGCCGCTTTATGGGGGTTGAAATCACCGGCAAAACTCTCGGCATTATCGGCTGTGGCAATATCGGTTCGATTGTTGCAACCCGCGGTGTCGGCTTGAAGATGAAGGTGATTGCCTATGACCCGTTCCTTTCGGATGCCCGTGCCAAAGAACTCGGAGTCGAAAAGGTCGAATTGGACGATTTGTTGAAGCGCGCCGATTTTATTACATTACACACACCACTCACCGATAAGACACGCCATATCATCAATGCCGAAACGATCGCCAAGATGAAGAAAGGCGTAAGACTTATCAATTGTGCACGCGGTGCGCTGGTTGTCGAAAAAGATCTTGTTGACGCTTTGAAGTCGGGCAAAATTGCAGGTGCTGCGGTTGACGTTTATGAAGTCGAGCCACCGGCTGCCGATGATCCTCTCTTCAGCCTTGATAATGTCGTTTGTACGCCGCACCTCGGTGCGTCAACAACCGAGGCACAGGAAAACGTTGCTATTCAGGTTGCCGAACAAATGTCGGATTATCTTATCAATGGTGCCGTTAGCAATGCAATCAATATGCCTTCAATTACGGCAGAAGAAGCACCGCGCTTGAAGCCGTTTGTCAAACTTGCCGAAGTTCTTGGTGCATTTGTTGGCCAATCAACCGAGGAAGATATCAAGGAAGTCGAGATTCTGTTTGACGGTTCAACCGCTACCATGAATACGCGTGCGCTCATCAGTGCCGCATTGGCCGGTCTCATCCGCCCGCAACTTGCCGATGTCAACATGGTATCGGCACCGGTTCTCGTTAAAGAACGCGGTATTATTCTTTCCGAGGTCAAGCGCGATAAATCCGGTATTTTTGACGGCTATATCAAACTCACAGTCAAAACATCGAAGCGCACACGTTCCATTGCCGGAACCTGCTTTGTTGACGGCAAGCCGCGCTTTATCCAGATCAAGGGTATCAATCTTGATGCCGAGGTCGGCCCGCATATGCTCTATATCACCAATACCGACACACCGGGAATTATCGGTACAATCGGTACAATTTGCGGGAAATCCGGCGTGAATATCGCAAACTTCGCTCTGGGACGTAATGAACCGGGTGGTGACGCGATTGCGCTTCTTTATCTTGATGCTCGTATTCCCGATCAAGTGCTTGATGAATTGCGCAAGATAAAGGGTATCAAACACACCCAACCTCTGGAATTCGATGTCGCTAACGGTTGATTGAACCGTGAAATATTGGCGTCCAATGAAAGAAAGCGATCTGGCAGGTGTCTGCCGGATCGCTTTAATTTGTCATCCGGATTTTCCGGAAGAGGATGCGGTGCTTGAAGAAAAATTCAATCTTTCTCCTTCTTCATGCTTTGTACTTTCTGACGAAAATCCTGCCTCCGGAAACATTTCAGACTTGAGCCCGGTCTCCCGAACAAGTGCAATCTATGGTTATTGCCTTGCCCATCCTTTTAAAACCAATTCCATTCCTGCTCTTGACCGGCTGCTTCATAAACTTCCGGAAAAATGTGATACGCTCTATATTCACGATCTTGCTTTATTGCCCGAAGCGCAAGGCGGGGGAAATGGCAAAAAAGCGGTTGAACTTCTGGTCGCTGTCGCTGAGCGGGAAGAACTCGAAACACTTTCCCTTGTTGCTGTTCATGGGTCACAAGTCTTTTGGCAAAAGAACGGGTTTAAAACGGTTGATGTGTCAAAGGAAATGAAACAAAAATTGCTGACTTATAGCGAAGACGCCAGTTATATGACACGTAATATCTGAATTTGCATTTCCTTTCCGGAAGACAGGTGATGTTGAGGAGCGGCTATCGGCTTTGCCCAATCAACCTATCTAACAATTACGCTCTCTTATTTCTATGAAACGGAATTTGCCAAAACGAAAACTCTGACGATTGTTCAACAAAATGCAAACGTTGTGAAATCGTATAGTCGTCGGTTTTCCGATATTCGGGATGATAATCTCGATTCACTCTTCAGAGTGTTAAGGCTTTCATCATTATTGTGAATTGCTATTCCAAATGCCGGATGGTTATTCTTTTGATGCAACGAATTTTTGCAATGAATTGCATTTCTCCCGCCATTATCAGCTTCGTTGGGAAATCGGGTTATTTTATCAAAAGAGCACGCAGGTCTTTTTGTGAGCTTGATGAATGCGGTGCTTTAGAAAAATTGTCGGGAAGGAATGAAGTGGAACGACGGGGAGAACCGCCCAAAAAGCCGACATATTGAAGGCGCAAGATTTGCATTAAAAACGATAATGCGATGCGCCGAACTTCGCATGTAAGACAACCAATGACCCGAAGCCGTTAGAGACAATTTGGTAAATTGATAACCGGTTAAAATCCCGCGCCATTTGGCAACTTGAAATAACACGAAGAAGGCGGCCATCCTGATTGTTTGAAGGGGTGATTATTCTCTCTGCTATAGGCCGATGTGTCCGGTTATTCATATCAATCAAGAATATAAATAGGCCTTGATGACAATCAGGTTTTGCACACAACATAGATATGTTCTGTACATATCACAGAAGACAAATGAAAAGCAGCAACGGTGTGTAGAAAACGGTCATATAAAACGCTCCTATCAAGAAGCGTTCATGGGGTACAAAAAACGCGCTGAATCAGAATAAATCCAGCGCGTATATTTTTTAAAGTCTATAACGACTTATTTTTCGGCATGGGCATGTTGTTTGCGTTCTCCCACCATTTCGATGGCAAGAAGCAATACAGAGATAACGCCACCACCGATCATGAGGAGGAAACCACCGTTCCAGCCGAAATAATCGACAGTGTAACCGACGATCGCGCTAGCAGCAACCGAACCGCCAAGATAACCGAAAAGACCTGTGAAACCGGCAGCCGTACCGGCAGCTTTCTTCGGCGCCAATTCGAGAGCGTGAAGACCGATCAGCATAACCGGCCCGTAAATCAGGAAGCCGATAACGATCATGCAGATCATGTCGACATTGGGATGTCCTTCGGGGTTGAGCCAGTAAATAACAGTGGCAATGGTCACCAATGTCATGAAGAAAACACCGGTTGCACCACGATTGCCCTTGAATACCTTATCAGACATCCAGCCGCACAGAAGTGTGCCGGGAATACCTGCATATTCATAGAAGAAATACGCCCAGGAAGACTGGTCAACGGCAAAATGCTTGACTTCCTTCAGGTAAGTCGGTGACCAGTCAAGAACGCCATAACGCAAGAGGTAAACAAAGACATTTGCAAAAGCGATATACCAGAGAAGCTTGTTGGGCAAAACATATTGGGTGAAGATCTGCTTTGTGGTGAGCTCGACTTCGTTCTTTTCCGAATAGTTTTCCGGATAGTCGTTTTTATATTCTTCAATTGGCGGTAAACCACATGATTGCGGTGTATCGCGCATCATTGCAAAGGCGAAAATTGCCACCAGAATGGCCGCAAAAGCCGGCATATAAAAGGCTGCGTGCCAGTCATTGAACCAGGCCATACCAAGCATGAACAGAATTGGCGGAAGACCACCGCCGACATTATGTGCACAGTTCCATAAGGAAACGATGCTCCCGCGTTCCTTTTGTGACCACCAATGCACCATTGTGCGTCCGCAGGGAGGCCAACCCATTCCCTGAAACCAGCCGCAAATAAACAACAGCACGAACATGACAGCAATGCTGGATGTAGCCCAAGGGACAAAGCCCATAATCAGCATGACAACAGACGCGAGAATCAAACCGACGGGGAGAAAAACACGCGGGTTGGAACGGTCGGATACCGCTCCCATAATAAATTTTGAAATGCCGTAAGCTATAGAGACAGCCGATAGCGCAAAACCCAGATCACCACGTGTAAAGCCTTGCTCGACCAGCGAAGGCATTGCCAGAGCAAAGTTTTTACGTACGAGATAATAGGCGGCGTAACCGAAGAATATCCCAAGGAAAATCTGCCAACGCAGACGACGATAAAGCGGGTCGATTTCCGCTTCGGGTACACGCGGCTTGTTAGGCGCGTGTTGAAAAATGTTTAGCATGAACTGCCTCCCATAGATATCGACAGAACGCAACCTGAAAAAATTTGGCGTTTCATGCGCAAATCGGTGAAATTTCCACCGCAAGGACAAGAAAACGTCGCATAGCTGTTACATTCCAATGATAATATGATCCAATTTGTGCACAGTAACACGTTATGTTTTCGTTGTGAGTTCAATTAATTTCAATATTGAACAATCCACAATTAAATACGAATAAATGGTTAAGACGAAAAAGACAATGTTAACCGGCGGCATTCGTTTTTAAAAAGAAACACCAAACAACATTGAATGCCAAGGCAATAGATGACTAACCAATTGTTTTTAAAAAATAATTTTTTTTAAATAATTTAAATTTTTTCATTTCTTTTTAAATAAACAAATTAAATAAACAAATGTTTTTGTCGTCTTTTTTGGCTTTTGACTGCACTATTTTTGACCTCGTATTTTGCCGATTAAATAATTTATAAATCAAAAAAATCATTAAAAACAATAGGATAATAAAACTTTTTTGTGTCGTCCTACAATTATCACCGATTGTTGAACAATGTTCAGTTTTTTAGCCTGTGCAAGCGCGCAAAAATACCCTTTTCAAAAATTTTTTAACAGTGAAACCGCAGTTTTGAAAAATATTGTCCCAATAGGGAACAATTGAACAGGGAATCACTAAAGTTACGTCATTTATAATTTAAATCGATTTAAAAAGATTGAAAGAATAAAACGGTCTTCATAGCCGGTCTTCTTTATCAGATGGAAAGTTTCATATCACCACGGTTAAAAAGGCCACTATTACCAGCAGGCGCGAAGAGGCGGGTATCATCGGGTAATGCAGAAGGAGCGGTGTTAAAGGGCGATACAGAACAAGTGGTGTTACGGGTGAAACAGAAGATGCAGCGTTATAAAGCAAGAAAGAATGAACGATTTTTTGCTCTTAAAAAATCGAATGGAATTCCGTGATGGGCGTTTACGGGTGTTGAAGCGGCGAGGTTTAAAAGAAAAGCAGAAACGGGAACGGAAAAACGGACCGAATGAAAATGTGAGGATAGGTTAAGGGGAGGGAAAAACAAAACCGTGGATGGATGGAGTTGGGCGTCACCAGTTAGACGCAGACGCGGATAGCTTGAGTTAGACTGCGATAGATAGACATAGATAAACAACGGCGCGGATAGTGGAACAAAGAGGGATGCAGCCACGGATGGAAAGACGTAGATTGATAACAGCGCGGTTAGAAGAACAAAGACGCGGTTATCCGGATATATAGACAAAAAGAGTGGATGGAGGAGAAGCCGTCGCCGTCAGATAGATGCCGACGCGGATAGCTGGATTTAGGCTGCGATAGATGGACAAGGAGGCCGAAAGAGGGACAAAGAGGCGGAGACAAGACAGCAGCCACGGATAGAAAGACGTAGATTGATAACAGCGCGGTTAGAAGAACAAAGACGCGGTTATCCGGATATATAGACAAAAAGCGTAGATGGAGGAGAAGCCGTCGCCGTCAGATAGATGCCGACGCGGATAGCTGGATTTAGGCTGCGATAGACGGACAAGGAGGCGGAAAGAGGGACAAAGAGGCGGAGACAAGACAGCAGCCACGGATAAGATAACGGCACGGATAGCGGAACAAAGACGCAGAAAGGAGGAAGCAGATAGAGGGACGAAGGCGCGGATAGAGGGACAAAAGAGGGGATAGAGGGAGAAAATCGAGGAAATAAGGAGGACGATGTCGGGTTATCTTTTCGGCTTTTCCTGTTTTTCTCCCTGATAAAAAATCACGGGCTTAAAAAGCGGTTCTAGCAAACCCGATTTTTAAGCGGAATCAATATGGGGCGATTATCCGGAATAATTCATTCTCCGACATAATTTTCCGGCATAAAAGTACAAAATTTTTTGGCGTAAAAGCACAAAAGAGGAGTCGCACTCGCCAATAGAGTTCGGTATAAGAAAACCGTTTATTTCTGAAGGAAGGTAAAAGAACCTTCACATAGGACGGAGAAAATTATGGCCAATGTAGTGGTTGTCGGCGCACAATGGGGCGACGAAGGAAAAGGCAAGATTGTTGACTGGTTATCCGAGCGTGCAGATGTTGTTGTACGCTATCAAGGCGGACACAACGCCGGACATACATTGGTTATAGATGGAACAAGTTACAAGTTGTCACTTTTCCCGTCGGGCGTTGTTCGTGGAAAACTGTCAATTATCGGCAATGGCGTTGTTGTTGATCCGCACCATTTTGTTGAAGAGCTGAAAAAACTCAGAGATCAGGGGATTAAAATTACACCTGACAATTTGCGTATTGCTGAAAATGCACCGCTCATTCTTTCGCTTCATCGCGATCTTGATGCAGCGCGTGAGGATGCCACATCGAGTCTCAAAATCGGTACGACAAAACGCGGCATCGGTCCGGCCTATGAAGATAAGGTCGGCCGTCGGTCCATTCGCGTGATGGATCTTGCAGAACCTGATACTTTGATGGCGAAAATCGAACGTCTGCTTGCCCACCACAATCCGCTTCGCCGCGGCATGGGAAAACCTGAAATCGACCCGAAAACACTTTATGACGAACTGATGGAAGTCGCCGCCGACATTCTTCCCTTTATGGATCGCACATGGAAGTTGCTTGATGAACAGCGTCGCGCCGGTTCGCGCATTCTTTTTGAAGGCGCCCAGGGCGCGCTTCTTGATAACGATTTCGGCACATATCCATATGTGACTTCATCCAATACGATTGCCGGTCAGGCTGCGACAGGATCGGGCATGGGGCCGGGGGCAATCAACTATGTTCTGGGAATTGCCAAGGCTTATACCACGCGCGTTGGTGAAGGCCCGTTTCCGACCGAACAGAAAAATGAAGCAGGCGAATATCTCGGAACACACGGACATGAATATGGCGTTGTAACCGGACGCAAGCGTCGTTGTGGATGGTTTGATGCGGTATTGTTGCGCCAGATGATTGCTGTTTGCGGCATTAACGGCATTGCTTTGACAAAGCTTGATGTTCTTGACGGGCTTGACGAGATCAAATTGTGCGTCGGCTATGAGCTTGATGGCAAAAAGATCGACTATATGCCTTCCTCCATGGGCGCACAGACCCGCCTGAAACCTATTTACGAGACAATGGAAGGCTGGAAAGAAACCACTGCCGGCGCAAGAAGCTGGGCAGAATTGCCTGCAAAAGCCGTAAAATATGTTCGTCATATTGAAGAATTGATCGGTGCTCCGGTAGCACTTTTGTCAACGAGTCCGGAACGCTTGGATACAATTCTTGTGACGGATCCGTTTGAAGACAGGTAAAATGACGTTATTTTTCTTGACTTTATGCGAAGATGTCAGAAATTGACGATTGTTTTATAAGGCTATATTTATTTAGTCTCAAAATATAAGCTTACCGGATAGAGTTGTTTAAGAACAATATTGGTCAACAATCGGTAGCAACCGACCGATTAATCGGTTGCCGGTTGTTGTAAATATGAGAAAGCAAAAAACCGATGGCGAATTTCGCAGGTTTATTGAAAAAGACGATCGACGCTCAGGAAAATCCCACACCACAGTTGCGGGCGCGGGTTTATGCCCGCGCACGTGAAACGGTCGAGCGGAAACTTGCCGAGACCAATGTTCCTCAAAACGTTGCTGAAGCACAAATGAAAGCACTTGATGATGCTATCAAAAGTGTTGAAGCCGACTATGTCGCGGTTGAACAGGAATTGCTTTCTACCATCATGGTAAGGAAACCGGATGAACATTCACCGGCACCTGATACCGATTTTGCAAAACCGGCAATAAACAATCCGGAAATCGAAAAAAATATAACGTCAGCACACCCGTTTCCGTTTTCGCATGAAAATGCGGGCAATGATGTCCACGGGCAGGTTCCTGAACGTTTGGAACGGGAAGAACAGTCTGCCGCTTCTCTAACAAATCATGAAAGAGAAATTCCGGTCGGGGGGGCTGATAACCGGTTTTATGCTTCACGAGGAGAAGCCCATCATGAAAGCAGAAATGAAAATAAAGAACATGTGAGCCATAGGGAAACACCCGTTGCTTCCGGCGAAGCCGTTTCCCGAAATAGTGAAATCCCGTCGTCAGGGTCGGGTAAACAGGAAGAAGCGTACAGCAGGTCGGAAGACGCTTCCACTGTGGCAGCACAACAACCCGACAATTATCGCGCCTATAAAACAGTGCCGGATGCCGAACCGGTCAACATGGAAGCCATTATTGCGGCTGAAAAAGAGGCTTTGGAAGAACAAGCCGAAAAAGAACAACAATCGGCGAAAGCCTTGGGCAATAATCAACAAAATGGCGATTATGATATTGTTTCGGATATTTTTGTGCAAGCTGCCCGCCGTACGGAACGTCGTGCTGCGCGAAAGCGGGCGATTGTGATCGGTCTGTCAAGTGCAGCAGTCATTATTGTGGTGGCCGGTGTTCTTTTGACAGCCTGGAGTTTCCTTTCAGGCAAAGACAAATCACATGAAGCGGAAAAACATGTTGCCGGAAACAGTGTGAGCGAACAACCCAAAGAAAAATTCACACAGCGATTGCTGGAGGATGGCAGCGAAGTTGATGAAGGCCCTGCGAAAGCGGCAGCCAAACCGGGCGAAGGCACGTCAACATCGGCTGGCACAACCGGAACCGCAAACCAGCAGGAACAAGCCGGAGAGGCAACATTCTATCAGGCGCGCACCTATCAGAAGGACGAAAAAGTCGAGACAGGTACAGTTCAATGGTCTTTGGTCAAGGACAAAGCCAATGCGCAAAATCCGGAAGAACTTGCGGTGCGCGGCAATGTTACAATTCCCGACGAGAAATTATCTTTAAGGTTGACGATCCGGCGCAATACGGATCCGTCATTACCTGCTGCCTATCTTATTGAAGCTATTTTTATTGTCCCCGATGATTTTGAAGGCAAGGCAATCGACAATGTTCATGAATTGACATTCAAGGATAGCGAACAGGCTCCCGGACAACAGTTGACTGGAACAGTCGAGGCGAAGATCGACGATGATTTCTTCCTCTTTGCATTAAGTGGTGCCAATCCGTTCAGGGATCGCAACTTGCAACTTATGAAGCAATTGGGGTGGATCCGGCTGGTTATTACCGACAAAAACAGCCGTATTTCGGAATTGACTTTTTCCAAAGGACCAAATGGTGAAACTATTTTCAATCAGGTTATCGATAGCTGGTTGAACCAGAACAACAAGCCTACCCTCTACGATCAGAAGCAGAATTCTACCACTAAAAATACCGATAATCAGGGAGGTGAGGAAGGCGGAAATGGTGGAGTTGCGCCACAGGGCAATTCCGGTGAAAACAGCGAAACCGGTCATAATGGGGAAGGTAATCCTGATAGTCAGTCGCAGGATAATCAATCGAATTTGAATATTGAAGGAACAAATAGCGGTAAGACACCGGATAACGGTGAGGCAACCGATGGAGGGGAAGAGGATACCGAATAATATCTTCTATTCGTTTTCCTCTTAATCCCGACATCCAGCTCAATTCTTCATGGCCTGTCGGCAAACAATTGACCTTACAGTTCACTCTTCCGGCAATTGGTAGAAAGCAAAGAAAAGACAATAACCGGATGCGGGCGATAAAATTCCGGTTACAGCTTTAAGAATGGCAATAGTATCTTTTGCTGTTGCTTTCACGATGATTGGTTCACTCCCGTCACGGCTGAACATTAAAAACAGAAAGGCTCTTGCGAGCCTTTTTGATTTGCCGGATCGAGAGGAAATTCTACCGTTTTTATTCTTATTGCTTTAAAAGCGAAATCAAAAAGCTTGAAACGCTGTTCAAGCCATTTTACTTCGCAGTTGCCGATGCAATTTTCTTTTGTGTGGTCGGTAAAAGCGCATGTTTTTGGGCAATAGCTTCTGCTTTGACTGCGTTTTGCACTTTTTCAAAAGCACGCACTTCAATTTGACGAACACGCTCACGGCTAATTCCGAACTCGGTCGAAAGCTCTTCCAGAGTGACAGGATCATCGGACAGACGGCGGGCTTTAAAAATCTTTTTTTCACGATCGTTCAGGCTATCCATAGCCTTTTCCAACATGGCACGGCGATTTTCAAGCTCGTCCTCTTCGATCAATAGCTGTTCCTGGCTTCTTGAATCATCAACCAGCCAATCCTGCCATTCTCCGCTTTCACCTTCGCTGGCACGGATCGGTGCATTCAACGATGTGTCGCCCGACAGACGACGGTTCATCGAGATGACATCATCCTCGCTGACATTGAGGCGGGTTGCAATTTCTTTCACTTGTTCAGGATTGAGGTCTCCATCGTCCAGAGCCTGAATTTTGCTTTTGACTTTTCTTAAATTGAAAAACAGCCGCTTCTGATTGGCGGTGGTGCCCATTTTAACAAGGCTCCACGAGCGTAAAACATATTCCTGAATGGAAGCCTTGATCCACCACATAGCATAAGTGGCAAGTCTGAAACCGCGTTCCGGCTCGAAACGTTTGACAGCCTGCATCAGGCCGACATTCCCCTCGGAAATAACCTCGCCGATCGGTAACCCGTAACCACGATAACCCATTGCAATTTTCGCAACGAGTCTTAAATGACTGGTAACAAGTTTATGTGCTGCCTTCGGGTCGTTATGCTCGCGATAGCGCTTTGCAAGCATATATTCTTCCTGCGGCTCCAGCATAGGAAACCTGCGTATCTCTTCCAGATACCGGGCAAGTCCCCCATCACCGTTGGCAACTGATGGTAAATTTGTCTGGGCCATAAAGCACCCTCCTTTAGCGCGTTCTCCCGTCATAGGCGAAAACGAAAAATATCCTTTTAGAATAGGATGTAACAAGCATATTACACCTTCTATATGGCCTTTTTAAGAAACAAGCAGATGTCAGGTTGACGTTCCATCAAACAAACCCGCCAAAGCCAGAATAGTTTCACCTAAATTTCCGAAATGCCCCGATAAGGTCGAGCATATCAGTTGGCAGGCCACTCGTAAAGCGCATGATTTTCCCGCTGGATGGATGTTCAAAGGCAAGTGTCGCGGCATGAAGAGCCTGTCGCGGGAAAGTGCTGACAATTGCTTTCAATTCTTCGGGTAATATGTTGGCTTTGGTTTTGAAAGCACCACCATAAACCTGATCGCCGACCAAAGGGTGGCCGATGTGGGCCATATGCACACGGATCTGGTGTGTGCGGCCTGTTTCCAAACGGCATTCGATCAGACTTGCAATCGCTTCTTTTTCATTGTTGCCCCCGAATGTTTCTATGACCCTATAATGCGTAATCGCATGGCGGGCATCCATCTGTGTTGGCGAGACAACAGCTCTTTTCGTGCGATCACGCGATGAACGTCCAAGATAGGTGTCAACCACGCCGGTTTGTCGCTCGAAAGCACCCCAAACGACAGCCTGATAGCTCCGCTCAAGCGCACCCTGTCGGCCATGGTCGGCAAATTGGCGGCTCAGCATATTATGGGCATGGTCATTTTTGGCGACCACCATGACCCCGCTCGTATCCTTGTCCAGCCGGTGAACAATTCCGGGGCGTTTCACGCCACCAATACCCGAAAGCGAAGAGCCGCAATGGTGAATGAGAGCATTGACCATTGTTCCCGTCTCGTTCCCGTTGCCGGGATGGACAACAAGGCCTACAGGCTTGTCGATAACTATAAGATCGTCATCCTCATAGAGAATATCAAGATCTATTGCTTCACCTTGTGGGCGCGCAGCAACCGGTTCCGGCAAAGAAAACTCGATTGAATCGCCACTTTTCAATCTGGTTTTCGGCTCCAGAACCGGAATCCGATTAATTTTCAATTGTCCTTCGCGAATGAGTGCCTGAAGGCGCGAACGCGACATTTCCTGACATTTTTTTGCCAGCCATTGGTCGACACGTTGGCCTTCGGCTGTATCGTCACTTACCAGTCTGATCAAATTTTATCCTGCTCATATGCGAAAGTCGTCATTTGCATTTCCGGCAAAAAGTCATCTCCTTCTTGCCGGAAACAGTCACTTTATTTTACCATTCCGAGATGGCTTTGGTATCAAGAAATTGCTTGATTCCCCAGATACTACCTTCACGGGCATGGCCGGAATATTTGACACCACCGAAGAAGCTTTCCTTCGGCAAGCTCAAACCGTTGACTTCAACCATGCCGGAACGCAATGCTGTGGCAATACGGTGGCATTTTTCCTTGTCTCCGGATTGGACATAGTTGGTCAGCCCATAATCCGTGTCATTGGCCATCGCTATGGCTTCTTCTTCACTGTCAAAAGGAATCATCGACAGAACCGGCCCAAAAATTTCCTCACGGAAAATTCTCATATCCGGTTTGACATCGGCAAAAACGGTCGGGCGGACAAAATAGCCGTGCTTGAAACCGTCAGCCAAGCCCGTTCCACCGGCAAGAAGCGTTGCACCTTCGTCGATACCCGATTGGATAAGGCCCTGGATTTTTTCAAACTGGGCTTTGGATACAACCGGTCCGAGATGGTTCCCGTGTTCGCTTGCCACAGCAAGTTTGACGTTATTCGCTACTTCTTTCGCCGTTTTTTTGGCTTTTTCATAAATGGAATGCTCGACAAACATACGTGTTGGTGCATTGCAACTTTGTCCGCTATTGTTGAAGCACGCTAGAACGCTCCATTTGACAGCATCTTCACGGGCATCGGCAAAAACCAGATTGGCACCTTTACCACCAAGCTCCAGATCAACATGTTTTAATGTGTCGGCTGCATTTTTGGAAATTGCTTTGCCAACGCGGGTCGAACCGGTAAAGCTTATCATTGCAATGTCAGGATGTCCGGAAAGACATGTTCCAACACCGGCACCATCACCATTGACGAGATTGAACACGCCCTTGGGAAGACCCGCCTCATCAATAATATCGGCATATAATAGGCCGGAAAGCGGAGCAATTTCAGACGGCTTCAAAACCATCGTACAACCGGCAAGCAATGCCGGAATAACCTTCAGGTTGATCAGGTTCATTGGCCAATTCCATGGTGTAATGAGACCGACGACCCCGACTGGTTCATATTGAAGCGCGCTATCCTTGTGACCTTTGACAAGTTCTGTCTCAAACGAAAAATGCTTAAAGCTATCAATAAAGCCTTCGATAAAGTAAGCGCCGCCTCCGACTTGTTGTTCCAAGGCCATATCAATGGGGGCACCCATTTCGGTTGAAATGGCTTTTGCCATTTCACCTCTGCGCCGGTTATAGATGGCCAATATTTTTTCAACAAAAGTCAAACGTTTTTGCGGGTCGGTGTGCTTCCATCCCTCAAAGGCTGCTTTTGCAGCTGCAACTGCACGATCGACATCCTTTGACGTGCCATTGCTGATGACAGCACAAGCTTCTTCCGTGGACGGGTCAATTACTTTGAGGTCATGGGCCTCGGCTGGTTCAACCCAGGCGCCATTTATATAAAATTTGCGTTTATCTAACATATTTATCCTTTTAAGGCCCACTCAGGGCAATATCTTATCGGCTTTCCTTTTCCCGAAGCCCCAAGACATCCACATTGGAAAAACGTCTGTCGTTCAAAAAAATAGAAGAGCCGGTATTTCCGTGCAAACGGCTTTTTAAAAAATACGATTGCTCCTATTATTTAGACTGCGATCATAGCTATTAAAGTGTTGTCGTTTGTTTTTTAAAAAAGCCGCGAGAAGACAAGATACAAGAAAGCCCCGTTAAAACACTATAAATACGGTAAATTTTTAACGGCCTTATAAGCCGAACGACCTTTTAAAGAGGGGCTATATCGGAAAGCGAAAAACCAGAGGGGGGAACCACCGCATTGGCGATTGTTTCTGTCTCGTTGCTCTTGCCGGAATGGATAACAAGGCCTTTCTGTTGATAACTATAAAATCATCAGTTTCATCGAACATATCAAGGTCTGTTGCTTCGCCTTGCAAGCGTGCGGTAATTAGCTTCGGTAAGCCTAACTTCGATGATATTACCATTTTTCAATATGGTTTCCGGTTTTGGTTTTCAATCGGGTTTTTGTCCCTAAAACCAGATTTTGATTGATCTTCAACTGCTTTTCGCGAATGAGTGCCTGAAGGCGCGAACGCGACATTTCCTGACATTTTTTTGCCAGCCATTGGTCGACACGTTGGCCTTCGGCCGAGTCATCACTTACCAGTCTGATCAAATTTTATCCTGCTCATATGCGAAAGTCGTAAATTTGCATTTCCGGCAAAAAGTCATCGCCTTCTTGCCGGAAACAATCATTTTATTTTACCATTCCGAGATGGCTTTGGTATCAAGAAATTCTGTAATTCCCCAGATGCCACCTTCGCGGGCATGGCCGGAATATTTGACACCACCGAAATAGCTTCCCTTCGGCAAGGTCAAACCGTTGACTTCAACCATGCCGGAACGCAATGCTGTGGCAACGCGGTGGCATCTTTCCTTGTCTTCGGATTGGACATAGTTGGTCAGGCCATAATCTGTATCATTGGCCATCGCTATGGCTTCTTCTTCGCTGTCAAAAGGAATCATCGACAGAACCGGCCCGAAAATTTCCTCGCGGAAAATTCTCATATTCGGTGTGACATCGGCAAAAACAGTCGGGCGAACAAAATAGCCGTGATTGATGCCTTCGGGCAAACCCGTTCCGCCAGCAAGAAGTGTTGCACCTTCGTCGATACCCGACTGGATAAGGCCTTGGATTTTTTCAAACTGGGCTTTGGATACAACCGGTCCCAGATGGTTACCGTGTTCGCTTGCCACAGCAAGTTTGACATTATTTGCTACTTCTTTCGCCGTTTTTTTGGCTTTTTCATAAATCGAACGCTCGACAAACATACGGGTCGGTGCATTGCAGCTCTGGCCGCTATTATTGAAACACCTTAAAACACTCCATTTGACAGCATTTTCACGGGCATCGGCAAAAACCAGATTGGCGCCTTTGCCTCCAAGCTCCAGCCCCACACGTTTCAATGTGTCGGCGGCATTTTTGGAAATTGCCTTGCCTGCGCGGGTAGAGCCGGTAAAGCTTATCATTGCAATGTCAGGATGGCCGGAAAGACGTGTACCGACACCCGCACCATCGCCGTTGACAAGGTTGAACACACCCTTCGGAACCCCTGCCTGATCGATGATGTCGGCAAAAAGCAAAGCGGAAAGAGGTGCAATTTCCGACGGCTTCAAAACCATGGTACAACCGGCAAGCAATGCCGGAATGACCTTCAAAGTAATCTGGTTCATTGGCCAGTTCCATGGCGTAATGAGACCGACGACGCCGATAGGCTCATATTGTAAAGCACTATCTTTATGACCTTTGACAAGTTCGGACTGGAATGAAAAATGTAAAAAACTGTCGATAAATGTTTCAATATGGCGACCGCCTGCACCGACCTGCTGTTCAATAGCCATATCGATAGGCGCACCCATTTCGGTCGAAATTGCCTTTGCCATCTCGCCTTTGCGCTGGTTATAGATGGCCAATATCTTTTCGACAAAAGTCAAACGTTTTTGCGGGTCGGTGTGTTTCCACCCTTCAAAGGCTGCTTTTGCTGCTTCGACGGCCCGATCGGCATCCTTTTCGGTGCCATTGCTGATGACAGCACAAACTTCTTCGGTTGAAGGATCAATGACCTCCAAATCGCGTGCTTCAACCGGTTCCACCCATGCACCATTTATATAGAATTTGCGTTTATCCAACATAGTTTATCCCTTCAAGTCCTCGCCAACTCGTTTATATCCGTTTCACCTCTATCCAAAGCGATAAGACGCTGATGTCGGCAAAACTTTTATGTTAAAAATATGCCATTCCGGTATGTGCGAACAAACCGGCTTTTTGAAAATTCCGGTTTTTGAAAAATCAAGCCGGTTTGTAGGAAACCCAATTTTTCAGAATTATCGGTGTCAGACAAGCACAAAACCGGACAAGTCCAAAAATGCGCTTATTTAAACCTTAACGTCCTGAAATCCGTTTTCATAAAATCCATGCCTGCAATTTCCGGATTTTCAATTTCCGGTTTTTGGCAAGATCTATTTTCCGGTTGTCGGGCCTGTTCCGGTTGTCGGGCCTGTTCCGTTTGTCGGGCTTGTTATTATCCTGTTCTCACAACTTGATACGGGAATTTCCATATTTGCAGTTCGGTTTGCGTCGATAAATTTGACGTAATAGGAATTGATCGTCAAATCAAAATATCGTTGATTGGTTTTACGGTAGGGAAGCGCCTGTTCGGCCTTGAGAATTCGGCAATATTGGCCGAGATTTTTATTGAGATAACTGTTGGCATAGGCCTCAAGATCGTCTTTTGTGGAACCTTCGGCAAGAGGCTCGTTCGTTTTCAAAGTCAGCGTAAGCGAATGCGCGCGCACTTTAACATGGGTCAAGGTTACAACGTCGAACTTCAGCACGCTGTGTTTGAATTGCCGATCAAGCTGTTTTTGGCGTTGGGCAAGGTTGATTAATGGCTGGATCGGGCTTGGCCCTTCGGTCTGGAAAGCCATATAGGCACTCATTGCAAGAGCACCGGTGGCAATCACCATGAGTTTCTGTGGTACTTTCAGGAGCCTCATGACGATAGAGAACAATACCAACGCGATTATGAGTATCGTAACGACGATCTCGATACCGTGCAGGTCAAATGGCAATATATAGATCAGTTCTTCCATGGCTTGGTCATCGTCAATTTCATTCGGGCCGAATTATAAAACAGAATTCTTAATTATAAGATGATAACAGACGGAATATGCTTTTCCACACCTCACAGTTGAAAGGATATATCCACATCAAAAGTTCCTTCTTAAGCGGTCGGGTTGTTATTTTTAATTTATGTTATTATACTATACCCCTCATATATGTGATTTTGGTTGACGGTTATTGATCCGACCCTAATTTTTACGATAAACTTTATCGTTGTTGTGGGCAATTATCCAATCGTCTTTAGCCCTTTATCAAATTTTCGGTTTTGTTTGACGGAAGATTTGATTGAAGCGAATCTGTTTGTTTTTATTCGGGAAAAGGGCAAACCTCAACATCGTGAGATTTGGTAATGCAACGGTCTTCATTTGCGCGTCATTCGCACGCTTATTGATGAAGAGATATGTTTTGCGCGCAGAAAAAATGCGGGCTTTAAAAAAGACATATCAGGAAGAAGGAAGAACATATGTCAGAAACGACACTACAACCACTCACTGTCAAAGATATTCCAATTGTCGGAAATAAAGAGCTGCGAAAAGTTATATGCGCCGCCGGTCTTGGAAATGCCATTGAATGGTTCGATTTTAGTGTCTACGGTTTTCTGGCAGTCATTATCGGACACACGTTTTTTGCTTCCGCTCCCCAATCGGTTCAGTTGATTGCCTCGCTTGCAACCTTTTCCATTCCTTTTCTGTTCCGGCCGATGGGCGGCGCCATTTTCGGTTATCTTGGCGATAAATACGGTCGCAAAAACATTCTCTCTTTTACAATCATTTTGATGTCGGCAAGCACATTTGCCATCGGCCTCATTCCCTCTTACGCGACAATCGGGGTATTTGCGCCCCTTTTGCTGCTGCTCGCTAAAATCATACAGGGGCTTTCCGTTGGTGGCGAATATGCCGGTGCGGTGGTTTTTGTCAGCGAATATTCACCGGATAGAAAACGCGGCTTTATGGCAAGCTGGCTTGATTTCGGTTCCATTGCCGGTTTTCTCGTCGGTGCTCTGGTGGTGTCGACGATTTCTCTTGTGATCGGGCAGGATGCAATGGGCGATTGGGGTTGGCGTATCCCCTTCTTCATTTCACTGCCGCTGGGGTTAATCGGTCTTTTTTTGAGAAAATCACTGGATGAATCGCCCACTTATGAAGCCCAAAATAACAATTCGATCGAGGCAGAAGAACAGGAAAAAGTCGAGACAACATCTGTCGGTACGATCATCAAGGAAAACCTCAACGGCATTGTTATCAGTTGTCTTTTGGTGGTTGCGGTGAACTCGACCTATTATATGTTGCTCACCTATATGCCGAACTTTTTATCCGTCAATCTCGGTTACAGCTATGACCATGGTGTTCTTATTATCATTGTTGTTATGGCTTTCATGCTTCTGGTGCAACCGCTTGTCGGTTTTTTAAGCGATAAAATCGGTCGCAAACCGTTTCTGTTTATAGGTTCTGTCGGTCAATTCTTTCTCGCAATTCCCGCTTTTTATATGGTTATGCATCACAATGTGTTTATGATTGCAGGGGGAATTGCCATTCTTGCGGTTCTTCTTTGCTGTTTCATTGGTGTTATGGCTTCTATCCTTCCGGCACTTTTCCCGACAGATGTACGCTTCAGAACGCTTGCAATCTGCTTTAATATTGCGGTGTTGATTGCCGGTCTTACGCCTCCCATTGCAGCCTGGCTTGTTGAAACTTTACAATCTCTTTATATGCCGGCCTATTATCTTATGGTGGTTGCGGTTTTCGGCTTTATTGCAGCAGTCAAAATGCCCGAAACGGCCAATCGCCCGTTAAAAGACGCAACGCCGGTTGCTTCATCCAAAACCGAAGCAAAAGAAGTTTTGCAGGAACATTTCGATTATATCGAAGATCAGGTCAACGAGATTGAAAACAAAATCTCCGACCTTGAGGAACAGAGACAAAATCTTGTCGATCAACACCCGAAACTCAATTGATTGAAAAATGTGTTTGTTGCGGTCTGTTGACGACCAACCGGCTTTTTGCCCTCCAAGCCCGTTGGCCGACCTGACAGATACAGGGCAGGTGCCGGAGGTTTCCGGCTTATCATTCAGCGTCTGAAACCGGCATCAACCACATTTTCCATAACGACGAAGGTGGATGTACTTGCCACATAGGGCAAGGTCGAAATTTTTTCGCCAAGAACAATACGGTAACGCTTGATGTCGCTGGTTCGCACTTTCAAAAGATAGTCGAACGAGCTTGCAATCATGTGACATTCTTCCACTTCCCGTATTTTTTTAACGGCGGCGTTGAAAGCCCGCAAAGCTTCTTCTCTTGTGTCGGAAAGTTTCACTTCCGCAAAAGCAATATGTTCAAGTCCCATTTTTGCAGGGTTAAGAACGGCACGAAAGCCGGTGATATAGCCTTCATTGACAAGCCTTTTCAAACGCAATTGGCAAGGCGTTTTGGATAGGCCGACTTTCTCGGAAAGTTCGGTAATAGATATACGGCCGTTTTCAACAAGCGCATCAATAATACGATTATCAATGCGGTCAATTTCACTATTTTTTTCTTCCATTAATGTAAAAAACCCCAATAGATAGCTATAAAATAAGAAAAAACGCTAAAAAATACCGTTTTTTATGCAAGAAGTAAACTATAGCCGGTGCTATGATCGCGGCATAACAAGCTTTAAATACATATCCCCCAATCTTTTTCAAGTTCTCGAAATCTTATTCAGAGTGGAATGAAATAATGACCAGAACACAAAAACCTTTTGCCGAATTTGCGCCTCCGATCTCCAAGCAGAGCGAACTACGCAAAAAAATCACTGCGGCCTATCGCCGTCCGGAAACCGAATGTTTGAAGCCGCTTCTCGAAGCAGCAACAATTGACGAAAAAACCAAAAAAGACATTGCTGCCACAGCCCGTCACCTTATCGAAACAATGCGGGCAAAATATAAGGGCAATGGCGTTGAAGGTCTGGTTCACGAATATTCCTTGTCGTCGCAGGAAGGTGTGGCGCTTATGTGTCTGGCAGAAGCGCTGTTGCGCATTCCCGACAAAGCAACCCGTGATGCTCTCATTCGCGACAAGGTAGCAGGCGGTGACTGGAAAGCGCATTTGGGTGGTGGAAAATCGCTTTTTGTCAATGCTGCGACCTGGGGACTTGTGGTTACCGGCAAATTATCATCGAGTGTCAGGGAAGGGGAACTGTCTTCCTCTTTGACAGGTCTTATCGCGCGTTGTGGCGAGCCGGTTATCCGCAAAGGAATGGATATGGCCATGCGCATGATGGGCGAACAATTTGTGCGCGGCGAAACCATTGACGAAGCGCTGGAGCGCTCGAAACCGCTGGAAGCACGCGGGTTTCGTTATTCTTATGACATGTTGGGAGAGGCCGCCACAACGGCTGACGATGCCGATCGCTATTATCGCGATTATGAAACGGCTATCCACGCTATCGGCAAAGCCTCGAACGGGCGCGGCGTCTATGAGGGGCCGGGTATTTCCATTAAACTGTCGGCACTTCATCCCCGTTATTTCCGCTCGCAAGCCGACCGTGTGATGGGCGAACTCATGCCGCGCGTCAAACAATTGGCTTTGCTGTGTAAAAATTACAATATCGGCCTCAATATAGATGCCGAGGAAGCCGACCGGCTCGAACTTTCACTCGATATTATGGATAGCCTTTGTTTCGATCCTGATCTTGACGGGTGGAACGGTATCGGCTTTGTTGTGCAAGCTTACGGCCGTCGCTGCCCGTTTGTACTGGATTATCTCATTGATCTTGCCCGCCGCAGTCATCATCGGTTGATGGTGCGCCTTGTCAAAGGTGCCTATTGGGATGCTGAAATCAAACGCGCTCAGGTTGACGGGCTTGAAAGTTTTCCCGTCTATACGCGTAAAGTCTATACAGATGTTTCCTATGTTGCCAATGCCCGAAAACTTCTTTCCGCTCCCGATGCTGTTTTTCCGCAATTTGCAACGCATAATGCGCAAACCATGGCAACGATCTATCATCTGGCGGGGCCTGATAAATATACTGTCGAACAATTCGAGTTCCAGTGTCTCCACGGCATGGGGGAACCGCTTTATGACGAGGTCGTAGGCAAAGATAAAATGCAGCGTCCCGCGCGCCTTTATGCACCGGTCGGAACACATGAAACTTTGCTTGCTTATCTGGTGCGGCGGTTGTTGGAAAATGGTGCCAATTCTTCTTTCGTCAACCGCATTACCGACAAGTCTATATCGGTTGATGAACTTGTTGTGGATCCGGTGGATGTTGTGCGTAATATGCCTGTTCCCGGTGCCCAGCATGACAAGATTGCTTCGCCTGCCGATCTTTTCGGGAAAGACCGCCGCAATTCCGACGGCTATGATTTATCGAACGAAACTGTGCTTGCAGAACTCTCGAAAGAATTTGAGAAAAGTTCAGCATTAAGCTGGCAAGCAGCACCGGCGAATGTCGGAAAGGGCGCAAAATCACGCCCAATCGTTAATCCCGGAGATCATCGCGACAAAGTGGGCGAGGTTATCGAGATTGATGAAAGTGAAGCCAGAAAGATGGTCTCACATGCTGAAAAAGCGTTTTCATCATGGGCAAAGACTTCCCATCAATCGCGCGCCGAAATTCTTGAAAAAGCAGCCGATCTTATGCAGGCACGTATGCCTTCACTTCTGGCGCTTGCGGCAAGAGAAGCCGGAAAATCTATTCCGAATTCTATTGCCGAAGTGAGAGAAGCAATTGATTTCTTGCGCTTTTATGCCGGACAGTTGCGCACCACTTTTAAAGGCAATGAAGAACCTTTGGGGCCGATAGTTTGTATCAGCCCGTGGAATTTCCCGTTGTCGATTTTTATCGGTCAATTATCGGCTGCATTGGCGGCGGGCAATACCGTTCTGGCAAAGCCGGCCGAAGAAACACCGCTTATTGCTGCTGAAGGTGTGCGCATATTGCATGAAGCGGGAATCCCGAAGGACGTTTTACAATTTTGTCCGGGAGATGGAAAAATCGGTGCGGCACTTATTGGCGAGAAAGCGACTTCAGGTGTTATGTTTACCGGCTCGACCGAAGTTGCACGTCTCATCCAGAAAGAACTTTCAACCCGCCTTAATAAGGATAAAAAACCCATTCCGTTTATTGCCGAAACCGGCGGGCAGAATGCCATGATTGTCGATTCGTCAGCACTTGCCGAACAGGTTGTGGGAGATGTTATCGCCTCGGCTTTTGACAGTGCAGGCCAACGTTGTTCGGCTTTGCGGGTTTTGTGTTTACAGGAAGATGTGGCCGACCGCATTCTGGACATGCTTAAAGGCGCAATGCAGGAATTGCGTATCGGACGCACCGATTTTATCGGTACCGATATTGGCGCGGTGATTACCGCAGAAGCCAGGGATAATATCGAAACGCATATCGAAACAATGCGCGCTATGGGCCATAAAGTGACCCAAGTTTCCCTTCCCGATATTGCAAAAGAGGGAACATATGTAAGCCCCACTCTTATCGAGATCGATTCGATTGGCGAATTGAAGCGTGAAGTCTTCGGGCCGGTCTTGCATGTTGTGCGTTATAAACGCAAAGATATTGAAAAGCTCATCAACGAAATCAATGCAACAGGATATGGTCTGACATTCGGGCTTCATACAAGACTGGATGATTTTGTCGATTATGTTTCAAGCCATATTCAAGTAGGCAATATTTATATCAACCGCAATATCATCGGCGCGGTGGTCGGCTCGCAACCATTTGGCGGAAGGGGATTATCCGGAACCGGCCCCAAAGCCGGTGGGCCTTTATATATCGGCCGCCTCGTCAAACAGGCTCCCGATCCGCAATTTTCTGTTGGGCAAAGCAAAAATGAACTCATCGACAGTTTTGCCGATTGGCTTCAAAAAAACGGAGAATCATCCGATGCAGCTTTTGCAAAATTATTAAGCGGCAAGTCACCGCTTGGCGTCGCCATCAATTTGCCGGGGCCGGTTGGGGAAAGCAATGTCTATTCCCTTCATAGCCGCGGAAAAATTCTCTTGTTTCCGCAAACAAAAAGCGGGCTTTACCGGCAGCTTGCAGCGACATTTGCAACCGGCAATATTGCCGTGATTGACGCGGCTTGCAAATTGCAACAATCGCTTTCGGATTTGCCAAAGCAGCTTTTACCGAATGTCAAATGGACAGAAAATTTGAATGCCGACGGGCCTTATGCGGGTGCGCTCATTGAAGGCGATGAAAATAGCATTATAGAAAAACAGAAAATTATAGCAGCCCTTTCAGGCCCGATAATTCTGACACAAGCGGCAACAAGCGAGGAGCTTGCATCAGGTGAAGTGCCCTATAACCCCGGTTATCTCGTTGAAGAAGTTTCGACTTCGGTGAACACAGCCGCAGCAGGGGGCAATGCAAGCCTGATGACAATCGGCTGAAGACCGGCAATGATTATTGCTGATTGCAGATATAGTCATTACCACCGGAATATCCGTTCCGGTGGTTTTTTTGTTGATAAAGCGACTTTGGAAAAAGGTTATTAACTTTCGCACTTTAACGTTGAAAAAATGAGTTTCGTTAAAAGGCAATCTTTAAAAATTGCCGCAATCCAGTTTGAGTGCCATGCGTAATCTGAAAACAAATCCGGTCTCTTTAAATCCTGTTGCCAAACCAGCTTCTGGCGCCACTACAAAGCCAGATGAAGCGGTTTCTGGCGCGCCATCACAAACGCAATATCCCACTATATGGAAAAAGGCTTTTGCCCTCGGCCAGAATGTACGTTTCACACGCACACCGGAAGTCGAGCTTGTGCGCAAACGGGTTGAAAATGATCCCGATTTTGCGGAAAAATTGAAGGCTTTCGAGCTTGAACAAAGGCAAAAGCGTGAAAACGTGGCCTTGAAAGAGGATCCTTCAGAAAATAAAGAATCGGTTACACTTGCCGGAACCACGCCCTTGGAGCAGGGAAAGACTCAAGTTCGCTCCTTGCAAGACGAAGTAATTGCTTCTGTCCAACGCAAAAATATCGAACAGAATTATAGCGTCAAATCTGTTTACACCCGCCCTCAAAATAGTGGTTCTGCTCAAATCCGGAATGAAACTTCTATGCAAGAAGCGGTGGCCGAAGTAGAAAAGGTGGTCGAAGTAGAAAAACAGGCATCCGAAATCAATGAGCCTGCCGATATAAAACCGTTTTATCTTTCCGATTCGGCATTTTTTGAATGCGGGCCGGATATTCTGGAAAAACTGGCAACGTTCATGCCGCAAAATGAAAGCGAGCCTCGAGCAGTTGAAACGCCGCTTAAAAGTGAAAACACCATCGCTCAGGAAACAAGCACGAACGTAATTCCGCCTATAATGGATACAACTCCTGTTGCGGTTGAAAAGAAGCCCGTTGTGACTGTACAAAAAATGTCACTTGACGGGGCGATCACGTCGTCTGCTTCCCAATTACCGCCAGTGGCTTCCACTTTAATGACGGGCAATGCAAGCGAAGAAAAAAGCGGCTTGAAAGTTGAGGAAAAATCTATTGCCGACCTTTATCGGGTGCTGGAATGCCGTTTCCCGAAAAAGCATGGAAGTGTTTCTGAAAAATCAACAGAAAAAGCGGAAGAACCATTAGAACAGCAGGTGGCAACACCCGATGTTACTCAGTCGACAAGTACTGAATCAGAGGCTGCAACTCCGGTTGCACATGATGCGGCGGTTCAGACGCCCGAAACATCGGCGAGAACCGGTGTAGAAAATACAAATACAGTTATCTTTGACGCGACACCGCAATCAATCATCAATCAGACAGCGGTAACGGAAAATGTATCCTTATCAAGTGTCAGTCCGGCAATCACTCCCCGATTGACTGAAACGCCTGTTCTACAAGTCGTAACACCATTGCCTGACAATTCTGTTGTCACCAGCTTCAATAATCAGGGGCAAGTGGTTATTGAAAATGCGGGTGTCGAGAAGAATCTGCAAAATACGGCCGGTGACGCGCAAACGAGTGAACCTGTTAGCGTTACTATATCCCAAGCAGCACCGCAAAATCCGGCTACCGCTTCCCCGTCGGCGCAGCAACAGCCAATTGCTCCATCTGCCGGAATTATTGAAGACATTGAACCGGTAAAAACCGCCGATGCTCCCTCCGGTCAATCGCTTTCACAGGCTGTAACGCCCCAGCAGAGCGGAGAAGAAAAGGCTCCCGAACAAAAGGAAAAATCGCAAGCTGTTGCGCCAATTGCAACAACAGCTCCAGTCGCAACGACCGCGCAAGATGCAACAACTGCGCCAATGGCAACAAAAGCGACGATTTCTGCGCCGTTCCGCACGCTCAATCCGGCTTTTATTCCGAGCCCGAAATCCCAAAGCGACGATTCTTATATTTTCCCTTCAATCGACCTTTTGCAGGAGCCGGAACATAAAGATGGTGCGGTGATTTCTCAGGAAACACTCGAACGCAGCGCCGGACTTCTTGAAAGCGTGCTGGAAGATTTCGGTATAAAAGGCGAGATCATCCATGTCCGTCCGGGGCCGGTTGTCACCATGTATGAATTCGAGCCGGCAGCCGGTGTCAAATCGTCGCGCGTTATCAGTCTTTCTGATGATATTGCCCGCTCAATGTCGGCCATTTCCGCACGTGTTGCAGTTATTCCGGGGCGCAATGTTATCGGCATAGAATTGCCGAATAAAGTGCGCGAGACCGTTTATTTACGCGAGATTATCCAGTCCAAGACATTTCAGGATAGCAATTACAAGCTTCCGCTTGCTCTGGGTAAAAATATCGGCGGTGAACCGGTCATTGCAGAACTTGCAAAAATGCCGCATCTGCTTGTTGCCGGTACCACGGGTTCGGGTAAATCGGTGGCAATCAACGCCATGATTTTGTCTCTGCTTTATCGTTTGAAACCGGAGCAATGCCGCCTCATCATGGTTGATCCGAAAATGCTTGAACTGTCTATCTATGACGGTATACCGCATCTTCTCACTCCGGTAGTGACCGACCCGAAAAAGGCTGTAACGGCGTTGAAATGGGCGGTGCGCGAAATGGAAGACCGCTATCGCAAAATGGCAAAACTCGGCGTGCGCAATATTGACGGCTTCAACCAGCGAGTCAGTGCGGCTGCCGAAAAGGGCGAAACCATTACCTGTCGTGTCCAGTCCGGCTTCGACAAGGAAACCGGCGAAATGCTTTATCATGAAGAGGCAATGGATCTTTCGCGCCTTCCTTATATCGTCATTATTGTTGATGAAATGGCCGATCTGATGATGGTTGCCGGTAAAGAAATCGAAAGTGCAATCCAGCGCTTGGCACAAATGGCGCGTGCTGCGGGAATTCACCTTATCATGGCAACGCAACGCCCCTCGGTTGATGTTATTACCGGTACAATCAAGGCGAATTTCCCGACCCGTATTTCATTTCAGGTTACCTCCAAGATTGATAGCCGAACGATTCTCGGCGAACAAGGTGCAGAAACATTGCTGGGGCAGGGCGATATGCTCCACATGGTAGGCGGTGGCCGGATTGTTCGTGTTCACGGCCCCTTTGTTTCGGATGAAGAAGTCGAACATGTTGTGGCACATTTAAAGACACAAGGCACACCCGATTATCTGGCAACGGTGACGGATGGCGAAGACGAAGAAGAATCTATCGAGGACGCCGATTCCATTGCCGATATTGTGGCCGCAGGCAGTGCGGGAGAAAATGTCGAAGAACTCTATTTGCAAGCGGTCAAAGTTGTCATGCGCGACAAAAAATGTTCAACATCCTATATCCAGCGCCGTTTGGGTATCGGTTACAACAAGGCCGCGACATTGGTTGAACGCATGGAGGCTGAAGGCATTGTTGGTCCCGCCAACCATGTGGGAAAACGTGAAATTCTGCTAAACCATGGTCATGAATTTTGATAATTCAGTGGCCGGAATAATTCGCGAGAAGGTGTAGACAGTGATGTCTGCACCTTTTTGCTTTTTAGAGATCAAATCCCGTTATTTTTAAAAAATGGATAGCACCGTTTTAAATATTAGAGGTGATTGATAATCTTCCAAAAAAAACGACGAAATTCGGCATATGTTTGAACGATAGCCGAAGAGCGAGGCAAAAATTTATAAACGCTGATAACGATATTTCCTGATTCCTTTTGAAACTCTCGGCTCTTTCCTGTAAAAGAACAAATTAACATTTCTTTAACCGGTGGAGCAATTCTTGGCATTTCTGGATTTTCTATCTGAAAGTACAATCAGAAACGCTTTTTTGAGCGGCAAGTGTTCTTTCGTGCTTGACCGCAATGCATCGGTTTTATTGTGGCTTGACGGTGCTGCTCTTTCGTTTTTCGGCTTTTCATCACTCACCGATGCACTTGATCGGGAAGAGATTTTCGATAGTGCAGTCAAGCGCCAGATCGAAAATGGCATCAAAAGCGGTCGTCCGGTTCATTTGCGCGGGAAAAGCGGAGCGGCACGCTCTTTCAATCTGTCACTCATATCCGGCGAAGCTCATGCATTAAATGAAACGCATGGGAAAAATGCGCGAGACAACCAGAAACAGTTTATCTTTGTCTCGGAAGTTCGTTCAACCGGAGCAGCAAACGGGTCAAGCGAAGCGGCAAATGAAATAAATCGGAATCTTTTAATCACTCAACCGGAAGCACTTCTTGAAGGACTGGAAGACAATCATATTGCGGCTGCTATTTTTGATGACGGAAACAAAATTCTTGCGAAAACGGAAAATTTTCAGCCGCTTGGCGATACATTGCAAATTTTTCTTTCCTCTATTGACGGTTTTTCACCTGTTAAAACCTTGATGAAAAATGGCGGGGGAAAAGTACAGGTCAATGCTATTCGCCTTTGTGAAACACCGCAACGTTTTCTCGTTCTTTGCTTCAATATCGCGACTATAGATGAAAACGCAGCCGACCGGAACAATCAGAAGACAAATGAAAAACCGGCCCGTTTTACATGGCAAATGGACAAAAACGGTGCGTTCAGCAATTTTTCCGACGCGTTTTATGATTGTGGCGGTGACGCCGAAAAATTGCTTGGCCGTTCGCTTGCCAATCTTGATAATGAATATAAGAATGCCGGTTTTTTAAGTCTTGAAGAAAAAATTTCGCAATGCATCGCCTTTCAAGACGAAGTTGTTCTTTTTCCAACTAAAGGGGGACAGGCGAATTTGGAAGTCTCTTTGTCAGGCCTTCCTGTTTTGTCGCTTGATGGAAAATTGGACGGGTTTCGCGGCTTTGGCACGGTGAAGGCTTCGGTCGACGGGCAGCTAAATCCACAGAATGGAAATCAGAATGCAGCTTCTGTTGCAACCGTCGAAAATAAGTTAACACTACGACCGGAAAAGCCGGTTGAAAACGAAACAATTCAATCGCAATTATCGACGGGAAGCGCGCCGGAGGACGCAGACAAAACGGCTCTTGGGGGCCAAGAAAAACAATCTAATCAAACGTTGAAAGAGCAAGATACCGGTTCGGCTTTGAACAGTTCGGAACGCTCGGCTTTTCGCGAGATTGCAGAACGTTTGCGCAGTGAATTACAACTGCCCGCCGTGGCGCGGCCGCTTTCAAAAGCTGTAAAAACCGATAAAACAGCTCATGATGAACAATTATCCGGAGAAAACAAGTTTATCCCCGAACGGTCTTCGCTTCTCAATTTGCTGGATACAGCAACAGACGGCTTTGTTTTTCTCAATAATGACGGCTCAATAGAAGGTTTTAGCGCAGCCGCTTCGGCACTTACCGGCTATGATAAAGAGGATGTGGCCGGTCGACCGTTTAAAAGCTTGTTCCGGACGACTTCCGAAGAAGCGATCAATCATTATCTTGCAGCACTTGAAAGCGGTGGTGCAAAACGATTGTTCAACCGCGGTCAATCGGCTGATATTCAAACAAAGTCTGGCGATGATATTCGTGTTTTTGTCACTCTTGTACCGCTGACCAATCAAAAAGGATATGCGGGTCTTTTGCGCGATATGACGAATGTATCAGTTCCAAGCCAGCCAATTTATGATAACGAGGTTTTTGCACAAACCATCCACGAGATCAGAACGCCGCTTAATGCCATGATCGGTTTTGCCGATATTATGCGGGAAGAACGGTTCGGCCGTATAGAAAACGAACGTTATCGTGGCTATTTGCGCGACATTGTTTCTTCAGGCAAACATATCTTGTCACTCGTCAACTCCTTTCTTGAAAAGGCAAAATCGCGTTACGAAGAAAAAACGCGCTCTGGAGAAACAAATAGCGAAACGGCAATAGACAACCGCCAATCTTCAGTGCCAAGTTTTGACGTTATCCAGCAATTGAGAAAATCGGTTGCATTATTTGAAAATCAGGCCAACGAAAACGGCATTATCATTCGCATTACCATGCCGCCCAAAATACCGGCAATCGGAATTGAGGCGCAGGAATTCAGGCAAATTATTTTCAATCTTCTGTCAAATGCTATCCGTTTCACCCAACGTGGCGGGCAAATCGTGGTGCATCTTTCAACGACAGACAAAAATTATGTAAAATTATCGGTGAGCGATAATGGTATCGGCATGAACGAGGAAGAAATGGCACGCGCTCTTCAACCTTATGGACAGGTTGCAAGAAAAGACGGACGTGCGGGAGATGCAGTCTTTACCGGTACCGGTCTTGGCCTTCCGACAACCAAAGGACTTGTCGAAAAAATTGGCGGAAGGCTTATCCTGCTATCAAGACCGGGACAGGGAACAACAGTAGAAGTGTTTTTCCCCGTTCACCGTTTGTGAAATAAAGCCGGAATTTTAAGTGCTCGTCCTGAAAAGCCTTTTAAAAATATAACCGGTTTTAAAAAAGCGCATTCAAAACCGCATTTTTTGACTCAGCATATGCGCAAATAAGATCTTCAATGCTTGCGTTATTTGATAAGGGGGAACTGCATCATTTTAAATCAAGCCGGAATTTTAAGTGTTTTTAAGCGGGCTGGCACACTCCGGTTTCTCGAATGGCCAGCACTTTGTATGATTTCTCAGGGCAATTCCAATGCCTGAACGATCGCTCCAATGAGCTTTTGAATTTTATTGTAAATTGCGCTTTATCAAAACGCGTATTCACAAATATTATTTTTCGGTATTATTTTTTGGCAGCCAGCAGATCGCGTATTTCGGTCAGCAATACCTCGTCACGGGGAACCGGTTTTGGTGCAGGGGCCTGCTGCTCTTTACGGTGCATTGCATTGATTGCCTTAACGACAATGAACAGCACCCATGCAATAATAAGAAAATTGATGAGCAAGGTAATGAAATGGCCATAGGCAATTGTAGCACCGGCTTCGCGCGCTGCTGCAAGAGTTGTCTGTTTTTGACCGGCAAGCTGGATGAACATGTTGGAAAAGTCTATGCCACCGGTAATAAGCCCGATGACCGGCATCAGCAAATCGTTCACAATAGAATTGACAAGACCGCCAAAAGCACCGCCGATAATAACACCGATGGCCAGATCAATCATATTGCCTTTTAGTGCAAATTCCCGAAATTCTTTCAGCATTAGCCTTTTCCTCGCCTATTCATGGTCGTTTTCAATTCTCACAATAATCAACGCTGATTATGCTACGACACTAAAATATGGCACAATAACAGTAAGAAAAGGCTTTTGTTATTATTTCCTCCCGGCTCACTCAAAAATATCGCGTATAATTTGGAAAATTAAAGTTTATTGCCACCGTTTTCGGGTGGATTATCGTTATTTTTAAAGTCGTTTTTAAATTTGTCGAAGAAATATTTCATTGTGTCATAAGCCTGATCCATCTCCTGTTTGCTAGGCAGACCGGTTGTGGCTTTATTTTGTTGAAGCTCGGCAATTTTATCTTTCAACGTCTTGATTTCCTGTTCATAGCGTGCGCGTTCGTCACCGGAAATAGCGCAGGTTATTTTTCCGTCTTTATCAAGACATTTGTCGATGCTGCCGGTATCCGTATCAAGGCGCAAATAACCGTCATCGACTTTTTGAAATTCAAAACGATGATCGGCTGCAGAACCGATTGTTGTCAAACCGATGGCACAGCAGGATGCGAGAACAAGTGTTTTAAGAAAAGTCGACATTTTTATCCCTTGGTTGAAACTCTCATATCCTCTATATAGGGATGAACAAAAATATTTCCCGTTCAATGGACTTTGATGTTCAACGAAATAGCATATTGGCTCGAAAGCTATGGCCTTGATTTATAAGATTGTGTCGAAAGACGAATGGAAAAAAGCCGAAGATTCAGGCGTTTTTTCTGGTGCTGCGGTCGATATTACCGATGGTTTTATCCATTTTTCAAGCGCCGAACAGGTGGCAGAAACGGCAAACAAACATTTTAAAGGTCAAACCGGTCTTTTGCTTATCGCCGTTGACGAAGACGAACTTGATGAAGAGGCACTGCGTTATGAAGTGTCTCGTGGCGGGGCGTTTTTTCCTCATCTTTATGGCAACTTGTCGCTTGAAGCTGTTGTCGGTGTCAGTCCTTTCGAGGCTGACGAAAACGGCCTATTCGAGTTCAGCGAGGTATTGCCATGAACCTTTATCGTTCTTATTTACGCCCGTTGATTTTTTGCCTTTCACCCGAAAAGGCTCACAAGCTTTCCATCCTTGCATTGAAGGCGGGCTTCGGTTCGGGGCCTACAATCCGTGACCAACGTTTGAGTGTGAACATAGCCGGACTGGAATTTCCGAACTTTTTAGGTTTGGCTGCCGGATATGATAAAAATGCCGAAGTTCCCGATCAAATATTGCGTTTGGGGTTCGGCTTTAGCGAAGTTGGCACAATCACGCCGCGCCCACAAGCGGGCAACCCTCAACCCCGTCTTTTTCGTCTTCGTGAAGACGAGGCTGTTATCAATCGCATGGGGTTTAACAATGAGGGTCATGAAGCTGCCCATAAACGCCTCGCCAAGCGTAAAAAGCAAGGCATTGTCGGGGTCAATATCGGCGCGAACAAGGATTCGGACGATCGTATTCTCGACTATTCGCGCGGCATTCATTGCTTTTATGATGTTGCAAGCTTTTTCACCATCAATATTTCATCACCGAACACACCGGGTTTACGGAATTTGCAAGCCCGTGACAGTTTGAAGGAGTTGCTCCTGTCGGTGAGCGGGGCGAGAGCGGAAGAAAAGCAAAAGACGGGCGTTCATGTTCCGGTCTTTTTAAAGATAGCTCCTGATTTGACTGAAGAAGGGCTTGATGATGTTGCCGCCGAGCTTCTCTCCTCGGATGTGGACGGGCTTATTGTTTCCAATACGACACTTTCCAGAACCGGTCTTCAAAATAAAAGCTTCAGCGGCGAATCGGGCGGGCTTTCCGGCAAGCCGTTATTTGAACGCTCGACGATTATTCTTGCAAAAATGCGCAAGAGATTGCAGCAACAAAAACCGATCATCGGGGTGGGCGGCGTTTATGACGCGAAAACGGCACTCGAAAAAATCAAAGCCGGAGCCGATCTTGTCGAACTTTATAGTGCGATGGTTTATGAGGGGGCAGGGCTTACGCGACACATTCTGAAAGATGTGCTTGTAACCATGGAAAAAGATGGAGTGGGGAAGATAGGGGAGTATCGCGACCTGTCGCTCGATGAATGGGCAAACCGCAAAATCCCTGATTAGGAGGACGTGTACTAAAAACCTGGTTTCCCAAAAGTGCCCAAGCAGTGCCTGAAAAGTGCGAAGCGGTTTTCAGAGAAAGCACTGCGACAAGTAAAAAGTACGGTTTTGGGATAAACCGCATGTCCATTCAAAAGTCGGTTCCCCGAAAGATTCACACCAGTGCCTGAAAAATGCGAAGCTTTTTTAGAAAAATATAACTCGAAGATAATCGCTATTTGGGGCTTAAACATTCAATAAAGTTGAAAGCCAATTTTTTAGCCATGATTCTATCAATGTTCCGTATGGCAAAGCGGCAATAACCCTCTTGGCCAGTTTTTAACTTCATCGCTATCGGCGGATTTCTTTGGCTCGGCTATTTGAAAAAACGGCAATCTTCACCATTTTTGCATTTTATAAAAAACAAAAACCCGACGAAAATACCAATAAATAGGGTTAAAATGCGTTAAGGCACTTGCAAAATTGTTCGATCTTCCGTATGTCACCGGTCGGAATGTTTAATTCTGCTGATGCGGTTGTAGCTCAGTTGGTTAGAGCGCTGGTTTGTGGCACCAGAGGTCGTAGGTTCAACTCCCACCAACCGTACCATTTTTTTTCAAGCTCCATTTCTTTTATTTGAGTCCGGCCTTTTGTGGTTCCGGAGTTAGCGTTTTATCCCTGTTGAAGATGGTTAAAAGCCAGAACATCCAATTTAAAAAAATGAATGATTAGGCTGCTGTTTTTCAAGACGCCCTATAAAGGCGGATGGATGGAAGGACGTAAAAAATAGCAAGCAGAACAGGCGACGTTAAATTCTTTTGAAGCTATATCCGGCTAAAGATAAATCATATCGACGGATAGGCATTTCATCGCATAAGCCTGTTTTGTGGGACTTTTGCGCGTCAGTGAAAGAAAAATGGCTGCCTTTTTTGCTAAGACAAGAAATTAAAGGGGCGTTCGTCATTGCGGAAATGGAAAGCCTGCTTTCAAATGATGGACATTGAAAAAAGAAATATTTTTAGAAGATATCTTCCTTTTGACTAACCTTTATAAGGCAGGAACTTGTATAATCTATATAATGAAAATGCGCGACACTGTTGTCGGAGGGAAAAACTCAACCGCTGCGATAAATTTAAGGCAAAACCGGAAAATGAATTCAAAACGGTTTTCATGATTTGGCAAAAAGCACGTGAAAAACGAACAACCGGTTGACAAAAGGCCAAGCCCGTCACAATTTTTGCCTGTCACATTTTTTGAAAGTAGATAATCATTCTCTGTTGACAATATAAATTTCGATTTGGTGTTTTATGACGGTAAAAAAAACAAAAAAGGCAAAAGATAAAAATACAAAAATACAGCACGCTTATCTCAAGAATATTTATGGCGTGAAAAACTGGAACGAAGCGTCGGAGTGGCTGGCTTTTCGCGGTATTGAAGACATTGAATGTATTACCCCCGATCAGGCCGGTGTCGCTCGCGGCAAGATGATGCCGTCAAACAAGTTTACCTCCGATACGTCACTTGCGCTGCCATCTGCTGTGTTTATGGCAACAATTTCCGGCGATTATCCCGAAGATGGCAACGGTTTCCATTATCCCGCCGATGATGGTGATTTGCGATTGGAACCCGATCTTGCGACTTTAAGCGTTGTCCCGTGGGAAGACGATCCGACCGCGCAGGTTATTTGCGATATTGTGTACCAGAGCGGTAAACGGGTTGAATTTACGCCGCGCAATGTTTTGCGCAATGTCGTTGAATCCTACACAAAATTGGGATTGAAGCCGGTCGTTGCACCGGAAATAGAGTTTTATCTTGTCCAGAAAAATCCTGATCCCGATTATCCGTTGACACCTCCTGTCGGCCGCTCCGGTCGCGCAATCGGCGGCGGGCAGGGCTATTCCATTGCCGGTGTTAACGAATTTGATGAATTGATTGACGATATGTACCATTTTTCCGAGGCGCAAGGCTTGGAAATCGACACATTGATTCACGAAGAAGGGGCAGGCCAGCTCGAAATCAATTTGCGTCACGGCGACCCGATCGAACTTGCCGATCAGGTTTTTCTGTTCAAGCGCACGATACGTGAAGCGGCTTTCAAACATGATATGTATGCGACTTTTATGGCAAAACCCATAGAGGGCCAACCGGGGTCGGCCATGCATATCCATCAATCTATTGT
Organism: Bartonella sp. B10834G3; assembly: GCF_016102505.1. NCBI lineage: Bacteria > Pseudomonadati > Pseudomonadota > Alphaproteobacteria > Hyphomicrobiales > Bartonellaceae > Bartonella > Bartonella sp. B10834G3. Next base: position 56,640 of record NZ_JACFOM010000005.1, read on the forward strand.
AGACATGAAGACCGGCAACAATATTTTTACCCGCGCGGATGGCAGTGAAAGTGAGGCTTTCCGGTATTTTCTGGGCGGTTTACAAAAACATATGGCAAGTGCAATGGTCATGCTTGCACCATATGTCAATTCCTATCGCCGTTTGGTTCCCGATCTTTCGGCACCTGTCAATCTCCATTGGGGATATGACAACCGCACAACCGCTTTCCGTGTTCCCCGTTCGGCACCTCAGGCACGACGGGTTGAAAACCGCCTTCCGTCGTCCGATGCCAATCCTTATCTCGCACTTGCGGCATCTCTTGCCTGCGGCCTCATAGGGCTTGTCGATAAACTCAAGCCTGATGAACCTTCCTCGCAAACTGTCAATGCCGATCATGTGGATTTGCCAAGGGGCCTTGTCGAAGCTGTAGCGCTATTTGATGAAAATAAACGGTTGCGTTCAGTGTTGGGGGATGCATTTGTAAACACCTATTCGGCAATCAAAAGGCAAGAATTTGAAACCTTCATGGAAGTTATCAGTCCTTGGGAGCGGGAATATTTGCTGCTCAATGTTTAGGATATTGGATGATGTTTCACGACAATACCATTTCGCCGGGTATATCATGGTATGAATTCAGCGTAGCCGAACGTCCGACATACCCCGTTCTTCATGAAACAAAAGAATGTGATGTTGCTATTATAGGCGGTGGCTTCACCGGACTTTCCGCAAGCTATTATCTGGCAAAAGCAGGGCTTCGCGTTGTGCTTGTCGACGGGGCGCGTTTTGGCGATGGCGCATCCGGCCGCAATGGCGGACAACTTGGAACGGGGCAGCGTCAATGGGTGGAAAAGCTTGAAAAAGCACTTGGGCATGAAAGAGCCAAAGCTTTGTTCGATCTGGCGGAAGAAGCCAAAAAAGATATATTGGAACTTGGTAACAAAATAGATCTCGACTATTTCCCCGGACAATTGTCGCTTATTCATAAGAAACGCGAGATTGCAGCTTATCAGGCGCATGTCGAAAACATGCTGCGCTATGGTTATGACCAATTGTCATTCATGGACCGCAAGGAAACGCAAGACCGTTTGGGGTCGGATTTCTATTATGGTGGTATTCGCGATACCGGTACCGGTCACATCAATCCGTTAAAACTGGTTGTCGGACTTGCTTCTCTCGCTTCAAAAGCGGGAGCGGAACTTTATGAAAAAACGCCTGCAACGTCGCTTGAAGTCAAGAATGACAAGTGCATTATAACCACCCCCGACGGTTATATCAAATCCGCGCATGTGTTACTCGCCACCAATGGCTACAATCAAACTTTAAGCGGTTTTGTAGACCGCACAATCATTCCGATTCGTTCTTATATCGGTGCGACTGCTCCATTGCCGATTGATAGTGAAATTTTGCGTGGTGGAGAAGCGGTAGACGATTCGCGTTTTGTCGTGCGCTATTTCAGAAAAAGCGTTGATAACCGTCTGCTTTTTGGTGGTGTTGAAAGTTACGATAAAGCTGTAGCCGACCATCTCGCCGATCGTATTCGTGCGCAAATGGTAGAAATTTTTCCGAAATTAAGTGAAATCGAACTGACGCATTGTTGGGGTGGCACTGTTGCGATAACGGTCGAGCGGATGCCTTATATCCGTGACATTATGCAAAATGTTACTTATTGCGGCGGTTATTCCGGTCATGGGGTTATGCTTGCTCCGTTTATGGGAAAGCTTTACGCAGAAAGCATAACCGGCAAAGGTGATCGTATCCACTCTTTCAAAGAGCTGAAAATTTCACCTTTTCCGGGTGGAAAAACATTAAGGAGGCCGCTTCTTTGGCTGGCAATGCGGTTTTTTGCCTTGATGGATAGATTTTGAAGTTTTTAAAAGTTTTCTCGGCTTCAATCTTATTACATTGCCGACCAATACGGGGCGCGGAAAGTGGCGGAACGAGCCGCAAAAAAATGTTGAGCCACCGGAAGCGGCAAGAAAAGAAGCCGATTGTTTGCGCAGCACCTTTAAAAAAAGCGTTTCTGACAAATTTTAATGACTTGAAAGATAAAATTAACGGTGAAGTGAACGCCAAATTAACAGCTTATTCAGCACCTCAAGGCATATATATTGTGATATGAACAAGATTGATCACTTAAGGTGAAGCGTCCGAGGACTTTGATATTTCCATGGTAAGTAAAATAATTCCTATTCCCCCGTTTGATTGTATCGTTTTTGGCGGTGCGGGCGACCTTGCCGAAAGAAAGCTATTGCCTGCACTTTATCACCGCCAATGCACGGGGCAGTTCAGTGAGCCGACACGTATTATCGGTACATCCCGCTCGAAATTGACCGATGAAGAATACCGTAATTTTGCGCGCGCGGCGATCGAGAAACATGTTTCTGCCGACGATATTGATAAAAGTGAAGTTGACAGGTTTTTGAAGCGATTGAGTTATGTTCCGGTTGATGCCACAACCGACGCGGGTTGGGATCAATTGAAAAAAGCCATCGAGATTTCCTCGGTCAAAGCTATCAGGGCTTTTTATCTGGCGGTCAGTCCGGCTCTTTTCGGCAGCATTGCCGAACGCTTGGGAAAAAATGGTCTGGTCACCGATGATAGCCGTATTATTGTTGAAAAACCGATCGGCCGTGATCGCGAAACGGCAACAAAACTGAATGATATATTGGCAAGTGTTTTTCACGAGAACCAGATTTTCCGTATCGACCATTATCTGGGAAAAGAGACTGTCCAGAATCTGATGGCGTTACGCTTTGCCAATGCGCTTTATGAACCATTGTGGAACTCGGCTCATATCGACCATGTCCAGATAACAGTTGCTGAATCGGTCGGGCTTGAGGGAAGAGCCGGTTATTATGATAATGCGGGCGCGCTCCGCGACATGGTGCAAAACCATATGTTGCAGCTTTTATGCCTTGTCGCGATGGAACCACCTTCAGCCAATACGGCCGATGTGGTTCGTGACGAGAAGCTTAAAGTTCTTCATTCGCTTTCCCGTATCGATAGCCATAATGTGACAACCCACACCGTACGCGGGCAATATAAGGCCGGTGCTTCGACAAGCGGGCCTGTCGGTTCCTATCTTGATGATCTTAAAAAAGATAAGAGCAATACAGAAACATTTGTTGCTTTGAAAGTTGACATTAACAATTGGCGTTGGGCAGGTGCACCCTTTTATTTGCGCACCGGCAAACGTCTTGCAACCCGCATGTCGGAAATAGTGGTGACGTTCAAACCCATTCCTTACAATATTTTTGGCAGCGAAGCTGGCGAAGTTGTACCGAACCGGCTGGTTATCCGTTTGCAACCGGATGAGGGTGTCAAACAATGGTTGATGATAAAGGATCCGGGGCCTGGCGGAATGCGCCTTCACCATGTGCCGCTTGATATGACATTTGCCGATTCATTTCCGGTTCGCAATCCCGATGCATATGAACGTTTGTTGATGGATGCTGTGCGCGGCAACCAGACATTGTTCATGCGGCGTGATGAAGTTGAAGCAGCGTGGAGCTTTGTCGACCCGATTGAAGAAGGTTGGGAAGCAACAAACATGCCTGTTCAGGGATATACCGCGGGAACATGGGGGCCATCAAAGTCGATTGCCCTGATCGAGCGGGACGGTCGGACATGGAACGATACAGTTTAGGGTATTGCTATGAGCTTGATGGATACAAACCGGTTGAATTTTGATACGCCTTCTGCATTGGCTTCGGCTTTGGCCGATCGGGTGGCGGCCGAATTGAGTGTTGCCATTGTTGAACGCAAACAGGCAGTGCTGGCAGTGTCGGGTGGTAAAACGCCCGAACTTTTTTTCCATTATCTCGCCAAGGCAGATATTGATTGGAAAAACATTCTTGTCACTCTGGTGGATGAACGTTTTGTGCCCGTGACAGATGATCGTTCCAACGAACGTCTGGTGCGTTCAAGCCTGTTACAGAATTTTGCTTCAAAAGCCCGCTTTTACGGCCTTTATAACCCGTCAATTACTGCAGAGCTTGCGGCCTTTTCCGCAGCAAGCCGCATTAACGGCCTTCCACGGCCTTTCGATGTCATTGTTCTCGGCATGGGAACCGACGGGCATACAGCTTCGTTTTTCCCCGGCGGTGACCGTTTGAAACAGGCCATTGATCCGGAATCGCGTGCGCTTGTTTTACCAATTCATGCACGCGGCTTGAAGGAAGCCCGCCTGACACTTACATTGCCGGTGATTGCCGAAGCACGTTTCATTGCTCTTCATATTGAAGGTCAGACAAAACTGGATGTTTTCGAGCGTGCTTTGCAGGACGGACCGGTTGAAGAATTGCCAATTCGCGCAGTGTTGAAAAACACCCGCCATCCTGTGCAGATCTACTGGTCGCCCAATGAAGAAGAAAAACAGATTACGGATGGAACCCATTCGTTATTTGACACAGTTTCAGTTTAGGAGAAAGAAAACAAATGTCTCTTTCGGGCACAATCGCTGCCGTGACAGACCGGATTCGTGAGCGGTCAAAGAAAAGTCGCGAAATCTATCTTGACCGGATAACCCGTGCAGCACGTAATCGCCCGCGTCGCAGTTTTTTTGCCTGTGCCAATCAGGCTCATAGTTTTGCAGCCTGTGCGCCACTTGATAAAGAACGGTTGGAGGAAGATGTCGTTGGCAATATCGGTATCATCACAGCCTATAATGATATGTTGTCTGCGCACCAGCCTTTTGAAGCTTTTCCTGAAATTATCAGGGCTGCGGCGCGTGAAGCCGGCGGTGTAGCCGAAGTTGCCAGTGGTGTGCCGGCAATGTGTGATGGCATTACCCAAGGTTATACCGGCATGGAGCTTTCGCTTTTTTCACGCGATGTGATAGCTATGGCTGCTGCCGTCGGCTTGTCGCATGACGTGTTCGATGCAGCGCTTTATCTCGGAATTTGCGATAAAATTGTGCCGGGGCTTGTCATTGCCGCTTTGACATTCGGGCATATACCGGCAATTTTTGTGCCCTCTGGCCCTATGACAACCGGTCAGGGTAACGACAAAAAAGCCGAAATCCGTCAGCTTTATGCCGAAGGTAAAGTTGATCGTAAAACGTTACTCCAGTCGGAAGCGACTTCCTATCATGGGCCGGGCACTTGTACTTTTTATGGAACGGCCAATTCCAACCAGATGATGATGGAAATGATGGGGCTTCATATGCCGGGGGCCGCATTCATCAACCCCAATACACCCTTGCGCGATGCATTAACGCGCGAAGCAACAAAGCGTGCTCTCGAAATTACCGCCCTTGGTAATGAATATACGCCGGTGGGTGCGATGATTGACGAAAAGTCTTTTGTCAATGCGATTGTCGGGTTGAATGCTACAGGTGGTTCGACCAACCACACAATTCATTTGATCGCTATGGCTCATGCAGCAGGTATTGATCTTACCTGGGGCGATATTGCCGAAATCTCGTCGGTCGTTCCGCTTATTGCAAGGGTTTATCCAAACGGTCTTGCCGATGTGAACTATTTTCACGCCGCTGGCGGCATGGGATTTGTTATCAAGCAACTGATTGAAGCGGGTCTTGTTCATGAAGATGTCCGCACAGTTGTCGGCGAGGGCTTGGACGCTTATGCAACCGAACCGAAACTGGGAAGTGACGGGCAAGTTGTGCGTGAACCGGCACCGGAAAAAAGTGGCGATGAAAAAGTGCTTACCGGATGGCGGAAACCTTTTCAAGCGGATGGCGGCATTCGGGTACTTTCCGGCAATATGGGCGCTGCTATTATCAAGGTATCGGCAGTCAAACCCGAACGCTGGTTGATTGAAGCACCGGCTCTTGTCTTCAATGACCAACTGGAACTTCAAGACGCTTTCAAAGCCGGTAAACTTGACGGCAAGGATTTTGTTGCCGTTGTGCGCTATCAGGGGCCGAAAGCCAATGGTATGCCGGAATTGCATAAACTGACGACAGTTCTCGGCGTGTTGCAAGATCGCGGGCAAAAAATTGCTCTTGTCACCGATGGTCGCATGTCGGGTGCGTCGGGCAAAATTCCGGCAGCCATCCATGTCACGCCGGAGGCGCTTGATAACGGGCCGATTGCAAGGTTGAAAGACGGCGATATGATCCGGCTTGATGCCAATGACGGAACTTTGACGATTCTCGTCGATGAACAGGAGTTCAACAACAGACAGATCGAACATCCTGATCTTTCAGCACATGAATTCGGCACAGGACGCGAGCTTTTCCGCGTTTTCCGCGAATTTGTCGGACGGGCAGATCAAGGGGCAAGCGTTGTTGTTGGTCCATTGCGCCAATAATCGATATAAACAATTTATATTCAAAAAAACGCTCCGGATTTAATTGTTCCGGAGCGTTTTTATTTTTTACCTGAAGCAAATGATGTTTAAAAATGGTGTTATGAAATTTTAGGCAATGGCAAATTATTTGCTTTGCAGGCAGCTTTCAGTGTGTTTGCCATTAACATCGCAATTGTCATCGGCCCGACACCGCCGGGAACGGGGGTGATGAAGCCTGCCACTTTTTCGGCGGCTTTATAGTCGACATCGCCAACGAGGCGGGTTTTACCCTGACCTTTTTCAGGTGCCGGAACGCGGTTAATGCCAACATCAATGACCGTTGCACCGGGTTTTATCCAGTCGCCCTTAATCATTTCGGGTTTTCCGACCGCTGCTACAAGAATATCGGCACTGCGGCAGACATCATCAATTTCGCGGGTACGGCTATGGGCAATCGTGACCGTCGCATTCGCCGCAAGAAGCAGCGCCGCAACCGGTTTTCCGACTATGTTTGAACGACCGACAACCACGGCATCAAGGCCGGATAAATCCTTACCCAGTCCATGTTCCACCATCACCATAATGCCGGCAGGCGTGCAGGGAACGAATGCGTCTCCAATTGCACCTGTCATGACTTTACCGGCATTGATATAATGGAAACCGTCAACATCCTTGTCAGGCGAGATTGTCTGAATGACATGATCGGCATTGATATGTGCCGGTAATGGTAATTGTACCAGAATGCCGTGAATATTTTTGTCCTCGTTCAATTCTTTGACAAGGGCGAGCAAATCCGCCTCGCTGGTCTTCTCGTCCAGTTCATATTTGTTCGATAGAAAACCACACTCTTCAGCGCGTTTTTCCTTGGAAGCAACATAAACTTTGCTGGCAGAATCCTCCCCCACAATAATGACCGCTATTCCCGGCTGGATATTGTGTTGTTCACGTAAAATCGCGGTTTCTTGTTTTACTTTGGCAAGGATGTCTTCAGAAAGTTTTTTCCCGTCAATCACATTGGCCATAGAGGATTCCTTTCACTAGGCTTTTTGTTCTGCTTTAAAGCATATTCCTGAAATAAAACAGATCATTGTGTCAAGATTGTACATGTTTGGCACAAAGGATGTGCAAAATAGCCACTTTGGTATGAATGACAAGCAAAAAGTCATCCGTTTTGAGAAGAGAAAGACCAAAAATGGTTAAAGCCCGTTCAAACACCGGAGAGAGCGGATGCTGCCGGTAACGGGGTGGAAAAAACGGGATTGCAAGGAAAAACGTTATTCCGACCCGGTCATGTTATTTGTTGAATGAATATGCTGCCAACTCTTTGTTTGAATGGATATGTTGCCAAAGCTGAAACCGGTTCAATCAACCGATCTATCACAATTGCGGATCTTATCTTGCATCTCAAACTTTTTTAAATTTTGATTTGGGAAACGTTACGGCGTTTCAACAATCTCTTTCGTGTGCAGGTGCAAAACTGTACACGGCTTCTTTCAAGAATTTCTCACCTATTTCAGCAGCCAAGCCAGAACCGGCGCCAGCAGAACATTGACAATGCCAACCATGACCATAACAAGGCCTGCAATCGAGCCTTCCTGACGCCCCATCTGGTGGGCGCGGGCAACGCCTGCGCCATGTGCTCCCATGCCGAAAAGGGCACCACGTGCAAGAGAAGAGCGTAACGGCAGATATTTGACAATAACCTCGCCCAGTGCAGCACCCAGAACGCCGGTAAGGACAACGAAAACAGCCGTCAGATCGGGTATACCGCCAATGTCACCGGAAACTTCCATGGCAAAAGGAGTGCTGATCGAACGCGGCATAAGACTTAGCCGCAAAGTCGGATCAAGTTGCATAAGGGTTGCAAGCCCCCATGCCGACAACATCGAAGCAAATGAACCGACGATAATACCGACCGTCAGAATAAACCAGTTTTTGGCAATGATTCTGCGTTGTTGCCAGATCGGAACAGCAAAGGCAACGGTGACCGGCCCCAGAATGGCAACAAGCCAATGGGTCGCTTTGATATAATGGGCATAGTCACCCTTGAGCAGCACCACCACGATCATCAGCAAAAGTGGTGTTACTGCCAATGGTGTCAGCCACCAATAGGAAAAACGGCGGTAAAATGCTTTTGCCGCCATATAGAGAAGGATGGTAACGAGCGACCAGAAAACCGTTTTGAAAACCGGACTGGTATAAAGCTCTATATCAGCCATATATTGTTCGAGATTTGATTCAATGTTTAACATGACGCATCAACATCCAGCGATAACAAAGGTCTATTGTCAAAGCGGTAATACTCATAACAACGAATGTGCCACCCAGAATAACGACCAGAATTTTTATGCCCAACAAGCCGATAAATTCTTTATGGTTGAGAAGGGCAAGAACTGCTGGAACAAAGAACAGAAGCATTTCGGCAATGAGCCAGTCGGCACCGCGTTTCATGCTCAATATACTGAGTTTACGACTAGCGAGCGCAAGAAGAGCAAGCACCATGCCGATAATTGCACCCGGAATGGGCAGGCTCAAAGCCCATGTAATGATCTCGCCGATAATCCAGAAAGCGCACAAAAGTCCCATCTGCGCAAATATATTGTGATGGAAGAGATGACGTGTTTGAACTCTAAGACGATGTATCATTTAATTTACTCCTGACAAAACGTTAGATAAGTGATGCTGTGTCATTCGTAAAATGAATTGAATTCATGTAGACTATTCCTATATAGAATAGTTATGCAAATAAGAACACTCGAAGCCTTTGTAGAAATTATACGCCAGAACGGCTTTTCCTCAGCCGCGAAAGTTCTGAACTCGACGCAATCGACGATCAGTAAGTCTCTGGCCCAGCTTGAAGGCCAGTATGGAACCAAATTAATCAATCGCAACAAAGGTAAAATGCAGCTTACAGCAGCAGGCGAATATGTCTTTCGTCACGCACAACGTATTCTTGCGGAAGAAACCCAAATGGAACGCGAGATTGCCGAATTGAAGGGGCTTAAACGTGGTGTTTTGAAAATCGGGCTTCCGCCTATTGGCAGTTCCGAACTTTTTGCACCGGTTCTTGCGCGTTACACTTCATCGCATCCTCATATCGACATCAATATTGTCGAACACGGAAGTAAAAAATTGGAAGAGCTGGTGCGGTCGGGCGAAATCGAGCTTGCCGGTTCGCTTGTGCCGATTGCAAGCGGTTTTGATTATCAGGATGTCCGCAACGATCCGGTTGTCGCGCTCATGCCGGCAAGCCTTGCAGGCAAGCGAACAAAGATTACCGCCAAAGAGCTTGCAGAATATCCGTTTGTTCTTTTTGCAAGCCAGTTTGCTTTGACACCACTTGTCATTGAAACCTTCCGTAAAAAGGGGCTGGAGCCGGTGGTTTCGGCACGTTCAAGCCAGATCGACTTTCTGTTTGGCCTCGTTGCAGCCGGTATGGGTGTAGGATTTTTACCCCGCATGATTGCCGAAAAGCGCAATGTCAAAAATGTAAAAATGGTAGAGATGACCGATATAGTCATTGAATGGCATATGGCTTTAATCTGGCGCAGTCAAAGCCATCTTTCCTATGCAGCACGCGAATGGTTGCGGCTATCAGGTGAATACCATGACGGAACATTAAAGGTAAATAATGGCATAAAATCATGAGCCGTTTTTTCCTGTACCCAAAAAAAAAGGTGCAGAAGCAACATAGTGTAAAATTCTCTTAAAATATTGGCGAATAGTTCTTGCGTCCGACAATTAAATTTCTATTATTCTGCCATTTAACACAGTAAATTACCGCTTGTATGCGGTCATTTAAAAGCGCGGGGACGTGAAGCGTCAAACTTGGGAATGGTTTTATGGGAACTCAAAAAAGACGACTCATCGTTGTTGGAAATGCTGATTTACCAAGGGATTTGTCGGAAGAGATAGATAGCGCAGACTATGTTTTGCGCTTCAATCGTCCCAGATTGCTTGATGGCTGGAGTGGTACTAAAACCAGTTGTCTGATGATGTGCAACTCCGGTAAGCCAATGCAGCAGAAACTTAAAGATCATTCGTTTCTGGAATACAAATTTTTTAAACAGGCCGAGCTCATTACACTGGTCTATCATCCCTATATTATGAAGACTTATTTTGCACGTCCCCGCCTGAGCTCGCGATTGTTAAAACATCGAAGGCTTGATTGGACCGACAAAGCTATCAAAGTTTTTGGCGAGGCGAGCAAGGATGTGGTTATAAAATCCGCGCAGTTTTATCTTGAAGCTTGTGCTGAAATCGGCATTGAAGGTAATAAACTCAAGGAATGGTTCCCGTCGACCGGCTATCTCGGCATTTGGGATTGTTTGAAACAGTTCGATTTGGCGGAATGGGAAATTTACATCTGCGGTTTTACCTGGAAGGGTTGGAAACATCATGCCTGGTCAACAGAAGAAAAATGGGTGCGTGAGCGCATAGATGAGGGAACATGCCATTTCCTTCAATAATGGCATCATTTTCGTCATTGTTTACTTTTCTGTTCGCCCTTATTATGCATGACAGGCTTTTGAAAAAGCCTGTTTTCAAACTCCGGGTCGAATATGAGCGGTTCACTAAAAACCATTAAAGCACTGATTATCCATCTCGATCGGGCGGATGAGAGGCAAATACAAGTCGAGTTGCTGGAAAGACTTCTGCCATGTCCTGCTATAGTTTTGAAGGCGGTTGATAGTCTTGACCTTGATGACAAGACAATTTTTCATTTTTTTAGAAAAAAACTCTATCGCCCTTTTTATCCTTTCACATTGTCAAAAAACGAAATTGCATGTTTTTTATCCCACCGGCGTGCCTGGCAAAAAATTGTCGACGATGGCATGGACGCGGGATTTATCATTGAAGACGATGTTGCACTGGAGGAGCGATTTGAGGAAGTTTTCCGTTTTGCTGTTCAGAAAGCCAATGAAGAAAGTTTCATCCGTTTTCCTTTTCGCGTGCGTGAAACAGGCAAAATAATTGCCGAAAAAGGCGATATTAAACTTATCAGGCCAACAGAAATCGGTTTGGGGCAGGTTGCCCAACTGGTAGGCCGGAACGCTGCCCGAAAACTACTTGATGCGACAGCCACATTCGATCGTCCGGTTGATACGACCGAACAATTATACTGGAAAACCGGCGTCCATCCGGAGGTTGTTCTACCTCCGGTGGTTCGCGAGATTTCTGCCGAACTCGGCGGCTCGACGATCAAAAGTAAACATTCCTTTTTCGCCCGCCTTTATCGGGAACTGGCCCGTCCGCTCTATCGGCATCGCATAAAGGTTCTATCGAAACGTCAGGAAGGTTGATATGGCTGTTCCCATACTTCTTTATCATCATATAGGCACGCCCCCCAAGGCAGGCATTCCCGGTCGCTCCAATTATGTTACGGTCGAAAAATTCACCAGACAGATGCATGTTCTGAAACGTATCGGTTTTCAAGGATTGTCACTCAAAGAGGCAATGCCTTATATTCGGGGCCAGAAAAAGGGAAAAGTGGCAACGATAACTTTCGACGACGGTTTTCTATCTGTTTATCAGGATGCTATGCCGGTTCTTGATGAATTGGGGTTCAGTGCAACCAATTTTTTTGTCTCTTCGCGTATGGGGCTAGACAATTCTTGGGACAATGAACGTTCACAGCGCGACAAAATAATGACATTCGACGAAATGAGAGATTGGGCAGCTCACGGGCATGAAGTCGGTGGCCACACGCTCGACCATTTGCATTTGAAAGATATTCCGCTTGAAGAGGCAAAACACCAGATAACTGAAAACAAACGCCAACTCGAAGAAGAACTTGGCACGTCAATCATATCTTTTGCCTATCCGTTCGGCGACGAAAATGAAGCAATTCAGTCAATTGTAAAAAATGCCGGCTACAGTTTTGCTGTTACAACTGTCAAATCACGTGCGCATGGGAACGAGGGGGACTTTGAATTGCCCAGACACAGTATTCGCCGCAATGACACAATTTTGCATTTTTTGGCCAAATGTCTATTGCGCTAACCAAATGTTTATTGCGCTAAACGGGGCATAAATCACGTTTTTTTACCAATTGCATTGTCGTGCGATTAAAATTCATTTAAAAAAATGCCGGGCGAATGGACCCGGCAAAAATTTAAACAAGGGCATTTCAGAAACAAGCTTTTCACTGGAAGCCGAAATGTAATTCGGTTTTAATCATTTATGGTTAATAAAAAGTAAAGGGACGAGGTGCACAAGAAAATTTTAAAATATGTCGGGGTGCTGGTGTTGGTGGCGGGAATGATCGTTGCGGCGATTTTCCTGCTATTGCCGGTTCTTGTTTCGACAGATGCGATCCGCATCCGCCTTGCGCAGGATTTGAGCGCATGGACGGGCTACAACGTGCAATTGCGGGAAGCTCCTCATCTTGACCTTTTCCCTTATCCGAAGGCTTCATTGTCGGGCGTAACACTCACTCCGATGAATGATGAGGCCGCTCCGCTGATGGAAGCCGAACGCATTGAAGTCGACTTGTCACTGATCGATGCGCTGTTAGGACATATTACATTTTCGCAAACACGTATCATTAACCCGCATTTTGTTATGGAAGAACCGGTCAAAACGGTTGCGGATTTTTTTGACACTCTTTCCCGTTCGCAAGGCAGTTTCGGTTCGGCTGTTCGCGAGGCTCGTGACATTGTTAAAAAGAACCCCGACCATCCGGATACAACACGCCTTCTCAACCAGCCTTTTGGGCGTATTGTGATTGACAATGGCGAGCTTCTCTATCGCAAGAATATGGGAGGGATGGCGGAAAAAATTACGGCACTGAATGCGGTTCTTGAATGGCCGGAATCGACAAGAGCGGCAAGTTTCCGTGCCAATGCAACGTGGCATGGCAAAGCAACCGATTTGCGTATTGATGCAATGCAAGCGCTGATCCTGTTTTCAGGTGGAACGAGTGATGTAAGAGCCAGTCTCAATTCTTTGAGCGGCGGTATTACTTTTGAAGGAAAGGGGCGACTTTCCGACAGCTATATTTTTGACGGGCGGCTCTCGGCCCGTTCACCGGGTTGGAACAGGACGATGGAGTGGCTTGGTTATCACGATCTACCCGGACAAGGATTGAAAGCGCCGGTTGTCTGGGAGTCGGATTTTTCCGCTCAACCCGGTCATATGCAGTTTAACAATATCAATTTCAAACTTGGAAATGATAATGCTCGCGGTGCACTTGCGACCGGCTATCAGGATGATTTGCCGGTCATCAGCGGGTCGCTTGCTTTTGACAGGCTCGATCTTGACACATTGGTTGCTACATTTTTTCCGGACGAGGAAAAAAATCAGTTTCTTGATCTTTCGGTTTTCGACATGATCGGGCTTGACATCCGCATGTCGGCACCGGAAGCCAAGCTTCAAAACGTCACCCTCAATAATCTTGCTGCTGCCGTCCAGATCAGAAATGGTAGAGGCATTTTCGATCTTGGCAATGCCAATGCTTTTGGTGGTGCTATTCAATCCAATATACAGATTGCCCGCGACAATGATAAAGCCAATATAGAAGGCCGCATTTCTGCAAGTTCTGTCGATTTGCCATCAATCGCGCGGGCTTTCCACTATCCCGATTTTGTTCATGCAAAAGCCGGTCTTATTTTGACCATGCATGCGCCTTTCAGCCGGTGGTCGGAAGTTATATCCGGAATGCAGGGGCATTTGACATTGAATATGTCGTCGGGCAGTTTCAAAGGCTATGACATTGACAAATTGCGTTTTGCCTTGAGTGGCGGTGAAAAAGCATGGGCAGAAAAAAGCGATCATGCGTCAACCGATTTTGATAAATGGGATATTGAAACAACCATCACCGACGAAAATCTTGTGATTGATAAATCAACCATCTACATGGGAAATTGGCGACTTCTTATGAAAGGCACTGCCGATCTTCAAATGAAAGACGGTAAGAACCATGGCTATGAAGTCAAGCTTGATTCAGTGCTTAAAAAAGTTCCGCGGTCGGATAAAGTCTGCCCCGATGTCGAATGTGTTTCCAACAGTCTTGTCAAACCATTGATGTTTTCATTGTCTGCCAGTCAATTTCCCTATAGTGCCATTGACCTTGAACGCAATAATATGAAAGAAGAAAAACAGGATTAAAGGCAATAGGAACGGAATAAACCGGTGTGTCCGTTAGCATCGGTTTTAAAACAAATGGTAAAACTCCTGGCACTGTCGATTGGACCGATAAAAACGATCGGGTCTGCAAACTTGAAAAGCGGAATTGATAAAAAACCGGTCGATCGGCCGCTTTTGCTCACCAAAACCGGTTTTATCGGTGACGAGCAGGCAGACAAGAAACATCATGGCGGGCCGGAAAAGGCGGTCCACCATTATGATTTTGACCATTATGCTTTCTGGAAAAAAGAGCTGGGGCATAAAGAGGTGTTTGATACGCCGACTGCCTTTGGAGAAAATCTTTCAACCTCAAGCTTGAGTGAAAAAAATATCGCTGTCGGGGATATATTCCGGTTAGGCAAGGCAATTATCGAAGTTTCGCAAGGCAGACAACCCTGTTTCCGGCTCAATGTCAGATTCGGTGTTCCGGATATGGCGTTAAGGACGCAAAATAGCGGGCGAACAGGTTGGTATTACCGCGTTTTGCAAGAGGGGGAAGTTTCTGCAAGTGACGAACTCGAATTGATCGAGAGATGCCATGAAATGTGGACTATCCATCGCATATGGAAGGCTTTTTATGTGACAAAAAATGACTATGAAGAATTGTCGCATATTGCTTCACTGAACGAATTATCTCCGAGCTGGCGTTTGCTTGCACAAAAGCGGTTGGATAGCCACGAGATAGAAGATTGGACGAAAAGATTGAACGGTGTGGCATGAGACGCTCATTCGGGCTTTTGACAAAGCTCGGTTAAGTCTTGGGCGGCAGGTTTCCAAAATTTCTTAAATAAATTGTTGTTTGGTTCAGGCTTTAACGCTTTGTCACGGCAAACCGGTTTTAAGAAATCCGGTGTGCATAAAAGTTGTTGTCACCGCACTGTGGGGAATCACCGGCACGACGGGAAATTTGATAATTGCCATAAAGAGCCTTCAAGAAACCTATTAAGATACTTCCTGAAACCTATAAAGATCTTTCCCGAAACATTGGCGCGTGCCATTTTTGGTGGCTTTTATATCAACCTTGGTATCGGCTCCCGGTCGCAACCGGATAAATGATTTTGCCTGAAAAGTGGCTTGGTGGTTTGCAAATATTGAAAGGGGTCAATTTTACTGCCGAACGTGGCTCGATCGTCGCTCTGCTCGGCGGTTCCGGAAAAACAACCTTTCTGCGCTCGATAGCCGGACTTGAAAATCCGGAAGTCGGGCGCATCACAATCGGCAATAAAATTGCCCGTGACAGTGAAGCCAATATCCAGCTTCCTCCCGAACAACGCGACATCGGGCTTGTTTTCCAGTCCTACGCTTTATGGCCGCATCGCACAGTGCGTGAAAATGTCGCCTATGGTTTGAAATTACGTCATGTTGGAGCCGCCGAGATAAAAAACCGCGTTGACCGGATTCTTGAAACAATGGGGCTTTCCCATCTCGCCGACCGTTATCCAAGCGAGCTTTCCGGAGGACAACAGCAACGTGTTTCAATTTGCAGGGCAGTGGTCTATGAACCGCGTGTCTTGTTGCTTGATGAGCCATTGTCCAATCTTGACGCGAAATTGCGTGAAGAAGCACGCTATTGGATAAGAAAGCTCATTCTTGAACTTGATATATGTGCAATTCTGGTGACCCATGACCAGACAGAAGCTCTTGCGGCGGCTGACCGTATTCTTTTGTCACAAAATGGTCGGATTGTCCAACATGGTAGCCCGATTGAAATTTATTCCAATCCGAATTGCTTTTATGCTGCAGAATTTCTTGGCGCCAACAACATCGCTCACGGACAAATATTGCAAAAAGACGGTGCGTTCATCACTTTCGGCGCTGAAAACTGGTCTTTGACCGGAATGTTGCGGGAAGGCGAAGATGCGAAGATAGGAGAGGCTGTCAAAGCTGTTATTCGCCTTGAACATATCAAGGTCAGCCAACAACCGGTTCCGGAAGCAATACCGATGCATCTTGATGCCAGCCTTTATCTTGGCGACCGTTGGGAATACCGTCTTCATTACGGGGCGTTGGAATTGAAGGCGAGCGGTCCGGAAAAACTTGAAACAGGTGAAGTTTATATTATTATCAAACCGGAAGATGTCTGGTTATTTCGCAATTGAACAACATTTTACAGCCACACCTTGAAAAATAACTCTCCAAAACCGGATAGACTTGATTTTATCAATCTCTCCGGTTTTTATTTAAAAAATAATTTAAAACCGAAAAACACTTGTTATGCGTAAAAATAAACGATTGAAATCGAATATATTACTTGAAAAAATCGGTTTTAAACTTTTTTTGACACACCGGAAACCATGTAGTTGATTGACATTCAATCCTGTTGAAGCGCATCATGGAAAAAGTTGAACTTGATTTGGAATATCATCTTTATACATGATATTTTGATAACATGTCGGGTTATAAGCTTGTCCGCTAAAGCCGGAGAAGAAACAATTTATTTTTTAATGGATTATCAAGGAGAATAGATGCCAGAACTTTCACAAAAAAAATCGGTTCCCTTGCTTAAGATGAATGACGGCTTGTTCATTCCGCAATTGGGCTTCGGTGTTTGGAAAATAGCGGAAGATGAGACCGAAAACGCTGTCAAACAAGCGATTTCGACCGGCTATCGACACATTGACACAGCCAAAGCTTATGACAATGAAGAAGGTGTCGGCCTTGGCGTTGCCGCGTCGGGTATCGAGCGGAAGAACATTTTTCTTGCCACCAAAGTCTGGAATACCGATCAGGGCTATGACAAGACGATGCAGGCTTTTGAGGAAAGCGCAAAGCGCTTGCGCGTAAGCGCTATTGACCTTTATCTTATTCATTGGCCGGTTCCGGCACGCGATCTTTTTGTGGAAACGTGGAAAGCTCTCATCAGGCTCAAGCAGGAAAACCGCGTTCGTTCAATCGGTGTTTGCAATTTCCGCATTGTCGATCTTGAGCGGCTTATCAAGGAAACCGGCGTTGCTCCTGCGGTCAATCAGGTGGAACTGCACCCGCATTTTCAACAAAAGCAATTACGCATATTCCACGACAAGAATAACATATTGACAGAGGCATGGGCTCCTCTCGGTCGTGGGCAATTTCTTGATGATCCGGTGTTGAAAAAGATTGCGGCAGAACATCATAAAACAGTCGCACAAATCATTTTGCGCTGGCATATGGAAATGGGCACAATCGCTATTCCGAAATCCCGTTCTAAAGAACGTATGGCCGAGAATTTCAATATATTCGATTTTGCGCTTACCGCTGCCAATCATGATGCAATTGCAGCTCTCGACAAAGTCGATGGCCGATTGGGACCAAATCCGGCCGAATTTCAAGGTTGAAATTTCGACTGTGTCGATATTATCGAAGTGGCGCCTTCATTGTGGTGCCGCTTTTTTTGCAGCGCCGCTTTTATTATCGGGGTTTAACGGGCTTAAATATTGTTGTTTCTATTGTTTTGCCCTTATCCGTAGTGTTTTTTACTATAAAGTTTAATTGAATAGGGCTTCCTGTTTATGAATGCGTGTTCGTCATTAGGTTTTCCGATTAGGGGAAGTAACGAACACAAAAGCCGGAAACCTTAAGCCACACATTGCTATTCCGGCTGAATATCCATGAAGTTTTTTTCTTTTGTGGGGGGCTTTTCCTCGCTTTTGCCGGTTGGCTCCGGTGACGCGGAAATGAACTTGAAGCAGCCGTGGACGAGCCTGAAACGATTTTGGAAAAGTGGCACAGCATTCAAAATGCTATTTCAAAAGCGTGATAGGTTTGTAACGAGACAGAAGAGCGTTGTGATGAAAAACTGTAACCGGAAAGAGGAGAAGCGGGAGCCTTCTATCTGCGGTTTTGAAAAAACTCTCATAAATATAAACAACGCTATTTGAACATTCAGCTGCACAAGCCGGAATCATTTTTCCCGTTCATTCAAGTTTGCCTGCCAGCAGGTTCAAGCTTGAGCGGCGCTGCCTCAAGGTCTGTCAATCAAGGGGGATTTATTATTCCGGATAGGGATTGAAGACAGTCCTCATCGGCATTTTTTCAATACGCAAAGACAAATGCGAAGATAAAGCCTGATATATATGAAAAAGAAGGGGCCAAAAGGCCCCTTTTTCAAGTTTCCGGTTACCGGCTTTTTCCTGACGAGGAAATCCGGCCAAATTTAGTGCATCGAGCTATGGACACCATAACCGTCTTTACTCATGAATTCGTTATTTCCCGCACCCACCGAACCGATTCCGGCAGCTACAAGAATAAATGTGAATAGAGCAGCGACGGTCACCAGAGTGGCTCTCTTGGCAGACATTCTATCTCTCCGATCAAATGCTATTATTGAATCTCAAATTGTGTGTTGTCATATAGCGAAGTTTATTTTTCGACAATGAACGAACCCTTTTTTGTGATCCCTTTTTCTGCATTAAAGTAAAAAAAAGTTAAATCTGTTGCAGTTTGGTGACGAAAAAAAACCTGACAAAATCAGTCGGTTATTGCTGCTTTTCTTCGATTGCTACACTGACTGTCCGTCCGGAAACAAGATGGACGTTATCAGGCACCGGATCAAGCTTGATACGAACCGGTATACGCTGGGCAAGGCGCACCCAGTTGAATGTTGGCGCAACATTGGCAAGAAGGCTTGTTGTCTGTGTGCGTTCACGATCTTCGATGCCGGCAGCAAACCCTTCAACAACACCGGTCAACACAGCACTTGAACCCATAATGTGGATTGTTGCCCGGCTACCGATGTGAATACGGTCGAGTTTATTTTCTTCAAAATATCCGGAGGCATAAAACGAATCGGTGTCAACAAGTGCCGTAACCGGCTTACCTTGCGTGACATATTCTCCCGGTTGAAGCGAAAAATTGGTCAGTTTGCCATTCACAGCAGCACGAACGGTCGAACGTTCAAGATCAAGCTTTGCTGTATCGAGCTGGACGATCGCCTTACGCAAGGTGGCGGCAGTTTGCAATTCCTGCATAGCGGCCGTTTCCAATTGTTGGCGGGTGATGGTTTTGTCATCAAGTTTCTGGTCGCGTTCAAGATCGCGTTTTGCCTGATCGTGGGCGGCTTTGGCATTATCAACCATAGCCTGAGCATCTTCCAGAGCCAGAGTAAAACGCGCCTGATCTATCTTGAAAAGAACATCGCCCTGTTTGACTTGTTGGTTATCAACCACATGGACTTCGGTGACAAAACCGGAAACATCAGGTGCGACACGAACAACATCGGCACTGATTTTGCCATCTCTCGTCCACGGGTCATTCATGTAGTAGTTCCATAGCTGCCACAGAAGAAGTCCGGCTACCAGAGCCATGACGAGGGTGAAGAATATACGACCGGAATTGGCTATAAGCTTGTTCATATCCGTTAAATCCGAGTTACAATGAAAGAAAGAATACTCAAAATGATGAAATAGGTTGCTGCGGCAAACAGCGCATGGTGCCAGATGAACCGCTCCAGCCCTTTACGCAAGATGAACCGTTGGAGACCAACATTCAAAAAATAGCTGACCAGTGCCAGAATTCCGATTGTCGGAATATAGACACCATAAATATCGACCTCTGGGTTCATGAGTCATGTCCTTTGAAAATTGGAGGCAAGACTGCTTCGTAAGGTTCGGCATCACTGAAGAGGTTTTGCCGCAAACCGGTTAATGCAAACGAGATTTTCTGGTGATCTTCAGAATCAGGCAGAGCAAGCGTCCAATCAAGTGTTGTATCTATTGCTTCCAGCAATTCTTTGCCATCCGGCACATCGGTACTGTTGATTTTTACACGGTAATAAAATGCCAGTTCCTCCAGAACATTGGCAAGATTTTGGCGATTGGTCGGCCCTTGTGATTCTTTGAGATGTTGCAATTCAATCGTATCAAGCCCGACACGCACATCTTTGAGAATGTCGGTCTGGCGAACGGGTGAATGAATCGGTATCAGGGCATAACGGGGAGCAATCAATCCATAGCGGTAAAGCATACGGTGCAAAAGTTCGTTATAGGCTTTGGTGTCGGTAGGCCTTTCCGCAACTTCGATAATGTCGTTCCAGCTTGCACGAATGAGACGAAAAGCACTCCATTCGGCTCCGACAGAACGGACAATGGAAGCTGTTGCGGCAGCGACAATAATTCCCAGAATCATTGCCGTGTTGATATTGATGAAATTATAAAAATCGCCACTCAAGCGGGATTGCAGCAATAACAGATTGGGCAGGTTGACTGCCATTGTCATGCCCATGGCAAATTTTGAAGGGATGGCCATCATGATACCGGCAGGTATCAGCACAAGTGCCAGACAGAGCATGAGCGGCAAAAAGCCGTCAACGAGCGGTAAAAGACCGAATTGAAGAACAAAGGCGATAACAAGAACAATGAGAATTTGCTTGAGCATTCCGCGAATTGCAGGAACAGGATCATCTTTCGTTGCAAAAAGGCTGCTGAAAATACCGGTCATCATGGCAGCGGTTGCGCCTTGTGTCCATTCTGTCATACGCCACAAAGTAACAGTAATAAAAATGGCAAGGATTGCAGAAAAAGCTGAAAGAAACGCAATGCCGAAATCGTAGTGAATCGACCTTACTTCGCCTAAAAAATCGAAACGGTGCCAACGCAATTTATGTTGGGTGCCGTTGACGATGTCGTTGCGCAAATGCAGACAGTCGGAATAGATTTCCATAATATCGACAAGGCGCAATGTCAGATTGCGTGAAACGAGATCAAGCCACACTTTCGAGCGGCCAATATCATCCAATACGGATTGCTTTAAAGCTTTGATACGGGCAATGCCTTCCGGCTTCATCGGTTCATGGGTTTGTAACCATGCAGATGTTTCCGCGATAAGTTCGTCAAGTTTGGTGTTGTTGCTCTTGCCGCCACATTGCTCGTCGAGCATTTTGTTGCGCTGGTTGATGAGATCGTTACAGCTTGCCACCATTGGCAGCAACGAGACCATGCGGCTTTGTAACACACGCATTGCATTCACTGTCGATGGCAATGTCGACGAGTCGTAAGTGACATGGGTGGTAAAAGCGCGCAAATCGACAGCATCAATCGCCAGATGTTGGCGCTTTTGCAATGCGTCTTCGCTTTTGCCTTGCCCTTTAATATACATAATTGCAAGGTCGGCGCTGTTTTTCAGCCATTTATCAATACGATCGGCAAGAACCGGTCCGGCATGGCGGGGAAAAACAAGGCGCCCGACAAGCGCGGCAGAAATAATGCCGACACTGATTTCTTCAACACGACTTGCCGAATAATCAAAAACAGTTTCCGGTGTGTCAACAATCATAAAACCGATAATGCAGACACTATAGCCGGCAAGCATGGAAACATAAGCGCGCGGGCTGCGATCCAATACGCTGATAAACAAACAACCGCCAAGCCAGAGGGCAAGCCCCAAAGTTGTGAGTTCCGGCGAAGGAATAAGCTGCGGTAACATAATGACTGTTGCCATACCGCCGATTGCAGTGCCGAGAAGCCGGTAGAACGCTTTTGATGTCAAAGCACCCGATAGCGGGTGGGCAACAATATATACGGCTGTAATTGTCCAATAGGGGTTGGGAAGATCACACAAAAAGGCGATATAGAGAGCCAAAGCCGCGGCTGCGATAGTTTTTAACGAGAATACGACATCCCATACAGTCGGTTGTTTTACGCTAACAGTCATATATTTTCAAATAAGCACAATAAGCGGGCAAAAAGAGAGTTCTCCTTTGTCCGGAATAACACTATAAAGCTGCTTTCCTACGAGATCACCAATTTGACAGCGTTGAGAGAAGGTAGTTTCTTCTCATATTTAGTTTTATTTTTAGAAAGTTTCTAGTCACCTTTATGTAAAACTTGTCACCTTTCTGTAAAAAGTGACTACGAATGTTGATAGGCACACGGTATTCTTGGCCTTGAATTTTGGAAAACAACTTTCAAGACGCATAAAAATATCCGAACCTTGCGCAGAATCAAATAAGTTCAAAACCTTTGCCAATTCGGATATTGTCGTTCCGAATTTAAAAAAACACGAAAGCATTTTTGAGAAAGATTCAAGCAATGCGCGCCAATTATAAATTGCAACGACTTTTCGTTCATGAACCTTTGTCATTTCACGAAAAATTCGATCTTGACGAAAATAAATCACATTATCTTAAAAATGTCTTGCGGATGAGGGAGGGCAATGAACTTCTGCTTTTTAATGGCAAAGATGGCGAATGGCGTGCAAAAATTGCCGTAGTGAAGAAAAAATCTGTTGTTCTGGAACTTGTCGCCAAAGAAAGAGAGCAACCCCCCGCTTCCGATCTTGTTTATTGTTTCGCCCCGCTCAAACACGCCCGACTGGATTATATGGTGCAAAAAGCGGTTGAAATGGGAGCATCGGTTTTGCAACCGGTTATCACACATTTTACTCAAGCAACGAGGTTGAATGAAGAGCGTATGCGCGCCAATATTATCGAGGCCTCGGAGCAATGCGGGGTTTTATCGATCAGTTCCTGCCGATCTCCGGTTTCGCTTGCAGAACTTTTGGCAAACTGGCAGCCGGAACGTCATCTGATCTTTTGTGATGAAGCGGCTGATACGCAAAATCCATTGGAAATCTTGAAAAAAATGACACCGGCTCCACTTGGAGTTCTTATCGGTCCCGAAGGTGGCTTCAGCGACAAGGAGCGTTCCGAACTCAGGCAATTTTCGTTTGTTCATCCAATTCCTCTAGGCCCCAGAATTTTGCGGGCAGATACTGCGGCTGTCGCCGCGCTTGCCGTTATTGAAGCGACTTTGGGGGATTGGCGAGATGACGGGTAAAACAGAATGTGAGGCCGGCGGTACTTGAAAGAGCAATGAAAACAGTTCAATGATGAAACAAATCAAGACAAATTGGAAATTGTGAGTTATGGCGCGCGATATTGAAGATGAAACAACAATCAACGGTTTTGACGATCTGGTAAACTATCTCGCTGGCGGCTCGAAAACTCCCGATAAATGGCGTATCGGTACAGAACATGAAAAATTTCCGTTTTTTGTCGAAGGTAACCGCCCTGTCCCTTATGAAGGGAAAAAAAGTATCCGCGCACTGCTTGAAGGTATGCAAGCCATGCTTGGCTGGGAGCCGATACTGGATGAAGGGAAAATTATCGGTTTGCTTGAGCCGACAGGAGCGGGCGCAATTTCACTCGAACCGGGTGGACAATTTGAACTTTCGGGCGCTCCACTTAAAACAATTCATCAGACTTGCCGCGAAGTGAACGCCCATCTTGCACAGGTCAAGGAAATTGCCGCGCCTCTCGGCATCGGTTTTTTAGGCCTTGGCGGAAGCCCCAAATGGAAGCTTGATGAGACACCGCAAATGCCGAAATCCCGCTACCACATCATGACAGAATATATGCCAAAAGTCGGGCGGCATGGTCTTGATATGATGTATCGCACCTGCACAATTCAGGTTAATCTCGATTTTTCATCGGAAACCGATATGCGCCGGAAAATGCAGGTTTCGATGAAATTGCAATCCATTGCCACCGCGCTTTTTGCAACATCACCTTTCACCGAAGAAAAACCCAACGGTTTTATGTCATGGCGTTCGGAAATATGGCGCGACACCGATAACCGGCGTTCGGGGGTTCTGCCCTTTGTATTCAATGAAAATTTCGGTTTTGCCGATTATGCCGCATGGGCATTGGATGTGCCGATGTATTTTATTGTCCGCGACGGGCATTACCATGATTGCACCAATATAACATTCCGCCAATTTATGGATGGTGCTTTGAAAGGCAAAATCGACGATTATCGTGCGAATATGGGTGATTGGGTCAATCACCTTTCAACATTATTTCCGGAAGTAAGACTCAAACGTTTTCTGGAAATGCGTGGTGCCGATGGCGGCCCGTGGCGGCGTATTTGCGCATTGCCAGCTTTCTGGGTCGGTTTGCTCTATGATGAGGAAGCACTTGAAGACGCTTTTGCAATGACAAAAGACTGGGGCTTTGAAGAAGTTCTCGATATGCGTAACCATGTACCGGTCAAAGGTTTGAAAACACCATTCCGCAATGCCACCATTCTCGAACTTGCCCGTCAGGCTCTGGATATTTCCCGCAAAGGCCTTGCCAACCGGAAGAAGCTGAATGCCGAAGGCGATGATGAAACGCGTTTTCTTGATCCGCTTTTCGAGGTTGTGCTGTCAGGGAAATGTGATTCGGAACGTCTGTTGTCAAAATTCCATTCGGTATGGGGTGGTTCTGTCGATCCGGTGTTTCTGGAATATGCCTATTAGGCTTTGCAGCCTGTGTTTAAGGCTTGGTTGAGGAATAAAGCTGAAAGGCGTGCACCAAGAATAGGGCTTCTACCAAGAACAAAAAGGTTGATTGGAACTGTGCCTCACCGGTTATTTAACGGTAGAGAGCGCTTCTTCATGCACAGGGCAACCTGAAGAGAGGCTATCGGGCAGATTGGACAGCCACGACAATATCGTAAAAAATAGAAGCGTTATTTTTTCAATCATTATCATTTTTGAAATAAGCGTTATTGGTGCGGCTTTTTAACTATATTTTTGCATGATAGAAAAATTAAATCCGATTTGTCTTGTTTTTGGACATATTGAATGCCCATATCAATATTGAATAAACAAGAGAGGAAAGGGATTTCTCAATGCAGCATGTCGATATTCCATCAATGACGGATTTTAACAAATTACGAGCGGTGAGGGCGGATGCATGTGTATCAATATACTTGCCGACAACACCTATTACATCCGAAATTGGTGCCAGTAAAATTGAGTATGCCAATCAGGTAAAGGAAGCATTGGCACAATCCCAATCCTTGACGGACAAGCGACGTTTGGCAAGTTTGGAATCACTGTTGACCGGCCTTTCCGATTATGAAGATTTCTGGCTGAAACAGGCACGCAGTCTCGCGGTTCTTGCCACCCCTGATCGTATCTGGACATTCCGTCTTGCAAACCGTTTGAAATCGTTTGTTGAAGTTGCAGACCGGTTTATGCTTAGTCCGCTTCTGCGTTCGATTACATTTGCCCATACGGCTCACGTGGTGGTTATTGCAGAATCAAAAGTCCGACTTATCGAAATTGCAAGTGATATCGAGCCATTTGAAGTCAAAGTGCCGGATATGCCCAAGGACATCAACAGTGCTGTTGGCACCAGTAACGAGAGAATCAGTTCCAATAGTTCGGTGCGGTTGACACAATATTGCCGTCTGATTGATTCAGCTTTGCGTCGTTATCTGACGAGGCCGGATGTTCCTTTGATTATTGGCGGAAATGAAGCAATGATTAATGCGTTCCGTTCGGTTTATAGTGGCAACAACCTTATCGGCGAAATTGTCAATGCAGGACTTGATCGGGCAAACCCGACAGAAATCGGCGATCTTGCGCGCCCCGTTCTTGACCGTTTTTACGAGCGCCAGGTTGCCGATATCCGGTCGCGGTTCGAGCATCTGACAGCCGAAGGGCGTACCACAACAGATATTGCGCTTGCAGCGCGTGCGGCTACCATCGGCCAGATTGATACATTGCTTGCCGATATGGACGAAATGGTTCACGGGACTGTTGATGAAACAACAGGAGCCGTCAGTTTCGGTAAAGAGGGGCCGGATACCTATAATGTGGTCGACGAGATTGCAAGCCGTGTTCTTGCCAATGGCGGCCATGTGCTTGCCGTTCGCAAGAGCGATATTCCCAATCACCAATCGCTTGCAGCGATTTTCCGGTTCAGAATGTAGGAAAACTCCGTTTTGTTGATGCCGCTTGTAAAACGGTCGGCATCGTTCAAAAAGCGAAGATTTTGGTTACAAATATAAACAAAAGCCCGCAACAAATCCTGTTCGGGCTTTTGGATTTTTAACACCTGCGATTTTATGTAACCACAGACCTGTTTGATATGGTAAGCGGGCGGTGATTAGCCGCGGGTACGGCTTTGGCCTTCTTTTGCCGGTTTGAAACCCGGATCAATACTGACAGCCTTTGTATAGGAAGCATAAGCTTTCTTCTTGTCACCACGGTGTTCATAAACCATTGCCTGATTTGACCAGCTTTCGGCAATGTTGCTGTCAAGACGAATAGCCGCATTAAAGTCGTCGAACGCATTGTCCCAATCGCCAAGTGCAGCATAAGAAAGACCACGGCCATTATAAGGGGCAGGCGCATTGGGTTGGCGCGACATGGCAGCACCGAAATCGGCGATAGCCTGTTGTTGGTCACCACGTGCCTGTTCGATAAGTGCACGGTTGTGCCACGCACGCCCGTCGGTTGTACCAGCCTGAATAGCACTGTTGAAATCGTTATAGGCCAGATCAAGCTTGCCACTTAAACGATAAACATTGCCGCGTCCGATCAATGCAACATCATAATTCGGGTTGATCGCCAAAGCGCGATTGTAATCGGCAATAGCTGCCGACATATTTCCTGTATTACGATAAATCAAAGCCCGATTGGCATAGGCTTTATAGAAATTGGGGTCGAGTGCTATAGCGGACGTAAAATCGGCAATCGCTTCCTTGCTGCGTCCGGCACGTCCATAAGCCGAGCCGCGTACATTGTAGCCTTCAGGGTCACGGGGATTGGCTTTAATAACGGCTGTAAGCGAGGAGATATTCTCGTGCGAACCTTGAGCAACGTCTTCAGGATCAAGCACACTATTGGTCGTGCTGCACCCCGCCAAAACAACAGCACCTAAAAGAAAGAAAGCGGACAGTTTCAATTTTTTCATCGGGCACGATCCTGTTACAGACGATTCTACGATTTTCACGTCAACATATTTCAAGACTATATAACAAAAAAGTGGAAATGCGCTCTGCATCTCCACTCGAATGAGGCGAAATTAGACTTCGCAGAATCCGGCTTCTGCCTGAATATATTAAACCTTGCGAGCGCAAACCCTACAAGTCTAACCGAATTCCGGCAAAATTCCGAATATTAGTGGGCAGAACCGCGGCCGCTCACCAAGCCTTCACGCTGTGCGCGCTTGCGTGCCAACTTACGGGCACGACGGACAGCCTCGGCCTTTTCACGGGCGCGCTTTTCCGATGGCTTTTCATAATGACCGCGCATCTTCATTTCACGGAAGATGCCTTCACGTTGCATTTTCTTTTTGAGCGCACGGAGCGCCTGGTCAACATTGTTATCGCGAACGAGTACTTGCACGTTTAATCCTGCTTTGTTTTACTATCTCGGTTAAATGGGTACATCCCAAACATCCCTAACCTATAAAGGCCAAGGTTTCAAATGATTGGGCTGCCAATACCACATAAAAGGCGTGCTTGTCTATATTGCTTTTATAAAAGCTGTGTTTTTTAAAAAATGCTTGGCCTTTATCGGCCTGTAAAGAAGAGAAAAGGCAAAAATAGGCCGAAACAACCACAATTTTTAGATCGTTATCGAAATTCCAAAGGTTCTTTTTAATAAAATATCGGCAATTCAAACCAAACGGGAAAAGTAAAAGAACAAGAACCGACTCACCTGTTCGATATTTTTGGAATTTCCATCATTATTGAAGATAGGGGGAGATTGAAGATAGGGGGAGTTCAGTTTTTTTAAGTTCATCTTTTTTAAGGTGTGCCCTCTGTTTCAAGTATGAAACCCCTTAATTCAAGTGTGAAGCCCCGTATTTCAAGTGTGAAGCCCCCTATTTCAAGAGCGAAGAAATAGAGCGATAAAACGCATATTGCACAAAATTTGCTTTTGATCGTCAAAGATACTGTCTATTGATCGGAAAAAATAACCGTACACAAAACGGCTTTTATTTTGCCAGTCTTTCCGACGAAGGCTTGTTCTCCTGGTTGCCCCTTGTTACTTGGCATTTGCTTGCGCGGGCTTGGCCTTTATTGTTTCAAAGTCCGGATACTTGACCCCGTTAACTACCGATTTTGGCAAAATGAAAAGGAAACGGCCGGTGTCTTTTAACCGGTTTTTTTAAAAATGCCGAAATAAAGTTGGCAGAACAGCCGCACGGGATTTCAGAGCTGAAACCTTTTCAATAAAGCTTATGAAGCCTTTGGCGGCACCATGGCTATTGTTATCCAGTCGGCTGTCAAAGCCGGTTTTTTCACATTTTCGATTTCAAGGGTTACAGCATAATGGAAAACAATTCTTCCCGATGGGCGAATTTCCGCATCGCTCAAAACAAAATGGGCACGCACCTTTGCACCGGTTTTGACAGGGCTCATCAAGCGCACTTTGTCAAAACCGTAATTGATTCCCATTGTTGTGCCTTCAAGCTCCGGAAGGGCTTCATAGGCCAATGTCGATAGAAGCGAAAGGGTTAGAAAGCCATGGGCAATTGTACCGCCAAAAGGCGTTTCGCTGGCGCGTTTTTCGTCAACATGGATCCATTGATGGTCGTCGGTCGCATCGGCAAACTGGTTAATCATTTCCTGTGTGACAGTACGCCAATCCGAAACGCCCACCTCTTTGCCGATTGAAGCGGGAATATCATCAACAGTCACTTTGCCGGGCATGAGCTTCTTCCTTGTTCAATATCTTCCGTCAGCTATGCGCCCGAATTGTTATGGACGCATTCTTTTTCAAGTTCTCACGGTGCTTATATATGTCAAATATATTTCGCGCAAATTTTTGTTTTCAAAACGGGCGGTTTTGTCATCCCTCTATTTGCTTGCGATCAATGACGAGCCTTGCAATTCTCTATCGTTGTTATTAGACCTTTGAAGAAAAGATTATGCGTTGAACGACTGATAAAGCCCTATATCGGAAATAGTTATATCGGGGTGTGATGGTTCGTTTTTTACGGGAGAATTTTTTGAAATGACAAGCAATGTAGCTCTTATCGGTTTGGCCCGCGACCTTAAAAAACGTGAGGAAAGCGGCAAGCCTATCCGCATAGGGCTGGTAGGTTGCGGGGAAATGGGAACCGACCTTTTGACAGGCGTTGCCCATATGGATGGCATCGAGGTTGCAGCCGTTTCGACACGAACACCTGAACGGGTGATGGATGCGGCAAAAATTGCCTATGACGAGCAAGGACATGCAAAGGAAGTTTCCAATGCGTCGGAAATGACAGCAGCAATCGAACAAGGGAAAATCGCCGCCACCGACGATCTTGATATGTTGCTGAAAAACGAGCTTGTCGATGTTATTGTCGATGCGACAGGCTATCCTGAAGCGGGAGCCGAAATCGGCTATAAAACGCTGCAAAACAACAAACACCTCGTTATGATGAATGTTGAAGCCGATGTCACGATTGGCCCCTATCTCAAACATGAAGCCGAAAAACGCGGCCTTATCTACACGCTCGGTGCGGGTGACGAGCCATCTTCCTGCATGGAACTGATCGAATTTGTTTCAGCACTCGGACACAATGTTGTTGCTGCCGGAAAAGGCAAAAACAACCCGCTCGATTTTGATGCAGTCCCCGATCATTATGAAGAAGAAGCAAAAAGGCGCAATATGAATGTGCGTATGCTTGTCGAATTCATTGATGGTTCAAAAACCATGGTCGAAATGACGGCGATTGCCAATGCAACCGGCCTTGTTCCCGATTGTCCCGGAATGCATGGCCCGAAAGCCGACATAGACCGCCTGAACAAGGTGCTCGTTCCTGAAAAAGATGGTGGCGTTTTGTCAAAATCCGGCGTTGTCGACTATTCGATCGGGCGGGGCGTTTCACCGGGGGTTTTTGTGGTTGCAGAAATGCGCCACCCGCGTGTTTGGGAACGTATGGAAGACCTGAAAATCGGTGAAGGGCCTTATTTTACATTCCATCGCCCTTATCATCTTACAGCTATGGAAGTGCCGCTCACCTGCGCACGCGTCATGCTCTACAGAAAGGCCGATATGGTCCCGCTCGATCGGCCTGTTGCAGAAGTATGCGCCGTTGCCAAGAAAGATTTGAAACCCGGTGACAAGCTCGATTTTATCGGACTTTATACCTATCGCGCATGGAATATGACAGTCGAAGATGCAAGGAAAAACGAGGCAATTCCCTGTGGTTTGCTTGAAGGGGCAACAGTCACCGCACCGATCAAGAAAAACGGGCTGATTACTGCAAAAAATGTGTCGATCAATGAAAACCAGTGGATTGCACGCCTACGCAAAAAACAGGATAAGCTCATTTACGGCTGATCGGGATTTTTAGAAACCGGTCATTCATAATCGTTCCTATTGCAATCTTTATTGATCGGGAATGAGTTACTCATCATCGTTCCAATGGCAATCTTTATTGATCGGGAAAGTTTTGAAATTGCCGGTTTTGCAAAGAAGGTAGCCCCCGTTCGTTGAATTTTTTATTCTTCGACACAGTAGCGAGGGGCTTTTGCATAGTCCGGTACGTCACATGTTTTATGGATGTCGTCCGGATAAGGGCAGACGAATTTCAAAAACAGATCTGCAAAACGTGAAGCAAAATATGCAGTGAAACGTGCGGTGAAACGCGCAGAAAAATGCGCATCAATACTATCTAAAGTCTGGTTCAACTGATATGGCAGAACAAGCTTTTACCTCTTTGGAAGCGCCCGCATCTATTAGCGGTGGTTCCGGCTAGAGAATGAGTGATCGTTGAAAGCCGCGCGCCCGCAGTTCAATTGATTTTACTGTCAAAAGCTGGAGCGGAAACTTCAAGAAAAACACAACAAGACAAACAGTTAAGCGCAATTTTATAAGCGCGATTTATAAGCGCAAATGTATAGGTGCAAATGCGCTAAATTATCTTCCGAGAAAGGGTGAAAGGCGGAAGCCTATAATGTCGCCGTAAAAAAGATGATAGCGACGGGTATTTCCGATCATCCATGTCAATTCGGAACGCGGGGTTTGCGCGGTTTGGTGAGGACATTCCAGTAGAGAACGACGAAACCTGAAAAAGCCAGAATCCATAAAGTTCCGGCAAGGTGAAGTGTTGGCAGATTGTTATCGGCAATGCCGGCAAAAAGCCGCAGCCAGACCGATAGGAAAAGTGCAAGGTAAACCAGCACAACCGGCCAGGAAACCGTAAGCGGGCGGCCTGCGTGGCCAAGGCTTGCACGCGTCATAACGGCCATTGTCATCATACCGATGCCACCGGCCATCCATAAATGTTGTACAGGTGCGCGCCCCCCCGGAATAATTCCGAATGTGCCAAGCGCCAAAGCGATAAACCCTAGCGGAATAAACAGAAAGCCGACATGAAGCACAAAAACCAGCGGTTCTTTCAAAGTTGCCAAACCCCGCCACCTTTGAAGACGGTAAAGATTGGCAATGCCACAAAGGCCGCATAATAGGGCAGTCAATTTCGTATCGGGAAAAAGAATCCACAAAACGAGGCAAATAGCCGTAAAGATCATAATGGTTTGGTCGACGCGCCCGTGGGGAGCCGGCAGTTTTGTGTTCCCGCGTTTGGCAAGCCAATTACGCGTAAAGCTTGGCACAATCCGGCCGCCAATAATGGCAATGAGGAAAACCGCAATGGCAAGGGCAAGACGTGCACCATAACCATCGGCAGCATAGACACCATTGAAAGCTTCACAGTCGAAAATCAGATTGGCGCAGAAAAGCAGAACAAGCAAAATAAGCACTTTGAGATTGCGCCAATTTTTTCCATAAATAATTTCGCGGCCGATTGCGATGGTAAAAAGAAACGGGAACAGCAAATCAAGCCCGACTGTTACTGTCGCAGGCAGATCGGATGAAAGCACCATGGCAATGCGCCCGATAAGCCACAAGGATACGAGACCCAAAAGCGGCCAGCCGACAATGGGCAAACGACCGGTCCAATTGGGAACGGCAGTCATCAAAAAACCGGCAATGACGGCCCATAAATAACCGAAAAGAAAGCTGTGGGCGTGCCAGGAAAACGGATCAATCCCGATTGCCAGCACATCTTTGCCGGAAAAAAGGAAAATCCAGATAAACAGGCTGAATACAGCCCAGATACTAGCAAACAGAAAAAACGGACGATAACCGTAACTCAAAAGTGCCGGGCCTTGCCACGCTCTCATCTGTTCGGCTGAACTTGCCATGATCGTTCCTCAAAAAAAATGCCGCCTTGATGGCGGCATTTTAAGGTTTATTCCATGGCTTTGACAATGCTTTCGACCATTTTTTTGGCATCGCCAAAAAGCATCATGGTGTTGTCACGGAAAAACAGTTCGTTTTCAACGCCCGCATAGCCGGTTCCCATACCGCGTTTCAGGAACAGAACTGTTCCCGCTTTCGACACGTCGAGAATCGGCATACCATAAATCGGCGAAGATGGATCCGATTTGGCGGCAGGGTTGGTCACGTCATTGGCGCCAATGACAAAAGCAACATCTGCTTCGGCAAATTCGGAATTGATATCGTCAAGCTCGAAGACTTCGTCATAGGGCACATTGGCTTCCGCAAGCAGCACATTCATGTGACCGGGCATACGACCGGCAACCGGATGAATGGCATATTTGACTTCGACACCGTTTTCCTTGAGCTTGTCGGCCATTTCACGCAATGCATGCTGAGCCTGTGCAACGGCCATGCCATATCCCGGTACAATAATGACCTTATTGGCGTTTTTCATAATGAATGCGGCGTCGTCAGCCGAACCCTGTTTGACAGGACGGCGTTCCACTTCATTATTTCCGGCAGGGCCGGCGCTTTCGCCACCGAAACCGCCGAGGATCACGGAAATGAACGAGCGGTTCATGCCTTTACACATAATGTAGGAAAGAATAGCCCCCGATGAACCAACCAGCGCACCGGTGATGATAAGAGCCATATTTCCGAGTGTAAAGCCGATACCTGCGGCAGCCCATCCCGAATAGGAATTGAGCATGGAAACAACAACCGGCATATCCGCGCCACCGATCGGCACAATCAATGTGACACCGATAACAAGTGACAAAAGCACAATGAGCCAGAAAACCAGATGACTTTCGGTTCCGACAAGCGTTGCGATGAGGAGAACAATTGCCACTGTAAGGACAATATTGATGAGGTGACGGTTCGGCAAAATGATCGGTTTACCGGACATGCGCCCATCAAGTTTCAGGAACGCAATGATGGAACCGGTAAAAGTGATTGCGCCGATTGCAACACCGATTGCCATTTCAACAAGTGCCCGCCCGTGGATAGAGCCGATTTCGCCAATGCCGAAGGAATGCGGCGAATAAAGCGCACCGGCAGCCACCATAACAGCAGCAAGGCCGACCAGCGAATGGAAAAAGGCAACAAGTTGCGGCATTGCAGTCATGGCAATGCGGCGGGCAATGACTGCACCGATAGCACCACCAATGGCAAGACCTATAATAATAAGGACAAGACCGCCAAAGCTAGGGCGGGCAAGCAATAATGTTGTGATGATGGCAACAGCCATGCCGACCATGCCATAGGCATTGCCCTTGCGGCTGGTTGTCGGATGGGAAAGTCCGCGCAGTGCCATGATGAACAGGACACCGGAGACGAGATAAAGGAAGGCTGCAAAATTAACACTCATAGATTCAAGCCTCACTTATCTTTTTTCTTGTACATGGCAAGCATGCGCTGGGTAACGAGAAAGCCGCCGAAAATATTGACGCTTGCAAGTACCAAAGCGATGAAACCGAAAGTGCTTGCCAGACCTGAAGCCGAAAGGCCGACAGCAAGCAGCGCACCAACGACGATAACCGAAGAAATTGCGTTGGTAACAGCCATGAGTGGTGTGTGGAGAGCTGGCGTGACGGCCCAGACAACATAATAGCCGACAAAAATCGCCAGTACGAAGATCGCAAACTGGAAAATGAACGGGTCAATAACACCGCCTGTCGCATTGTGAACGGCTTCAGCCGCATTATTGGAAATTTGGCCGCCTGCTTCACGCACGGCAGCAATGGCCTGATCGAGACCTTGAAGGGCTTTGTCGAGAGCCTCGTTAGACATTATTTGGCTCCTTTTTCATTTGGTTTTTTATCGGCTTTGGCGGCCGGTTCTTTAGATTTTGACGATGTATGCTTTGCCGGTTTTTCAACCTTTTCATCGGCTTTTTTTGCCGCGGTTGTTTTTGCCGGAACAGGTTTCTTATCGGCGTCTTTTTCACCCGATTCTTCTACAAAGCGGGGATGAACAACATGACCGTCAAAAGTAAGCAATGTGGCTTTAACAAGCTCGTCATTCCGGTCGATGGTAAATGCCTTCGTTTCCTTGTTTGTCATAATATCGACAAAGGCATAAAGATTGCGTGCATAAAGCTGGGAAGCGGTGGCGGCAATGCGACCCGGAACATTGGTAAAGCCGATAATTTTAACGCCTTCGACTTCAACAACCTTGTCAGCGACAGCGCCTTCGACATTGCCACCTCTTTCAACGGCAAGATCAACCACGACCGAACCCTGACGCATGGTTTTAAGCATATCCTTGGTAATCAGGCGTGGTGCCGGACGACCGGGAATCAACGCGGTTGTAATAACAATATCCTGTTTGGCAATATGCTCGGCAGTCAAAGCCGCTTGCTTTTGCTGATATTCTTTCGACATTTCCTTGGCGTAGCCGCCAGCCGTTTCGGCAGCTTTGAATTCATCATCCTCGACGGCGATGAATTTTGCACCAAGGGAAGCGACCTGTTCTTTTGCCGCAGGGCGCACGTCATTTGCCGTAACAGATGCACCAAGACGCCGCGCGGTGGCAATGGCCTGAAGACCGGCAACACCGGCGCCCATAACAAAAACCTTGGCAGCCGGAACGGTTCCTGCGGCCGTCATCATCATGGGAAGGGCGCGGTCATAATATTCGGCGGCATCAATCACTGCCTGATAACCGGCAAGGTTTGCCTGTGATGACAAAACATCCATGACTTGTGCACGCGTAATGCGCGGCATGAATTCCATTGAAAAAGCATTCAGTCCGGCTTTGGCCATGGCCTTGACATCATCCTCGTGACCGAATGGATCAAGAATGCCGATGAGGTTGGCACCCTTTTTATAGAGGGATATTTTTTTGGCATCCGGACGGCGCAATTTCAAAATGATGTCGGCTTTATTTGCCTCGTTCGCACCAACGATTTTTGCACCGGCTTCCTTGTAGTCCTCGTCACTTATCAAGGACTGGAGACCGGCACCTTTCTCGACCGACACATCATAGCCGAGATTGATAAGCTTTTTGACAGTTTCCGGAGACGCGGCAACGCGCGTTTCCCCTTCGGCTGTTTCTTTGGCAACAAAAATTGTTTGACCCAAATGTTATCTCCTTGAGTTTTCGGAAAGAGAAGCTGCTTTTGACAGTCTTTTCTCCCCACCTATTCACAATGCCGGATTATTTCACGAAAAAATTGAAACGGTTTAGTTTTAACGGTAAAACCATATCATTTCCAGTGTTTTTGATAAAATTTCGCATTTCGCGCTAAGGCTTTTGAAAAGTCCACAAAAAGTCTTCATCAAAATGATTGAATTTAAAATCAAAGTCATTGCATTTAGAAAATTGCACATTTGACAAAAGTCCGTTTTTCAAAAATATTGGTCAAATGGCTGGTCAAAGAGCTTGAGGGCAAAACCAATGACTGACTGTTTAAAACCGCTTGTAGCTGTGCCGGCAGATTGCCCTTGTTTTGACGGTTATGTCTGGCATGGTGCGCCTCAACAATATCTTGAAGCGGCTTCAAAGGTAGCCGATGTTGCGCCCCTTATTGTGCCGTCACTTGGGCGGGATGCCGATGTCCAGTCTATCCTTGCGGTGGTTGACGGTGTTCTTATCACCGGCGCAAAATCCAATGTAAATCCCGCGCGTTATGGTGAAACGGCAACAGCTGACCATGAACCGTTCGATTTTTCCCGTGACGAAACATCTTTTTTTCTCATTGACGCTGCAATCAGGCAAGGTTTGCCGCTTCTTGCAATCTGCCGCGGCATACAGGAACTCAATGTCGCTCTCGGAGGAACGCTTTCACCGTCGCTACAAAAAATACCGGGGAAGCTCGACCATAGAGCGAATGATAAAAATGACAGTGACAAAAAATTCGCCATCAGGCAACCGGTTCACGTGAGCGGTAATACATCGCTTTCAAAAATAGTAGGAACTGGTGAAATCATGGTCAATTCTGTTCACCAGCAAGGAATCAATAAGTTGGCGCCGCGTCTTGTTGCCGAAGCGACAGCCCCCGACGGCACAATTGAAGCTGTCAGTGTGAAGGACGCAAAATCTTTTGCGCTTGGCGTCCAATGGCACCCTGAATATTGGGCAACCAGTGACGAGGCATCCAATAAAATATTCAAGGCATTCGGTGCGGCAGTGCATCATCATAAAGATAAACGTCTTGAAAAATAACACGCACTTAAGAAATGTAAAAACCCCTTGTGCAATCAGGGCAACATCGAGAAAGTAAAAATCCGTTCAAGATTGCGGCCACTTTTTATTTCTGTTCCGGAATGGATAATTCTTGATTTCCAAAGCCGTTATAGCATTGTTTAAAGAACTTTGCGGCCATGTAAAAGCAATCAATTATATATATTTAAGAGAAATTCGATCGCTTTCCCGCTATGTGGCTTTAAAAGGAATTTGATTGCATTTCCGCGATTGGCTAGCGGCCTGCCAACAAAAATTTCGCCATTCTTAAGGTTCGATTTTTAATCTTGCCCCTCTTTTTTCACGATGCACTCCAATTTTATTGTGAAAGGAACGGAAGCGGGCAAAAAAGTTCGCTGCCTGACGTTGAGCAAAAGTCATTCTAAAATATCGGAGATTTCGGGTTTTTCAGTCTTTTCGCGGCACCATGCGGCCGGTTGACTGGCGAATGCGCAGTTCCGGTTTAATGAGGTCGTGACCGTTTTTGACTTCAATACCGTTTAAAAGGTCAAGGAGAGCACGCGCTGCACGTCTTCCGACTTCCCGCTGACCATTCCAGACTGTCGTGAGTGCGGGGGTGGCGATTTCCGCTTCCTCAAGATCATCATAGCCGGTCACAGAAATATCCCGTCCTGCAACAAGGCCCGCACGGGCAATCCCGTTCATCAAGCCGATTGCGGCAAGATCATTGAAGCAGACAGCGGCAGTGGGTTTATCTTTGAGTGCCAGAAATTGCGGAGCAATCTCGAAGCCTGCCTGTTTGGTTCGCGGTCCTTCAAGACGCCATTCCGGTTTGACCTCAAGTCCGGCAAGTTGCATGGCATGGCGATAGCCTTCATAACGGTCACGGCCTGTCGAGGTATAATCTGTACCGCCAACCATGGCGATGCATTTATGCCCGAGCGAGATAAGATGGTTGGTGGCAAGAGAAATGCCGTAAGTATCATCACCACGGAAAACCGGTACGTCGACCCCTTCGACATGGCGGGCGACAAAGACAACAGGCAAACCGTTATTTTGTGCCATTTCAATGTCTTTTGCAGGGGTTCCGATTGCCGGTGACATAATGACACCATCTGCACCAAGCTGGAGAAGCGTTTCCAGAAAATTGCGTTGCTTGTCCAACTGGTCGTAATGGTTGGAAAGGATGAATGTCTGGCGCGAACGGTCAAGCTCTGTTTCGATAGAGCGCAAGATTTCGGCAAAAAACGGATTCATAATGTCATGGACGACGACACCGACAATGCCTGATCGCGATGTCCGCAAACTTGCTGCGCGTCTGTTATAAATATAGCCGATATTACGTGCATAATTCTTGATTTTCTCACGCGTATCGTCGGCAACGAGCGGACTGTCACGAAGTGCGAGCGAAACCGTAGCAGTCGATACATTCAATGCATCGGCAATTGTGGAAAGTTTGATTTTTTGCGCCAACGCTTCTCATCCTCTTGAGATAGAATTGATCGAGGTTCCCCCAACCTCATGCCAATGGAATAGATAGCCCCTTGTCCGGTTCGAGAAAAGCCTAAAACCGGATACAGCACATAGGAAACGGCGTTTTAAACAAGGTTTTCAAAACAAAACTGCGTTATATTCGGGGAAGATGAAAGCTTATTTCCAAACAACCGGTATTTTAATTGCAACCAAAGCAAAACGAAGCAGACGATATATTGAAAAAATAAAGAGAGGAGATATGAAAAGATAAGGAGAGAATTAAAAAAATTGACCACTCCTTATCATCCGTCAATCACTCGTTCATTTATTCATCAGGCTAGAATATGCCGTTTTCATTTTCGGCATAGATATTGGATAATTCCAATTGTTGTTCTTCCACATTTTTTTGAATACGTCCCAATAATTTAAGAAGAGTGACATGTTCATTTTCGTTAAGACCATAGGTAATATCGCGTTCGGTTGCAGCAATAGCCGCCTCGATAAGCTTTACAACCTTGTGGCCGTCTTTCGTCAGAAACACATGGAGCTGGCGCTGGTCCTTATGCGAACCGCGTTTGGTAACAAACCCCTGTTCTTGCAAACGTGCAATTGTCTTTGTCACTGTAGGCGGTTTTACGCCGAGTTGTTTTGCCAGACTTCCGGGAGACTGGCCATCATTCAAAGCCAGTGAAAGAATTATCCGGTCTTGCCCCGCATATAAGCCGAATTCATAAAGCCGACGTGCTAACAACGTTTTCATCATTCTGGCAGTGGATTGAACGATGTCCAGTGCCGGTATCTGGTTTTTCTCGATCATTTAGGTTATGTCTCCCCGAAGACGTTTCTAAAGAATTATCTGATTGCGTATAGTATTCCAGTCTGATTCGTTTCTGCGCGTTGAGGTGCATTTTATTCTATAGTTTTAAAAAGATAACAAAACTGTATTTAAAAAAGAAGAAAGAATTTTATCAGGATTTGAGACAGTGGAAAAAAAAGATAAAACAATTGCCATTTTACCACTCGGTGCTCACGAATATCATGGCGAGCATTTGCCGCTCACAACAGATGCTGTAATCGCACAAGCATTTGCCAAAAATATTGAAAAACTATCTTGTGATAGACAAAAAATTATTACACTAAAGGTTGAGGATATTGGTTATTCAATTGAACATGGTGGTCGTGAAGGCACGAAAACACTTAGATATTCTCAAGCAATAGACCGGTGGGTTGCAATTGGTGCCGATTGCTACAAAAACGGAATAGACAGGTTTCTTATTCTCAATGCCCATGGCGGCAATTCGCCATTGATGAATATTGTTATAACCGAATTGCGCTGTCGTTTCAAAATGCTTGCTGTCGCCACCAGTTGGGGACGCTTCGGTCTTCCTGAAGGTTTGATGACGGTCGAGGAAAAAGCCCTTGATATTCATGCAGGCTTTATCGAAACCTCGCTTATGCTTTATCTTGCACCCGAAACGGTCAACATGGAAAAAGCGCAAAATTTTTCCAATTGGCAAAAAGAGCTTCAAGAAAAATTCAAATATCTGCGGGCTTACGGGCCATTTCCATTCGGTTGGAAAATGGCGGATATCAATAGATCGGGTGCGGCAGGAAATGCACTTGCCGCAAATAGAGAGGCAGGGAAAGCGATATTCGATCACGCGATGGAAGGTTTTCGCGCACTCGTTGAAGACATGTTTGCTTTTGACGTTGACGATCTTTCGTAGAAGGTTACCCTTCAAAAGGTGGAAATCGGCATCGGGATAGCCTATATCGACAACAGTAAAAATTCCCGTCATTTGAAAGGTCATGCTATGAGCGAGACTGAAAACACACCCCGTAAAATTCCGGTAACCGTGTTGACCGGCTATCTGGGAGCTGGAAAAACCACGCTTCTCAACCGGATTTTGACAGAAAATCATGGCAAGCATTATGCTGTCATTGTCAATGAATTCGGCGAGATCGGCATTGATAATGATCTGATTGTCGAATCCGACGAAGAAATTTACGAGATGAATAATGGTTGTATCTGCTGCACAGTGCGCGGCGACCTTGTCCGTGTTGTCGATGGTTTGATGCGCCGTCCCGGCCGGTTTGACGGTATCATTATCGAAACAACCGGTCTTGCCGATCCGGTTCCGGTTGCACAGACATTTTTCATGGATGATGATGTCAGGGCAAAATCGCAGCTTGATGCTGTTATCGCGCTGGTTGATGCAAAACATTTGCCGTTGGAATTGAGAGACAGCCGCGAAGCAGAAGACCAGATTGCTTTTGCCGATGTGGTGCTTTTGAACAAAACCGATCTCGTTACCCCGCAGGAACTTGCCGATGTTGAAGCAACAATACGCGCAATCAATCCTGCTGCTGTTATCTTTCGCACACAACGCTCCAATGTCGATTTGAACGAAGTGCTTGATCGCGGAGCGTTCGATTTGAGCCGTGCCCTTGAAAATGACCCGCATTTTCTCGATCATGACGAGGAAGAAGAGCATGTTTGCGGGCCGGAATGCGACCACGACCACGATCATGACCACCACCACCATCATCATGACCACGACCACGAACATCACCACCATGACGGGGATGAACATGTCCATGGGGCAGCCCTTCATGATGTAACGGTGAAATCGGTTTCGTTACGGGCGGGCGAGCTTGATCCGGGCAAGTTTTTCCCGTGGATCCAGCAGATTACCCAGACACAGGGGCCGGATATTTTAAGACTTAAAGGCATTATCGCTTTCAAAGGCGATAAAGACCGTTATGTTGTGCAAGGTGTCCATATGATTTTGGAAGGCGACAGCCAGAGACCCTGGAAAGAAGGCGAAAAGCATGAAAGCCGTCTGGTCTTTATCGGCCGCAAACTTGATGCCGAAAAGCTCAAAGCCGGTTTCGAGAATTGTGCCTGATTTTTGAGAGGAATCTATGCCGACAATTGCACATTGTGACCTCGACAGCTATTGCCTGTTTGCGGGATTTTTAGATGACCAACCGGTCTTTGTGACAGCAAATGGTGAAATCACCCTGCTTGGCGACAAACAAAAAGTGGTCGAGGCACATCAAGGGATTGCCTCTGTTGCTTTATCGAGAGACAAGAAATCGGTGATTACCGGTGGTGAAGATGGCCGGATTTGCCGCACGTCAAGTGCTCTTCAATGTCGAGAACTTGCCCGCCATGAAAAAAAGTGGATCACATCGGTTGCAGCCGGTCCCGACAATTCTTACGCCTTTGCCTTTTCACGCACGGCATGGGCTGATGGCGGCAAAGGGCTTCAGGAGTTCGATCACGAGCGCAGTGTGGAAGATCTTGCTTTTGCACCAAAAGGTCTAAGATTTGCGGTGGCACGATATAATGGTGTGACATTGCATTGGCTTGGTGCCGACACAAAGCCCACCGACCTTACATGGAAAGGCGCACATTTTGCGGTTACATTTTCGCCCGATGGCCGTTATGTCATTTCTTCGATGCAAGAAAATGCGTTGCATGGATGGCGGTTGAGTGACGAACAGCATTTGCGCATGAGCGGCTATCCGGCAAAGGTTAAAAGCTGGTCATGGAGTGCCAAAGGCAAATGGCTTGCCACTTCCGGCGCTCCGGCAGCTATTGTCTGGCCGTTTCAGGCGAAAGACGGCCCGATGGGAAAAGCCCCCCTTGAACTCGGTACCCGTGCCGATGCCATGGTCACATGTGTGTGCTGCCATCCGGAAGAAGACATTGTTGCTGCCGGTTTTAATGACGGTATGATTTTGTTCATCCGCTTTGCCGATGCAAAGGAAGTGCTTTTGCGCCGTCCCGGAAAAGGCGCCATTTCAACCATGACCTGGGATGATAAAGGCTATCGGCTGGCATTCGGCTCCGAAAGCGGAGAAGCAGGCATTATCGATATTTCTGCCTGAAAGCCAAAAACGGAATTTTTGTGAATAAAAAAACCACCTGCCTCGCGCAGGTGGTTTTTATTTAAACGCTCGAACCGGTTATCCCAAAGTCGGGTAATCGGTATAGCCTTTTTCATTGCCGCCATAGAGTGTTGTCTGGTCAACCTCGTTCCATGGAGCATGCTCTTTGATGCGCCGGACAAGATCGGGATTGGCAATAAACGGACGGCCGAAAGATACAATATCGGCATAGCCGGAACCTACAGCTTTTTCAGCCATTTCGGCGGTATAGCCATTATTGACCATCCATGCTCCATTTCCACCGGCATCGCGATAGACGTGTTTCAAACGCTTATAGTCGAATGCATAATCGGCTTCGGTATAATTGCGGTCGCCTCCCGTTGCACCTTCAATGAGGTGGATGAAAGCAAGCTCATAGGCTGCCAAAGCATCGACATAAAAATCGAAAAGCGGCTGCGGATCCGGATCATGGGCATCATTGGCAGGGGTTACCGGAGAAATGCGGATACCGGTTCTGCCACCGCCGATTTCTTTTGCAACGGCTTCGGCAACAAGCAGCGGAAAACGGCAACGATTCTCAATCGAACCGCCAAATTCGTCGGTACGATGGTTGGAGCCGGAACGCAGGAACTGGTCGAGCAAATAGCCATTGGCCGAGTGAATTTCCACGCCGTCAAAACCGGCAATGTCTACAGCATTGCGCGCAGCTTTGCGATAATCGTCGATAATGCCGGGGATTTCGGATGCGTCCAATGCACGTGGTGTCGATGTCGGTACAAATTCGCCCTGACCATCCTTGTCTTTGATATAGGTTCGGGCTTTTGCCTGAAGGGCAGAAGGGGCAACAGGCGGTTTTCCTGAAGGTTGCAGTGAACTGTGGGAAATACGTCCCGTATGCCAAAGCTGGGCAACAATTTTGCCGCCCGCTTCATGAACGGCATCGGTTACTTTTTTCCAGCCGGCAAGTTGGGCTTTTTCGTAAAGTCCCGGAACGTCGATATTGCCTTGTCCCTGTTGTGAAATGGCCGTGCCTTCAGAGACAATAAGACCGGCGGTCGAACGTTGGCGATAATAGACAACGTTCAAATCATTGGGTGTTGCATTGGGCGAACGAGCGCGAGTCAACGGCGCCATGGCAATGCGGTTTTTTAGAACAAGGTCTCCTGCCTTGATCGGGTCAAAAAGTGATGTCATGAAAAGCCCCTTTCATTTTGGCTGCAAATTTAAACATAAGGTGAATGAGCCAGATTAAAAAGGGCTTGATTAATTTTTATGAGGGGGAAGAATTACGGTTGCGTTCTGGTTCGCGATCCGTAATCTCTCCTTAAAATTGAACGAATCTGGTAAAGAGAATGACGACAATTGCGCAATCAATCTGCCAAACAATTGCTGGCGACATCAAGGCAAGTCAATCACAGGTTGCTGCCGCTATCGGCCTCATTGACGAGGGGGCAACCATTCCCTTCATTGCCCGCTATCGCAAGGAAGTAACCGGCGGCCTTGATGACGGACAATTGCGCCTGTTGTCGGAACGGCTCATTTATCTTCGTGAAATGGAAGCACGCCGTGAAGCGATTATTCAAGCAATTCGCGAACAGAACAAGCTTACTCCGGAACTGGAAGAATCTTTAAGAAAAGCAAGCTCGAAAGCAGAATTGGAAGACCTTTATCTTCCGTTCAAGCCGAAACGGCGCACCCGTGCCGAAATTGCCAAAGAAAACGGCTTATTGCCACTTGCCGAAGAAATTCTGAAAAACCGCAAGGAAGAGCCGGAGCTTCTTGCCAAAGATTATATCAATGACAAAATTGCCGATGTCAAAGCTGCTCTTGACGGTGCCCGCGATATTATTTCGGAAACCATGGCGGAAAATGCCGAACTGGTCGGAAATTTACGACACTATATGCAATCACATGCCTTTATCCATGCCAAGGTTGTTGCCGGTAAAGAGCAGGAAGGTGCGAAATTTTCCGATTATTTTGACCATAGAGAAAAATGGTCGACTGTGCCGAGCCATCGCGCATTGGCAATGTTTCGCGGGCGTAACGAAGAAATCCTGAATGTTGACATTGAAGTTGACGAGGATATTCCAAATGGCGAAAAACCGGTCATAAAACTTATCAAACAGGCCTATCAAATCGGCAATCAGCTTCCCGGAGATATTTTTCTTGTGAGTGTCGCCTTATGGGCTTGGCGGGTAAAGCTATCTTTACATCTTTCACTTGATCTCATGCGCGATTTGCATGAACGAGCCGATGAAGAAGCAATTGCTGTTTTTGCCCGTAATCTCAAAGCACTTTTATTGGCTGCACCGGCGGGTGAAAGAGCAACAATGGGGCTTGATCCGGGTATCCGCACCGGTGTCAAGGTTGCAGTGGTCGATAAAACCGGAAAACTCAAGGAAACCGCAACCATCTATCCGTTCCCGCCCAAAAATGATGTTCGTGGTGCAGAGGCAGTACTTGCCGCTCTCATTAAAAAACATCAGGTTGATCTTATCGCCATCGGCAACGGCACAGCAAGCCGCGAGACAGAAAAGCTTGTTGGCGATTTGTTGAAACATATACCAGCGCCGCGGCCGACAAAAGTCATTGTTTCAGAAGCCGGTGCTTC
The DNA here is from genome assembly GCF_016102505.1 of Bartonella sp. B10834G3. Taxonomy (NCBI): domain Bacteria; kingdom Pseudomonadati; phylum Pseudomonadota; class Alphaproteobacteria; order Hyphomicrobiales; family Bartonellaceae; genus Bartonella; species Bartonella sp. B10834G3. The sequence goes on from NZ_JACFOM010000005.1 coordinate 101,102, forward strand.
TGTCTATTCGGCGTCCGAACTTGCAGCCAACGAATTTCCCGATCTTGATGTGTCATTGCGCGGGGCCGTGTCGATCGCACGCCGTTTGCAGGATCCGCTTGCCGAATTGGTTAAAATCGAACCGAAATCTATCGGTGTCGGGCAATATCAGCATGATGTCGACCAGTTCGAGCTGATGAGAGCTTTAGACGGTGTTGTCGAAGATGCGGTGAATGCCGTTGGCGTTGACCTTAACACCGCTTCGCCATCTCTGCTTGCCCGTGTTTCGGGGGTGGGGGCATCATTGGCCGATGCAATTGTTGCTTATCGTGATGAAAATGGCCCGTTCAAAAATCGTAACGGGTTGAAGTCGGTACCACGGCTCGGTGCAAAAACATTCGAGCAATGCGCAGGCTTTTTGCGTATCCGCAATGGCGACGAACCGCTTGATGCTTCGGCAGTGCATCCGGAAGCCTATAGTGTTGCACGCAAGATTGTCGCTGCATGTGGCCGTGACTTGCGTTCCTTGATGGGCGATAGTGCAGCTTTGAAAAAACTTGACCCGAAAACATTTATCGACGAGCGGTTCGGCTTGCCGACTGTTAAAGATATTTTGAGCGAACTTGAAAAACCCGGTCGTGACCCGCGGCCGGAATTCAAAACAGCAACATTTGCCGAAGGTGTCGACGAGATTTCGGACCTCAAACCGGGGATGAAGCTTGAAGGAACCGTGACCAATGTCGCCAATTTTGGAGCATTTGTCGATATAGGCGTGCATCAAGACGGACTTGTCCATATTTCGCAACTTGCCGACACTTATGTGAGTGATCCGCATAAAGTGGTAAAAGCCGGAGATATTGTTTCTGTGACAGTGCTTGATGTTGATCCAGCACGCAAACGCATCTCGCTAAGCATGAAAAAACATCCCGATAATCCGGATAGTCGTGCAAAAGCCGCTTCACCGGAAAATTCGCAACGTAATCACTTGCATAATATGAAAAATAAAAAGCCGGTTTCTCAAGAGGGCAGTTTCGGTTCGGCTCTTGCAGAAGCATTGCGCAAACGCCATTAAAAAACGCCGCCACAATTATTAAATTTCGAGGGGTAAACCGGAATTTTTTTAACATGCGCGCTTTGTCGATGAGAAAATAACTGTGTCTGATTTCCGAGCGAAGAATGATTGTGTTTTAAAAGAAGAAATTTGCCTGTTTTGAAAAAGGCAAAAAGATTTATCGGACAAGACTTTTTATGATCGGGCAAGGCTTTTTATGATCGGACAAGGCCTGAATCATCATCGGAAAGGGCTGTGCCTTCCGGCTTTGTGCCGAAAGGCATTTGTCTTGTTTATCAGAGCTTGAGAAGGTCTCCATTAATCAAAACCTTTTCTGTTAAAGATTTGCAGGCGACAATCGGGATAAACACCAAAGAAACCGTAAAGGCTGATAGGCACGCGCTTAAGTGCGTCTCCGGCGCTTGTGTGCACCCCCGAAAGTTTTTAGGTCATGATAAAAACGGACATCGTTTCAGGAAAACCGAATTTCTATTTATAAAGCCGGTGTTTTGTTCTTTTGCCTGTTTTGTTGCATTCCAAGATCAAGCTATTATGGGCAATCATGAATAAACAAGAACGCAATAAAAATAAAAAGCCGGTTTAACCGGCCTTTTATTTTAATCAATTTTTTTCTGTTTATTTCTTTTGGGGCTTAGCCGCTTTTTGGCTGTCTAGCTGTTTATAGGCTTCCGTCAATTGCGATTGCATAGGAGCACAGTTTTTGGTGCGTGCGATTTCCTGTAACACGCCGTTACGATTGCGCAAGGCATCAATTTCCACTCTTTCCGGCGATTTCGGATCCATAAAAAACCACGCAGGAAAGAAGAAAATACCGGCTGCCCCCAATGCAACATTCTTTCCTTGTGCATTTGTGCGCTCATGGATGACTGCCTGAATCTGGCGTTCATTGGCGTGAAATTCTCGTGAAATACCTGCACAATCCATGACACTGTCGTTCGGATTGGTCAAAGCGACCGGATGGGCGTCGCGTCCGCCACAGCCGGAAAGCAGCATGGAAGCGGCAATTAAAGTGGCAATCGGCGCGATGGACACAAAATTTGTCTTCGGTCTATTATTATCTTTCATCATTCTTCCTCCCGTTTTCCAAGTGAAATAGCTAACGTTTCGAGCGGTCAAGCTTGCGCGCCAAACGGTCGCCAAAGGATTGCACAACCAGATTCATGATAATCAGAACACCGATAACGATGTTCATAATCTCCGGATTATAGCGCTGGTAGCCATAGCGGATAGCCATGTCACCAAGACCGCCACCCCCCAGAAAACCGGCAAGCGATGTTGCACTAATAATTGAAATAACCATCACAGTAAAGCCGGTCACCAGACTTGAAAATGATTCCGGCACAATGACATTGGTAACAATTTGCATCCGTGAAGCGCCCATCGAGCGGATAGCTTCGACAAGTCCCTTGTCAACTCCACGAAATGACAGTTCTGCCAAACGTGCATAAAGTGGTGTCGCCGATAATATCAGCACAAAAATAACAGATCTGATGCCAACACCGGTTCCAACAACAATGCGCGTCACGGGAAGAAGATAGAAAGCGAAAATGATAAACGGAATAGCGCGCACACAATTGACGAGGAAGCTCAGTAACCTGTTGAGATTTTCTTTGGGAAACAGGCTTCCCTTTGCGGTCATATAAAGGATGAGGCCGATCGGCAGCCCCAGAATGAGCGCCATAAGCGAAGAACTCACCGTCATGATGATGGTATCTATAATTGCTTTCGGCAATTCTTTTGAAAGGACATCATACATAACCGAGAACCTCGCAATAGCGACCATGCTTGATAAGCCAGGAAACCGCCTTGTCAAGTTTGTCTTTGTCTTTTGCCGGAAGGCCTAAAAAGAAACGGCCAACCGGTTCACCCTGAATCGTATCAATGCCGCCGTGAAGAATACGCGGAATCAGTCCGCTTTCATATTCGATGAGGTGCAGGAATGGCTCTCTTGCCACGTCACCGGCAATATTGAGCTCGATAACGGCTTCATCTCCTTCGGGCTTCAACCTTTTGGCAAATTCGGCCGGTAATTGCGGTGTCACAATGCGCAGCATCGCAATGGTAGTATCATCTTGCGGAGAGGCAAAAATATCTCTTACCCGACCTTCTTCGACAATTTTTCCCTTGTTAAGCACAACAACACGATTGGCAATGGAGCTTACGACTTCCATTTCGTGGGTAATCAGAACAACGGTGAGGTTGAGCCTTTTATTAATATCGGCAATCAATTCAAGGATGGATTGGGTTGTTTCCGGATCGAGTGCAGACGTTGCCTCATCGGATAGGAGCACTTTCGGATTTGCCGCCAATGCTCTGGCAATGCCGACGCGCTGTTTTTGCCCGCCGGAAAGCTCTGCCGGAAAATGCAGCTCTTTACCTTTGAGGCTCACAAGTTCGATAAGTTCCATAGCCCGTTCGCGGCGCTTTTCTTTCGGCACACCGGCAAGCTTTAGCGGCAATGCAATATTGTCGATCACACGTTTCGATGACAACAGGTTGAAATGCTGGAAAATCATGCTGATGCGTTGACGATAGGGCGCCCATTCGCTTTCACTCAAATGCGAAACGTCATGGCCTTCAAAGAAGATTTGTCCTTCATCAATACGTTCAAGACCATTGAGACAGCGAATAAGCGTCGATTTACCGGCGCCGCTGCGCCCGATAATTCCGAGAATTTCGCCTTTTTCAATATCGAGTGACAAATGGTCAACGGCCGCCGTTCGGGAAAAACGGCGGCTGATATTTTTAAGTGATATGATTGGTTCGGATGTTGAACCCATTTTTGAATTTACCATAATGGCTGGGCGGTAACGCCAAACACTTCCTTGATTTTTGCGCGAACCGGTTCCGAATTATAGGCAGCAACGAGTTTTTTCACCCATGGCTCGTCTTTATCGGCGGTGCGTACGACAATGATATTGTTATAGGGATTGTTTTCGGACTTTTCCCATGCAATCGCATCTTTTTCAGGTTTGAGGCCAGTGGTCAAAGCCCAGTTGGTATTGACAATGGCAATATCGAAATCATCAATGGCGCGACCGAGCATACCGGCATCAAGCTCGCGAATTTCGAGTTTTTTCGGGTTTTCGACAATATCGAGTTTGGTGGCAAGAACATTGTTCGGGTCTTTGAGCTTGATAAGCCCCATATCGTTCAGAAGCCGCAAGGCGCGGCCGCCATTTGACGGGTCGTTGGGAACGCCGACGACAGCACCATCACGAAGCTCTTTCAAGTCTTTGATTTTGTGGGAGTAGACACCCATCGGGAAAAGCACCGTATAGCCTACGACAGAAAGCTTGTAGCCACGCTGTTCGATTTGTGCGTCGAGATAGGGTTTATGCTGGAATGAATTTGCGTCAATATCACCGGAATTGACGGCTTCATTCGGTAAGGCGTAATCGGAGAAAAAAACAAGATCAATGTTGAGGCCCTGTTTTTTGGCTTCCTGAGCTGCAACCTTCCAGACTTCCGATTCTTCGCCTTCCATTGTTCCAAGCTTGATACTGGTTTTATCTGCGGCATGAGCCAGAACCGGCGCTAAAGTTGAAACACTTGCAAAAGTGGCAAAAGAAAAAGCAAGTCCTAGAACTGTACGTCTGTTGATCTTATCGAGAAACATTGTTGAAACCCTTCGTGTTAATTTTCAGAATGTTTCATCTCAAAACATAGGCTGAAAAATTCCGGTTTGTTGATCGGCCTGATAAAGTCCCAATCCGGATTTAAAAAGAACCGGGAGCTCATGACCAGTATGCCATTCTGTTTTAACGGAAGTGGTATAAAAACCAAGCAACATTTTCAATAGCTATCAGTTCAGTTGCAGGATGATTTTTTTATAAACAATCAAATTGATGAAAATATTTTTCGCAAATTAATTAGGCCGCTTGCCATTATGAAAAAGCTGGGGAAGTAGCCAGCAAAGAATCGAGAATAAAATCAACATGACAAGTGCTACGCCCATACGGATGAAGTCAAAATTCGTTGCATCTTCAGGAATAAAAAGTGCGGTGATATAACCGGCACAATCTAATATCGCCTGTGCAACAGCACGTAACATTTTTTGCCTCCACATATTACCGGTTGATTGACCGGTATTTCTGCATGGTTTTCTTTATTTTGTTTTATATACAATCGTGATTGTTGCAAAGGTAAAAAAAATATCTTTTGGCAAAAAATGCCAATTAGCCGCAGTTTTGATTTTTAAAATGGTTTTAAATTGTTTGTTACCGGTGACATTTGCTCATGAAAAACGTGGATTGACTTCAAATTCCTTCAAAGCGGCGACATTTCTTATGAGTCGGCAATTCCAATTCGGGCGTTATCGGGTAAAGCCGGTCATTCGAGCTTGCAAGCTGTTGTGCACTTCATTTGAAATCGGATATTTTATGTTTTTGTTCTCTATTGCCCGACAGATTGATCTGGAACTCAGCTTTTTTAAAAAAATCTTTTTATAAAATTTTTCTCGCATTTTTCCGACCGGCAATTCTCGTCAATAACAGTGTGAATGTTATTTTAAAAATCTTTTTTGAAAGGTCAGGCCGGTAAAAGCAGGGCTTTATACTTTATAATTAAAAGAAATCCCGCCTTTGAAAGATGACCGGTGACAATGAAAGGTGACCGGTGACAATCTGCACGAGAAAGTCAACAAACTTTGGGTGAAAATTACAAAGCCCTCGCCATGCTTTCAATTCAAAAAATATCCCCTGTAAAGGTTCTCTACAGGGGATGGTTTTTTTAAACGGCTTTGAAGCGCAAAGCCGGAATAATTTGTGACGACAAGCTTTTATGCTTGGGCTTTCTTGGGTGTAATCAGATTGCGCGCAATCAGAAGTTCGGCAATCTGCACCGCATTAAGAGCAGCACCTTTGCGCAAATTATCGGCAACAACCCAGAAAGACAGGCCGTTTTCAACGGTAATATCTTCGCGGATACGGCTGACAAATGTGTCGTCTTCTCCGGCTGATTCATAAGGTGTCATATAGCCGCCATCCTCATGCTTGTCGACAACCTGACAGCCGGGGGCGTTGCGCAGGATTTCGCGGGCTTCATCAGCACTGATGGGCTTTTCAAACTCGACATTGACTGCCTCGCCATGGCCGATGAAAACCGGAACACGAACGGCAGTAGCAGTAAGTTTGATTTTCGGGTCGAGCATTTTCTTGGTTTCGGCAACCATTTTCCATTCTTCTTTGGTGTAGCCGTCTTCCATGAATACGTCGATATGGGGAATAACGTTGAAAGCAATACGTTTCGTGAATTTGCGTACCGTAATAGGATCAGCCACAAAAACCGCGCGGGATTGCTCGAAAAGCTCGTCCATTCCGGCCTTGCCTGCACCCGAAACCGATTGATAGGTTGAAACCACAACGCGCTTGATGGTTGCGGCATCGTGCAACGGTTTTAGGGCAACCAGAAGCTGGGCTGTCGAACAGTTCGGATTGGCAATGATATTGTGTGTTTTGAAGCCGTCAATAGCATCCGGATTGACTTCCGGAACAATGAGCGGAACATCAATATCATAACGCCAGGCCGAAGAATTATCGATAACGACAGCACCGGCCGCGCCGATTTTCGGTGCCCATTCTTTGGAAACATTGCCACCGGCAGACATCAGGCAAATATCGGTGTCGGAAAAATCGTAATTATCGAGAACTTTTACTTTCAGTGTTTTGTCACCGAAAGAAACTTCTGTTCCCAATGACCGATGCGAGGCGAGTGGTACAACTTCATCAGCCGGAAAACCGCGCTCTTCAAGAATGTTGAGCATTTCCCGTCCAACATTTCCCGTGGCACCAACAACAGCAACCTTAAAACCCATTTAATCAGAACTCCTGTCTCTCTCCGTGTTTTGTGAAGAAGCCCGGCGGCCGTCAGGCTTACCCCCCGGGCCGGACCCGGGAGAGAGCAGGTTGGCCAAGGGACGTCAGATAATTTTCTTTGTCGTTTTTTTGTGGCCAATAATTGTCAAGGCGGCGCAGCAGTTATCGAAGCCGCGATTGCAGCTTGGAAACCGATAGCTATGGAAGCGAGTAAAGTCCATTTAAAAACTCCTTGACCACATCGCTTTTAACTTATTTTGCATTTCTGTCAAGAAACACAACAACAATCGCCTGTTTTTCATGTTGAATTTCTTGGAACTTATGGAGGTTTTATGAAAATTCAACTTACAAAGAAAAAATAAAAGATATTTTAAAAAAAAGCGGGACCGCTTAACCGAATGATCGAGGAATGAAATTTTAGAAAACGGATTGTGTCAGTTTGCCATTTTTTAAGCACAAGAAAACGGGTGCAAAATTTAAAAAAAGGCGGTGTTTTTCCACCGCCTTATTGTTTTTACATTATTGCTTTTACATTCTGTAGCCGCCTGCTTTGGCCGAATAAAACAAGCTCATTTAACCGATATTCAGCGGCATTATTTGAATTTGACCGGCCGGGAAGACAGTTCGGTTTCTCCCGCAAGATCGCCTTCAATAAACCCGATTGGAAGCGGGTTTCAAGCAACCATAGTTTTGAATTTTTGCAAAATGGCGTCACCCATCTCACTGGTTGAAACTTTTTTCATGCCTTCCGAATAAATGTCGGCTGTACGCACACCATCATCAAGAACGGCAGAAATCGCTTTTTCCAGCCGGTCGGCTTCAGCCCCCATGAGGAAAGAATAGCGCAGGCACATAGCAAGTGAAGCTATCATTGCGATAGGGTTGGCAATGCCTTTTCCGGCAATGTCGGGAGCGGAACCATGAACCGGTTCGTAAAGCGCATGACGTTTGCCGGTTTTCTTGTCTTCTTCGCCAAGAGAGGCAGAAGGCAACATGCCGAGCGAGCCCGTAAGCATGGCCGCGATATCGGAGAAAATATCACCGAAAAGATTGTCGGTTACAATAACATCGAACTGTTTGGGCGCACGCACCAATTGCATGCCACCGGAATCAGCCAGCATATGTTCAAGCGTTACATCCTTATAGTCCTTGTCGTGAACCTCGGTAACGACTTCGTTCCAGAGAATGCCGGTTTTCATGACATTGTGTTTTTCAAGAGAAGTCACTTTGTTTTTGCGGGTGCGTGCAAGGTCGAAAGCGACCCTTGCAATGCGGTCGATCTCGTAAGTGTCGTAAATCTGGGTATCAATTGCGCGTTTTTGCCCATGGCCGAGGTCGATGATTTCTTTCGGTTCGCCAAAATAGACGCCGCCTGTCAATTCGCGTACAATCAATATATCAAGCCCGTCTACAAGCTCGCGTTTAAGCGATGAAGCCGAAGCAAGCGAAGGGTAGCAAATGGCCGGTCGCAAATTGGCAAACAGACCGAGATCTTTTCGCAGCCGCAACAACCCCGCTTCAGGTCTCACCTCATAAGGGACTTTTGCCCATTTCGGGCCGCCAACAGCACCAAAAAGCACCGCATCGGCCGCCAAAGCCCGTTTCATATCTTCTTCAGAAATTGCCGTACCATGAGCATCATAGGCGGCACCCCCGACAAGCCCTTCCTCGCACTCGAAATCAAGTCCGAGTTCTTTATCCATATAAGCAATAATTTTTTTCACTTCGGCCATCGACTCAACGCCGATTCCGTCGCCGGGAAGAAGAAATAGTTTTCTGGAAGCCATAACGATTGCGCCCTCTCAAATAGTCGAAACGGTTGGACACGAAAGATCCAAACCTTTGCACATAATAATATAAAGGATCACCCGCCCTGATTGGAATAATGTGATCGCATTTGATGTTATAGCATGGTCTTTTGAAAGCGAAACAAGGTTTTGGAAAAATTATATTTCGTTTTCTTCCAATGGGCGCGCCTCCGAGGCGAGCATAATCGGTATACCGTCACGAATGGGAAAAGCCAGTCGTGCTTTTTTGGAAACGAGTTCCTGCCGTTCTTTGTCATAGTGAAGCTCACCCCCTGTTACAGGGCATATGAGGAGTTCAAGCATTTTCGGGTCGGTTGCATATTTGACCATCAGATCATATCCAAGCGTTTGAACCGCGGACAGCGTTCAATTGAGCGGTTTATCATCACCACTATGTTCCATAAGCGAGCGTTCTGTCAAAGCAACGAGGGTTGCAGCACGGGCAACAATATCGGGTGCTTCAAGAAGTGCCTGCTTTTCGGCAGCACCGAAAGGCGCCATGATAGAAAGCGCATTGACGAGTGATTCTGTCGGTGCCTGCATGATCGAATCCCAATCGGCTTCCATTTCATGAGCGTCGAGAAATTTTTCAAAAGTATCAAGAAGCTCTTCGCGATTGATTTTATCGCCTGCATCCGGTTGTTCGACAAGGTCACTTTCATCAATCGTAATTTTTGCAATCCGGTAAGGTTTGTCACTTGCAATTTCTTTTTCGAGTTTGAAACGACATACCCCCTGCAAGCCGATCATCAACCGGCCATCTCCGGTTTCGGCAAAACTTGTGATGCGCCCGATGCAGCCGGTTTTATAAAGCTCCGGCTTTTCGGTATTATTTGATTCCGGCTCCGGCTGGATAATGCCGATCAACCGGTTTCCTTTCATCGCGTCTTCAACAAGTTCCAGATAACGCGGCTCGAAAACATTAAGCGGCAAATAACCGTTCGGCAAAAGCAGAACCCCTTCGAGCGGAAACAGACCGATTTCGTCGGGCAGGTCTTTCACCTGAATATAGTGGGCATTTCCAGCTTTCATTGTTTTTTATCGTCCAGAGCCATAACAGGTTACAAAATCTTGAAGAGACGTATTTTTATTGTCCCGATGATGGTGAAATGTTGAGGGGAGCATAAAAGCACATCATCAAGAAAACAATAATGATGACAGTTTTCTACGCGCGGTCAATGTTGACGGATCCATTGCGCCCCAGGCTTCAAAAAACTGCAATAATTGCTTTCTTGCGCCGTCATCATTCCACGTCCTGTCCGCTTTCATGATGCCAAGCAGCAAATCGGCCGCTTCATCCCGCTTGTTTTCAGCATTATAAACAAGAGCAAGATCATAGGCCGCCTGATAATCTTTCGGATTTTCGGCAATGCGTTTTTTCAATGCTGTCGGGTCGCCCAATTTGGCGGTTTCTTCTTTAAGGGCAATTTTCGCTTCGACAGCACGAATGGCAGGGTCCGACTTTTTGGCATCCGGCACTGCTTTGAGAATGCCTTTTGCCTGATCGAGTTCACCATGTTCGACAAGCATATCGGCAAAAGCGGCAATAACGGTGACATTATCAGGTGCCTGTTTCAGAATTTGCGCATAAAAAGTGGCAGCGCCTGTCACATCGCCACTTTTGCGCAATTCATTGGCTGTCTCCAAAGCCTCGTCGATCGCCGCTTCTTTTTCGTTACCGGTGAGTTTTGCAACAAATTTCTTGACTTCGCTTTCCGGTACTGCCCCCATAAAACCGTCAACAGGGTGGCCATCAACAAACGCAATGACGGCAGGTACGGAACGGATTCCCATCTGTCCGGGAATGGCCGGATGTTTATCAATGTCGAGTTTGACGAGTTTGACAGCGCCTTTTGCTTCCCTGACAACTTTTTCGAGAACAGGCCCCAATTGCTTGCACGGGTTGCACCATGTTGCCCAAAAATCGACGATAACAGGTTGTTTTTTTGATTCGACAAGGACATCCTTTGAAAAATCGGCCGTTGTTGTATCCTTGATGACAGAATTATCTGCCCCGCCTGTTTGATTGGCCAGATTTACATTTGCATTCATTTGCCCGCCTTGTGGCGCAAAAGGATTGTCACTCATTATCAAGTCCTGCTTCTTACGAAATATCTATTCGTTTCTATTCTCAAAATCGTGCCTTTGGATACGAATTTCAACCCTCTTCCTCTGAAACCTGAATAATAAGCGGTTCATGATTTGTGGCGCGAACAAATTTTACGAGATCTTCTCGCGCAATAGAGGTTGTAGCCTCATTGGTCATCGGGTGGCAATTGATAATAGGGTGATTGTAAAGCGCCTTATCAAGAATGAATGTTACATGATTGTCTTTATCATTTATCAGACCGAAAACGCTGACAGCACCCGGATAAAGACCGAGATATTCGGAAAGTTTTTCAGGGCTGCCAAAGGAAAGGCGCCCCGATGCACCGATTTTATCATGAAGATGTTTAAGGTCGACAACCGAATGGGCACCGAGTGTCACCAGAAAATAATGCCCCTTCTTGTCTTTCAGAAACAGATTCTTGGTATGGGCGCCGGCGATAGTTTTTTTAATGTCTTCCCCTTCTTTGACTGTAAAGATCGCCGGATGGGTTGTTGTTTTGACATGAATGCCAAGTGTTTCTAGAAAATCCAATAATTCCTGTTTTCCTGCTGGCATTTTTAGTCCTTACGTTGTTTCTTTCGGTACTTTGTTCTTTTCGGCACTTTGCTTTATGGCGGCATTCTGTTTTATGTCGTCATATTATCTTATGGCATTTAATTTTTATGTCGGCGTTTTAGTTGATGCCCGGGTTGAAATAGTTTTCCTTCCTTTAAGGAGATTGTCTGATGAGTGCAACATTATGGGTGGCTTTTGGCGGCGCACTGGGCACGGTTTTACGTTACTGGTTATCGCTCCTCATGGTTCCGGTCAGTAAAAATCTGCCATGGGGAACAATTCTTATCAATATTGTCGGTTCTTTTGTGATCGCTTTTTTTGGCGTTATCACAATGTCTCAGGCAAAATGGCCGATGGGCGAGACCATCCGGCTTTTTGTCATGGTGGGGATTTGCGGCGGCTTTACGACCTTTTCTTCCTTCAGCTTGCAAAGCTTCGAGCTTTTGAAAAAAGGTGCAGTCGGTGAAGCCTTTCTCAATATTATTGTTTCTGTCGCCTTTTGTCTTTTCGCGACAGCTTTGGGATTTTATCTTGGCAGCAAGATCAACCATTAGAAAATTTCAAAAAACAAAACGACTTCATCGTGATTATCACAATTAATTGTCAGGAACATATGGGCTAAATATCCCGACATAGTCGGGGGAAACGATTTTTTAAGGATGACTTCACTTTGAAGATCGGCTAGAACCGGTCTTATGTCAGGGAGGGGTAAATTTGACCTTTCCCATCTTTTTGCGGGAGAGTGTAAAAATACAGTCAACCGTGTTTTGACCGCCGAAGGGGAAAACAGCCCGTAATCTCTCAGGCACAAGGAACCGTAAAAAGATCAAGACAGCTCTGGAAAGTCGGGTTTGTCCCGCGCCGAAGGTGTAAGTGGAGGGGGAGAGCTTTCCACAAGTCTCTCAGGCTCAAGACAGAGGGGTGTGAAATGGATACATTGTGTGTCTATTGGCGCAACCTCGGAGCAATTTATGGGCAACTCTCAAGAAGACCTGAAAACTTTACCGCTTTTTCATATGCATGAAAAAGCAGGAGCCAAATTCGGTAATTTTGCCGGATGGAACATGCCGCTCACTTACCCGCTCGGTGTTATGAAAGAGCATTTGCATACGCGTGCCCATGCGGGTCTGTTCGATATTTCTCATATGAAACTGATACTGGTTGAAGGCAATGGTGCTGCCGACTTTTTGTCAAAAGCCCTGCCGCTTGACGCTGGAGCACTGCAAATCGGCCAGTCACGTTATAACTATCTTTTGAATGAAGAGGCGGGCATCCTTGACGATCTCATTGTCACCCGCCTTGGCGAGAAACGTTTTATGGTTGTTGCCAATGCCGGTAACGCCAAAGCCGATATTGCCGAACTTCAAAAACGTTCGCTTGGGTTTGACTGCAAAATCGAACCGCTTGAACGCGTGTTTCTGGCGTTACAGGGGCCGGAGGCTGCCGATGTCATTAAAAAAGCCGGTTTACCCGGTAACGAACTTCAATTCATGCATGGTTTTGAACCAAAGAAAAACTGGTTTATGACACGTTCGGGCTATACCGGTGAAGATGGATTTGAAATCGGCCTGCCGGTTGATGAAGCTCAAGCACTTGCCGAAAAACTGTTGAGCGACCCGCGCGTGACATGGATAGGCCTTGCCGCACGTGACAGTTTGCGACTGGAAGCGGGTTTGTGCCTCCATGGCAACGACATCACTGCAAAAACCAATCCGGTTGAAGCGGCAATTACCTGGGCTGTCACCAAACCGGTGCGTGAAAAGGGCGAGTTTTTCGGTGCCAAGGCTTTTCTTGAAGCATTGAAAAATGGCGCAACACGCCGCCGCGTCGGTTTGATGCCGGAAACACGCCAGCCGGTGCGAGCCGGTGCAGAAATTTTTGACGAGACAGGCAAACTTGTCGGTCACGTTACATCAGGTGGTTTTGGTCCATCATTCAACGGGCCGGTTGCAATGGGTTATGTTGCAATCGACCTTGCAAAAGCCGGAACCAAGCTTGAGACAGAAGTTCGCGGTAAGAAAATACCGCTTGTTGTCCACTCACTTCCCTTTGTCGAACATCGTTATTTTAAAGGATAAAACACATGGTTAAACTGTATTTCACCGAAGATCATGAATGGATCAGTCTTGATGGTGATCTTGCAACGGTCGGCATCACAAACCATGCCCAGGAGCAGCTTGGCGACCTTGTTTTCGTTGAATTGCCGGAAGTCGGCAGCACCGTCAAAAAGGGCGATTCTGTTGCCGTTGTCGAATCGGTCAAGGCTGCTTCCGATGTTTTTTCACCGGTTGATGGTACGATCAGTGAAGTCAATGACGCTTTGAGCGATGATCCGGCACTCGTTAACCAGAAGGCGGAAAAAGAGGGCTGGTTGTGGAAGATGAAAATCTCCGACGCAAGCCAGCTTGACAGCCTGATGGATGAAGCCGGTTATATCGCAATGATTGGATAATAAAATGCAGGAACTTCCATTTTCATCACGCCATATCGGGCCGCGGCCCGAAGAGGCAAAGGCAATGCTGCATAAATTGGGGCTTGGTTCTCTTGAGGAATTGGTCGAGCAGGCAGTGCCGAACGCAATCCGTCTTCATCGCCCGCTTCAATTGCCAAAAGCTGTAAGTGAAGGGGCAGCTCTTCACGAGCTTCACAACATGATGGAACAGAACCGTCTCCATAAAAGCTTTATCGGACAGGGCTATTATGGCACTTTTGTTCCCTCTGTCATTTTACGCAATCTTTTTGAAAATCCGGCCTGGTATACCGCCTACACTCCCTATCAGGCAGAAATCAGTCAGGGGCGGCTTGAAATGTTGTTCAATTTCCAGACTCTTGTCTGCGAATTGACGGGTTTGCCGATTGCGGCGGCCTCGCTTCTTGATGAAGCAACATCACTTGCCGAAGCAAACGCCGTTGCGGTGCGCTTTTCGCGCAATAAAAAAACGGCCATTTCTGTCTTTGGCGAACTTCACCCACAAACTTTGGCGGTGGCTCAAACAAGGGCAGAAACGCAAGGTTACGAGATCGGGTTAGAGAGCGAGATCACCGACAAGACGGCAGCAATCGTTTTGCCATGGCCCGACACAAAGGGACGTTTTGTCGATCATAGCGATGTTATCAAGAAAGCCAAAGCCAAAGGTGCATTGGTTATTGTTGTGGCGGATCCTCTGGCTTTGACAATTATGGAAGCGCCTGCCCTTTGGGGAGCCGATATGGTTGTCGGCTCGATGCAGCGTTTCGGCGTGCCAATGGGATTTGGTGGTCCACATGCCGGTTATCTGGCGGTATCCGAAGCCCTGACACGTATGATTCCCGGACGCATTGTCGGGCAGTCGATTGATACCAAAGGGCGGGTTGCCTACCGTCTTGCATTGCAGACACGTGAACAGCATATCCGCCGCGACAAAGCAACGTCGAATATTTGTACTGCTCAGGCACTCCTTGCCAATATGGCAACAGCTTTTGCTGTCTGGCATGGTCCGGAAGGTTTGCAGGCGATTGCCAACCGCGTTCATGATCTTGCAAGCCGGTTCGGCGACAGTGTCAAAGATGCGGGCTTTGCTCTTGCCGGTGAGCATTATTTCGATTGTGTAACCGTCAATGTTGCCGGTAAAGCGGATGAACTGCAACAAAAAGCGGAAAGTGATGGCCGCCTCATACGCGTTATCGACAAGGATACGGTTTCGATCAATTTTGATGAACTTTCGGATGAAGAAGATGCAAAAGCACTTGCCAAGCTTTTCGGTGCAACGCTCAGTGATAAAGCCCCGTCGAAACTCTTGGGCAAAAAACGCGATGGTTCTTTTTTAAGCCAGCCGTTTTTCCATGCTGTGCAATCGGAAACCGAAATGATGCGCTTTTTGCGCCGCCTTGCCGATAAAGATCTGGCACTTGACCGCGCCATGATTCCGCTCGGTTCCTGCACCATGAAATTGAATGCTGCTGCCGAGATGATGCCTTTAAGCTGGCCGAAGGTTGCAAATCTTCACCCCTTTGCTCCGAAGGCCGATAGTCGCGGCTATCAGCAGCTTATTTCCGAACTTGAAAAATGGTTGTGTGAAATTACCGGCTTCAGCGCCATTTCATTCCAGCCCAATTCCGGCGCACAAGGTGAATATACCGGTCTTCTTGCTATTCGCCGCTATCACGACAAAAATGGCGAACATAATCGCAATATCTGTCTCATTCCGGCTTCTGCCCATGGCACAAATCCGGCTTCGGCGCATATGGCCGGTATGGAAGTGGTTGTGGTCGATTGTCTGGGTGATGGAGATGTTGATGTCGAAGACTTGCGCAAAAAAGCAGTCGAACACAAAGACAATCTTGCTGCTTTGATGATTACCTATCCGTCAACCCACGGGGTCTATGAAGAAAGTATCAAAGAGATTTGCAAGATTATTCATGAAAATGGCGGGCAAGTCTATTTTGATGGCGCAAATCTCAATGCGCTGGTTGCTCTCGCCCGTCCGGCTGATGTCGGCGCGGATGTCTGCCACATGAATTTGCATAAAACTTTTGCTATTCCTCATGGCGGCGGTGGTCCGGGTGTCGGGCCGATCGGCGTTTCAAAACATCTTGAACCTTTCGTTCCCGGTCACGCACTGTTTTCGACAAGCCATGCTGTTTCAGCAGCACCTTTCGGCAGCGCTTCAATTCTCACAATCACATGGATGTATATCCGTATGATGGGCGCCGAAGGGCTGAAACTTGCCACCGAAAATGCAATTTTGAATGCAAACTACATTGCGGAACAGCTTTCTGCGGCCTATCCGATTCTTTATAAAGGAAAAAGAGGGCGTGTTGCGCATGAATGTATTGTCGATACGCGTGTCCTCAAGGATAATTACGGCATCACTGTCGACGATGTGGCCAAACGTCTGATTGATTATGGCTTCCATGCTCCGACGATGTCGTTTCCGGTTCCCGGAACATTGATGATCGAACCCACAGAATCCGAACCGAAATCGGAAATTGACAGGCTGTGCAACGCCCTTCTTGCCATTTCCGAAGAAGCCAAAAAGGTGGGTGAGGGTGTCTGGCCGAAGGATGATAATCCGCTCGTCAATGCCCCGCATGTTCTGGCCGATACCATTGATGACAATTGGTCACATGCCTATTCGCGCAAAATTGCGGCACTTCCTGACCCTGCTCAGGATCCGGCAGATAAATATTGGCCGCCGGTTTCACGCATTGATAATGTCGCCGGTGACAGGCATCTTATTTGTTCCTGTCCACCGCTTTCCAATTATCGTTAAAAAAAAACCGGCTTCGGCCGGTTTTTTATTTGGTTTTTTATTTGGTTCTATTCGGTTTTTTATTCGGATTTTTATTCTTTTTGGTTTTGGGGCGCCATCTTCGGCGCTGCTGCAATGATGAAGAACTATTGGTGAAATGGCCAAAACGGAAAGATGAAAAGAGCGCGCTTTTCGCCTTGGCTGTGTCTGTTTATTTTCCATAAAATTTCCGGACATTCCGGAAGCGACGAAGAGTAAACTTTGAAAAGATTACGGGCAGGTCGAGCACTAAAATAACGGACAGGTCGAGCACTAAAAAGAGTAAGCAAGCCGAACAAAAATCAAACGGACGGTCAGGAACTAAAAAACCGGACAACCGGCCGGAACAGAAAACCGGAAGAACGAAAAGCACCTAAAGACGAAACGAATAATCCGCAAAATGCAATTCATGAGTTAGAAAAGGCAAACCGGATAGAGTGCACATGAAAAGCTGCAACAGTTTCTTGTTTTAAAAGAAGGCTGTTGCAGCGCATAAGCTTTTCAATTGTCTTTTAATTGGTCGAAAAATTATTGATACCGGCTGATGTCCAGTCCTGTCGGGTCAATTTCGGGCTTGTTGCCGCTGATAATATCGGCAATCAAATGGCCGCTTCCGGTCGACATTGTCCAACCCAAAGTACCATGTCCGGAATTGATAAACAGGTTTTCATATTTTGTTTTGCCGATAATGGGCACACTGTCAGGCGTTACCGGCCGTAAACCTGACCATAGTTCCGGCTTGAAGTCTTTATCATAGGAGCCGGAAAACATCATTTCCAAAGCTTCTTGCAAAGTTTTCAGGCGTGGTTCGGTGAGCTTTATTTCATAGCCTGAAACTTCTGCCATGCCGCCGACGCGGATACGATTACCCAGTCTTGTAACAGCAACTTTGTAAATATCGTCAATAACGGTTGAAACCGGTGCTTTCGCCTCGTCGGTGATCGGTACTGTAATGGAATAGCCTTTTACCGGATAGATTGGCGCATGAAGTCCGAGATCGCGAATAAGAAACGGCGTAAAAGACCCCATTGCAACAAGATAGGCATCGGCATGCATCACGCCTCGTGACGTTTCCACGCCGGTAATTTTACCGCCCTCAACGAGAAGTTTATTGATTATTGTATTATAGGAAAATTCAACCCCTTTATCGACCGCGAGTTTTGCAAGTTTGGTTGTAAACATCTGGCAATCGCCGGTTTCATCTTCAGGGGTTTGCAATCCACCAACGATTTTATCTTTTAACGGTGCCAATCCGGGTTCGGCGGCAACGCAGCCGTCACTATCGAGCATCTTGAAGGCAATGCCATCTGCTTTGAGAACTTCAACATCCTTGTTGGCCGCTTCAAGCTGGTGGGGATCGCGGAAAAGCTGGATTGTGCCCTGCATGCGCTCGTCATAATGGATAGATGTTTCTTCGCGCAAAGCCTGAAGGCATTTGGCGGCATAGTCGGATACGCGCACCATCAGGGATTTGTTTTTCTTGTAACGGTTTTCATTGCAATTGATAAACATTGCAAAGAGCCACTTCATCTGGTCGAGGCTGAAAGTGGGATGAATAATAAGTGGCGGATTGGCTTGCCGCATCATTTTCAATGCTTTGAGCGTCAGCCCCGGTTGTGCCCATGGGGTTGTATATCCGAAAGAAACCTGACCGGCATTGGCATAGCTTGTTTCCAATGCAGGCCCTTCTTCACGATCAATGACCGTGACTTCATGGCCTGCTTTATTGAGGTACCAAGCTGAAGTTACACCAACGACACCACTTCCCAGAACAAGCACTTTCATTTTTTGTTTCCCTCGCGGTTTTTCACATAGATGCGCTCGTAACGATGACCGAGCGACGTTAGAATTTCATAAGGTATCGTGCCGGCATCGCGTGCAACATCGTCAAGCGATTGGTGCTTGCCGATCAGTTCGACAAGATCACCGGCTTTTGGTGCATTTTCACCAAGATGCGTTGTATCAAGTGTGATGGAATCCATCGAAACGCGGCCAACAATCGGCACGCGCACCCCTTTGAAATAAACCGAACCTTTATTGCCGAGTGCCCTTAACCAACCATCGGCATAGCCCACCGATATCGTTGTGATTGTGCTTGGCCGTTCGGTTATAAATGTTCCACCATAGCCGATTGCCGAACCAGAGGGAACATGGCGTGTCTGGATAACATGGGCGTCAAGGCTGACAACCGGTTTGATAACTGTCGGGCTTTTGCCGAGCGGGTCAACACCGTAAAGGGCAATTCCGGGGCGCACCATGTTGAAATGATAACCGGTGTTCAAGAAAATCCCGCCCGAAGCAGCAAGGGCAACTTTTGAAGTTGGCAGTTTGGCAAGTGCCTTCTTCATGGCTTCAAGCTGGGCAGGATTGGCAGGGCTATTTTCCTCGTCGCTTTTGGCCAAATGGCTGATAACCAGTTTTATATCCGCGTCGTTAAAAATCGACGGGTCGGCGACAAGGCGGTAAAGCTCGCTATTATCAAGCCCCAAGCGGCACATGCCGGTGTCAATCTGGATGACTGCGGGTAAACGCTTTGCTTCGCTCGCGCATAATTTTTGCCAGTCAAGAATAGCTTCCCATGAATTCAGAACCGGAATGATTCCGGCCTCTGCCGTTATTTTTTCCGTTCCCGGTAAAATACCATTCAAAACAGCAATGGAAGCATCTGTCGGCAACTCATCTTTAAGCCGGAACGCCTCGACAAGTTCTGCTACAAAGAAAAACCGGCATCCTGCTTCATAAAGCAGAGGCGCTATTTGTTTTGCACCAAGGCCATAGGCATCCGCTTTGACAACAGCAGCACTTTGTGCCGGAGCAACCATTTTTTTTATCGTGTTGTAATTTTCGACAATGGCATCAAGATTGATTGTGAGAATTGCCCCATAGGCTAATGTCGGAATTTTGTTGTTGTTTTGAATTTCACCCATTTCATTATTTCCCAGATAAATCCGGTTGCCAATCCGGATGCCTGTATTGGTTCCCTTAAGCTTGTTCCCGTGGCTTTTTGCCATTTCAAGTTGTCTATCATATGTGAAGAGCATTCGAATGTTGTATCTATTTTTGAAATATTATAGATATTTGTCGTTGAATATTGAGCGTAAATCCGACAAATTGAAATATTATGCAAAACCTTGATGCAATAGACCGTAATATCATCCGCCTTTTGCGCCGTGACGGGCGCATGAGCAATGCCAATCTTGCCGCCGAAGTGGGGCTTTCCCCCTCGGCATGTTTGAGGCGTGTAAAATTATTGGAAGAAAGCGGTGTTATTCGCGGGTTTACCGCCATATTGGGAAGTGTCGAAGGGGAAGACCGGCTGATTGCCATTATCCAGATTACACTTGAAAAACAGACGGAAGAATATTTGAACCGTTTCGAGGCGGCTGTGCGCCGCCATCCGGAAATCAAGGAATGTTATTTGATGACGGGGGATGCGGATTATTGGTTGCGAGCGGAAGCAGAAAATGCCGCCGCTTATGAAACCATTCACAAGGAAATATTATCACGTCTTCCCGGTGTTGCGCGCATCCATTCGGCCTTTTCCATCCGCTCTGTTCTGATGCAGCGGTGAGAAAATCTGTGCATTTTTTTATGTCCATCGGCTTTTGACAAATACCGGCGTTTGTTCGATGACAACCGATATTTATCACCGCAGCCCTTTTTTGAACTTTCAAAAACCGGCCCGTTTTTCTCGAATTGACCTTGTGGGTCTTGGGCCAAACATCCGGCACAAAAGGTCATAAAAGATGCTCGATAACATGGGCGAGTTGTTTTATATCTTTTGAAATCCGCTTGTCATCAACACCGGTAGATCATCTGTTTTTAACAAAGCAAAAGCATTGAAAAAGCCGGACATTTTGCCCGGCTTATCCAATAGTCCATTATGTTGTTCTTTCAGCGTTTTGGTTTTGAAGGCCTGAAATCATAAAGAACATCATGGGTGAGGTCGGCAATTTTCTTCTTGCCGCAAAGTGCCATTGAAATATCAAGCTCGTTACGGATAATTTCCAAGGCTTTGGTGACGCCGGGTTTACCCAAAGCACCAAGCCCGTAGAGGAACGGACGACCGATAAATGTGCCTTTAGCTCCCAGTGCCAAGGCCTTCAACACATCCTGACCGGAACGGATACCACCATCGAGATGGATTTCTATCATATCTCCGACAGCATCAACAATTTCAGGCAAAACAGAAATGGTTGAAGGAGCACCGTCAAGCTGGCGGCCACCATGGTTTGAAACCAGAATGGCATCGGCACCGGTTTTGACAGCCATTTTGGCATCTTCAACATCAAGAATACCTTTCAGGATGAGCTTGCCACCCCAGATTTTCTTGATCCATTCGACATCGTTCCAATTAAGCTTCGGGTCGAATTGCGAGGCTGTCCACAAACTCAACGAAGACAAATCCGTTACGTTTTTGGCGTGTCCTGCAATATTGCGGAATGTTCTTTTATCGGTCTGCAACATGTCCATGCACCATTTCGGGCATGTCATCATTTGCCAGAGATTTTTCAAAGTGAATTTTGGCGGGGCAGACAGGTTGTTGCGCAAATCTTTATGGCGTTGTCCTAAAATCTGCAAATCGAGCGTCAGAACCAATGCACCGCATTTGGCCGCTTTTGCACGATTGATAAGGTCGGCGATAAAGTCGCGATCTTTCATCACATAAAGCTGGAACCAGAACGGCTTTTTGGTTACCGATGCAACATCTTCAATCGAGCAAATGCTCATTGTCGACAATGTGAATGGCACGCCGAATTCTTCGGCAGCTTGCGCTGCCAACATTTCGCCATTGGCGTGTTGCATTCCTGTCAAACCGGTTGGCGACAAAGCAACCGGCATAGAAACTTTCTGGCCGATCATTTCGCTTTCAAGCGAACGATTGGTCATATCGACCAGAACACGTTGGCGCAGCTTTATTTTTTTGAAGTCTTCTTCATTGGCGCGATAAGTGCTTTCTGTCCATGCTCCGGAATCGGCATAGTCAAAAAACATCTTGGGTACGCGACGTTTGGCAAGTTTTTTAAGATCGTTGATCTCAAGTATTTTACGCATTTCAAATCCCGTTTATTCTTATTATCTTATGTGTAGTATTCTTCTCGCACAATAAAAAGTGCTTTTTTTCAAATCGCTAAATTGTGACAAACAAGCATGGTATTTTTTTAAGCTTTACAAGATTTGCCGCGCTGAAAATAGCATGATCGGATTTGCCGAAAGTGAGTTTTTTTAAAAATATAACGACTATTTTGGTTAATGACAATGACGGGATCCTGCAAGATCCTCAAGAATCGGGCAGTCCGGCCTGTCATCACCATGGCAATGATGGACAAGGTGGTCGAGTGTATTAATCATCACCTGTAAAGAATCCATTTTTTCCTGTAGAGTTTTGATATGCGAAAGGGCGAGTTTTTTAACCTCGCTGGAGGCACGGCTATGATCTTTCCATAATCCGAGGAGAACGCGAATATCTTCGGAAGAAAAACCGAGCAGTCTTGAGCGGCGGATGAAGCGCAAGGTTTGAATATCGTCATCAGTATAAACGCGATAGCCGTTTTCGCTCCGATGGGCTGGTGAAATAAGTCCGGTTTCCTCATAATGGCGGATCATTTTTGCACTAAGACCCGATTGTTTTGCTGCTTCACCAATATTCATTTTTCTCGTCCAATCCGGATTTTATAGAAACGCAATTCCGGTTTTCTGTTTTTTGTTCAATGGCGTTATTGCATATAATTGTTGTTTTAAAGCCAACAAGATGTGTTCTTGCAAGAAGCGCCCGCTCAAATCTTGAGAGAGATTCGTATCATCGCGGGATTGTTATAAGAATTATATATTGAAATGGCCTTGCTTGCTGGTGGATAAATGCCGCGCACAGTCGAATAGACTTGACCTTTCTTTATCAATCCTCAACTAGAACGTTAACTTGAAAATTTCCCTTCAATTTTCACGCATCATGTTGTGCTGATGGAGAAAGCCGATGGAGACCTATAAAACGCATAAAAAATCGGGTGATCTCGTTTTCGAGATGAATGACCACCCGCATGCACCTGTCGCGTTTCTGGCCGCTCTCCAACATTTATTGGCAATTATTGTGCCGATCATTACGCCGGGCTTCATTATTTGCAGTGCTGCCGGTGTGTCGCCGGAAGATACAGCCATGGTTTTATCCATGTCGCTTATCATTTCCGGCGTTGCTACTTTTGTACAATGTAAAAAAATCGGCCCCTTCGGTGCGGGATTACTGATTGTGCAAGGAACCAGTTTCAATTTTGTCGGGCCGCTTTCGGCCGGTTCTGCTGCCATGGTTGCAAGCGGTATTCCGGCAAACGAGGTCATGTCGGCCGTCTTCGGTGTGGTGATTGCCGGTTCTTTTATCGAAATGTCGGTTTCGCGCATTCTTCCCTTTATCAGCCGCATGATTACCCCGCTTGTCACCGGCATTGTGGTTTTATTGATTGGCCTTACCCTGATTAAAGAGGGGCTTGTCAGTATGGGGGGCGGTTATGCTTCGCTTGGCGAAAAGGGAAGTTTTGCCAGTTTACAAAATCTCGCTTTGTCATGCACAGTTTTTGCGCTGATTATTCTTTTAAACCGTGTGACGATTACCTGGGTGCGCTCCAGTGCCATTATTCTTGCCCTTGCTGTCGGTTATGTCATGGCGGGTTTCATGGGCAGGCTCGATTTTTCCGGTTTTGAACATTCCGCACTTTTTGCTTTGCCAAGGCCGCTCCATTTCGGATTATCATTTTCGTGGTCACTGTTTATTCCGCTCATCATGATCTATCTTGTTACCTCTCTTGAAGCGGTTGGTGACATCACAGCAACAAGCAAAATTTCAAGCGAGCCGGTTTCGGGGCCATTATGGATGAAGAGAATAAAGGGTGGTGTGCTTGTCAATGGTGCCAATTCTCTTCTTGCCGGTTTCTTCAATACATTTCCAAGTTCGGTCTTTGCGCAAAATAACGGCATTATCCAGTTGACCGGCGTTGCAAGCCGCTATGTCGGCTTGTGGATTGCGGCTATTCTGGTTGTTCTTGGTCTTTTTCCGAAAATTGCCGCCCTCATACAGGCAATGCCCGAACCGGTTCTAGGGGGTGCTGCCATGATCATGTTCGGCTCGGTTGCCGCCTCCGGAATCAATATCCTTTCCTCAATCAAGCTTGACCGGCGGGCACTTCTTATCATTGCAATTGCTTTAAGCGTTGGTGTCGGCGTGCCGCAAGTACCGGCTTTTGTGAGCCATCTTCCGGCTTTTATCGCCGATATTATGAAATCGGGACTTGCTGCCGGCGGGATTACGGCAATCATCCTCAATCTGCTTTTGCCCGAACAGCAACAAGTCGACGACGAATAGAATTTTCTTTCAATAAACGGGCATGTGAAAAGCCGGTTTGAAGCCGGAAGAGTTTTGAAGCGACAATAATTTCCGCCTGAATGTGGAGGGAAGCCCGTGAGATGGAAGGTTGAAACATTTTCAATTGACTGCCGGTTGACCACATCCCGCTAACGAGAATTGGCTCAATACCGGCATAAACGCATGAAATAATCACTCCCTGTGCTTGTCGAAGAGCAACATAAATCAAAGCTCAGGAACGAAAAGCAGCATAGCACGAGATTTGCAAATGCTGCTTTTGTCTTTGAAAAAGCTATAGTTTGTGTGTCAAAGCTTCTGTGTCATGACACTAACGAGAAAATCCTTGTAGCTCATCTTTGTCAATTCATCGATGATGCGGACAAAATGTTCGGTTTTGCTGTGTGCGTCGAGGGCGCTTTTGTCTTTCCAGGTTTCAATGAAAACCATGTGACCGGTATCGCCTTGAACTTCAAACAGTTCGTAGGAAATGCAGCCTTTTTCTTTACGGGATTTTTCAACGAGTTCTTTGAATAGACTTTCAGTCTTTTCAACAAATTCGGGCTTGATATAAAAATGCGCAATAACCTTTATCATGATGCTTTCTCCAAGGTTCGAGCAATATTTTCAAGCCCCCATTCGAGAAGCTTGTCGGCCTGTTTTTGCGAGGCCGCTTCGCTATAACACCGCAATTCCGGCGCATTGCCGGAAAGGCGGAAATGCACAATATCACCATTTTCCATGATGACACGCAAACCGTCAATCATATCCCAATGTTTGATATTTCCGAGCGGATGGAAAAAATGCACGCGTGTTGCAGCATCTTCAAGATTATGGAGAGCCTTTCGGGCATTATCCATGTTGATGTTGGAAAGCCGGTTGCTGGCAGTAAAACGTTTGGGAAGTCCGCTCGAAAGTGCCTGAACGGAGGAGCCGCGCAATTGTGCAAACCCCAACAAAGCCAGAATGGGGAGCATTGCATCGCGTGTTGACAATTTCTTCAATTCGCAGGTTTCGCTTGAAATATCGCTTCCCAGAAGAACTCCGCCATTGGCTTCAAAACCGACAATCGTATGATAGCCATCGCTTAACGCCTGTTTCATGCCGGCAATAACATAGGGTGAGCCGACCGATGTACGGTAAACATGCTCGAAAAAATGGCTTGTCTCGACCGCCGAGGTGGAGGTGACAGGGGTGACGACAGCATCGGCAAAAAGATATTTTGCCGTGAGCATTCCAACCACATCACCTTTTAAAAATATTCCGTCAGAACCGGCAATTAACGGCCGGTCTGCGTCGCCATCGGTCGACACCAGTGCATCAAGCCCGTATTGGCGAACGGCATCAAGAGCAAGCTTGCGGTCGACATCGCGTAATGCTTCGGTATCGACCGGAACAAAATGGTCGGCCCGACCGATTGCAACTGTCTTTGCGCCGAGAGCTGATAAAACTTCAACGAGAAAATCGCGCACAATGGAACTGTGCTGATAGACACCGATTTTCATGTCCTGAAGTGCCGATTTCGGCAAAATGGAAAGGCAGCGTTTCCGATAAAGTTCAAGAACATCCGGAACAACGGGAGGGGATTGATAGTTTTTGGCAAGGTGAAAGGGCGTATTATTTTCTGAAAGTCCGCCTTTTTCATCTTTTGCCGATTTATCAAGTTCGCTGACAATAGCGCGCTCGTCCTGCTTGGTTATTTCTCCATCGGGGCGGTAAAATTTTAGCCCGTTGCGGTCGTCGGGAATGTGGCTTCCTGTAACCATAATTGCCGGAGAGCGAGAATTGAGTGAATAAAGCGCGAGGGCAGGGGTTGGCACTTCACCGGCATTGATAACAGAAAAACCCTGATCTTCGATTGTTTTAATGACAACGTTTTTGATATGCGGGCTTGATGAACGCAGATCATGGCCGACAACAACACTTGTATCTTTGTTGATCTTGCCAATTTGTTCCAAATGTCGCAAGAAGCCGCAAGTGTAGCGCATAATAATATCATCGGTTAAATCGCTCACCAGACCGCGCAAGCCGCTTGTTCCGAATTTGAGTTGTTCTGTCATGATGTGGTTTGTTCCCGAACGGCCTTCCGATTGTCTATATGTGGTCACAATAGCTGTTTTGTCTATCGGCTTTGAAGCAATTATTTTGCATAGACAACGGACTATCTACAACTGTCATTTGACGAAAACAATTTTGTTATTATAAAGAAACTTCGCTTTATGATGTTGGCAGATCAACCGTTTGGCATTATATCATGCCTGAATTTGTCAAGTTTATCTGCTAAAGTTTATTAAGGAAGAATTTCGATGACAACGCCTGTCGACAATGCAGCCCCGAATGCGACTGCCACGCCGTCTTCATTTCCGATACCGGCAAATGTTTTTGCTTTAACTGTGCAGGATGTCAAACATTATACTGATAGGCTTTTCCGTTTCCGCCTGAACCGGCCGGACAGTTTCCGTTTTCGTTCGGGCGAGTTTGTGATGATCGGCCTACCCAATGCCGAAAAGCCAGTTTTTCGCGCCTATTCCATTGCAAGCCCGTTCTGGAGCGAGCAATTGGAGTTTTTCTCCATCAAAGTTCCGAATGGCCCTTTGACCGAACATTTGCAAAAAATCAAAGTGGGCGACACGGTGCTGATGCGCAAAAAAGCCACCGGCACTCTGGTGCTGGATGCGCTTTTGCCGGGTAAGCGGCTTTATCTCTTTTCGACTGGAACAGGTGTTGCACCTTTTGCAAGCCTTGTTCGTGATCCGGAAACTTATGAAAAATTTGAAGAAGTTATTCTGATCCAGACAACGCGGCTTGTTGCCGAACTCGACTATGCGCGCGAACTTGTTGCGGAACTTAAAAATGATCCTCTCATTGGCGAATTTTCAGATCAGTTGAAATTCTATCCGATGACCACACGGGAGCAATCCGAGCATATGGGGCGAATTACCGACACAATGCGCAGTGGCGAATTTTTTAAACGGACCGGTTTGAAAAAACTTGATCCGGAAACCGATCGCGCGATGATTTGCGGTTCCATGGCAATGCTCAAAGATTGTGCTGCTATGTGTCGTGATTTCGGCCTTGTCGAAGGCGCAAATAACGCCCCCGCTACTTATGTGGTTGAACGCGCTTTTGTCGATTGACAAAAGAGTAAAACTGTTTTTGGACAGGCTCAAGGGCTCAAGGGCTCAAGGGCTCAAGGGCTCAAGGGCTCAAGGGCTCAAGGGCTCAAGGGCTCAAGGGCTCAAGGGCTCAAGGGCTCAAGG
>NZ_JACFOM010000005.1:128413-141830 GCF_016102505.1 Bartonella sp. B10834G3
TCAAGGGGGTTAAAGTTTTAAAGGCTCCGAGGCTTCCTGTTTATCCGAAATTCCGCCTGCTTTGGCGGATTTTCATATTTCGTTGCCAAGCTCTTATATTTCAATGAGCTTAGGCGGTTGTTTGCCCACCGGTTTTTCAGGCAGTCAATTTTGTTGCATTTCTCGCAAGTTCGGTGATGGCTTTAAAATCACCGGCATCAATCAGTTTTTTCGGTGCAACCCATGAGCCGCCAATACAAACAACATTGGGCAATTTCAGCCAATCGGCGGCGTTATTTTGCGAAATACCGCCTGTCGGGCAAAATTTGACCTCGGCAAAAGGGGACGCCAGCGATTTGACAAAATCAATGCCGCCGGCCGCCGTTGCCGGGAAAAATTTCAAACATTGGTAGCCTTCTTCGAGTGCACCCATCAATTCGCTCGGCGTGATTGCTCCGGGAAGAAGCGGTACATCGCTATCCTCGGCAGCGTCGATGAGTTCACCGGTCAGTCCGGGGCTGACAATAAATTTTGCCCCCGCACCTTCAGCCGATACATATTGGTCGCCGTTCAAAATCGTACCGGCTCCGACAATGGCATCAGGCACATCTTCCGAAACCGCATGGATGGCATCAAGCGCTGCGGGGGTGCGCAATGTGATTTCGATAGCTTTCAGCCCCCCTTCAACAAGGGCACGTGCAACCGGCACCGCATCTCCCAATCGTTCAATAACAAGAACCGGAATAACACTTTGTCCAAGCAGAATAGGTAAAAGACGTTCGGTCTTCTGAGACATCATCGTTCTCCAAAAAGCTTTTTTAATTCTTATAAGCGCAAGCCAAGCTTTAGAAAAGAGTGTTCGGACAAGTTTCCTATCGGCTTTGTCAAAAATACTTAGAGTTAAAGTGATACCGGAGTTTCACGCAATAACGGAAAAAATACGTGAATTCGGATGAACACGTAAAAAGCACGGATTGAAATGATTGATTTCCCGAAAAGCCGGATAGTTGCGAATATATCAGCTTTCTGCAAAAGGCTATTCATCCCGAAACGTCAAAATAAAATCACCTTCTTCCCAAAAAGGTTCGCAGAAATTGCTGACACCCGTTTTCTCTTCGAGCTTGTAATGGGGCGAGCGGGCGCTATCTAACTTTTTCAAAGAAGCGGGAGTTTCACAAAACGGAGACGACGATGATTGACCCTAAACAGATTTTTTCGGATTTGCTGAAGTTTGACAATACCGCTTCCCCTGATAATACAGCTTCCCCTGACAATACCGCTTCCAAAGACAGTGCAAACAAACCGGCTTCTTCCGCACCATCTTCGACCTTTTCGGTCGTCGATCTCTTGGGCGGACTATTTGGCGGAAATGAAAAGGGCAATATTCTTGAAGGTTTGATAAAAGGCGGCGGCTTGGCGGCGATTGCCAGTGTTGCCTTCAATGCATTGAAAAACTTCGAAAAACATGACTCGAATGCCAATTCCAAAATGGATATGACAGAAATCGGCCAAACCGGTGCCGACCATAACGGCGATTTTGCCCTGACATTGGTTCGGGCAATGATAACGGCTGCCAAAGCCGACGGCCATGTTGATGACAAGGAGCGCGAGCTGATACAAAACAAGATTGCAAGTTCCGGAATTGACCAGAAAACGGCTTCCTTTTTGATGGATGAATTGAACAAGCCGGTTGATCTCGACAATCTCGTCAGCAATGTGAATACAGACGAACAAAAAACCGAACTTTATGTGGCTTCCCGTATGACACTTGATCCGGATAAGCCGGATAATCGCCAATATCTTGATAATCTTATGGATAAACTCGGACTGCCAAAAGATCTTGAACAACATATCGAACAGGCAATTGTCAGCTTTTTACGATAATCCCATCCGGATGATCGTTTTGGAGTTGGCATAATCAAGCCATTTCAAAGCAAGCCACTGCAAAGAAGATAACGAACCACCCCGACAAAAGGAAAAACGCTTTGGCTTCTGTTCGGTAGTCGGGGCTTCCAACGCTATTGCGGGGGTTTTAAGTCGAGTCTTAAACTGCAATTGAACGGCTTTGACAAAGTTTCTCCGTTAAGCGAGCTTTGCAATAACGGGCTTTGGCAGTTGCGTTCCGTCCGGCGGTGGAAATGGTGGTAACCGGTAACAAGCCGGATGGTTTATTGTTTGGCTTGCTTTGATCGGGATGGTCCGGTTTTTGATCGTGATTCCGGTTCCAGTTAGCCCTTCACCAAGAGTTAAAAAAACTGTAACAGAAGGGAAACCGGATTTTTTGTTTTGCTTACAGTTTTTGTTCATAGGTTTTGAACCATTGAACCAGATAGTCGATAAACATGCGCACTTTTGCCGGTAAATAACGCTTTTGCGGATAAACCACATAAAGGCCGGCTCCGTCCGGTATAAAATCGTCGAGAACGGTTTTGATGAGACCATCACGCAACTCATCTTCGGCTATAAAGCGCGGAATTTTGGCAAAACCTATGCCGGCAATGGCAGCCCGCTTTATAATAACCGGACCGTTTACCGCCATGCGTCCGGAAACGGCAACCGAAAAGGTGCTGCCTTCTTTATCCTTGAATACCCAATGGTCGGAATTCAGGCTGTTCCGGTCGACAAGACAGGGAAGTGTTTTAAGATCACGCGGCAATTTTGGAACGTTTGTCGCCTTCAGGAGTTCGGGAGAGGCCACAATAACCGAATGGATGTCCATAAGTTTGCGTTGAATGAGGGAGGAGTCCTGCATGTCGGTAATGCGGATAGCAAGATCGAAACCTTCATTGACCATATCGACAAACCGGTCATCAAGACTGATGTCGAGGTGGATGTCCTTATAAGTCGATAGAAAATCGATAAGAGATTGACCTATCGGCGCATCGGCGAAGGTGCGTGATGTACCGATTTTGATGCGCCCGTGAGTGGTTTTATTGGAGCGTGTAATTGTGTCATTGAGGTCGTCGAGTTCCTTGATGATCTCAAGAGCACGCAGATAATAAGCGTGACCCGCTTCTGTCAAAGATAATTGGCGGGTTGTCCGGTTTAAAAGGACAGCGCCCAATTCATCTTCAAGTTCATGAACATGTTTTGAAAGGAGAGCTTTTGATTTGTGGGTCTTGCGGGCAGCGGCAGAAAAACCGCCAGCTTCAACAACTTCGATAAAACCCCTTATTTTCGTTAACAATCCCAAGAGTTTCATCCCTTCGCGTGAAAAGCACCGGTTAAATGCCATTTTATTCAATAAACACGTTTTATATTTAAATAACAAAAATACCGAACTTATAAAACGGCTGTCGGTTTTCTATTCTGAAAAGTCCCAATTTTCTTTCAACACAGGGTGGGGCGGCTTCAAGAATAAACAATTGTGCATTATTGCCACGTGGCTAAATAAAATTGTCTGAAGGTTAAAAAAAATATTGAAAGGCGACACGGTTACGCTTATATGCGTTTTTGCCCAAAGTCGCACGTGCCTGTGGGTGTCCGCCGGTCCTCGAATGGTGAGAAAAACCGGTACGGTACCTGGACCTAACCGCTCCAGTCATTCTTACGGCCAACCGGAAGAATGGGGACATCTTGAAGCAACGACGGTGCGGGCCTTTCTGGTGTCTTTCGGCTGTCCAAAAGTCGAAATTACTGAAGAGGCACACCTCATTGCCTTCCGTGCGGATGCGGTTTTCGTTATTCCAATCAAAAGGCAGACAAAGCGGAGCAATGCGTTAGCGCGCTGTTCCATCGCCGCAAGTTTTATAGAGTTTTTTCCGGTACCTCCAATAACCGGTTGAAACGAATATAGACCTTGCACTTTGTCCATGGGCTGATCGTGGCTGATGTCACGAGAAGCAAGATGTAGGGAACCCGAAGGGTTTCCTAAGGAGAACCGAAATGGCAACTCAACGTATTCGTGATTTCCTCGCAACACGACGCCCTGAAGGCCCGTGCATGATTCTGGATCTTGATGTGGTGCGTGAAAACTATGAAGGCTTTGTCAAAGCACTTCCCCAATCACGCATTTTTTATGCAGTAAAAGCTAATCCGGCACCGGAAATTCTACGTTTGCTGGTGTCGCTTGGTTCGTCTTTCGATACAGCCACTGTCGCCGAAATCGAAATGGTTCTTGATGCCGGTGCAACACCGGATCGGATTTCTTTCGGTAACACCATCAAGAAAGAGCGCGATATTGCCCGCGCTTATGAATTGGGTGTTTCACTTTATGCAGTCGACTGTGTCGAGGAAGTTGAAAAAGTTGCCCGTGCTGCCCCCGGTGCGCGCGTTTTCTGCCGCGTTTTGACAGATGGTGAAGGTGCCGAATGGCCGCTTTCACGCAAATTCGGTTGTGTGCCGGAAATGGCTGTTACGGTTTTGCGTCGTGCCCATGAATTGGGGTTGCAAGCTTATGGCGTTTCTTTCCATGTCGGTTCACAGCAGACAAATCTGAAGGCTTGGGATCGTGCTTTGTCGGATGCGTCCAAAGTTTTCAGAACATTGGCCAAGGAAGGCATTATATTGAAACTCGTCAATATGGGCGGTGGTTTCCCGACACGCTATTTGAAAGATGTGCCTTCGGCACAAGCTTATGGCATGGCAATTTTTGATAGCCTTTCAAAACATTTCGGCAATCGTATTCCCGAAACGATCATCGAACCGGGACGCGGTATGGTTGGAAATGCCGGTGTTATCCGCTCTGAAGTTGTGCTGGTTTCCAAAAAATCGGAAAATGACAAATTGCGTTGGGTTTATCTGGATGTCGGCAAATTCAACGGCCTTGCCGAGACAATGGATGAAGCCATTCGCTATCCGATTGAAACAGCAAAGGATAGTGATGAAAAAGTGCCTTGTGTGCTTGCCGGACCAACCTGCGATTCAGCCGATGTGATGTATGAAAAAACACCTTATCCTTTGCCGATTTCACTTACCGTCGGTGATGAAATCCTTATTGAAGGAACCGGTGCTTATACAACGACCTATGCTTCTGTAGCTTTTAACGGTTTCGAGCCGATCCGCTCTTATGTTATCTGACCGGCAATGCCGCTGGATAAGAGAAGATCCGAATAAGCAACAATTGGCGCCCGTAGTTTTCTACGGGCGTTTTTCTTTGCGTTGAATTGTGCTTGTTCATAGTGGTAGAGGGTTCAAATAATGTTGTCAGTCAGGCCAAAATATCTTCCCCGCCACAAATATTTTTCTTCCCCTTCTTATCTTCCGCCAGCTTTTTTCATCGCGTGAATTCATTTGCAACGGGACTTTATAAGGTCGAATAAAGTCGAAGACATTGTTGTTCATCAGCGATTTTCACCGTTTGAGCCGCATTGTAAAAAATGCAACAGCACCTTTATCCGGAGGTGATTTAAATTTTATCGGGATTTGTTTTAAAAAAGCGGCAGGACGAACGGGATAAAAGCTGTTTTTTCAAAACTTACGAAAAATCGCATGTAAAGCTTCAAAATTCGCAACTTTTGAAGAAATAGGAATTCTTTTTTGCGCATACCGTTCGGGGAAAGCCGTGAGTTTCAACCGGAAACCCGAATAACTGTTTGTCCCGTGGTGCAAGCGGAAGGGAAAAGACAGTCAGGATCTGTTATTTCTTGCGGTTCATCTTTCCGGCAATTGCTGCGTTCACAATGGCAAGTGCTGCTTTTTTCGTCAGGCGGAAAAGTGGTTCATCAGACCCTTGATCTTCTACCGCGACACTTTCAATCAAAGCTTTGTCTTTTGCCTTGATTTTCTGGTCTTTTGTCAAGCCTGCCAATTTTGTCGGTATATTGGCAGATTTTCTCAAGGACAGAAGGTGGCGAACAAAGCCGTTAAAACCGCCCTTTATATTAAGGCGTTCGGCAAGCGTTGAAATTCTGGTTCCCACTGCCGATTGGTTATAGGCAATGACATAGGGCAAAAGCACACCTGCTGTCATGCCGAAATGGGTCTGATAACGGTTACCTATTGAACGCGCGAGAGCACTGGTAATGCCTGAACCCTTTTTTGCTGCAAGCGCACCGGTAAGCGAGGCCGACAACAGGGCAATTTGCGCTTCATTATTCGAGGGGTCGCTTACCGCTTTCGACAAATGATTAAAGATGAGACGGACTGTTTCGAGTGCGAGAGCATCCGAAACCGGATTGAAAGTGGGGATGCACCAGCTATCAATCGCATTCGTCAGTGCATTCATGGCGGCTCCTGCAATGAAGCTTGCCGGAGCAGTTCCTGTCAAAACCGGATCGGCAATGACACATGTCGGTGTCAAACGTTTGTCATAAAATCGAAAACTGTTATTGTTTGCGTTATCAATCAAATAGGCATTGTCACTGATTTCGGCGCCGCTTCCGGCAAGCGTCGGTACAGCAATGAGCGGAGGGAGCGGTGTGTAAGGGGAAGGGCTTCCGAGTGTTTTGACATTGGCACCTTGAGCACAAAACAAGCGGGTCATTTTGGCAAGATCCATTGTTGCGCCGCCGCCAAAGGCGAGGATAGCATTAAAACCGCCACTCAAATAAAGGCGAACGGTCAATTCCAATGTTTCACGCGTTGCTGTTCCATCCAGTGAAGAAAAAACGCCGAAAGGTAATTTCAGTTTGTCTATGCGTTTAAGCAGTTTTTTTAACGCTGGAGATTGGCTAAGGCCGCGATCGGTCAAAACCATTATTGCTGTGACGCCGTTTTTCTCGAAAACAGAGCCAAGTGCTGCAAGGCTTTTTGGCCCCAACAAAATATCGGTTGGAAATGTCCATTCGTTTGCAATCGTCATTATTTATATTTACGTGAGAAGAGTAAAAAAAGCAAAACCCATAATCGTTTTTTGTGTTTTTTCCTCAAAGTTTGGAGTGTTAATGCCCGCCAACGGCTCCACTCACGGTTTTCGGCTTTTTCACAGCAAAAACCAGAAGTGTGAGAATTGCGAATAAAAGGGTAAGTATGAAGAAAGCGTCGATAAAAGCCATTACTGTCGCCTGTTGGCGGACAATATTGTAAAGTTGCATCAACGCCGAATCTTTCGGGTTCAAGCCTGCCATATCAAGTTGGCTCGCCAAAGAGTTCAACAGGTTGACTGCCTGCCGGTTTCCCCATTGCACGCTTTCCGATAGTCGCTCATAGTGAAAATCTGTGCGCCGCATAATAATGGTATTGATGATTGCAAGCCCCACCGCTCCACCGAGATTACGGGTGAGGTTGAAAAGACCGGATGCGTTTTTAAGTTTTTCGGCGGAAAGTGTACCAAGTGCGATATTGTTGATCGGCACCATACACAAAATGAGCGAGCCGCCGCGCAAAATTTGCGGCCAGAACAATTCCCAGAAATCCCAGTCGGCTGTCATTCCGGTTACAAGCCATGTGCCCCAGCCAAAACCGGCAAATCCCAGCCCCATCATTAAACGCGGGTCAAGCTTGGTGGAAAGAAAACCGGCAAGGGGAGCGGAAAAAAACATCATCAAACCGGAAACGAACATCGTCTCGCCGATCATCAAGGCGTCATAACCGCGAATTTCTCCAAGATAGAGCGGATAAAGATAGGTAAGCCCGTAAAGCCCGATACCCATAACGAAAGAAAAGATCGAACCGAGCGCAAAATTCAGATTTACAAAGGCCTTGAGATCGACAATCGGATTTTTTGCTGTGAGTACACGCCAGAAAAACAGAATGGCAGAAACGCCCATAACAATTGTAAAACGGAAGATCATTTCGTCTTCCATCCAGTCATTACGGGGGCCTTCTTCAAGCACATATTCAAGGGAGCCGAGAAAGGTCGCCATGGTAATCAAACCGAACCAGTCGAAGGATTGGAAAAGCGAGCTGTCACCTTTATCAAAATCAATGAGTTTCCATGAGGCAATGGTTACAAGAATACCGAACGGCACATTGACAAGAAACAGCCAATGCCAGGAAAAAGCATGGCTCAAATAACCGCCGACCGTCGGGCCGATCGTGGGGGCAAGTGTTGCCACCAGTCCGATAATAGGTGAAACAATCGGCTGTTTTGAAGGCGGGAAAATGGTAAAGGCGGCGGCGAACACACTTGGAATCATGCCGCCACCGATAAAGCCCTGAAGCGCACGGTAGGCTATCATCTGTTCAATGGAGCCGGCCGTTGCACAAAGGGCGGATGCAATGGTGAAACCGGCTGCCGAAATTGTAAAAAGCACCCGCGTTGACAACAACCGGCCCAAAAATCCCGATAACGGAATCATAATGACTTCGGCAATGAGATAGGATGTTTGCACCCAGGCTATCTCATCCGAGCTTGCAGAAAGTCCTGCCTGTATTTCCGACAAGGAGGCAGAGACAATCTGGATGTCGAGAATAGCCATAAACATACCGAAAACCATAGCCACAAAGGCCACGATTTTTTTCGGTTCGATATGTTCTTCCATGTGGGGGAGGCTGGCAGCGGTCATCAAAACCTCACTTCATTGCCAAGGGTTTTGCACCTTCCGGTTTTGTGCGCATGTCGACGCTGACAACAACGCTCATGCCGGCGCGAATGCGCCCGGTTGCAAGAATATTTTCAGGTATCGAAATTCTGACCGGAACACGCTGGACAATTTTGGTAAAATTGCCGGTGGCATTTTGCGGTGGCAAAAGTGAAAAAACAGCACCCGATGCAGGCGACAATGAAACGACTGTGCCCTCAAAGCTTTCACCATCAAGCCCGTCGACAGAGATGCGCACTTTTTCACCACCATAGATCGAAGGAAGTTGGGTTTCCTTGTAATTGGCATCAATATAAAGGGCATTGACGGGAACGAGTGCAGCCAGACGTTGACCAACGACGACATAGTCGCCTTTTTTACCGGCAAGATTTCCCAAAACGCCGTCAAAAGGCGCGCGCAACACTGTAAAATCAAGGTCACGACGGGCTTTGTCGCGTGCCAGTTCAAGGCTTCTCGTTTCGCTTACCGCCTCGTCATGTTGCGCTTCAAGAACCGTGATATTGGCAGCCGCCGCAGCAATTTGCGCCTTGGCGCGCGTAACATTGGCAACGGCCTGATCGTAAGCCGACTGGGCATTATCAACAGCCGATTTTGCAACGAAACTCCCGACATTCAGTTCTTTTGCACGTTTTAATGTAATATCGGCGTTGACGGCCACTGCATTGGCAGCGTCCTTTTGCGCATTGGCTTCGTCGAGAGAGGTTTTTGAAGCGGCAATCTGAGCTTCAATACGTGCAAGTGTGCGATTTTGCGTTTGAAGTTTGGCTTCCGCCTCGTCATAGGCAATTTTATAATCGCCATCATCCAGACGGAATAACACGTCACCTTTTTTAACATAATGGTTGGTTTCAACCGGTATATCGTCGATATAACCGTTCACTTTCGGGGCTATAGAGGCAATGTCACCTTGAACATAAGCATCGTCGGTGGTGACAAGAAAACGCCATTCGGTAAGCCACCTGAACCCTAGCCACAAAACTGCAATAGCAACGATGAGTGCTATGATGATAGCAATTTTCTTGTGGGGGCGTTGTTTGGCCGGCATTGTCTTGAGCGTGGTGTTCGAGAATTCTGGCATGGTACAAACTTCCAGATCTGATGAAGGAATGCGGTGTTTATCCAAAACGGTCAATACCGTCAATAAAACGGATGAGCTATCAACGCTTAAGCCCGCTTGCGGTTGCAATTGGTGCACAAACCGCGGATTTCAATAGTGGTTGTTTCCGGTAAAAAGCCTTCTTTTTGTGTCATTTGTAGAATAGTTTCGGCAAGTGTCGGATCTTCTACCTCTGCAACGTGGCTGCATTTTTCACAAATGATAAAAACGGTAAGCCCATGTTTATGGCATTCAGGGTGCAAGCAGGCCATAAACGCATTGACACTTTCAAGCTTGTGAACCAATTTTTCGGAAACAAGTTTATGAAGCGCGCGATAGACCTGTAAAGGCGCGCGAAACCCCTTGTCGCGAAGCCGGTCAAGGATTGTATAGGCGCTCAAAGGTGTGTGTTCGTTTTCAAGAACGGCGAGCACAAGCATCTGGTTGCGCGTCAGCTTATTTGTCATGGGAAAATTCCTTGATGGCTGCGCTCGTCAACCGGCTTGCAATAAAAAGAATAAACAGTGCAACGACAACGCTGGGGCCGGAACGGCTGTCAAACCGGATCGAGGCGTAAAGTCCGAGAACCGTTCCCACAATACCGATCAGAGAGGCAAGAATGGCCATCTGTTCAGGGGTTGTTGAAAAGCGCCGGGCAGTGGCGGCAGGTATAATGAGAAGTGCAGTTATCAAAAGGATGCCGATAATATTGATGGCAACAGCAATGACAATGGCCATAAGCAGCATAAAGATGAAGCGGGCGCGTTCCGGCTTCATATTTTCGGCTTTTGCCATGTCGATATTGATTGTCAGTGCCAGAAGTGGACGCCATAAAATAAAAAGGACAACCAGAATGAAGGCACAGCCAATCCATACTGTCAGTAAATCGGTGCGTGAAACTGCCAGAATATCCCCGAACAGGTAACTGTTGATGTCGACATTCGTCCAGGTCATAAATCCGATCAGGATAAGCCCGATGGCGAGCGTTGCATGGGCAAGAATTCCCAAAAGCGAATCTCCCGACAATTTTTCTCTTGCCTGAAGAATAAAGAGTGCAATGGAAACAATGACAGCAACAAGGAAAACACCGAGCACCGTATCAATATTGAAAAGCAGGGCAAAAGCCACGCCAAGCAAAGCCGAATGGGCCATCGTGTCGCCAAAATAGGCAAGCTTTTGCCAGACGATAAAACAGCCGAGTGGCCCCGCCATCAATGCCACGCCGATACCGGCTAAAAACGCTCTTACAAGATAATCGTCAAGCATTGTCGTTGGCTCCGATATTTTTCGTTGGCTTTCCCGATGGAGCATTGATAACTGCACCATGAATGTTATGACGGTGGTTATGGTGATGCTCATAAAGCGCCAAACCATTATCCGGTATCGCACCGATAAGACGCCCGTAAGCCTCGCTTTGGGCAACCTCCGTTGGCGCCCCGCTGCAACAAATATGTCCATTCAGACAAATCACGCGATCGGTCGCTGCCATAACAATATGAAGATCATGCGAGATAAGAAGAATGCCGCAATCAAGCTTTGTGCGCAAACTTGCAATCAATCCATAAAGTTCGGTTTCTCCATTATAGTCAACCCCCTGTAGCGGTTCGTCGAGAACAAGAAGATCAGGCTTTCTTGCAATAGAGCGGGCAAGCAGAACCCGCTGCAATTCTCCTCCCGACAAATCGGCAACATTGGCATTTTCCAAATCGTCAACGCCGGTTTCCGATAAAACCGATTTTATGCCTTTCTTATCAAGTTTGGCCGTCAAGGTCAGGAAACGACGGACTGTCAAAGGCAGAGATGGGTCGATTACCAATCTTTGCGGCACATAGCCAATGCGCAAGCCTGCTTTTCTGGTTACAGTCCCCGCGGACGGCTTCAAAATTCCCAGTGCCATTTTTGCCGTTGTCGATTTTCCCGAACCGTTCGGACCGATCAATGTGACAATTTCTCCACGATAAATATCAAGATCAATGTCGTGGACAAGCCAGCGACCATTCCTTTCGATGCCTGCCTTGTTGAGCGATAGCAGCCATTCTTTATCCATTTTTCTATCCTTCGGTATCGGGGTTTTGCAGTCAGTCATCCAATTTCTGAATGATCGGCCGATCTTTTGATG
Organism: Bartonella sp. B10834G3; assembly: GCF_016102505.1. Taxonomy (NCBI): domain Bacteria; kingdom Pseudomonadati; phylum Pseudomonadota; class Alphaproteobacteria; order Hyphomicrobiales; family Bartonellaceae; genus Bartonella; species Bartonella sp. B10834G3. The sequence goes on from NZ_JACFOM010000005.1 coordinate 140,031, forward strand.
AAAATTCAATTACACGCATAACCTTGACCCAGCCTGTTTCACACCAAAGTTTGATATGCAAAATCCTTGTACTTTTTTAATGGCTGACTTAATACAAAACCGTAATGTAATAAAGTAACATTCGGAGCTTGATAGTGTTTCGGTCTCTTTTTTATGCATTGTCGGCGTGTCTGTTTGCTGTCGTTTCAGGTGTAAATGCTCAAGCGTCTTCAGTGCCGCAAGTGGTGGTTTCCATAAAACCGCTTCATTCGCTTGTTGCTGCCGTGATGGGAAAATTGGGTACACCTGCTTTGATTGTGAAACAGTCAGGCTCCGAACATAGCTATGCGTTAAAACCGTCCGACGCAAAAATATTGTCTGAAGCCGATATTATTTTCATCGCCAACCCCGATATGGAACTTTTTCTTATCAAGCCCATCGAAAATTTTGGTTTGAAAGACCGGATGATTGCGCTCTCGCAAGCTCCCGGAGTTGAACTCCTTCCAATCAGGGAAGGCGGCTTGTTTGAACACCACGGTGATGACCATAATCATGGGAGTGACACGGCGCATGCCATGGATTTTCATTTCTGGCTTGATCCGGAAAATGCCCGAAAAGTTTTAGCCTATGTGGCCGATGTTTTGGCAAAGAAAGATCCCGATCATGCCGAAGTCTACCATCATAATGCAAACGCATATGATAAAGTGATTGCCGAAACAGAACAGAACATAAAACAATCTGTTGCACCGGTAAGCGACGAGAACTTTATCGTTTTTCATGATGCCTACCATTATTTTGAACATCGCTTCGGCCTTCATGCCATAGGGTCTGTCGCTCTTGATCCGGAACGTCAACCTGGTGCCCAACGGATAAGTGCAATCAAAACGACCATTTTGAAAGAAAAGGTTGTTTGTGTTTTCGCCGAACCCCAATATCCCAACAAGTTGGTCGATATCGTTATCGAAAATACTCCTGCTAAAGTCGGTATGCTCGATCCTCTCGGACAGTCCTTGCCAGAAGGCGCCGGACTTTATCCCGAATTGATTGCCAATCTTGCCGACAATCTGGTCAATTGCCTCACACGCAAATAAATTTTGACGATTAAAATTTTGGCTCTCGAATGGAACCTGATTGCCATATCTGCATTTTGAAAGGTGCAGAGGTTACAATCAATCTTTGCCAAGCGAACATATAAATCGAAAAACACAGAACCGATCCCGGTGGCATGTGTCAATATCCGGAATCCGGTTCCAGAGCCCATAATTGTGCTCCAGAATCGGAAAATGTCATTTCAAACAATGCTTCAAGAATCATAACCAATGCCGAAGTTGAAACCGCATGGGGGTGTTTTTCTGTGTGTCTCTTATAAGTGAGGAAAACAAACTTGTAAGAATCAGCAGGCGATACTCCGGCAAGTGCTCGGATATTGGCAGGAGATTCTCCGGTAAGTTCTCGCAACTTGAAAGATTCGCCCGCGATTCGTTAGCCAACCAAACCGATTCTGTAAAAACCGGCATATTTTTTCGATGAACGTCGTTTTTTCATCCTGAAATCCGCATTTTTTAAATTTCACGTTTCGTAAAATGCGGTTTTTTTGCTCCGACAGAGTCATGCAAAGCGAATTTTTTGCTAGAAGCCGGCTCCAAAAAGGCCTCTTTTAACGGTGTAATTGTTAGCCGGCACAAGTTTTGATTGAATCGATATAAAAAAATGAAAAAAGTGCATTTTTTTTCGATTTGGCTGTTGACACTTGGAGAAAGGAAGGTCTATATGAGCGCCACAACGAGGGCGGTACGCCGCTGGCGACAGTGAGTTGCGCTC
>NZ_JACFOM010000027.1:0-266 GCF_016102505.1 Bartonella sp. B10834G3
TTTTCTAATCTGTTACAACCGGATCGTCGTCATTGCCGCGCGGACTTTTGTTGCGGCTTGACCGCATTTTCTAATCTGTTACAACGAGCAATGGTGGCAATGGTTCGCGTCATTTGTTGCGGCTTGACCGCATTTTCTAATCTGTTACAACCCGCCAATATGTTAAGGCTTTCGACATGACGTTGCGGCTTGACCGCATTTTCTAATCTGTTACAACTCTTTTTCACCGGACTGGATATCGCCGCCTGTTGCGGCTTGACCGCATT
>NZ_JACFOM010000006.1:0-9471 GCF_016102505.1 Bartonella sp. B10834G3
ATCCCGTTTCGAGATAATGCGCCATGTCATCAGAAACCGGTGACAGCGGAACATAAACCGTATCCCCCACCGTTACCTTGTCAAAACCGTTCTTGAAAAACCGATCCTGATTGAGACGGCGCAACCCTTCAACACTCAGATTATAGCGTTTGGCAACACTATCAAGCGTATCACCGGACACCAGAACATAACCTCTGGTCATGATCGGCGAGCTATAGCCATCAAGTGAGGCGCTTGCACCATAGTCTCTCTGCCCGAAAGACTGTTCTCAGCGGCATAGCGTTCACTCCCCCGAGTCTCTTTGCGCAGCCTGCGTTGGCATGGCCATTGCCAGAAAAGACGAGCATAGGTAGAAGATAATCATCAACCATGACACAGCCTTTGACACAAAGGTGCTCAAAAAGTTACTGCGCATAGAAATGACATCCCCGCATTTCTTACATGACTAAGTTAAAATCATTCTTTTGAGAGAGCAGATTGCAGGGGCCTGCAATCTGCTCCCTGATGGATGTGCAGCCAGGGTCATGTCTGCACACCCATCGGCTTCATTTTAACGCTGCATACTTAGTGAACCGGTTCCGCACTCCCTCCATTGGTCACATCGTTTTCCAAGCCTCCATTGGCAGCGGATTGGCCTGACCAATTATACTGGACATTACTGATCGAAATTTGATTGTTCGAGATATCAGCCGCTGTAATACCTTCTCCCATGCCTCGGTTCAACTGGACATCTACACCGCCATAGATAATGTAAGGTGCGTTAATTGTCCCGGTTGTTGTCCAAGCGGCTTGTCCTGCTCCGCCCGTGCCACCATCAACAGTAACCACATTGTCACTATAAATATTGCTCGAATAAAGACTTTTATAAGTGCTGCCGTTACCTGTTGGATCGGTTTGCAAAATAGAAGTGTTGTTTCCGTCAAAAACTAACGTTTCTGCTAAAGATGTACTGCTGTAAAACAGTGACGCAATAAGGGTGCAAACAGACACCCCATTTGCCCAGGTGGCCTTCCTGATCGAAGAGTTAAACATTTATACAATCCTGTAGCGAGTAAATCGAAAGTCCTGAAATACACATACCCGAAATTGGTTATTCTACTTAAGATAATTTGTCTCACTTTTTCAACCTTTAATCAGCATAGATAAAGACCCTAATTGACGACAGCTCGCCGACATCCATACGCTTACCTGTCAATGGAACCTTGAAAGAAGTGGTGGATTTCGGGTTCTTCGTATAGGCTTCAAACTCAACGTTACCACTTCCTTGCAGATCAGGTTTCAAAGGAACGTATTTAGGACTGCTATAGTAATCACATGCGCCTATACCGCCACCGGTGGTTGGCGTGAGATAACCAGGCTTATCGTAGGTATCGATAATGGTTTCTTTTGTGAACGATAGATCAAGGTTGTTGTTACGATCCCCGTAATCGTTCATCCACGACTGAGGAATTGATACGGGAACCGAACAGTTTTGCCTCTTTGTTCCATCTTTAGATTGAACGTAAATAGCGCCATCAACCGTTGATGAGTGTAGCGTTAACTGCTTATCCCATAATGGGCTTGCGTCTATCAGTTCAATAACGAACCCAAGACCTGAATGATAGTAGTCAACGCCATCCGTTGGTGTGCAGTAAGTGTATGGCATTCCATTCGCAATTCCGTTCGTTGTAGTACCACATAGTTTTGGCGAGACGTCCAGAATTGCCAGCAAAACACCTGATGCAGGTCTGAGTTTATACTCGACAGATTCAGGCTGCCAACCTTGAGAATAATTGGTCATTTTGACAGAAAGTTGATAGGTAGACGGGCTGCTTTTCGAGCTTACAGTTGCCACGAGGCCATTTTGCGTGATGACCTGTGTTGCTCCGAGGTCTGTTGTCGAGAACGTTACGGGGAGCAGCTCCGCAGGAATAGCACGTCCTTTTTTGTCAACAGGCTTATAGGTTGCGGTCAACCTGTCTATGCCATCATTGTAAATTATGTCTTTATCCAAACTTATCAACGAATTTTCTTGGTCGACATAGAGGCTGAAATTTGTCTCCCCTTGGGCGGTGAAGCCTTCGGCAGAGACCATAAATCCATTGCTGCCAAGCCATGATGCATAGGTTGATGACATTTGAACACTGACCTTGCCATCTTCATCTGTCACAACGTCTACACTGCCCTCTACACCATTAATAGCAAGCTCAAGCTCAAGATTGGTCGGTGTAACAGTGACTGTTCTATTAGCTAATGCTGCGCCGTTGTCATCGGTTAAAGTGATGGTAACAACATTGGTCGCATCACCATCGGCTATCGCGGTATCGGTATGAGCAATATTGATATTGATGTTCTGGCCAGGAATCTCAATAAGCTCCAATGTCTTCGTTACACCTATTGTAGCGGCATCTAAACCATTAACAGTAGGCATGATGTTGATAACACCTATCGTCGTACCTGATGTTAAAGTGCTGACATAGGCACCCGCACCTCTATCATAGGACCAGGCTGACATTTTCGTGTCTTGTGGTCCGTTGGCCTCTTGAGGGGTAATCACTTGACTAATGGTTTCAGTTTTCAACGTCGCAATGAAGTTGCCTGCAGCATCGCGTGGTCTAAACTCGATACGGCTTGTTGACCTTCCATTTGCTACAATCCGGTTTGGAATCGCTTTGATCTCACCTTTGCTAACGTCTATCCCCCCTGAAATAAGGGTGAGTATATTACCGGTCGAGCGGGAAATGCCATCCTCTCCATTAATCACCGGTATCACCTTGATAGCGCCGATTTTGGTTCCAGATGTCAAAACCGCTTGATAATGACCATCGACAAACGACCAGCTACTGATGGTTATGCCACTATCGGTTATCCCAATGATTTTACTTGTGATTGTGCTCGCATCGATGCTGGTAATAGGGTTCCCGTAACCATCCTTTGGCTTATAATGGATCGTTGAGGTGGTTTTACCATCTGCAACAATCGTATCAGGATCAGCATAAATCGTACTTGTATTCACGTTCACCTTTCCCGCAGTAAACGTAATATTTAAGCTGGCAGTAACAGTTGTTCCTGATATCTGTCCTGTAACAGTTACAGTTTCAGGCGTATGATCAGACACGGCCGGTGCTTGTGTTATTTGGCCATCGGCATCGCTTTTTACTGTAGCCGGATAGATTGACGGTCTGCCACCTCCATTTGAACTTAAAGTAAATGTGACAGTTTTGTTCGGAATGAGTTGGCCGGTGTTCTTGTCACGCACAGCAACCGTGAATGTTGGCTGTTCATCCACCGTGGCCGATGTTTTGTCGTTTTCCCATGCGAGAACCAATTCAAATTCGCTCAATGTCACATCGGCTGAAAGAGAACCCACGGCCTTGTTGTTATATTCGGGTACAATCGTATAAACGCCGGTAACCGTGCCTTTGAGCTTTGCTGTATAGATACCGGTTCCGGTCTCTACTACATCGTCAATCGTTATGCTCCCGCTATTAGGACCGTTTTTCATAACAAATTTCAAGTTCTCGGCGATGTTACCTACCAGATTGCCATACTTGTCCTTGGCCGTAAAGGTCAATGTCGAGGTGTCGTGACCGTCTGCGACGATCAAGTCCGGAACAGCTTCGAATGTTGAACGCTTTTCATCATTGTCACCCTTTTCAGCAGGATCACCGGCTTTCAATGTCACATTGGCTGAAAGAGAACCAACGGCCGCGTTTTTATATTCCGGTACAATCGTATAAATGCCGGCAACCGTGCCTTTGAGGTTTGCTGTATAGGTACCGGCTGTTTCGGTCTCTACTACATCGTCAATCGTTATGCCCTTGCTATTAGGACCGCTTTTCATAACAAATTTCAAGTCCTTGGCGATCCCACCGACAACGTGGCCAGTCTTGTCCTGAGCCATAAAGGTCAATAGCGAGGTGGCGTTATTGTCTGCGACGATCGAGTCCGGAACAGCTGTGAATGTTGAACGCGGCTTACCGTCGTCATCCTTGTCAACAGGATCACCGATTTTCAATTCCACATCGGCTGAAAGAGAACCCACGGCCTTGTTGTTATATTGCGGTACAATCGTATAAACGCCGACAACCGTGCCTTTGAGCTTTGCTGTATAGGTACCGGCTGTTGCGGTCTCTACTACATCGTCAATCGTTATGCCCTTGCTATCAGGACCGCTTTTCATAACAAATTTCAAGTTCCCGGCTTTCCCAACTACCGCATTGCCATACTTGTCCTGGGCCATAAAGGTCAATAGCGAGGTGGCGGTATTGTCTGCGGCGATCGAGGGTGGGAAGGCTGTGAATGTTGAACGCTTTTCATCATTGTCACCCTTTTCAGCAGGATCACCGGCTGTCAATTCCACATCGGCTGAAAGAGAACCAACGGCCGCGTTTTTATATTCCGGTACAATCGTATAAACGCCGACAACCGTGCCTTTGAGGTTTGCTGTATAGGTACCGGCTGTTTCGGTCTCTACTACATCGTCAATCGTTATGCCCTTGCTATCAGGACCGCTTTTCATAACAAATTTCAAGTCCTTGGCGATCCCACCGACAACGTGGCCATTCTTGTCCTGAGCCATAAAGGTCAATAGCGAGGTGGCGTTATTGTCTGCGACGATCGAGGGTGGGAAGGCTGTGAATGTTGAACGCTTTTCATCATTGTCACCCTTTTCAACAGGATCACCGGCTCCCAATGTCACAGTGTCTGAAAGAGAACCCACGGCCTTGTTTTTATATTCCGGTACAATCTTATAATCGCCGACAACCGTGCCTTTGAGGTTTGCTGTATAGGTACCGGCTGTTGCGGTCTCTACTACATCGTCAATCGTTATGCCCCCGCTATCAGGACCGCTTTTCATAACAAATTTCAAGTCCTCGGCGATCCCACTGATAACGTGGCCATACTTGTCCTGGGCCATAAAGGTCAATGTCGAGTACGCGGTATTGTCTGCGACGATCAAGTGTGGGTCGGCTTTGAATGTTGAACGCGGTTCACCTTTTTCACCCTTGTCAGCAGGATCACCGACTTTCAATGTCACATCGGCTGAAAGAGAACCAACGGCCTTGTTGTTATATTCCGGTACAATCGTATAAATGCCGACAACCGTGCCTTTGAGGTTTGCTGTATAGGTACCGGCTGTTTCGGTCTCTACTACATCGTCAATCGTTATGCCCCCGCTATTAGGACCGCTTTTCATAACAAATTTCAAGTCCTTGGCGATCCCACCGACAACGTGGCCATTCTTGTCCTGGGCCTTAAAGGTCAATAGCGAGGTGGCGTTATTGTCTGCGACGATCGAGGGTGGGAAGGCTGTGAATGTTGAACGCTGTTCATCATTGTCACCCTTTTCAACAGGATCACCGGCTCCCAATGTCACAGTGTCTGAAAGAGAACCCACGGCCTTGTTTTTATATTCCGGTACAATCTTATAATCGCCGACAACCGTGCCTTTGAGGTTTGCTGTATAGGTACCGGCTGTTGCGGTCTCTACTACATCGTCAATCGTTATGCCCCCGCTATTAGGACCGCTTTTCATAACAAATTTCAGGTCCTTGGCTTTCCCAATTACCGCATTGCCATACTTGTCCTGGGCCATAAAGGTCAATAGCGAGGTGGCGTTATTGTCTGCGACGATCGAGTGTGGGAAGGCTGTGAATGTTGAACGCTTTTCATCATTGTCACCCTTTTCAGCAGGATCACCGGCTGTCAATTCCACATCGGCTGAAAGAGAACCAACGGCCGCGTTTTTATATTCCGGTACAATCGTATAAACGCCGACAACCGTGCCTTTGAGGTTTGCTGTATAGGTACCGGCTGTTTCGGTCTCTACTACATCGTCAATCGTTATGCCCCCGCTATTAGGACCGCTTTTCATAACAAATTTCAAGTCCTTGGCGATCCCACCGACAACGTGGCCATTCTTGTCCTGGGCCATAAAGGTCAATAGCGAGGTGGCGTTATTGTCTGCGACGATCGAGTGTGGGAAGGCTGTGAATGTTGAACGCTTTTCATCATTGTCACCCTTTTCAACAGGATCACCGATTTTCAATTCCACATCGGCTGAAAGAGAACCCACGGCCTTGTTGTTATATTGCGGTACAATCGTATAAACGCCGACAACCGTGCCTTTGAGCTTTGCTGTATAGGTACCGGCTGTTGCGGTCTCTACTACATCGTCAATCGTTATGCCCCCGCTATTAGGACCGGTTTTCATAACAAATTTCAGGTCCTTGGCTTTCCCAATTACCGCATTGCCATACTTGTCCTGGGCCATAAAGGTCAATAGCGAGGTGGCGGTATTGTCTGCGGCGATCGAGGGTGGGAAGGCTGTGAATGTTGAACGCTTTTCATCATTGTCACCCTTTTCAGCAGGATCACCGGCTGTCAATTCCACATCGGCTGAAAGAGAACCAACGGCCGCGTTTTTATATTCCGGTACAATCGTATAAACGCCGACAACCGTGCCTTTGAGGTTTGCTGTATAGGTACCGGCTGTTTCGGTCTCTACTACATCGTCAATCGTTATGCCCCCGCTATTAGGACCGCTTTTCATAACAAATTTCAAGTCCTTGGCGATCCCACCGACAACGTGGCCATTCTTGTCCTGGGCCTTAAAGGTCAATAGCGAGGTGGCGTTATTGTCTGCGACGATCGAGGCCGGAACAGCTGTGAATGTTGAACGCTGCTTACCTTTTTCATCCTTGTCAACAGGAGCATCGGCTCCCAATGTCACAGTGTCTGAAAGAGAACCAACGGCCTTGTTTTTATATTCCGGTACAATCTTATAATCGCCGACAACCGTGCCTTTGAGGTTTGCTGTATAGGTACCGGCTGTTGCGGTCTCTACTACATCGTCAATCGTTATGCCCTTGCTATCAGGACCGCTTTTCATAACAAATTTCAGGTCGTTGGCTTTCCCAACTACCGCATTGCCATACTTGTCCTGGGCCATAAAGGTCAATGTCGAGTACGCGGTATTGTCTGCGACGATCCAGTGTGGGTCGGCTATGAATGTTGAACGCGCATTACCGTCGCCATCCTTGTCAACAGGATCACCGGCTGTCAATGTCACATCGGCTGAAAGAGAACCAACGGCCGCGTTTTTATATTCCGGTACAATCGTATAAATGCCGACAACCGTGCCTTTGAGGTTTGCTGTATAGGTACCGGCTGTTGCGGTCTCTACTACATCGTCAATCGTTATGCCCTTGCTATCAGGACCGCTTTTCATAACAAATTTCAAGTCCTTGGCGATCCCACCGACAACGTGGCCATTCTTGTCCTGAGCCATAAAGGTCAATAGCGAGGTGGCGTTATTGTCTGCGACGATCGAGGCCGGAACAGCTGTGAATGTTGAACGCTGCTTACCTTTTTCATCCTTGTCAACAGGAGCACCGGCTCCCAATGTCACAGTGTCTGAAAGAGAACCCACGGCCGCGTTTTTAAATTCCGGTACAATCGTATAAATGCCGACAACCGTGCCTTTGAGGTTTGCTGTATAGGTACCGGCTATTGCGGTCTCTTTTACCTTGTCAATCGTTATGCCCCCGCTATTAGGACCGCTTTTCATAACAAATTTCAAGTCCTCGGCGATCCCACTGATAACGTGGCCATACTTGTCCTGGGCCATAAAGGTCAATGTCGAGTACGCGGTATTGTCTGCGACGATCCAGTGTGGGTCGGCTTTGAATGTTGAACGCGGTTCACCTTTTTCACCCTTGTCAGCAGGATCACCGACTTTCAATTCCACATCGGCTGAAAGAGAACCAACGGCATCGTTTTTAAATTCCGGTACAATCGTATAAACGCCGACAACCGTGCCTTTGAGGTTTGCTGTATAGGTACCGGCTGTTGCGGTCTCTTTTACCTCGTCAATCGTTATGCCCCCGCTATTAGGACCGCTTTTCATAACAAATTTCAAGTCCTTGGCGATCCCACCGACAACGTGGCCATTCTTGTCCTGGGCCTTAAAGGTCAATAGCGAGGTAGTGTTATTGTCTGCGACGATCGAGGCCGGAACAGCTGTGAATGTTGAACGCGGATTACCGTCGCCATCCTTGTCAACAGGAGCACCGGCTCCCAATGTCACAGTGTCTGAAAGAGAACCAACGGCCTTGTTTTTATATTCCGGTACAATCGTATAAATGCCGACAACCGTGCCTCTGAGCTTTGCTGTATAGGTACCGGCTGTTGCGGTCTCTACTACATCGTCAATCGTTATGCCCCCGCTATTAGGACCGCTTTTCATAACAAATTTCAGGTCCTTGGCTTTCCTAACTACCGCATTGCCATACTTGTCCTGGGCCATAAAGGTCAATAGCGAGGTGGCGTTATTGTCTGCGACGATCAAGTGTGGGAAGGCTTCGAATGTTGAACGCTTTTCACCTCTTTCACCCTTTTCAGCAGGATCACCGGCTCTCAATGTCACATCGGCTGAGAGGGTGCCAACAGCATTGCCATCGAATTTCGGCGTTATCGTATAGACATTGGCAAGCGTGCCTGTGAGTGTTGCCTCATAGACACCGGTTTTGGTCTCGTTAATTTCATGCACCGTCACCTTGCCGCTTTCAGGAACGGGACCGTTTTTGATCGCAACATCAAAAACAAGCCTGCTCTTGATGCCTGTGACCATGTTGCCATTCTTGTCCTTGGCCGTAAAGAGCAATGTCGAGGCATCCTCATTGTCTGCGATGATCAAGTCCGGAACAGCTGTGAATGTTGAAAGCTCGATACCTTTTTCAACAGGAGCACCGGCTGTCAATGTCACATCGGCTGAGAGGTTGCCGACAGCTTTGCCATCGAATTTCGGCGTTACCGTATAGACATCGGCAACCGTGCCTTTGAGTTTTGCCGTATAGACACCGCTTTTGGTCTCGACAATTGAAGTCAACGTCACCTTGCCTTTGTCAGGAGCGGAACCGCCCTTGCTCACGACATCAAAGACAAGCCTGTCCTTGATGCCCATGATCGGGTTGCCATTCTTGTCCTTGGCCGTAAAGGTCAATGTCGAGTACGCGGTATTGTCTGCGACGATCGAGGGTGGATCGGCTTCGAATGTACTGTTGGTACTGTCAAATCCCGGAGCCTTGACTGTCACGGTTGTCGTTGCCTCTTTCGAGGTATTACCTTTGACATCCGTTGCAACGGCATTGACGACATAGTCATTATTACCACCCCACTGATAGGGTGGAAGAACAACCGAATAATCGCTGACACCGCTTCCCTGAACGATCTTGCCGCCTGCTGCAATCAGGGCTGCTGCCATCACACTGACGCTTGCCACATCATTCTTGGATTTAACCGATATGCCAAGCGAATAAGTCTCGTTATAAAAGCCGGTAATGCCGCCAACCATATAAAGCTTGATGAATTCATTCTTCTTATATTCAAGAACAATGTCGTTATTACGGTCAACCAGATCATATCTGCTTCCCGCAAGTGTGCGCATATCCCCGACCGCATCAGGATCAAGCTGCTTCGACAGCGGAA
>NZ_JACFOM010000007.1:0-6314 GCF_016102505.1 Bartonella sp. B10834G3
CATGTCATCAGAAACCGGTGACAGCGGAACATAAACCGTATCCCCCACCGTTACCTTGTCAAAGCCGTTCTTGAAGAAGCGATCCAGATTGAGACGGCGCAACCCCTCAACACTCAAATTATAGCGCTTGGCAACGCTATCAAGCGTATCGCCGGACACCAGCACATAGGCGCGTGTCATGATCGGCGAGCTATAGCCATCAAGCGAGGCGCTTGCACCATCATCCTTCTGCCCGAATAGACTGTTGTCAGCGGCATAGCGTTCACTTCCCGAGTCTCTTTGCGCAGCCTGCGCTGGCATAACCATCGCCAGAAAGGTTGAGCAGACGTAGAGGATAATCATCAACCACGACACAGCCTTTGATACAAAGGTGCTCAAAAAGTTACTACGCATAGACATGAAATCCCCCTTATTTCTTACATGACTTAGTAAAAAATGTTTCGCTATTTCCTACATAGATAAGTTAAAACGGCTCACGTGAGAGTGCATATTGCCGAGCCTTGCACTCAGCCCCCAATAGGCTTGCAAACAGGCTCATACGTGCAAACGAAAGACTTCGTTCACTGATTAGGTGACAGAAGCTTTAGCAGGATTGAATAAACCGGATCCCTCGCACTATTCGGCTCGGGAGAAAGAGAGGGTGGATAAGTAATAACAAATAATCAAACATAACTTTACCGTCTCCTTGATGTATTCCATCAACCCAATAAATTGGACACGTCAGCTAATTCATACGTTAAACATCACGTTAGAGATGCATAAAAGCATCATCCGCTTTTGTAACACCAATACCGATTTTTTGCTGTTTTGCAACCCCTGCGAGAAAAAATACACAAAAAAAACAAATATATTCTTCTGGCGAGTATTAAATATCTAATTAAATTACACTTTTCGGATTCAATCACATCATAAATTTAGATACTATCACTTCATAAACTTATTTATAACGTCACAAGCTAGAATTTATTTTGTCCTGCATCCGGTCATCAACGAGACTGATTATCATTTCACCAACAAGACTGATTATCATTGTTGTTATTATAATGGATGCCGGTGCAACATTATCCAAGATGCATTGACGAGTTACTCTTTGCCGAACCCGCTCATACTGCCAAGAACGGACATCGGTGGCTGAACGCCTGGTCTAAAAAAGGAAAGTCTGCTCTCCAGAAGTATAATTTGCGGAAAAGTCAATGCCAACGATATAATCAACGTCGATACAATGTTGGGAAATATGTACTTGATATAAAAACGCGGCGGTTTTGCTCCCAATTGTATGAAAACGGCAGTATATCCCTGATTATTGGCTGAAACAGCTCATCTCCTTATTATCCTCGCATATCTTTCCCTTCAGGGGAACCCCATAAGACATGTTAATAGTAAAATGGTATTACCGAAAAAAGCTAAGACAACCAAAGATAGAATCTGAACTGGAAAAGCAGCTTGGAAGTCGCCAGCATCATAACAAAATGTTTCATAATACCGTTAAATATTGCAGCTACAAATCCCGAAACTATAGCTATAAGAGCGGAAAAGATTGTCGGAGAACTTCAATCATGGCATTGCGTGACCACCATGCGAGAACCGCCGCACCGCCAAGACCTGTTGTTAGTGTAGGAAGAATAGCATGTTTGAGATTGCCTTGCTCTTTTAATGGCAACCAGCCCGATTGCACTGAAATACGGATACTGGAATAAGCCCTGACACAAATGATGGCATGGTGAAACAGGGGAGAGATAAAGCTATAACGAAACGATTGATCTTACTATCTCTATCCAGTGCAGCATATGCCCGCCAGAAATTCCGATAGCCAGTTTCATAACAAAGCAAGTATCGTTAACAATAGGGTGGCAGTTATCCCGTTCCGCAACATGATCTATCACAGGTCTTCCATCGCTCATAGATACTGCCGTATCTCCATGAAGTAATGCATGGAAGCAAGTGAAGAATTGTTGCCATAATGGCGCATCCAGCCCCCCATTGTTTATGAAATACTGCATGCTTTATATAACTTCAGTCCGCTATATGATTTGCGCAAGGTCAACTGACATGCGTATAAAATGAATGCAAAACGGATAACACAAAACACAGTCAACAGGCGGCGGATAAAGCGCGTTGATAGAAAGTAGATCATATTTTTTCCGCATATTCTACTGTTTCTTCTGAACGGCTTAAACGACGGCAAGAACAAACACACCATGTGATGATGTTAGTTCAGAAGGGATTTTCCCGCATAGCCCCATCAGCTCTTGAGCAATGTGTAAACCACAACCTATGAGGACGATGAGCAGGATTTGGTAGCTCACCTTGTAAGACTACACGATCATCGGGCCATCTTTCTGGCATTGGTACACCCGAAGTCAACGTGTTGATATAAGGATGCTGCGAACGTTAAAAAATCTTGCTGCTTTCATCTATCTCGACGATCCGACCGAGATACATTACTGCAACTCTGTCAAACTGATATGAAGATTTAACTGGCATATATTCGCGATTACACAAAAAAAGAAAATATAAATTTTCAAAGCGCGATTTCTGTTCAGTCCAGACATGTCGCACCGAAACATATATAACAACCGAAATAAGATAATATTTCTGTCAAAATTTCTGATGGTTCATTTTAGAGCCCCATTAATCAGAGATTCTTAAACATGACAGTCAGATGATATTACTTGTTGCAAACCATGCAGAGACAAGTTTCCCTCATACTGTATCAAGACGTGCGATCTTCTATTCCGGATTGTTAAAATGAATTCAAATAGGATAACAACCACAAATTGATTATGTAATAACAACCCATAATTGCGATATTTACTGCGATCCTTTGGTTCCCTGATTAACGGTTACAATTTTTTCTGCCTTGCCTTGTTTTTATATTGATGTGTTGGAGTTTTCTATGATGCTCAAACTTGGCCATCCCGATTTTGCTTATTTAGCATCAGGAAAGCTTCAATCATTGCTTGAAGCAAATCATGCAGAGAGCTGGAATGTCTTTAACCCATCAAATCCTTCAGTAGCAGAACCGATTTTCAGATCGGCGTTGAAGACATTAATTCAATTCTATGTCGCGTTAAGAAATATGCTGTTCCATCTATCGGGATATATCAGAAAAATATTACGATATAAGCAGTTCCAAAGGCTTGTCAGAGAGAATTTCTTGTTCAGAACTCCGACACTTACCTTTCGAGATCAAGCCGATATATTGACTCATATACATATAATACCGATTTTTGATTTCATTTGTTATTTTTTATCAATATGCGATATAATTGGATTAGTTTTCTCTCTGCATTTTCTTTTACCGCTTTAATGTATCGGATTTGCTCTTCAATCCCTTTTGCCATGGTAGAAAAACGCTCATTAAAACCCGTCTCACACACAGTATAGCCTATAGCTTTAGCTTGAACGGCGGCATGCATAAGCTCGTCCCTGTCGGTAGCTCTAGCCGGGATCACAGGCTTTTCTACAGGCTTACAAACAGCCTCGATCAAGTTGACGACATCAACTGTCGCTTGGTAGGCTAACAAATCTAGACCATGTACTCCTGTGTTAGACCCAAGCATGCACGCACTGAATGCTATTTCGTCGCTTGAACCAGTCAGTTACCTCGATATTCCCTCTATCCTTCCGGTGAAAAGATAATATTGTATGCCTGCACTCTCTATCAATGGCAACACATCATCACTATGCGTACCGCCAAGCAAATAGTCGACACCGAACTCGATCGGCGACTGCGCGGACCTCGCCTCACTTTCAACATCAAGCGATAAGACTTAAAGATAATTTTTCGCGCCTGCTGCACGTATGGCTCGCAGCCAAATCGCCCAAACGTTGAAAAAGCAAGCCTACGTCTTCGTAACCGATATGACACAGCCTCAATCACTTTTGGCAGATAGCTCATTGCATCTGCAATAGCTCTGTCATTTCTTGCGCGCATAAAGATGAAATTCGCATGATTAGGCAACTTCATATCATTCCCTGACGTTGACCTGAAGGCACCAGCCGCTCTACATATTTTATAGCCGTCAGCAAACTTGAGTGCTCGGCTACCCAGCCCCGCAATGTCGAAAGCGGTTCCGCGATCCGGGCTGGAGCGAACAAATGGAAGGCTGGTATAATGTTAACGCCAGTCTCAATTTCTATCGACTTCACGGGTATAAGCTTTGGATCATGATATTGCGCAACAACGACATCGAATTGTCCCTTTTTGCTGTCATAAATATCGTATCACCTGTTCGCGAGCCGCTCACGTCTGTTTCTTCTAAGCGCACTCCATTTGCTGCGGGTTTGATGAAGCCGATTTCCTCATCGACAAAAAGATCACCTTTACCCGCATGGGGATTCAATCCAGCGAAAGCGACATGCAGCCTTTTGGTGCCCAACGCTATGATGCCTATATTTGCAAGCCCGATTGCTTATAACCGTTTTTCGTAAATAACCTGATTTATAGTGTGTCGAAGTGACATCTGGATGGTAACAAGAATTGTACGAATATCTTCATTCAAAAGCATCATGGCAACATGACCGCTACCACCTTCATCAGCAAGAATTTCACTGTGTTCTGGACAATCTATTCCAGCAGAATGAATAGCGTTCTTATTGATTGGCAACGTGATAATTCCGCTTATCTTCTCAAATTTGGCAGCGGTTATAGCTTCGACGCCAGTATCAAAAGATGCCAGCCCCGAAATGGAATTACCGCAACTTATCGGGGCACGCGATATTATTTTTGTCATCTCAACCTCATTGTCGGGAGGTGACGAACCGAACTTCGGACAATTTTCCCGCACAGCATTGTTCGTGTTAAATGGGCTTGTTTTGGCGGAATAATCTTGCCTGGAAACGGTGCGCGTCCAAGCCATATGAAGGAAGCCGGACTGGATAGGTTTTAAGAGAAGTATGGTTTGATTGAGTTGAAGGCAGATGAGGGAGTGACGGTTGAAGGAGACGCGGGCTAAGTGTCAGAATTAAGTGACAGACTTGAGCGTCAGAATTGCGTGTTAGAATTAAGTTTCCGAGACGGGTTCAAACACGGATAAATTTCAACGTTGAAAATCTATGATAGAGAAGCTTTATTTCCGCTTCGCGAAGCTGGATTTCGATTTTAACATACTGATATTCGGGGGATAGCGTTACGTTGCTCGCGTTTTCCGCTTGTTCCGCTTGGCATTACACACATCCCAAGCGACGAGCGTTTGAAGGCAAGCGGAGAAGCGGAACCCCGGGCGGGCATCGGGAAGCGCAGCACTTATATAATGAGGATATTGATAGGTGAGAATCCTGCTAAAGCAATGAACGAGTTTTGTTTTTTAGAAGTTCGGTTCTCCGCCGGTTCTAATGCAAATTGTCACTTTGCGATAGTTTGGGGATGTCCGTAAAGTGACGATCGTAAACCATTTCTGCCACTGACACGTTACAAAACGAGTTAAATGAAACCGGCGGGCAATGAGATATTGCCTATTCTAATTGCCTATTCTATTTGAGTGCCGTCTAAAACCTTGTTTACCAGTCCCGAAGGACACCAATTTCTGCTGCTGACAACGAGATAAATAGCACACAAGGGGGCTTCTAATTGAACAGCAGTTGAACAGTTTTAAAACTGTTAGCGATTAGATACGCCCAAGATCACCACTTATCGAGCTAACGGAGTAACATGATAGAAGCGCGGCCGATGGTCAACAGGGGTATTTGAAGCCATTTTTAAAAGCGGGTACCCCGCAACGGGATTATCACCAAGAGGGGCAATTGGCAGGATATTTTTGACGTGCGTTTCGATAAAAAGTGACGGAACTTGTTTTTCCTGAAGCTGGATTTCGATTTTAACATACTGATATTCGGGGAATTGCGTTATGTTGCTCGCGTTTTCGGCTTGTTCCGCTTGGCATTACACACATCCCAAGCGACGAGCGTTTGAAGAGAAGCGAAGAAGCGGAGCCACGGGCCGGCATCGGGAAGCGCAGCACTTATATAATGAGGATATTGATAGGTGAGAATCCTGCTAAAGCAATGAACGCGTTTTGGTGTTTTCCGGAAGTCCGGTTTGTTTTCAACATAGGCATGTCGCGACAGCATATTGCAGTAAAGGTCATTAATTCCGCGATCCTAATAGACAACCCACGCACCAAACGACGAGCATCTAAACGTAATCATCGCTGCGGCCTCGTTTTTGGAAGCGCTGCGGTATACAAAGCGGATAATGATAGGCAAAAATTTGTGAGTGGTGAAGTGATGATTGGTTGCGGGGGCAGGATTTGAACCTGCGGCCTTCAGGTTATGAGCCTGACGAGCTACCGGGCTGCTCCACCCCGCGCCAA
>NZ_JACFOM010000028.1:0-259 GCF_016102505.1 Bartonella sp. B10834G3
AATTGTGAAGGGTCATAGTCTATCGGATTGCCAAACTTATCTTTGGCCACAAGAGTAAGCGTTGCATTCTGACCAGCTTCCATAGTCTGTTTGTCGAATTGAAAGCTGGAATTGCCTTCTCCCGTATCGACATCACCGGCGGTCAAAGTCACTTGTGCTTCAAGAGTTCCAACGGCAACAGAAGAAACCTTCGGTGTAATTTTATAAGTTCCGGCAAGCGTGCCTTTCAATGTGGCTACATAAATGCCGCTTTGAGCCG
>NZ_JACFOM010000008.1:0-4846 GCF_016102505.1 Bartonella sp. B10834G3
GAACCCGTTGAGAGACAACAAAGCTTTGACAATCAATGTTGATGGTCAGGGTTATGTCGGCGCTCGTCAGGGTGGCGGCGGCGGTGTCAAACTCAAATACGAGTTCTGATAAAACACGCTTTTACGAGTTCTGATAAAACACGCTTTGGCAAAGGGTATATCTCGAACTTTGGCAAAGCAAAGTTTCAGACTTTGGCAAAGCAAAGTTTCAAGCTTTGACTAAGCGGAGTTTCAAACTTTGGCAAGGCAAAGTTTCAAGCTTTGGCAAAGCAAAGTTTCAGACTTTGGCAAAGCAAAGTTTCAAGCTTTGGCAAGGCAAAGTTTCAAGCTTTGGCAAAGCAGAGTTTCAGACTTTGGCAAGGCAAAGTTTCAGACTTTTTCAAATCAATGTTTCAGGCGTTTACAGAGTAAAGTCTCAGGCTTTTAGAGAGCAAAGTCTCAAGAAGACCACCTCTCGCCGGAGAGATTGCGAAAAACCGGGCTTTGTTAGGCCGGTTTTCGCCCCCGAATAAATCCGGATTTCATGGGGAACACTCCCTTTTCGGCTTTACCGCCTTTATTGCGGGCGACTTTTTTCGCCCCCCACCCTATTCATCTCATTCCGGTCTTTTCATTTTGGTCTTTTCATTCCGGAAAATTTTGCTTTTGACTTTTCGCGAATGCCATCCTCACACCTATTGACGAGAAACACATCCGCAATTTCAAAAGAAACCCGCTATAAAATTCTTCAACTCTAAAATTCTTCAATTCTAAAATTCTTTAAGCGGTATCTTGCTTTTTAATTGTCTGGCAATTCCGGAATTGGTTTATATTTTATCGCTCTCTTCTTCCTGCAAAAGTTTTGCCCATCTCTCGACAAAGCGGTTTTTCGACAATCTTCCACAATCACCAATTTTTCTCCAACAGTTGGATTTCTTGTGCGATTGCCTGCTATCAGCAAAACCGGAAAACCTTAATGACTCAAAATGGCCAACCTGTTTTGTGATATTTTTTCAAACTTTGTCAAAAAGCATAGTGTTGCAATCTCCACCGGTTTTTAGAGAATACCGCCAAACGCCAGACAAATCCTCCCGAATGGTGAAGAAAAGCCAAGGATGAAATTCTATTATTCGCTTTTTAACGCCGCTAAAACCATCATTTTTCAAATAGCATTCTATGTTTTTGCTTCCCGAAAAACTATTACAGGAAACCGATTTTCACTTTTATTCATATTGAGAATTAACATTAAAACAAAGTTATTATGCCAGCTAATTTATTATATTTATAATACTATTTTTTAATATTTAACGACATAAATATATATATTATTTTTATTATGTTATTTTATTTTATAAAAAAATAAGTTAAAATACATTTTATTTTATTTTATTAATTAGAATTTTTTTGTGTTATTTTCTATTTATTATTGATTTCATAATTTTGTGTTTTTCTCCTTTTAAATTTCAATGGATCAAGATAGACTGCGTTTGATTCATGCGCCATCGATTAATCGGCTATCTGCCGATGAAGAGCGCTTCTTGTTTTTTTGCGACTCCGGCCTTGGCCATGAAAGAGCGAGGAAATTTTATGCACCTTTCTTCTAAATACAGCCCCCTCTCGAAGGTCTTGTTAAACGCTGCCTCGTGCATCGTTCTTTCGGCTGTGGCTTTTTCAGCCATGACAGTGGAAGAGGTGAGAGCGGACGAGCTTACCTATGACGGCACTGATAACAGCGTTTTAACCGCAGATCCGACAGATATAAATGCTTCCCGCATGAGCCTTCTCCCGCGCACGAGCGATCAAACCAATACACTGACCGTTAAAGGGGCAGTCGCGGGGCAAAGAACGCATTGGGAAAACACTGTTGCTCCCTATAATGTCTATGGCTTTGCTTCTGTGCAATATGATGTGACAGGCAATAATGGCATTGACGGAGCCTCTAACACAGGGGCGATCGTGTCGGTCAAAGATGTTGAATATGACTGGAGCGGAGCCGGAAATAAAGCAACAAATGCCGAACAAGCCGGTCGACTTGGTGGCATGGGGGGTGGTTCGGTTTTTGGTGGCCTCAGTGCAGGCGCACCGGGGAGTACCGCCTATGATGGTACGAATGCGGCCTTGGGAGGAAATGGCGGTTACATCAAGGGCGTTCATGTTACCCTTGATAATGTCGCCATTCATGGAGCCGATGCAGGTGAGGGAAATAGTTCACCCGATGACAACCATCGTGGAAGCACTGTTGGCGGCATGGGGGGTGGTTCGGTTTTTGGCGCAATCAGTATCGGTGGTGCCGGAGCCTGGTCTACACATTCAACCGCCGATGGTTCAAATGGTGGCAGCGGAGGCGACATAAGCGGCAATTATGTCACTTTGAAAAAAACCGACCTTTATGGTGGCAAAGGCGGCAATGGTGGGTCGAAAGCCGGTGGAAGTACCGCGGGCTTTGGCGGTGCAAGTGTGTTGGGCGGTGTTTCTATCGGCGGTGCCGGTGGCACCAGCTATAGCGGAACCCAACATAATAGTCAGGGTGGATCAACCGGTGTCATCTCCGATAACCACGTTATTTTAACGGATGTAACTTTGACCGGAGCCGACGGCGGTAATGGCGGCTCGACCATTAACGATAACGGGAGTGGCGGAACGGCTGGTCTGGGTGGCGGTATCATCGGAGGCGGACTGGCAATTGCCGGCGGAGGTGGTTTTGCCGGAGGTAGCGGCGCCTCGAATGCTGATGGCGGTAATAGTGGCGCCATCCATGATAACGAGCTCATCCTGAACCATGTAACAATCAAAGGCGGAAATGCCGGTAAAGGCGGTGACGGCGCACCCAATAGCGGCGGTGGCGTTGGTGGCATGGGTGGTGGTCTGATTTTTGGCGGCATGACAATCGGCGGTGCCGGTGGCTCCGGCTATGCGGCTGATACGTCGAGCGGTAATGGAGGTGTCGCCGATTATGTAAAATCCAATAGCGTTACATTGGTTGATGTCACGATTGACGGAGGCGCTGGCGGCGCTGGCGGCTCGAGCACAACAAGTGGTGGTGGTGCCGGTGGCGCTGGCGGCGGTACGGTTTTTGGCGGTCTTTCCATGGGAGGGGCCGGTGGTGCCGGTGACGCAAAATCAAACACGGAAAATAGCGAGAGTAGAGGCGGTAATGGCGGCAGTAGCGGAGTTGTCAGCAACAATATTATTTCTCTCGATCACACAACACTGAATGGCGGTATTGGCGGCAAAGGCGGTCAAGGTGGCGGCATTGGCGGCATAGGCGGCGGCAGTGTTATCGGCGGTTTGAGTACCGGCGGCGGCGGTGGCAACGGCTCGAATTCAAAGAAATATAATGGCAATGGCGGCGATAGCGGCGATGTTACCAATAACCGGATTAAGATTGTCGATTCCACATTGAACGGCAATGCGGGCGGTACCGGCGGGTCAATTTCCCATACGATTACAATCTTGGACGAAGAAGGCGACAAGAGTGTTAGTATGGGTGGCAGCGGTGCCGGTGGCGCTGGCGGCGGCAGCGTTTTTGGCGGGATCAGCCTTGGTGGTGCCGGTGGCTATGGTTCGCAAGGGGGATTGAAAAACGGCACTGGTGGCAATGCCGGTACTGTGAGTGGCAATATCATTATCCTTGAACGGGTAGAACTTCACGGTGGTGCTGGCGGCGCTGCCGGAAATATCGACGGCGAAAACAATAGCAATGAAGGGTCCGGTATTCGCGGTTCGGATGGCGGAAGTATCTATGGTGGTGCAAGTGTCGGTGGTGCTGGCGGAATAGGATATGACGCGACACAAACCAATGGTAATGGCGGCAAAGGTGGCAATGTCACCAATAACCGTATCAGTTTGACCGACGTGACACTTTATGGCACGAAAACGAGCCCTAATGGCGATCATAAATACGGGGTTTATGGCGGCGTCAGCATTGGCGGAGACGGTGGCTTTGGCGACATTAGCAACAGCATTGACAAAAACGGCGGCAAGGGTGGTGATGCCGGTGATGTCAGTGGCAATACAATTGAAATTTCCGGAAAATCCGCAATCAATAAAGATATTTATGGCGGTCTTTCACAAGGTGGAAAAGCCGGCACTCACTTTAACGACAAAAATCAGCTCATCAATAGCGAGGTGGGGTTCGGCGGCAATGCCAACCACAATACCGTAACTCTTAACGGCGACCAGATCGTCATTGGCGAACGCGATGAGAGCGGAAATGTCACACAATACGGCTCGATCTGGGGTGGTCGCAGCCTTAGTGGTGATGGTCAAGACTGCCTCACAGCCGATGTTTTTTCCGGCAATACTCTCAATCTCAACGGTTACCGCGGAACCGTTTCCGGTATCTATAATTTTGAAAATTATAACTGGACTTTACCGACCGATACCAAAAATGGCGATACAGTGATAAAAATTGCCGAAGGCGGTACACCGGTTGATCTAACCAATACCAAGCACACAATCGCCCAACTGGACGCGAAAGCACCACGCTTTATTGCCGGTGACGCCATCACTTTGATTGATAAATCTGCCGGCAGTTGGTCACCTGTTTCCTATGCGCTCAAACAGGGTCAATTTATCTTTTACGATACAACGCTTAAACAAAATAAGGCCGGAGACAACACCGCTTTCATTCTGCAAATTAACAAGAAAACCGACAAAACTCCCGATCACGATCATGATGAAGATCACGATCACACCGGTGATATTACCGGCGGTAACACTGGTGGCGGTGATAATACCGGTGGCAATAATGGCGGCAATCACAACAATACGGATCAATCTGCCGCACAATTGAACCCGCAGTCGAAGGCTTATTCGGAAGGTCGTGCAGCAAGCCTCGGCTTTGTTTCGCAAGGCTCCGATGTTA